>NZ_AUII01000001.1 GCF_000423625.1 Pseudonocardia asaccharolytica DSM 44247 = NBRC 16224
CCGGTGCTGGTTGTACGACTTCGGGTTGCGGTTGGACGAGGCGACCCGCCGCGGGCTGGCCGGGCGGGAGGCGGCCGGGGTGGCGGCCGGGTTCTGCGCGGCGTTTCGGGCGGCCTGGGCGGGGGCGGCGGAGTCGGATCGGTTCAGCGCGCTGGTGCTGCGGGCCGGGCTGGACTGGCGGGAGGCGGCGCTGCTGCGCGCCTACGGGCGCTACGCCCGCCAGCTGGGGAGCCGGTTCGGGCTGGGGTATGTGGCCGAGGTGCTGGCCGCGCACCCGGGGATCGCCCGCGGGCTGGTCGGGTTGTTCCGGGCCCGGTGCGACCCCGCGGTCGCGGACCGTGCCGCGGTCGTGGACGCCGCGCTCGCCGAGGTCGGGGCGCTGATCGACGCCGTCGTCGGGCTCGACGCCGACCGCATCCTGCGGGGGTACCTCGCCCTGATCACCGCGACACTACGCACCAATTGGTTCCGCGGGCGCGAGTTCTTCTCGTTCAAGATCAACCCGGCTGCGGTGCCGGACATGCCCGCGCCCCGGCCGCGGTTCGAGATCTTCGTCTACGCGCCGCGGGTGGAGGGGGTGCACCTGCGGTTCGGGCCGATCGCGCGGGGCGGGCTGCGCTGGTCGGACCGGCCGGCCGACTACCGCACCGAGATCCTGGGGCTGGTCAAGGCGCAGGCGGTGAAGAACGCGGTGATCGTGCCGGTGGGCGCCAAGGGCGGGTTCGTGGTGCGCGCGCCCGCGCCGGGGCCCGAGGAGGTCAAGGCCGGCTACCGCAGCTTCATCGCGGGCCTGCTGGAGGTCACCGACAACCTGGTGGACGGCACGACCGTGCCGCCGCCGGACGTGGTGCGCCACGACGGCGACGACCCCTACCTGGTCGTCGCGGCCGACAAGGGCACCGCCCGGTTCTCCGATCTGGCCAACGCGGTGGCCGCGTCCTACCGGTTCTGGCTGGGCGACGCGTTCGCCTCCGGCGGCTCGGTCGGCTACGACCACAAGGCCATGGGGATCACCGCCCGCGGCGCCTGGGAGAGCGTGCGGCGGCACTTCGCCGAGCTCGGCGTCGACACCCAGAGCCAGGAGTTCACCGTCGTCGGCATCGGGGACATGTCCGGTGACGTGTTCGGCAACGGCATGCTGCGCTCGCGGCACATCCGGCTGCTCGCCGCGTTCGACCACCGCCACGTGTTCCTCGACCCGGACCCGGACCCGGCGACGAGCTACGCCGAGCGGGCCCGGCTGTTCGGGCTGCCGGGCTCGTCGTGGGACGACTACGACCGGGCGCTGATCAGTGCCGGCGGTGGGGTGTGGCCGCGCACGGTCAAAACGGTGCCGCTGGCCCCGGCGGCGCGGGCGGTGTTGGGGCTGGACCCGGACGTGGAGGCGCTCAGCCCGCCGGAGCTGATCGCCGCGATCCTGGCCGCCCCGGTGGATCTGCTGTGGAACGGGGGGATCGGCACCTACGTCAAGGCCGGTACCGAGACCCACGCCGCGGTCGGGGACAAGGCCAACGACGCCGTCCGCGCCGACGCCCGCGACCTGCGGGTCAAGGTCGTCGCCGAGGGCGGCAACCTCGGTTTCACCCCGCGCGGGCGGATCGAGTTCGCCCGCCGCGGCGGGAAGATCAACACCGATGCGATCGACAACTCCGCCGGGGTGGACTGCTCCGACCACGAGGTCAACCTCAAGGTCCTGCTCGACCGCCTCGTCGCGACCGGCCAGCTCGACCGCGCGGCCCGGGACCGGCTGCTGGCCGCGATGACCGAGGAGGTGGCCGGGCTGGTGCTGGCGCACAACCGGGCCCAGAACGCGGTGTTGGGGGTGGCCCGGGCGCACACGCCGGCGATGGTGGGGGTGCACGCCCGGCTGGTCGGCGAGCTCGTCGCCCGGCGCGGGCTCGACCGCGAGCTGGAGGCGCTGCCCGACCCGGCCGGGTTCGCCGCGCTGGCAGCCGCCGGCCACGGCCTGACCGGCCCGGAGCTGGCCACCCTGCTCGCGCATGTCAAGCTCGACCTCACCGCCCGGATCCTCGAGACCGAGCTGCCCGACGCGGCGGCGTTCGCCCCCCGGCTGGCCGAGTACTTCCCGCGCCCGGTGCGCGACCGGTTCGGTGCCGCGCTGGCCGGCCATCCGTTGCGCCGCGAGATCCTGACCACCCTGCTGGTCAACGAGATGGTCGACGGCGGCGGGCTCAGCTACGCGTTCCGGCTGGGCGAGGAGCTGGCCACCGACGCCGCCGACGCGGCGCGCGCCTACGCCGTGACCACCGCGGTGTTCGAGCTACCCGGGCTGTGGGCGACGGCCCGGTCCGCCGACATCCCCACCGCGCTGGCGGACCGGATCGTGCTGGAGTCGCGCCGGCTGCTCGACCGGGCCTCCCGCTGGTTTCTCACCAACCGCCCCCAACCACTCGCCGTCAACGCCGAGATCACGCGCTTCGCGACGGCCGTCGCCGAGTTGCGCAAACAGCTGCCCGAACTGCTCCGAGGCCGGGAGCGCGATGCCGTTGAGGCGCATGCCGAGGAGCTCGCCGCCGACGGCGCTCCTCCGGAGCTGGCCCGGCAGGCGGCGCAGCTGGTGTACAGCTACGGGCTGCTCGACGTCATCGACGTGGCCGAGCTGTCCGAACGCGACCGGGAACCGCGGGAGGCCCGCGAGGTCGCCGCGCTGTACTACGCACTCTCCGAGCATCTGGGCATCGACCTGGCGCTCACGTCCGTCACGGCCCTGGAGCGCGGGGACCGCTGGCACCAGCTCGCCCGGCTCGCGCTGCGCGACGATCTGTACGGCTCGCTGCGCGCGATCACCCTCGATGCGCTGCGGGAGACCGCGCCCGGCACACCCACGGTGGAGACGATCGGGCAGTGGGAGCGGGCGAACACCTCCCGGCTGCTGCGGGCGCGGGCGGCGCTGCAGGAGATCGGCACGGGCGGACAGCTGGACCTCGCCACGCTCTCGGTGGTGTCCCGGCAGCTGCGCGGGCTGGCCCGCTGACCTGGGCGTCCCTCGTGGTTCGAGAGGGTGTCCGGTGTGGCTCGCTACGTCGCACGGGTCCCGCTGCGCTGGACCGACCAGGACTCCTTCGGCCACCTCAACCAAGCCCGCGCGGTGACGTTGCTGGAGGAGGCCCGGATCGGGCTGTTCTTCGACCGAGGCCTTGGCCGCGGGCGTGACGAGCTTCGCCGCCGGGATCGTCGTGGCCGTCGGTGCGCGTACCCGGATGGCACTCTTCGATCTTGTCGCGCAGCGGCCCCGCCGCATCACCGCCGAGGAGCGCGCGTTCCTCGGCCGTTGGGCAGAGGCATGATGACGGCATGATGACCGCGACGGCCCTGCGCCTTGCCGACACCGTCGAGCGCGACGACCTCGGTGCCTTCACCGCGCGGGCGGTGCGGCTGGACCCGACCGCGCAGGTGCGGTTGCGGAGCGCGGGCGAGCGGGTGACAGCCTGGGCCTCGACCCCCTTCGACGTGCTGGCCACCCGATCGGTCCGGGGCACCATGAAACCCGAGGACGTGACGGTGCCGGGGTCGGCGCTGCTCACGGCGTTGGCGGTGGAGCGCGCCGAGACGATCGACCCAGGCCCGAGCGGCGGCCCGTGGCAGCCGTCGTTCCCGCCCGACGAGGGTTGGTCGATCGTCGGCGACGTCCCCGCGGCCGAGCTGGAGCGGCTCACCGAGCGCGGGCTGGCCTTGGCTCGTGAACACGCGGGCCCGCTCGGTCCGCCGACATCGCTACTGGACCAGACGGTGCTCACGGTGCAGGGCGAGTCCGGGCCCGCGGTGAAGGTACCGACGCGCTGCCTGTTCGCGCTGTCCGGGATGGGATTCCTCGGCGCCGCCGAGACCTGCGCACCGGAGCTGGTCCGGGTCTCCGCGACCCCGTCCTGGCTGCGTCTCGACGCGCGCTATGGCGCCGTGGTGCGCCGCCGGATCACGGCGCTGCCGCTCATGCCGCTCCGTAACCCGTGAGTGCGTAACAGTGTTCGAACACTGTTACGCACTCACGGGTTACGCTAGCCAAGCGGCGGTATTCGGGGGGAGCAGGCCGTCGGGGGCGAGCGGGCCGCTGGTCAGCAGCACGTCGCCGGGGGGCAGCGGGACCGGCGACTCGGAGGCGTTGAGCGCGCACACCAGCGTGCTGCCCGGTCGGCGGAAGGCCAGGCAACCCGGTGGGGCGCCGTACCATTCGAGACCGCTGTGGTTCGTGGCGAACCCGGCGTGGCTGTGCCGCAACTCCAGCGCGCGCCGGAACATCGACAACGTCGAGTCGGCGTCCTCCAGCTGGGCCGCGGCGGTCAGCTCGGACCAGCCGTCGGGCATCGGCAGCCACGGCTTGCCTTCGCTGAACCCGTATCCGGGTGGGCCGCCCTCCCACGGCACCGGCACCCGGTAGCCGTCGCGACCGCGCTCGGTATGCCCCGAGCGCTCCCACACCGGATCCTGCAGGGCCCAGCCGGGCAGATCGACGTCGGGCAGCCCGAGCTCCTCGCCGTTGTAGAGGTAGACGACGCCGGGCAGCGCGAGGGTCACCAGCGCCATCGCCCGGGCCCTGGCCAACCCCACCGCGCCCCCGCCGAAGCGGGTGACCGGCCGGGAGACGTCGTGATTGGACAGCGTCCACGTCGGACGGGCCCCGACCGATTCGACGGCCACGATCGAATGCTCGATCGCCGTGCGCACCGCGGTGGCGTCGAACGGGGTCTGCAGCAGCCGGAAGTTGAAGCCGAGATGCAGCTCGTCTGGGCGCACATAGCGGGCGAACCGCTCGTCGTCGTACACCCAGACCTCGCCGATCGCCATCCGCCCCGGGTAGTGATCGAGCACCGCGCGAATCATCCGGTGCACGTCGTGGACACCGTCGTCGTCGAAGCGGGGGTCGTCGGTGGTGTCGCCGAGCAGCCGGGCCTGTGCTCCGTCATCGTCGGGCAGCCCCTCGGGCTTCGCCATGCCGTGTGCGACATCGATGCGGAATCCGTCGACGCCGCGGTCGCACCAGAACCGCAGGGTCTTCTCCAGATCGGCCCAGACCTCGGGATTGGTCCAGTTCAGGTCCGGCTGCTCGGCGGCGAACAGGTGCAGGTACCACTCCCCGCCGGAACCGTCCGCACCCGACAGCCGGGTCCACGCGGGTCCGCCGAACACGCTCTGCCAGTTGTTCGGCGGTTCGGCGCCGTCCGGGCCGCGGCCTGGCCGGAAGTGGTAGCGCGCCCGCTCCGGGCTATCGGGGGCGGAGTCGAACGCCGCCCGGAACCATTCGTGCTCGCTGGAGGTGTGGTTGGGCACCAGATCGATGGTCACCCGGATCCCGTGCCGGTGCGCCTCGTCGACCAGTGCGTCGAACGCCGCCAGATCGCCGAACGTCGGGTCGACGTCGCGTGGATCGGCCACGTCGTAGCCGTGGTCGGCCATCGGGGACGGGTAGAACGGCGTCAGCCACACCGCGTCGACGCCGAGCAGCTCGAGATAGCCGAGCCGGCTGCGGACCCCGTCGAGATCACCGACGCCGTCGGCGTCGGAGTCACAGAAGCTGCGGACGTAGACCTGGTAGATCACCGCATCCCGCCACCACTCCACGGGAGGCCATCCTGCCATCCGCGGCACGGATCCTCAGAAGTCGGAATTGACCATGCTGGCCGCGGCGTAGGTCAGGTAGTTCCACAGCTGATCGCGGTGCGCCGGGTCCAGCCCCGCCTCGTCGATGGCGATCCGCATGCAGCGCAACCAGGCGTCGCGCTCGATCGGCCCGATCCGGAACGGGACGTGGCGCATCCGCAGCCGGGGATGCCCGCGCCGCTCGGAGTAGGTGCGCGGCCCGCCCCAGTACTGCTCGAGAAACATCCGCAGCCGGTCCTCGGCCGGGCTCAGGTCCTCCTCCGGGTAGAGCGGGCGGAGCACCTCGTCCTCGGCAACCTGCTCGTAGAACCGCGAGACGATCTTGGCGAAGACCGGCGCGCCGCCCACCTCGGCGTAGAAGTTCTGCGGGCTGCTCACGCCGGCTCCTCGCGGATGTTCGTGGTCGGGACTCGCCCGACCGCCGTGCCGGACGAGGAACTCACGTGCGTGTTCATACCCCCACTATCCCTTGCCCACACCCTTGTCGGCGGCGGGGGACTGCGGATCCAACATCGGCAGATGACTCAGTGGGCGGGGCACGCCCGCCTCGTCGAAGGCGTCGGTGATGGCGGCGTTGAGCGCCCGCTGTACCGCGAACTGCTGGCCGGGGTTGACCCGGACCGTCAGCCGCAGGACGACGCCCTCGGTGGTGACCTTGTCGACGCCGAGTACCTGCGGCGGCTCGAGCACGTCATCGGCCACGTCCTCCTGCTGCAGGCGTTCGGTCACGGTGCGCGCGGCGAGCTCGGTGGCCTGCGCGGTGTCGGCGGTATGCGCGAGCGGCACGTCGACCACGGCGACGGCGTAGCCCTGGCTCATGTTCCCGACCCGCAGGATCTCGCCGTTGCGCACGTACCAGACGGTGCCCTTGATGTCGCGCATCGTCGTGATCCGCAACCCGATCGCCTCGACCGTGCCGCTGATCCCGCCGAGGTCGACGACGTCGCCGACCCCGTACTGGTCCTCCAGCAGCATGAACATGCCGGACAGGAAGTCGCGCACGAGGTTCTGCGCGCCGAAGCCGACCGCGACGCCGACGATCCCGGCCGAGGCCAGGATCGGCCCGACCGCCACCCCGAACTCGCCGAGCACCATCGTCGCGGCGACGAGCAGCACGACCGCCGAGGTGATCGAGCGAAGCACCGAGCCGATCGTGCGGGCCCGCTGGGTGCGGCGCTGGGAGGCCGCCGGCGTGCCGGCCCCGCGCAGCCGCGCGGGCGCCCTGCGCAGCAGGGCGCGGGAGACCCGGCCGTTGGTGGCGCCCTCGATCAGCCGGGTGATCGCGCGGTGGATGAGCCAGCGAACCGCCAGCGCGACGATGATGATGAGCACGATCGCCGAGCCCTTGCTCATGATCGCGTCGGCGGACGTTGCCAGGAAGTCGTTGTTCGTCCACCGGTAGAAGCTGGCGCACCAGGTGCCGGGTTCGTTGACGCAGGAGGGCTGCATCGGCAGCAGCCCCGGAGGAGCGGGAATGATATCCATGATCAGCGCAGCTCCAGTCCGACATGAGCGGCGAGGAAGGACAGCTGGTCGACGGTCAGGCCGACGGTCCGGGAGACCGAGCGGCCGCCGTGCCCGACGTCGGTCTCCCGACGCAGCAGAACCGGGCGGCCGGCGATGTCGCCGGTCGTCGCGAACTGGAGAGCGGCACACGTCTTGCGGGCGTGCACCGGATCGACGCGGGTATCGGACTCGAACACGGTGAACAACACCGCCGGGTACCGGGTGCCCGGCCGGACGTGATGGTAGGGGGAGTAGGACAGCAACCAGCCGAGCTCCATCGGGTCGGCCGCCGTGCCGTACTCGTCGTTCCAGGTCCGGCCCAGCGCGAACTCCTCGTAGCGCACCATGTCCAGCAGCGGTGCGGAGCAGACGACCGCGCGGTAGCGCTCCGGCCGCTGCACCAGCGCGGCGCCGACGAGCAGGCCGCCGTTCGAGCCGCCCATGAGCGCGAGCTGCCCGGCGGTCGTGGTGCCGCCGTCGATCAACGCCGCCGCGGCGGCGTGCAGGTCGTCGAAAACGTTCTGCTTGTTGCCGCGGTTGCCGGCGAGGTGCCACGCCTCGCCCTCCTCGCCGCCGCCACGCAGCGACACCAGGGCGAACGCCCCGCCCGCCGCCACCCAGGCCAACGCCGCCGGGGTGTAGGCCGGTTCGCGGCTGATCCCGAACCCGCCGTAGCCGGTGACCAGCGCCGGGACCGGTCGCGCTGGCGCCTTCCCGACTGTGTCCCCGCCCGGGGTGAGGACGAACATCCGCACCGTGGTGCCGTCCGCGGAGCTGAACGCGCGCTGCTCGGTGCGTGCCGGGGGCACCTCGACGGCGCCTGGTGCTGCGGTCTCGAGCCGGGTTGCGTTCAGGGCGAGGTCGAAGCGCTGCACCTGCGGCGGGGTGACGAGGTCGGTCCAGCCGATCCAGACGCGTCCGCGCTGGTCGGGGGTGTCGCGGTCGGCGGTGCTCAACCCGGTGAGCGATCCGGTGCCGGGAAGGGGGATGCTGCCGCGCGGGGCGCCGTCGGCCGCGCTGTGCAGCGCCAGCTCGGCCACCGCGTGCCGGGACCGGGCCAGCACGAGCAGCGCAGCTCCCCCGTCCGCGGGTTCCAGCCAGCGCACGCCGTCCAGCACGGAGCCCGGATCCTCGGCGACCAGCTCGCGCCAGTGCTCGCGCTGCGGGGTGCGCGGGTCGGCCACGCACAGCCGCCAGCGCGGGGCGCTGTCGGTGGTGCGCAGGTAGAGCCGCCCGTCGCGCTCGACCCATGCGGTCGCCTGCACGTCGTCGGTCCGGGTCAGCACCGGGGTGAGCGGGCCGATCTTGCCGTCGGCCAGCTCGGCGAGCCAGAGGCTGTCGCGACGCGCGGTGCCGACGTTCGCGGTCACGACGAGCCAGCGGCCGTCGCGGGAGACCCGCACGCCGTAGTAGGTGTGCTCGTCGTAGAGCCCGGGGCCGTCGACGAGCTCGTCGCCGGCGGGATCGGCGCCGACGCGGTGCCGCCAGACGCGGCGGTGGAAGTCCTCCTCGCCGGCGGGCACCTCGCCCGGGGCGACCTTGCGCACGAAGAACAGCTCCTCGCCGCCGGGCAGCCAGGCGATATCGGAGTAGCGGCAGCGATCGATCGGGCCGTCGACCGGCTCGCCTGTCGCGACGTCGAGCACATGCAGGACCGACTGCTCGTCCCCGCCCCGGGAGATCTGGTAGGCCAGCAGCGTTCCCTCCAGGCTGGGTACCCAGGCGTCCAGCGTGGTCAGCCCGGTCGGATCGAGCTCGACGGGGTCGAGCAGCACCCGTTCACGGACCCCGCCCGCGCCGTCGGCCTCGCGGACCAGCACGGCGGCATGCTCCTGGTCGGGCCTGCGGCGGGCGAAGAACGCCCGACCCGCCCGCCACAGCGGCGCCGACACCGAACCCGACGACAGCAGCGCCCGCACCGTCTCGGTGAGCTCCGCGCGGCCGGGTAGCGCGTCGAGATGCTCGCGGGCGAGGCGGTCCTGCGCGGCGGACCAGGCGCGGGTGCGCGGGTCGTCGGGGTCCTCGAGCCACCGGTAGGGGTCGGCGACGTCGTGGCCGTGCAGCCGTTCGACCAGATCGAGACGCTCGGCCTCGGGGTAGATGGGGTGCGGGTGCGCGGCGGTGCTCGGCGGTCCGGTTTTCTCACTGCGCTCGCTCACGCGCGAGAAGATTACGGGACGGTCTCGGCCCGCGTGCCGACCGCTTCTGACCAGGTCGGACGCGGAGGAGGTGGGTGGCCGGGCTGAATACCGGGCGGCCGGAGTCGGCGCCGGATCCCGGCCGTGGCCGGTTCGGCGGTTCCGAATTTTATATCGTGCTACGATATAAAGTGCGGCTCGCCTCCGGACCGTGCTCCGGGATCTCGCGGTGGCGCGCCGTCCGGCCCGAACGGAGCGGGAACGCGGAGGGCATGATGATCGTCTCCTGGGTCCTGGTCACCGTCGTGGCACTCGGCCTGGTCGCGGCCGGCGTGCGCATCGTCCAGGAGTTCGAACGCGGGGTGGTCTTCCGGTTCGGCCGGGTCCGCCGCGAGACCCGCGGCCCCGGTCTCGCCCTGATCGTGCCGTTCGTCGACCGGCTGCAGAAGGTCAACCTGCAGATCGTCACGCTGCCGGTGCCCGCCCAGGACGGGATCACCCGCGACAACGTCACAGTCCGCATCGATGCCGTGATCTACTACCGCGTCGTCGACCCGGTGCGGGTGATCGTCGACGTCCAGGACTACGACGCCGCCATCCTCCAGGTCGCGCAGGCCTCGCTGCGGTCGATCATCGGCAAGAGCGAGCTGGACGACCTGCTGTCCAACCGGGAACGGCTCAACCAGGGCCTCGAACTGATGATCGACAGCCCGGCCGTGGGATGGGGCGTGCACATCGACCGCGTCGAGATCAAGGACGTGGTGCTGCCCGAGACGATGAAACGCTCGATGTCGCGGCAGGCCGAGGCGGAACGCGAACGCCGCTCCCGGGTGATCACCGCCGACGGCGAGCTACAGGCGTCCGCGCAGCTCGCGCGGGCCGCCGAGGTGATGGCTCGGCATCCGGCCGCGCTCCAGCTGCGCCTGCTGCAGACCGTCGTCGAGGTCGCCGCTGAGAAGAACTCCACCCTCGTGCTGCCGTTCCCGGTCGAGCTGCTGCGCTTCCTCGAACGCTCCACGCCTGCCGAGGGTGACGCGCGCCCGGCGGCCGGCGTCGCGACCACGGCTCCGGCGGACGGGCGAACGACATCCGGTGCGGGGACGGACGGGGGCCGACCGGCCGGGGACGGCGGCCCGGTCCCGGCCGTCGTGGTCGAGCGATGAGCCGCCGGAGCCGGGGCAACGACGCCCAGAGGCGACCCATCCCCGTCGTGGTCGGTGTCGACGCCGAGGCCACGACCGGCGACGCCGTGGCATGGGCGGCGGCCGAGGCGGCCGCCCGGCACTGCCCGCTGCGCCTCGTCCACGCCCTGCGCTGGACGCTCAGCGCGGGTCCCTTCGGCCTCGCCCTGCCGTCGGAGAACCTGTCCCTGGCCCAGGAGGCCGCCGAGCGACTGCTGGCCACCACGCTCGCCCGGACCCGCGAGGTCGTCTCCGACCTGTGCGTGTCGACGCGGCTGCTGCCCTGGCCGCTCGCCCGCACCCTGCTCGAGGAGAGCCGGCACGCCCAACTGCTGGTCCTGGGGGGTCGCTTCGACGGCACCGGCGAGCGGCGGACCCGGTCGGCCGCGGGCCGGATCGCCGCGGCCGCCGCCTGCCCGGTGGCCGTCGTCCGCGCGTTCGGGGACGTGCGTTCCGCCCGCTCGGCGCCCCGCGTGGTGGTGGGCGTCGACGGGTCCACCTCGGCCACCGACGCGCTGCGGTTCGCGTTCCACGCGGCCGCGCAACGCGGGGTCCCGCTCGTCGCGGTGCACGTGCGAGCACCGCGCGGGCCCGCCGACCTCGCCGCGGCCCGCGGCGTCCGGGCCGCCACCGAGGCCGCCGCACGCCGGACGCTGCAGAGCGCGCTCGCCCGCTGGCGGGACGAGTTCGCCGAGGTCCCCCTCATCGCCTGGGCCGGCTGCGGCGACCCCGCTCAGGCCCTGGTCGAGGAGTCCCGCGGCGCCGCCCTGACCGTCATCGGCAGCCGGAGCCGCGGGCGCTTGCACACGACGCTCGGCCCCGTCGCCCGCGCGGTCCTGCAGCGTGCCCGCGGTCCGATCGCCATCGTCCGGCACGACCGCCGTCCCGCGGTGCCGCGGCGGTCCTCCGCCCCCGCCCGATCAGTGTCCGAAGTGGATTCGAGGATGCCTGGCACGAGGTGAACGATGCCTGGCACGAGGTGAACAAGGAGCCACCACAGATGTCAATCACCATGGAACACTCGGGAACGACCGAGATCGGCTCGTCCCGGCGGCGCAAGGAGGACGCGCACCTGATCACGGGGCAGACCGTCTGGACCGACAACATCCGCCTGCCCGGGATGGTGCATCTGGCGTTCAAGCGCAGCCCGATGGCCCACGCCCGGGTCCGCGGCCTGGACGTCTCGCCCGCGCTCGGCCGGCCGGGCGTGCTCGCCGCCTACGCGGCCGCGGACCTGGCCGCCGACACCATCAACCTGCCGTGCGCCTGGCCGGTCACCCCGGACATGGTCCATCCCGACCACCATCCGCTGGCCCCCGATGAGGTGCGCCACGTCGGCGACCCGGTGGCGGTCGTCGTCGCCGCCGACCGGTTCGCCGCCGCCGACGCCGTCGAGGCGATCGAGGTCGAGTTCGACCCATTGCCGGCGGTGGTGGACATGGAAGCCGCCGTCGCCGACGGCGCGCCGCTGGTTCACGGTGACGCGGGGACGAACGCCTGCTACCGGTGGCCGTTCGCCACGGGGGACTACCAGGCGGCGAGGCGGGCCGCCGACGTGGTGGTCTCCCGCCGCTACGTCAACCAACGGCTGATCGCCTCGGCGATGGAGCCTCGTTCGGTGGTCGTGGTCCCGACGCCCGCGACCGGGGAGTTCACGGTCTACTCCGCCACCCAGGTGCCGCACATCCTGCGGCTGATGCTCTGCCAGCTCTGCGGGATCCCCGAGCACAAGCTCCGCGTCGTGGCCCCGGACGTCGGCGGCGGGTTCGGTTCCAAGCTCGACGTGTACGCCGAGGAGGTCGTCGCCCTGCTCGTCGCCCGCGAGCTGGGCGTGCCGGTGAAGTACACCGAGACGCGCAGCGAGGGCTGCCAGACGACGGTGCAGGGCCGCGACCAGATCCAGCGCATCGAGGTGGCCGCGCGGCGCGATGGGACGCTGCTCGGGCTCAAGGTCGACCTGCTGGCCGACATGGGCGCCTACCTGCAACTGGTCACGCCCGGAATCCCGGTGCTGGGGGCGTTCATGTATCCCGGCATCTACAAGATGGACGCCTACTCCTTCGACTGCACCGGCGTGTTCACCACCAAGACCCCGACCGACGCCTACCGCGGGGCCGGGCGCCCGGAGGCGACGTTCGCGATCGAGCGGGTGATGGACGATCTGGCCGCCGAACTGGGCATGGACCCGATCGAGCTGCGCCGCAAGAACTGGATCGCGCACGAGGAGTTCCCCTACACCACGATCGCCGGGCTGACCTACGACTCGGGGAACTACGAGGCTGCCACCGGCAAGGCGCTGCGGATGTTCGGCTACGACGAGCTGCGCGCCGAGCAGCGGCAACGACGCGACCGCGACGACCCGGTGCAACTGGGGATCGGGGTGTCGACCTACACCGAGATGTGCGGCCTGGCGCCCTCGCGGGTGCTCGGCTCGCTGTCCTACGGCGCCGGCGGCTGGGAGGCCGCCACGGTGCGGGTGCTGCCCACCGGCAAGGTCGAGGTCGTCACCGGGATCAGCCCGCACGGGCAGGGTCACGAGACCGGGTTCAGCCAGGTCGTGGCCGACACGCTGGGGGTGCCGTTCGAGGACATCGAGATCATCCACGGGGACACCAGGAGCGCCCCGCAGGGGATGGACACCTACGGCTCGCGCTCGCTCGTCGTCGGCGGTGTCGCGGTCTACCAGGCGGCGCGGCGCGTGCGGGACAAGGCGCGGCGGATCGCCGCGCACCTGCTGGAGGCCAACCCGGACGACGTCGAGTTCGCCGACGGAACGTTTCGGGTGAAGGGCGCGCCGGGGCCCGCGACGACCATGGCCGAGGTCGCGCTGGCCACGTTCACCGCGCACAACCTGCCCGACGGGGTCGAGCCGTCGCTGTTCGCCGAGTGCGTGTTCGACCCGGAGAACTTCTCGTTCCCGCACGGCACCCACCTGTGCGCGGCCGAGGTGGACACCGAGACCGGGCGGGTCACGATCCGCCGGTACGTGGCGGTCGACGACTGCGGCACCGTGGTCAACCCGCTGCTGGTCGAGGGGCAGGTCGTCGGCGGCATCGCCGAGGCGATCGGCCAGGCGCTCTACGAGCACGCCGTCTACGACGCCGACGGCAACCTGCTCACCGGCACCTTCGCCGACTACCTCGTGCCCGGGGCGCCCGACCTGCCGGCGATCGACACCGGGCTGACCCAGACGCCGGCCACGAGCAACCCGCTCGGGGTGAAGGGGGTGGGCGAGGCCGGCACCATCGGCGGCACCCCGTGCGTGGTCAACGCGATCGTCGACGCGCTGCGCCCCTACGACGTCACCGACGTCCCGATGCCCGCCACGCCGCAGACCGTGTGGCGGGCCATCCAGCAGGCGAAAACGGTGGGAACGCACTGAGAAAGGGTGGCCGCCCGCCCTCACACCCCTTGCGGACCGGCGGCGGGAGGGGCGGCGGCCCGGGAGCGCACATGCGCCGGAACCGGGACGCCGGGGGCGAGCCGTGGACACGGTTCGGGGGCGCCCCACATGGTGCGCAACGGCAGCACGCCCGCCCAGTACGACGGGTCGGCGACGTCGCGTTCCTCGTCGCCGGGAGGTCCGGTGCGGATCTTGACGCTGGACTCGGTGAGGTCGACGGCCAGCACGGCGGTCGCCGCCATCTCCTTGCCATCGGGCAGCCGGGCGTGGCTCCACGAGCCCGGGGCCAGGTGCTCGACGATCGCGCGCAGCCCGGCCATCCGCTCGGCCGGGTCGGTGACCAGCCGGGCGGCGCCGTGCACAACGGCGCTGCGGTAGTTCATCGAGTGGTGGAACACCGAGCGGGCGTAGACGATCCCGTCCAGCAGGGTGACGGTGACGCATACCGGGGCGCCGGCCATCGCGGCGCGTAGCGTGCCCGCCCCCGTGGAGCCGTGCAGGTAGAGCTCGTCACCGAGGCGTCCGTAGCCGGTGGGCAGCACGATCGGCGCGCCGCTCACGACCACCCCGAGGTGGCAGACCAGACCGGCATCGAGAACGGCGTGCAGGTCGGCGCGGTCGGTGCGCGCCCGGTTCTTGCCCCGTTTGAGAGTGCTGCGCTCGGTGGGGGAGAGCGATCGTTCCGAGACGGTCACACACTCAGCCTGACCCGAGAAGTGGCATCCTGGGAGAGCCAATTCGCGTCGATATCGGAGGGCCGATCGAGTGAGGGGTCCCGAGATCCCACCGATCGTTCTCGATCGCGCCGCCGCCGTGTCGCTCGGGGTCCAGCTCGCCGCGGCGCTGCGCGAGGCGGCGGCCACAGGGACGCTGCGGGCCGGCGACCGGCTCCCCTCCACCCGTGCGCTGGCCGCGACCCTCGGGATCAGCCGGACGGTGACGGCCGCGGCGTATGAGCAGCTGCTGGCCGAGGGCTGGGTCGCCGGGCGGCGGGGTTCGGGCACCTACATCACGGCCGCGCCGCCGTCCGCGCCGCCGGGCCGGACCACCCGGACCCCGTCCTCCGCCGGACCCGACGGCCTGATCGATCTGCGCGCAGGATCGCCGTGCGTCGAGGTGCTGGACCGGTCGGCCTGGCGGCGGGCCTGGCGGGCCGGGGCCGATCTCGCCCCCGATTCCGCCCCGCGGCCCGACGGCGACCCGGCGTTCCGCGCGGCGGTCGTCGAACATCTGCTTCGCCATCGCGGGCTGCCCGCCGATCCTGCCGACGTGCTCGCCACTGCGGGCAGCACCGCCGCGATCGGGGAGCTGGCGCGTACCCTGCCGCGCGGCGCCGCGGTCGCCGTCGAGGAACCGGGATACCGGCGGGCCGCCGCGGCGCTCGCGGCCGCCGGACTCGTGGTCGTCCCGGTGCGCGTGGACGGGCACGGCCTCGATGTCGAGGCGCTGCCGGTGGGCCTCGCCGCCGTGTACTGCACACCGGCCCACCAGTTCCCGCTCGGCGGGCGGCTCCCGGCCACCCGGCGGGTCGCGCTGGTCGAGCGGGCGCGCACCGAGGGTTTTCTCGTCATCGAGGACGACTACGACGGCGAGCTGCGCTACGACGTCGCGCCGCTGCCGCTGCTCGCCGCGCTCGGGCCGGACGTGGTGGTGCATCTGGGCACGGCCAGCAAGTTGCTCACCCCGACGCTGAGTGCGGGCTGGCTGGTCGCCCCGCCCGCCGTGCGCGCCGCCGTACTGGAGCACCGCGACCGCGCGGGCTCGCGCCCTTCGCCCGCCGGGCAGCGGGTGTTCGCCGCGCTGGCGGCGCACGGTGATCTCGCCCGCCACCTGCGGCGGCTGCGCCACGAACTGGCCGACCGGCGGGTCCGTGCCGTCACCGCCCTCACCGACGCCGGACGGGAGCCGCGCGGGGACGCGGCGGGCGCACACCTGGTCGTCCCGCTCCCGCATCCCGGCGCCGAGGAGGCGGCGCTGGCCGCGGCCGCCGCCCGCGGGGTGGTTCTCGACGGGCTCATCCGCCATTACGGTGGGTCAGCACCGCGCGCGGGTCTGGTGCTCGGCTACGCCGGGCCCGCGCGAGCCGATCTGGAGCAGGCCCTCACCGTCGTCGCCGACGTCCTGCGCCGTTGACCAGCTGCGGCCGTTTCCGCCGTTGCTGGTCCGGCGAACCGGATGGCCCGACAATGGTCGGCCTGGTGCAGCGATGCGGCCCGACGGAGTCGGCTGTGAGGAGGACGGCATGGGTCTGACCGGACTGTGGATCAAGACTCTGCACGACGGACTGGTCCGCGCCGACCAGGTCATCGGCATCGAGTCACACAGCACGCCCGAGCTCGCCGGGAAACCCCCACACTGGCTGTTGAACGTGGTGCTGGCGGTGCCGACAGGCTGCGGCGGCCGGCACGGCTGGGACATCACCGCGTTGCATCGCACGCTCGTACAGTCCTCGACGGAGGCCGTCGATGCGCCGGTCGAGCTGGCCAAGGTGCTGGCGCAGCTGGGGACCAGCACCGCGTGCGGGGTGGTGACGGCGTCCGAACGGAGCGGAACGGTGCGGTTCGCCTTCGAGCCGTTCGAGGTGCCGGCGCCGGTATAGCGGGCCTCCGCGCGGAGTTCCTCAGCGGTAGGGGTCGGTGATCTCCCGCAGCCGGGTGAGCGCCGCGCGTAGCTGTGCCATGCGTCGCTGCCCGAGGTGCGCGGCCCACTCGGCCTCGATCTCGGCGATGACCCTCGCCCCGATAGGGATCGTCGCGGCACCGCGCTCGGTGACGCGGACCAGCCTGGCGCGGGCATCGGTCGGGTCGGGGATCCGCTCGACGTACCTGGCGCGCTCGAGCCGGTCGACCAGGAAGCCGGCGGTCTGCTTGGTGATCTGCGCCGCCGCGGCGAGGTCGGTGAGCCGACTGCCGTTCGGGCCGATCCGCTGGAAGACCCGGGCCTGCGCCGGGGTGACGTCGCCGTAGCCCGCCTCGGCCAGCGCCGCGAACACCCGCTCCTCCAGGGCGCGGTACGGGATGTAGAGCAGTAGGCCGATGTTGAGTTCATCGGCCGGGACGTCCTCGGGCACGGCACTCCTTGACATTTCAGTCAGTGTAACTGACCATATTAGTCAGAGAAGCATACTAGATGGGGGTGTGAGGTGGAGCGCGCCAGGAGGTGGCAGGCCCTCGACGCCGAGCGGGCCGGCATCGCGGACCTGCTCGCGTCACTGACCCCGGTGGAATGGGCGCACCCGTCGCTGTGCGTCGGCTGGACCGTGCGGGAGGTCGCCGCGCACCTGACGCTGGCGCCGCGCACGAGCGTCGCGGCGGCGGCCGTCGAGTTCGTGCGGGCCCGCGGCAGCTTCGACCGGATGATCGACGCCTCGGCTCGCTGGCACGCCACCCGGGGCACCGACCAACTCGTCGCCGACCTGCGCGGGATCGTCGGCTCGCGTCGGCTCGCGCCCGGCCAGCGGCTCGCCGACGCGCTGATGGACGTGCTGGTGCACGGCCAGGACATCGCGCTGCCGCTCGGACGGCGCCGCGAGATGCCGGCCGAGGCGGCCCGCGCCTCGGCCGATCACCTGTGGCGGATCGGGTTCCCGTTCCACGCGCGCCGGCGGCTGCGCGGGTTCCGGTTGCACGCTCCCGATGTCGACTGGACCGCCGGCGAGGGAGCCGAGGTCAGCGGTCCGATCACGGCGATCCTGCCACTGCTGGCCGGACGCAGCGCGACCGTGCCACTCCTGGCAGGCGACGGCGCCGTCGAGCTCGCCGCGCGCCTGGCCCCACGGCCTCGTATCGGCCCCGGCGGCGGGTGAGGGAACGGGGCCACGGGCTACGCGCAGCGGCGGCTATCGTGGATCGGTGACCGTCGTCGAGGATCCGGTGCGCGGCGGGCGGGCTTTCGCCGCGAACCAGCCGTGGCAGCTGATCGTGACCCTCTACGGGCTCTACGCGCGGCAGAACGAGGGTTGGCTGTCCATCGCCTCGGTGGTGCGGCTGATGGCCGATCTCGGGGTCGACGGGCAAGCGGTCCGGTCATCGATCTACCGGCTCAAACGGCGCGGCCTCCTCGTCGCCGAGAAGGTCGGCGGGACCGCGGGCTACACGCTCTCGCCCACCGCCCGGCACATCCTGGCCGAGGGGGACGCCCGCATCTTCGGACGCAGGCGGGCGACGCTCGACGACGGATGGCTGCTCGTCGTCTTCTCCGTCCCGGAACCGGAGCGCGACAAGCGCCACCAGCTCCGTTCGCAGCTCACCCGGCTGGGCTTCGGCACGGTCGCGCCGGGGGTCTGGGTGGCGCCCGGCCACCTGGAGACCGAGGCGCGCGAGGTACTGGAGCGGTGGCGGCTCGGCGTGTTCGCCGAGGTCTTCCGCGCGCAGCACGTCGCGTTCCGAGACCCGCGGGAGAACGTCCGCAGCTGGTGGGACCTCGAGGCCCTGCGCCGGCTCTACACCGACTTCATCGAGCGGTACCGGCCGGTGCGGGAGCGCTGGTCGCGCGGGCCCGAGCGGGACGCGGCGCGGGCGTTCGCCGACTACGTGGAGGTCCTGACGGCCTGGCGCAGGCTACCCTACGCCGACCCCGGCCTGCCGCTGGAGCTGCTGCCGGCCGACTGGAACGGGTTGGCGGCCGAGACGCTGTTCACGGCGCTGCGCGAACGGCTGGCCGGCCCGGCGGGTGAGCACGCCCGGGCGGTGCTGATGCGGCCGGCGCGGGCATAGCGTGCGCGACGATGCCACGGTGGGGTGAGGATCGGTGGCGGATCTGCTGAGCAACCCGGGGGCTGCCCGGGCTCGGCTGCGCGAGCTGCTGCGCACCGCGTCCGACGACGCGCCGCTCGTCGCGCCCGGCGCCTACGACGCGCTGTCGGCCCGGCTCGTCGAGCAGGCCGGGTTCGCGGTCGTCTACATGACCGGTTTCGGCACCACGGCGTCGCTGATCGGTCGCCCCGACGTCGGCCTGCTCACCGCCACCGAGATGATCGACAACGCGCGACGCATCGTGGCCGCCGTCGACGTCCCGGTCATCGCCGACGCCGACACCGGCTACGGGAACGCGATCAATGTGGTGCGCACCGTGGCCGGCTACGAGCAGGCGGGGGTGGCCGGCATCCACCTCGAGGACCAGGTGACGCCGAAGCGGTGCGGACATCTGAGCGGCAAGCAGGTGATCCCCGCCGGGGAGATGGTCGGCAAGATCCGGGCGGCGGCCGCCGCCCGCCGCGACCCCGACTTCGTCCTGATCGCCCGCACGGACGCCGCGGCTGTGCACGGGCTCGACGAGGCGATCAACCGGGCGCGGGCCTACGCCGACGCGGGGGCCGACCTGCTGTTTGTCGAGGCTCCCACCAGCGAGGACGCACTCAAGACGGTGGCGTCGCAGCTGCGGGGGCTGGCGCCGCTGGTGTTCAACTGGGCCGAGGGCGGACGAACGCCGCCGTTGTCGCTGGAGCGGATCGGGGAGCTCGGGTACTCCCTCGTCCTGTTCCCGATCGGCACGCTGCTCGCGGCGACATCGGGTATCCGGGCGTTGCTGGAGACCGTGCGCCGGGACGGGACGCCGGCCGCGGCGTTGTCCGGTTTGCCGACCTTCGAGGGTTTCACCGACCTCGTCGGGCTGCCCGAGATCGGCGCACTGGAACAGCGCTTCGGGTCCTGACTCAACGGCGCCGCTACCCTCGGCGCCCATGAGCGCAGTGGATCGCAAGGTGCGGGTGGCCATCGTCTTCGGTGGCCGCAGTAGCGAGCACGCGATCTCGTGCGTCTCGGCCGGGAGTGTGCTGTCGCACCTGGACAGTGAGCGCTTCGAGATCGTCCCGGTCGGCATCACCCGGGAGGGCGCCTGGGTGCTCGGTTCCCGCGACCCGGCGCGACTGGCGATCAGCGGCCGTCGGCTGCCCGCCGTCGACGCCGCGGGCACGGCGCTCGCGCTGCCCGGCGATCCGACCCGCGGCGGGCTGGTGCGGCTCGACGCCGGCCGCCGCGGCGAAGTCTTCTCGGGCGTCGACGTCGTGTTCCCGGTCCTGCACGGCCCCTACGGCGAGGACGGCACGCTGCAGGGGCTGCTGGAGATGGCCGGCGTCCCCTACGTCGGGGCGGGTGTGCTGGCCAGCGCCGCAGGCATGGACAAGGAGTTCACCAAGAAGCTGCTCGCCGCCGAGGGCCTGCCGGTGGGCGACCGGGTTGTGCTGCGGCCCGGTGCCACCACCCTCACCGGCGCCGAGCGCGAACGGCTGGGGCTGCCGGTCTTCGTCAAGCCGGCCAGGGCCGGCTCGTCGGTGGGGATCACGAAGGTCTCTGACTGGGCTGATCTCGCCGACGCCGTCGAGGCAGCCCGGGCGCACGACCCCAAGGTGCTGGTGGAGGCCGCGATCGTCGGTCGTGAGGTCGAATGCGGGGTGCTGGAGTTCCCCGACGGCTCGGTCCGGGCCAGCGTTCCGGCCGAGATCCGGATCGTGGGGCCCGGGCCGGAGTTCTACGACTTCGAGGCGAAGTACCTCGACGACGTCTGCGAGTTCGATATCCCGGCCAAGCTCGACGACGCCGTCACCGAGCAGGTGCGCGAGCTTGCGGTCGCCGCCTTCCGGGCGCTGGACTGCCAAGGGCTCGCCCGCGTCGACTTCTTCGTGGGCCCCGACGGCGAGCTGACGATCAACGAGATCAACACGATGCCGGGCTTCACCCCGATCTCGATGTACCCCCGGATGTGGACGGTCACCGGGGTGGACTACCCGACGCTGCTCGCCACGCTGGTGGAGACGGCGCTCGCGCGGGGGACCGGGCTGCGCTGAACCCGCCCGGGGCCGGGCCGCGCTGAACCCGCCCGGGACCGGGCCGCGCTGAACCCGCCCGGCGGGCGGGCGGCCATTCTCGGGCCACTCCGGAGCCATGATCGGCAATTCGGCGGGCGCAACCGTGCTGCGCGCGGCTCGTGCCGCCCGAACGCTGATCATCACCCTGGACGGGTCCCCGCCCCGAGGCACGTGACCACCCCGCCTCGCGCCCAGAAATACCCCGCCTCGCGGGGAGGGGATCAGCGGACGGCGATCGGGGTGGCGGGCAGGGTTGCGCGGACCGCGTCCGACACCGCTTGCAGCGGACCGCTTCCGACCGAGGACGGGGCGGTGAGCACCACGTAGACCGGGCGGTCGACAGCCACGTAACTGCTCACGACCGGCTCCGGGGCGTCATCGGGGAGCTGCAGCCAGTTCACCCCGTTGATCTCGATGAGCGGCGAGGTCGGGGTGAGCTCGACGGGGCGCGGCAGCCCGCAGCGCAGCACGACGGGGCGCGGCGCAGCCACCCAGGCTCGCACCCCGGCCGGGGCCGGGGCCGACAGCGGTCGGGTCGGCAGCGGTTCATCGGCGCCCGGGAGCTCCGCCGGGACGGCGCCCAGTAACGCCGTGCACTCCGAGGTGCCCGCATCGGGTGCGTCGACCGGCGCGACGGCCAGCGGCCCGGTCTCGGCGGGAGGCGCGGTGTCGGCGCCGTCCACGCCGAGGATCCGGACGACGATCGCGATGGACGCGACCACGACGGCGAGCAGCACCGGCAGCGTGATCGCGACGATGATCGCAGGCCGGGGCCGCTCCCGACGTTCGGTACGGTTCTCGGGCGCCACCATCGGCATCAGCTCAGCTTGACGACGGGGCAGGTCAGGGTGCGGGTGATGCCGCTGACCCCCTGCACCTGGGCCACCACGAGCTGTCCGAGCTTGTCGACGTCGTCGGCCTCGGCCCGGACGACGACGTCGTATGGTCCGGTGACGTCCTCGGCGGAGATGACCCCGGGGATACCGGCGATCGAAGCGGCCACGGCGGCCGCTTTGCCGACCTCCGTCTGGACCAGGATGTAGGCGTGAACCACGGCGTGTTCCTTCCGCGTCGGGATATTCGTCGCGTCATCCGATGGCGCGGCGGTCGTGTTGGGTAGGAAAGTCGGAAGCCGAACGTACCGGAGGTGGCCGCTGTGCCTATATCGTCGAGGGCCTCATCCGGGGGACCCGAGGGGGTGAACCCCGCGATCACCCCCTCGGACACGCTTGCCGAGCTGGGCGAGTTCGGCCTGGTCGCGCGGGTCACCGCCGGTCGGTCGCATCCGCCGGGCACGCTGCTCGGCCCTGGCGACGACGCCGCGGTCGTCGCGGCGCCCGACGCCCGGGTCGTTGCCTGCACGGACGTGCTCGTCGAGGGGGTCCACTTCCGGCTGGACTGGTCCACCCCGGAACAGGCAGGCCGCAAGGCCGCGGCGGCGAACCTGGCCGATATCGCGGCGATGGGCGCGGTACCGACGGCACTGCTGGTCGGGCTGGCGTGCCCGGTCTCGACGCCGGTCGCGACCCTGGAGGGCCTCGCCGACGGGCTCTGGGCCGAGGCCAGGGCGTCGGGGATCGGCGTGGTCGGCGGGGACGTGGCGGCGTCGACGGCGCTGGTGATTTCCGTCACGGCGCTCGGCTCGCTGGAGGGCCGCGAACCCGTGACCCGCGGGGGCGCCCGCCCCGGTGACCTTGTCGCGCTGTGCGGGCGGATCGGCTGGGCCGCCGCCGGTCTGGCCGTCCTGCATCGCGGGTTCCGTTCGCCGGTGGCGGTCGTGGGGGCGCATCGGGTGCCCGAGCCGCCCTACGCCGCCGGGCCGGCCGCGGCGCTGGCCGGGGCCACCGCGATGATCGACGTCTCGGACGGGTTGCTCGCCGACCTCGGGCATGTCGCGGAGGCGTCGGGGGTGCTCGTCGACGTGCGCGGCGCCGCGCTCGAGGTGCCGATGCGGCTGCGTGAGGTGGCGTCCGCGCTGGGCACCGACCCGCTGCACTGGCTGCTCACCGGCGGCGAGGACCATGCGCTGGTCGCGACCTTCCCGCCGGGGAGCACGCTGCCGTCGGGCTGGACGGTGATCGGCACGGTCCGCGAGGGGGTCCCGGCCGTGCTCGTCGACGGCCGCCCCTACGCGGGCCCGGGGGGCTGGGACCACTTCACGCGCGGCTGACCGAGGTACTCAGCGCGCTCCCGCCGGAACAGGTCGCGCAGCAGGAGAACCTCCGCCCCGTGATGGATCGCCTCCCGGTTGATGTGCAGCACGAGCTCGGCCATGGGGCGGTCGGCCCACGGACCCTCGGCGGGCCCGACCGGGGCGGCCAGCGCGTCCGGGCCGAGGCCGCGGACACCCGCCGTCCACGCGCGATAGACCTCGTCGAGCTGGCGAAGCGCCTCGGCCGCGGTGCCCGCGTAGCCGAACGTGGGGTACTCGACCGGCGGACCGCCGAAGTGGTTGCCCACCCGGGCCCCGAAGACCCCGACGATCAGGTGCGCGAGCCGCCACGAGATCGTCGTGACCGGCGGCGGATCGGGCTCCGGGAACGCGAAGTCGATCGTGAAATCGCCGCTGCCGGCCTGCACGGGTGCGGTGGACGTTCCGCGCGGGCGCACGTTCCACGCGCCCGGCGCGGGCTCCCAGAAGTACTCCGCGTTGGTCAGGCCCTCGAACTTCGGGCGCACCTGCCCGGTCCAGTGCCGGTCGAGCTGGGTGACGAGCTGCTCGGTCCAGTCCATGCCTGCAACGCTAGAACCGGGCACCGACGGTTCCGGGTCACTTCACGTGCACGGCCGCGTCGGCGAGCGCCGCCTCGGCCTCCTCGACGACCCGGCGGACGATCTCGGCGGCGGGCAGCAGCTCGTGGATCAGCTCGACCGACTGGCCGGCGAACGGCAGGTACTCGTCGCCGCGGCCGCGGCGGATGGCGGCCAGCAGCTCGGGCCCGGCGACGGCGGGATCGACCTGTTTGGGGTGCTCCCGCAGCAGGTCGATCAGCGGGGTACGCCGCGCGCGACCCTCGGTGCGCACGCCCGGCCGGCTGTAGGGCGGAAGCAGCGCATTACCGTCGACGACCTTGACGGCGTCGAGCGCGTCGGCGGCGAGGATGCGCTGCTTCCGGTCCCGGTGCACGGATGCCTCGGTGCTGGCGAGGAACCGCGTCCCCATGCTCACTCCCTGCGCGCCGAGCGCGAGGGCGGCGGCCAGCCCGCGCCCGTCCGCGATCCCGCCCGCGGCCAGCACCGGGACGGCGCCGGCGACATCGACGACCTGCGCAACCACGACCATGGTCGACACCCAGCCGCCGTGCCCGCCCGCCTCGCTGCCCTGGGCGATGAGTACCTCGACCGCCGCCTCGGCCTGGGCCCGGTCCATCGCCGGGTCGAGCTCGGCGAGCGCGGCGGCGTGGCGCAGCGGTGTCGCCGAGCCGAGCAGCGCGACCGCGCGGGCCAGTCTGCCGGCGTCCGGGCCGAGGCGGCGCAGCACCGCCGCCGACACCGACGCCGGCCCGAGTTCCCGGACCCGGTCGGCATCGGCGCGCTCGATGTCGACCCCGTCGGCACGCAGCGCCGCGAGCAGCTCGCGCAGCAGGTACGGGTTGCCGACCCTCACCGCGTGGCAGGCCGCGACGAACTGCGGGGTGGGCGGGCCCGATCACCGCCCGGACTCCGCCCGGGGGTGAGCGGCGCGGGGCGTAGCGCGGCGTCACCCCGGGCGGCCCGCAGCGCCGCACCGCTCCCGGTCGCGGTGGGCCGGGCGGCCACCACGAGCAGCACCGTCAACCCGTCGAGCCTGCGCGCGAGATAGTTGAGAAACCGCAGGGACGCCGGATCCGCCCAGTGCGCGTCGTCGACGGCGATCAGCAGCGGGTCGCGGGCGGCGAGGTTCGCCGTCAGCCAGTACAGCCCGTGCAGCATCGGCCGTTTGAACAGCTGCAGGACGACGCCGGAGGCGAGGTCCCCTCGAGCTCGCCGCCCAGGGCGCGCAGCATCCGCAGCCCCCGGTGCCGGGCCGTCGCGACGGTCGCCGCGACCAGCTCGGTCTTGCCGATCCCGAGAGGACCTTCGACGTCGAGGACACCGCCGTGACCCGCGGCCGTCGCGGCGGTGTCCTCGACATCGTCCGAGCGCGTTATGGCTCCATAACGCACTCGCCCGGCCCTCCCGCGCGACAGTATGGCTCCATAACGTCGTCGGACGTCACCTCACGGGCACCGCCGTCCCACGGATCGAGGCGTCCAGCAGCTGCATCGGGTGCAACAGCGGCAGATCGGTGCCCAGGTGCCGGCCGATCTGCAGCAGGCAGCCCGGGTTGGCGGTGACGACCACCGTCGGCCCCACCGACCGCACGTTGGCCGCCTTGCGCTCCCCGAGCTGCGCCGCGGCCTCCGGGGCGACCAGGTTGTAGATGCCCGCCGAGCCGCAGCACAGCTCCGCCTCGGGAAGCTCGACCAGCTCCAGCTCCGGGATGGAGCGCAGCACCGCCCGCGGCTGGGTGCGGACCCGCTGCGCGTGCCCCAGATGGCAGGCGTCGTGGTAGGCGACCCGGCCGCGGAACGGATGCCGCGGGGCCCGCGGGCCGCCGTCGTCGAGCAGGTCGGCCAGCACCTCGTGCACGTCGCGCACCCGGGCGCTGAACACCCTCGCGCGCTCGACCCACTCCGGGTCGTCGGCGAGCAGGTGCGCGTACTCCTTCATCGACGAGCCGCAGCCGGCCACGTTGGTTACCAGGTGGTCGACGTCGAGCCGCTCGAAGGTCTCGATCGTGCGTCTGGCCCGTCCGAGCGCGGGGTCCTCGCGGCCGGCGTGCAGCTCCAGCGCCCCGCAGCACACCTGGTCGCGGGGCACCAGCACGTCACAACCCTCCGCGGCGAGCACCCGGACGGTGGCCTCGTTGACCCGGTGGAAGAACACGTCCTGCACGCAACCCGACAGCAGCGCGACCCGCGCCCGACGCTCACCGACGGCCGGGGTGTGGGCCGGAAGGGTCGCGAACGCCTCGCGCACGTTCACCGGTGGCAGCAGCGACTCCAGCGCGCCGAGCCTGCCGGGCAGCCTCGCGGCGAGCCTGCGCACCGCGGGCACCCCGCGCAGCCGCTGGTACAGCGCACCCGGTAGCGCGGCCGCGCGCAGTCTGCGCTTGTACGGGAACAGCGCGAAGATCGCGTTCCGGAAGAGCCGGTCGCCGCGTGAGCGTTCGACGTTGCGCTCCAGCTGCGGACGCACCGACTCCAGCAACCGGTCGTACTGCACCCCGGACGGGCAGGCCGTCACGCAGGCCATGCAGCCCAGGCAGCGGTCGATGTGCTCGTGGAACGGGCCCTGCAGGCCGATCTCGCCCTTCTCCGCGAGGTTCATCAGGTAGATCCGGCCGCGCGGGGAGTCCATCTCCTCGCCCCACAGCTGGTAGGTGGGGCAGGTGGGCAGGCAGAACCCGCAGTGCACGCAGTCGTCGAGCAGGTCGCGCTCGGGTGGGCGGTGCGCGTCGAACGCGCCGCGCCCGGCGGGGGCGGTGGTCATATCCAGGGGTCGAAGCGGCCGGGCCCGAGCCGGGCCTCGGGATCGAGTGCGGTCTTGACGGCCTTGAACACGCGCAACGCGGACGGCGGCGGGCCCCAGGCGGGCGCACCGAGCCCGGCGGGCCGGTCACGCAGCACCGAGGTCCCGCCGGCGGCGTGCACCGCGTGGTGCGCGGCCACCACGTCCTCGGCGGAGGCGGGCAGCGCCGCGGTGGCGACGCCGGTGCCGACGCCCAGGGTGAGGGCGGCGGCGTCGGTGGCGGCGCCGGGCAGCGCGGCGAGCAGGCCGGGGAGGGTCGAGGGCCGGGCGCCGAGGCGCAGCACGGCCTGCTCGGGGCGTCCCCGCACGCGTTCGGCGTGCGCGGCCCACTCCTGCGCTCCGGCCTCGGTCGCGCCGGAACCCAGCGCCCGCAGCAGCCGCCGCGCCCGCGCGCCCAGCGCGTCCGGGGTGGCCTCGATGCGTACCAGGAGCCTGCCCGCCTCGGTGGCGGCCGGTCCCGAACCATCCCCGCTCGAATGCGACCGCCACTCCACGGCGACCGGCTCGTAGGGGCCGTCGAGAACCGGGGCGGCACGCCCGGCGGCCTCGGCGAGCGGGCAGTCCAGGGCGAGCGTCGCGGTCTGCTTCGGAACCGGATGCAGCCGGAGCACGACCTCGACGAGCACCCCGAGGGTTCCGTAGGAGCCGTGCAGGAGCTTCGCCAGGTCGTAGCCGGCCACGTTCTTGATCACATGTCCGCCGCTGCGGGCGACGGTGCCGTCGGCCAGCACCACGGTGGCGCCGATGACGAGGTCGCGCATCGAGCCGCGGGCCAGCGCGGCCGGGCCGGCGTCGGCGGTGGCGATCAACCCACCGATCGTCGCGCCGCGCGCCACCCTGGCGGCGTCGAGGGCCACACGCTGCCCGTGCGCCGCCAGCGTCTCGTTCAGCTCGCGCAACGGCGTGCCGGCGTACGCCGAGACGGTCATATCACCGGGGTTGTGCGCGATCACCCCGGTGAGACCGGTGGTGTCGAGCACGGCGTCGACGGGGTGCAGGTCACCGGCCCAGGCGGCGGTGCCTGCCCCGGCGATGGCGAGTGGACCCGCGGAGTCGAGGACGGCGTCGCGGACGCCGCGCAGATCCGTGGGCCGCAGCGCGGTCGGCGTACTCACAGGCGCTCGATCACTCCTGCCTCCTCCAGGGGGTGGGGTCGGTAGGGTCCCGGGCGTTCGCCGCACAGCCGCGGCGTCGGCAGCACCTTGCCCGGGTTGCACAGGCCGTCCGGGTCGAAGGCGTCCCGGACCCGCTGCATGACGGCGAGATCGTCGCGGGAGAACATCTTGGGCATCGAACACGCCTTGTCGGTGCCGATGCCGTGCTCGCCGGACAGCGAACCGCCCAGCTCGACACACAGCTCGGCGATCTGGGCCGAGAGCCGCTCGGCCCGCTCGGTCTCGCCGGCAGCGGCGTTGTAGAGCACCAGCGGATGCAGGTTGCCGTCGCCCGCGTGAAACACGTTCGCCACCCGCAGCCCCGCGGCCTTGCCCATCGCGGCGATCCGGTCGAGCACCTCGCCGAGCCGGGTGCGGGGGACGACGCCGTCCTGCACGAAATAGTCGGGCGAGATGCGTCCGACCGCGGCGAAGGCCGCTTTGCGCCCCCGCCAGATCGCCGCCCGCTCCTCGGCCGAACCCGCGATATGCAGCCGGGTGCAGCCGTGCCGGTCGCAGATCCGCTTGACCTGGTCGAACTGGACCTCGCACTCCTCGACCGGCCCGTCGAGCTCGACGACGAGGGCCGCGGCCACCCCGACCGTGTAGCCCGCGTGCACCGCCTGTTCGGCCGCCTCGATCGCGAGGGTGTCCATCATCTCGACCGCGGCCGGGACGATCCCGGCGGCGACGATGTCGCTGACCACGTCCCCCGCGGCGCCGATCGACGGGAAGTCGGCGAGCAGCGTGCGCACCGTCTCCGGGGTCGGCAGCAGCCGCACGGTGATCTTGGTGGTGATGCCGAGGGTGCCCTCGGAACCGACGAACACCCCGCGCAGGTCGGGCCCCGCCTGCTCGGGCGAGTCGCCGCCGAACGTGACGATCGAGCCGTCGGGCAGCACGACCTCGGTCGCCAGCACGTGGTTGGTGGTGAAGCCGTACTTGAGGCAGTGCGCGCCACCGGAGTTCTCCGCCACGTTGCCGCCGATGGTGCAGACCTGCTGGCTGGACGGGTCGGGCGCGTAGTACAGCCCGTGCGGCGCGGCGGCCGCGGTGATCTCCAGGTTGGTGACCCCGGGCTCGATGACCGCCCGCCGGTTCACCGGGTCGATCTCCAGGATCCGCCGCAGCCGCGAGAGCGAGATGACCACCCCGTCGGCCACCGGAAGCGCCCCGCCGGAAAGACCGGTGCCGGCGCCGCGTGCCACGAACGCCACCCCGTGTTCCGCGCAGACCCGCACCGCGGCCGCCACCGCCGCGGCGTCGCGGGGCAGCAGCACCAGATCGGGTACCACCCGGTAGCCGGTCAGCCCGTCGCATTCGTAGGCTCGGCAGCGTACCGGGTCGTCGATCACGTTCTCCGGCCCGGTCGCGCGGGCGAACGCGCTGTGGATCGTCTTGTCGAGCGCCACCGGTACACCTCCACTCACGTTGCCCGCGCTCAACGTAGTCCCTGCGGGACGGTCGGTGCGGCGGTGAACGACCGGCCGCGGGAGGAGCGACGGGGATTCGACCGGGACTGGTTCCGCTATGCGGAAGGGGCGCCACCGGGCTGATACAAAGGTACTGCTCAACGAACGGTGATCTGGGATGGTGAATACGGTGAGCGCCGATCAGGCGACCGGCGGGCTGCGGGTCGACGCTGCGCTGCGGGCCTTCGTGGCCGATGAGCTGCTGGCGGGGCTCGATGACCTGTCGCCCGAGCGGTTCTGGGCGATGCTCGCCGGGTTGCAGCACCGCTTCGCCGGGCGGATCAACCAGCTGCTGGCGCGCCGCGACGAGCTGCAGGCCCGGATCGACGCCTGGCACACCGCGCATCCGGACGCCGATGCGGCGGCCTGCGAAGCCTTCCTCACCGAGATCGGCTACCTGGTTCCGCCGGTCGAGGCGCGGATCGAGGTCGCGGGCGTCGATCCCGAGATCGCCGAGGTCGCGGGGCCGCAGCTGGTGGTTCCCGCCACCGTCCCGCGGTATGCGCTCAA
Source organism: Pseudonocardia asaccharolytica DSM 44247 = NBRC 16224 (assembly GCF_000423625.1). Classification (GTDB taxonomy): domain Bacteria; phylum Actinomycetota; class Actinomycetes; order Mycobacteriales; family Pseudonocardiaceae; genus Pseudonocardia; species Pseudonocardia asaccharolytica. The sequence goes on from NZ_AUII01000001.1 coordinate 29,339, forward strand.
CGCCGCGAACGCGCGGTGGGGCTCGCTGTATGACGCCCTCTACGGAACCGATGAGCTGCCGCTCGACCATGAGCCCGCACCCGGATACGACGAGCGGCGCGGTGCCCAGGTGATCGCCGAGGCCGATGGGCTGCTCGACGAGCTGTTCCCGCTCGCGCAGGGGAGCCACGCCGAGGTCACCGCGTATGCCGTCACGGGCGGGGCACTCGTCGCCGAGATGGCTTCCGGGCAGACCGCACTCGCCGATCCGGCGCAGCTCGCCGGGCACCGGGAGGCGAGCGCCGACCAGGGGGCCGCCGTCCTGCTGGTCCGCAACGGCCTGCACGTCGAGCTGACCATCGACCGCGAGCATCAGGTCGGCCGCCAGCACCACGCCGGCGTCACCGACGTCGTGCTGGAGGCCGCGGTCACCACGATCGTCGACCTGGAGGACTCGGTCGCGACGGTGGACGGCGAGGACAAGGCGGCCGCCTACCGCACCTGGCTCGGGCTGATGACCGGCGAGCTCGTCGCCGTCTTCGACTCCGGCGGCCGGAGGGTCGAGCGCCGGATGCATCCTGATCGGCGCTACACCGCACTCGACGGGTCCCCGCGCACATTGCCGGGCCGGTCGCTGCTGCTGCTGCGGACCGTCGGCCATCACATGACCACCCCCGCCGTGCGCACCGCCGAGGGCGCCGAGATCGCCGAGGGGCTGCTCGACGCGCTGGTCGGGGCCGTCGCGGCCCTGTATGACCTGCGCGGGCGCGGTCGCCACCGCAACTCCCGTGCCGGCAGCGTCTACCTCGTCAAGCCCAAGCAGCACGGCCCGGACGAGGTCGCGCTGACCGTCGAGACCTTCGCCGCCGTCGAGGAGGCGCTGGGCCTCGCGCCGGGCACCCTCAAGATCGGCATCATGGACGAGGAGAAGCGCACCTCGGTCAACCTGGAGTCCTGTATCGCGGCCGCCGCCGACCGGGTCATCTTCGTCAACACCGGATTCCTGGACCGCACCGGGGACGAGATCCACACCTGTTTCGCCGCCGGTCCGGTCGTGCGCAAGGCCGAGATGAGGTCGACGACCTGGCTGGGCGCCTACGAGGACCGCAACGTCGACGTCGCGCTGCGCGCCGGGTTCGCCGGTCGCGCGCAGATCGGCAAGGGCATGTGGACCAAGCCCGCGGCGATGGCCGACATGATCGCGCAGAAGATCGCGCACCCGCGGTCGGGCGCGAGCACCGCCTGGGTGCCCTCGCCGACCGCCGCGACGCTGCACGCGCTGCACTACCACCGCGTCGACGTGCGGGCCCGGCAACGCGAGGTGGCGGCGCGCCCGCTGACCGAGCGCCGCAGGCTGCTGGAGATCCCGGTGCTGAGCGCGCAGGCCGCCGCCGGGCTCACGGCGGCGGCGCGGCGGCACGAGCTGGAGACCAACGCGCAGTCGATCCTCGGCTACGTGGTGCGCTGGGTGGGCCTGGGCATCGGCTGTTCCACGGTGCCCGACCTGGACAACGTCGGGCTGATGGAGGACCGCGCCACGTTGCGGATCTCCAGCCAGCACATCGCCAACTGGCTGCACCACGGCCTCGTCGATGAGGAGGCCGTGCGCGAGACCTTCGCCCGGATGGCCGCGCTGGTCGACGAGCAGAACGCCGGGGAGCCCGGCTACCGCCCGATGAGCGCCGACCTGCAGGGAAGCGAGTCCTTCCAGGCCGCGCTCGAACTGGTCTTCGCGGGCCGCACCGAACCAGGCGGCTACACCGAACGCATCCTGACCAACTGGCGGCAAATGGCCAAGAAGACGAGGCCTGTGAGTGCGTAACAGTGTTCTAACACTGTTACGCACTCACAGGTGGGGGAGGTGTGCGTGCTCGGTCTCGTCGTCGCGCATCTGGTGATGGCCGCGGTTCTGCCCGCTGTCTCGGCGCGAAACCGACGAGCCGCCTTCGGAGTGGCCGCTGTCCTCCCCGCGGTGACGCTGGCCTGGGCGCTGGGCAACGCCGGGCAGGCCCTCGGCCCGGGTCTGGACTCGACGACGTCGTGGGCGCCCGAACTGGGCCTGGCGTTCGACTTCCGGCTCGACGCGCTGGGCCTGGTGATGGTCGTGCTGGTGTCCGGGCTCGGCGCGCTGATCCTCGCCTACAGCGCCTGGTACTTCGGCCGGCGCAGCCGCGACGCCACGCGCACCGCCGCCCTGCTGCTGTTCTTCGCCGGCGTGATGCTCGGCCTCGTCCTCGCCGATGACCTGCTGACTCTGTATGTGTTCTGGGAGCTGACGTCGATCGCGTCGTTCCTGCTGGTCGGGCAGAGCGGCGAGCACCGGGCCAACCGGCGCGCGGCGTTGCAGGCGCTTCTGGTCACCGTGTTCGGCGGGCTGGCGATGCTGCTGGGCATCGTGCTGCTCGGCACGGCCGCGGGCACCTACCGGATCTCCGAGATCGTCACCGATCCGCCTACGGGTTCCGCGGTCACGGCCGCGCTGGTGCTGATCCTGCTCGGCGCGCTGACCAAGTCGGCCCAGCTGCCGTTCCACCCGTGGCTGCCCGCGGCGATGGCGGCGCCGACGCCGGTCAGCGCCTACCTGCACGCGGCGTCGATGGTGAAGGCCGGGGTGTTCCTGGTGGCGCGGTTGTCACCCGCCTTCGCCGAGCGGGCCGTGTGGTGGGTGCCGATCGTGGCGCTCGGGCTGGGCACGATGCTGGTCGGCGGCTGGCGCGCGCTGCACGAGACCGACCTGAAACGGCTGCTCGCCTTCGGCACCGTCAGCCAGCTGGGCTTTCTCATGGTGCTGTTCGGCACCGGTGGGCGGATCGCCGCGATGGCCGGGCTGGCCCTGCTGCTCGGGCACGGTCTGTTCAAGGCGCCGCTGTTCCTGGTCGTCGGTATCGTCGACAAGGTCACCGGAACCCGGGACGTCGGGAAGCTCTCCGGGCTCGGTCGCCGGCTGCCGTCGCTCGTGGTGGCCTCGGTGCTGGCGGCCGCGTCGATGGCGGGGCTGCCGCTGCTGCTCGGTTTCCTCGGCAAGGAGGCCGCGTTCGAGGCGTTTCTGCACGACGGCGGGGTCCGCAACTGGCTGGTCGCTCTCACGCTGCTCGCCGGCTCCACCTTCACCGTGGCCTACAGCGCCCGGTTCCTGTGGGGCGCGTTCGCCACCAAGCCGGGCCTACCCGCGACCGAGGCGGACCAGCCGTCACGCGGGCTCACCGTACCGGTGTGGATCACGGCGCTGTCCGGGCTCGTACTGGGCACCCTCGCCCCGATCGTCGACGGGCTGGCGCGCCGCTACGGCGCGGCCTACCCCGCGCAGGACGCCGTCGAACGCGACTACCACCTTGCGCTCTGGCACGGGTTGAACCTGCCGATGCTGTTCTCCGCGGCCGCGGTCGGACTCGGCGTGCTCGCGCACCTGCGCCGCGACGCGCTCACCGCGCTGCACCGGCGGCTGTCCCACCCGGTCAGCGCGCAGCGCGGCTACGAGCTCGTCGTCGCGGGCCTCGAACGGTTCGCGGTGCGGGTGACCGGCCGGCTCCAGGTCGGCTCGCTGCCCGCCTATCTCGGGTTCATCCTGCTCACCGTGCTGGCTCTGCCGGGCGGCGCGCTGCTCGCCGGCGGCTCCTGGCCCGCCGACCAGGCCGCGTTCCACACCGCGATCCAGCTGCCGCTGGGCCTGATCGTCGTCATCGCGGCGCTGGCCCTGGTGCGCGTCCACCGGCGGTTCACCGCGGTGCTGCTGGTCGGGGCGATCGGCTACGGCATCGGCGGGCTGTTCATCGTCGACGGCGCCCCGGACCTCGCGCTCGCGCAGTTCCTCGTCGAGACGCTCACCCTTGTCGCGTTCGTGTTCGTACTGCGCCGCCTGCCCGCGCATTTCACGGAGAAACGGCCGCCGCGCCGGGTGATCGTGCCCAAGGCGGTGCTGGCCACGACCGCCGGGATCCTGTTCGCCGTTCTCGGCGTGGTGGCCAGCGGCGCGCGGACGGCGCCCGCCACGGCGAGCGAGGAATTCGCCCGGCTCGCCCCGGAAGCGGGTGCCACCAATGTCGTCAACGCGATCCTCGTCGACTTTCGGGCCCTGGACACCCTCGGCGAGATCACCGTGCTGCTCATCGCGGTCGCCGGAACCGTGAGCCTGGTGCTGGCCACCCGCCACGACCGCAGGCGCGGAACCCAGGTCACCAGCGGTTCGGGCACCCCGGAGCATGAGGAGGAACTGCTCGGTTGACGTCCTCCCCGCCGTGAACGGTGGGGATTCCGGCGATCACGCCCCGAGGAGGAGACGCAGTGCCGAGGTTCGCGGTTCGCCGCGGCGGGCCACCCCGCCGCTCCCCGCGCGGCCCGTCCGGCCGCGATGTCCCGCGCCGCGTTCGGGTCGGCGTCGCTCGTGTGCCCGCGGGCCCCGCAGGCGAACAGCGCTTGGCTCTGGCGATTGTCCGCCGCGACATGCCCGCAGACCGAGCAGCGCTGGCTGGTGAACGCGGGATCGACTCGTTCCGCCCGGCCGGGCGCCTTGTCCCCCAGGCGACGGGCCAGCAGCCCCCACCCCGAGGCGAGGATGGCCCGGTCGAGCCCGGCCTTCTGGCGCGCGTTCTGGCCCGGCCGCTCGAGCGTGCCGCGGGCCGAGCGGATCATATTTTTGATCTTCAGGTTCTCGATCCGGATCACGTCGTAGCCGCGGGCGATCGCGGGGCTGGTCTGCTCGGCCCAGTCGCGGCGCCGGTCGGCGTCACGGGCGTGCGCCCGGGCCAGCGCCGCCTTCACCTTCTCTCGGCGGCGGGCCCGGGCCAGGGTGCGGCGAAGCTTCACCCAGCCCACCTTGGGGATGAGCACCCGGCACCAGCGACGGTTGAGCTTCTCCACCCGGCGGGCCTGCGGGCCGACGATGCGGAACCCCTCGTGGCGGCCATTCTTCCGCGATCTCGGGGGCCATGAGTTTCCACTGAGCCAGTGGCGTTTGGTCTGGGCGACGTCGCGCAGCGCCTGCTGCTGCACGGTGTGCGACCCCGCGGCCGGCCACGGGAAGGCTGCGCGGGTCTCGGTCAGCTGCCGGGACTGCTCCACATACCCGGGCGGCAGCCGGTCCTGCACCCGATAGCCCAACTGCTCGACCGCGAGGTTCCACACGAACCGGGCGTGCGCGCAGGGGCCGAGCAGCCCCTGCTCCTGCGCGCGGGTGGGATACAGACGGAACCTCACCCGCGCACCGTCCCATGGCCCACCGACAGTCTCGCGAAGGGAGGAAGGGCTGGGAGACGCCCGCTGAAGCGGGCGGCCTCCCAGCCCGAATCGGATGAGCGTCCCGGAACGCGGGCCCCTGAGCGAGCCTGCGAGCGAACAATCGGCGCTGTGGCTGGGGGACACTCCGGACGAGGAGTGGACACCGCCCGGCAAGACCCCCGTCGGCGCCGGACGCACGCTGATGCTGGAGATGGCGGCGCGGGTCCTGTTCCCGACCGTGCTCGTGTTCTCGGCCTATCTGTTGCTGGTGGGGCACTACGGTCCCGGCGGTGGCTTCTCCGGCGGGCTGGTGGCCGGTCTGGCGTTCGTGCTGCGCTATATCGCGGGCGGCGGCTCCGAGGGGGCGGAGATCGTCGCGCGGCTGCACATCCGGCCGCGGCAGCTCGCCGGGGGCGGGCTGACCCTTGCCGTCCTCACCGCGCTGGCGCCTATGTTGTTCGGGCAGCCGGCGCTGACCAGCGCGAAGCTCAGCGCGCAGGTGCCGGTGATCGGTGAGCTCGACCTGGTCACGAGCCTCGTGCTGGACGTCGGGGTCTACCTGCTCATCGTCGGGGTCGTGCTGGAGCTGATCCGCTCGCTGGGCGCCGGGATCGAGCGCGACGCGCGCGACGCGGAGGAACCGGCTCGGTGAACGCCGTCAACCTCAGCATGACGGTGGTGCTCGCCGTGCTCTACTCGGTCGGGTTCTACCTGCTGCTGCAGCGTTCCCTGATGCGGGTGCTGCTGGGAATCGTGGTGCTCGGCCACGGCACGAACCTGCTGCTGCAGCTGATCGGGAGCCCGCCGGGGCGGGTCCCGATCCTGGGCATCGCCCTGCCGTCGGAGTTCACCGACCCGTTGCCGCAGGCGCTCGCGCTGACCGCCATCGTCATCACCTTCGCGCTGACCACCTATCTGCTGGCATTGGGCTACCGGTCCTGGGTCCTGGTGGGCCACGACGAGGTACAGGACGACCTCGAGGACCGGCGGATCGCGCAGCGCGAGCGGCCCGAGGCCTCGATGGGCGAGGAGACCACCGGCGAGGACGACGCCGAGGACGATCCCGGCTCCGCCGCGGCCTCCGGTGACCCGGTCGACCCGGCCGACGTAGGCGGTGAGCGGTGAGCTCGTTGGTGACCTTGCCGGTGCTGTTGCCGATCCTCGGCTCCGCGCTCACCGTGCTGGCCGGGCGGTCGGCCCGGGTGCAGCGGGTGATCGGCGTGGTCGTGCTCACCGCGGTGTCGGCGGTGGCGGTCGCGCTGCTCGCTGTGGCGGACCGGAGCGGACCCGTGGTCGCCGAGATGGGCGGCTGGCCAGCCCCGGTGGGGATCGTGCTCGTCGCCGACCGGCTCTCGGCGCTGCTGTTGCTCATCTCGACACTGGTGACGCTCGCGGTGCTGGTCTACGCGATCGACCAGCGCATCGCCGACTACGGCCGGGAAGCGGCCAGCACGACGTTCCATCCGGTCTTCCTGCTGCTGTCGGCCGGGGTCTCGCTGGCCTACCTGACCGGCGACCTGTTCAATCTCTTCGTCGCGTTCGAGATCATGCTGGCGGCGTCCTACGTGCTCATCACCCGGCGCACCAACGCGTCCCGCATCCGCTCCGGGATGACCTACGTGACGGTCAGCCTGACGTCGTCGCTGCTGTTCCTCACCATGATCGCGCTGATCTACGGGGCCACCGGAACGGTCAACATGGCCGATCTCGCCGGCCGCATCGGCGAGCTGCCCACCGGGCTGCAGACGGTACTGGGGTTGCTGACCCTGGTCGTGTTCGGGATCAAGGCCGCGATCGTGCCGCTGCATTTCTGGCTGCCCGACAGCTACCCCGACGCGCCCGCGCCGGTCACCGCGCTGTTCGCGGGACTGCTGACCAAGGTGGGGATCTACGCGCTGCTGCGAACCCAGACGTTGATCTTCCCCGATGATCGGCCCTCGGTCGTGCTGCTCGTGCTCGCCGGGCTCACGATGATCGTCGGCGCGCTCGGCGCCCTCGCCCAGGACGACCTGAACCGCCTGCTGTCGTTCCTGCTCGTCAGCCACATCGGGTTCATGCTGTTCGGGCTGGCGGTGTTCGACGCCGCCGCGGTCGCCGGAACCGCGCTCTACATCGTCCACCACATCACGGTGCAGGCTACGTTGTTCCTGGTCAGCGGACTGATCACGCGCCGGACCGGTACGGTGTCGATCGAGGCCATGGGTGGGCTCGCGCGGATGTCGCCGTGGCTGGCGGTGCTGTTCGCCGTCCCGGCGCTGACCCTGGCCGGCATCCCGCCGACATCGGGGTTCGTGGCCAAGCTCGCGCTGCTGCAGGCCGGGGCGGGCGCGGGGGCCGCCGCCACCCTGGCGGCCGGCGTCCTGATCGTCGCCAGCCTGCTCACCGTGTACGCGATGGCGCGGGTGTGGGTGCGCGTGTTCTGGGGCGCGGTCAGACCGCCCCTGCCCGATCCCGATCCCACCGACGAGCTCGTCGTCGGGACCGCGCGAACGGCGAAGCCGATGTACGTCGCGACCGGCGCGCTGGTGGGGGTCAGCATCGCGATCGCCGTCGCGGCCGGGCCGCTGTCCGCGATCACCGCGCGGGCCGGGCACGATCTGCTCGACCGCGGGCCGTACCGGACCGCGGTGCTCGACGTGGAGCCGCTGCGGTGAGCACGGTGTGGCTCCGGCGTGTGCCGCAGGTGCTTCTCCTGACCGTGGTGTGGGTGCTGCTGTGGGGCACGGTGTCGGTGAAGATCGTGCTGGGCGGGCTGCTCGTCGGGGCCGCCGTCGCGTTCCTGTTCCCGTTGCCCGTGGAGAACCCGGCGATGCCGATCCGCCCGTGGCGGCTGCTGCAGCTCGCCGGCTATCTGCTCGCCGACCTGGTGATCTCCGGTGTGCAGGTCAGCTGGGAGACGCTGCGCTACGGGTCGCGGGCGCGCGCGGGGATCGTCGCCGTGCCCCTGCTGTCGCGATCCGGGCGGGTGGTGACCGTCGTGGCGGGCGGGGTCGTGCTCACCCCGGGCAGCTACGTACTGCAGATCGATCAGCGCGGTGGCCTCGCCTACGTCTACAACCTGGGGCTGCGCAGCGCGGCAGACGCCGAGCGCGCCCGGCGGCAGGTGCTGAAGCTGCAGCTGCGGGTGATCGCCGCGTTGGGCAGCGCCGACGAGCTCGTCGCCTGTCAGCGAGCCCTCGACCGGAGCGGCCGATGACCGCCGTCTTCGCCGTCGCGCTGGGCATGCTCTGCCTGGCCGCGCTGCTGACGCTCGTACGACTGCTGCGTGGGCCCGGCACCCTTGACCGGGTCGCGGCGCTGGACGTCCTGGTCATCCTCATCGTCGCCGCCACGGCGATCTACGTGGCGATCTACCGGGACGGCTCGAATCTCCCGCTGCTGCTCGCGGTCGCGCTCGTCGGGTTCGTCGGGTCCGCCACGGCGGCGCGGCTGGTGGAACGGTGGGAGCGGCACCGATGAGCGGGATCCTCGACGTCGTCTCGGCCGTGCTGCTGCTCGCCGGGGCGACCTCGTGCCTGCTCGGGGCGCTGGGGCTGCTGCGGCTGCCGGACCTGCCCGCCCGGTTGCAGGCGGGGACCAAACCGCAGACCCTCGGCGTGCTGCTCATCCTGCTCGGCACCGCCGTGCGCCTGGAGTTCGCCAGCGCGTCCACGTTGATCCTGGTGGTGCTGTTCCAGATGCTGACCTCGCCGGTGATCTCGCAGATCATCGGGCGTTCGGCTTATTCGACCGGCACCCTGCGCCGCGACGAGCTGGTCGTCGACGAGCTCGCGGAGCGGATGCGTGAGGACGGCGACGAGTCCGGTCCGCCAGCCGGTCCGCGGCCGTCCTAAGCTCGCCGCGTGCCCATCTACGCGCTCGGTGACGTCGAACCGGATATCCACCCCGACGCCTACGTCCACCCCGACGCCGTGGTCATCGGCGACGTGCGGCTCGGTCCGCAGGCCTCGGTATGGCCCACCGCCGTGCTGCGCGGGGACGACGGCTACATCCGGATCGGGGCCCGCACCAGCGTGCAGGACGGCACGATCGTGCACTGCACGCTCACCGAGCCGACGATCATCGGCGACGACTGCACGGTTGGCCACAACGTCCACATCGAGGGCGCGACGATCGCCGACCGGTGCCTGATCTCGTCCGGCTCGATCGTGCTGAACGGCGCCGACATCGGTGCCGGCGCGGTCGTCGCGGCGGGCGCAGTGGTCTCGCCCGGGGCGCGGATCCCGGCGCGGGCGATGGCGCTGGGCGTCCCTGCCCGCATCCGGGAGGGCCACTCGGTGCCCGAGGGATACAGCCTTCCCGCGGTGGAGTCCTACATCCAGCGCGGCAAGCGGTTCCGCGCCGAGCTTCGGCTCGTGGAGGGCTGAGTCGTGGCAGCACGGCCGCTGCACGAGGTCGTCGAGGCGGGATGGGCACGGGCGCTCGCGCCGGTGGCTCCCGTGGTCGCCGAGATGGGCGATTTCCTGCGCGCCGAGCTCGCCGCGGGCCGGCGCTACCTGCCGGCCGGGCCGAACGTGCTGCGCGCGTTCACCCAGCCCTTCGACGACGTCCGCGTGCTCATCGTCGGCCAGGACCCGTATCCCACGCCGGGGCATGCGGTCGGGCTGTCGTTCTCGGTCTCGCCCGGGACCCGGCCGCTGCCGCGCTCACTGGTCAACATCTTCCGCGAGTACAGCGAGGACCTCGGCCATCCGATGCCGTCGACGGGGGACCTGACCCCGTGGACCGAGCAGGGGGTGCTGCTGCTCAACAGGGTGCTGACGGTGGCACCGGCGGCGCCGGGCTCGCATCGGAACAAGGGCTGGGAGGCCGTGACCGAGCAGGCCATCCGCGCGCTGGTCGCCCGGGACGCCGCGCCGCTGGTGGCGATCCTGTGGGGCCGCGACGCGCGTAGCCTGGAGCCGCTGCTCGCGGACGTGCCGTGCATCTGCTCCGCGCATCCGAGCCCGATGTCGGCCGACCGGGGATTCTTCGGCTCGCGGCCGTTCAGCCGCGCCAACGGGCTGCTCGCCGAGCTCGGTGGCGAGCCGGTCGACTGGAAGCTGCCCTGATCTCGTCGCGCCGCGGATCCCGCGGTCGGGACGGAGCGGCAGCTCGGACCCCCCTGTGAGTGCGTAACAGTGTTCTAACACTGTTACGCACTCACAGGGGGGAGCCACCAGGAAAAGAAACGGGGCGGCCCCGGTGGGGCCGCCCCGAACCAAGCCGCAGCGTCAGGCGCGCGCGACCTTGCCGGCCTTCAGACACGAGGTGCACACGTTGAGGCGGCGGCGGTTGCCACCGTCCTGGCGCGCGCGCACGGTCTGGATGTTCGGGTTCCAGCGGCGGTGGGTGCGGCGGTGCGAGTGCGAGACGGACATGCCGAAGCCCGGACCCTTACCGCAGACGTCACAGACGGCAGCCACGTCGGTCACTCCTAGCGGGTAGACGAGCAGTGCTCAGGCAGGGTTTGGGCCCTGGCCAGTGAGCTCAAGGGTACCGAGCGCGTCCGGCACCCCGAACACCGCCCGGTCGCTACCCTCTCGCGGTGTGGCCCGGATCATCGACACCGCCGTGATCACCCGATGGACGGCGGCCTCGATGGCGGCTCTGGAGCAGCGGTGCGCCGAGATCGACCGGATCAACGTCTTCCCGGTCGCCGACCGGGACACCGGCACGAACATGCTGCTCACCCTGCGCGCCGCCAGCGACGAGCTGCACCGTGGGCTGCGCGCCGACGAGTCGGCGCCGTCCTGTGCGGCGGCCGCCGCCGCCCTGGCCCAGGGCGCGCTGGTCGGTGCGCGCGGGAACTCCGGGGTGATCCTCTCGCAGGTGCTGCGCGGGTTGTCCGAGGCGATCACCGAGGCCGCAGGCCCGGTCGGCGGGACGGCGCTGCACGCGGGGCTGGAGCGGGCCAGGCGGCTGGCCACAGCGGCGGTCGCGCAGCCCCGGGAGGGGACGATCCTGTCCGTGCTGGCCGAGGCCGCGCGGGCCGCGGCGAGCACCGGGTCGGGGTCGGTGGAGGAGGTCGCGGTCGCTGCTGCCGAGGCCGCCGCCGTGGCGTTGCGCGCCACCACGGCACAGCTTCCCGACCTGGCCAAGGCCGATGTCGTCGACGCGGGCGGGTTGGGGCTGCTGGTGCTGCTCGACGCGCTCGTCGAGGTGCTCACCGGCCGTCCGAGCTCGACCCGGCCGGTCCGGCCCGTGGCCGCCGGTGCGGGCGGTCCGGTCCGGTGCCGCGAGGCGCTGCTGATCGAGCGGGAGAGCGGCTCGACGGAGTTCGACTACGAGGTGATGTATCTGCTCGACGGCAGCGATGACGGTCGGATGGCCGCGCTGCGCGGCGAGCTCGAGCGGGTCGGGGACTCGGTGGCGGTGGTCGGGGACGGCACCCCCGGCGGCGCCGGTCTGTGGAACGTGCACGTGCACTGCACCGATATCGGCGCGGCGCTGGAGGCGGGCATCGCCGCGGGACGGCCGCACCGGATCACCGTGCTGCGGTTCGCCGATCAGATGGAGGCCGCGTCCCCGGCAAGGCGATTCGTGCGTGAGCGCGCCGTGCTGATGGCGGTGGCCGCCCCGCAGGCGGCGGAGCTGGCCCGCGAGGCCGGCGCCGATGTACTCGAGTTCACCGCGGGCCTGCCTCCCGACGAGGACGAGATCACGGTCGCGCTGGCCGGGACCAGGGCGCGGCACGTCGCGCTGCTGCCCGGCGACGCCGGCCTCACCGCGACCGCCGAGCGCGCCGCCGCCGAGGCCCGCCGCACCGGCCAGGAGGTCGTGGTGGTGCGGTCGTCGTCGGCGCTGCAGGGGCTGTCGGCGCTGGCCGTGCACGATCCCGCACGACATGCGGGCGACGACGTCGCCGCGATGGCCGAGGCCGCGGCGGCCACCCGCACCGGTGGGCTGCTGGTGGCCGAGTCCGAGGCGCTGACCTGGGTGGGTCGCTGCCAGCCGGGGGAGGTGCTGGGCCTGTCCGACGGGGAGGTGGTGCTCATCGCCCCCGATCTGGCTGTCGGTGCGCTGTGGTTGGCTCATCGCATGCTGGCACCCGGCGGCGAGCTCGTCACCGCCCTGCTGGGGGCCGACGCCGATGACGAGCTCGGCGAGCGGCTGGCCGAGGACCTGCGGCGCACCCACCCGGAGGTCGACGTGCTCGTCTATCGGGGTGGCCAGACCGACTACCCGCTCATGCTGGGGGTGGAGTGAGTATCGATCTCGACACGTCGCTGCGAGACGTCCTCGGGAAGGCGTCGGCCGCCGGGCTGGCGAACAAGCTCGACCTGCACACCGTCGGCGATCTGGTGCGCCACTATCCGCGCCGCTACGTTTCCCGTGACGCGCTCACGCCCATCGCCGAGCTCACGGTCGGCGAGCACGCCACCTTGGTTGCCCGGGTGGAGAAGGCGACCGTGCGGCCCATGCGCAACCGGCCGGGCAAGCTGATGACCGTCGTCATCCGCGACGATCACGGTGGCAGGCTGAGCTGCACGTTCTTCAACCCGCAGAAGTTGGCGCATCTGATCACGCCGGGGCGGCGGGCTCTGTTCGCCGGCAAGGTCTCGAGATTTCGCGAGGAGCTGCAGCTCACCCATCCCGAGTTCGATCCCCTCGACGAGGGCGAGGACGTCCGGCCGTTCGTGTCGGTCTACCCGGCCGCCGTCAAGTTCGGGTCCGAGGTCGTCGCCCGCTGCGTCCGACACGTGCTCGACCTGCTCGATGACCCGACCGACCCGCTGCCCGCCTACATCCGGCGCGCCGAGCGGCTGCCGGAGCTGGGCCGGGCGCTGCGCCGGATCCACGTGCCCGAGACCGAGGCCGACTACCGCGCCGCCCGGGCCCGGCTGATCTGGGACGAGGCGCTGGGGGTGCAGCTGGCGCTCGCGCTGCGCCGCCAGCAGTCCCTGGAGCGGCCCGCGGTGGCCTGCCCGCCCAAGCCCGCCGGCCTGCTCGACGGGTTCGATGCCGCGCTGCCGTTCACGCTCACCGAGGGCCAGCGCGAGGTCGGTGCCGAGATCGCCGCCGATCTCGCCCGCGAGCTGCCGATGAACCGCCTCGTGCAGGGCGATGTGGGCGCCGGCAAGACCGTCGTCGCCCTGCGGGCGATGCTGCAGGTCGTCGACGGTGGGCGGCAGGCCGCGATGCTCGCGCCCACAGAGGTGCTCGCCGCGCAGCACGCCCGCTCGCTACGCACGCTGCTGGGCCCGTTCGGCCGGGCCGGCGAGCTCGGCTCGGCCGAACGGGCCACCCGCGTCACGTTGCTGACCGGGTCCCTCTCCACGGCCGCGCGGCGCCAGGCGCTGCTCGACGCGCAGTCCGGTGCGGCGGGCATCGTGGTCGGGACGCACGCGCTGATCCAGGACCGGGTCGAGTTCGCCGATCTCGGGCTCGTCGTCGTCGACGAGCAGCACCGGTTCGGGGTCGAGCAGCGCGACGTCCTGCGCGGCCGGGGAGAGCGCACCCCGCATCTGCTGGTCATGACCGCGACCCCGATCCCCCGCACCGTCGCGATGACCGTCTACGGCGACCTGGAGGTCTCCGCACTGCGCGAGCTGCCCCGCGGCCGATCGCCGATCAGCACGACGGTTGTTCCGGCGGGGGAGAAGCCGGCCTGGCTGCAGCGGGTGTGGCGGCGGATCCACGAGGAGGTCGAGGCCGGCCATCAGGCCTACATCGTGTGCCCCCGGGTCGGCGGGGACGCCACGAAGCGGGGCGGCGCCCCGGAGGACGAGGACGCCGAGCTGATCGACCTCGCCGATCCGGACATCGGCGCCGAGGCCGACGACGGCGCGGCGCGCCGTCCCCCGCTCGCGGTGCTCGACGTCGCGCCCGGGCTGGCCGAGGGACCGCTGGCCGGGCTGCGACTGGGCGTCCTGCACGGGAAGCTGCCGCCTGAGGAGAAGGACGCCGTGATGCGGTCCTTCGATGCGGGTGAGCTCGACGTGCTGGTGGCCACGACGGTGATCGAGGTCGGCGTCGACGTGCCGAACGCCACCGGCATGGTTATCCTCGACGCGGATCGGTTCGGGCTGTCCCAGCTGCACCAGCTGCGGGGCCGGGTGGGTCGTGGTTCGGCGCCCGGGGTGTGCCTGCTGGTGACCGACGCCCCGGCGGGTACCCGCGCCCGGGAGCGGCTCGCCGCGGTCGCCGGCACCAGCGACGGCTTCGAGCTCGCTCGGCTCGACCTGGAGCTGCGCCGGGAGGGCGATGTGCTCGGCGCGATGCAGGCGGGCCGGCGGTCCGGACTGCGGCTGCTGTCGCTGCTGCGCCACGAGGAGATCATCTCGACCGCGCGCGGGTATGCGACGGACCTCGTCGCGGGGGATCCGGGGCTGGCCGGGCATCCCGCCCTGCGGGAGCTGGTCGACGAGATCGTCGGCGAGGGCCAGGCGGAGTACCTGTCCAAGGTCTGACTCGCGAATCGGGGTATTTCCGAGCGCGAGTCGCGGGATTCTCGTGCTCCGGTGTCCTGTCTCCCACGGTCCGGGCGTCGTGCGAACCGTGGGTCTTCCCGGTACGTACGGCCCGCGGCGGTACTCGGTCGCGATGCCGACGGGATCCGGCGCCTGCCGGAGGATCTGGCGGCGCATCGTTCGCCGGGCAGGTTTGTAGATCACCGGCCACCCGGATCCGCCACGCGCGCCGCTCGGCGTCCAGGAGCGGATCACCGCCGACGGCATCTCACCCTGGCCCGTCGTGGCGGGATGCTACCGGCTCGTTGTCGCCCGTGCCTGCCTGTGGGCAAACCGGATCGTGATCGCCCGCCGGCTGCTCGGGCTCGAGGGCGCGATCTCCATGGGCATCGCCGGGCCGCTGCACGACGACCGCAGCCGGCGCTTCCACAACGACCCCGACAACCGCGATCCCGTGCTGGGCATCGAGTATCAGCGCGAGGCCTACGAGAAGACCGTGCCCGGCTACGACAAGGGCGTCACGGTGCCGGCGGTGATCGAGATCGCCAGCGGCAAGGTCGTCACCAACGCCTACGAGGAACTCGAGTTCGACGTGCACCACGAAGTCGATCGCGGCCTCGCCCGTGTCTGCATCCCAACGGCGCACTACGGGGTTCGTACACCGTGGCCTATACGGCGAAGGCCTGCGACGAGCTGTACGCCACCCTCGGCCGAGCGGCGCAGGATGACCGATCAGGCGGGGAGCTGGCCCCGGCCGGCAGCGTCCAGGACGGCCTGGGCGGTGCGCGGCATGTGAATCACCCCGGCGCGCTCCAGCCGGGCCAGCTCATTGCGGGCCATGGCGTAGGCGGTCAGCCGTTCGGCATCGCTGTCGGTGTCGCGCGCGGTGGTCAGCAGCTTGATCGCCCGCTCGACGCCGCTGCGTTCGCTCGGCGACAGCCCGGACAGTCGGATGCGTTCGGCAGCGTCGCGGGCGGCCAGCCACGCCCGTTCGGCCCGCTCCACGGCCGCGATGAAGGCCTCCGCATGCCGGCGCGGCGGGCGGGCGTCGGTCTCCAGGGCCTGGGCCTCGGCGAACGCCTCGACGAACCGGCCCGTGCTGGTCACCGAGACGTCCGCGAGCGCGGGCAGCCGTAGCACCTCCATGGGGTCGCATTCGTAGGCCACATACTGCTGGCGCAGCGCGTCGAACCGGGCCCGGGCCTGCGGCCACGGCGGCTCGGCGGGACGTCGGGCCACCGGTGCGGTGCCGGGGGCACGACGGCGGACGATCAGCCCGGCCGCGGCGAACAGCACCAGGGCCGGTATCGCCATCGACAACACGATCGAAAGGACGAAGGCGAGCATCGTGAACACCGCGGAGCCTCCGATCACGATGATGGCCGGGACCAGCAGCCACGCGACCGGGAACCGGGGCGGGCCCGGGATCGGCGTCCATGTGTCGCCCCACGCCGGATAGCGTCGACGAGCCCGCGTCGCCGCCAAACCCCGCCACCCCACGGGGCCGGCGTGGCGGTACCGCGGGCGGGCG
Source organism: Pseudonocardia asaccharolytica DSM 44247 = NBRC 16224 (assembly GCF_000423625.1). Taxonomy (GTDB): domain Bacteria; phylum Actinomycetota; class Actinomycetes; order Mycobacteriales; family Pseudonocardiaceae; genus Pseudonocardia; species Pseudonocardia asaccharolytica. The sequence goes on from NZ_AUII01000001.1 coordinate 45,455, forward strand.
CGGCCGGGCGATCCTGCTGGTCGGGGACGACGCCTCATCCTTCCTTGGTACCCGATCGGGGGGCCGGTTCGCATCGGCCGGAGCCGGGAATCCTGAGCTGAGCCGCCGGGCACGCACCCTTCCCGCGGTCGGCGCCCGCCGAACGCCATGCAACCATCACGCCCGCAGCCGTCCTGACAGATCCAGGGAGCCCGATGTTCCGCAAGTTGTTGGTCGCCAACCGTGGCGAGATCGCGATCCGGGCGTTCCGGGCGGCGTTCGAGCTGGGAACCTCCACGGTCGCCGTCTTCCCGTACGAGGACCGGAACTCGCTGCATCGCGCGAAGGCGGACGAGTCGTACCAGATCGGCGAGCCCGGTCACCCGGTGCGGGCGTACCTCTCGGTCGACGAGGTGATCAAGGCCGCGCGCAAGGCCGGGGCGGACGCGATCTACCCGGGCTACGGCTTCATGTCCGAGAACCCGGACCTGGCCAAGGCCTGCGAGGATGCTGGAATCACGTTCGTCGGGCCGCCGCCCTCCGTGCTGCACCTGACGGGTAACAAGGCCCGCGCGGTGGCGGCGGCGCGGGCGGCCGGGGTCGCCGTCCTGCGCTCGTCGCAGCCGTCCGCCGACGGCGACGCCCTCGTGGCGGCCGCCGAGGACGTCGGGTTCCCGCTGTTCGTGAAGGCCGTCGCGGGCGGGGGCGGGCGCGGTATGCGCCGGGTCGCCGAGCCGGGCGAACTGCGCGAGGCCATCGAGGCGGCGATGCGGGAGGCGGAGTCGTCGTTCGGCGACCCCACGGTGTTCCTCGAGCAGGCGGTGGTGAACCCGCGCCACATCGAGGTGCAGATTCTCGCCGATGCCGAGGGCAACGTCGTGCACCTCTACGAGCGGGACTGCTCCGTGCAGCGCCGACACCAGAAGGTCATCGAGATCGCTCCGGCGCCGAACCTCGACCCGGCGTTGCGCGAGCGGATCTGCCACGACGCGGTGGCGTTCGCCCGCCACATCGGCTACGTCAACGCGGGCACCGTGGAGTTCCTGCTCGACGAGCGCGGCAACCACGTCTTCATCGAGATGAACCCGCGGATCCAGGTCGAGCACACGGTCACCGAGCAGGTCACCGAGCGCGACCTGGTGATCGCGCAACTGCGCATCGCGTCGGGGATGACCCTGCCACAGTTGCGGCTGAACCAGGAGGACGTGCAGCTGTTCGGGTCCGCGCTGCAGTGCCGGGTGACGACCGAGGATCCGGCGAACGGGTTCCGCCCCGACACCGGGGTGATCAGCAACTATCGGTCGCCGGGCGGCCCTGGGGTGCGCCTCGACGGCGGCACCACCCACACCGGCGCCGAGGTCAGCGCCCATTTCGACTCCATGCTGGTGAAGCTGACCTGCCATGGCCACGACTTCGCCAACGCCGTGCGCAGGGCCCGCCGCGCGCTCGCGGAGTTCCGGATTCGCGGCGTGGCGACGAACCTGCCGTTCCTCTCGGCGGTGCTGGCGGATCCGGACTTCCAGATCGGGAAGGTGACGACGAGCTTCATCGACGAGCGCCCCCAGCTGCTGCGCGCCCGCCAGCCCGCGGACCGGGGCACCCGGCTGCTGACCTATCTCGCCGATGTCACGGTCAACAAGCCCAACGGGCCGCGTCCGGCGGTCGTCGAGCCGGTCGACAAGCTGCCGGTCGCCAGTCTCGGCGCCCCGCCGCCCGACGGATCCCGGCAGCTGCTGCGCGCAATGGGCCCGAAGCAGTTCGCGGCCCACCTGCGCGCGCAGACGGCCGTCGCGGTGACCGACACGACCTTCCGCGACGCGCATCAGTCGCTGCTGGCCACCCGCGTCCGGACCCGCGACCTGCTGGCCGTCGCGCCGCACCTGGTGCGGACGGCCCCGCAGCTGCTGTCCCTGGAGTGCTGGGGCGGGGCGACCTACGACGTGGCGCTGCGGTTCTTGGCCGAGGACCCGTGGGAGCGGCTGGCCGCGCTGTCCGCCGCGGTGCCGAACATCTGCACCCAGATGCTGCTGCGCGGACGCAACACGGTCGGGTACACGCCGTACCCGGTCGAGGTGACCGACGCGTTCGTGGCGGAGGCGGCGGCGACCGGGATGGACATCTTCCGGATCTTCGACGCGCTCAACGACGTCGAGCAGATGCGCCCGGCGATCGACGCGGTCCGGGCCACCGGGACGGCAGTCGCGGAGGTCGCGCTCTGCTACACCGGCGACCTGTCCGACCCCGGGGAGAAGCTCTACACCCTGGACTACTACCTGCGGCTGGCCGAGCAGATCGCCGAGGCGGGCGCCCATGTGCTGGCGATCAAGGACATGGCCGGACTGCTGCGCCCACCCGCGGCCCGCGCGCTGGTGTGCGCATTGCGGGAACGGTTCGACCTGCCGGTGGCGCTGCACACCCACGACACCGCGGGCGGCCAGCTCGCCACGTTGGTCGCGGCGATCGAGGCCGGGGTCGACGCGGTCGACGCGGCCGTCGCGTCGATGGCGGGCACCACCAGCCAGCCGTCGCTGTCGGCGCTGGTCGCCGCGACCGACCACACCGAGCGGGCCACCGGTCTGGACCTGCAGGCCGTCTCCGACCTGGAGCCGTACTGGGAAGCGGTGCGCAAGGTCTACGCGCCCTTCGAGTCGGGGCTGGCCTCGCCGACGGGGCGGGTCTATCACCACGAGATCCCCGGCGGGCAGCTGTCGAACCTGCGCCAGCAGGCGATCGCGCTCGGCCTCGGTGACCGCTTCGAGCTGATCGAGGACTGTTACGCCGCCGCCGACCGGATGCTCGGGCGACTGGTCAAGGTGACGCCGTCGTCGAAGGTGGTCGGCGACCTGGCGCTGCATCTGGTCGGCGCCGGGGTGAAGCCCGCGGACTTCGAGGCCGACCCGGGCAGCTTCGACGTGCCGGACTCGGTGATCGGCTTCCTGCGCGGGGAGCTCGGCGACCCGCCCGGCGGCTGGCCCGAACCGTTCCGCACCCGGGCGCTGGACGGCCGCCCCGCGGAGAAGCAGACGCCCGAGCTGAGCATCGAGGACCGCCGCGGCCTTCGCGACGCCCGCCGGGCCACCCTCAACCGGCTGCTGTTCCCCGGTCCCACCACCGAGTTCGAGGCGCACCGCGAGACCTACGGCGACACGTCGGTGCTGTCGAGCAAGGACTTCTTCTACGGGCTGGAGCCCGAGCTCGAGCACACCGCGCAGCTCGAGCCCGGGGTCACCCTGCTCATCGAACTGGAGGCGATCTCCGAGCCCGACGAGCGTGGGTTGCGGACCGTGTTGACGATGCTGAACGGTCAGCTGCGTCCGATCACCGTCCGCGACCACTCGATCGCCACCGACGTCAAGGCCGCCGAGAAGGCCGACCGCGGGAACGACCGGCACGTCGCCGCCCCGTTCGCCGGCGTGGTCACCCTCCAGGTCGGCGAGGGCGACATCGTCGCGGCCGGTCAGACCGTCGCCACGATCGAGGCCATGAAGATGGAGGCCTCGATCACCACCCAGCGGGCGGGCACCGTCGCCCGCCTGGCCATCGGTGCGGTCCAACAGGTGGAGGGCGGCGACCTCCTCGTCGAGTTGGCTGATGCCCCGTGAGTGCGTAACAGTGTTCTAACACTGTTACGCACACACAGGCGCCGGAGGCGCACATGAGGATCATCGCGGGGCGGGCCGGCGGCAGGCGGCTGGAGGTGCCGGCCCGGGGCACCCGTCCGACGCCGGACCGGGTGCGCGAGGCGCTGTTCAGCGCGCTGGAGGCCGGCCCGGGGCTGGCGGGCGCCGCCGTGCTCGACCTGTGCGCGGGTTCGGGCGCGCTCGGGCTCGAGGCGCTGTCGCGGGGTGCGGCGCATGCGCTGTTCGTGGAGTCCGACCGGCGCGCGGCGGGTGTACTCCGGCGCAATATCGCCGCCCTCGGGCTGGGCGGAGCGGTGCGCGCCGCGCCGGTGGCCACGGTGCTCGCCGGGCCCGCCGATCGCAGCTACGACATCGTGCTGGCCGACCCGCCCTACGCCGTCGGCGACGACGAGGTGGCCCGCTGGCTGGCCGCCGCCGAGCGGGGCGGCTGGTACGCCCCCGAGGCGACTGTCGTCGTCGAGCGCGATATGCGCTCGGGCCCGTTCCCGTGGCCCGAACCGCTGCATGGGGGGCGTGAGCGACGTTACGGAGACACCACGCTGCACGTCGGGCTCCGGTACGGTCCCGGCGTGTGAGGCCACGTGTGAAGGCGGTGCGGCGGTGAGACGCGCGGTCTGCCCCGGTTCATTCGATCCGGTGACCCTCGGTCACCTCGACATCATTCTTCGTGCGGCCGACCTCTTCGACGAGGTCATCGTGGCGGTTTTGATCAACAAGAACAAGAAGAGCCTGTTCACCGTGGAGGAGCGCATGGCGATGCTGCGCGAGACCACCACGGACATGCCGAACGTGTCCGTGGACTCGTTCCACGGGCTGCTGGTCGACTACTGCACGGCCCACGACGTGCGCGCCATCGTCAAGGGGCTGCGCGCGATCACCGACTTCGACTACGAGCTGCAGATGGCGCAGATGAACCAGCGGCTCTCCGGTATCGACACGCTGTTCGTCTCGACGAATCCGGAGTACAGCTTCCTGTCCAGCTCGCTGGTCAAGGAGGTCGCCACCTACGGGGGTGACGTGGCCCATCTGCTGCCCGAGAGCGTCCACCGCCAACTGCTGGACCGGATCGCCGAGCACTCGTAGCCCGGGTCTCCACAGGTGATCATGAATCACCCGGTGGGAACTTGACACGCGGGCGACGCGGCAATTCGGTGGTTCCGCGCCTCCTGGTGCGAGGATGCGTCCCGTGTACCGGGTCTTCGAGTCGCTGGACGCGCTGGTGACGGTCGTCGAGGAGGCGCGAAGCGTCCCGATGACCGCCAACTGTGTCGTCCCCCGCGGTGACGTCCTCGACCTGCTCGACGACGTCCGGGAGGCGATCCCGGGCGAACTCGACGACGCCCAGGACGTCCTGGACCGGCGGGACGAGATCATCTCCGCTGCCGAGCAGGAAGCCGAGGAAGCTCGCTCGACAGCCACCGAGGAGGCCGAGCGGCTGCTCACGCAGGCCCGGACCGAGGCCGAGCAGATGGTGGCCGACGCCCGGGCCGAGGCCGAGCGGACCGTCTCCGATGCCCGGCGCGAGGCCGAGCGCACCCTGGCCGAGGCCCGCAGGCAGAGCACCGACCTGACCGAGCGGGCCCGCGCCGAGGCCGACCGGCTCTCCGAGGCCGGGCGCGCGGCCCATGACCGCTATATCGCCGACGGGCAGGCCGAGCAGGCCCGGCTCGTCGCGCAGGCCGAGGTGGTCCATGCCGCGCACGCCGAGGCGACTCGGCTCGTCGACGACGCCACCGCCGAGTCCGATCGGCTGCGTTCCGAATGCGACGGCTATGTCGACGCCAGGCTCGCCGAATTCGAGGACACGTTGTCCAAGGCGCTGCGCACGGTCAGCCGGGGCCGCAGCCAGCTCTGGCGGGGTGCGCAGGGCGGCGCGCCCGCGCCGGTGCTGCACGGGCGTTCGGGCACCGGGATGGATCTCATCGACTGACCGGACGCGCCGCGACGTCCACGACGCGCGGGCCGAGTCCCTGACGCTGCGTGTTCATCACGCTACTGTACGCATGTGCCGCGCAGCATCGAGCCCGATCCGACGACCTGGTGGGAGCGCTACGGTCATCGGCTGTCTCGCAACGGCGTCTCGGAGGATCCGGTGGGGGAGCAGACGATTCGGCCGATCCATCCGGTGACCGCCGCGGAGCTGACCGAGGACACGATCGTCCGCAACCGCACCGACCGGCCCGAGGAGGGCTGGCGGCGGCTGGTCTTCGCGGGCAGCCGCGGGCTGGTCAACCCGGGGCCGAGCGAGGCGGAGCAGCACCGCCGCGCCCGGCTGCGCCGGATCCACGCGACGCTCACCGGGGCGCACCGGGTGGCCGTCACGTCGATCAAGGGCGGGGTTGGTAAGACCACGGTAGCCACCTGCCTGGGTCTCGCGCTGGCCGAGAATCGAGGCGACCGCGCGGTCGTGCTGGATGCCAACCCGGATGCCGGGACGCTGGCCGACCGGTTGACCGGCGAATCCTCGGTAACGGTTCGCGAGCTGCTGCGCGACTACGACCGGATCGGCTCGTGGGCCGACGTCTCCCGGTACACCAGCCTGGCCGGGCGGCTGCAGGTGCTCGCCTCCGCCCAGGACCCCGCATCGAGCGACGCGTTCAGTCGCGAGGAGTACGCGCAGGTCTGCGCGCTGCTCGCGCGCTTCTTCAACATCATCATCACCGACTCCGGAACCGGGCTGGTGCATTCGGCGATGGAGGGGACGCTCGGGCTGGCCGACGACCTGATCGTCGTCGGGGCGCCGACCGTCGACGGGTCGAGCCGGGCATCCAAGACACTGGACTGGCTCGTCGCGCACGGCTACGCCGAGCTGGCGGCCAACGCCGTCGTCGTGCTGTCGTGCGACCGAGGCAGCGCCGAGATCGACCGAGGCCGGGTTCGGGACCATTTCGCCGCCCGTTCCCGGGCGGTCGTCGAGGTGCCCCGCGACCCGCACCTGGCCACCGGCGGCCGCGTCGAGCTCGCCCGGCTGCGGCGCCCGACCCGTGACGCGTTCCTCGAGCTCGCGGCGCTCATCGCCGACCGGTTCACCGCCGACCCGCAGAGCTGAGCCGCGGACTATCCTGGCGACGGTCATGACTACCCACCGCACCCCCACGCATCGCCCGGAAGCGGCGAGCCCGTGGGTCTTCAGTACTCGGGAGCTGGGCCGCAGGCCCGGGGCCATGCGCACCGTCTCCCGCAGCATCGCCGCGCCCGACGCGCCGAAGGCGATCGGGCTCGAGGGCGTCATCGTCGTCCCGGCCGGGTCGCCGGTGCTGCTCGAGCTGCGGCTCGAAGCCGTCACCGAGGGCGTCTACGTCTCGGGAACGGCCTCGGCGGAGCTCGCCGGCGAATGCTCCCGCTGCCTCGAACCGCTGACCGACACCATCGAGGTCGACGTCGCCGAGCTGTACGCCTACCCGGACAGCGCGACCGACGAGACCACCGACTCGGACGAGGTGCCGCGGCTGGTGGACGAGCGCGTCGACCTCGAGCAGGTCGTCCGGGACGCGATCATCCTGGAGCTCCCGCTCGCCCCGCTCTGCGAGCCGGACTGCCTCGGGCTGTGTTCCGAATGCGGCGGGCGGCGGGCCGATCTCGGCCCCGACCACGGGCATGAGAGACTGGATCCTCGGTGGGCCGCTCTGCGCGAGCACCTGCCGTCGGAATGACACAGTCATTCGACTGATATCCCCGAGCACCATCTAGGAGTTTCGCCGTGGCCGTACCCAAGCGCCGGATGTCGCGGTCCAACACGCGCTCGCGCCGGGCGCAATGGAAGGCGGCTGCGCCGACTCTCGCCGCCTGCTCGAACCGCGCCTGCCGGGCCCCGAAGCCCCCGCACGTGGCCTGCCCGACATGTGGAACCTACGACGGCCGTCAGGTCGTCCGCCCGGCCTGATCGCGTCCGCGTGGCGGAGCGAGGCGTGCAGGGCCCCGTGGAGGACCGCGGGCCCCTACTGAGCGCGCTCGGCGCCGAGATCGACGACGACCTGCTCACGCTCGCACTCACCCACCGCTCGTACGCCTACGAGCGCGGTGGGCTGCCGACCAACGAGCGCCTGGAGTTCCTGGGCGACGCGGTGCTCGGCGTCATCGTCACCGAACGGCTGTACCGGGACCATCCCGAGCTGCCCGAGGGGCAGCTCGCCAAGCTGCGTGCCAGCGTGGTCAACATGCACGCCCTGGCCGGGGTGGCCACCGAGCTGAGCCCGGCCGGGTTGGGCGCCTATCTCTATCTCGGTCGGGGAGAGGAGCTCACCGGTGGGCGGGCGAAGGCGAGCATCCTCGCCGATGCCACCGAGGCGCTGATCGGAGCGGTGTACCTGCAGCATGGCCTGGAGGCTGCGCGTGGGCTCGTGCACCGGCTGTTCGGTGGGCTGCTGCGCAGCGCTCCGCTGCTGGGCGCCGGCCTCGACTGGAAGACCAGCCTGCAGGAGCTTACCGCCGCCTCCGACCTCGGCGTGCCCGAGTACCGGATCGCCGAGGAGGGGCCCGACCATCTCAAGGTGTTCACGGCCACCGCCGTCGTCGGCGGTCGTGAGCTGGGGTCGGGCGACGGGCGCACCAAGAAGGAGGCGGAGCAGAAGGCCGCCGAACTGGCCTGGCGAACGCTGACCGCCGAGGCCGACGGCCCCGTCGGGCAGGCCGGCCCCGGCTGAGTCGCCATCCACCGTGCCCGAACTTCCCGAGGTCGAGGTCGTCCGCCGCGGACTCGCCGACCATGTGCTCGACCGGCGGATCGCCGCCGTCACGGTATGGCATCCGCGCGCCGTGCGCCGGCACGTCGCCGGTGCGGCCGATTTCGCCGGCCGGCTGGCCGGGCGCACCGTCACCGCCGCCCGCCGCCGCGGAAAGTACCTCTGGCTCGAGTTGGACGCGGGAGACGACGCCATCCTCGCCCATCTGGGGATGAGCGGGCAGCTGCTGGTCGCCGACGTCGGCCGGGCGGGCGAGAAACACCTGCGCGTGCGCATCGGGTTCGACGACGACGGGCCCGAGCTGCGGTTCGTCGACCAGCGCACGTTCGGCGGGCTCTCGGTGCATCCGCTGGCCCCCGCCGCGGGCGGCGGGCTGCTGCCCGAGCCGGTGGCGCATATCGCCCGCGATCCGATGGACCCCCTGTTCTGCCTCGACGAGGCCGTAGCGGCGATCCGGCGCAGGCGCACCGGGCTCAAACGCGCCCTGCTCGACCAGACCGTGGTCTCCGGGATCGGGAACATCTACGCCGACGAGGCGCTGTGGCGGGCGCGGCTGCACTGGGCACGGCCGACCGAGACGCTGACCCGCGCCCAGGGCCGCACGGTGCTGTCGGCGGCCGCCGAGGTGATGGCCGAGGCCCTCGACCAGGGCGGTACCTCGTTCGATGCGCTGTATGTCAACGTGAACGGGGCCTCGGGCTACTTCGACCGCTCGCTCAACGTCTACGGTCAGGCCGGCCGGGCCTGCCGGCGCTGCGGCACCCCGATCCGCCGCGAGCCGTTCATGAACCGGTCGTCGTTCAGCTGCCCGCGCTGCCAGCCCCGCCCGCGCCGGGCCCACGGATAGTCCGCAGTGGAACGACCACCGGGGAGGCGACGCGCCGCAGGGCGTTGTCGATGGTCGGCGCCGCACAGGCGCTGCCAGCCCAGCAGGTTCCGCCGCTACAGCCAGCCGCGACGCTTGAACAGCAGGTAGAGCACCAGCGCAAGCCCGAACATGAGCCCCAGCGCGAACGGGTACCCCAGCGTCCAGTCCAGCTCGGGCATCCGCGTGAAGTTCATGCCGTAGATCCCGGCCACCACCGTCGGAGCGAACAGGATCGCCGCCCACGACGAGATACGCTTGAGCTGCTCGTTCTGGTCGTAGCCCGCCTGGGCCAGCCGGGCCATCTCCTCGTTCTGGCGCTGCGCAACGAGCGTGGAGTTGACCACGAGGATGTCGCTGAGCAGTTGGCGGAACCCCTCCGTGCGCTCCAGCACCCGGGTGGCGTGGTCCGCGACGTCGCGCAGGGCCCGGCTCAGCTCCAGGTCGGCGTTCGTTCCCTCGCCGCCCACCCGCTGGTGCAACGCGGCGATCAGATCCTGCAGCGGCTCGACAGCGCGCTGGAAGGCGATCACCTCGCGGCTGAGCTGGTAGATCCGCTTCGAGACGCTCGGGTCGCCGTCGAAGACCTGGACCTCGATCTGGTCGATGTCGTCCTGCAGGCCGGCGAGCACCGGTCCGTAGTCGTCGACGACCTTGTCCAGCACGGCGTACAGCACGGCGAACGGTCCGTGGGCGAGCAGCTCGGGATCGGCCTCCATGCGGTGGCGGACCGCGCCGAGGTCCGGCTCGGTGGCATGCCGGACCGTGACCACGAAGTCGGGGCCGAGGAACAGGTGGATCTCACCGATCTCGATGATCTCGACCGGGTCGACGTATCGGGCGGGCCGCAGCACCACGAACATCGTCTGGCCGTACCACTCCAGCTTGGGCCGCTGGTGAGCGTGCACGGTGTCCTCGACGGCGAGCTCGTGGAACTGGAACTCCTTGGCGACCACGTCGATCTCGTCGCGATCGGGTCGCAGCAGCCCGATCCAGCCGAAGCTGCGCCCTCCCGGGCAGCGGCGGAGCTCGGCGAAGGTCTGGTCGAGCGAGGTCGGCGAGGCGGCACGGGTCCCGTCGACGTAGACCGCGTTGTCGACGACGGTCACGGCGGGGTCTCCGTTCACTCGCGTGGTTGGGCAGATTCGCAGCGTAACGGTGTGGCGGCGGTCCTGCTCCCGCACGTGATCGCCGTTTGAGGGACATCCACGCCGCCGGCGGCGCCATGCCCCCAACGGGCGATCATGCGGCCGGGCCGGCGATCGTCGCGACGATCTCCTCGAGCACCCGGCCCGGGTCACCTGCGAGGTCGTGCCAGGGGTGAACCGCAGCAGATCCCATCTCGCGCGGACCAGAGCATTGCTCTTGCGCCGGTCGCTGCGGAACCGCTCGGCGTCCACATGCCAGGCCCGGCCGTCGACCTCGATCGCCACCCGTGGTTCCGGGAAGGCCAGATCGATCGTGTTTGGGCCCAGGAGATACCCGAGCACCCACCCGGTGAGACCGGCGCCGCGCAGGATTCCGACCAGCAGGCGTTTGGCGGCCGAGTCGGCTCGGTCGGCGGTGTCCCTGAAACGATGATCACGGAGAAGGCCGTGCTCCGGTCAGCGGCCGAAGTCCTGGGTCCAGTAGTTCCCGCGCGGGTCGTGCCCGACGCCGACCGTGGTGAGCGAGCAGTTGAGGATGTTGGCCCGATGCCCGGGCGAGCCCATCCAGGCCTCGACGACCGTCGCGGCGTCCGGCTGGCCCCGCGCGATGTTCTCCGCACCGGGAGCCGGGTAGCCCTCCGCGCGGATCCGTTGATCGAAACCGGTGCCGTCCCGGCTGTCGTGGGCGAGGTAACCGGCATCGGCCATATCGGCGCTATGCCCCTCCGCGGCCGCGGTGATCCGATGGTCGACACGCAGCGGCCCGCAGCCGTGCCGGGCGCGCTGCTCGTTGGTCAGCGCGACGACCTGCGCCGCCGGTCCCGGGGCCGCCGTGGGGGCGGGGGACGGTCGCGCACTGGTCGACGGCGCCGGGGCACGGGCCGGGGGCTTCGTGGGAGCCGGGGTGGAGGTTGGCGACGCCGCGGTCGGCGAAGCCGCGACGACCGGCGCCGGGGAGGCGGTGGCCGGGAGGTACCCGTCGGGGGCCTCGCGGGGAGCCGGAATCCGGGCCGTCGGCGACACGGGAGCATCCACCGTGGACACCGTCGAACCGATGCCGGCGAACAGGCCGCCCGCGGCCATCCCGACCAGCAGTGCGGCGCCGCTCCGACGCGTCCAACGGATCACGGCGCGGTAACGTAGCAGTATTGTGAGTATCAACTTCGGATCCGCCGTTCGGCTCACCGCGTGGGTGCACGGGAGGGTGCAGGGGGTCGGTTTTCGCTGGTGGACGCGGTCGCGGGCGCTCGAGCTCGGCCTGGTCGGGCGGGCCGAGAACCTGCCCGACGGCAGGGTCGCCGTCGTGGCGGAGGGACTGCGCGCGGACTGCCAGCGGTTGCTTGACACGCTGCGCGGCAGCGGGACGCCCGGCCGCGTCGACCAGGTCGTGGCGCAATGGACCGAGGCCCGCGGCGGGTTCGACGGCTTCACCGAGATATGACCGGTAGCCTCCGGGATCACCGTGTTCGGGGGAGCCGCCGGCTGTGCATCTGAAGAGTCTGACGCTGAAGGGCTTCAAGTCCTTCGCCTCATCGACGACGCTGCGCCTGGAGCCCGGGATCACCTGCGTGGTCGGCCCCAACGGTTCGGGCAAGTCCAATGTCGTCGACGCGATCAGCTGGGTCCTCGGGGAACAGGGGGTCAAGGCGCTGCGCGGCGGCAAGATGGAGGATGTGATCTTCGCCGGTACAAGCGGCCGCGCGCCGCTGGGGCGCGCCGAGGTCACGCTGACCATCGACAACTCCGACGGCGCGCTGCCCATCGAGTACTCCGAGGTCTCGATCACCCGGCGGATGTTCCGCGGCGGCGCGGGCGAGTACGAGATCAACGGCTCGTCGTGCCGGCTGCTGGACATCCAGGAGCTGCTCTCGGACTCCGGGATCGGCCGCGAGCTGCACGTCGTGGTGGGGCAGGGCCAGCTCGACTCGATCCTGCAGTCCAAGCCGGAGGATCGGCGCGCCTATATCGAGGAGGCGGCCGGTGTCCTCAAGCACCGCAAACGCAAGGAACGGGCGCTGCGGAAGCTCGACGCGATGCAGGCCAACCTCACCCGGCTCACCGACCTCACCGCCGAGCTGCGTCGCCAGCTCAAGCCGCTGGGCCGCCAGGCCGAGATCGCGCGGCGCGCCCAGGCCGTCCAGTCCGAGCTGCGGGACGCCCGGCTGCGGCTCGCCGCCGACGACCTGGTGACCCTGCGCGACTCGCTGGCCCGCGAGGAGGCCGACGAGGCCGCGGCGCGGGCCCAGCGCGCCGAGGTCGAGGAGCAGCTCGTCACGGTCCGCGAGCAGTTGTCCGGGCTGGAGGCGGCGCTGGCCGCGGACGCGCCCCGGCTGGCCGCGGCGCAGGATGTCTGGTATCGGCTCTCGGCGCTGGCGGAACGGTTGCGCGGCACGGTGCGGCTGGCCCAGGAGCGGGTCCGCCACCTCGCCGACGCCGGGTCCGACCCGGGCCGCACCCGGGGCCGTGATCCGGAGGATCTCGAGCGCGAGGCCGACGCCGTCGCCGAACAGGAGGAGGAGCTGGTCGAGGCCGTGGCCCAGGCGCGGCGGCGGCTGTCGGAGGTTCTGGAGGAGCGCGCCGGGCACGAGCGCACCCTGGCCGCGGCCGAGCGCGCGCATCTGGCGGCGGTCCGCGCGATCGCCGACCGCAAGGCGGGGATCGCGACGCTGGCCGGCAAGGCCGAGGCGCTGCGCAGCGGCCTCGCGGCGACCGCCGAGGAGATCGAGCGGCTGTCGCAGGCTCTGGCCGAGGCCCAGGAGCGCACCGCGCAGGCCGCCGCCGAGCTGGAGACGGCCCGCGACGAGCTGGGGATGCTGGATGATGTCGCAGGCGACGGCCTCGAGGGGCGGGTCGCCGCCGCCGTCGAGGCGCACGAGAGCTCGCGCGCACGGGTCGCCGAGCTGGTGAAGCGGGAGCGCGAGGTCGAGCAGCAGCGGGCGCACTGGCGGGCCCGGGTGGACGCCCTGTCGGTCGGGCTGGCGCGCAAGGACGGGTCCGGCGCGCTGCTGCACGGCGGCCACGCCGGGGTCCTCGGCCCGGTGTCCGGCCTGCTCACCGTGGTTCCCGAGGCGCGGACCGCGGTCGCCGCGCTGCTCGGCGAGCTCGCCGAGGGGGTCGTGGTCGACTCGGCGCTCAGCGCGGTCGCTGCCCTGCGGATGCTGCGCGACACCGACGCGGGAAGCGCCGCGATCCTGATCGGCGGCGCGGCGAATGGTGTTCGGCAGGGCGATCCGCCCGCGGGACGCTGGGCGGCGTCGCTGGTCAGCGCCCCACCGCCGTTGGGCGACACGGTGACCGGGATGCTGCGCGACGTCGTCGTCGTCGAGGATCTGGACGCCGCGCGCGCCGTCGTCGCGGCAGCTCCGTCGCTCACCGCGGTGACCACCGACGGGGACGTGCTGGCCGCCGATCGGGCCCGCGGCGGGTCCGGTTCGGGATCGAGCGCGCTGGACCTGCAGGCCGATGTCGACAGCGCCGTCGAGTCGCGCGAGGCGGTGGAGCAGGAGCTGGCCCGGCTGCGCCCCGCGCTGGAGGGGGCACGGGCCGAGGAGGCGGCCCGGCTGGCCGAGCTCGAGGGCGCGAAGCAGGAGCGCCGCGCCGCCGAGTCGCGGCGGGCGGCCGCGGGCGCGCAACTCGGGCGGCTGGAGCAGGTCGTCCGCTCGGCCGAGGCCGAGGCCGGGCGGTTGCGCGAGCGTCGCGACTCCGTGGAGTCGCGACGGTCGGACGCCCTGCTCGCGCTGGAGGCGGCCGAACAGCAACTGTCGGTGGCCGAGGGCGAGCCGCTGGAGGAGGAACCCGATACCGAGGTCCGCGACGCCGCGGCCGACGCGCTGGCGCAGGCCCGCTCGGCGGAGGTCGAGGCGCGGCTGGCCCTGCGCACGGCCGAGGAGCGGGCGCACGCGATCGCGGGTCGGGCCGAGTCGCTGCGCAGGCAGGCCGCGTCGGAGCGGCAGGCCAGGGTGCGGGCGGCGGCGGCGCGGGCCGAACGCGAGCGCGCCGCGGCGGTCGCGGCGCTCGTCGTCGAGGCGGGGGAGAACGCGCTCAGCAGGCTGGAGGTCTCGCTGGCCGGGGCGGCCGCCGAGCGCGACGGCGCCGCCGCGGACCGCACCGAGCGGGAGGCGGCGCTGGCCGAGACCCGCACCACCGCCGGGCGGCTGACCGCGTTGCTGGAGAAGCTCACCGATGCCGTGCACCGCGACGAGGTACTGCGCGCGCAGTCCCGGGTGCGGATGGAGCAGCTCACCGAGAAGATCCTCGCCGAGCACGGGATCGGGGTCGACGACCTCGTCGCCGAGTACGGGCCGCAGGTGTCGGTTCCGCCGTCGGCGGCGGAGCTGGCCGAGTACGAGGCGGCGAAGGAGCGCGGCGAGGACGTCGTGGCGCCGCCCGCGATGTCCTATGACCGGGCCACCCAGCAGCGGCGGGTCACCCGAGCGGAGAAGGATCTCTCGCTCCTGGGCAAGGTCAACCCGCTGGCGCTGGAGGAGTTCGCGGCGCTGGAGGAGCGCTACCGGTTCCTGTCCACACAGCTGGAGGACCTCAAGAACACCCGGCGCGACCTGCTGACCGTGGTCCGGGAGGTGGAAGACAAGATCCTCGAGGTCTTCACCACCGCCTACGCCGACGTGGCCCGCGAGTTCGAGATCGTGTTCGCCACGCTGTTCCCGGGCGGGGAGGGGCGGCTGCGGCTCACCGACCCCGAGGACATGCTGGCCACGGGCATCGACGTGGAGGCCCGCCCGCCGGGGAAGAAGGTCAAGCGGCTCTCGTTGCTGTCGGGCGGGGAGCGGTCGCTGGCCGCGATCGCGCTGCTTGTCGCGATCTTCCGGGCCCGTCCGTCGCCGTTCTATGTCCTCGACGAGATCGAGGCCGCGCTGGACGACGTCAACCTCCGGCGGCTGATCGGGCTGATGGAGGAGCTGCGCGCCACCTCGCAGCTGATCGTCATCACCCACCAGAAGCCGACGATGGAGGTCGCCGACGCGCTGTACGGGGTGTCGATGCGCGGGGATGGGATCACCGCCGTCATCTCGCAGCGGTTGCGCCCAGCCTCGTAGCGTTGCCGGTCGGCCCCGAGGCCGGTCTGGAGGACGCGCGGGGCGGACGGCATGACAGGCTTGTCGGGTGACCACGGAGACCCTGTGGATCGTCGTGGCGGTGGTCGCGGCGGTCCTGTTGATCGCCCTCGTGCTCGGCCTTGTCGTCGGCCGGCGCCGCCGGATCAGCCTGCGCGAAACCGAGCAGCTCAAACCCGAGGAAGGCCCGGAGGCGCTCCCGCCGCGGCGCGGCGGCACGTACCAGACCGAGCGCGGATTCAGCTTCGCCGCCGGTGCCGACACCGCGACCCGTCCGGAACCGGCGGACACCGCGCCGCCGCCGGTCAAGGATTCCGCGCCGCCGGTCGAGGCGCCGCCGAGCAGGCCCGAGCCCGCCGCGCCGGAACGCCCGGCCGAGGCTGCGCCGGAGCGGCCTGCCGATACGACCGCGGCGCCCGAGCGCCCGGCCGAGCCTGCCCCGGAGCCGTCCGCCGACACGACCGCCGCGCCGGAACGCCCGGCCGACACGACCGCCGCGCCGGAACGCCCGGCCGACACGACCGCCGCGCCGGAACGCCCGGCCGACACGACCGCCGCGCCGGAACGCCCGGCCGACACGACCGCCGCGCCGGAACGGCCCGCCGAGCCCGCCCCCGCCCCGCCCGCTCCGGCCCCGGACATCAGCGGCAACGGTGCGGCGCCCGCCGTCGCCGCCCCACCCGCCGAACCCACCGCCCCCGCAGCACCCGCCGAACCCACCGCCCCCGCAGCACCCACCGAACCGATTGCCCCCACCGCTGGCCGCCTCGAACGGCTGCGCGGCAGGCTGGCGCGCTCGCGCACCGGATTCGGGCAGAGCCTGCTCGGTCTGCTCGGCGCGGGCGAGCTCGACGAGGAGTCGTGGGAGGACGTCGAGGCCACGCTGCTGCAGGCCGACCTCGGCCCGGAGACCACGCTGGAGCTCGTCGAGACCCTGCGCACCGAGCTGGCCTCCCGCGGCGTGCGCACCGCCGAGCAGGCCCGGCAGCTGCTCAAGGACGTGCTGACCGGGGAGCTGCACACCGAACTGGACCGATCGGTGCGGGCGCTGCCGCACGACGGGCGTCCGGCGGTGGTGCTCATCGTCGGCGTCAACGGAACCGGGAAGACCACGACGACGGGCAAGCTCGCCCGCGTGCTCGCGGCCGACGGCCGGACCGTCGTCCTCGGCGCGGCCGACACGTTCCGGGCCGCCGCCACCGAACAGCTCGTCACCTGGGGCGAACGCGCCGGGGCCGCGGTGGTGCGCGGGCCCGAGGGCTCGGACCCGGCCAGCGTCGCGTTCGACGCCGTCAAACGTGCCACCGCCGACGGCGCGGACGCCGTGCTGCTCGACACGGCGGGCCGGCTGCACACCAAGACCGGGTTGATGGATGAGCTGGGCAAGGTCAAGCGCGTCGTGGAGAAGCAGGCCGAGGTCGACGAGGTGCTACTGGTTCTCGACGCCACGACCGGTCAGAACGGGCTGATGCAGGCCCGGGTGTTCGCCGATGTCGTCAAGGTGACCGGGATCGTCCTCACCAAGCTCGACGGCACCGCCAAGGGCGGCATCGTGTTCCGGGTGCAGCGCGAGCTCGGGGTCCCGGTGAAGCTCGTCGGCCTCGGCGAGGGCCCGGACGATCTGGCGCCGTTCGAGCCCGCCGCGTTCGTCGACGCGCTGCTGAACTGATCCTGGGCGCCCGGCGTCCGGCCGCCATGATCGACGTTTCGGCGCCGTGGGCCGCGATCCGCGCGGCCGCGGGCTCCCAAGCGTTGATCATGACGGCCGGGTTCCGCGCCACACCGCCAGGCCGGCGCAACCGTAATGCCGACGTAACGGCCGGGCGGGGCTCGTTCACCCGGCGGAAACACCGGGCGCCGGTCGTTGAAACATGTCGCAATGAGGATTCCCCCAGCCTGGATGACAGCTGGAGGGAATCGTGGTCAACGCAGGGAACACCGCCTGGGTACTCGCGAGCGCCGCGCTCGTGATGCTCATGACGCCCGGTCTGGCGTTCTTCTACGGCGGGATGGTCCGCAGCAAGAACGTGCTGAACATGCTGATGATGAACTTCATCTGCCTCGCCGTCGTGGGCGTCCTGTGGGCCCTGTTCGGCTACAGCTGGGCCTTCGGCGACGACGTGTTCGGCGGTCTCATCGGGGGCAACGAGTTCGCCGGACTGGGCTCGACGATCGGACACCTCGTCGGCTACGAGTCGACCGACCCGGCGACCGGGGCGGTCACGCCGTGGCCGGGCGGCGACGCGCTGCCCACCACCGCGTTCGTCATGTTCCAGCTGATGTTCGCGGTCATCACGCCGGCCCTGGTCTCGGGCGCGATCGCAGACCGGACGAAGTTCTGGGCGTGGACGGCGTTCGTCGCGGGCTGGGTCACCCTCTGCTACTTTCCCGTCGCCCACTGGGTGTTCTCCTTCGACGGGTTCACCGGACCGGACAACACCGGCGGTTGGATCGCCAACGTCCTGAAGGCCGAGGACTTCGCCGGGGGCACCGCGGTCCACATCAACGCCGGCGCCGCCGCCCTGGCACTGGCGATCGTGCTCGGCCGCCGCAAGGGCTGGCCGCGCGAGCGCATGCGCCCGCACAACCTCCCGTTCGTGCTGCTGGGCGCGAGCCTGCTCTGGTTCGGCTGGTACGGGTTCAACGCCGGATCGGCGCTGGCCGCCGGCGATCTCGCCGGGCTCGCCTTCACCAACACCACGCTCGCGACCGGCACCGCGGTGCTGGGCTGGCTGCTCGTCGAGCAGCTCCGCGACGGCAAACCCACCACCCTGGGTGCCGCCTCGGGTGCGGTGGCGGGCCTGGTCGCGATCACCCCGGCCTGCGGGTTCGTCAGCCCGCTCGGCGCGCTCGCCATCGGGGTCATCGCCGGTGCGGTCTGCGCGCTGGCCGTCGGGCTCAAGTACCGGTTCGGTTTCGACGACTCGCTCGACGTCGTCGGCGTCCACCTGGTCGGCGGGCTCGTCGGCACCCTGCTCATCGGCTTCTTCGGCACCAACAGCGTGAACCCGGCCGCGCCCGGGGAGAACGGCCTGTTCTATGGCGGAGGTCTCACCCAGCTCGGTCGTCAGGCACTGGCCGCGGGTGCGGTGATGCTCTACTCCTTCCTCATCGCGCTCATCCTTGGTTACCTCATCAAGGCCACCATCGGTTTCCGGGTCAGCGACGACGCCGAGGTGATCGGCGTCGACGAGACCGAGCACGCCGAGACCGGCTACGACTACTCGGGCCTCGGTGGCGTCGGCGGGCTGGGGTCGACCCGGCCTCGGCTCGCCTCGTCCGAAGGCCCGGCCCGGGCCACCGCAGGCAAGGAGAACTGAGTGATGAAGCTCGTCACGGCGATCGTCAAGCCATTCGTTCTGGAGGACGTCAAGTCCGCCCTCGAGCAGATCGGCGTGCTGGGGATGACGGTCAGCGAGGTACAGGGGTACGGCAGGCAGAAGGGCCACACCGAGGTCTACCGGGGCGCGGAGTACGCTGTCGACTTCGTGCCGAAGGTCCGGGTGGAGGTCCTGGCCGACGACACCCTCGCGGACAAGGTGGTCGATGCGGTCGTCGAGGCGGCCCGCACCGGCAAGATCGGTGACGGCAAGGTCTGGGTCACCCCGGTCGACACCGTGGTCCGGGTCCGCACCGGTGAGCGGGGCAGCGACGCGGTCTGATGGTCGACTCGGCGGATGACCTCGTCGCGGCGAAGGCCGCCCTGCTGCGCACGCCGGGCGGCAGGCGGCGGCTTCGCCCGGAGGCCCTGCGCACCGCGCTGGTGGACCTCCACGACTTCTGGTTGTCCGCGCGGGCCGCGGCGGCCGGGTTGGGTGCGGGCGTCGCGCTGGTGGCGGTAGGGGCGCTCGGTCGCCGCGAGCTCGCCCCGCATTCCGATCTCGACCTGGTGCTGCTGCACGACGGGCGGCACGAGATCGAGCGGCTGGCCGAGCGGCTCTGGTACCCGCTGTGGAACGCGGGGATCGGGCTCGACCACTCGGTCCGCACCCCCGGCCAGGCCGTCGCGGTCGCGGCCGGTGATCTGTGCGCCGCCATGGGGCTGCTGGAGGCCCGGCACATCGCCGGCGACGCGGAGCTGTCGGGCACGCTGCACGCCGCCGTCCGCCGGGCCTGGCGGGCGGGTATCCGCGGCCGTTTCGACGAGATCACCGACGCCGCCGCGCAGCGCTGGCGCACGGCAGGCGACGTCGCGCACCGGGTGGAGCCGGACCTGAAGAACGGTCACGGCGGGCTGCGCGACGTCCAGCTGCTCGACGCGCTGGCCGCGGCGCAGCTGGTCGAGCGGCCCGGCGGCGAGGTCGCCGCGGCCCACGCCCTGCTGCTCGATGTGCGCACCGAGCTGCACCGGCTCGCCGGCCGGCCCCGCGACGTGATGCGGGCCCAGGACGCCGACGAGATCGCGGCGGTCCTGGACCTCGGCGACCGCTTCGAGCTGGCCAGGGCGCTGTCCGGGGCGGCCCGGGCGGTGGCGTTCGCCGCCGAGGTCGGGCTGCGCGCGGCGCGCGGCGGGCTGCCCCGCCGGGGGCTCGCCGCGCTGCGCAGGACCCCGGTGCGCCGCCCGCTCGGCTCCGGCGTCGTCGAACACCTCGGAGAGGTCGCGCTGGCCAGGGGCGCCTCGGCGACACGCGACCCGGCGCTCGTGCTGCGGGTGGCGGCCACCGCCGCGCGGACCGGGCTGCCGATGGCCCCCGCGACCCTGCACCGACTGGCCGACACCGCCCCCGAGCTGCGCGAACCCTGGCCCCGCCCGGCGCTCGACGAGCTGCTGTCGCTGCTGGGCGCGGGCCGCGGCACCGTGGGGGTGGTCGAGGCGCTGGACCGGACCGGGCTGTGGGGCAGGCTGTTCCCCGAGTGGGGCGCGGTACGTGACCTTCCGCCGCGCGACCGCGCACACCTGTGGACGGTGGACCGCCACCTCGTGGAGACCTGCGCCCAGGCCGCCCGGCTCACCACCCGGGTGGCGCGGCCCGACCTGCTGCTGGTCGGGGCGCTGCTGCACGACATCGGCAAGGGCCGCGGCGGCGACCATTCGGTGGTCGGGGCGTCGCTGGCCACCCGGATCGCGGGCCGGCTCGGCCTCGGCGCGTCCGACGTCGCCGTGCTCGGCGCGCTCGTCCGGCATCATCTGCTGCTGCCGCACACCGCCACCCGCCGCGATCTCGACGACCCGGCGACCGTCACCCGCGTCGTCGACGCCCTCGGGGGCAACGGGCTGGTCCTCGACCTGCTCGACGCGCTCGCCGAGGCCGATGCGCTCGCCACCGGCCCGGGGGTGTGGAGCCCGTGGAAGCAGCGGCTGATCCGCGATCTCACCGGCCGCGCCCGGGCGCTGATGGCCGGTGAGCCGCTGCCGGGTCCCGGCCCGCTCAGCGCGGCGAACCGGGAGCTCGCGGCGGCGGTGCTCGCCGACGGACGACCCCAGGTCCGGATGAGCGGAACGGAGGCCGCCAGCGTCGTCGTCGCGGCCCCCGCGGCCGCCCGGGTGGAGGGGCCGGGCCCGCTGTCGGCCGCCGCGGGCGTGCTGGCCCTGCACTCATTGCAGGTGTACGCCGCGGAGCTGCGTACCGAGGGGACCGTCGTGGTCCACGAGTTCCTGGTGTCCCCGCGGTTCGGCGGGCTGCCCGATCCCGCGCTGATCCGGGCCGATCTGATCCGGGTGCTCGACGGCACGCTGGTCCTCGCCGACGCGCTGGCCCGCAAGGAGCGCGACTATGCCCCGGCTGCCCCGGCCGCCCACGACGCGGCCCCGCCGCGGGTGCTCTGGTTCGACGACGAGGCCAGCGGTGTGGTGGTGCTCGAACTGCGCGGGACCGACCGCATCGGGCTGCTGCACCGGGTCGCCGCGGCGCTGGAAGGCTGCGGGATCGAGCTGCGGTGGGCGCGCGTGTCCACCCTCGGCTCCTCGGTGGTCGACTCGTTCGGCGTGGGCGGCCGCAGGCCGGCAGAGACCGAACGCCGGAGGGTGGAGCAGGCCGTGCTGGCCGCCGCGGGGTGAGAAGACGGCCCCCTGGACCGTCAGCTCGCCGGTTCGATGTTCTGGTTGAGGTGGAAGAAGTTCTCCGGGTCGAAGGTGGCCTTGACCTGTTGCAGGCGCCGGTAGTTGCGTCCGTAGTTCTCCGGGGCCCGCACCATGTCGTCCTCTGCCATGAAGTTGATGTAGTTGCCCTCGGTGCCCGAGTAGGGGTGGACGGCGGCGTAGTAGTCCCGCACCCACCGGATGTCGGCCTCGTCGTCGGTTGGTTCCGGCCGGAACGATCCGAGGACCATCGCGTACCTCGCGTCGCGGTGGCCGAACGCCGTCTCCTCCGGGTCGACCCGCGCCGTTGATGGGGTAGAGGTTCTCGTCGAGGCGACGGTCGGCGTCCGGGGACCGTGCTCGACGTGCGCCGCGATGACCTCGTCGGGCCGCTCGCGGACGAAGCCCGCCTTCCAGTACTGCCGGATCCCCTTGGGTACAGCTCGTCGAAGGCCGCGCCCGATCGTCGCCGCGACCTCGACCAGCCGGCGAGCGTCGGGCGGCAGTTGCAGGAGCCGGGCAGTGATCATGGGGTGGTCCGTGGGGGTGCGGGCTGGGCGCGCCGCGGAGTCCCCGAAACCCGTCCGCACGGCCTCGGCCACGAACAGTGGGTTGCCCTCGGTCTCCTTCCACAGACGCGCCGCGGCGGCGGTGTCGAGGACCTTCCCACCCACCGCCGCAGCCATCTCCGCCGTGGCCCCGGGTCCAGAGGCCCGAGCGCACCCGCTGTCAGGCTTCCGGCCTGGCTGAGGCATCGGCGCAGCCGCGCCAGTGGGTGAGCTTCGCGACCTCCTCGTCGCGCGCCGTGCCGCCCAGCAGCACCGGGGCGGTGGACGAGCGCTGCAGTCGGACGTCGACGGCTGGTCGCTCGTCGGCCAGGCGTGCATGGATCCCCGCTGCGGTGGCGCTCCAGTGCACACCCGGTCGCGCCGACGGGCAAGCCGTTCGGCGAATCGGGATCCCCGGCCGGGCCGGGCGGGCGGCCGGCCCGGCAAGAATGGTTGCGACGGAACGAATCGCTCGTCCGACGCGTTCTCGACCCATGACCCGCGGTCCCGCCTCGCCCGGCCCGGTCCGGCTCACGCTGCCCGGGCGGTCGCTCGTGCTGCTCGCGGGGGTCCCCGGCGCGGGGAAGAGCACCCTGCTCGCGGGGCTTCCGGCGGGCCCGGACGTCGCCCTGCTCGACTCCCAGACCCACCGCGACGCGCTCGCCCGGCGGCTGCCCGCCGGGACGCCCTACCGGCGCTACCGGCTGCTGGTACACCTGCTGCACCGGCTCGCGATCGTGCGCGCGGCGGCCCTCGGGCCCTCCGTCGTCCTCGTCCACCTGCCGGCGACGTCGGTGGCGTGCCGGCAGATGGTCGCGCTGCTCGCGGCCCTGACCGGACGTTCGGCGCATCTGGTCTGGCTCGACGTCGAGGCGGCCGACGCGCTGCAGGGCCAGGCCGCCCGTGGCCGGGTGGTCCCTTCGGCGTCGTTCGCCGCACATGCCGGGCGCGCGGCGGGGCTCGCCGAGTCGTTCCGCGCCCACGGCCCCCCGCCCGGTTGGTCGGACGTCACCGTGCTCGACCGGGCGGGTGCCCGCCTCGGCCTGGGCCTGGACGTGTCGACCGGACCACGGGACGTCCCCGCGACCCGGCAAGTAGGCTCATAGGGGTGTTCGACACCCTCTCCGAGCGTCTCAGCGGGACGCTGCGCGACCTGCGCGGCAAGGGCCGGCTGTCCGAAACCGACATCGATGCCACCGCGCGGGAGATCCGCATCGCGCTGCTCGAGGCCGACGTCGCGCTGCCGGTGGTGCGGTCCTTCATCGCCAAGGTCAAGGAGCGGGCCAAGGGCGCTGAGGTCTCCCAGGCGCTGAACCCGGCCCAGCAGGTCGTCAAGATCGTCAACGAAGAGCTCATCGGGATCCTCGGTGGCGAGACCCGGCGGCTCGCGCTGGCGAAGGAACCGCCGAGCGTGATCATGCTCGCCGGCCTGCAGGGTTCCGGTAAGACCACGCTGGCCGGCAAGCTTGCGTACTGGCTGCACAACCAGGGACACACCCCGCTGCTCGTCGCGGCCGACCTGCAGCGCCCCAACGCGGTCAACCAGCTGCAGATCGTCGGGGAGCGGGCCGGGGTGCCCACGTTCGCGCCCCATCCGGGTGCGTCGGCGACCGCCGGGGCCGACCCGAGCCTCGGCCCCGGCGATCCGGTCGAGGTCGCCCGCCATGGCGTGCAGCACGCGCGCGACAAGATGTACGACGTCGTCATCGTCGACACCGCGGGCCGCCTCGGCGTCGACGAGGAGCTGATGCGCCAGGCCGCCGACATCCGCGACGCGGTGCAGCCGGACGAGACGCTGTTCGTCGTCGACGCCATGATCGGCCAGGACGCGGTGGCGACGGCCGAGGCGTTCCGCGACGGCGTCGGCTTCACCGGCGTGGTGCTCACCAAGCTCGACGGTGACGCCCGCGGTGGTGCCGCGCTCTCGGTGCGCGAGGTGACCGGCCAGCCGATCCTGTTCGCCTCCAACGGCGAGAAGCTGGCCGACTTCGACGTCTTCCACCCCGACCGGATGGCCAGCCGGATCCTCGGCATGGGCGATCTGCTCACCCTCATCGAGCAGGCCGAGCAGGTCTTCGACGCCGAGCAGTCGGCCAAGACCGCGGCCAAGATCGGTACCGGGGAGCTGACGCTGGAGGATTTCCTCGAGCAGATGCTGGCCATCCGCAAGATGGGCCCGATCGGCAACATCCTCGGAATGCTGCCGGGCGCGAACACCGGTCAGATGAAGGATGCGCTGGCCCAGGTCGACGACAAGCAGCTCGACCGGCTGCAGGCCATCATCCGCGGCATGACCCCGGCCGAGCGGGCCGACCCGAAGATCATCAACGGCTCGCGGCGGCTGCGGATCGCCAACGGCTCCGGCGTGACGGTCAGCGACATCAACGACCTGGTCAACCGCTTCTTCGAGGCCCGCAAGATGATGAAGCAGATGGCCGGGCAGCTCGGCTTCGGCGGCACGCAGCGGCAGTCGAAGAGCCGCAAGGGCCGCAAGGGCGCCAAGGGCCGCAAGAGCCCGACGCAGCCGAAGGTGCGCGGTGGAACGCCCGACCTCTCGCGGATGCCACCGGGCCCGCAGGAACTGCCGCCCGGGCTCGGCGGACTCGACCAGCTGCCGCCCGGCTTCGACCCTTCGAAGCTGAACTTCGGCAAGAAGCCGCGCTGATGGTGCCCGAGGTTCCCGCCGCCGGCTACCGGCTCCGGGGCGTGCTGCTGCCGTCCGGCGACAGCACCGAGCTGTTCGTGGACGGCGCGGGACGGATCAGCGCCGAACCCCTGACCGCCGCCGAAACCCTGCTCGACGGCGGGTGGATCGTCCCCGGCCTCGTCGACGCGCACTGCCACATCGGGCTGGGGCCGTCCGGGCCCGTCGAGCTCGACGAGGCGGAGGAGCAGGCCCGCACCGACCGGGACGCGGGGACGCTGCTCATCCGCGACTGCGGCTCGCCGGTCGACACCTCGCCGCTGCAGGCTCGCGCGGACCTCCCGCAGATCATCCGGGCGGGCCGGCACATCGCGCGGCCCAAGCGCTATATCGGCGGCCTCGCCGTCGATCTGGACGATCCGGCGCTACTGCCCGAGGTCGTCGCCGAGCAGGCCGCGGCCGGCGACGGCTGGGTCAAGCTCGTCGGCGACTGGATCGACCGTGGCGTGGGCGACCTGGCGCCGCTGTGGCCCGACGACGTGCTGGCCGAGGCCATCGCGACGGCGCACGAGGCCGGTGCCCGGGTCACCGCGCACGTCTTCGGAACCGACGCCCTGCCCGGCCTGATCGGCGCGGGGATCGACTGCATCGAGCACGGTACCGGGCTGACCGACGACCTGATCGCCGAGATGGCCCGCCGCGGCACGGCGCTCGTCCCCACGTTGATCAATGTCGAGACGTTCCCCGGCATCGCGGAGCGCGCTGCGAAGTACCCGGCCTACGCCGCGCACATGCGCGAGCTGCATCGCACCGCGGGCAGCGTGGTGCGATGCGCCGTCGAGGCCGGGGTTCCGGTGTTCGCGGGCACCGACGCCGGCGGCGGGATCCGGCACGGCCGGATCGTCGATGAAATCCTGGCCCTGCACGCCGCCGGGCACACCGACGCGATCGGGGCTGCGAGCTGGGCGGCGCGGGCGTGGCTGGGCAGACCGGGGCTCGACACCGGCGCGCCCGCCGATCTCGTCGTCTACCGGAGTGATCCGCGGGCCGACCCGGCCGCGTTGCGCGAACCGGCGCTCGTGCTGCTGCGCGGCCGGGTGGTGCACGCAACGGGCTGAGCGCCCCGCCCGGCAGGCCGTTGCGCCGTTCGGCCGGTAGCGTCGAGACGTGCGATCACCGGAAAGGGACCAGGGTCCGTGGCCGGGTGACAGCGGGTCGCCCGGGCAGGCCACACCCGAACCCGGCCCGTCGCCCGGCGCACCGCCGTCCCAGCCCCCTGCACAACCCCCTGCCCGGCCGCAGCACCGCTGGGGCCTGGGGGCGTACGCGCTCGCCGCGGCGGTGTTCCTGTCGGTCTCGGCGCTGCTCGGGCTGCTGGTCTTCCGCCGCGGCCCACCGTCCGTGGCCGGGCTGGCCGTCGGGCTCGCGGTGCCGACCGTGCTCGCCGCGGCCACGGCGATCCTGAGCACCGTGGTGCGCGGCAACGGGCCGCGCCGCGATCTCGGGCTGCGGTTCTCCTGGCGCGACGTCGGCCTCGGTCTGGCGTTCGGCTTCGGCGGCCTGGTGCTCACCATCCCGGCGTCGCTGATCTACGCGAGGATCCTCGGCCCGGAGCGCGCGACCTCCGCGGTCGGGGAGGTGTTCGCCGGGCTCAGGGCGGGCGCCGCGGGTGCCGCGGTGGTGTTCGTGATCGTCGTGCTGCTGGCCCCGCTCTGCGAGGAGATCGTCTATCGCGGGCTGCTCTGGGGCGCGCTGGAGAAGCACGGGGCCGATCGCTGGCTCGCGTTCGCGCTCACCACGGTGCTGTTCGCCCTCGCACATTTCGAGTTCACCCGCACCCCGCTGCTTGCGGTCATCGCGATCCCGATCGGGCTGGCGCGGGTGGTGACGGGCCGGCTGACGGCCAGCATCATCGCGCACCAGATCAACAACCTGCTGCCGGGCATCGCGCTGCTCCTGACGCTGCTCGGCGTCTCGCCGATCTGAGGCCACCCGGCTCTGTTCGTCCGGCAGGCGGCCGTCTGGCAGAATAACCGACCGGCCCCCGGCTGGCCCTCTACCGTGCCGCGGCCGTAGACGTCGAGTGAGCGCAGCCCGTAACCCCACGCGAGCCGCGTTGACTCAGCAGAGCACGATCCATCGAGACATTCATGGGCGAGGAGCAGTTAGCAGCGTGGCCGTCAAGATCAAGCTTATGAGGCTGGGCAAGATCCGTCAGCCGTACTACCGCGTGGTCGTCGCCGACGCCAAGACCCGGCGCAGCGGCCGGGCGATCGAGACGATCGGCAAGTACCACCCGAAGAATGAGCCGAGCCTGATCGACATCGACTCGGACCGGGTCCAGTACTGGCTCGGTGTGGGCGCGCAGCCGACCGAGCCGGTGCAGCGCCTGCTCGAGATCACCGGTGACTGGCAGAAGTTCAAGGGCCTGCCCGGCAGCGAGGGCATCCTCAAGCCGCAGCCGGAGAAGGTCGACAAGCTCGCCCGGTTCCAGGCGGCGCTCGCCGCGGCGAGCGAGGAGCCGACCACCGAGGCGACGACGCCGAAGAAGAAGGCCGACCGCCGTCCGAAGGCGGACTCGGCGGGCGAGTCCACCGCTGGCGAGTCGAACACGGCCGCGGAGGCCACCGAGTCGTGAGCGAGCTTGCCGATTTCACCGCCGTCCGCAGCGGTGATGCGAGTACGGCCGCCAGGTATGAGTGAGGAGGACCTGTGAGTGTCCTCGCGGACGCGCTCGAGCATCTCGTGCGGGGCATCGTCGACCATCCGGACGAGGTGCGCGTCGATCTCGTGACGAACCGGCGCGGGCGCACTCTCGAGGTCCGGGTGCACCCCGATGACCTCGGTAAGGTGATCGGTCGCGGTGGGCGCACCGCGACCGCCTTGCGCACCGTCATCGGCAGCATCGGTGGTCGCGGCGTGCGGGTCGATGTCGTCGACACCGACCGGTAGGAACCCGGTCTCCGGCAGCACCGCGCTCCTCGTCGGCATCATCGTCCGGGCGCACGGCCTGCGCGGTGAGCTCGTTGTCGAGGTGCGGACCGACTCCCCGGAGCAGCGGTTCGCCCCCGGCGCGGCGCTCACCGCGCGGAGCGCAGGCGGAGCGCGCGTCGATACCGCGCGGAGCGCAGGCGCCCCGGATTTCGGGCTGACCGTGGAGTCCTCCCGGCCGCATTCGGGCCGGCTGCTGGTCCGGTTCGCCGAGGTGCCCGATCGCACCGCGGCCGAGGGGCTGCGCGGCACCCAGCTGCTGATCGATTCGGCCGAGCTGCCCCCGACCGGCGACCCCGACGAGTTCCACGTGCATCAGCTGGAGGGCCTGCGCGCCGAGCTGGTGGACGGGGCCGTCGTCGGCATCGTCCGCGAGGTCGTGCACGGCCCTGGTGGCGAGCTGCTGGTGCTGGCCCGCCCGGAGCTGCCGGACGCGCTGGTGCCGTTCGTGCGCGCGATCGTGCCGACCGTCGACCTCGACGGCGGACGGATCGTGCTCACCCCGCCGGAGGGGCTGCTCGACCCCGGGTGAGCCGGCTTTTCGCGCCCGCTACCCCTGCGCAGACCGAGGGGATCGGGGTTCCCCTTCGTCCCCCGGCGACAACAGCGTGGCCACCCCGGCCTGGTCCGGGAACACCACGGGAAGGTCGTCGACCTGCGTGAAGGCGCGGTCCGCGGTGACAACCGCCCGGCACCCGGCGCGCAGCGCAGCGGCTGCGAGAACCGCGTCGAACGCGCCCAGCGAGGCGTGCTCGCCCAGCAGGGAGAGTGCGTCGTCGACGGCCGCGTCGGGAACGTCGAGCAGCGGCCTCAGCAGGGTGAGATAGGAGCGCCCCAGGCTTACCGCCTCGGACCGTGGTCGACGTCGGCTCCGGACATGGACGAACTCCTGGATCACCCCGGCCGTGGCGGTCAACGCGAGTCGTTTCGGCGCAGCCAGGAGGCGCCGACACGGCTCGCGCAGCTCGTGCTCGGTGCCGACGGCGTAGAGCAGCACCGTCGTGTCCAGCACGATCACCGCAGTCTGCTGCGAAGTTCGTGCAACTCGGCGACCAGCTCGGCCGGGTCGTCAGGGACAGGGGCAGGCTCGGCGGACAGGATGCGCTGCAGGGCGGTCCCGCGCTCGTCGTCGTCAGCGGGTAGTCCGCGGTCGATGGCCTCCCGGATCACGGTTGCCACCGAGGTGCGCCGGGCCCGGGCCGCGGCGGCGACCCGCTGGTAGCGATCCTCGTCGAGGAGGATCTGGAGCCGCCGGGTCATCATCCGCCTACAGTAGCATGTGTAAGTAACAATGATCGACCGTTCCGCTGTCGAGCAGCGAGTCAGGGCAGGCGGATGAGGATCGCGGCGAGGCCCTGGGGGCCGACGAGCATCGGGACGTGCGAGGTCGCCATGCGCTCCACCCGGTCGGCTCGGGTGGCCATCGCCTCCTGCGCCGCCGGCGGGAGGGCGTTGTCCCGCTCCAGCACCACGTAGGTCGTGGGGTGGGTGCGGGCCGGCGCGGTGCTCGGGGTGCCCATGGCCGAGGTCGACGACCACATCAGGGAGGCGTGCCACTCCGGTACCCGCGCGGGGTCGAGGTCCGCGCACAGCGCCTGCCGGGCCGCCTCGACGTCGTCGGTGACCTTCATGGCCGCTCCGTCGGGCGCGAGCTCCAGCCACTTGGACCCGGGCCCGAACAGGTCCGCCAGGGACTGCCCGCGCGCGGGCCAGAACGCCGAGACGTAGACGGTGTGCGCGATCGCGGGGTGGTCGGAGACCTCCGTCAGCACCATGCCGCCGTAGGAGTGCCCCACCAGCACCACAGGCTCGCCCGCCGTGTCCAGCAGCCGCCGGACCGCGGCCGCGTCGTCGGCCAGGCCGCCGAGCGCGGCCGGGTCCCTGCCAGTGCTCGGCAGGTCGGCCAGGTGCACCCGGTGTCCCTCCTTCTCCAGCAGCGTCGCGGTCTCGCCCCAGTACCAGCCGTCGCAGAACCCGCCGTGCACGAGTACGTAGTCGGTCATGACGTCCTCCTCGTATGGATCCGGTCGCCGGGAGCATGCGCCGCCGCGTTGCGACCGCGTTGCAGCGCGGCTGCAATGGCCGGGGACACGATGGCGACCTCACCGGCGGGAGGTCGCGATGCGTGCGAGGTACCCGGACGCCGAGGACTGGGTGGAGCGCGACGGCGTGCGGATCGGCTACGAGGTCTACCGGGCCGAGGACCCGGGACCGGGCAGCGGCACCGCGGAGCCGACGATCCTGCTGCCGACCTCGATGCCGCTGGTGCACGCCCGGCAGTGGAAGGCCCAGGTGCCGTTCCTGGCCCGGCACTTCCGGGTGGTCGTGGTGGACATGCGGGGCAACGGGCGCAGCGACCGGCCGGTCGGCCCGGCGGCCTACACGATGGAACAGGACGTGGCCGACCTGGTCGCCGTGCTCGACGCCACCGGCACCGACCGGGTGGTGGCCGTCGGGCTCTCCGGTGGCGGGCGGCGGGCGCTGGAGCTGGCCGCCGCACATCCCGATCGGGTCGCGGGTGTGGTCGCGATCGCGCCGACTCTGATCCTGGACCATTTCACCGGCTTCGAGGAGATCCGGGACAGCTACCAGGGCCCCGAGAAGGTCAATCGGCACTACATCGCCAAGGACGTCGACGGCTTCGCCGCGTTCTTCCTCGCGGCCTGCCACTCCGACCCGCACTCGACCAAGCAGTACGAGGATGCCATCGGCTGGTCCGCGGGCATCACCGCCGAGGTCATGCTCGACTCCCTCGACGGCTACGGGTGGCCGACCCGCGAGCAGGCCCGCGACCTGTGCGCCGCGGTGCGCTGCCCGGTGCTGGTCGTGCACGGCAGCGACGATCTGCTGATCCCGCACGCGGATGGGGCGGCCGTGGCGGAGTGGACCGGCGGCACCCTGGTCTCGCTGCCCGGCGCCGGACATGTCCCGAACGCCCGCGACCCGGTGCGGGTCAACCTGCTGATCCGCGACTTCGTCGACGGCCTGGCCGGCCGGTCGCGGCCACCGAGCACGTGGGCGCCGGCCTGGTCGCGGCCGCGCCGGGCGCTGTTCCTGTCCTCGCCGATCGGGCTCGGGCATGCCCGCCGCGACCTGGCGATCGCCGACGAGCTGCGCGCGCTGTGTCCGGACGTCGAGGTCGAGTGGCTGGCCCAGCACCCCGTCACGGAGTTGTTGCACACCCGCGGCGAGTGCGTGCACCCGGCGTCGCGGTGGCTGGCCAGCGAGGCGGGGCACGTCGAGGGGGAGTCCGGCGAGCACGACCTGCACGCGTTCCAGGCGCTGCGCACGATGGACGAGATCCTGGTCGCGAACTTCCACGTGCTCGCCGAGCTGGCCGAGGCCGAGCACCACGACCTGTGGGTCGGCGACGAGGCCTGGGAGCTCGACCACTTCCTGCACGAGAACCCCGAGCTCAAGGGCGCGGCGTACGCCTGGCTCACCGACTTCGTCGGGTACCTGCCGATGCCCGGCGGGGGCGATCGCGAGGTGGAGCTGACCGCCGACCACAACGCGCAGATGATCGAGCAGGTGCAGCGCTACCCGCGGCTGCGCGACCGCGCCCTGTTCGTCGGTGACCCCGAGGACGTCGTGCCGGACACGTTCGGCCCCGGGCTGCCGTCGATCCGGGACTGGACCCGCGACCACTACGCCTTCCCCGGGTACGTCACCGGCTTCGACCCGATCGACCCGTGTGACCGCGCGGGCATCCGGGAGGAGCTGGGCTGGCGGCCGGGGGAGCCGGTCTGCCTGGTGACGGCCGGGGGCACCGGCATCGGGCTGCCGCTGCTGCGCCGGGTGGCCGCGG
The DNA here is from genome assembly GCF_000423625.1 of Pseudonocardia asaccharolytica DSM 44247 = NBRC 16224. Taxonomy (GTDB): domain Bacteria; phylum Actinomycetota; class Actinomycetes; order Mycobacteriales; family Pseudonocardiaceae; genus Pseudonocardia; species Pseudonocardia asaccharolytica. Next base: position 76,855 of record NZ_AUII01000001.1, read on the forward strand.
CGTTCCCGGCGGCCGCGCGGCTGGTGCCCGGGCTGCGGATGGTGGTGGTCGCCGGCCCGCGGATCGACCCGGAGACGGTGCCGCCGGCACCCGGGTTGGAGGTGCACGGCTGGGTGCCCGACCTCTACCGGCACCTCGCCGCCTGCGACGTCGCGATCACCCACGGCGGGCTGACCACGACCATGGAGCTGACGGCCAACCGGCGCCCCTTCCTGTACGTGCCGCTGCGCCGGCACTTCGAGCAGAACCTGCACGTGCCGCACCGGCTGGCCCGGTACCGGGCCGGGCGGCGGATGGACTGGGCCGACCTCGCCCCGGACGCGCTGGCGTCGACGATCGCCGAGGAGATCGGCCGGGTGGTGGACTACCGGCCGGTGGATCCGGGTGGGGCCGCGCGAGCCGCGGCCCGGCTGGCCGAGCTGCTGTAGCCGCCGCGCAGCCGGTCGCGGGCGCGGGCCGCAACAGTCGGCATGCCGTGCCGCTCGGCGAGCGCGAGCGCCCGCCGGACCTGCCGCGCCGCGCCGTCCGGGTCGCCCAGCCCGGCCAGCGCGGCGGCGTCCTCCACCGCGCCCGCCGCCTGCCACGGCAGCCAGCCGTGCCGGTCCGCCGCGTCCAGCAGCGGCGCGAGGGCGGCGCGTGCCCGGACGGGCTCGTCGCGGGCCAGCCAGGCGCGGGCCACGGAGAGATAGGCGTCGCCCCCGGCGAGCCAGGCACACTCGTGCGGGGCGCGGACCCCGCCCAGCAGGACCTCGGCCTCGGCGAGGACCGCCGGGTCGCCGGTGGCCTCGGCCAGCGGGGCCAGGCAGCGCAGCAGGTAGCCCTCGGCGCCGCCGCGCTCCGCGGCCGATCTGGCCTCGGTGAGCAGCGCCACGGCGTCCGCCACCTCACCACGCTCCAGCAGGGTGGTGGCGAGCAGGGCGTTCGCCGTCGAGCGCCACCAGTCGTGCCCGGCCGCCGCCGCGAGCCCGACCGCGTCGTGACCGAGCGCGACCGCCTCGTCGAGGCGACCGCGCAGCCGCGCGATCCAGCCCTGGTGGGCGACCAGCCAGGCCCGGTGCACCCGGAACCCGCTCCGCTCGTTGATCTCCATCGCCTCGGCGACCCGAGCGGTCGCGGTGTCCCAGTCGGCGGCGGCGACGGCGGGCAGGGCCGACTCGAAGACCGCCCAGGAGAGCAGCCGCAGGTCACCCCGCCGCCGCAGCAGCGGTTCGAGCCGGCCGAGCACCGGGGTGAGCCGCGCGGTGTCCCCGAGGTAGGCGTAGGCGGTCTTCAGCCCGTCCAGGCCGGCGCCGAGCGCCTCCTCGGTGCCCGCCGCCCGGCCGGCGGTGACCGCGCGCCGCCCGAGCTCGATGGCGTCGGTGAAGCGCAGCTGGTTCGCGGCGACGACGGCCTGCCAGCCGTAGAGGTCGGCCTGCGCTCCCCGGTCGCCGAGCTGCATGGCGATCCGCAGCCCGGCGTCGAGCCGGCGGGCCCGCTCCGGCAACCCGAGCGCGGAGGTCAGGTCCCCGGCGTAGTGGCGCAACGCGGCCATCTCCAGCCCGCGGTCCCCGGCGGCGCGGGCCGCCGCGAGGGCGGCCTCGAGATCCGCGACGGCGGGCCCGAACGCTCCGAGCGCCTCCCGGGCCCGGGCCCTGGCCAGGTGGACGCGCCCGGTCAGGGCCGCCGCGTCGACCCGCCCGGCCGCGTCGAGCGCCTGGGCGAGCAGGGCCTGCGCGTCGGCGGCGGCGAACCGGCCGAGCGCGGCCTCGCCTGCCCGCAGCCAGGCCCGCGCCGCGCGCGGCCAGTCGGCGACCGCCGCCGCGTGCGCCGCTTCCGCCTCCGGATGGTCGGCGAGCAGGTCGGCGGCCCGGCGGTGGTGCGCGGCCCGGGTGGGCGCGGGCGTGGTCGCGAGCAGGCTCTCCTGGACCAGGTCGTTGGCGAACTCGTAGGCCTCCCCGGCCGGCACCAGCAACCGGGCCGCGGCGGCCTGCTCGCAGCGCTGCACGACCTCCGGCAGCGGCAGGTCGAGCAGCGCGGACACGATCTGCGGTGGCACGGCCGCGCCGAGGACGGCCCCGGCGCGCAGCACCCGTTCCACCTCCGGGTCGGCCCGGCGCAGCCGGGCGAGCACCGCCGCCTGCAGCGACTCGGGCACGCCGGCCTCCCCCGCGGCCAGCCCGCGCAGCGTCTCGACCACGAAGAGGGTGTGCCCGCGGGTGCGCCGGAGGATGTCCTCGGCCAGCCGGGGGGCGCCGGCCCGGCTGGCCAGCAGCGCGACCGCCGCGGCGGAGAGCGGCCCGACGTCGAGCCGCCCGCACACCTCGCCGAGCGTGTCCAGGACCGGCGCGCCCTCCTCGGTGCGCACCGTGGCCAGCACCAGCAGCCGGGCGGTCGCCGGGCGGCGCACCAGGTAGTGCAGCAGTTCGAGGGTGGACACGCCCGCGTTGTGCAGGTCGTCGAGGACCAGCAGGACGGGCCGTTCGGCCGCGAGCGCCCGCAGCAGCCCGATGATCGCGTCGCAGGTCCGGCGGTGCACCAGCTCGGCGCTGCCCCGGTCGAGGGCGGGCTCGCCGGGTGCCGTCACGGCCTCCGGCAGCAGCGCCGCGAGGACGCCGGCGCCCGCCCCGGCCAGCTGCCGCACCGCGCCGGGTGGTCGGGTCCGCAGCGCCGGGCCGAGCGCGTCGAGGACGGGCTGGAGGAGCAGCGACCGCTCGGCGGCGTAGCAGCGGGCCTCGAGGACCTGCCCGCCGGTGGTGCGGGCGAGGCCCGCGGCCGCGGCGGCCAGCGTGGTCTTGCCGATCCCGGCCTCGCCGGTGAGCAGCAGTGCGGCGGTGCGGCCGGCCGCGGCCGCCGACCAGGCCGCGCGCAGCGTTTCCAGCTCGGCCTCGCGCCCGGCCGGGGTGGGCGGCGCCGCAGGCACCGCGATCGGGGGGCGACGGGGTGGGTCCACCCGGGTCCCGCGGAGGATCTCCAGGTGCAACGCGCGGGTGTCGGGGGCCGGATCGACGCCGAGCTCGTCGGCCAGTGCGCCCCGCAGCTCGGCGTAGGCGGCCAGCGCGCGGGCCGGCTCGCCGGCGGCCTGATGGGCCGTCATCAGCAGCCGGTGGGCGCGCTCGTCGAGCGGGTCCGTCCTGGTCGCGGCGCGGGCGGCGGCCGCGGCGACGCCCGGGTCGCCGGCCGCCAGCGCCGCCTCGGCGAGGGTGAGCCGCAGCGAGCGCAGCAGCGCGGCCGTCGCGTCGCGCACCGCGTCGATCCAGGCGGCGCCGGGCTCGCCGACGAGGACCTCCCCGTCGCCGAGCAGGTCGAGCCCGCGCCGGGCTGCCGCGGCCGCGGGTGCGACGTCGCCCGCGGCGGTCCGGCGGCGCGCCTCGGCGTCGAGGGCGGTCGCCTCGTCGACGTCGACCCGGACCGCGGGCGGGCGCCCCAGGTGGTAGCCGGCCCGGCCGCCCAGCACGACCCCGTCGCCGAGGGCGGCGCGCAGCCGGGAGACCAGGGTGGCGACGTTGTCCTCCGGCCGGCGCGGGCGTTCCCCCGCCCAGAGCGCATCGACGATCTCCCGGACGTCGACGACGCGGCCCCGGTGGGCGGCGAGCAGGGCGAGCAACCGGCGGGCCTTCCGGCTGCCGATCGGCACGGCGGAGCCCGGCGCGGCGCCGCGGGTGACCGCGAACGACCCGCACAACCGGAGGGTGACCTCGTCCACGCCTGCTCCCGAGGCTGGTGCGGTGCCGGTTGTCCCATGCACCCGGGGTGCCATGCAACCTGCTGTCAACACACGTTGACAGATGTGGGGTTGTCAACGTAGGTTGACGGACATGGCGGATGCGACGAGGGTCGCGGCGGCGGCGTCCAGCAGGGATCCGGCCGTCGGATTGGCGGCGGTGGCGTCTCTGCGGGGACTGCTGGAGTCGTTGGAGGAGCTGCAGGTTCGCAATGCGCGCGGGCAGGGCTGGTCCTGGCAGCAGATCGCCGAGGTCTTGCAGGTCAGCAGGCAGGCGGTGCACAAGAAGTACCGGCGGTTCGGGTTCTGAGGGGGCGGAGATGTTCGAACGGTTCACCGACAAGGCACGACACGTGGTGGTCCTGACGCAGGAGATCGCTCGCGAGCGGCGCGACGAGGCGATCGGCACCGAGCATCTGCTGCTCGGTCTGCTGTACACCCAGACCGGCACCGCGCAGCAGGTCCTCGCGGCGCGCGGAATCACTCTCGACCAGATGCGCATCGCGGTCGCCGATCTCGGCCGCGGTGCGGCGAGCGGCTGACGCCGCGGCGGCACCCCCGCGCGGCCTCACTCGACCGGATCCTCGTGACCGGCCGCCGCGCTGCGGACCCCGGGCAACTCGGCGAGCTCACCGGCGAGCCCGGATACTTCGCCGCGGCCCTCCAGTAACAGGGTGACCGCGGCGATGCGCTGACCCTCGTCGGTCACGCTCGCCCGCTCGACGGAAACATGCTGCACCGACCAGCCGCGCTCGGTGCACACCGAGAGCACCGTGCGCAGCACCCCACGGCCGTCGACATAGCTCAGATACAGCGTCGGCGGCTCGCGGCGGAGTCTGCGGATGATCCGCGACAGCGGCGGAAACCCACGCGCGACGAGGAAGTGCACGGCGGTTGCGCCGATCCCCAGGACGGGAAGGCCCGCCCCGCAGGCCATGCCCACCGCCGCGGCGACCCAGACGGTGGCCGCGGTGGTCAGCCCGCGCACGACGTCCTGCCGGACGAAGATCAACCCGCCACCGATGAAACCGATTCCGGAGACGACCTGCGCGGCGACTCGCGACGGGTCGATGGAGACCTGCTCGATGCCCAGCAGGTCGGCGAATCCGTACTTGGACACCAGCATGAACACAGCCGAGCCCACACCGACCAGCGTGTGCGTGCGCAGCCCCGCGCTCTTCGCCCCGGCCTCGCGTTCGAGGCCGATCACCCCGGTCAGCACCATGGCCAGCAGCAGCGGTGGCAGCAGCGCCCACTGCCCTCCCGTGGACCAGACGGCATACACGGGCACCTCCTTCGAGTCGGCAGCGGTTCTGCGAGGATCCGGCCGGTGCGGATCGACGTGGTAACCATCTTCCCCGGCTACCTTGCGCCTCTGCGGGAGTCGCTGCTGGGCCGGGCGGCCGACGCCGGGCTGATCGAGGTCGCTCTGCACGACTTGCGGAGCTGGACCCACGACGTGCACCAGACCGTCGACGACGCTCCGTACGGTGGTGGGCCCGGCATGGTCATGCGGCCGCAGGTCTGGGGTGAGGCGCTCGACGCGGTGATCGCGTCCGACTCCCGGCCGCCACGGCTGGTCGTCCCGGCACCTGCGGGACGGTCGTTCACCCAGGCCACAGCGCGCGCCTACGCGACCGAGCAGCGGCTCGTGTTCGCCTGCGGTCGCTACGAGGGTATCGACCAGCGAGTTGTGGATCATTATAGCCGACAGTTCCCGGTGGACGAGGTGAGCATCGGCGACTACGTCCTGGTCGGCGGCGAGGCCGCGGTGCTGGTGATCGTCGAGGCGGTGGCCCGGTTGCTGCCCGGAGTGCTCGGCAACCCGCGCTCGGCGGCCGAGGACTCCTTCTCCGACGGACTGCTGGAGGGCCCGGCCTACACCCGCCCCGAGGTCTGGCGCGGGCAGGCGGTGCCCGAGGTGCTGCGCAGCGGCAACCACGGCGCCATCGCCCGCTGGCGTCGCGACCGGGCGCTCGAGCGCACCGCGAAGCGGCGGCCGGATCTGCTGGCCGCGCTGCCCGAAGACCGACTCGACGCGGCCGACCAGGCGTTCCTTGCCGGGCTCCGCGAGGAGCCCTGAGCCGGCGGGTCGGGCCGGCCCGCCGGGCCGGTTGCGCTGTGCAAACGGCGGTCTGGCACTATGGACGAGTTGCCAGCGCCCGACGCCTGCGTCGGGGCCGCCGGGCGCCACCCGTCGAGTGGAGCGGCGCCCCAAGCATGACCGCAATCAGACGAGGACGGACCTGCGCGATGAACACCCTGGACGCACTGGACGCACAGCTGCTGCGTTCCGATATCCCCGCCTTCCGGCCGGGTGACACGCTCAAGGTGCACGTGAAGGTCATCGAGGGCACCCGGTCCCGGATCCAGATCTTCCAGGGCGTCGTCATCCGCCGGCACGGTGCCGGCGCGCGCGAGACCTTCACCGTCCGCAAGGTCTCGTTCGGCGTCGGGGTCGAGCGCACGTTCCCCGTGCATTCGCCGAACATCGACAAGATCGAGGTGTTCACCCGCGGGGATGTTCGCCGGGCGAAGCTCTACTACCTCCGTGACCTCCGCGGCAAGGCCGCGAAGATCAAGGAGAAGCGGGAGACCCCGACCGCGTCGTGACCGTCACCCTCCCGTGATGGTTCGGTGACGTAGCCTCGTGGGCGTGGCGCTACCCGAGCTCCCCGACGACCGGCGGGCCCCGCCCCGGCGGCACGGTCCGGCGAACCCGGCTGCGTCCTCGAGTTCTTCGACTCCGGGGCGCCGCGCCGCCCAGCCGATGCCCGGACTGCCGGAACCCCCGCCGGTCGGCCCGCGCAACGGTCGGCCGCTGCCGCCGTCGGGTCCCCCGGGATTCTCGAGCGGGGGCGCTCCGTCCGGTCCGGTCAATGGCCGCCGGGCGCCGGGCGGTCACCCGGCGCCGAGCCGAAACGGCCACTCCGGTCCGCCGCCGCCACGCGAGGCTGCCCCGCGGTACCCGGGCAACGAGGGTCCTCCGCCTCGGGACGAGGCCGAGCCGACCCAGCCGGTTGCCCGGCAACCCGCTCCGCCCCCGCAGCTCGCGGAGGAGCAGGCCGACGACCGCCCTGCCGCGCCGAGGACCTCCGCCGAGCGGGCCACCAGCCCGGGTCGGCACCGCAGGCGGGAAGCCGAGTCGCCTTCGGGTCGTCCGGCATCGTCCTACCAGCAGGAATCCCGTTCGGATTCGACATCGCGCCGCCCGCCGCGGGGCGGACGCCGACGGCGCGCGTCGTTCTGGAAGGAACTGCCGCTGCTCGTCGCGGTGGCGCTGCTGTTGACCTTCCTCATCCAGACCTTCATCGCAAAGGTCTACGTCATCCCCTCCGGGTCGATGGAGACCACGTTGCACGGCTGCACCGGCTGCAACAACGACCGGGTCCTCGTCGACAAGGTCGTCTATCGGTTCTCCGACCCGCAGCCGGGCGATGTCGTCGTCTTCCGGGGTCCGGACAGCTGGCGCAGCGAGGCGCCCGTCGCGCAGCCGTCCAGCCCGCTGGGTCGGGGCCTGCAGCAGCTCGGCTCGCTGATCGGCCTCGCACCGCCGGATGAGAAGGACTTCGTCAAGCGCGTCATCGCCGTCGGCGGCCAGACCGTGTCGTGCTGCGACTCGCGCAACCGCGTTCTGGTCGACGGGGAGCCGCTCGACGAGTCCTATCTCTACTATCTGCCCGAGGCGGGCCCGGCCCGGCAGATCCCGTTCGGGCCGATCCAGGTGCCGGCCGCTGAGCTGTGGATGATGGGCGACAGCCGCAACAACTCCGCGGACTCCCGGGTGCCCGGGCATGGCCCCGTCCCGATCGAGAACGTCATCGGCAAGGCCCGGATGGTCGTGCTGCCCTTCGACCGGTTCGGCTGGATCGACTCCGCCGACCCGCAGGTCCGGGCGATCGGCATGTCCGAGACGGGGATCGGTGGACCTGGAGCGCCGCTCGCGCTCGGTCTGCTCGGTACACTCCCGCTGGCCACCGGGTGCCGGTGGCGCAGGTGCTGGGAGAACGGGGATGGTCCGGTGAGCGACTTTCTGCCGACGCTGCCTGGGCCCGCGTGGCATGGCCGTGGCGGTGCCGGGCCTGGTTCCCGGCTCGGCGGTCGGTGCTGACGGGACGACCCGTGCCGGCACGTCCCAGCGGCTCTTCCCGCCGCGCACCGAGAACCGTGCTGCCCGCCCAGTGGCGACCCGCGCGCGCCGTCGTCCGCCGGTCGGCCGGCAGTTGGACCTTGCAGAGCACGCTGCACCGGCACGGCCTCGGCCCGGTCGCCGGAGTCGACGAGGCCGGCCGTGGGGCGTGTGCCGGCCCGCTCGTCGTGGCGGCCTGCGTACTGCGGCCCGGCGACGGCAAGCGGCTGGCCGGGCTGACCGACTCCAAGCTGCTGAGCCCCGCCGTCCGCGAGGAGTTCCACCGGCTCATCACCCGGCACGCCGAGGACTACGCGGTGGTGGTCATCCCACCCGCCGAGGTCGACCGCCGCGGCGTCCACGCGGCCAACATCCAGGGCATGCGCCGGGCCGTGGCCGGACTCGCCGGCCCGCCCGGGTACGTGCTGACCGACGGTTTCCCGGTCCGCGGCTTCGGCCGTCCGGCGCTCGCGGTGCCGAAGGGCGACCAGGTTGCGGCGTGCGTCGCGGCGGCGTCCGTGCTGGCCAAGGTGACCAGGGACCGGATCATGGTCGAGCTCGACGCGCGGCTGCCGCAGTACGGATTCGCCCTGCACAAGGGCTACTGCACGCCCGTCCACGCCGCGGCGCTGGCCGAGTTCGGGCCCAGCGCGGAGCATCGGTACTCGTTCGTCAACGTCTCGGGGGCCGCCGCCATCCGCGCCGCCGTGGAGGACGCGGAGGCGCTGGTCCACAATGGGGACCTCATGCCGGAGGCGGTGTCGGCGGAATCTGCCGTCGCGGGGGGAGTGGAGCTGTGAGCGCCGAGGATCTCGAGAAGTACGAGACCGAGATGGAGCTCACGCTCTACAAGGAGTACCGGGACATCGTGGCTCAGTTCTCCTACGTGGTGGAGACCGAACGCCGCTTCTACCTGGCCAACTCGGTCGACGTGGCTCCGCGCAACGCCGAGGGCGAGATCTACTTCGAGGTTCGGATGTCCGACGCGTGGGTGTGGGACATGTACCGACCCGCGCGGTTCGTCAAGAACGTCCGGGTCCTCACGTTCAAGGATGTGAACATCGAGGAGCTCGACAAGCCCGATCTGCGGCTGCCCGGGGGCGCCACCTTCGGCTCCTGACGGGCGCCGTGGCCGCAACCATGCCGGCATCGCGTCGCGCGTACGTGCGCGCCCTACACCCACGCCCCGACAGCCGCGGCCCGTCGCGGCCGTGACGGCCCTGGTCATCCACATCGGGGCCGGGTTGTCCACAGCCGGGCCGATGCCTCTCCCGCGGCCGGGCCAGCGCCGCGATCGTGGATGCCATGGCAGCCAAGGATGCGCTCGGCCGCCGCGGCGAGGACGTCGCGGTCGAGTACCTGGAAAAACGCGGACTGGTCGTGCTGACCCGGAACTGGCGGTGCCGGGACGGGGAACTCGACGTCGTCGCCACCGATGCCGACAAGCTCGTCGTCTGCGAGGTCAAGACCCGGTCGGGCACGGGTTTCGGTGAGCCGGCAGAGGCCGTGACGGGTCGCAAGGCCGCGCGGATCCGGCGCGTCACGCAGGCCTGGCTCGCCGCGCACAAGGTGCGGTGGTGCGAGGTCCGGTTCGACGTCGTCGCGGTGCTGATCGAACCGGGACACCCGGCCACGTTGCAGCACTACGAGGCGGCGTTCTGATGGCCGCACTCGCCCGCGCGTGGTCAGTGGCGCTGCACGGGGTCGAGGGGCATGCCGTCGAGATCGAGGCGGCCATCGGCGGTGGGCTGCCGGGAATCCACCTGGTCGGGCTGCCCGACGCCGCGCTGCACGAGTCCAAGGACCGAGTCCGCGCGGCGGTGGTGAACTCCGGGCGCTCGTGGCCGAACGAGCGGATCGTGCTGGCGCTCTCGCCTGCGACGCTGCCCAAGGCCGGCTCGGGATTCGATCTCGCGCTGGCCTGCTGCGTTCTTGCGGCCGCCGGTGTCGTGAGCCAGTCGGCGCTGGAGCGGACCGTCCTGCTCGGGGAGCTCGCGCTCGACGGCAGGCTGCGCCCGGTCCGCGGGGTGCTGCCCTGCCTGCTGGCGGCGCGGGCGGCCGAGCTCGGGCGAGTGGTGGTGCCGGCCGCGACGCTTCCGGAGGCCGCGCTGGTCGACGGCCTCGACGTGCACGGCGCCGAATCGCTTTCCGAGGTGCTCGCCTGGCTGATGTCCGGCCGGCCGTTGCGTCGCCCCGGGTCCATCGCACCGTGCCTGCGGACCGAACCGCCCGACCTCGCCGACGTCGTCGGGCAGCCCGACGCGCGGCACGCCCTCGAGGTCGCCGCCGCGGGCGGACACCACCTGCTCATGGTCGGTCCACCGGGCACGGGCAAGACGATGCTGGCCCAGCGGATCGTCGGCCTGCTGCCCGCGCTCGAGCCCGATGACGCGCTGGCGCTCGCCGCGATCCGGTCGGTGGCCGGACGGCTGCCCGAGGACGAGCCGCTGAGCACGGCAGCCCCGTTCGTGGCGCCCCACCACTCGACGTCGATGGCGGCGCTGGTGGGTGGGGGAAGCCGGACCGCGAAGCCCGGGGCCGTATCGCTGGCCCACCGCGGGATCCTGTTCCTGGACGAATGCGCGGAGTTCGGTCCGCATCTGCTGGAATCACTGCGCACCCCGCTCGAGGAGGGGGAGGTGCGGCTGGCCAGGGCCGAGGGCACCGTGCGCTATCCGGGGCGCTTCCAGCTCATTCTCGCGGCGAACCCGTGCCCCTGCGCGCCCCCGCACGACCGGGACTGCATCTGCCCCTCCCTGGTACGCCGTCGCTATCTGGGCCGGCTGTCCGGGCCGCTGCTCGACCGGGTCGACCTGCGGACGCGCATGCAGCCGGTCACCGCGCTGACCGGCGCCGGCGAGGCCGCGGAGGACACGGCGACGGTCCGGGCGCGTGTGCTCACCGCCCGCGCGGCGGCCGCCACCCGCTGGGCCGCGCACGGTTGGCGGACCAACGCCGAGGTGCCGGGCCCGGTCCTGCGCACCCGGTTCGCGCTGCCCCGCTCGGCGACCCGTCCGCTCGACGCGGGCCTACGTGTCGGGGAGCTCACCGCGCGCGGTGCCGACCGGGCGCTGCGGGTCGCGTGGACGCTGAGCGATCTTGCCGGCCTCGACCGTCCCGAGCGCGAGACGGTCGAGATGGCCCTGTACTTCCGGGACCGGAGGGCGTCGTGAGCCCGCCGGAGCCGGCGGTCGCGGCGGCGTGTGTCGAGCGCGGGGTGCTGCTCGCCCGCGCCTATCTCTCCCGGGTCGCCGAGCCGCCCGCGGCCGCGCTGGCGGCCTTCGTCGAGGACGTCGGGGCCGTCGAGGCGGCCGAGCGGGTCCGCCGCGGCGCGGTCCCGGAGAAGGTGGCCCGGCAGACCGAGGCCCGCCGCGGCGTCGATCGTGCGCAGACCGACCTCGCCTGTGCCGAGGGCATCGGCGCCCGGTTGCTGGTGCCCGAGGATTCCGGCTGGCCACGGTGGCCCTTCGCCGCCTTCGCCCTCACCGGCGATCCAGATCTCGCCCCGCCGCTCGCGCTGTGGGTGCGGGGACCCGCGCGGCTGGCCGAGCTGAGCGAACGTGCCGTCGCCGTGGTGGGCGCGCGGGCGGCGACGGGGTACGGCGTCCACATCGCATGCGATATCGCCGGCGGGCTGGCCGAACGGGAATGCACAGTCGTCTCAGGCGCCGCGATCGGCATCGACGGCGCTGCGCATCGCGGGGCGCTCGCGGCCGGCGGGCCGACGGTCGCCGTTCTGGCCTGCGGCATCGACCGGGCCTACCCGGCGGCGCACGCTGCGCTGCTGCATCGGATCGGAGAGTCCGGGCTCGTCGTCACCGAATACCCGCCCACGGCGGTCCCGGCCCGGCATCGCTTTCTCGTCCGCAACCGGCTGCTCGCGGGGATGGCCGGCGGCACCCTTCTCGTCGAGGCCGGCCTGCGCAGCGGGGCCCAGCGCACCGCCGCCGACGCCCTCGCCCTCGGCAGGCTCGTCATGGCCGTTCCGGGCCCGGTGACATCGGGAATGTCCGCGGGCTGCCATGAGCTCATCCGCAAGGGCGCGCTTCTGGTCAGCAGGGTCGAGGAGGTGCTGGAGGCCGTCGGCAGGCTGGGCATCGACCTGGCCGCCGAGCCGGATCGGCCGGTGCAGCCGACCGACGGGCTGGATCCGGTGCAGGTACGGGTGCACGACGCGCTGCCCGCGCGTGCCGCCCGCGACATCTGCTGGCTGATGCTGGAATCGGGGTTACCGATCGAGGTCGTCCGGCCCGCACTGGTCGAGCTGGAGCGCCGGGGTCTCGCGGAGTACCGCGAGGGCCGGTGGCAGCGTCCGTCGTGGCCGCGGACGGGGCAGCGGTGAACGCGCCGGGAGCGGGCCGAGCGCGCGGAACGGTCGTCCACCGCGTGCTGGGCGCCGGTGCGGTGAGGGCGTGGCGGTGCTTGACCGGGCATGACCCGGCCTGCACTGTCGGATCATGGTCCGCCCCGCACCCGAGCTCGCCCCGGAGCCCGCCGCGGCGTTGGAGGCGTTCCTCCGGTACCTCGCAGTGGAGCGCGGCCGTTCGCCGAACACGGTCCGCGCGTATCGGAACGATCTGACCGCCCTGCTCGCGCGGTTGCCCGGCGTCGAGCTCGCCGCGCTCGACCTGAGCATGCTGCGGGGTTGGCTGGCCGGGGCGCATGCGGCGGGCGTCGAGCGGGCGACGCTGGTCCGCCGGGCCGCCGCGGCCCGTACGTTCACCGCGTGGGCCCACAGAACCGGCCTGCTCGCCACCGACCCCGGCATCCGTCTGGAGTCTCCGCGTCCGACCCGGAAGCTACCTGCGGTCGTGACCGCGCGGCAGGCGTCCGACCTGCTCGACGCGGCCTGCTCCGGAGCCGCGGAGAACGACCCGGTCGCCCTGCGCGACCTGCTGCTGCTCGAGTTGCTCTACGCGACGGGGGTCCGGGTCGCGGAGGTATGCGGTCTCGACGTCGCCGATGTGGACGGGGAGCGGCGAACCCTGCGCGTGTGTGGCAAGGGCGATCGTGAGCGGACCGTGGTGTACGGCGTCCCGGCGGAGCGGGCGCTGACTCGATGGTGGCAGCTGGGCCGTCCGGCGCTGGTGCGGGCGGGATCGCCGCCCGCGCTGCTGCTGGGGGCGCGCGGCGGGCGGCTCGACCCGCGGGTCGCCCGATCGGTCGTGCACCGGGCGGTGTCGGCCGTGCCGGGCGCCCCGGACATCGGGCCGCACGGGCTGCGGCACGCCGCGGCGACGCATCTGCTCGACGGTGGCGCGGATCTCCGCTACGTCCAGGAGCTCCTCGGGCACGCCACGCTGTCGACGACGCAGCTCTACACGCATGTGACCGCCGACCGGCTGAAGGTGGTCCACGACCGGGCGCATCCCAGGGCGTGATCGGTTCCCGGTCTCCGGGACGCAGGTCGAGCAGCGTCACCGGGCGGGCCAGCCGGGCTCCCGCTCCGGGACCGGAAGCAGGCGCAGCCGGGTGGGGCTCACCAGCAGGAGCGGGTCGAGGTAGTCGGCCTCGCCGCGACGGACCCCCCAGTGCAGGCAGGCCGGATCCGGGCAGCCCGGATGGCCCGGTTCGAGGCCGCCGAGGACCTCGCCGCGACGGACGACGGCCCCCGCGGCGACGGCGGCGGTCACCGGCTCGTAGGTGGTGCGCAAGCCGTCGTCGTGCTGCACGGAGACGACCCCGCGCCCGGCGAGGGGTCCGGCGAACACGACCGTGCCCTCCCGGGCGGCGCGCACCGACTGGCCGGGCCGGCCGACGAGGTCGACCCCCCGGTGCCCGGGACCGTAACGGTGCGCTGGCTCCCGGAACGGGTTGCCGACCGCCGGTGGGGGATCCAGCGGCCAGCCATAGCCTGGTTCGAGCGCGGGTGCGCCCGGGTCGGACGGGGCCGGGCGGGGCTGGTCCGGCGCGGCGGCAGCGACCCCGCCGAGCCCGCCCAGGGCGGCCGCCGCCACCAGCGCGACGGCAGCCGCCAACCCCCGGGCACCCGTCCGTGTCGCCCCCGCTGCCATGGCCCCAGCGTGGCCGGTCGACGCGCCCGCGGACACCGTCGCACCCGCGGTTGTGGACGGCCGGATCCGGTTGTGGACAACCGGGGCGGCTCGCGGAAGTCCGGATGAGCTCGATCGGTGCCGACGCGTACACTTGCGCTGCACCTTGAGGCTCTCGAGGTGACTACGCGCGCTCGCGTGCCCGGTGCCGGCCGCCTCTCGGCGGCCCGGTGAAGGGAACGGTTTCCGGGCGGTCCCGCGAATCCACGGCTCGCACGACCGGTGCCGGGGGAGCGGGTCCGGACGCCGACGCGGCGCCAGGATGGCCGTCAACCGGCGGCCTGTGAACCGCATGCGCGGCGAGTCGCCGCGCCCGAGCGAGAGGTGAACATCGGCAATGGCCGTCGTCACCATGAAGCAGCTGCTGGACTCCGGTGTGCACTTCGGGCACCAGACCCGCCGCTGGAACCCGAAGATGAAGCGCTACATCCTCACCGAGCGCAACGGCATCTACATCATCGACCTGCAGCAGACGCTCTCCTACATCGACCGCGCCTACGAGTTCGTCCGGGAGACGGTCGCGCACGGCGGGTCGGTCCTGTTCGTCGGCACCAAGAAGCAGGCGCAGGAGGCCATCGCCGAGGAGGCCGGCCGAGTCAACATGCCGTACGTGAACCAGCGCTGGCTGGGCGGCATGCTCACCAACTTCCAGACCGTGCACAAGCGGCTGCAGCGCCTCAAGGAGCTGGAGTCGATGGAGCAGACGGGGGGTTTCGAGGGTCGCACCAAGAAGGAGATCCTCATGCTCACCCGCGAGAAGGACAAGCTCGAGAAGACTCTGGGCGGCATCCGGGACATGTCCAAGGCCCCGAGCGCGGTCTGGGTGGTCGACACCAAGAAGGAGCACATCGCCGTCGGTGAGGCCCGCAAGCTGGGCATCCCGGTCGTCTCCATCCTGGACACCAACTGCGACCCCGACGAGGTGGACTTCCCGATCCCGGGCAACGACGACGCCATTCGCTCGGCGGCGCTGCTCACGAAGGTGATCGCGCGCGCCGCGGCCGACGGTCTGATGGCCCGTTCGGCCCGCAGCGGTGGCCGGGCCGCCGACGGTGAGGACAAGCCGGAGGCGGGTGTGGCCAGCGACGAGCCGCTGGCGGAGTGGGAGCAGGATCTGCTCGCGGGTGGCAGTGAGGTCGGATCCGACGGCGCGAGCCTGTCGGGCGCGGGTGCCAACGCCGACGCGCCCAACGCCGCGTCCAACCCGGCGCCGACCAGCACCAGCAACGGCACCCAGCAGACCGCCGGCTGACCAGTCCCGCAACGGTGGCGGCCGGTCCGTCGTGCTCTCGGACCGGCCGCCACCCGTCATCCCGATCCGCATCGACAAGAGGACGAAGAGACCACAGCGATGGCGAACTACACCGCCGCCGACGTCAAGCGGCTCCGCGAGCTCACCGGCTCCGGAATGATGGACTGTAAGAAGGCCCTCGAGGAGTCCGACGGCGACATCGAGAAGGCCGTCGAGTTGCTCCGTATCAAGGGCGCGAAGGACGTCGGCAAGCGCGCCGAGCGCACCACCTCCAACGGTCTGGTCGCGGCCAGCGTCGACGGGGCCGGCACCATGGTCGAGCTCGACTGCGAGACCGACTTCGTCGCCAAGAGCGCCGACTTCCAGGAGCTCGCCGACCAGATCCTGCAGGTCGCGATCGACCGCAAGCCCGCCGACGTCGAGAGCCTGCGCGGCGCCGCGCTCGGCGACGCAACGGTCGAGGACGCGATCCAGGCCCTTTCGGCCCGCATCGGTGAGAAGCTCGAGCTCAAACGCTACGTCCGGCTCGACGGCCCGGTTGCGCTGTATCTGCACCGCCGCGCCACCGACCTGCCGCCCGCCATCGGCGTGCTGGTCGCCTACGACGGTTCCGGTGACAGCGCCGTGCAGACCGCCCGCGATATCGCGATGCACATCGCCGCCGCCCGCCCGGGCTACACCACCCGCGAGGAGGTGCCTGCGGACGTGGTCGACAACGAGAAGCGCATCGCCGAGGCCACCGCCCGCGAGGAGGGCAAGCCGGAGAACGTTCTGCCGCGCATCGTCGAGGGTCGCCTCACGGGCTTTTTCAAGGACGTCGTACTGCTGGAGCAGGCGTCGGTGCAGGACTCGAAGAAGACCGTGAAGGCGCTGCTCGACGACGCCGGTGTCGCGGTCAAGACCTTCGTCCGTTTCGAGGTAGGCCAGGCCTGAGGCCGGGCCGGGCAGCGATGAACGAGCACGGGATCGACGCCAGCACCCCCCGCCCCGGTTTCCGTCGCGTGCTGCTGAAGCTCGGCGGCGAGATGTTCGGCGGTGGGGGTCTCGGCGTCGATCCCGTGGTCGTCGAGACGGTCGCGCGGCAGATCGCCGAAGTCGTCCACAGCGGTGTCGAGATCGCCGTGGTGATCGGGGGCGGCAACTTCTTCCGCGGTTCGGAGTTGCAGCAGCGCGGGATGGACCGGGCCCGCGCCGACTACATGGGCATGCTCGCGACCGTGATGAACTGCCTTGCGCTGCAGGACTTCCTGGAGCGTCAGCACCGCATCGACACCCGCGTGCAGACCGCGATCACGATGGGGCAGGTCGCCGAGGCCTACATCCCGCGGCGCGCGATGCGGCACCTGGAGAAGGGCCGCGTCGTGATCTTCGGCGCAGGGGTGGGAATGCCCTACTTCTCCACCGACACGGCCGGGGCCCAGCGCGCCCTGGAGATCGGGTGCGAGGCATTGCTGCTGGCCAAGGGCGTTGACGGCGTCTACACCGCCGACCCGAAGACCAACGGAGACGCGGAGCTGTTCAGCGAGATCACCCACCGCGAGGTTCTCGAGCGCGGACTCAAGGTCGCTGACGCGACGGCGTTCAGCCTGTGCATGGACAACCGGATGCCGATCATCGTGTTCAACCTCCTGACCGAGGGCAACATCGCGCGAGCGGTGCGAGGTGAGAGGATCGGCACGCTGGTCAGCACGCCCGAGAGCAGGGAGCAGCCATGATCGACGAGGCCCTTTTCAACGCCGAGGAGAAGATGGAGAAGGCCGTCTCGGTGGCAAAGGACGATCTGGCGAGCGTCCGCACCGGGCGGGCGACGCCCGCGATGTTCTCGCGGGTGGCCGTCGACTACTACGGTGCGATGACGCCGATCAACCAGCTCGCCTCGGTGACGGTGCCCGAGGCCCGGATGGCGGTGATCAAGCCCTACGACGCCGGCCAGCTGGCGGCGCTGGAGAAGGCGATCCGCAATTCCGACCTCGGCGTCAACCCGACCAACGACGGCCAGATCATCCGGGTGGTGATCCCGCAGCTGTCCGAGGAGCGTCGTCGCGAGATGGCGAAGGTCGCCCGCGCCAAGGGCGAGGAGGCCCGGGTCACGATCCGCAACATCCGCCGCAAGGCGATGGAGGAACTGCACCGCATCGTCAAGGAGGGCGAGGCGGGCGAGGACGAGGTCGGCCGCGCCGAGAAGGAACTGCAGGCCACCACCGACCGCTACGTTCACCAGGTCGACGAGCTGGTCAAGAACAAGGAAACCGAGCTCCTCGAAGTCTGATCGCGTTCGGTGAGTACGTCCCGTGAGTCCGCGGCTGCCGCGGCGCCGATGGTGCCGACGGTCGGTCCCATGAGCCCGGGCCTGTCCGACGCGGCGCCGCCCTCTCGTTCGTCGCGGCTTGGCCGCAACCTCGCCGCGGCCATCGCCGTCGGCCTCGGGCTTGGCGCGGTGATCCTGCTGGCGCTGTTGTTCGTCCGGCAGTACTTCATCGTGGTGCTGGCCGTGGCCGCGGCCGTCGGAACCTGGGAGATCGCCGGGGCGCTGCGCCGTGGCGCGGGCATCCGGGTGCCGCTGCCCGTGTTGCTCGTCGGCGGGCAGGCCATGGTCTGGTTGAGCTGGCCGTTCGGGTTGTCCGGGCTGGCGGTGTCGTTCGCGGCGACGGTGCTCGCGTGTCTGCTGTGGCGGATGCGCGGCGGGGCCGCGGACTACCTGCGCGACATCGGGGCCAGCGTGTTCACCGCGGCCTATGTGCCGTTGTTCGTCTCGTTCGCGACGCTGCTGGTGGTCCCGGCCGACGGAGTCGGAAGAACACTCACGTTCCTGATCTGCGTGGTGGCCTCCGATGTGGGCGGTTACGCGGCCGGTGTGCTCGCGGGCAGGCATCCGATGGCTCCGATGATCAGCCCGAAGAAGTCCTGGGAGGGCTTCGCGGGCTCGCAGGTGACCGGCATGGTCGCGGGCTCGCTGTGTCTGGTGTTGCTCCTGGACGCCCAGTGGTGGCTCGGGGCGATCACCGGCGCCGTGCTGGTGACCACCGCGACGCTCGGCGACCTCATCGAGTCGTTGATCAAGCGTGATCTCGGGATCAAGGACATGGGCGCGCTGCTGCCCGGGCACGGGGGGCTGATGGATCGGATGGACTCGCTGCTGCCGGCGGCTTTCGTGTCGTGGGCGGTGTTGAGCATCGCCGTGCCGGTGGGGTGAGGAACTGGTTCGCGGGCTTCGGCGGGCAGCTCAAGCCCGGACCGGCGATACCCAGCCCGAACATCTGGAACTGGCCGGACATCTACGAGCGGGAGAACGCCGCCCAGGACGCCGACCGCGAGATCTGGGCGGTGCTGCGCGAACTCGCTTCGTGGGCCGGGACGGACGTGCTCGACATCGGCTGCGGGGACGGATACCACCTCCCGCTTTTCGCCGCCGAAGCCAGGTCGGTCATCGGCATCGAGCCGCATCCACCGCTGGTCGATCGGGCCCGTGCCCGCACCGCCGGGCTGGCCAGGGTACGGGTTTTCGAGGCCGGAGCCGCGGCGCTACCGCTGCCCGACCGCAGCATCGACCTCGCGCATGCGCGCACCGCGTACTTCTTCGGCCCTGGCTGCGAGGCCGGGCTTGCCGAGGCTGACCGGGTGCTGCGTCCCGGCGGCGCCCTGGCGATCGTCGACCTCGACTTCACCGCGGCTCCGTACGGCGACTGGCTGCGGGCCGATCTGCCGCGCTACAACCCGGCCGCGGTCGAACGTTACTTCGCCGTGCGTGACTTCACGATGCGCCGGGTGCCGACGGTCTGGCGCTTCGCCGACCGGCCCACGCTCGAGGCGGTGCTGCGCATCGAGTTCTCCGCGGCGGTGGCCGAGCGGGCCATCGCCACGACGCCCGGGTTGACCATTCCGGTCGGCTATCGGGTGCACCTCCGCCGCAAACCGATCCGCCCTGTGAGTGCGTAACAGTGTTCTAACACTGTTACGCACTCACAGGGCCGCTAGGCCAGGGAAATCTCTCCGTCGTTGACCGTGATCGGCTGGGGTGCCAGGCCGCTCGCGGCCGGGCCGCTCGTCACCGAGCCGTCGAGGGCGAAGACGCTGCCGTGGCACGGGCAGATGAGCGAGGTGCCCTGGACTCCGTTGATCTTGCAGCCCTGATGCGGGCACACCGTGGAGAATCCGGCGAACTCTCCGGCAGCTGCCTGGGTGACGACCACGCCCTGAGTCCGGTAGACCTTCGCGCTTCCGACCGGGACCTCGGCGGTGGGGCCGAGGACTGTGCCGGCCCCGCCGGTCCCACCGGTCCCGCCGCTGCCGGCGGCTGACCTCGGTGTCGTCGAACAGCCGGTGACGGCGAGGGTCGCACCGATCGCGGCGGCGCCGGCGCCGGTCACCACGGCGCGACGGCTGAGCGGGGCGGGGTAGGCACCGGCTGTGGGCTCGGTGTCCTGATCGGACATGGATCCTCTCCTTCAGTGGGCTGGGCGGTGGCCGTGATCGGCAGGCTGTTCCACGATGCCATCCCCGGGATGCGCGCCCGAGGGGTGGCACCGTCCTGCCGGCCGGGGTGGATACCGTGGTTGCATGACACGCCCCTATCGCGTGCCCGACCAGGTCGTCGTGCCCTACCTGGAGGTGATCATCGGCGCGGCGTGGTGGGTGGCCGGAACGCTCGCCCTGCCGTCCGGCATCGGGACGGTGCTGATGGCAGCGGGTCTCGGCGTCACCGGCGCACTCTGGACCACCGCCCGGCGCCGCTTCGGTTCGGGCGCGCGGCTCGGCTCGGAGCGTCGGTCGCGGCTGCTGCGGCTCGTGCTCGCGGCGCTCGGGCTCGTCGTGCTGGCGATCGTCGGACTCGGTGCGACCGGCTGGACGGAGCTGGCGACCCCGGTGGTGTGCGGGATCGTCGGAGCGGCGCTGTTCCCGCTGGCCTCGCTGCTGCAGGAACGCTCCTACGTCGCGGTCGGTGGGCTGCTGCTGGTGCTCGGTGCCGCCGGGGCGCTGCTGGCGCTGGACGCGGCGGGCAGCACCGGGCCGCAGGGCCTGGTCGGCATGGGCGCCGCGGCGGTGCTGTGGATGGCCGGAGCGGTCCGGCTCGGTCTGCTGGCGGACGTGCGGGACCGGGGGCGGCGCTGAGCGGAGCTCGGTCGGGCGGAGCAGCCGCAGCTGGCACAATCGAGGGGCCATGACCTCCCTTCCGCTGGTCTTCGAGGCGCCCCAGCGCGCCATGCCGCCCCGCCATCTCGCCGATCTCGACCCGACCGAGCGCCGGGCCGTCGCCGGCGAGCTCGGTCTGCCCGCGTTCCGGATCGACCAGCTCGCCCGGCACTACTTCGGCCGGTTCATCGCGGACGTCGAGGCGATGACCGACGTCCCGGCCGCGGGACGTGAGCGGCTGCGCGTGTTGCTGCCCACGCTGGTCACCCCGGTCACGGTGCAGACGGCCGACCGCGGCGCCACCCGCAAGACGCTTTGGCGCGGCCTGGACGGCACGCTGACCGAATCGGTGTTGATGGGCTATCCGGACCGGGCGACGGTGTGCATCTCCAGCCAGGCCGGCTGCGGGATGGCCTGCCCGTTCTGCGCGACCGGGCAGGGCGGGCTGAAGCGGAACCTGTCCACCGCGGAGATCGTCGATCAGGTTCGGCAGGCCGCCGCGGCGGCCCGGGACGGTGCCCTCGGCGAGCCGACCCGGTTGTCCAACGTCGTGTTCATGGGGATGGGCGAGCCGCTGGCCAACTACAAACGCGTGGTCGCGGCCGTTCGGCGGATTATCGATCCGTCGCCGAACGGTCTGGGGATCTCGGCCCGGGGAGTCACGGTGTCCACGGTCGGGTTGGTCCCGGGGATCGAGCGGCTCGCGGCCGAGGGACTGCCCGTCACCCTCGCCGTCTCCCTGCACACCCCCGACGACGAGCTGCGCGACACGCTGGTCCCGGTCAACAACCGGTGGAAGGTCGAGGAGGTGCTCGCCGCCGCGCACCGCTACGCGCGGACGACCGGGCGGCGGGTGTCCATCGAGTACGCCCTGATCCGCGACGTCAACGATCAGCCGTGGCGCGCCGAGCTACTCGGCACGCTGCTGCGCAGACACATCGGTGCCCGGCTGGTCCATGTCAACCTGATCCCGCTCAACCCCACCCCGGGCAGCGAATGGGACGCTTCGCCGCGTCCGGTACAGGACGAGTTCGTCGCCCGGGTCCGCGCCGCCGGGGTCGCGTGCACCGTCCGGGACACCCGGGGCCGGGAGATCGACGCCGCCTGCGGCCAGCTCGCCGCCTCCCCTCCCGTGAGTGCGTGACAGTGTCAGAACACTGTCACGCACTCACAGGCCTCGTCGATCTGCGGCGCCGCGCTCAGAGCCCGGCGACGAAGCGCGTGAGCAGCCGGGCGAATTCTGCCCGCTCGGCCGGGGTCCAGCCGTCCATCGCGGCGGCGAAACGGGACCGGCGGTGCCGGTGTACCGCGGCCAACCGCTCGCGGCCCATCTCGGTCAGCATGAGCCGGGACCGTCTGCCGTCGTGCTGTTCGGCCTCCCGGCGCACGAACCCGGCAGCCACCGCCCCGGCCGCGAGCTTGCTCGCCCGCGGCTGATCGACGCCGAGCGCCGCGGCGAGCGCCGTGACGCCCAGGCTCCGGCCGGCCTGCTCAGCCTCCTCGATGGTGTCCAGCACCTGCTGGACCGTGTCATCTGCCGCCCCGGCCTCGCGGGCGAGCGTGCGCCGCGTCTGCCGCCGCCGCACGGCGATCATCGCCGCCTCGACCTGATCGATCGCGTCGCGCATGGAACATAATTCTAGACATGTACATACCTGAAGACAACAAACCGATCGGCTGGTGGCTGCGTCACGTCGACGGCCTCATCGAGCGCGGGTTCGAGGCCGCGCTCGTCGACGAGGGCGCCACGCGGCGGCAGTGGCAGGTGCTCAACGTGCTGGCCGACGGCGCCGCCGAGGTGGCGGCGATCGAGGCCGCGCTCGCCCCGTTCCTCGCCGAAGCCGGCGATGCCGAGGCGGTGCTGGCCGCGCTCGCCGCCCGTGGCTGGGTGCGCATCGACGGGCCTTCCGTCGCGCTCGCCCCGGACGGCGCGGCCGCCCGGGAGCGGATGACGGCGGCCGTGCGACGACACCGGGCTCGGACGGTCCAGGGCATCGGCGAGCAGGAGTACGCGTCCCTGATCGCGACGCTGCGCCGGATGGCCGACAACCTGTCGTGACGGAGCGGGGTGGTCACCGTGGCCGATCACCAGACAGACTGGGCGGGTGTGCCTGCCTGTGACGCCGCCCGTCGCGCCGATGCTGGCCAAGCCCATCGACGACATCCCCGCCGGCCAGATCTACGAGCCGAAGTGGGACGGCTTCCGGTCCATCATCTTCCGGGACGGCGACGAGGTGGAGATCGGCAGCCGCAACGAGCGGCCGATGACCCGATACTTCCCCGAGATCGTCGAGGCCGCCCGGGCGAACTTCCCCGAGCGCGCGGTGATCGACGGGGAGATCGTGGTGGCCGATACCGGGCGCAACACCCTCGACTTCGAGGCGCTCCAGCAGCGCATCCACCCCGCCGCGAGCCGGGTGACGCTGCTCGCCGAGCAGACCCCGGCCAGCTTCATCGCCTTCGACCTGCTCGCTCTGGGCGACGACGACCTCACCGAGAGGCCGTTCGAGCAGCGCCGGGCGTTGCTGGAGGAGGCGCTGACCGGGGCCGCGCCGCCGGTGTACCTCACCCCGGTCACCCGCGACCTCGAGACCGCGCGCCGATGGTTCGAGCAGTTCGAGGGTGCCGGCCTGGACGGGCTCATCGCCAAGCGGCTCGACCTGCCCTACCAACCCGACAGGCGGGTGATGAGCAAGATCAAGCACGAGCGGACGGCCGACTGCGTCGTCGCGGGGTACCGGGTGCACAAGTCGGGGCCGGACGCGCTGGGCTCGCTGCTGCTCGGGCTCTACGACGAACGCGGGGTGCTGAACTCCGTCGGCGTCGTCGGCGCGTTCCCGATGGCCATCCGCAGGGAGCTGTTCGTCGAGCTCCAGCCGCTGGTCACGACGTTCGACGGGCACCCATGGAACTGGGCCGCCCACGAGCAGGGCGAGCGGACGCCCCGCAAGAACGAAGCCAGTCGCTGGAACGCCGGCAAGGACCTGTCGTTCGTCCCGCTGCGGCCCGAGCGGGTCATCGAGGTGCGCTACGACTACATGGAGGGTCAGCGGTTCCGGCATACTGCGCAGTTCGTGCGCTGGCGACCCGACCGCGACCCGATCTCATGCACCTATGAGCAACTCCTACGGCCCATCCGCTTCGACCTCGCCGACGTGCTCACCAGCGGCTGAGCGCAGCGCCGTCATCGTGAGCGAGCCGGTTCGACACGGGTCCCCGGGGGCTTCCTGAGCCACGCGGTCGACTCGCTGTCCCAGCCGTCCATCTG
The DNA here is from genome assembly GCF_000423625.1 of Pseudonocardia asaccharolytica DSM 44247 = NBRC 16224. GTDB lineage: Bacteria > Actinomycetota > Actinomycetes > Mycobacteriales > Pseudonocardiaceae > Pseudonocardia > Pseudonocardia asaccharolytica. Next base: position 100,387 of record NZ_AUII01000001.1, read on the forward strand.
AAAGACTCCGCGCGGCGTTTCGACCCGCACGCCGTGCGTGTGCACCAGCCCGCGGGTCGTCAGCCGGACCGCGTCGTAGTCCTCTGCCACGCGTTCCCAGTAAACCCGGACGTTGTCGCGCCGGGAATCCGGATATCGCAGGCACAGCCGACGGTAGTCCTTCAGCGAGTCGATCTCATAGCATCGTATCTCCGTCTCGCGGAAGAACACCGAATGCAGGTGTCGCCCCCGACCGAAGAACTCGAATTGCTCGCCGTATTCCCAGGCGCTCTGTCCATTGGCCTGATAGGACGAGGTCCACCTGGCACCCATTGGTTTGTCGGGCATCGTGCGGAGGGCGGGGGTCAGGCTCACCGGCCCGAAGTTGGGTGCTGTGGAGTACCAGGCCTGCGGCGACCTGAGGGGGAGCGCGAACCATCCGGCGCGCAGCCGCTCGTCGAGCACTGTCGCGAATTCGTCGGGGACGCGGTCGGGAAAGTCCGGCGCCGTCGCGTCGCTGGACAGGAAGAAGGACGCGATGACGATGCTCTGGTAAAGATCGAGATCGTCGAGGACGGCGAGCCGGGAAACCATCCGTTGGAACGTGGAGTACAACCCGCGGACAACGGGCGCAGCGGAGAGGGACACGTGATCAGTCCTGGAATTGATCGTGGAGCAGGTGCGGCCCGATCCTCAGCAGTTCACTACGACGGCGGGCGACCATTGGTCGAACCGCTCGTAACGCTGGCCGCCATCCACGATCAGGAAGTTGGCCTTCGACTTGTAGCGTGCACCGTTGATACATGGCTCGTTGGCTGCCGCGTTCACGAATTTCGCGTCCTCGTCCTTCCCGGCGCTCGAATTCACGAGGTAGAAGTACCCGGGCTGCGTCTCCCGGTACAGATACGACTGCACACCAAGATACTCCTTCGGAGTCGTACAGCTGATGACCTGGAGGGCGTTGGTGCGTCCGGGCTCGTGGTGGGAGTGGTGCGGGTGGCCGAGCTTGAGCTTGCTGGCCGCCACCGCGGTGGCCAGAGCTGTGAACTGGACGAACACTCCACGCATCGATCTCTCCGAACCGTCGTCATTCTGAATGATCTTGAGAATATTGATCTTCAGCTCACGAGGTCACTCCACAACGGTGGGACCGCACGCCATACGGAGAGTGACGAATCGGCGGCTTGCCTCTCCTATCCATGCGGCCGTCACCGGGATGGGCGAGGATCGGCGACGTGTTTGTAAGCGGTGTGCCGTGGCCCGGCTGAGCGCGGACGATCTGCAGGCGGCGCGCGACCGGACCGTCGGCGACGTGCTGCCCGGCCCCGCCGATCCGCCGCTGCGGGTGCTGTTCTGCGGGATCAATCCCGGGCTGGTCTCCGCGGCGACCGGATATCACTTCGCCCGGCCGGGCAACCGGTTTTGGCCGGTGCTGCACGCGTCCGGCTTCACCCCGCGGCGCCTGATGCCCGCCGAGCAGCGCGAGCTCGCCACGCTGGGGCTGGGCATCACGAACCTGGCGGCCAGGGCCACCGCGCGGGCCGACGAGCTGACCCGCGACGAGCTCGTCGCGGGTGGACGGCGGCTGCGGGCCCTGGTGGCGCGGCACCGGCCGCGATGGCTCGCGGTCGTCGGCATCACCGCCTACCGGGTGGCGTTCGCCGAGCCGAGGGCCGCCGTCGGCCCACAGGAGCAGGGGTTTGGCGACACGCGCGTGTGGGTGCTGCCCAACCCCAGCGGGCTCAACGCGCACTGGTCACGCGAGGCGATGACCGAGGAGTACACCCGGCTCCGTATCGCCGCAGCTCAACGCCGATTGTGAGTGCGTAACAGTGTTAGAACACTGTTACGCACTCACCGGGGGTCGCGGTCGGCCCATTCCAGCAGCTCGTCGAGCAGGAACACCGCGTCGTCGATCCCGGTGTGCACGTCCCCCAGCTCGGCGAACCGCGCGGGCACGGTGGCGATGGTGAATTCGCGCGGGTCGACGTCGGCGATCTCGTCCCAGCGGACCGGGGTGGACACCACGGCCTCGGGCACTCCGCGCACCGAGTAGGCGCTGCGGATGGTGTGGTCGCGGGCGTTCTGGTTGTAGTCCACGAAGATCGACTTCGGGTCGCGGTCCTTGCGCCACCAGGTCAGGTCCACCAGGTCACCGGCGCGGCGCGCGACCTCGACGGCGAACGCGTGGGCGGCGCGCCGGACGTCCGTGAAGCCCCAGTGCGGCTCGATTCGCACATAGACGTGCAGACCCTTGCCGCCGGAGGTCTTCGGCCAACCGACCGCGCCGATCCCGTCGAGCACCTCCTGGACCACCCCCGCGACCCGCCGGACGTCGGCGAAGCTCGCCTGTGGCATCGGGTCGAGGTCGATGCGCCACTCGTCGGGTTGTTCGACGTCCGTGCATCGCGAGTTCCAGGGATGAAACTCCACCGTCGACATCTGGACGGCCCACACCACGTCCGCGACGTGGGTCACGCACAGCTCGTCGGCGTGCCGGTTCCACCGGGGAAAATGGACCCGTACCGTGCGCACCCAGTCCGGCGCGCCGTGGGGCAGCCGCTTCTGGTGGACCTTCTCCCCAGTGACACCGGTGGGGAAGCGGTGCAGCATACACGGCCTGTTGCGGAGCGCACGCACGATCCCGTCGCCCACGGCGAGGTAGTAGCGCGCCAGATCCAGCTTGGTCTCCCCGCGGGCCGGGAAGTAGACCCGGTCCGGGTTGCTGATCCGGACGGTCCGGTCGCCGATCTCGAGTTCGACGGCCGGACTCGTGCGCTCGGCGATGGCGGCCGCCCGCGGTCAGCGCCGCCAGGCGTGGCGCTTGCGAAGCGCGCTGTTGATCAGTCCGAACACGATGACCAGCGCGGGGATGACCATCCAGAGGATCTCGGTGTAGCTGACGGAGTGACCGATCAACATGAGCGGCAGCAGGATCGCAGAGATGATCCCGGCGATGACGGTGCCCTTCGGGAACCCGCCGTGCCAGCCCCACTCCGCGGACGGCTCGTCCATCGGATCAACCTGCGGCCGCTTCGCCAGCTCCCGAGAATTGCTCGCCACGCCGTCCTCCCAACGCCTGTGTGTGCGGGCTCATCGTCGCACAACGCCGTACCGGGGATGATGTGTGGTGATGAGTGACGCGCACACCCCCCGGTCCGTCCTGGTGCTGGGCTCCACCGGGTCGATCGGCACCCAGGCCCTCGACGTCATCGCTCACGCCGGTGGCCGGTTCGCCGTGGCCGGGCTGGCCGCGGGCGGCGGCGACCCGGCCCTGCTCGCCGCGCAGGCTCGCGTCCACGACGTGCGGCGCATCGCCGTCGCCGATCCGGTCGCGGCCGCCGCGCTGCGCGCCGAGCTGACCGGGGTCGAGGTGCTCGACGGCCCCGACGCCGCCGCCGAGCTCACCGCCACCACTCCCGCCGACGTCGTGCTGAACGGCATCACCGGCTCCCGCGGTCTCGGCCCGACGCTGGCCGCACTCAAGACGGGGGCGACCCTCGCGCTCGCGAACAAGGAGTCCCTGGTCGCCGGCGGACGGCTGGTGACGGGCGCGGCCCGGCCCGGGCAGATCGTGCCGGTCGACTCCGAGCACTCGGCGCTCGCGCAGTGCCTGCGCGGCGGGGCCGAGACCGAGGTGGCCCGGCTCGTGCTCACCGCGTCGGGCGGGCCGTTCCGCGGGCGGCGTCGCGGCGACCTGGTACACGTCGGGCTCGACGACGCGCTCAAGCACCCCACCTGGGACATGGGCCCGGTCGTCACCATCAACTCCGCGACGCTGGTCAACAAGGGGCTGGAGGTCATCGAGGCGCACCTGCTGTTCGGGGTGCCCTACGAGCGGATCGACGTCGTCGTGCACCCGCAGTCGATCGTGCACTCGATGGTCACCTTCGTCGACGGCTCGACGATCGCGCAGGCCAGCCCGCCGGATATGCGGCTGCCGATCGCGCTGGCGCTGGGCTGGCCCGACCGGGTCCCCGGCGCCGCGGCGGGGTGCGCCTGGGACACCGCGCAGAGCTGGGCCTTCGAGCCCCTCGACGACGAGGCCTTCCCCGGGGTGCGGCTGGCCCGCGCGGCCGGGACTGTGGGCGGCGGGCTGCCCGCGGTGTTCAACGCGGCCAACGAGGAGGCGGTCGCGGCGTTCGTCGGGAGCGCGCTGCCGTACTTGGGGATCACCGAGGTCGTCGAGCGCACCCTGGGCGCGGCCGACGGCTGGCGGGGCGATCCGGCTACCGTGGCGGATGTGTTGGCCGCTGAGGACTGGGCCCGGGCACGCGCCCGCGAGCTGGCGGGAAGGCTCGGATCGTGAGCTTTCTGATCGGGGTCGTGCTGTTCGCGCTCGGTATCGCGATCTCCATCGCGCTGCACGAGGCCGGGCACCTGCTCACCGCCAAGGCGTTCGGCATGCGGGTACGCCGCTACTTCATCGGCTTCGGGCCGACGATCTTCTCCCTCCGCCGTGGTGAGACCGAGTACGGCCTCAAGGCCATCCCGGCCGGCGGGTTCTGCGATATCGCGGGGATGACCGCGCTGGACGAGGTCACCCCCGAGGAGCGGCCACGGGCCTTCTTCCGCAAGCCGACCTGGCAGCGGGTCGTGGTGCTGTCGGCCGGGTCGGCCATGCACTTCCTCATCGGGATCCTGCTGATCTTCGTGCTCGCGGTGACCTCCGGGCTGCCCAACTCCGAGGATCTCGCGGTGGCCGGCCAGGTCAGCTGCGCGTCGAACCAGGACCCGGCGACCGGGAAGCTCCAGCCGTGCGGCCCGGGGGTGCCCACGCCCGCCGCCGACGCCGGTTTCCAGACCGGCGACCGGATCGTCTCGGTGGCCGACGCGCCCGTGACGACGTGGCTCGACGCCGTCGCCACGATCCAGGCCGCCGACGGGCCGACGCAGATCGTCGTCGAGCGGGACGGCCGCGAGGTGTCGCTGACGGTCGATGTGGCGCCGGTGCAGCGGATCGATGCGCAGACCGGGCAGGTCCGCACGGTCGGTGCCATCGGGCTCGGTCAGCAGTTGATGTTCACCTACGGCCCGCTCGCGGCCGTGCCGGCCACGCTGGACTACACCGGCACGATGTTCGGCAATGTCTGGACCGGCCTCAAGATGTTCCCGGAGAAGATCCCGCGGCTCATCGACGCGATCGGCGGGGGTGCGCGCGACGAGAACACCCCGGTCAGCGTGGTCGGGGCGAGCATCATCGGGGGTGACGCGGCCGAACGAGGGTTGTGGAGCCTCTTCGTCCTGCTGCTCGCGCTGCTGAACTTCTTCGTCGGCGTGTTCAACCTGCTGCCGCTGCTGCCGCTGGACGGCGGGCATATCGCGGTGAACCTCTATGAGCGGGTCCGGGACTGGGCGCGGGCGAGGCTGGGCAAGACGACGATGCCGCCGGTCGACTACACCCGGCTGCTGCCGCTCACCTACGCGGTGATCCTCGTCGGCGGTGCGATCAGTCTGCTCACCCTCACCGCCGACATCGTGAACCCGATCAGGCTGCCGACCGAGTAGTGGCCGTCGATCAGATGCCGGACCAGCCCCGCGACGGGTCCGGAGCAGCAGCGGCGCGAGATGGGGCCCGGGCGCTGGCCGTGTTCGACATCGACGGCGTGCTCGCCGACGTCACCCACCGGCTGCACTTCCTGGACGCCCGTCCGCAGCGCTGGGAACGGTTCTTCGCGGCGGCGGACCGGGACCCGTTGCTGGAGGAGGGCGCCAAGCGGCTGCGTGTCGCGCTGACCGCCCACGACGTCGTCTACCTGACCGGGCGCCCGGAGCGGAACCGCCGGCTCACCGAGCGCTGGCTGGCCCGGCACGGCCTGCCCACCGAACCGCTGTACATGCGCCCGGACGACGACCACCGCCCGGCGCGCATCGTCAAACGGGAGGTGCTGCGCGGGCTCGCCGGCTCCCGCACGGTGGCGTCGGTGATCGACGACGACCCCGCGGTCGTCGCGGTGCTGGAGGCCGAGGGCTGGCCGGTGGAGCTGGCCACCTGGCTGCCGCATTCCTCGACGCTGCGGGACGCGCAGGAACGCGCAGGTCGCACCTGACTGTGGGTGCGTAACAGTGTTAGCACACTGTTACGCACCCACAGTGGAATACTGGGACCGTGAGTGTCTCCCTGGGCATGCCCGCGACCCCCGCACCCACCTTCGCGGCTCGCCGGAAGACCCGGCAGCTACAGGTCGGCCCGGTCGGGGTCGGCAGCGACCACCCCATCTCGATCCAGTCGATGACGACCACCCTGACCGCCGACGTCAACGCCACCTTGCAGCAGATCGCTGAGCTCACCGCGACGGGATGCGACATCGTGCGCGTCGCCTGCCCCAGCCAGGACGACGCCGACGCGCTGCCCGCGATCGCCGCGAAGTCGAAGATCCCGGTCATCGCCGATATCCACTTCCAGCCGAAGTACGTCTTCGCTGCGATCGAGGCGGGCTGCGCGGCGGTCCGGGTGAACCCGGGCAACATCAAGAAGTTCGACGACAAGGTCGCCGAGATCGCGCGGGCCGCCCGCGACCGGGGCACCCCGATCCGGATCGGCGTCAACGCCGGCTCGCTCGACCCGCGGCTGCTCGCCAAGCACGGCAAGGCCACACCGGAGGCGCTGGTGGAGTCGGCGCTGTGGGAGGCGAGCCTGTTCGCCGAGCACGACTTCCACGACATCAAGATCTCGGTCAAGCACCACGACCCGGTCGTGATGGTGCGCGCCTACGAGCTGCTCGCCGAGACCTGCGACTACCCGCTGCACCTCGGCGTCACCGAGGCGGGCCCGGCCTTCCAGGGCACGATCAAGTCCGCGGTCGCGTTCGGGGCACTGCTGTCGAAGGGCATCGGGGACACGATCCGGGTCTCGCTCTCGGCCCCGCCGATCGAGGAGGTCAAGGTCGGCACGCAGATCCTCCAGTCGCTGAACCTCCGCCCGCGCAAGCTCGAGATCGTGTCCTGCCCGTCGTGCGGACGCGCGCAGGTCGACGTGTACAAGCTCGCCGACGAGGTCACCGCGGGCCTGACCGGGATGGAGGTCCCGCTGCGGGTGGCCGTCATGGGCTGCGTCGTCAACGGGCCGGGCGAGGCCCGGGAGGCCGACCTCGGTGTCGCCTCCGGTAACGGCAAGGGCCAGATCTTCGTCAAGGGGAAGGTCATCAAGACGGTGCCGGAGCACGCGATCGTCGAGACGCTGATCGAGGAGGCGCTCAAGATCGCCGAAACGATGGACGCCGAGGGCGAGCCCCGGGTGACCGTCGGATGAGCCGGCGAACCCGCGCGGACAGCACCGTCGGATGAGCGGGTGAACCGCGGCAAGATCGCCCAGGCGCACGTGGGCAGGGCGTCGGCCATATGGCACGGTGAGAAGGTGCTCAGAGTTGCCGGAGCCCGGTTGCTCGACGACCGTGACCGCGGCGGCGTGCGGGCGGCCCTCGAGGCCGATCCCGTCGCCGCGTGCATGGTCGCGGCCCGGGTCGAGGTCGCCGGACTGGATCCCTGGCGCCTCGGCGGCGAGATCTGGGCCGTGGGCTCCCGGCTGGACGGGCTGTGCTTCTCCGGGGCGAACCTCGTCCCGCTGCGCGGCCAGCGTTCCGCGCTGCGCAGCTTCGCGGACCGCGCCCGCCGGCAGGGCCGAAGCTGTTCCTCGCTCGTCGGCCGGGCCGAACTCGTGCTCCCGCTGTGGAACGAGCTCGCCCCGATGTGGGCCCCGGCCCGCGAGGTGCGCCCCGACCAGCCGCTGATGGTGCTCGCCGGGCCACCCGCGGTGACGCCGGATCCGGCGGTGCGGGCCGTGCGCCCCGGGGAGCTCGACCGCTACCTTCCGGCGGCGATCGCCATGTTCACCGAGGAGGTGGGCATCGACCCCCGGGGCAGCGACGGCGGGGCCGGATACCGGTCGCGGGTGGGCGAGCTGGTGTCCGTGGGCCGCGCCTTCGCCCGGTTCGAGGACGGCGAGGTCGTCTTCAAGGCCGAGATCGGGGCACTGTCCTCGCAGGTCGGGCAGATCCAGGGGGTGTGGGTGCACCCGGAGCGGCGAGGCCGGGGGCTGGGAACGGCCGGCACCGCCGCGGTGGCCGAGCGGCTGGCGGCGCTGGGCCGGGTCTCGAGCCTGTACGTGAACGGCTACAACCACGTCGCCAGGGCGGTCTATGAGCGGATCGGCTTCACCCAGATCGGGAGCTTCGCGACGGTTCTGTTCTGATCAGCGCGGTTGCCGGTATCGGCCGACCAGCACGGCGAGGTCGACCACCGACCCGGACATGTCGGCGGCACTGCGCCCGATCAGCGGGGCGCCGCGGGCCACCGGCATCGACCGGAACCGGTCGGTCGCGCCGAGGGCGCGGCCGGCGGCAACGACGGAGGGTCGGCCGCGCTGGTCGCGGAGCGCCGTGACCGAACCCGCTGAGTCCGGAGGCGGAGTTGTCGGACGCGATCGGCATACTCGCGGCTGTGCGCCCGATCGACCCGTCCCGCGGCCCGACCCGCGCCCGCATCGTGGGGGTGGGCGCGGCGCTCCTCATGGTCATGACGGGCTGCGGTCTGCTGCGCGACGACGGCCCACAGACGGCGGCCGAGGCGTTCCTCGCGGCCTGGTCCCGCGGGGACGACGCCGCGGCCGCGCAGCTCACCGACAACCCCGACGCGGCCGGTGCGCTGCTCGCCGAGGTTCGCACGGCGCTCGCCCCGGCGGGGCTCGCCGCCGGGCTCGGACAGGTCCGCACCGCCGCGGAGCAGGCCACTGCCTCGGTCGAGGTGAGCTGGGATCTCGGCGAGGGCCGCCGATGGTCCTATCTCGGCGAGCTGGAGCTGCGCCCGGCGCCCGAGGCCGCGGCCGGCTGGGAGGTGCACTGGGCGTCGACGGTCGTCCATCCGCAGCTCGCCGCGCGGCAGCGGCCGGTGCTGCGCACCGACGCGCCCGAGCCCGCCCCCGTCGTCGACCGGTCCGGGGTGCCGCTGCTCGCGCCTGGGAACGTCGTCAACGTGCTGCTCGATCGACGGGCCGCGGGCGACGAGCTGCCGGCAGTGGCCGGGGCGTTGGCCGGAGCGCTCTCACCGTTCGCTCCGGAGATCACCACGCAGTCGATCATCGACGGCGCGGCACGGGTGCCCGATGGGCAGGCGTACTCCGTCGCGGTGCTGCGCGAGACCGATTTCCAGAGCGTCCGAGCCGCGATCTACGACCTCCCCGGTGTTCGCTTCACCAGGCAGTCGCGGCTGCTGGCCCCGTCGGCCGGGTTCGCCCGGCAGGTGCTGCCCGGGGCCCGCACGGAGGTGGCGGCGCGGGTCGACGGTGTCGCGGGCTGGTCGGTGACGGTGGTCGACGCCGCCGGAGCCACCGTGACGACGCTGGTCGAGCACCCACCGACACCGGGCAGCACCGCGATGCTGAGTCTCGATCGGACGCTGCAGGCGGCCGCGGAGGACGCCGTTGAGCGGCTGCCACAGCAGGCGATGCTGGTCGCCGTGCAGCCCTCCACCGGGGACCTGCTCGCGGTCGCGCAGAACGACCCGGCGGACGCGGCCGGGCCGCTGGCGCTCACCGGTCGCTACCCGCCGGGCTCCACCTTCAAGATCATCACGGCGCTGGCCGCGGTGGCGGAGGACGGGCTCACCGCGGCGACGCCGGTCGCCTGCCCGGCGACGACGGCCATCGACGGTCGCGTGGTGCCCAACCTCGGCCGGTTCGATCTGGGCACCGTGCCACTCGGACGCGCGTTCGCCCGGTCCTGCAACACGACGTTCGCACAGCTCGGGTCGCGACTCGGGGCGGACGCGCTGCCCGCGGCCGCGCGCACGCTCGGGCTGGGCGCGGACTATCGGGTCCCGGCGCTCACGACGATCACCGGGTCGGTCCCGCAGGCGGCCGACCCGGTGCAGCGGGCCGAGAACGGGTTCGGTCAGGGCCAGGTGCTCGCCTCCCCGCTGGGCATGGCGCTGGCCGCGGCCACGGTGGCCCACGGTGCCCCGGTGGTCCCGCAGCTCATCCGGGGACATCCCACCGAGGTGCTCGCGGCGCCCGCCGGGCCCGATCCGGTGGCACTGCAGCAGGTGCGATCGATGATGCGCCAGGTCGTCACCGAGGGCACCGCGACGCGGCTGGCCGGGCTGGGGGAGGTTCACGGCAAGACCGGCACCGCGGAGGTCACGAACGACGGCCGCCATTCGCACGGCTGGTTCGTCGGGTACCGCGGCGACGTCGCCTTCGCGGTCCTGGTGGTGGACGCGGGGTCGTCCGAGCCCGCGGTCGGGGTGGCGGAGCGGTTCCTCGGCGCGACCGCGTGACGAGAAGCTACGCTGATCGAGTGGTTCACGGACAGCACAGCCGGATTCCGGCGCTCGCCCTGGTGGCCGACGCCGTTGCCGTCGTGGTGTTCGCGGCGCTGGGGCGGCTCAGCCACGATGAGCCGGGCGACCTGGTCGGCCTGCTCGGCACCGCCGCGCCGTTCCTGGTCGGCCTTGCCGCGGCATGGGCCACGCCGTGGGTGCGCGCCCGCCCGCTCGACCTGAGATCGGGCGGCCTGGCGCTGGCCGGCACCGCGGTGCTCGGCCTGCTGCTGCGCGCCGCCTTCACCGGGCGGCTACCGGCCAGCTTCGCGATCGTCGCCAGCGTGTCACTGGCGGTGCTGTTCCTCGGCTGGCGCGCGATCGCGCTGCTCGTGTCCCGCCGCCGCGACCGCGAGATGCGCTGAGCGGAGCCGGCGGAGCGAACGATCAGCGCCCAGCGGCACGGGTGGCGACCCGCGGCACGAGACGGCGCGGGCGACCGAGCACGTAAGGTGGAACCATGCCCGTTCGTTCCCTGCTGACCCCCGGTACGCAGTCGCCGCCTCGCGCGGTTCCGGCACATATCCCGCGGCCGGAGTACGTCGGCAAGGATGCGCCGTCCCTGAGCACCGACCCGTGGGTGCAGACGCCGGAGATCATCGAGGCGATGCGGCGGGCGGGCCGGATCGCGGCGCAGGCGCTGCGGGCGGGCGGCGCCGCGGTGACCCCGGGCGTCACCACCGACGAGATCGACCGCGTGGTGCACGAGTTTCTCATCGACCACGACGCCTACCCGTCGACGCTGGGCTACCGCGGCTACCCCAAATCGTGCTGCACCAGCCTGAACGAGGTCATCTGCCACGGGATCCCGGACTCGACCGTGATCCAGGACGGGGACATCGTCAACATCGACGTCACGGCCTATATCGGCGGGGTGCACGGCGACACGAACGCCACCTTCCTCGCCGGGGCGGTGTCCGAGGAGGACCGGCTGCTCGTCGAGCGGACCCGCGAGGCGACCATGCGGGCGATCAGGGCGGTGCGGCCGGGGCGCGAGCTCAACGTCGTGGGACGCGTGATCGAGTCCTACGCCCGTCGGTTCGGCTACGGCGTCGTCCGCGACTTCACCGGCCACGGCATCGGCCGCTCGTTCCACAGCGGTCTGGTCGTGCTGCACTACGACCAGCCCGATGTGCACACGGTCCTCGAGCCGGGCATGACGTTCACCATCGAGCCGATGATCACGCTCGGCACCGTCGACTACGACATCTGGGACGACGGATGGACCGTCGTCACCAAGGACCGGCAGCGGACCGCGCAGTTCGAGCACACCGTCCTGGTGACCGCGGACGGGGCGGAGATCCTCACCCAGCTCTGACCGCCAGACCGTCGGGCGCCTGCCGGCGCATGGCCTCGCAGATCCGCCGGTCCTCGGGTTCGATCCCGAGCTCGCCCAGCAGGAAGCCGCGGGCCAGCGAACTCCATTCGGCCGGCCGCCGCACCATGGCGTGGCCGTCGCCCGGCACCTCGAAGCGGCAGGTGCGCTCGGTGACCTGTTTGGCGCGCAGGGCATAGGCGTAGGACTCGCGCGGGTCGGTCCAGCGTTCCTGGTCGCCGTGGGCGATGAGCACGCTGCGCTCGGCGAGCTGTTCGACCGGGTCGCTCCCGTCGAGCCATGGCGCCAGCGCGCACACCGCGACGACGTTCGACGCGCCGGCCGCCCGGAGCGCGGCCCGCCCACCCATCGAGTGGCCCAGCAGCGCGGTGGGTGCGCCGGGGTGCCGGCGCCCGATCTCGCCCAGCGCCCACCGGGCGTCGAGCAGGGCGTCCATGGCCGGCGCGTTCCAGCCGCGGTACCGGTAGCGGAGCACGTACACGGTGAGGCCGGCATTGCCCAGCATCAGCGCGAAGGGGAGCATGCGCAGGTAGGCGAGCCGCCTGCGGCGTCCGGCAGGTTCGTGGCTGACGGCCCGGCCCCCATGCAACACGAGGACGACGGATTCCGGGCAGGCGGGTCCGCCGCGAACCCGTTCGAGACGCGGTTGCGGGGTGGGGGAAAGATCAAAAGCGCCGAGCCTCACGGGGCGATGCTTGACCGCGGCAGGCTGCCGAAACGGGCGGTGGGAGCGAACTCACACCGTCGGGCCGCGCGCGGTGGGGCACGATCCGCGACGACCATGACGACATCACCTCCCGCCCCGGGTGGTGGGCGAGGAGGACGATGATGACCGGACCCAGGCCGGGCCGGGTGTTGACCATGCGTGAGATGGTGTCGCTGACGCTGCGGCGGCGCCGCCGCGGGGCGGGCTTCTGGTTCGGCCTCGCCATCGAGCTGCTCTGGCCGTTCGTGATGGCCGGGATCCGGATCGGCTGGCGCGGCGGCGAGCATGTGCCGCGCACCGGCGGCGCGCTGCTGGCCATCAACCACGTCTCGTTCGCCGACCCGATCTTCGACACGGCGTTCGTCCTCTCGCACGGCCGGATCCCCCGCTATCTGGCCAAGTCGGAGCTGTGGTCGACGCCGGTGGTGCGGTCGGTGCTCGACGGCGGTGGGCACATTCCGGTCCACCGGGGCTCGGTACGCGCCGGGGACGCCTACCGTGGCGCGATCGAGGCGCTCCGCCGCGGCGAGCTGGTGGTGTTCTACCCGGAGGCCACCTACACCCGTGACCCCGGGGGCTGGCCGATGAAGGCCATGAACGGGATCGCCCGGATCGCACTGGTGACCGGTGTCCCGGTGATCCCCGTGGCGAACTGGGGAACCCAGGATGTGCTGCCGCCCGGGAGCCGCAAGCCGCGGCTGTGGCCCCGGCGCCGGGTGACGGTGGTGGCCGGGCCGCCGGTCGACCTCTCCGAGTTCGCGGGAAAGTCGCGCACCCGCACCAATCTCGACCGGGCCACGGCCACGATCATGGCCGAGATCACCGCACTGGTGGCGCAGGTCCGCGGTGAGCAACCGCCCGCGGACGGCGTCCCCGGAACCGATCCGCCACCGGACGCTGCGGCCGGTCCGGCTCCGCGACAGGGCCATGACACGGACCTGCAGCGGGAGCGCCCGGCCAGCTGAGCCCGGCCCCCGCCGTGATCGCCGGAACCGGGACGTACGCCGCGTGGGTGCGGCCATTGTCCCGGTTCCGGCGATCACGAAGGCCGGTTTGGCCGTTCGGGCCCGGCGGCGGTGCCCGTCGTCGATCCTGGCGCGGTGCGACTGGAACATCTCGTCGAACGGCAGGCCGGGGTTCTCACCCTGGCGCAGGCCCTCGCCTGCGGGATGTCCGCCGATACCGTGCAGCGGCGGGTGCGCGACGGCCTGTGGACCCGGCTGCATCCCCGGGCCCATCTCGTCGGCGGGCACCGGCTGACGGACGAGGCGCGGGTGTGGGCGGCGTGGCTGTGGACGGGCGTTCTGCCGCAACGTCGGCCGCGCCGGGTTCGCCGCCGCGGGTCGGCTGGAACGTCGACATCGAGCGGTTTCGCCGCGACCGGCATGGGCGACGCGCTGGTCCGTGGAGGATGGGTGCTGATGCGGTTCACCTGGCACGACCTGGCGAACGAACCGGCCAGGGTGCTCGCCGCGATCCGGCCCGCCAGCCGCATCGCCTCGATGATCTCCGAAAACGGGGCCTCCGCCGCACGGGTGCGGCGGAGGCCCCGTTCCTGGCGATCTTCAACGATCAGCCGGTCTTGGTCAGCCGCTCCAGCCTGCGCGTGGTGGGCCAGCGCACCGAATGCGCCCAGCCCAGCTTCTCGAAGATCCAGATGATCCGGGCGGAGATGTCGATCTGGCCGCGCTGCACGCCGTGCCGGGCGCACGTCGGGTCGGCGTGGTGCAGGTTGTGCCACGACTCGCCGAACGACGCGATCGCCAGCGGCCAGAAGTTGGTGGAGCGGTCGCGCGCGGCGAACGGCTGGTCGCCCCACATGTGGCAGATCGAGTTGATCGACCAGGTGATGTGGTGCAGCAGCCCCACGCGGACCAGCCCGGCCCAGAAGAACGCCGTCACCGCGCCCCACCATGACCACGTCAACAGGCCGCCGAGCAGGGCCGGGACCAGCAGGGTCGCGGCGCTCCACAGGATGAACAGGGCGTCGATGCGACGGATGTCCTTATCGGCCAACAGATCGGGGGTGTAGCGCTGCGCGTTGGTCATGTTGCGGTTGAACAGCCAGCCCGTGTGGGAGTGCCAGAAGCCCTTGAGCAGGGCGGCGGGGCCGGTGCCGAACAGCCACGGCGAGTGCGGGTCGCCCTCCTTGTCGGAGAACGCGTGGTGCCGGCGATGGTCGGCGACCCAGACGTGCACCGGGCCCTGCATCGCGAGGCTGCCGGCGATCGCCAGCACGATCCGCAGCGGCCGGCGGGTCTTGAACGAGCCGTGCGTGAAGTAGCGATGGTACCCGATGGTGATGCCCAGGCCACTGACCACGTAGAACACCGCGGCGATCGCGATATCCGTCCAGCCGAGGCCCCAGCCCCAGGCGAACGGAACGGCGGCGATGAGCGCCAGCAGCGGGACGAGGACGAAGACATAGACGCCGACCTGTTGCGGCAGCCCGCGGGTCCCGTCGAGGATGGGTTTCGGCCCGGATGTCTCTGGATCCCTGGACCGGATCGGGCTGTCGGCAACGGTCATTGGCGAGCACCTCGTGGATTGGGTCGGAAGCAGAGCCGGGTGCGTGAGTGGGGATACCCCGGTAAGGCGAACCTACATCACGAGGAGATATCGGTCTCGAGTCCGAGCAGTGCGTTCTCCACCACCTCGGGCAGCGCGGGATGGATCCAGTACTGCCCGGTGGCCATCTCGCGCGCACCCAGCCCGAACGTCATGGCCTGGATGAGCGGCTGGATCAGGGTGGACGCCTGCGGCCCGAGCAGGTGCGCGCCCAGGAGCCGGCCCCCGCGGCGTTCGGCGATGATCTTGCAGAGGCCGGTGGTGTCCTCCATGGCCCAGCCGTAGGCGACGTCCCCGAAGGCCTGCACCTTCACGGTGTAGTCGAGGCCTTCGGCCCGGCACTGCGCCTCGGTGCGTCCGACCGTGGCGATCTGCGGATCGGTGAACACCGCGCAGGGGACGAACCGATGGTCGGTCTCGCGGGGAGCATCGGGATGGGTCAGGTTGTGCGCAACGACCCGCGCCTCATGGTTGGCGACGTGTTTGAGCTGGTACGGCGAGCTGATGTCGCCGAAGGCCCACACCCCCTCGACCGGGGTGCGCTGCTGGGCGTCGACGACGATCCGGCCGTCCGGGTGCACCGGGATGTCCGCCGCGGGCAGGTCGAGGCGGTCGCTGTTGGGGATCCGGCCGGTCGCGACGAGCACGGTGTCCCCGCCCAGCTCGGTGCCGTCGGTGAGCCGCACGGTGATATCGCCCGCGACGCCGCTCAGCCCGGTCACCGGGTTGCCAAGGTGCACGTCCCAGCGCTGCGCGGCCAGCTCGGTGAACCGCCGGGAGAGAGTCTCGTCCAGGCCGCGCAGCAGCACGCCGCTACGAGCGACGAGCGAGACCCGGCTGCCCAGCGCGGAGAACACGTGCGCGAACTCCGTGGCGATGTAGCCGCTGCCCAAGATGATCAGCCGTTCGGGCACCGCGTCCAGCCGCATGATCGTGTCGGAGGTCTCGTACGGCACGCCCGACGCCGTCACCTCGGCCGGCACGTCCGGGCGGCCGCCCGCGGCGATCACGATCCGGTCGGCGCTCAGCTCGTCGACGCCGCTGCCGTCGGAGCGTTCCACCCGCAGCGTCTTCGGGCCGCTGAACCGGGCGTGCCCCAGATAGACCGTCACGTTGGGACAGCGCTCGGCCCGATACTCCCGCCCGGCCGCCGCGATCGGATCGATCCGGTCGAAGACCCGGTCCCGGATCTGGGTCCAGCGCACCTTGTCGACCGTCGCGTCGATGCCGTAGCGACCCGATCGCCGGATGGTCTCGGCGACATCGGCCGCGTAGACGTACATCTTGGTCGGGATGCAGCCGACGTTGAGACAGGTGCCGCCGAAGGTGCCGTGCTCGATGATCGCGACGTCGAGATCGTCGAACCGGCTGTCGATCACCGAGTTGCCGGAGCCGGTGCCGATGATGACGAGATCGTGATGACGCACACCAGGAAGGCTCACACCGGCAAGGCTACGACGGGCGCCGGGTGGCGGCGCCCGCGCCACCCCCCGGTGTGATCTGGTAGGCATTCCTAATGTCCGGCCAAACGATGAGCGCGACGGTCCGCCGGTCCTGGGCCGCGGACCTGGACCCGGAGACCCTCTACGAGCTGCTGCGGCTGCGCGTCGACGTGTTCGTCGTCGAGCAGGCCTGCGCCTACGGCGAGCTCGACGGCCGGGATCTCGAGCCGAGGGCACGGCACTATTGGCTCTCCGGCCATGGGCAGTCCGCACCCGTGCTCGGCTGCGTCCGGCTGCTCAAGGAACCCGATGGCGGCTATCGGATCGGGCGGCTGTGCACCGCCCGGGACGTCCGCGGGCGCGGGCTGGGCCGCCGGCTGCTGCAGGCCGTCCTCGCGGAGGTCGGCGACCGTGCCTGCGTGCTCGACGCTCAGGAACATCTCGCGGGCTTCTACCGCGGCTTCGGCTTCGAGCCGACCGGGCCTGCCTACGACTGGGCGGGCGTCGCGCACCTCCCGATGCGCAGGCCCGGTCGCTGATTCCCTCGACGCCGTCGCGCGATCCGCCCGATCGTGCGGCGTCGCCGGGCGTCGTGCGAGATACTTCGCGGCGAACGGCGACGAAACACGAGAGGAGTCGCGATGAGCGACGACCGGAGCCGTCCGGCGAACGCGGGACCGGTGCGGCCCGGCAATGTGGGCCAGGCCGACCCGACGGCTGATCCCGCCACGGATCCGTCGCTGCCCAGGGTGGTTCGTCCCAATCCGGCGGACGAGCCGACGGTGCCCGTCCCGGCCGAGCCCCCACCGCGGACGGGCGAAAGCGCGCCGGCGGCGAAGCCGCGGCGGACCCGGGTCAGCGGGATGTGGGTCGGGCTGATCCTGTCCGCGCTGGTCCTGCTGTTCCTGTTGATCTTCATTCTGCAGAACCTCGGCCCGATCCAGATCAACTTCCTGGGCGCGTCGGGCACCCTGCCGACCGGCGTGGCGCTGCTGCTGGCGGCGATCGCCGGCGTGCTCCTGGTGGCGATCCCGGGCACCGGCCGGATCGTGCAACTCCGCCGCGCGGCTCGCCGGGCCGGTCCGGGGCAGGTGCGCTGATGCTGCACATCGGCGGGACGCCGCTGCCGGTCATCGGCCGGGCACGGATGTACATCTGCGGGATCACCCCCTACGACACGACCCATCTCGGGCACGCGGCGACGTTCGTGTGGTCCGACGTCGCGGTGCGGGTGCTGCGCCACCTCGGGGTCGAGGTCGACGTCTGCCGCAACGTCACCGACGTCGACGACGTGCTGGAGGCGGCCGCCGCCCGCGCCGGTGCCCGGTTCGACAGCTACGCGGCCGTTCAGCAGTTCCGGTTCGATCGCGATATGGCCGCGCTCGGGGTGCGCAGGCCGACCCATGAGCCGCGAGCGCATGTGCACATCCCGCAGGTCATCACGCTGGCCGCGGCGCTGCTGGAGAACGGCGCGGCCTATCTGCGCGACGGGACGGTCTGGTTCCGCGGGGCAGGAGTGCCCGAGCGCGCGGGGCTGGACCCCGACACCGCCCGCGAACTGGCCGCCGAGTTCGGCGACACCGAGGGTCCGGACGGGCGCGAGCACCCTGCCGACGTCGTGCTCTGGCGTGCCGCAGTGCCCGGTGAACCCGCATGGCCCAGCCCGTGGGGCGAGGGGCGTCCCGGCTGGCACGCCGAATGCGCCGCCATGTCGCTGACGACGTTCGGACCTGCGCTGGACCTGCATGCCGGCGGGGCCGACCTGCGGTTCCCGCACCACGCGTACGAGTCGGCGATGGCCGAGGCGGTCACCGGCGTGCGGCCGTTCGCCCGGGCCTGGCTGCACGTCGGGACGGTACTGGTCGACGGGCAGAAGATGGCGAAGTCGGCGGGCAATCTCGTGCTCGTCTCCGAGGTTCTGGAGAGCGTGCCCGCGGCCGCGCTGCGGCTGCTGCTGGTGGACCGGCCATGGGCGCAGGCCTGGGACTACCGGCCCGAGGACCTCGACGCGGCCGGCACCCGGCTGGAGCGGCTGTATGCCGCGGCGGCGCGGGGCGCCGAGGACGATGCCGCCGTCGCCGCCGTCGACGCCGCGTTCCAGAACGACCTCGACGTGCCGCGGGCGCTCGGGGTGGCCGAGGAGGCGGGCGGCGCCGCCGCGCGGGTAGCGCTGACGGTGCTGGGTCTGGGCGGCTGACCGGGCTCAGGCCGCGGCGCTGCGCCCGCGGCGCCCACCCTCGGCGGTTCGCCGACGCCGCCCGCCGCCCGCGTCGGTGCGGTTCCGGCCGCCACCGCGGCGGCCGCCACCGCGCGGGTTCTGCTGCGGACGCTCGGGCTCGGGGACCGGAAGGCCCTGCGGCGCACGCGCCCCGGTGATCCGGGTGAGGGCGGCATCGCCGGGGGACACCTCGGTGAGGGTGGGGCGCACCCCCGCCTGCCGGGTCAGCTGTTCGACGTCGCGGCGCTCGGCCGGGGTCACCAGCGTGACGACGGTGCCGGACTCGCCGCCGCGGGCGGTCCGCCCGGCGCGGTGCAGGTAGTCCTTGGGGTCGGCGGGCGGATCGACGTGCACCACGAGGCTCACGTCGTCGACGTGGATACCGCGGGCGGCGACGTCGGTCGCGACCAGCACCGGGCTGCGTCCGTCCCGGAACTCGGCGATCGCTCGGTTGCGGGCGTTCTGCGCCTTGCCGCCGTGCAGCGCCGCGGCGGCGACACCCTCCCGGCGCAGGTTGCGCACCAGCCGGTCGACGCCGTACTTGGTGCGCACGAACAGGATCGTGCGGCCGTCGCGGGCGGCCACCTCGGTGACGACGCGCGGCTTGACCGCGCCGTCGACGAGCAGCACGTGGTGGTCCATGGTTGCGACCGGCGCCGCGGCGGGTGCGACGGCGCGGGTCACCGGATCGTGCAGGTAGCGGTCGACGAGGGCGGCCACGTCGCCGTCGAGGGTCGCGGAGAACAGCAGTCGCTGCCCGTCGGCGGGGGTGAGGTCGAGGATCGCGCGGACCTGGGGAAGGAAGCCCATATCGGCCATCCGGTCGGCCTCGTCGATCGCGGTGATCTCGATTCCCGAGAGGTCGCAGGTGCGCTGGGTCGTGTGGTCGGTGAGCCTGCCCGGTGTGGCGACGAGCAGGTCGACCCCGCGCTGGAGCACGGCGACCTGCCGGTTGAACGACACGCCGCCGACCACCGCGGCGATCGTCAGGTTCAGCGCGCGGGCGAACGGGGTCAGCGCGTCGACGACCTGCTGGGCGAGCTCGCGGGTCGGCACCAGGACCAGACCGCGCGGGCGGCGCGGCTGGGCCCGGCCACCGCCGAGCCGCGACAACAGCGCCAACCCGAAGGCCAGCGTCTTGCCCGAGCCGGTCTGGCCGCGGCCGAGCAGGTCGCGGCCGCGAAGGGTCTCGGGCAGCGTCGCGGCCTGGATCGGGAAGGGCTCGGCGAAACCCTCCGCGTCCAGCGCGCGCACCACCGGCCGGGGCAACCCGAGCTCGGTGAAGGAGGGCATGCCCGCCTCGGGAGCGGTCCACAGGACCTCGGGCGGCATCGCATTGCGCGGGCTCGCCGACCGGGCGGAGCGGTCGGTGGCGCGGGATCTGCCGCCGCCGCGGCGGGGGCCGGTGCGCCGGCCACGGCGGGTTGAGCCTGACGGCTGGGATGGCGCAGACGGGAATTCCACAGCGGACCTCCGGGGACGTGGCACGTCTCGCGGAGTAGCCGCACGATGCGCGAGCGGATGATCACGGCGACGAGCCCGGGCGCGACACCGCGCCCTGGTGGTGAAGCTTCGGACGCGCTCGGCGACGTCGCGACGGGGGATCGGTCGCCGGGCCGGGCGCTAGATCAGCCTACCGGAACGCCCGGCCCGGCCATGGCCCTACCGCTGAGCTGCGGCTCCGCCCATCCAGAGCTCGATCCGCAGCACGTCGAGCAGCTCCTCGCCCGCCGTCCGCGGCAGCCCGCGCGCGGCGAACCACTCCGCGACCCGCCGGACGTCGCGTTCGAGGAACGCCGGGCCCTGCGGGTTTCCGATGACGTCGACGACCTGCGGCAGGTCGATCAGGACCAGCCGGGCGTTGTGGACGAGCAGGTTGTAGGCCGAAAGGTCGCCGTGGTGAGGCCGTGGCGGGCCAGCCCGAGGAGCGCCTCCACGAGCTGGTCCCACAGCTCGGTGAGCTCGGTGAGCTCGGCGGCATCCGGGCGCAGCTGGGCGAGTCGCGGCGCGGCGCCGCCGTCGTGGCCGCCGATGAACTCCAGCAGCAGCTCGGTGCTCTCCAGTTGCACCGGATAGGGGACGGGCAGTCCTGCCGTCCACAGCCTGGCGAGCGCGTCGAACTCGGCGCGCGCCCATTGCGCGCGAGCAGTTCGCGACCGTATGCGGTACGGGTGGCCATCGCCCGGGTCTCGCGGGAACGGCGGACCCGGCGGCCCTCCAGATAGCCCGCGTCGCGGTGGAACATGCGGTGCTCGGCGCCGCGGTAACGCTTGGCGGCGAGCAGGGTGGCGCGCCCGGTCCCGGGCACCGCGCGTTCCAGGAGGTGGACGTCGGCCTCCTTGCCGGCCTTGAGGATGCCGAGCTCGGTGTCGACCGCGGCGTTCTCGGTCACCACCCAGGCCGGTCGCGGCGCCGGGCCGTGCTTCGCGCCGTCCCATGTGGACCATCGATCGCCGGTGGGCGGGCCGTCGTCGGTGCCGCTGCGGCCGTCGAGCTCGGGTGGCGCGGGGCGGTCGCGGCGCCGGGTGCGGGGCGGGTCGTCGTCGAGGCGGCGCCTGCGCCTGCGCCCCGGGGTGGGGTCCGGAATATCGCTGAAGTCGTCGAGGAAATCGTGCGAGCGCACTGGTGGGGTTTCTCCTGGATGAGGCGCCCCACCGGAAACGTCAGCCGGCCGGGGCGGGTGGACGGGGGCGGGCAACGTCCCGGGCGGCGGTCACCACTGGGTCATCTCCTCCCATCCGGACGCTCAGCGGGTCGGTGTGCACGATGCCGGACGCCCGCGACGGCGGGCAACGGATTTATCGGTCAGTTCGCGGTGAACTCCACACAGCAGCACCCGGGCCTCGGCACGAGCTCGGCGGTGACGGTCGTGGCCTCGAGTCCCTCCAGGAGCCCGGAGAGCAACGCGTGGTTGATCGCGCAGACCAGCTGCGGGGCGTCGCCGGCCAGCGGCTGGAACGGGCAGTTGCGCAGGCTCAGCTGGGACGGCCCGTCCCGGTGGGGCTCGAACCCGTACTCCGCGAGCACCCCCGCGGCCAGCCCGAGGGCGCGTTCGGCGCCGAGCCTGCCCGGCCGCAGCCGCTCCCGTTCGGCGGCCCCCAGCGCCACACCGCGCCGGTGCGCGGCGGCCAGCGCGGCTTCGCGCACCGTGGTCCCTTCGCGGCCCTCGGCGAGCACGGCGTCGAGCAGGATCGCGGCGAGCAGGTCGTGGTGGCGGCCCGGAATGGTGATCCGGACGTCGACCTCGGCAGGTTCGTAGACCTTGGGTGTGCGGCCGACCTTGCGGATCCCGCCGACCGGTTCGAACCTGGCCCGCAGCAGGCCGACCTCGACCAGCTTGTCGAGATGGAACGCGGCCAGCTTGCGGGAGATGCCGGCGCTGGCCGCGGCCTCCTCCCGGCTCACCGGCCGCCCGGCGCGCCGTACGAAGTCGTGCAGCCGCCGTCGCGACTCGTCGCTGAGCGCGGCCACGGCCGCCACAGCCGCGAGGGGGAGCGGGGATCCGGCCACGACTGAGTCCATTGCCCCACAGTAACGCCTATCGAGAGATGCGAAAGAGAGATCTACCCAGCTCTTGACCCCGACAGATTAATAGGACCAAACTTTGCTGGTGTAATTCCGCGGAGGTCGGGAGAGTCTCATGACGAGCGAGCTTCAGCAGCAGGCCAAGGAACCGGTGAGCGCGGCCATGGCCGGCCCCTACGGACATCCGCTGCACCCGATGCTGGTGACGGTCCCGATCGGTGCGTGGGTGGCCAGTCTGGTCTTCGACGTGGCCTCCTATCTCGTCGGCGACCCGGCGTTCCTGGTCAAGGGCTCGCTCTGGTTGATCGCGGTGGGCGTGCTCGGGGCGCTGGCTGCGGCGCTGGTCGGCTTCCTCGACCTGTTCGCCGTGCCCACCGGCACCCCCGCCCACCGCACCGCGCTGGTGCATATGGCGCTGGTTCTGGCCGTGACCGCGGGATACGTCGTCGGCTTCCTGTGGCGGCGAGGCACGGTCGAAGCCGCGGGCCCGGTGGGTCTTGGGCCGCTGCTGCTGTCGGTGGGCTGCCTGCTCGCGCTGGCCGTCGCCGGATTCCTGGGCGGCAAGCTGGCCTTCCGCTACGGCGTGCGGGTCGCCGACGAGGCGACCCAGGCCGAGGGCTACCGGCGCCCCGCGGAGCCGACGGCGCCCGCGCAGGACCGGTCCACCGTCTCGCCGTGATCTCGGGGCCGGACGGCGGGCCCCGGTTGTTGTCGTCGAAAGGAGCGAGGTCATGAGTTCGCTGGGTCTCATCGGACTGATCCTGTGGATCATCACCGCCCTGGGCGGTTTCGTCATGCTCGGCCGCTGGATCTCCCGCGGCGGCCTGCGCCAGCAGCGCTCGGGGGTGACCAGGTTCCCGGCCGGGGCCGTGTTCTCGCACTTCGCGCTGGCCGCGGCCGGGCTGGTGCTGTGGATCATCTACCTGGTCCTCGACGCCCAGGTGCTCACCTGGGTGTCGCTGGCCGTGCTGGTCGTGGTGGCCGGGATCGGCTTCGGCCTGTTCTCCCGCTGGCTGCCGGTGTACCGGGGCCGCGCGGTGGCGGCCACCGGCGGTCCGGGCGCGGCCGGCGCCACGGCGGCGTCCGCGGAGCCTGCCGAACGGCATCTGCCGGTGCCCGTCGTCCTCGCCCACGGTCTGTTCGGAGCGGCGACCCTGGTCGTCGTGCTGCTGGTCGCGCTCGGCGTCGGCGGAAGCTGAGGGCTCAGGCCGGCACGACGATCGACAACTCGGTGCTCGCCGGGCACTCCACCCGCATCCCGGCCCGGCGAGCGATGGTCGCCACCGCGGCGGCATCGGCAGGTTCGGCGCGGCTGCTGGCCAGCAGCCGCGCCAGCCTGCCCTTGTGCGTCTTGTTGTGGTGACTGACGACGCGCCGTGAGCCGTCGGGTCGTTCGGCGAGCACGGTCACGGTGACCGCGCCGGGCAGCCTGCCCAGCGCCGCATAGGAGCCCGACCGCAGGTCGACCACGAGCCCGGCGTCCGCGAGCGTGGCCAGCACGGATTCGAGCAGCGGCCGCCAGCGGGCGGCCAGCGCCGGCCTGCCGGGCAGCGCCGAGCCCGCGGAGAGGCGGTAGGCCGGAACCGGATCGGTCGCGCGGATCAGCCCGAACAGCGCCGAGCCGATCGCCAGCCGGCCGGCGGCCCGCGCCGCGGCCGCGCCGCGCAGCGAGGCCACGTCGAGGGCGTCGTAGAGCACCCCGGTATAGCGGTGCCACGCCGGCAGCGTCGGCGCCGACCAGAGCGCGACGTTGTGCGCGATCTCGGCGTCCTGCCGGGGTGAGAGACCCAGCGCGGCCCGGCTCGCCAGGACGTCCCCGGCCAGCTCGACGAGCTCGTCGACGAGCTGCTTGCGGAGCGGGTCGAGCTCGGCGAACGAGAGCGTGCCCAGATACAGCGGCGGCCCGTCGCCGCCGCCGCGTTTGGTCTCCGACGGCGGAAGCAGCACGAGCATCCCGTCACGCTAGCCCGCCAGGGTGACGAGCCGAATCCGGCCGGGGTGTCGGCCGGGGTGTGATTGTGCCCCCGACACCCCCCGGGATACGGTCGGCCGATGATCTGCCTCGTGGCGCGCCGGCATGTCGACACCATGCGGGTGACGAGCGCGGCCTGTCCGGGCCGCTGACTCGTCGCGCCGCTGTCCGCCGCGCCCACGCGGGCACCGTGGCGGGGCGTACCCGTCGGCCCGGCCCGCCGACGTCCACCGTGGCCCATCAGCGAGCGGATCCGAAGGAGTGCTGTGACCGAGTCCTACCCTGCCCACACCGGCGACGCCCGCAGCGAGGACGGCACGACCGGCCTCGACGCGCGGCCGCGCGCCACCGAGGACCGGTGAGGGATCGCTTGAGCACGGACATCCTCGTCCACCCTCCCGCGAGCGGCGGCTGGCGGGAGGGCGACCATCCGGGCCGGCGGCAATGGATCACGCTCGGGGCGCCGTTGCCGCTGGAGGCAGGCGGCGAGCTGCCCGGCGTCCGGATCGCCTACGAGACCTGGGGGACCCTGCGCGTCGACCAGCACGGCGCCTCCAACGCCGTGCTCGTGCTGCACGCCCTCACCGGCGACAGCCACGTGGCAGGTCCGGCGGGCCCGGGGCATCCCACGCCGGGCTGGTGGGACGCGTTGATCCGGCCGGGTGGCGCGCTGGACCCGCAGCGGTGGTTCGTCGTCGCGCCCAACATCGTCGGCGGCTGCCAGGGTTCCACCGGGCCGTCCTCGTCCGCCCCGGACGGGCGGGCGTGGGGCAGCCGATTCCCGCTGGTCACCGTGCGCGACACGGTCGCCGCCGAGACCGCGCTGGCCGATGCGCTGGGGATCGGCCGGTGGGCGTGCGTGGTCGGCGGTTCGATGGGCGGCATGCGCGCCGTGGAGTGGGCGGCCTGCGAACCCGAGCGCGTCGAGCGACTGTTCCTGCTGGCCTGCACCGCGGCCGCGTCGGCCGACCAGATCGGCTGGGCCGCGCCACAGCTAGCCGCCGTTCGCAGCGATCCCGGCTGGTGCGGCGGGGACTACTACGATCTCCCCGCCGGGGCCGGGCCGCACACCGGGCTGGGCATCGCGCGCCGGATGGCGCATCTGAGCTATCGCAGCGGCTACGAGCTCGCCACCCGCTTCGGCCGGTCCGCCCAGGACGGCGAGGACCCGTGGCGCGGCGGCCGCTACGCCGTCGAGTCCTATCTGGACCATCACGCGAGCAAGCTCGTGCGCCGCTTCGACGCGGGCTCCTATGTCCGGCTCACCGAGCTGATGAACGCGCACGACGTCGGCCGCGGGCGCGGCGGAACCGCCGCCGCGCTGCGGCGGATCACCGCGCGCACGCTGGTCGCCGGGGTGAGCTCCGACCGGCTCTATCCACTGGAGCAGCAGGCCGAGCTGGCCGCGGGCATCCCGGACGCCACCGAGCCGCGCGTGATCGACTCGCCGTACGGGCACGACGGCTTCCTCGTCGAGGCGCCGACGGTGGGCGCGCTGCTCGCGGAGCTGCTGGCGAGCTGACCGGCGCCGGCTCGCACCCGGCTCCGACCGGGGGGACGCGCCGGCTGCGGCGTCGCTACCCTTCACCGCGTGTTGACCAGGATGTCGTCGCTGTTCCTCCGCACCCTTCGCGAGGACCCGGCGGACGCGGAGGTGCCCAGCCACAAGCTGCTGGTCCGCGCCGGCTACGTCCGCCGCGTCGCGCCGGGCGTGTACTCCTGGCTGCCGCTCGGGCTGAAGGTGCTGCGCAACATCGAGCGGGTGGTGCGCGAGGAGATGGACGCCATCGGCGCCCAGGAGATCCAGTTCCCGGCGTTGCTGCCGCGCGAGCCCTACGAGGCGACGGGCCGGTGGACCGAGTACGGGCCCAACCTGTTCCGGCTGCGCGACCGGAAGGGCAACGACTACCTGCTCGGGCCCACCCACGAGGAGCTGTTCACCCTCGCGGTGAAGGGGGAGTACTCCTCCTACAAGGACTACCCGGTGATCCTCTACCAGATCCAGGCCAAGTACCGCGACGAGGAACGGCCGCGCGCGGGCATCCTGCGCGGCCGGGAGTTCCTGATGAAGGACTCCTACTCCTTCGACCTGTCCGACGAGGGTCTGGCCGAGTCCTATGCCAGGCACCGCGCGGCGTACATCAAGATCTTCGACCGGCTCGGGCTGCGGTATGTGATCGTCTCGGCGACGTCGGGGGCGATGGGCGGCTCGGCGAGCGAGGAGTTCCTGGCCGAGTCCGAGACCGGTGAGGACACCTTCGTCCGGTCGCCGGAGTCGGACTACGCGGCCAACGTCGAGGCGGTCGTCACGCCGGTGCCGCCCGCGCAGCCGGTGGCGGACAAGCCGTCTGCGCAGGTGCACCACACCCCCGACACCCCGACGATCGAATCGCTGGTCGCGTTCCTCAACGGCGCCGGGCTGGGGCGGGAGTTCGCCGCCGCCGACACGCTGAAGAACGTCCTGGTCAAGATCCGGCAGCCGGGATCGGCGGACTGGGAGCTGCTCGGGGTCGGCGTGCCCGGCGACCGGGAGGTCGACATGAAGCGGCTGGAGGCCTCGCTGGCCCCGGCCGAGGTGGCCCTGCTGGAGGAGGCCGACTTCGCCGCCAACCCGTTCCTGGTCAAGGGTTACATCGGGCCGGGGTCGCTGACGGCGAACGGGGTGCGCTACCTCGTCGATCCGCGAATCGTCACCGGCACCGCGTGGGTGACCGGGGCGGACAAGCCCGATCACCACGTCGTCGACCTCGTCGCGGGGCGCGACTTCACCCCCGACGGCACCATCGAGGCCGCCGAGGTGCGCCACGGGGATCCCTCGCCCGACGGCTGCGGAACGCTGGAGGCGGCGCGCGGGATCGAGATCGGCCATATCTTCCAGCTCGGCCGCAAGTACGCCGATGCCTTCGCCCTGGACGCCCTCGGACCGGACGCCAAGCCGGTGCGGATCACGATGGGCTCCTACGGGATCGGGGTGTCGCGGCTGGTCGCGGCGATCGCCGAGCAGAGCCACGACGAGTTCGGGCTGGTCTGGCCGCGCTCGGTCGCCCCCTTCGACGTGCACGTCGTGATCGCCGGAAAGAACGAGGAGATCACCGCGGGCGGCGAGCAGCTGGTCCGCGAGCTCGACGCCGCCGGGCTGCGGGTGCTCCTCGACGACCGCAAGGTTTCTCCCGGGGTGAAGTTCGCCGATGCCGAGCTGCTCGGGGTCCCGACGATCGTCGTGGTCGGCCGCGGGCTGGCGAACGGGCTGGTCGAGGTCAAGGACCGGGCCACCGGCGAGCGCAGCGAGATCCCCCGCGCCACCGCCGTCGCCCACCTCACCCGTGAGTGCGTAACAGTGTTCTAACACTGTTACGCACTCACGGGGGGAGGTGAGGCGAGTGGGGGTTCCGGTTCGGTGGTTGCTGGACCGGCCGGAGCTGGGCCTTGCGGTGCTGGCGGGCGCGGACGCGCTGGACCGGCCGATCACCTGGGCGCACAGCATCGAGCTGGCCGATCCGGTGCCCTGGCTGCGCGGCGGGGAGCTGCTGCTGACCACCGGACTGCGGCTGCCGACCGACCCCGAGGGGCAGGGCGTCTACGCGCGGTCGCTGCACGGGGTGGGCGTGGCCGCGATCGGCTTCGGGGTGGGGCTGTCGCATCAGCGGGTTCCCCGGCCGCTGATGTCGGCCGCCGATGAGCTGGGGCTGCCGCTGCTGGAGGTACCGCTGCCCACCCCGTTCGTCGCGGTCGTGCGTGCGGTGACCGAGCGGCTGGCGCAGCAGCAGTACGAGGGTTTCGTGCGGGCCTCCCGGGTACAGCCGCGGATGACCAGGGCCGCGGTCCGGGGTGGGGCCGCGGCCGTGGTGCGGGAGCTGGCCAAAGCCGTGGGCGGCAACGCGCTGTTGCTGAGCCCGGACGGGGCCGTGCTGGCGGGGTATCCGCCGTCGGCGGCGGGGATGGCCGCGACGGCGGTGGCGCGGCTGGGTGGACTGGGCGGCGAAACGGCGGCGAGCACGGCCAGCGTCGACCCGCAGGGGGCGGTCACCGCGCAGGTGGTGCGGGTCGGACGCCGGGTGCACGGCCATCTCCTGCTGGTCACCGAGGCCGGGCTGGGGCCTGCGGACCAGCTGCTGCTCGGTCATGCGGTGTCGCTGGCGGGGCTGGAACAGGAAAAGCCCCTTCGGGTGCGGGAGGCCCAGAACCGGCTGACCGCGTCGGTGCTCCGGCTGACGCTGGACGGCGGGCTCTCCGGTCCGGCCGCCGTCGAACAACTGCGAGCGGCGGGCTTCCCGGACAGCCCGCGGATGGCCGCCGTGGCGATCGGCGGAGTGGCGCCGTCGCGGGTGCTGGCGGTGGCGGACCGGGTGCTCGCCGAGCAGGGGGTGCCGTGCGTCGGCGTCGAGCGGGACGGGTTCGCGCTGCTGCTGCTGCCCGGGGAGCCCGCAGGGCTCGCCGAGTCGATCATCGCCGAGGCCCGCGGCGGACGCGGCCGGATCCGCGCCGGGCTCGCCCGTGCGTCGCCGCCGGTCGAGATCGCCGACGTGGCGGCGCGGGCGCTGAGCGCGGCCAGGGTCGCGGCGGCTCGCGGCACCGAGCTGTTCGACGCGGCCGGGCTGGCCGGGCAGGTGCTGGCGGGCGAACCGGCGACCCGGGCGGTGCTGGCCGGGCTGGCGCGGGCCCGGCTCGGCCCGCTGGCCGAGCACGATCGACGGACCGGTGCCGAGCTGGTCGCATCGTTGCGGGCCTTCCTGGAGCACCACGGTCAGCTCGAGGCCGCGTCGGCCGAGCTCGGGGTGCACCGGCACACCCTGCGCGCCCGGATCGACCGGATCCGCGAGCTGCTCGACGTCGACCTCGGTTCGGCGCATGTGCGGGCCGAACTCCTGCTCGCCCTCGTCGCCTGGTCCGACCGCCGCTGATCGGCGGCGGTCGGACCGGCCGGGCAGCCGCGGTGCTCAGGCCTGCGCGTCGAACGCGTCGGCGAGGATCCCCAGACCCTCCTCGAGCAGGTCCTGAGGCAGCGAGAGCGGGGGCAGGAAGCGCAGGACGTTGCCGTAGGTGCCGGCGGTGAGCACGAGCAGGCCCGCGGCGTGACAGCTGCGCGCGATCCGTCCGGTGAGCTCGGCGTCCGGGGTGTGGTCGCCGCCCTTGACCAGCTCGATCGCGATCATCGCGCCGCGGCCGCGGACGTCGCCGATGACGTCGTGGCGCTGCCGCATCCGGTCCAGTGCCGGCAGCATGGTGGCCTCGATCGCCCGGGCGCGGGCGAGCAGGTCGCCCCGCTCGATCTCCTCGAAGACACCGAGGGCGGCCGCGCAGGACACCGGGTTGCCGCTGAACGTCCCGCCGAGCCCGCCGGCGGGGGCGGCGTCCATGAGCTCGGCCCGGCCGGTGACCCCCGCGATCGGCAGCCCGCCGCCGAGGCCCTTGGCCGTGGTCACCAGGTCCGGCTGGACGCCCTCGTGGTCGATCGCGAACCACCGGCCGGTGCGGGCGAGGCCGGACTGCACCTCGTCGGCGATGAGCACGATGCCGCGGTCGCGACAGATCTGGGCCACCGCGGACAGGAAGCCCGGCGCGGGCACGATGAATCCGCCCTCGCCCTGGATCGGCTCGATCAGCACGGCGGCCACGTTCTCCGCCCCGATCTGGCGATCGACGAGCTCGACCAGTGCGTCGGCCGCCTCCCGCGCGCACTGCTCCGGCCCGGTCGGCCAGCGGTACGCATACGCCATCGGCGCGCGGTACACCTCCCCGGCGAACGGCCCGAACCCGTGCTTGTAGGGCCGGTTCTTCGCGGTGAGGGTCATCGTCAGCAGGGTGCGGCCGTGGTAGGCGTGGTCGAACGCGACGACCGCGGGCCTGCCGGTGGCCGCGCGGGCGATCTTCACGGCATTCTCGATCGCCTCGGCGCCGGTGTTGAACAGCACCGTGCGGGCCGGGCCCGCGACGGGCGCCCGCCGGTTGAGTTCCTCGCAGACGGCCACATAGGACTCGTACGGGTTCACCAGGAAGCAGGTGTGGGTGAACCGCTGCAGCTGCGCGGCGGCCCGCTCGACGACGCCGGTGGCGGCGTTGCCGACCGTGGTCACCGCGATCCCGCTGCCGAAGTCGATGAACGAGTTGCCGTCGGCGTCGACGACGACCCCGCCGCCCGCGGCCTCGACGAACACGGGCAGGGCGGACCCGACGCCCGCCGGCAGCGCCGCGCGCTGCCGCTCCTGCAGCTCCCGCGAGCGCGGGCCCGGGATCTCGGTGTGGATCCGTCTGCGCTGGGGCAGGGCCGG
The DNA here is from genome assembly GCF_000423625.1 of Pseudonocardia asaccharolytica DSM 44247 = NBRC 16224. Classification (GTDB taxonomy): domain Bacteria; phylum Actinomycetota; class Actinomycetes; order Mycobacteriales; family Pseudonocardiaceae; genus Pseudonocardia; species Pseudonocardia asaccharolytica. The sequence goes on from NZ_AUII01000001.1 coordinate 130,716, forward strand.
TCCACCGAGAGCGTGGGTGGTGTCGGGAGCGACGGTCATATCGGCCTCCGGGGTCCGCTGCGGCTGGTGGTGCACGCGCAGCGCATCATCGCGGGCTCCGCGACGGCCATGGCCGAGATGGAGTGTCGTCGGCTCTGGGACAGGACGAGACGTCCAGTGTGTCGGCTGCGCGTGCAGGTCGACGATGAGCCGTCCGACGAGGAGGGACGGCCATGGGATCGACTGTCGCGACGCAACCCGATGTCACCGAACCCGCTGCCGGCGATCTCGCGCCGGCGCTGCGCCGGCTACACGCGCAACCCGGCCTCGGTGCGGGGCCGCGGGTCGCGTTCCTCGCCGCGGACACCGACGTCGCCGGTCCGGTGTGCCTGGCGCGCTGGCCGGGGCGGCCCCCGCTGCTGGCCGATATCGTGCCGCTGTTCGAGCAGTTCGGGCTGCGGCTGGCGGCCGTCATCGGGCTCCCCGGCGAGGACGCCGTGCGCAGGCTCGACTTCGCCCGCCCGCCCGACGGCTGGGACGCGGAGCTGACCACGCTCGTCGAGGGGGCGTTCCCGGACGCCGCGCACCCGGGTGTGGTCGGCGACCCGTTCGCCAAGCTGGTGGTGGCCGCCCGGCTGCCATGGCGGGACGTGGAGCTGATCCGTGCGGCGGCGAGCTACCTCAACCAGGCGGGACTCGGCCACTCGGACGGGTACGTGGTGGCGACCCTCGGGCGGCACCCGCGGTTCGTCCGCGCGCTCGCCGCGCTGTTCCGCGCCCGGCTGCACCCGCACCTGACGAACCGTCCGGCGGCGGTGGACCACGCCCGCCGCGAGCTCCACAGCCTGCTCGAACGGTCGACGACGCTCGACGAGGACCGGATCCTGCGCGGTGTGTCGTCGTTCGTCGACGCCATCCTGCGGACGAACTGGTACCAGCGCGGCCAGGACGGCGGGCCCAAGCCGTATCGCGCGTTCAAGCTCGACGCGGCGCGGCTGAGCCTGCGCGGTCCCGACGCCCCGCTGCGGGAGGTGTTCGTCCACGCCCCGGATGTGGCGGGGATCCACGTCCGCGCCGGACTGGTGGCCCGGGGCGGCGTGCGCTGGTCGGACCGGCCCGAGGACTTCCGGGTCGAGGTGCTGCAACTGTTGAAGACCCAGCGGGTGAAGAACGCCGTGATCGTCCCGGACGGCGCCAAGGGCGCATTCGTGGTGCGCGGCGGGGCCGACCCGGCGGCCTGCTACGACACCTTCGTCCGCGGCCTGCTCGACGTCACCGACGATCTCGTGGACGGCGAGGTGGTCACCGCGCCGGACACCGTCGCCCACGACGGCCCGGACCCGTACCTGGTCGTCGCCGCCGACAAGGGCACCGCCCGGTTCTCCGACCGGGCCAACGCGATCGCCGCGCAGCGCGGGTTCTGGCTCGTCGACGCGTTCGCCTCCGGGGGATCGGCGGGCTACGACCACAAGGCGATGGGCATCACCGCCCGCGGCTCCTGGGTGGCCGTGCGCCAGCACCTCGCCGAGCTGGGATCGGACCCGGATGTCGACGAGATCACCGTCGCGGGCATCGGCGACATGTCCGGCGACGTGTTCGGCAACGGGATGCTGGAGTCCCGCCGGATCCGGCTGGTCGCCGCGTTCGACCACCGGCACGTCTTCCTCGACCCCGACCCGGACCCCGCGACCTCCTACCGGGAACGGGAACGGCTCGCGCGGCTGGCCGCATCGTCCTGGGCCGACTACGACCCCGCGCTGATCTCGGGGGGCGGCGGGGTGTGGCCGCGCACCGCGAAACGGATCGAGCTGTCCCCGCAGGCGCGGCGGCGGCTGGGCGTCGCCACCGCCTCGCTGCCGCCCGACGAGGTGATCAGGGCGATCCTGCGCGCGCCGGTGGACCTGCTGTGGAACGGTGGGATCGGCACCTACGTCAAGGCCGGGGCCGAGACCCACGGCGAGGCCGCCGATCCCGCCAACGACACCGTCCGGGTCGACGCCGAGCAGCTGCGCTGCCGGGTCGTCGGGGAGGGCGGCAACCTGGGGGTGACCCAGCGGGGCCGGATCGAGTTCGCCCGCGGCGGCGGCCGGATCAACGGCGACTTCATCGACAACGCCGCCGGTGTGAACACCTCCGACCGCGAGGTCAATCTCAAGATCCTGCTCGCCGCGGCCGAGTCGGCGGGCGAGCTGACCCGCGCGCAGCGGGACCGGCTGCTCGCCCGTGCCGCCGACGAGGTCGCGGCGGCCGTGCTCGACGACAGCGCGCAGCAGGTGCTGGCGATCAGCCTCGCCGAATCGCAGTCCCCGTTCCTGCTCGACCGGCACGCCCGGCTGGTGCGCCACCTCGAGCGGGTGCACGGGCTCGACCGGACCCGCGACGTCCTGCCCGACGACGAGGAGCTGGCGGCCAGGGCCCGGCGCGGGCACGGCCTGACCCGCCCGGAGATCGCGGTGCTGCTGGCCCACTCCAAGAATGTCGTGCGGGCGGACCTGCTGGCCTCCGAGATCCCCGACGACCCCGCGTTCGCCGAGCTCCTCGCCGGCTATTTCCCGGCGAGCCTGCGCGAGCGCCTCGCCCGGTGGGTCCCCGGGCACCGCCTCGCCCGGGAGATCGTGGCCACCCGGCTGGCGGGCGACCTGATCAACCACATGGGGCCGGGCTTCGTCATGCGGATGGAGGAGCGGTTCGGCGCCTCCAGCGCCCGGGTCGCGGTCGCCATCGCCGCCGTGCGGGCGGTGTTCGACAACGACCGGCTGTGGCAGGCGGTGACCGCGCGGACCGATGTTCCGTTCGCGGCCCGGGTCGTCCTGCTGCGCCGGATCCAGGAGTTCGTCGAGCGGGCGGCGGCGTGGCTGGTACACCGGCGCGGGCCCGCGCTGCGCCCGTCCGTGGAGCGGCGCACGCTGCGGCCGATGATCGACGCGGTCCACGCCGCCCTGCCCGGGCTCGACGGCGGAACCGCGCCCACCTGCGTCACCGACGGGATCGGGGAGCTCGTCGCCGCCGGCTGCCCGCGTGACCTCGCCACCGAGGTGGCGGCACTGCCGGTGCTGGCGGACGCGCTCGACGCGGCGGACGTCGCCACCGGGCTCGGGCGCGACGTCGCCGATGTGGCCGGCGCCGCGCTGGAGCTCGACCGGGCGCTGGAGCTGGGCGTCCTCGCCGAACGGCTCACCGACGTCGCGGGCGCCTCGCACTGGGAGTCGATGGCGATCTCGATCCTGCGCGACGAGCTGTCGGGCGCCCGCCGGGCGGTGCTGACCGCGGCGCTGGGCGACGCCGCCGCCCCAGGGGCGGCACGGGTGCGCGCCTGGCTCGACGAGCACCGGACCGAGACCCAGCGGCTGCGTACGACCACCGACGAGCTGCACGCCTTCCCCCGGCTCGACGCGGCGATGGCCGCGACGGTGGTCGCGCAGCTGCGGCTACTCGCCGGACCGGATGCGGTGCCCGCGCTCGCGGCCCGCAGCGAAGGGAGCACGAGATGACCGAGATCGTCCAGACCGAACCGCGTGCCGCGCGGGACGGCGCCGCGGCGCCGGTACCGTTGCGCCAGCTCGTCGGCGGCCGGTGGGTGAGCGGCGCGGGCGCCGAACTGGTGGACCGCAACCCGGCCCGCCCCGACGAGCTCGTCGCGGTCGGGCGGCTGGCCGGCCGCGACGACCTCGACGCGGCCGTCGCCGCCGCCGCTGCGGCCTTCCCCGGCTGGGCGGCCATGCCGTTCCCGGTGCGCGGCGAGATCCTCGCGCGGGCCGCCGACGTGCTCGTCGGCAAGGCCGACGCGTGGGGGGTGGAGCTGGCGCGCGAGGAGGGCAAGACCCGTGCCGAGAGTGTCGGTGAGGTCCGGCGCGCGGCGGAGATCCTGCGCTTCTTCGCCGCGGAGGGGCTGCGCCCGGTGGGGGAGGTGTTCGCCTCCGCCCGGCCCGGAGAGCAGATCCAGGTGCTGCACCGTCCGGTCGGGGTGGTCGCGGTGGTGACCCCGTTCAACTTCCCGATCGGCATCCCGGCCTGGAAGATCGCTCCGGCGCTGGCCTACGGCAACACGGTGGTGTGGAAGCCGGCGAGCACCGTGCCGCTGCTCGCGATGCGCCTGGCCGAGGCGCTCGTCGCCGCGGGCCTCCCCGACGGGGTGCTGTCGCTGCTGATCGGGCCCGGATCGGTCGGGGCGGCACTGGTCGAGCATCCCGGGGTGGACCGGGTGAGCTTCACCGGCTCCACGGCCGTCGGCCGCGACCTGATCGCCCGCTGCGGACGGCTGGCCCGCCCGATCCAGACCGAGATGGGCGGCAAGAACGCGGCCGCGGTGCTCGCCGACGCGAACCTCGATCTCGCGGTGGACGAGGTGGTGGCGGGCGCGTTCCGCTCCACCGGGCAGAAGTGCACGGCGACCTCGCGGCTGATCGTCACCGACCGGGTGGCCGGGGAGTTCCTGGCGCTGCTGGTAGAGCGGGTGACCGCGCTGCGGGTCGGCGACCCGCTCGACGCCGACGTCCAGATGGGGCCGCTGATCACCGCGACGGCCCGCGACGACGTGCGGGCCGCGGTGGAGCAGGGCCTGCGGCGACCGGGGGTGACCCTGCTGGTGGGCGGCGAGCCCTACCGCGACGCGCGGCGGGCGGACGGGGCGTTCCTCGCCCCGACGGTGGTGGAGCTGGCCGGGGACGATCCGCTCTGGCGCGAGGAGCTGTTCGGCCCGGTACTGGCCGTGCGCCGGGCCCGCGACGACGCCCACGCACTGGAACTGGTGAACGACAGCGCGTTCGGGCTCTCGGCGGCCGTGTTCACCGACGACCTGCGCGCGATCACCGCGGCCACCCAGACCTTGGACGTCGGCGTGCTGCACATCAACTCCGAAACCGCGGGCGCTGACCCGCACGTCCCGTTCGGCGGGGCGAAACAGAGCGGTTTCGGCCCGAAGGAGCAGGGAAGGGCCGCGCGGGAGTTCTACACCACGACCACGACGGTGTACCTGCGGGCATCGGGAGGAGTGTCTTGATGAGCCTGCCACTCGACGGGGTGCTGGTCGCCGACTTCGGCCGGGTCCTCGCCGCCCCCTACGCGACCATGCTGCTCGGCGATCTCGGCGCCGATGTCGTCAAGATCGAACATCCGGCGGCCGGCGACGACACCCGGGCCTGGGGTCCCCCGTTCGCGGCCGGAGAGGCCACCTACTTCCTTTCGGTCAACCGCAACAAGCGGTCCTTCGCCGCGGACCTGCGCGACGCGGCGACCCGGGACGGGGTCGTCGAGCTCGTCCGGCGCGCCGACGTCCTCGTGGAGAACTTCCGCCCCGGCACCATGGCCCGCCACGGGCTGTCCTACGAGGAGGTGCGCGCGCTCAACCCGCGGCTGGTCTACTGCTCGATCACCGGCTTCGGGTCGGGTAAGGGCGCGGCGCTGCCGGGCTACGACCTGCTGGTGCAGGCCGTCGGCGGGCTGATGAGCATCACCGGGCCCGCGCCTGGGACCCCGGTGAAGGCCGGGGTGGCACTGGTCGACGTGCTCACCGGGCTGCATGCCACCGTGGGGATCATGGCCGCGCTGCGCGCCAGGGAGACCACCGGCGAGGGCCAGCTCGTGGCCATCGACCTGCTGAGCACGCTGTTGTCCAGCATGGTCAACCAGAGCGCCGGGTTCACCGCGGCGGGCGCGGTCCCGGGCATCCTCGGCAACCGGCACCCGTCGATCGCACCGTACGAGGTGTTCCCGACCGCCGACCGCCCGATGGTCATCGCGGTCGGCAACGACCGCCAGTTCGCCGCGCTGTGCCAGGGCCTCGGCGTCCCCCACCTGACTGCCGACCCCCGGTTCGTCACCAATACCGACCGGGTGGCACACGTCGACGCGCTCGCCGAGGTGCTCGCCGCCCAGCTCTCGGCGCGTCCGGCCGGCCAGTGGTTCGACCTGCTCACCCCGCTCGGGGTGCCCTGCGGTCCGGTCAACGACCTGGCGGCGGCCTTCGAGCTGGCCGAGGACCTGGGGCTCGGGCCGCGGGTGCGGGTCGGCGACGGCGCCGATGCCGTCGACGTCGTCGCGAACCCGATCGGGCTGTCCGCGACGCCGCCCCGGTACCAGACCCGGCCGCCGCGGCTGGGCGAACACACCGCGCAGCTGCGCGCGTGGCTGTCCACCTCACCCGACCCTCTCACCGATAGGAGCATCCGATGAGCGCACCGATGAAGGACCCGTTGGACCTGCTGGACCTGTCCAGCCAACTGGACGAGCAGGAACGCGACATCCAGCACACGGTCCGGGACTTCCTGGCCGACCGCGCCCGTCCGCAGATCGGCGAATGGTTCGAGGACGCACACTTCCCCCGCGAGCTGATCCCCGAGCTCGGCAAGATGGGCCTGCTCGGCATGCATCTGCAGGGCTACGGATGCGCCGGGGTGAACGCCACCAGCTATGGTCTGGCCTGCCTCGAGCTCGAGGCCGTCGACTCCGGTCTGCGCAGCTTCGTGTCGGTGCAGGGGTCGCTGTCGATGTTCTCCATCTGGCGCTACGGGTCGGAGGAGCAGAAGCAGGAGTGGCTGCCGCGGCTGGCCGCGGGCGAGGCGGTCGGCTGCTTCGGGCTGACCGAGCCGGACGTCGGCTCCGACCCCGGGCGGATGCGCACCCGCGCGGTGCGCGACGGGGACGACTGGATCCTCAACGGCTCCAAGATGTGGATCACCAACGGCGGGCTCGCCGACGTCGCCACCGTGTGGGCGGGCACCGAGGACGGCATCCGCGGGTTCCTCGTCCCCCGCGGCACGCCGGGGTTTTCCACCAGCGACATCAAGCACAAGATGTCGCTGCGCGCGTCGGTCACCTCGGAGCTGTCCTTCGACGATGTGCGGCTGCCTGCCTCGGCGCGGCTGCCCGAGGCCCGCGGTCTGGGCGCGCCGTTGTCGTGTCTGAACGAGGCCCGGTTCGGCATCCTGTTCGGCGTCGTCGGCGCGGCACGCGACTGCCTGCAGGCGGCGCTGAGCTACGCCGACTCCCGCATCCAGTTCGGCAAGCCGATCAGCGCATTCCAGCTGACCCAGAAGAAGTTCGCCGACATGGCCGTCTCGCTGAGCACCTCGATGCTGCTCGCACTTCACCTGGGCAGGCTCAAGGACGCCGGCACGATCCGGTCCGAGCAGGTGAGCGTGGGCAAGCTGAACAACGTGCGGGAGGCGCTGGGGATCGCCCGCGAATGCCGCACGATCCTGGGCGGCAACGGGATCTCGCTGGAGTACGCCCCGCTGCGACACGCCAACAACCTGGAGTCGGTGCTGACCTACGAGGGCACCAGCGAGATCCACACCCTCGTCGTCGGGCAGGCGCTCACCGGCCAGGCGGCCTACCGCTGAGCCTTCCGCCCGCGCCCTTTCATCGCATTATGGCTCCATAACGCGCTGAGGGATGGGGCAGCGGAACGTCATGGAGCCATGATGCGGCCAGATCGAGGACGGCGATGGCGAGGAAGCCGGTTGCCGCCCCGGCCGGAGGCGTGACCGCGCCCGAGGGCCTCAGCCGTCCTCGATGAGCAGGTGTCGCAGGAACCGTTCGGGTGCGGCCAGAAAGTCTCGGGTCAGTCGCACCGGCAACGCCCGGTCGTAGTCCACGCATGCGATCTCCCCGCTCTCGGCGATCTCGTAGATGGTGGCGCCGGGCAGCGCGAGCAGGATCGGGGAATGCGTGGCCACCACGATCTGGCTGCCCTGCCCGGCCAGCTCGGCCAGCCTCGCCAGCACGGCCATGCACCCGCGCACCGACAGCGCCGCCTCCGGCTCGTCCAGTACGTAGAGCCCGCCCGGTCCGAAGCGGTAGGTCATCAGGTCCACGAAGGACTCACCATGGGAGCGTTCGTGCGGGGAGGCCCCGCCGTAGGCGGACAGCAGCGGCCATCCCGACGCGCGGTCGAGCCGTTCGATCTCGGAGGCCACGTTGTAGTAGGACTCGGCCCGCAGGAAGAACCCGGTGCGCGGCTTACGTCCGGTCCGACTCAGCACCAGGTGGTCGCCCAGTGAGGACCGGTCGCGCGGGTGGCGAAGCGGAAGTTCTGGCTGCCGCCTTCCGGGTTGAACCCACAGGCCACCGCCAGCGCCTCCACCAGGGTGGACTTTCCCGTCCCGTTCTCCCCGACCAGAAACGTCACCCCGGGATCGAGCCCGAGGCCCCCGGCCTTCGCGAGAGCCCGCACCACGGGGAGGGTGAAGGGGTAGCGGCCGGTATCGGCGTGGGGGTCCAGCCGCATCCGCCGCACGAATCCGCCCGCGGCGTGGCTCATCGTGCGCTCCCGAGCACCCAAGACGAGGCGGTCTGCGTGTGGTGTGTGCCGTCGACGAACATCATGTCCTCGATGGTGCCGACGTGCCCACCGACTGGCCAGCACCGGCCGCACGCGCGGGCCGACGAACGGTCCGATCGGGTGGCGGCTCCGACGCGAGCGGGCGTCCCATCCCAGTCAACCCATTGACGCAATGAGCCTTCCCAGTAGTCGTCGGGGCAGTGGTGGGCGACCCGCCGATGATGCTGGGATGGTCGGGACGAGGACGGGACCTCGATAGAAGAGTCGGTCCGCCTAAAGATCGACCTGAACACCGAGGTCCCGCATGTCCGATCCGGTCACTTACACCGCCGTGCTCCCGATCCGGCCGGCCACGGTGAGGTTCCTGTCGAGCCTTCTGGCCGGTGAGCGCGCTCGTCGAGGGACCCGGGAAGGCCGGCGTGCGCTCGGCTGCCACGATCAGGCCGTGCTGGTGCTGCGCTGGTTCACCGATGGCACCCGAGTCGCTCAACTCGCGATCGACAACGCCCTCGGTGAGTCCACCGTCGACCGGTATCTGCACGAGGGGATCGACGTGCTCGCCGAGCGCGCCCCTGGTCTGCCCGGTGCCCTGCTCGCCGCCCGCGCCGCCGGGCATACCCACGTCCACCTCGACGGCACCCTGATCCGCACCGACCGCTCGCGCGGTCGGCCCGACCGCGAAGGTGGACCCGTGGTGGGCGGGCAAGCACCGCCATCACGGCGGGAACGTGCAGGTCCTCACCGCCCCGCACGGCTGGCCGCTGTGGACCTCGCCCGGTGCGCCCCGGCCACGAGCACGACACCACCTGCGCCCGGGCCCATCCCGGGCTGCTCGAGGGGCTCGACCGGTGGACCGACACCGCGCACGCCGTGCTGGCCGACCTCGGTTACGAGGGCGAGAGCACCCGGCTGACCTACCCGATCAAGACCATCCGTGGCCACCGGCTGACGGCTGACCAGCGCATCGTCAACGCCCTGCACGCCGCGACCCGCACCCTGGCCGAGCGCGGGAACTCGCTGCTCAAGACCACCTTCAAGGCCCTGCGCCGAGTCAGCCTCTGCCCGTGGCGCATCGACGCGATCACCGCCGCAGCACTGGTTCTGCTCCACCACGAACACGACCGAACCACCTGATCAATCCGCTACTGGGAAAGGCTCATTGTGGAGCCATGATGTCGTTGATGACGTCCCATCCAATGCACTATGGAGCCATAACGTGCTGGAGTGCGGCGCTCCAGCCACGTTATGGCTCCATAATGTGCTGTGGAGATGTGCGGCGCCTGCGTTATGGCTCCATGTTATGGCTCCATAACGCAGCCAGGGGGTACTGCCGCTACCGCCGGGTTGCCGCGTCGAGGAAGGCCGAGTTGCTGCTGGCGCAGTCGGCGCAGATCGGGGTCAGGTCGGAGGTGGACGGGTCGCGGTCCATCTCATGGGCGATGTAGCTGCGGTCGCAGCCGCCGCACCGCACCCGGACCTGCCAGCTGTCCTCGACCTCGTCGCGGGGATCGTTGCCCCGGCCGATCGCCGCGGACTGCTGGCCGGTGAGCGCGCGCAGCCCGACGTACAGGACGGCGGCCAGGACGAAGGTGATGATCGAGCCCCAGGCGCCGACCCACGCCATCCCGGACTCCACGAGGCCGATGCCCACGGCGGCCGAGCCGATCCACGCGACGAGCCCCGGGGTCCACAGCGAGCGCACCCGGCCCGGCCGGAACTCCACCTGGTCGGGGGCGACGCCGGCGCGGCGGCTCAGCAGGATGTGCATCAGCGCGATCGCCACCCAGCCGGTCACCAGCGCTCCCTGCCAGGCCAGCGCGACCAGCAAGTACTTCAGCACCGGCGTCAGCATCAGCAGGTAGATGACGGCGCTGGAGACGAGCACCCAGACCCAGCGGGGCAGATGCAGCTTGAAGGCGCGGGCGGCGAAGCTCTCCAGGTTGCTGGAGGCGAGGTAGTAGTTCGCGGTGTTGATCCGGGTCTGGGACACCCACACCAGGGCCACCCCGACGATCCCCATCAGCGTCACGATGCCGACCGCGACACCACCCTCGGTGGCCTCGGTGCCGGTCGCGTGGACGAGGTAGATGCCCGCGACCCCGTTCGCCCCGAAGGCGAGCAGGTAGTAGACCCAGCCGAAGGTGACCGTCGCGTGGTAGCGCGCGTCCTCCGGCTTGGCGAGCCGGGCGAAGTCCATCGTGTACATCATGAGGATGAATACGCCCAGGTAGGCGCTGAAGCAGGCCAGCCAGTTGGGGCCCCCGGCACTCAGCGGCAGGGCCGATGCGGCACCGGCGTTGGTCAGCCACTCGCCGTCGTAGCCGTGCGCGGACACCGCCCAGACCACCGCGGCCACCAGGCCGGTCCAGTACAGGGGCAGCAACACCCCGTTGATCTTGTCCAGCCAGCGGCGCACGCCGCCGATGACCAGCGGCGTGGAGTAGAGCACCACCACGAGGTACCAGACGGCCAGGCTGCCGCCGAAGTACGTCTGGAAGGCGACGCCGATGATGCTGCCTTCGAACACCGCGTAGTAGATCGCGGTCGCCGCGAAGACCAGCGCGGCCAGCGCCGCGCCCGCCCGGCCCAGCAGCGCCCGGGAGAACAGGGCCACGGTGAGCCCGGTCTGGGCGGCGAACCGGGAGAGCACGGCGTTGATCGCCCCGTACACCACGATCGTCAGACCGAGCCCGATCAGGGCGTTGACCGTGCCGTAGGCGGCGGCGAGGCTCGCCGCGATATAGAGGAAGAACATGGCGCTGACCAGCGCGTACCACGCCATCGTGAGATTGCCCCGGCGGAGCCGCCAGGAATGGGGGGCGACGTGCAGCGAGTAGTCCTCGGTCGCCGCCTCGGCGAGAACCCGCGGATCGTCGCCGGTACTGGTCTCCAGCGGGGTGATGAGCGTCTTCGTGTCCATGGAGGTCTCCGGTGTGCTGATGTCGTTCTGGCAGCGCAGGACGACATGCCGGATGAAAGGGGGAAGATCAGACCGACCCTGGGTCGGCGAAGCCGGCCGGGCGGCAGACGCCCGGCCGGTGCGGCGGGGCCGGTGCGTCAGGCCCAGTAGGCGGCGGAACGCCGCTGCATCAGCTCGCGGTACTGCTCGGTGGTGCGCTCGTGCAGCTCCCCGGTACCCCAGTCGACGATGACGCCGTAGCGGCGGACGAGGTCGAGCATATCCAGTTCGCCCGCCCGGTAGCGGCGGGCCACGTCCTGCGGATCCTCCTGCAGCCAGTCGCTGCGCTCCGCCGCGATCGAGGCCCGCAGCGACTCGGTGGCCGGCTCGTCGATCTCGTACCGGTCGAGCTCGGGGTCGATGACGGTGATGACGACGCCGTAGTCCTTCGCCGCGCGCTCAACGGAGACGTAGCCGTCGACGACGTCCTCCACGACGGCCGCCGGGTCGCGGGTCAGCGGGTCCCCGAGACCGCCGCCGCCCGCGGACGGCCGGGTGAAGGAGTCCCCGGGCTTGATCGGCACGCCGGAGAAGGTGACGCCGAGGAAGCGTTCGGCATCGGTGCCCTTGTTGAGCCAGACCCCGTGCGGCACAGAGGGAAGACCGCCCTCGATGCCCCAGGTGATCGAGCGCGCCCGGTCGCAGCAGTAGGACATCACGGTGTTCTCACAGTCGGTGAGCACGCCGCCCTTCTCCAGCCCGCAGCCGCCGCGGTGGCGGCCCGGTCCGCCGGAGTCGGTGACGATGCGGTGCGCGCTGGTCAGCACGGGCGAGAGCCGCTCCTGCCCCTCGACCGGCTGGACCGCGAGGCCGACGCCGAAGACCGGTGCGGTGGCCCCGGAACCGTCCTTGGTGGCACGGCCGCCCCAGCCGCCGGCCATCCAGTCGTACCACATGAAGTACGGGCGGTCGGTCGTGCGCGCGTCCCGGCCGCCGACCAGCAGGTATTCGAGGTTGAACGCGCAGGCCATCGCGCGTTCCGGCATGACCTTCGACCAGATCTCGAAGATCCCGTTCATCAACTTCTCGTAGGGACCCGAGCAGAAGCCGGTGACCGCATGCGGCCATCCGGCGTTGACCACGGTTCCCTCCGGGCCGATCTCGGCCTGCACCACCCGGTAGAAGCCGGAGTTCAGGGCCACCTCGGGGAAGAACGTCTTCGTCCCGGCGTACAGCGCGGAGTGGGTGGTGCCGTAGCCGGAGTTGAGGAAGGTCGAGACGGCGGGCGCGCTGCCGCGCAGGTCGTAGTGGATGCCCTCGTCGTCGATCGTCATCTTGATCGAGATCGGGACGAGGCCCTCCGGCTGTCCGGGGTCGGCATCGAGGTAGTCGACGGCCGTCCACTCACCCTTGGGCAGCTCGGCGAGCCGGTTGCGCACGATCCGTTCGACGTAGTCCTGCACCCCGGCCATCGCGGCGACCACGACGTCGGTGCCGTAGCGCTCGACCAGCCGCAGGATCTCCCGTTCGCACACCGCGGTCGCCTCGGCCTGCGCGTTGAGATCGCCCATGCTGGAGTACGGCGAGCGGGTGTTGGAGACCAGCAGCTGCGCGACGTCGTGCAGCAGCCGTCCGCGGTGCCACACCCGCACCGGGGTGATCCGCAGGCCCTCCCCGAAATGTTCCTTCGCGTTCACGTCGAACGAGCCGGGCACCGTCCCCCCGATATCCGCCCAGTGGCCCTTGTTCTGCGCGAACCCGATGATCCTCGGACCGACGAAGATCGGCCGGATGAAGCTGACGTCGTTGAAGTGGGTGCCGCCGCGGTACGGGTCGTTGACCGCGAAGACGTCCCCGGGGTTGATGTCGTCGCCGAACTCCTCCAGCACGGCCTTGCACTGGAAGTGCAGGGTGCCCACGTGCACGGCGATATCGCCGGTCCCCTGCATCACCGTGTTGCCCTCGGCATCGCACAGCGCCGAGGAGAAGTCGCGCGCGTAGATGACGAACGAGTAGCAGGTCCGCATGATCTGCTCGCTCATCAGGTCGACCGCGGTGACGAAGGCGTTCTTGAGGACCTCGAAGGTCACCGGGTCCAGCGGACCCGGGGTGATCCCGCCGGCGTGGTGTTCGGGCATGGTCTGGGTCATCGCTCACGCCTCCGTCAGGTGGATCCGGATGTTCAGCCACTCGTCGACCTCGGCGCGGGTGCCGGGCGGGACGACCGTGGTGGAGTCGAGCTGGTCGATGACCGCGGGGCCGGTCAGCTCGCTGCCCGCGGGCAGCGCGTCGCGGTCGTGGACCGGGGTGTCGAGCCAGCCGTTCCCGTCGAAGTACACCTTGCGGGTCTTCAGCGGCGCGGGTGCCGGCTTACGCGACGCATCGTGCGGGGTGAACGCCGGCTTCGGGGTGGTGCCGACCGCGGTCAGCCCGAGCTGGTAGATCTCGACCGGCGTGTCGTCGCGCCGGAAGGCGTACTCGCGCTCGTGCTGCTCGTGGAACAGCTGCACGGCCTCGGCCAGCGCACCGCGCCCGCTGCCGCATCGGACGTTCAGCGACCGCCACTGGCCCAGGTAGCGCATCGAGACCAGACGCTGGAGGACCGCGTCCTCCGGGGCGACGCCCTCGTGGCGCAGCCGGGCCGATGCCTCGGCCTCCAATCCGGCGAAGGCGTTCTCGAACTCCTCCTCGTCGGCCTCGTGCGCCAGCGCCCCGAACATGGCCGACAGGTCGTGGCGGATGTCCACGAGCAGGCAGCCCAGCGCCGAGGTGACCCCTGGGTTCGCCGGGACGATCACGGTCGGGATACCCAGCTCACGCGCCACCTCGGCGCCGTGCAGGGCACCCGCACCGCCGAAGGCCACCAGTGCGAAGTCGCGCGGGTCGTAGCCCCGGCGGATCGAGATCAGCCGCACCGCATCGGCCATGTTGGCGTTCGCCACCTTGAGGATGGCGCTGGCGGCCTGCTCCACATCGAGCCCGAGCGGCCGGGCGACGCCGTCGAGGATGGCCTTCTCGGCAAGCTCGGGCCGCAGCACCTTGGCGCCCCCGGCCAGTGAGGTGCCGAGCCGGTTGAGCACCAGGTTGGCGTCGGAGTTCGTGGGCTCGGTGCCGCCGCCTGCGTAGCACGCGGGGCCCGGGTCGGCCCCGGCTGACTGCGGACCGTTGCGCAGCGAACCGGCCTCGTCGATATAGGCGATGGAGCCGCCGCCGGCCCCGATCGTCAGGACCTCGATCGACGGGAAGATGATCGGGTAGCCGTACTCGACCGACCATTCCTTGGTGACCCGCAGCTCGCCGCCGTGGACGAGCGAGATGTCCGTGCTGGTGCCGCCCATGTCCAGACCGATCGCGTTGGCGTAACCGCATTGGGCCGCGACGTGCCGGGCCGCGATCGCGCCTGCCGCGATGCCCGACGCGGCCAGCCGGACCGGGTAGCGTTCCACCATCCGCGGCGTCATCGACCCGCCGCCGGAGTGCAGCAGCAGCAGGTCACCGGCGTAGCCGCCCGCGCCCAGCTGCTCGGCGAGCCTGCTGACGTACCCGCTGACCAGCGGCGCGAGCACCGCGTTCGCCACGGTGGTGGTGAACCGGTCGTGCTCGAAGATCTCGGGCAGGATCTCGGCGCTGGTCGAGATCGTCGCGTCCGGCAGCTCCTCCTCGAGGATCTCCCGCATCCGGATCTCGTGCGCCGGGTTGACGTAGGAGTTCACGAAGCACACCGCGACGGTCTGCACCTCGCGTTTGCGCAGCAGGGCGGCGATCCGGCGGGCCTCCTGTTCGTCCAGCGGTGTCACCACCTGGCCCGAGTAGTCGATCCGCTCGCTCACCTCGAACCGGTCGCGGCGGCGGATATAGGGCGGGGCGACGTCGTGATAGGCGTCCCACAGATCGTCCTTGGTGCCGTCCCGGATCTCGATCACGTCCCGGAACCCGGTGGTGGTCACCAGGGCGGCCGGGCGGAAGTTGCGGGTGATGAGCGCGTTGGTGGCCACGGTCGTGCCGTGCGAGAACAGCGAGACCGCGGCGAGGTCGACGTCGGCCCGCGTCACCCCGTCGAGGACCGCCCGCATGGGGTCGCTCGGGGTGGACGGCACCTTCGTGACGCGGACCTGGCGTGTTGTCTCGTCGAAGATGCACACGTCCGTGAACGTGCCGCCGACGTCGACGGCTACGCGTTGTTTCGACATGTTGCCCCTCGTGGGTCGGGAAGTGTGACTGATGTCCCGCTGCCGGCCGCGGTTGCTGGAGACTGTGCACCGACCCTGTGCGGCCGGTCACTGTAAGAACTCCAAAGTCTTGCGTGATCGATCTGTACGGTAGGACAAATCATGGGCCCAACGTTGCGCCGGAACCGGGCATGAGCCGGTCCATCGGTCAGCGACCGATGGGGCCGCTGACCCTGCGGCAACTCGTCGACGAGCCGAGCCTCGGGCTGGCGGTCGCTGAACCGGGTGATCTCTCGACGGTGGTGCGCGGGGCGCACTCGATCGAGATCGAGGATGCGGCTCGGTGGTTGCGCCCCGGGTGGATCATGCTGACCACGGGCTTGCGCTTCCTCGAACGGCCGGAGCACGAGGCGCCGCAGGCGCGGCTCGTCGACCAGCTCGTCGACGCCGGGGCCGCCGCCCTGCTCTTCGGCATCGGCGTCCATTTCGACGAGGTGCCTGCCGGCCTGCGCGAGGCGGCGCGCGAACGCCGCCTCCCACTGCTCACGGTGAGTGCGGGCACCCCGTTCGCCGCCGTCGAGGACTTCGTCAACCGGGGGACGCTGTCCTCGGAGACCTACCTGCTCAAGCGCACGGTCTGGCTGCAGAACGACCTGCTGAAGGCGCTCTCGGCCACCGACCCCGCCACCGCGCTCGTCACCCGGCTGTCCACGCTGAGCAAGGGGACGGCGGCCCTCTACGAGTCCTCCGGCCGGATCATCGCGTCGACCGGCCACGGGCCGCTGCGGCTCATCTGGGAGGAGATCGCGACCAGGGAGACGGCGCCACAGCGCTTCTCGGTCGGGCGGTGGGCGGTGGCGACCCGTCCCTTCCTGCTGCGCGGCTCGGGCTTCCGGCTCGCCATCGCCTCGCAGAACAGCCCGCTCATCGACGACCTCGGACCGGACCTGCTCGAGACCGCCGAACATGTGCTGGCCGCCGCCAACGCGGTCCGCGACCTGACCATGAACCAGGAGCGCGCGGAGGCGGCGCGCCTGGTCTCGGCGTTGCACGCCGGCGTGCCCGCCTCGCGCGTCCGCCAGACCTGGGATCGGTTGCGCCCGTTCCGCTTCCGGGTCGGGGGCGAGCTGCGGGTGATCTCCGCGAGTCCGCTGGCGCCGCGGCGGGCGTCGATCGATCCCCGCCGCCCCTCCGACGTGCTGCTGGAGGAGGCGCATCTGGAGGGACTCGGACTCATCCTCTCCGAGGAGGACGAGTCCGACACGTTCGGCAGCCCGCTGACGGCCGTGCTCGCCGACGGCCCGGCCGCCGACGGCTGGCTCGCGTTGCTCTCGGGCACGCATCTCACCGGTGTCAGCGGCCCGTTCGGGGATCTCACCGTCGCCCCGCAGTACTTCCAGGAGGCCGTCACCGCGCTGCGGGTGGCCGTCCGCCGCCACGACGTCGGCGCCGGCACCCGGATCGTGCGGCTCGACGAGGTCGATTTCGCCACCTGGCTGCTGACCCGGCGCGACGACGCGCAGGTCGCCGCGCGGTTCGACCGGCACTTCGGGGCGCTGGTCCGGGCCGGCGGCCTCGCCGAGACCGTGATCACGTATCTGGCCTGTCAGCAGGATGTCAAGAAGACGGCCGAGCGGCTGTTCGTGCATCCCAACACCGTGCGCTACCGGCTGCACAAGGTGGAGCAGCAGATGGGCGCCCCGATCAGCGCCGCAAGCGTGGTCGCCAACCTCTACCTGGCCTTCCAGGACGAGATCCTCGCCCTCTCCCAACCCCGCCGGTGAGCTCACAGGTGGGGGTGAGCTGGGGAGATGACCTCACGTGCCGGTGAAGTGCACGCCGGCCAGGATCTGCTCGAGCGTCGTCCGGCTGGGCGAGGGCGGGTCGGCCGGGCCACCGGACACGTCGCCGTTGACGACGAACACCGCGACGGCCGGCTCTCCCACCCGGGAGGTCGTCGGGATCGCGAGCACCAGCACCGTGCCGGTGGTGGCCAGGCAGCCGTCGTCCGACGGAGTCGTCGCGGTGGCCTCGACCAGGGTGGCCGGCACGCCATCGACCTCGCGTTGCTCGGGTGCCCCGAGCGCCACCTGCGGCGGAGAACCGTCGATGCCGGTGTAGTAGCGGCGGCCCAGCCCCTGGGCGAAGATCTGCGCGACCTCCACCGGCGTGGCCGACGCATCGACGATGAGCGCGCTGGACACCGTCCCACGCACGAAGTCCGCACCGCCGCACGAGTAACCCGGCGCCTCGGCGGCACCCTGGAACGTCACGCCGAACGTCTGCGGGAAGCCGCCCTGCGGAGTGGTG
Source organism: Pseudonocardia asaccharolytica DSM 44247 = NBRC 16224 (assembly GCF_000423625.1). GTDB lineage: Bacteria > Actinomycetota > Actinomycetes > Mycobacteriales > Pseudonocardiaceae > Pseudonocardia > Pseudonocardia asaccharolytica. The sequence continues at coordinate 148,354 of NZ_AUII01000001.1, forward strand.
GTCCAATCCGGGGGCACGGCATAGACCAGCGACGGGGTGCGGACGGGCTGGAAGTCCGCCGGGGTCACCGTCCCGCCGCCGCGCAGCAGCAGAAACCCGCCGAGCCCCAGGCCCGCGAGCACCACCGCGATCACCGTGACCAGTGCGATGATCTTGCCTCGGTGGTTCTCCGGCGGCGCCGGCTGCGGCCAGTGGGGCGGGGGCGGCGGACCCCATACCGGTGGGGGTGGATGGCCGAGCACGGGGTACTGCTGGCCCGGGTGTTCGGGGGCGCCGTCGCCGTCGTCCGGCGGCCTCCCGACCGGCGTCGTCACGACGGGCAGCGTAGCGCGCGGCGGATCAGCCGGTGAGGAACGAGAACCGGACGTTCCGAACGGGGTTGTCGCGGTTGGTGTCGACCAGGCACACCGATTGCCAGGTGCCCAGCGCCGGACGCCCACCCAGTACAGGCACCGTGATCGACGGCGCGATGATCGCGGGCAGGACGTGGTCGCGGCCGTGACCGGGGCTGCCGTGCCGGTGCTGCCAGCGGTCGTCGGCCGGCAGCAGGTCACGCAGGGTGGCGATCAGGTCGGCGTCGCTGCCCGCCCCGGTCTCGATCACCGCCAGGCCGGCGGTGGCGTGCGGCACCCAGACGTTGAGCAGCCCGTCGCCGGCGTCGACCCCGCGGAGGAAGGACGTCACCTGGCTCGTCAGGTCGACCACGATCTCCGCCGCGCCGGTGCGGACCTCGATCAGTTCGCTGTGCACGGACGCGACACTACGGACCCGTAGGGTCGAACTCATGCGTACCGCCTTCGGCCAGCAGTTCGACGTCCCCGACGGCTACCTGAACACCGCGAGCATCGGAACGCCGTCCATGGCCGTCGCCGAGGCGGTCGAGCGGGCGGTGCGGGAGTGGCGGACCGGCGCGGGGCACGCCGAGGAGTTCGACGAGCCGGTCGCGCTCGCCCGCCGCGGCTTTGCCGAGCTCGTGGGCGTCGAGGCCGACCGGGTCGCCATCGGCGCCGCGGTGTCCCCGCTGATCGGGATGGTGGCCGCGAGCGTGCCGGACGGCAGCCGGGTGCTCGTTGCGGCGGGCGAGTTCACCAGTGTGAGCTTCCCGTTCGCCGCGCAGGCCGGGCGCGGGGTGACCGTCACCGAGGCACCGCTGGACGAGATCGGAGCGCGCGCGGCGGACTTCGATGTCGTGGCGGTGAGCGTTGTGCAGTCCGCCGATGGACGCATCGCCGACCTCGAGGCGCTGCGTTGCGCGCGCGCCTCCGGAACCCGGGTGGTCCTCGACGTCACCCAGGCGGCCGGTTGGATGCCGCTGGAGCTGGGCTGGGCCGACGCGGTGGCAGGAGCGGCGTACAAGTGGCTGCTGAGCCCGCGGGGTGCGGCCTGGATGGCGGTGCACCCCGAGCTGGAGCTCGTTCCGCACGCCGCCGGTTGGTACGCGGGGGCCGACCCCTGGAGCAGCGTTTACGGCCTGCCGCTGCGGCTGGCCGCCGACGCCCGCTCGCTCGACACGTCCCCGGTGTGGTTCGGCCATGTCGGGGCCGCCGTCGCGCTGCCCTGGCTGGCCGGGCTCGATCTCGAGGCGGTCCGGTCCCACTGTGTGGGGCTGGCCGATTCCTTCCGCGCGGCCATGGGTCTGGAACCTGCGGGTTCGGCGATCGTCACCGTCCAGCGGCGCGGCGCGCTGGGTCGGCTGGCGGAGGCGGGCCTCGTCGTCGCGGGTCGGGCGGGCGGGGCGCGGCTGTCGTTCCACCTCTACAACACCGACGCCGACGTGACAGCCGCCCTCGACGCGCTGCGCTGACCGTCTCGTTCCTGATCGGCGTCTGGGCCCGGAGAACCGCGCTCATCGCGGTTGCCGCTGCCGAGATGCCGATCATGACGCGCGGGGCGGCCGGACAACCCCGGCTCGCGCTCGGAAATACCGCGACTCGCGGGGGAGGGGCTAGGGACGGAGGCCGGGGAAGACCGGGACGGCGGGCGTCTGGCCCGCGCTCCGGCGCCAGCGCGTGCAGCGCAGGGTTCCCTCGACCAGTGCGTCGAGGGCGGCGGCGCGCAGCGGGGCGTCGGTCGTGTGCTCCAGCACCGCGCGCCAGGCGCCGAGCGCGTCGGTCTCCGCGACGACGGCGAGTGCGGCGGCCGACCGCGCATCGGTCACCGGCCGCGGGGGGGCGTAGGCGGGCAGCGCGGACACCGGGCGCGCGCCGATATCGGTCAGTGTTTGCTCGATCGCGGCGCGCAGCGCGCGGTGGGCCTCGGCATCGGCGCGGGCCTGCTTGGCCTGGTCGGCGGGCAGGAAGACGACGATCAACGGGTACACCCACAGCGCGGCGTGCTCGGCGGCCAGCGCGTCCTGCAGCGCATCGGCGGCGGCCTCGTCGATCGTCGAGACCGGCGATGGGCTCATCCGAGCACCACCGCATGGGTGGCGCAGCACGCCGCCACCGCGGCGACGAGCCCGACGCGCTCGACGGGCAGGGCCGCGACGAGGCCGGTGGCCGCTCCGGCCGAGGCGGTGAGCGCGTCGGTCACCGCGGTCAGCGTGGGCGGTGTGCCGGACGGGGTGGGCGGCGGGGCGGGGGTGCTGGACGCCGCCGGGTCGAGCCGCGCGACCTCGGTGTCGAGGGCCGCGGCGTGCTCGGCGCGGGCGGCGCGCACGAGTTCGAGCCGGTCGGCCAGTGCCGGTTTCGCGGCGATGGCGGCGGCGACGAGCGCCGCATCCGCACGGGCCTGGTCGGCCAGCGCGATGAGCGGGTCGGGACGCCCGGACCCGGTCGCCATGGCGGAGCAGCCGCCCAGTGCGGCGATCCCGGCCGGGGCGAGCGCGGCCAGCGCGAGCAGACGCCGCCGCGAGAGCGCCGGACCCGGCCCTCGGGACGGGGCGGGCGCACCGTCCATTAGCAGGTCCCGGGTGCTCACGACGGCCCATCCTGCCAGGCCGGTACCCGGGTACGGCGCGATACCCTGAGCGACCACCCGGTCGTCCGGTGATCCTGCGAGGATCCGGCCGCCGGGTGGCCACCAGCCGGCCCCTCGATCCGTGGAGTGATCCTGATGCCCACCCCAAGCCCCGAGCAGCTCACCGGGCAGCTGCACGGGGTGCTCGAGCCGATCGTCGCCGCGGCGGGCCTCGAACTCGACACGCTCGACGTCCGCGCGGCCGGTCGCCGGCACACCGTGAAGGTCGTGGTGGACTCGGACAACGGCGTCGACCTCGACGACATCGCACGGCTGAGCCGCTCGGCGTCGGCCGAACTCGATCAGCACCAGCATCTGATCGCGGGCTCCTACACCCTCGAGGTGACCTCGCCGGGCGTCGACCGCCCGCTCGCCGGCCCGCGGCACTGGCGACGGGCATATCTGCGGCTGGTCCAGGTCCGGCTGCATGACGGGCAGACGGTCACCGGACGGGTCGGTGAGGCCGGCGAGGACACCGTGCAACTGCTCGTCGACGGGACGCTGCGCCGGCTGCACTACGCCGATATCGCGCACGCAGGCGTGCAGGTCGAGTTCCGACCACCGCCGGAGTCCGAGATCGCGCTGCTGGGTGGCCGGGGCGGGCAGGGTCCGCGGGCGGCCGAGACGGAGGACGAGGCATGAACGTCGACATCGCCGCCCTGCGCGCGATCGAACGTGACAAGGACATCCCGTTCGAGATGGTCATCGAGGCCATCGAGACGGCGCTGCTCACCGCGTACAAGCACACCGAGGGTCACCAGGCGCACGCGCGGGTCGAGATCGATCGCAAGACCGGCCAGGTCCGGGTACTGGCGCAGGAGCTCGACGCCGACGGCGCGGTTCGCCACGAATGGGATGACACCCCGGAGGGCTTCGGACGGATCGCCGCGACCACGGCCCGCCAGGTGATCGTGCAGCGGCTGCGCGACGCCGAGCACGAGCGGACGTTCGGCGAGTTCTCCGCGAAGGAAGGCGAGATCGTCGCCGGTGTGGTGCAGCGCGACGCCCGCGCGAACGCCCGGGGTGTCGTGGTGGTCTCCCTTGGTTCGACCGAGGGTGTGCTGCCGCAGGCCGAGCAGGTGCCCGGGGAGAAGTACGTCCACGGCGAGCGGATTCGTTGCTATGTGGTCGGGGTGACCCGGGGAATGCGCGGCACTCAGATCACGTTGAGCCGAACGCATCCCAATCTCGTGCGCAAGCTGTTCGCGCTCGAGGTGCCGGAGATCGTCGACGGTTCGGTGGAGATCGTGGCGGTGGCCCGCGAGGCCGGGCACCGCTCGAAGATCGCGGTCCGCTCGACGGTGCCGGGGGTCAATCCCAAGGGCGCGTGCATCGGTCCGATGGGGGCCCGGGTGCGCGGGGTGATGAGCGAGCTGGCCGGGGAGAAGATCGACATCATCGACTGGTCGGATGACCCGGCGACGTTCGTCGGCAACGCGCTGTCGCCCTCGAAGGTGGTGTCGGTCACGGTTCTCGATGCCCGGACCAAGACCGCACGGGTCGTGGTGCCGGACTTCCAGCTCTCCCTCGCCATCGGCAAGGAGGGGCAGAACGCCCGGCTGGCGGCCCGTTTGACGGGGTGGCGCATCGATATCCGCAGCGATTCCGATCCGCGCAACGCCGTCGACACGCACCCCTCGGAGATCGCGAGGGCCTCGGGTACGGAGTCGATCGGCTGAGTCGCGACGCGCTACACTCGTCCTCGGCCCATCGCCAGGGCACGACTTCCGCACGCCCGGCCACCGGAGCCGGTTTCGCTCCGGTTCGAACGTGCGTGGGATGCCGGACCCGGGCGGCGGCCGATGGTCTGTTGCGTGTCGTCGCGGTGGACGGGGTGCTCATCCCGGACCCGCGGCGGCGGCGCCCCGGCCGAGGTGCCTGGTTGCACCCCGATCTGGAGTGCCTCGGCCGTGCCGAGCGTCGCTCGGCGTTCTCGCGCGCACTTCGTGTGCCGGGACCGCTGGACGTCTCCGAGGTACGGTCCCACCTGCAGTCCAAAGGGTCACGGGAGACGCCCGTGTCCGTCCGTCACGAAGGCAAGGTCGACCCGTCATGAGCCAGTCGTGAAGATCGCACCATGAACGCGCTTCGACACTAGGTTCGAGGTCGAGCGGGACACGCCGCCCGGCCTCCGGATTACAAGGAGAGCAGTGGCAGGCAAGGCCCGCGTACATGAGCTCGCGAAGGAGCTCGGAGTCAGCAGTAAGCAGGTCCTCAGCAAGCTGCAGGACCTGGGTGAGTATGTGAAGTCCCCGTCCTCCACCGTGGAGGCCCCGGTCGCGCGCAAGCTGCGCGAGGCAATGGCAGGCGGTGGCGAGGGCGGCAACGGCGCGCGGCGCGGCCGTCCCGGCGGCGGTGGTCGCCCGCGGCAGGGTGCGGGCTCCGCGCCGGCTCCCGGTCCTTCGGCGAGCCCGAGCGCGCCCCGATCCGGCGGCACTCAGGGCCCGCGGCCGGGCCCGCGGCCCGGCCCCCCGCAGCGACCCGCCCAGCCGGCCGAGTCCGTGGCACCGGCCGAACGTCAGCCGCGCCCGGCCGGCGGCCCGCGGCCCGGTCCGCGTCCCGGCCCGCCCCAGCGTCAGCAGCCCGCGGCCGCCCAGGCCCCGGCCCAGCCCACCGCCGCACCTCGTCCCGGCCCGGCCGCCCAGCGTCCGGACGCCGCAGGCCCGGCGCCGTCGGCGGCCGGCGAGGCCCAGACGGTGCCGCCGCGCCCGCAGGCGCCCAAGCCCGGCCCGCGCACCCCGCGGGTCGGTAACAACCCGTTCGGTGTCGGTTCCGGCGCTCCGCCGCGCTCGGGGCCCGGCTCGATGCCGCCGCGTCCCGGCCCGTCGCCCAGCCAGGGCGGGCAGGGTCAGGCCGCTTCCGGCCAGCCCGGTCCTCGTCCCGGCCCGCCCGCCGGTGGCTCGCGTCCCGGTGAGGCCGGTCGCGGTGGCCCGCGTCCGTCGCCGGGCAACATGCCGCCGCGCCCGAACCCGGGCATGATGCCGGCGCGTCCGGCCGGTCGCCCTGGGCCGGGCGCCGGTGGCCGTGGCGGTCCCGGTGGCCGTCCGGGTGGTCCCGGTGGCCGTCCGGGCGGTGGCGGTCGTCCCGGCGGCGGTGGCTTCCGTCCCGGTGGCGGTGGCGGTGCCCCGGCTGGTGGCGGTGGCGGCTTCCGGGGAGGCCCTGGCCGTCCCGGTGGCGGTGGCCGTGGCCGCGGCGGCGCGGCCGGTGCCTTCGGTCGTCCCGGGGGTCCGGCCCGCAAGGGTCGCAAGTCGAAGCGGCAGAAGCGCCAGGAGTTCGACTCGATGCAGGCCCCCACGGTCGGCGGCGTCCGGCTGCCGAAGGGCCGCGGCGAGACCGTCCGGTTGCCGCGTGGTGCCTCGCTGACCGACTTCGCCGAGAAGATCGGCGCGAACCCGGCGTCGCTGGTACAGGTGCTGTTCCACCTGGGCGAGATGGTCACCGCGACCCAGTCGGTCTCCGACGAGGTGCTCGAGCTGCTCGGCACCGAGATGAACTACGCCGTCCAGGTCGTCAGCCCGGAGGAGGAGGACCGCGAACTGCTCGACTCCTTCGACATCTCCTTCGGCGAGAACGAGGGTGGCGACGAAGATCTCGAGGTTCGCCCGCCGGTCGTGACCGTCATGGGTCACGTCGACCACGGCAAGACGCGCCTGCTGGACACGATCCGCAAGACCAACGTCCGCGAGGGCGAGGCAGGCGGGATCACCCAGCACATCGGCGCGTACCAGGTCATGACCGACCTCGACGGCGAGGGGCGGCCGATCACCTTCATCGACACCCCGGGTCACGAGGCGTTCACCGCCATGCGCGCCCGCGGTGCGAAGTCCACGGACATCGCGGTGATCGTGGTCGCGGCCGACGACGGCGTGATGCCGCAGACGGTGGAGGCGATCAACCACGCCCAGGCGGCCGACGTGCCGATCGTGGTCGCGGTGAATAAGATCGACGTCGAGGGTGCGAACCCGGCGAAGATCCGCCAGCAGCTCACCGAGTACGGCTTGGTCGCCGAGGAGTACGGCGGCGACACGATGTTCGTCGACATCTCCGCCAAGCAGGGCACGAACATCGAGGCGCTGCTTGAGGCGATCCTGCTGACCGCCGATGCCACGCTCGACCTGCGGGCCAACCCGAACATGGACGCGCAGGGCGTCGCGATCGAGGCGCATCTCGACCGCGGGCGCGGCCCCGTCGCCACGGTGCTGGTGCAGCGCGGCACGCTACGTGTCGGCGACTCGATCGTCGCGGGCGACGCGTCCGGCCGGGTGCGCCGGATGGTCGACGAGAACGGCGAGGACGTCACCGAGGCGACCCCGTCGCGGCCGGTGCAGGTCATCGGGTTCACCTCGGTGCCCGGCGCGGGCGACACGTTCCTCGTCGTCGACGAGGACCGGGTGGCTCGGCAGATCGCCGACCGCCGCCGCGCCCGGGAGCGTAACGCCGAGCTGGCGAGCCGTCGCAAGCGGGTCAGCCTGGAGGACCTGGACGCCGCGCTGAAGGAGACCAACACCCTCAACCTGATCATCAAGGGCGACAACTCGGGTACCGTCGAGGCACTCGAGGACGCGCTCATGAAGATCGATGTCGGCGACGACGTGGAGCTGCGGGTGATCCACCGTGGCGTCGGTGGGATCACCGAGGGTGATATCAACCTCGCCATCGCCGACAACGTCATCGTGCTGGGCTTCAACGTCCGGGCCGAGGGCAAGGCCACCGAGCTGGCCAACCGCGAGGGTGTCGAGATCCGCTACTACTCGGTGATCTACCAGGCCATCGAGGAGATCGAGCAGGCCCTCAAGGGCATGCTCAAGCCGGAGTACGAGCAGGTCGACCTCGGCCGGGCCGAGGTCCGCGAGGTCTTCAAGTCCTCCCGGTTCGGCACGATCGCCGGTTGTCTGGTGATGAGCGGGGAGATCCGGCGTAACGCCAGAGGCCGGCTGCTGCGTGACAACGTGGTCATCGCCGAGAACCTGCCGATCAGCTCGCTGCGGCGGTTCAAGGACGACGTGGTCGAGGTCCGCGAGGGCTTCGAATGCGGTCTGACGCTCGGCAGCTACAGCGACATCAAGGTCGGCGACGTGGTCGAGACCTTCGAGATGCGCGAGAAGCCGAGGAGCTGACGCCTCGTGAGTGCTGGGTACCGTTCCAGCGGTACCCAGCACTCACGGGCGCGGAGCGCACATGTATGTAGGTGCCCTGGAGCTGGACGTGCTGCTCGGAGACGTCCACTCGTTGAAGGAGAAGCGGTCGGTGGTGCGGCCGGTCGTGGCCGAGCTGCGCCGGAGGTTCGAGGTCGCGGTGGCCGAGGCAGGTCATCTCGACCTGCATCGGCGCGCGCTGATCGGGATCAGCTGCGTGGCCCCGGACGCCTGTCATGTCACGGCGCTGCTCGACCGCTGCGAGCGCTTGGTGGCCGACCGCCCCGAACTGCAGCTGCTCTCGGCCCGGCATCGGATGCTGGGCCCCGAGGACGAATAGCCTGACCGAAGGAGGGCCATCGTGGTGGACCATGCCCGCGCGCGGCGGTTGGCCAAGCGCATTGCCCAGATCGTGGCCGCCGCCCTCGAGCACGAGGTGAAGGATCCGCGGCTGTCGATGGTCACGGTCACCGACGCCCGCGTCACCGGCGACCTGCGCGAGGCCACCGTCTTCTACACGGTGCTGGGACGTTCGGTCGACGAGGCACCTGACACCGCGGGCGCCGCTGCCGCGCTGGCCAGCGCCACCGGCGTGCTGCGCACCATGGTCGGCCAGCAGACCGGCGTCCGATACACCCCGAGCCTCGCGTTCGTGCTGGACCAGGTACCGGACGAGGCGCGGCGGATGGAGGAGTTGCTGGCCCGCACCCGGGAGTCCGACGCCGAGGTGGCCCGGCTCGCCGCGACCGCCCGGTTCGCCGGCGACGCCGACCCCTACCGGTCGCCGCGCGCCGCCGACGACCTCGACGCCGCCGAGTGAGCGGCTACCGCGGCCCGCAGCCGGGCTGGGACTCGGCAGGTCCGGCGGGCCCGGCCGCGGATGTGGCCGCGGCGGCCGCGCTGCTCGCCGACGCCCGCGACGTCACGCTGCTGGCGCACGTCCAGCCCGACGCCGACGCGCTCGGCAGCGTGCTGGCGCTGGGGATCGCGCTGCGGCGGCGCGGCGCGACGGTCCGGGTCTCCTTCGCCGATCCCGACGTCATGCCCGAGTCGCTGCGCCCGCTCGACGTCCTGGGCCTGTTCGTGCCCGCCGCCCAGGTACCCGCGGTACCCGACGTCCTGGTGGCCTGCGACACGGCCAGCGTGGGGCGGCTGGGTGGGCTCGCCGACCGAGTGCCCGCGGCCCGCGCGACGCTGCTCGTCGACCACCACGCGTCGAACGATGGGTTCGGCACCCACCAGGTCGTCGACCCGAGCGCCGAGGCCACCGTCGTGCTCGTGCACCGCATCCTCACCGCACTGGGTACGCCGATCGACGAGGCCATCGCGAACTGTCTCTACGTGGGGCTCGTCACCGACACCGTCGGGTTCCGCACCGCCGGACCCGGGGCGCACCGGCTGGCCGCGACGCTGCTGGAGGCCGGGGTGCAGGTCGAGCCGCTCATCCGGCCGATCACGGACACGCATCCCTTCGCCTGGCTGGGCGCGCTCGCCGACGTGCTGCGCGACGCCGTGCTCGACCTGTGCGCCGCGGGTGGGCACGGGTTGGTCCACACGATCGTCCCCGCCGAGCTGATCGCCCGCTTCCGGTTCGAGGAGATCGACAGCGTGATCGACCAGATCCGCTGCGCCGCCGAGGCCGAGGTCGCCGCCGTACTCAAACAGGTCGGCCCGCGACGCTGGACGGTCTCGTTGCGGGCCAAGGGGACCGTCGACGTCGCGGCGGTCGCGGTCGCGCTCGGCGGCGGTGGGCACCGCAACGCCGCGGGGCTCACCTGGGACGGCGAGCCCGGTGATCTCCTCGACGCGCTGCGCGCCGCGCTCGACGCCGCGGCCCCGACCGGCCTTGCGGGTCACCGCTCGATCTCCGGTCCCGACCGCTAGCGTGTGCGCCGACTCGAGGAGGAGAAGTGGCATCCGCACCAGGGCCGACATCGGCACCAGGGCCGGGAACCGGACCCATGGACGGACCGGCCGCGCGGCGGGCCTTCCTGGCCGCCGTGCTACGCCGTCCCGCCCGGATCGGCGCGGTCGCGCCGAGCTCGCCGGAGCTGGGCGCGCTGCTGGCGTCGATCGTGCCGTGCCACGGCACCCCGGTCGTCGTCGAGCTCGGCGCGGGCACCGGGGCGATCAGCGACATGATCGCCGCCCGGCTGCCGGCCGGGGCACGTCATCTGGCGGTCGAGGTCGACCCCGCGCTGGCCGAGTACCTGCGCCGGTCCCGACCGGGCCTCGAGGTCGTGGAGGGTGACGCGACGCAGCTCGCGGCGCTGCTCGCCGAGCGCGGGGTGGCCGCGGTCGACGCGGTGGTCAGCGGTCTGCCGTGGGCGCTGTTCGGCAGCGCCGCCCAGCGCGCCATCCTCGGTCATGTCGCCGATGTGATCGGGCCGACCGGCGGCTTCACGACCTTCGCCTACCGGCACGCCATGCCGATGGCGGCGGCGCGACGATTCCGGCGGACCCTGCACGAGGTCTTCGACGAGGTCCTCGTCACCCGGACGGTATGGCGGAACGTGCCGCCTGCCTTCGGTTACGTCTGCCGCCGTCCCGCCCCCGCCGCCGTGCGGTGAGCGCGGCCGGCTCGGCGGCCGCCGGACCGGTCTCGGCCCGCGCGGTCCTCCGGCTCGCCGCTCCGGCGTTGCCGGTGCTGGCCGCGGAACCGCTCTACCTGTTGGTCGATACCGCGGTCGTCGGGCGGCTCGGTGCCGTCCCGCTGGCCGGCCTCGCGGTCGCGGCGGTGATCTTCGCTCAGGTCACCACGCAGCTGACGTTCCTGTCCTACGGCACGACGGCGCGCGCGGCTCGGCTGCAGGGCGCCGGACGGCGGTCGGCCGCGGTCGCCGAGGGCGTGCAGGCCACCTGGCTGGCCATGGCCGTGGGGCTGGTGGTGCTGGTGGTCGGCCAGCTGGTCGCGCGGCCGGTGGCCGGGGTGCTCGGCGACGGCGGCGCGGTCGCCGACGCCGCCGTGTCCTGGCTGAGGATCGCGTTGTTCGGTGCCCCGCTGGTGCTGGTCACGCTGGCCGGGAACGGCTGGATGCGTGGGGTCCAGGACACCGCGCGTCCGATGCGCTACGTGCTGGCCGGCAACGGGCTCTCGGCGCTGGCCTGCCCGTTCCTGGTGCACGGCGCAGGCTCGTGGCAGGGGTGGGGCCTCGAGGGCTCGGCGGTGGCCAATGTGCTGGCCCAGACGGTCGTCGCCGGGCTGTTCCTCGCCGCGCTGTGGCGGGAACGGGCCGCCGCGCCGCCCGATCAGCCGGTGCGGCTGCGTCCCGAGCTGCGGCTGCTGCGCGCCCAGCTCGGCCTCGGCCGCGACCTGGTGCTGCGCAGCCTGTCGTTCCAGGCCTGTTTCCTGTCCGCGACGGCGGTGGCCGCCCGGTTCGGCGCCCCGTCGGTCGCGGCGCACCAGATCGTGCTGCAGCTGTGGGTGTTCCAGGCCCTGGTGCTGGACGCCGTCGCGATCGCCGCCCAGGCGCTGGTCGGCGCCGCGCTGGGAGCCGGGGGAGCGGACCGGGCGCGGGCGCTGGCCCGGCAGGTCGCGCGGTACGGGCTGTACCTGGGGGTCGGGTTCGGAATCCTGTTCGCCGCGCTGAGCACGACGTTGCCCGCGGCGTTCACCAGCGATGCCGCGGTGCTCGCCCTCGTCCCGGTGGCGTGGTGGTTCTTCGCCGCGATGCAGCCGGTGGCCGGGGTGGTCTTCGCGCTGGACGGGGTGCTGCTCGGCGCGGGCGACGCCGCGTTCCTGCGGAACTCGACGCTGCTCGCCGCGGGGCTGGGGTTCCTGCCGCTGATCTGGGTGTCGCTGCTGGCGGGCTGGGGGCTGGCCGGGATCTGGACGGGGCTGACCGCGTTCATGCTCATCCGGCTGGCCGCGGTGACCCTGCGGACCCGATCCGGACGCTGGGCGGTGACCGGAGTGAACGTGGCGCATCCCGCATAGCCCGCGAGTCGCGGTATTTCCGCGAGCGAGTCGGGGTGGGGTCCCGGTGGGCCCGCGGAGCCCAGCAGGCAGGATCGGTCGACGTGCCTCCTCCTGGACTGGTGATCGTCGACAAGCCGGGCGGGTTCACCTCGCACGACGTGGTGGCCCGGCTGCGGCGCATCCTGGGTACGCGCAAGATCGGTCACGCCGGCACGCTCGACCCGATGGCGACCGGCGTGCTCGTCTGCGGTGTGGAACGGGGGACGAGGCTGCTCGGTCACCTCGCGCTCGATACCAAGGCCTACACCGCGACGATCCGGCTCGGCGCCGCGACGACGACCGACGACGCGGAGGGAACACCGGTCGGCGGCACCGACGCCGCGGGCGTCGAGGAGACCGCGGTCCGCGCCGGGATGGCCGCGCTCAGCGGCACGATCCAGCAGGTGCCCAGCTCGGTGAGCGCAATCAAGATCGACGGCAGGCGGGCCTACGCGCGGGTGCGGGCGGGGGAGGACGTGGTGCTGCCGGCGCGTCCGGTCACGGTGTCCGTGTTCACCCTGCGCGAGTTGCGGCGCGGGGACGCGGTGACCGATCTCGACGTCGAGGTCGAGTGTTCCGCGGGCACCTACGTCCGGGCACTGGCCCGTGACCTCGGAGCGGCGCTCGGTGTCGGGGGCCACCTGACCGCGCTGCGCCGCACCAGGGTCGGGCCGTTCACCCTGGACCATGCGCGCACGCTGGAGTTGCTGGCGGCCGAGCCGGGGCTGTCGCTGTCGCTGGCCGGCGCGGTGGCGCTGGCGTTCCCGCGCCGGGAGGTGGATCACGCGGCCGCCGTGGCGCTCGGCCACGGCCGGCCGTTGGCCCCCGTGGGGTTGACCGGCACCTATGGGGTGTTCGATCCCGACGGGCGGGTGCTCGGCCTCGTCGCCGAGCGCGACGGCGCGGCTCGTCCGCTGGTCGTCCTGGCCCCGGCCGGTGGCTGAGATGTTGCCGATGTCGCCCGACGGGCGGGCCGGGCCGTTCCGTAGGCTCCGGGACGTGCAGCGCTGGCGTGGACTCGAGGCCGTGCCCACCGACTGGGGCCGTAGCGTGGTCACCATCGGGATCTTCGACGGAGTCCACCGCGGCCATCAACAGCTGATCGACCAGGCGGTGGCCCGGGGCCGGGAGCGAGGGCTGCCCACGGTCGTCGTGACGTTCGACCCGCATCCCGCCGAGCTGGTTCGGCCCGGCAGCCACCCGGCTCGGCTGACGAGTCTGAGCAGGCGCGCCGAGCTGATCGCGGAGCGGGGGGTGGACGCGTTCTGCGTGCTGCCGTTCACCGTCGAGCTCTCCCGGATGGAACCGGCCGAGTTCGCGCACGAGGTGTTGGTCGAACGGCTGCACGCGGTGCTGGTCGTGGTGGGCAGCAACTTCACCTTCGGCTACCGCGCCGCCGGGGACGTCGACAAGCTGGGCCGGCTGGGCAGGCGGTTCGGCTTCGGGGTCGAGGGCCTCGACCTGATCACCGACGACGGTGTCACCTTCTCCTCGACCTACGTCCGGGCCTGCATCGACGCGGGTGACGTCGTCGCCGCGGCGGCCGCGCTGGGGCGGCTGCACCGAGTCGAGGGGGTTGTCGTGCACGGGGCCCGCCGCGGGCGGGACCTGGGTTTCCCCACCGCCAACGTGTCGTGTCCCCCGTTCACCGCGCTGCCCGCCGACGGCGTCTACGCCGGGTGGTTCCTGCACTGCGGGCGGCGGTTGCCCACCGCGATCTCGATGGGCACCAACCCGACCTTCTCCGGTCGGGAGCGCACGCTCGAGGCCTATGTCCTCGACGTCGACGAGGACTTCTACGGCCACGAGGTCTCGATCGAGTTCGCCCACCGGCTGCGCGGGCAGGAGCGCTACGACGGGGTCGACGCGCTGGTGGAGCAGATGCACCGGGACGTCGCCCGGACCCGGGAACTGCTGACCGGCTGACGGGTCTCGCCCCGCCGTGATCGGCGCTTCGGCGGCGGGAGCCGCGAGGTTCGCGGTTGCGACCGCCGGATCGTGGATCTCCGAGCGGGACGGCCGAGCCGCGAGCGGGGCGGGCGGGCGGATTGCGCCGAAACCGCCCGGAACGGCGCATCCGGCTGCGAGCATGCAGCCGTGGACAACACGTGGGCGGGCTCCGGCCAGTTGGCGGCCAACCGCGGTCGGCAGCGGGAACTCTACGGCGCGCCGCTCGGTGACCGGATCCGCAGGCTGACCCGCGCGCTGGGCATCACCCAGAGCAGGCTCGCCCGGACCCTGGGTCTGAGCCCGGCCATGCTGAGCCAGCTGGTGAGCGGCCGCCGGGTGAAGATCGGTGACCCTGCGGTGCTCGCCCGGCTGATGCTGCTCGACGAGCGTTGCCCGGTGGCCGATCCGCCGCCCGGACCGGACGCGGTCGAGCGGCTGCTCGCCGAGATCCGCGACGCCCGGCTGCACTGGGCGGGCGGGGGGCCGCAGCCGGCCGCTTCCCCAGCTGCCCCGACCGATCCGGCGCCGCCGCGCGGTCCGGACGACCAGCCGCGGTCGGCCGGGCGCCGGCCCCGCCGCCCCGAGCCCCGCCGCACGGCGGCCGACGCGCTGCGGGCCGTCGCCGGACCGTCGCGGCTGGTGGCCGCGGCGGCGCGGCTGGACCCGATGTTCCCGGATCTGGCCGAGGTGTTCCGCCAGGCCGCGGCGGGACCGCGCTGACCCCGACGCGCAGACCCGACAGCGAAGCGCCGCCGAAGGGCCGCCCGGCCCGCACTGGTAGCCTGACTGACTGGGTCCGGCTGCGGTCCGTGGCGGCCGACCTGGAATCTCCGCCGCCCGGAGCCTCTCCCGGCGCGGGCGGCAGCACACGGCACATACGAATGAGGAGCACCATCCGTGGCCCTGGACGCCGCTGAGAAGAAGACCATCCTGGACGCCTACGGGGTCCACGAGGGTGACACGGGTTCGCCCGAGGCGCAGGTCGCGCTGCTGACCAAGCGGATCAGCGATCTGACCGAGCACCTCAAGCACCACAAGCACGACCACCACTCGCGCCGCGGATTGCTGCTCATGGTCGGCCGCCGTCGGCGGCTGCTGAAGTACCTGGCGTCGGTCGACATCACGCGCTACCGATCGCTGATCGAGCGTCTCGGCCTGCGCCGCTGACCCACCCGGCCCCCGGGCGGCCGACCGGCCGTCCCGGGGCGCCGGTCACAACTCAACCCAGCACCGTGCCACCGCGCCGGACGATGATCCGCCGGTCCTCGGTAGTGGTTCCCGGACTCGTTTCCTGCCGGGGGCTTCGATCGAAGACCGGCTCCGCCGAGGATCTGCCGGGAGTGGTGGTTCGCGTGCTCCTCTCGTGAGGGGATACCACTCCATGACCGATCCCATCCAGAGCGACGTGCACGAAACCACCGCCGTCATCGACAACGGCAGGTTCGGCACGCGCACCATCCGGTTCGAGACCGGGCGGCTCGCCCGTCAGGCCGCCGGATCCGTCGTCGCCTATCTCGACGACGAGTCCATGCTGCTGTCCGCCACCACGGCGTCCAAGCAGCCCAAGGAGCATTTCGACTTCTTCCCGCTGACGGTCGACGTCGAGGAGCGGATGTACGCCGCCGGGCGCATCCCGGGCTCGTTCTTCCGTCGTGAGGGCCGCCCGGGCACCGAGGCGATCCTGATCTGCCGGCTGATCGACCGCCCGCTGCGCCCCTCGTTCGTCGACGGCCTGCGCAACGAGATCCAGATCGTCGTCACGGTGATGTCGCTGCACCCGCAGGACCCGTACGACGCGTTGGCGATCAACGCCGCCTCGGCGTCCACCCAGCTGGCCGGGCTTCCGTTCTCCGGGCCGATCGGCAGTGTCCGCGTCGCGCTCATCGACGGTCAGTGGGTCGCCTTCCCGACCTACGAGCAGCTCGAACGCGCCGTGTTCGACATGATCGTGGCGGGCCGCGTGGTCGGCAGCGCCGCAGACGGCGGCGACGACGTGGCGATCATGATGGTCGAGGCGGAGGCCACCGGCACGACGATCGGCCTCGTCGCCGACGGCGCGCCGGCGCCGACCGAGGAGATCGTCGCCGCCGGGCTCGAGGCGGCCAAGCCGTTCATCCGCACGCTGGCACTGGCTCAGCAGCAGCTGGCCGACGCGGCGGCCAAGCCGACCGGTGAGTTCCCGCTCTACCCTGCCTACCAGCCCGACGCCTTCGAGGCCGTCGCCGCGGCCGCGTCCGATGACCTGGCTCAGGCCCTGACCATCGTGGGCAAGCAGGAGCGGGAGGCGCGGCTCGACGAGATCAAGCTCGCCGTCCTGCGCCGGCTCGGCAGCGAGTTCGAGGGCCGGGAGAAGGAGCTCGGCGCCGCGTTCCGGTCGCTGAACAAGAAGCTGGTCCGCCAGCGCATCCTGCGCGACAAGATCCGCATCGACGGCCGCGGCATCACCGACATCCGGCCGCTGTCGGCCGAGGTGGAGGTGGTCCCGCGGGCGCACGGCTCGGCGCTGTTCGAGCGCGGCGAGACACAGATCCTGGGCGTCACCACGCTGAACATGCTGCGCATGGAACAGCAGATCGACTCGCTCGGGCCGGAGACCCACAAGCGCTATCTGCACCACTACAACTTCCCGCCGTACTCGACCGGGGAGACCGGCCGGGTGGGCTCGCCGAAGCGCCGGGAGATCGGCCACGGCGCGCTGGCCGAGCGGGCGCTGATCCCGGTGCTGCCCAGCCGCGAGGAGTTCCCCTACACCATCCGGCAGGTCTCGGAGGCGTTGGGCTCCAACGGATCGACGTCGATGGGCTCGGTCTGCGCCTCGACGATGTCGCTGCTCAACGCGGGCGTGCCGCTCAAGGCCCCGGTGGCGGGCATCGCGATGGGCCTGGTGTCCGACGAGGTCGACGGGATGACTTCCTACGTCGCGCTGACCGACATCCTCGGCGCCGAGGACGCCTTCGGCGACATGGACTTCAAGGTCGCCGGGACCGCGGAGTTCGTCACCGCGCTGCAGCTGGACACCAAGCTCGACGGGATCCCGAGCGAGGTGCTGGGCGCCGCGCTCCAGCAGGCCCGGGACGCCCGGCTGACCATCCTCGAGGTCATCGACGAGGCGATCGACCGCCCCGACGAGATGAGCACCTACGCGCCTCGGGTCACCGCGATCAAGGTGCCGGTCGACAAGATCGGCGAGGTCATCGGCCCGAAGGGCAAGATGATCAACTCGATCACAGAGCAGACCGGTGCGGACATCTCGATCGAGGACGACGGCACCATCTACGTGGGCGCAGCCGACGGCCCCTCGGCCGAGCAGGCCATCGGCATGATCAACGCGATCGCGAACCCGCAGCTGCCGAAGGTCGGCGAACGCTTTCTGGGCACGGTGGTCAAGACCGCCGCGTTCGGCGCGTTCGTCTCCCTCGTGCCGGGCAAGGACGGCCTGATCCACATCTCGAAGCTGGGTAACGGCAAGCGGATCGGCAAGGTCGAGGACGTCGTCAACGTCGGGGACAAGATCCGGGTCGAGGTCACCGACATCGACAACCGCGGCAAGATCAGCTTGCTCCCGGTGGCGGAGGAGAGTCCTGCCGAGGATTCCGCGGAGGGCGCTCCCGCCGACGAGGCGACGGAGGTCCCTTCGAGTTGACCGGCCTGGTGACGCCGGGGGCGGGAGCGAGCGGTCCCGCCCCCGGCGCACGCGGCGTGGGCGGTGTCGCCCGCTCCGATCTGCCCGGCGGGATCCGCCTGCTCACCGAGGCCCTGCCGGGCGTGCGCTCGGTGGCGCTGGGAATCTGGATCGCCATCGGCTCCCGCGACGAGCGGCCCGAACAGGCCGGCGCCGCGCACTACCTCGAACACCTGCTGTTCAAAGGGACCGGGCGGCGGAGCGCGGCGGCGATCGCCGAGGAGATCGATGCCGTCGGCGGCGAGCTGAACGCGTTCACCGCCAAGGAGCACACCTGCTACTACGCGCATGTGCTCGACGCCGACCTGCCGCTGGCGGTCGACGTGCTCGCCGACGTCGTCACCGATGCCCGGCTCGCGCCCACCGACGTGGAGCTCGAGCGTGGGGTGGTGCTCGAGGAGATCGCGATGCGCGACGACGATCCCGAGGACCTGCTCGGCGAGCTGTTCGACGAGGCCCTGTTCGCCGGGCATCCGCTGGGCAGGCCGGTGATCGGTTCCGAGCAGTCGATCCGCGCGATGAGCCGCGACACCCTGCACGAGTTCTGGCGCGGGGAGTACACGACGCCGCGGATGGTCGTCGCCGCGGCGGGGTGCCTGGCGCACGAGCAGGTCGTGGAGCTGGTCGGCGCGGCGCTGGCCGCGGCGGCCGCCCGCTCGGATCCCGGTTCGGCTCCGGTGGCACCGCGGGCCGGCGGCGCGCCGGTGCCGGCCGGGACCGGGCCGCGGCTCGTGCTGCGCGGCGACGACACCGAACAGGCGCATCTCATGCTCGGGGTGCCCGCGCTGCACCGGCACGACCCGCGGCGCCACGCGCTCATGGTGCTCAACACCGCGCTGGGCGGCGGGCTGAGCTCGCGGTTGTTCCAGCAGGTCCGCGAGCAGCGGGGACTGGCGTACTCGGTGTACTCGGCAGCCACCACCTACGCCGACGTGGGAAGCCTCTCCGTTTACGCCGGATGCGCGCCGGAGCGGCTCGGCGAGGTCGTCACGGTCGTCCGCGGCGTGCTCGACGCGGTGGCCGCCGACGGGCTGACCGAGGCTGAGCTGGTGCGGGCCAAGGGTTCGCTGCGCGGCGGGCTGGTGTTGGGTTGCGAGGACACCGCGTCGCGGATGAACCGGCTCGGCCGCTCCGAGCTCGATCACGGCAGGCAGCGCAGCATTTCCGAGAGCCTCGACCGGATCGCCGCGGTCACCGGCGACGACGTGTCGGCGGTGGCGCGCGAGCTGCTGTCCGTACCGCAGACCGCCGCCGTGGTCGGGCCCTACGCCGAGATCGACGAGCTCCCGGCGGTGCTGCGGGAACTGGCCTGACCGCGTCTGGTGGGAGTCACCGCCATGTCCGAGGATCGATCGGTTCTGACCCGCGAGGCGCCGCCGCCGGACCGGGTGCTGCGCTACGGGCCCGAGCCCGACCACGTCGTCGATGTCCGCGACGGGCGGGGGGACGAGGGCGCCCGCCCGCTCGTCGCTCTTGTGCACGGCGGCTTCTGGCGCCCCCGGTACGACCGGCTGCACGTGCGGCCCATGACGGCGGCGCTGGCCGAGGCCGGATGGTCCACCGCGGCCATCGAGTATCGTCGCATCCCCGGCAGGCCGGACCTGAGCGTCGCCGACGTCGCCACCGCATTGCACGGACTGGCGGAGCTCACCGGACGGCCGTTGCTGCCGGCGGGCCATTCGGCCGGTGGGCACCTGGTGCTGCACGCCGCGGCAGAGCCGGTCGCGGCGTTCGCTGGCGTGGTCGCACTGGCCCCGGTGGCGGACCTGCTGCTTGCCGAGCGGCAGGGACTGGGCGACGGCGCCGTCGCCGCCTTCCTCGGCGCGACCGCGGCCTCCCGCCCGGACCTCGACCCGGTGCGCCGGGCGGCCCCGGCGTGCGCCGTGCAGATCGTGCACGGGGACGCGGACGAGATCGTCCCGGTCGCGGTGAGCGAATCCTACCGGCGTGCCCATCCGGCGGCCGTGCTGCACCGAGTCGACGCCGGGCATTTCGCATTGATCGACCCGCGGAGCCCGGCGTGGGCCGCTGTGCTGTCGGCGCTGGCCGACCTCGATCCTACCGGGCCGGACGAGGGCAGCGGCGGGCAGGAGCGCGGGGCGTCCTAGGCTGCCCGGGTGGGGAACGCGAAGTCGAACCAGATCCGGGTGGCCGTGCTGGGCGCCCGGGGCCGGATGGGTGTCGAGGTGTGCAAGGCCGTCGACGCCGCCGAGGACCTTCAGCTCGTGGCGAGCGTCGACGTGGGCGACCCGCTTTCGGCGCTTGCCGATGCCGGCGCGCAGATCGCCGTCGATTTCACCCGGCCCGATGTGGTGATGGACAACGTCCGGTTCTGCCTCGACCACGACATCGCCGCGGTCGTCGGCACCAGCGGCTTCGACGAGGACCGGTTCGGCACCATCCGCGGCTGGCTGCAGGACAAGCCGGGCGCGAGCGTGCTGGTGGCTCCGAACTTCGGAGTCGGCGCGGTGCTGTCGATGCATCTCGCCCGGCAGGCCGCGCGGTTCTTCGACTCCTGCGAGGTCATCGAGCTGCACCACGCCGGTAAGGTCGACGCCCCCTCGGGCACCGCGGCGCGGACCGCGTCGCTGCTGGCGGCCGCGCGTGCCGAGGCCGGCGCCGGGCCGGTGCCCGACGCCACCACCCAGGAGCGCCCGGGCGCCCGCGGCACCGATGTCGACGGGATCCGGGTGCATTCGGTGCGGATGCCGGGTCTGGTCGCCCACCAGGAGGTGATCCTCGGCACCGAGGGCGAGGTCCTCACGATCCGGCACGACTCGATGAACCGCGCGTCGTTCATGCCCGGGGTGCTGCTGGCGGTGCGAGCCGTGCGCGACCGCCCCGGGCTGACCATCGGGCTGGAGCCGCTGCTCGGGCTCAGCTGACCACCGAGCCGGGCGGCCGTTACTGGTCGACTACCGATGGGGCCGCGAACCGCGCCAAGCGTCTGCAACATCGGCCTAGCATGGCGGGCATGGGGTGTGCCCGACCGCGGGGCCAGAGGGAGGCGGTGGTCGATCAGCTGGCCCATGCGGTGGGTACCGGACGTCGTGGATGGCCGGTCGCGACGAGCGCCGTGTTCGCGGTGACCGCGGCGGTCAGCGTCGCGCAGCTCGTCCACCCTTCGGTCTTCCACGCCCTGCACCGGGATCCGGCCGGGTTGGCCGCCGGACAGTGGTGGCGGGCGGTCACGTGGATGTTCGTCCAGGACGGGTGGCTGGCCGGGACGGTGTTCAACCTCGCCATCCTGGCGGTCGTCGGCAGCGCGTTCGAGCGGGTCTTCGGGTCGGCGCGCTGGTTGCCGACCTACTTCGTGGTCGGGCTGATCGCGCAGATTCCCGGCTTCTTCTGGAACCCGTACGGGGCAGGCAACTCCGTCCCGGTCGCCGTGCTGTTCGGCGCGCTGGTGGACCTGCTGATCGTCGGGCCGCGATGGTTCGGCGCCCGGATACCGGCCGCGGTGCGGATATGGGCGGTGATCGTGCCGGTACTGGCGGCCGTGGACACGGTGCTTCGGGACAACCACGGGATCGCCGTGTTGCTCGGCATGTTGGTCGGCCTCGCGATGCTGTGGCGCCGTCGTGGCGCCGGCGCGGAAGGTCGCTGATGGCTCGCCGCGGCCGCCCGGCTCGGTGCGCACCCGGTTCGGCACCGCACCGGCTTGCCGTCCCGCGGCTACGAGTCGGTGGGCGCGGGAGGCTCGGCGAAGCCCTCCAGCCGCAACTCCATCGTCCCGGCGAGGCGGACCTCGCGCAGCGGACCGTCCCCGGTGTCCAGGGTGCGGACGGCGCCGTCGGGTTCCCAGCCCGCGCGGGCGTAGAACCGTCGGGAGACGAGATCGGCCTCGGGCACCCAGGCGTGTCCCCGTTGCGCGCCGTCCTCCCGCAGGTGCCCCGCGGCCGCCGCGAGCAGCCTTCCGCCATGACCGCGCCGACCCCACCGCGGCTCCACCAGCAGCGTGTTGACCTCAGCGAGCACCCCGCCCTCGCCGATGTAGCAGGCGGCCGCGCAGAACCCGACCGTCCAGGCGCCCTCGCTGGCCACCAGCACGTGGTAGCCCGGACCGGCATCCAGTGCCGCCGCCCATGCCTGGCGGGCGGCGGGGCCGGCGAGCTGATCGAGCGCCTCGGCCGGGACGAGCTCGGCGTAGGCGGTGCGCCAGACGGCCGCCTGGATCCGGACGATCTCGTCGACGTCCTGAGCGACTGCGGGACGGACCGCGGCGATGGCCATCAGGCGCTGCGCGGAGGGACCGTCGCCTTGAAGCGATGGGGGAATCCGCGCTCCCTCCTTTCAGCGATAGATGTGCGTGACGGGTAGAATGATCGTGTGGCACGTGACGTGCAGGTTTCACCCGGTGGGGTGTACGACCTCGGCCTACACGTCGTGCGATGCCCGAAATGCCGTCGGCCGGTCCTGCCCGGCGCCGTCGCTGTTCGCCTACGGGAGTTGCTCGACGCCAAGGCCGCCGAGCACGATCGAACCGCCGCCGGAAGGCCCGTGCTCGGGTGGCGAACCTGCACCGCCGGGTGCGCCGCCAGCGGTGCGACCACGCCCACAAGACCGCCGACTGGCTCGCCGCCCACCACGACGTGATCTGCCACGAAGCGCTGCGGATCACCAACATGTCCCGCTCCGCGCGCGGCACCCTCGACCAGCCCGGCAGCCGGGTTGCGCAGAAGGCCGGGCTGAACCGGTCGATCCTCGACGCGGGGTGGGGGGTGTTCCTGTCGATCCTGACCGCCAAGGCTGAAAGCGCCGGACGCGAGCTGATCGCAGCTGACCCCCGCAACACCTCCCGCACCTGCCCGTCCTGCGGGCACTGCGCCGCGGACAACCGCGTCGCCCAGGCCGAGTTCCGCTGCCTGCGGTGCGGCCTGGACACCCACGCCGACCTGGTCGGCGCGGTCAACGTGCTGCGGGCAGGGCTTGCCCGTCGCGACGCTGCTGCGGCGGCTTGGCGAGAAGCCACCGCCTCCAGGCGGTGGAGGAGTCACGGCTGCATGCATACCCGACATCCCGGGGCGCCGAACGCGCGGCCCGGTCGCGCCGGACTGGTTTGCTATGGCAACGTCATCGACGTGACGAGCGCCCGCGCCCCGGCCTCGCTCGCGTGGATCGCGCTCGGCGTGGTCTACGTGCTGTGGGGTTCGACCTACCTGGCCAACCGCTACATCATCCTGACCGTCCCGCCGCTGACCGCGGGCGCCTACCGCTTCCTGGTCGGCGGCCTGCTGCTCGGGATCGTGGTCTTCGCGGTGGCCGGGACGCGGGCGTTCCGGATGACGGCGGCGCAGTTCGGGACGACCGCGCTGTCGGGGCTGCTGCTGCCGGCGTGGGGTAACGGGTTGGTCGTCATCGGCCAGCAGCACGTGGCGTCCGGGCTCACCGCGCTGCTCATCGCCTCGGTGCCGCTGCACATCGTGGTGCTGCGCGCGCTGACCGGCGACCGGCCGCGCCGCGCGACGGTCGGCGGCGTCGCGGTCGGCGTCGTCGGCCTCGCGGTGCTCGTGCTCAGCGGACCGTCGGAGGGGGCCGGTGGGGTGTTCGGCAACGCGTGGTGGGGACCGTGGGTGGTGCTGCTCGCCGCGCTGGGGTGGGCGACCGGCACGTTCGCCACCACCCGGCTTCCGGTGCCGCCGAACCCGTTCGCGCTGGCCGCGGTGCAGATGCTGACCGGCGGCGTGATCATGCTGGTGGCGGGGGCGGCGGCCGGGGAACGGCTCGACCTCGCCGCCGTCACCGCGGAGTCCTGGTGGGCCTGGGCGTATATGGCGGTCGTGGTGTCGCTCGGCGCGTTCGGTGCCTACGCCTACGCGCTGGCCCAGCTGCCGGTCTCGACGGTCGCGACCTACGCCTACGTCAACCCGGTGATCGCCGTGGTGCTCGGCGTCGTCATCGCGGGGGAGCGGTTCTCCGCGATGCATCTGCTCGGCGGCGCGGTCGTGCTGCTCGCGGTGGTGCTGGTCATCCTCGCCGAGCGGCGCGCCCCGGATCGTCGGGGGGCACTGGCAGCATCGCGTTCGTGACCGCACCGCCCGCCGTCGAGCCCCCTGCCGAGACTCTCAGCCCCGCCGTCGCCCGGCGTATCGCGCTGGCCGCGCAGGGCTTCGCCGACCCGCGTCCCACCGCGGCGGTGACCCGGCGCCACCTGGCGAAGGCGATCGGGCGGATTCGGCTGCTACAGCTCGACTCGGTCAATGTCGCGGTCCGGGCGCACTACGCGCCGCTGTTCAGCAGGCTCGGCAGCTACGACCGGGCGCTGCTCGACGACGCGGCCTGGACGCATTCGGCCCGCCGACCGCGGCTGTTCGCCGAGTACTGGGCGCACGAGGCGAGCCTGGTTCCGCTGCTGGACTGGCCGCTGCTGCTGTCCGGGGCCAAACGGCCCGGCTGGTGGTCCCACTACGGTGCGCTGGCCGACCGCGAGCCCTGGCTGGTCGAGGACGTGCTGACCGCGGTCAAGGAGCTCGGCCCGGTCGGTGCGGGGACACTGGAGTCCGCGCTCGGCGGTCGTGGCGCGCCGCGTCCGGCGGGGGCGTCGTGGTGGCAGCGTTCGGATGTCAAACGGATCTGCGAGTTCCTTTTCGGGGTGGGCCGGCTGACCACCGGTGCCCGGGTCAACTTCCAGCGGCTCTACGACCTCACCGAGCGGGTGCTGCCGCCCGACGTGCTGGCCCGGCATCCGGCCGACCCCGAGGAGTCGGCCCGCGGGCTGGTCCGCCAGGCCGCGGCGGCCCTGGGCGTCGCCACCGAGCCCGACCTGCGCGACTACTACCGGCTGGCCCCGCAGCGCAGCAGGCAGGCGGTCGCGGAGCTGGTCGAGGAGGGAGAGCTGGAGCCGGTCGAGGTTCGCGGCTGGCGGCATCCGGCCTACCGGCACCCGGCCGCGCGCGCCCCGCGGCGGATCGCCGCCCGGGCGCTGCTGTGCCCGTTCGACCCCCTGATCTGGAAGCGGGCCCGCACCGAGCGGATCTTCGGCTTCCGCTACCGGATCGAGATCTACGTGCCCGAGCGGGCGCGCGAGTTCGGCTACTACGTCTTCCCGTTCCTGCTCGACGACGCGCTGGTCGCGCGCGTCGACCTCAAAGCCGACCGCGCGGCCGGGGTGCTGCGGGTGCCCGGCGCGTTCGCCGAGCCGGGCAGCGATATCCGCAGGGTCGCCGCCGAGCTCGCCGCCGAGCTTCGGCTGATGGCCGGCTGGCTCGGTCTGGACGGCGTGCGGGTCGGCGACCGCGGCGAGCTCAGCGCCCCGCTGGCCCGGGCGCTGAGCGGAACTTGAGGAGCGAACCTCGGCGCTGAGCTGAGCCTGGCTCAGACGACGATCGAGGCGCGGGTGACCAGGATGTTGCCGGTGCCCGTGCGGCCGCGGATCTGCAGCGCCGCGGGCTGCTCCGGGGCCACGTGGCCGACCTCGAGGTCGCTGCGTGTGCGGCCCGAGCCCGAGGAAACGTCGAGCTCGGCCGTCACCCCGGAGCGCACCCCGATCCGCAACCCGCCCGACCCGGTCGTCAGATCGAACTGGCCGGACACCGCGTCCGCCACCGTGACCTCCCCGGATCCGGTGCGCACGCCGAGGTCGCCGGTCACCTCGCCGAGCCGCACGTCGCCGCTGCCCGCCTTGATCTCGCTCCGCCCGGCCAGCGCGGCCACCGTGATGTTCCCCGATCCGGTGCGCACCCGCGCGCGCCCGCTGATCGGACCCAGGTCGACCTCGCCGGAGCCGGCCGAGACGTCCGCGTCCCCGTCGATCGCCTCCAGCCGGGCGCTGCCCGAACCGGTGCGCACCGCGGTCCAGCCGGCTTGGCCGGTCACCCGGACGTCGGCGGCACCGACGCGGATCGCCAGCCGCGACCGGGACGGCGCGCTGACCGTGACGGCCAGCGGCACCATCCGCAGCGGAACCTGCTGCGGGGAGCGCACGACCAGTCGCCTGCCGGTTTCCGACCAGCTGATCTCGGTCGCCCGCACGGCCTGGTTGGCCATGTCGGCCTGGCCGGTGAACAAGCCCTCCGGTGCGCCGGTGGCGCTGCCGATCCAGTTGAACAGCCCGCTCAGCCCCTGGGCCCACAGGTTGCCCGCGGACGGGTCGTGGCGCATCTCGACCCGAACCTCGTCGATGTCCTCCAGCGCCACGCCGACCCGGCCGACGTCGATCGAGAGTTCGAGCTCGGCGGTGCCGTCGGCCGGCCAGCTCTGCTGGCGGACCACCTCGTGCTCCGGCTCGTCCGCCGCACCGTTCATCGCGTCCTCGGTCATTCCGTCTACCCCCGTACCCAGCCGCGCACGCGGCGTCCGTCATCGCCACGACCCCAGTCGCCGCGGCTGCCCCGCTTGCCGGCCTTGCCCGACAGCGCTCCCTGCACGGCCTGTGACAGCCATGCGTTCAGCGACACTCCCTGTGCCGCCGCGGCCTGCTCGGCCTGGCCCTTGATCTGCTCGACCAGCCGCAGCGTGATGCGGCTGATATCGCCGGCATCCGCGCCGGTGGGCGGGAAATGCGACGCCGGCGACTCGGCCTCGTGCTCCGTCGGCTCCGGGCTGACCGAGATGCGCACCTCACGCCCGTCGAGCCGGGCCTCGACGACCCGGTCGCCCAGCGCCGCGGTCACCTCGGCGGCGAGGTCGGCGAGGGCGTTCATGATCGCCAGGCGCGCGGCGGGTTCGAGCGCCGCGCCGAGCAGCGCGGCGGTCCGCCGGGTCTGTTCATCGCCGGCGGCCGCAGCCGCCGAGAGATCCTCACGCAGCTGCGTGACGTACTGGCTGACATCCATGACGCCATTATGGCGTCTATATGACGTCACCGCAAGCGCGGTCTGCGCTGTCAGAGCTCCCGGCTACGCTCGCCGCATGCCGGACACCGTGCCCCTGCGTGTGCAGTTGGTCGCCAAGACGGAGTTCTTCCCGCCGGCCGACGTGCCCTGGAGCACCGACGCCGAGGGCGGGGAGGCGCTGGCCGAGTTCGCCGGCCGGGCCTGCTACCAGTCGTGGGCCAAACCCAATCCCGTCACCGCCACGAACGCCGGATACCTGCGGCACATCCTCGAGGTCGGACATCTGTCGGTGCTCGAACACGGCACGGTCAGCTTCTACCTGACCGGTGTCTCGCGCAGTCTCACCCACGAGCTGATCCGGCACCGGCACTTCTCCTACAGCCAGCTCTCGCAGCGCTACGTGCCCGAACGCGACGCCGCGATGGTGGAGCCCGACGTCATCGCCGAGGACCGGGAGCTGCACGCGCAGTTTCTCGAGGCCACCGCGGCTTCGGTCAAGGCCTACGAGGAGCTCCTGGCCGGCCTGGAGCGGCGCTTCGCCGACGTCCCGAACGCCACGCTGCGCCGCAAGCAGGCTCGTCAGGCGGCCCGCTCGGTGCTGCCCAACGCCACCGAGACGCGCATCGTCGTCACCGGCAACTACCGCGCCTGGCGGCATTTCATCGGGATGCGCGCCACGGAGCACGCCGACGTCGAGATCCGCGGCCTTGCCATCGCCTGCCTGCGCGAGTTGCAGCGCGAGGTGCCCAACGTCTTCAACGACTTCGAGATCCAGTCGCTGGAGGACGGCACGGACATCGCCTCGAGCCCGTATGTCACCGAGGGGTAGGGACAACGCCGCACCGGTAGGTTGGGGCGCGTGAGCCTCGCGACCACCGAACGAGCAGCGATCTGCGACGAGTTCGAGCGATCCGGCCCCGACCGGCCGACGCTCTGCGCGGGCTGGACCACTCGCGACCTGCTGGCGCACCTGCTCGTCCGGGAGCGCCAGCCGTGGGCGACGCCCGGCATCGTGCTGTCCGCGTTCGCCCCCGTCACCGAGCGCGCCATGCAGGGCTACGCCGACACCCCGTGGCAGAGCATGATCGACGAGCTGCGCGAGGGCCCGCCGCCATGGTCGCCCTATCGGGTCGGCAAGATCGACGAGCTCGTCAACGGCGCGGAGTTCTTCGTGCACCACGAGGATGTCCGGCGCGGGGAGCCGGGCTGGGAACCGCGCGAACCCGACGCGGACCGCGACGCCGAGCTCTGGGCGCTGCTCGGGCGGATCGGCCGCATGCTGCTGCGCCGCGTTCCGGTCGCGGTGCTGCTGCGCAGACCCGACGGCGAGCAGCAGGTCGTGCGCACCGGGCGCGGCCTCGTCACGGTCGTCGGTGAGCCCGCCGAGCTCGTGCTGCACGCCTTCGGGCGGTCCGCGGCGCGGGTCGAGCTCCTGGGCTCGGCCGCCGACCTCGACGCGTATCGCGGCGCCCGGCGCGGCGTGTAGCGGGGCGGTCCGCTGACGTACTTTCGGTCGCCCGAGCGGTACGGTCTGAGACCATGAGGCCGACCCCAGCTCAACAGCGTCCACCGGGCCGCCCGTTCGGTCAGGTGCTGACCGCGATGGTCACCCCGTTCGACTCCGATGGGGCGCTCGACCTCGCGAAAGCCGAGGAGCTGGCCGGCCAGCTCGTCGACCTCGGCAACGACGGCCTCGTGGTCAACGGCACCACCGGGGAGAGCCCGACGACCACCGACGCCGAGAAGTCGGAGCTGATCCGCGCGGTGGTCGGCGCGGTCGGGGACCGCGCGACGGTCGTCGCGGGCGCGGGCACCTATGACACCGCACACAGCGTGCACCTGGCCCGGGCGGCGGAGAAGGCGGGCGCGCACGGCCTGCTCGTGGTGACGCCGTACTACTCGCGTCCACCGCAGTCGGGTCTGGTGCTGCATTTCACCGCGGTGGCCGACGCGACCGACCTGCCGGTGATGCTCTACGACATCCCGCCGCGCAGCGTGATCCCGATCGAGGTCGAGACACTGCAGCGACTCGCCGAGCATCCCCGGATCGTCGCGGTCAAGGACGCGCGCAACGACCTGCGCGTCGGGGCCGAGGTACTGGCGACGACGACGCTGGCCTACTACTCCGGCGACGATCCCGTGAACCTGCCGTGGCTGTCGGTCGGCGCGGTCGGTTTCGTCAGCGTGATCGGCCACGTGATCGCCGATCGGCTGCGCGCCATGCTCGTCGCCTACGAGGCCGGTGAGCACGATCGGGCCCGCGCCCTGCACTACGCGACGCTTCCGGTGATCCGGGCGATGGGCCGGGTCGGCGGGGCGGTGTTCGCCAAGACGGCGCTGCGGCTGCGCGGGCTGGACGTCGGCGAGCCCCGGCTGCCGCTGCCGCCGGCGACCGAGGAGCAGGTCGCGGCGATCGCCGCGGATCTCACCGCGGCCGGTGTCGTCCTCGACCAGGATGTCTCGCCGCACCAGGACGACCGGCGCGGTCACGGGGCGCTCGGGGCGCGCGCCGCGGCCGATCTCGGCGCGGAGGTCGCGCTCTCGTGATCGATACTGCCCGCGCATCCGGCCGCCCGGTCACACCGCAGGAATCACGGTGAGCCGCCCGCCCGGCCGGTCCGACCGTTCCCGGTCGGACCGGCGGTCCCGCCCGCCCCGGCGGGAACGCCAGGCGCCCAGACCGGTGGACGAGGCCAATCCCGACGAGCTGCCCATCGAACCACCGCCGCCGCTGCCCGACGGCGGGCTGCGGATCTTCGCGCTCGGCGGCATCGGCGAGATCGGCCGCAACATGACCGTCTTCGTGTACGACGGCCGGCTGCTGATCGTCGACTGCGGCGTGCTGTTCCCCGCCGAGGACTCGCCCGGGGTCGATCTGATCCTGCCCGACTTCCGGGCCATCGAGGACCGGCTCGACGATATCGACGCCCTCGTGCTCACCCACGGCCACGAGGACCACATCGGCGCGGTGCCGTTCCTGCTGCGCCAGCGGCCGGACCTGACGATCGTCGGATCGCGGTTCACGCTCGCGCTCGTCGCGGCCAAATGCAAGGAGCACCGGCTCACCCCGCATCTGCTGGAGGTGGCCGAGGGAGACCGGCTGCGGCATGGGCCGTGGGACTGCGAGTACTTCGCGGTCAACCATTCGATCCCCGACGCGCTGGCCGTCGCGATCCGCACGCCGGCGGGGCTGGTGCTGCACAGCGGCGATATCAAGCTCGATCAGCTCCCGCTCGACGGGCGGCTCACCGATCTCGCGGGCTTTTCCCGGCTCGGTGACGAGGGGGTGGACCTGTTCCTGGTCGACTCCACCAACGCCGACGTGCCCGGTTTCGTCACCCCGGAGCGGGAGATCGGCCCGATCATCGACGGGGTGTTCCAGCGGTCGCCGTCGCGGATCATCGTGGCCTGCTTCGCCAGCCACGTGCACCGGGTGCAGCAGGTGATCGACGCGGCGGTGGCGCACGAGCGCCGCGTGTGCCTGGTCGGCCGCTCGATGGTGCGCAACATGGGCGTGGCGGCCGAGCTGGGGCTGCTGGAGATCCCCGACGGGCTGCTCGTCGAACTCGACGAGGCGATGACGCTGCCCGACGACGAGCTGGTCCTGGTGTCCACCGGGTCGCAGGGTGAGCCGCTCTCGGCGCTGTCGCGGATGGCGCGCGGCGAGCACCGTTCGGTGCGGATCCGGCCGGAGGACACGATCATTCTGGCCAGCTCCCTGATCCCGGGCAACGAGACCGCCGTCTTCGGGGTGATCAACGGGCTGATCCGGCTCGGCGCGACCGTGGTGCATCAGGGAAACGCCAAGGTCCACGTCTCGGGCCACGCCTCCGCCGGTGAGCTGCTCTTCCTCTACAACGCCGTGCGGCCGTCGAACGTCATGCCCGTCCACGGGGAGTGGCGGCACCTGCGGGCCAACGGCAGGCTGGCGGTGCGGACCGGGGTGCCGGAGGAGTCGGTGGTGCTCGCCGAGGCCGGTGTCGTCGTCGACCTCGTGGACGGGTGCGCGCGGATCACGGGCCGGGTGGAGGTCGGGCGGGTCTACGTCGACGGGCTCGCGGTCGGCGACGTCGGCGAGACCACACTGACCGACCGGCTGGTGCTCGGCGAGGGTGGGTTCATCGCGATCACGGTGGCGGTGGATGCCCATACCGGGCGGGCCAGGTCGCGGCCGACGCTGTCCGGGCGCGGGTTCTCCGACGACCCCAAGGCGCTCGACGCGGTGCTTCCGCTGGTGGAGGACGAGCTGTCGCGCACCGAGATCGAGGGCATCACCGACACCCACCGCATCGCCCAGTCCGTGCGCCGCGTGGTGGGCAAGTGGGTGGGGGAGACCTACCGCCGCCGCCCGATGATCGTGCCGACGGTCATCGCGGTCTGAACGCCCCTGCCAGTGACCTTGCCGCAACGGGGATGCGGCAAGGTCACCGCCTTCCGTAGTCGCCGATCCCGTGTTCCAGCAGGTCGAATGCCTCGTCGATGATGCGCGCCTGGTCACGGCGCACCTCCTCGACGTCGTCGCCGTCGAGGAGGCGCTGCACGGCGGTGCCGAAGATCGCGCCGACCGCCGCTGCGAGCAGGCTCGCCACGAGCCGGGCGCGCCGGGGGTCGCCGAACTCGTCGGCCAGCACCGCGGCGAAGGCGTCCTCGATCTCGCGGCCCTGCTCGTGCATGCGGCTCACGAGCGCGGGGGTGGACCGCAGGATCTGCCAGAACCAGCGGACGCCCTCGGTGGCGCCCGAGAGCGGGTGGCGGGCCTGGAGCAGGTCGTGGTGGTGGCGGCGTAGGGCCGTGGCCACGGAGACGCCGGCCGGGCGCTCGCGGATGACCCGCTCGAGGCCGGCGACGCGGTCGGCGTGCCGGTCGAGGAACAGGTCCTCCTTGCGCGGGAAGTAGTTGAAGACGGTCATCTTCGACACGTGCGCGGCCTCGGCGATCTCGGCGACCGTCACGTTGTCGAATCCCTTGGCCACGAACAGCGCCGTGGCGACGTCGGCGATGTGCCGGCGCGTCGCCTGTTTCTTCTGCTCCCGCAGTCCTTTGACGTCCTCCCCGACCTGAAGGACGGGGATTCCTACGCGGCTACGCCGCGTCTGGCGTGGTTCCTGCTTCATCGCCGACCGCCACCCTTGTGAGTGGACTTACACCGGCTCCACAGGCGTTTAGCTTCTCCGCCCGTCCGGCGGCGAGAATGTTCTTCGCGGCGTTGTGGTCCCGGTCGTGCACCGCCCCGCACGCGCACGTCCACGAGCGCACGGCTAGCGGCATCGACTCTTGGACGGCTCCGCACGCCGAACACAGCTTCGACGACGGGAACCAGCGATCGATCTTGTGGACCGTGCGGCCGTACCGCTCGGCCTTCTCCTCCAGGATTCGGACGAGCCGGCCGAACCCGGCGTCGGAGATCGCGCGCGCCAACCTGCGGTTGCGCACCATCCCGGCCACGCTCAGGTCCTCCACGTACACCGCTTGGTTGTCGCGGATCAACGCGAGGGCCTGCTTGTGGTGGTAATCCCGACGAGCCCGAGACACCTTGCCGTGCTGGATCGCGACCTTGCGTCGCGTCTTGGCCCGGTTCGTGCCGCCCTTGGCCCGGCGAGACTTCTCCCGCTCCAACCGGCGCAGCTTCCGCAGCTTGCGACCGAGATGCTTCGGGTTCGCCACGTCGATTCGGCCACCCGCTGAGGTGGCGACCGTCGCCAACCGTGACACCCCGAGATCCACCCCGCACTCTTGTGCTGCGACCGGCAACGGTGTCGGGTCGACCTCGACCACGAACGAGGCGTAGTAGTGCCCGTCCGGCTCCCGGATGACCGTGACCGACGACGGGACGGACGGCAGCTCCCGGGACCAACGCACCCGAACGTCCCCGATCTTCGCCAGGTACAGGCGGCCGTTCGGCCGGAGTGTGAACCCGTTGCGGGTGAGCCGGAACGACTGCCGGTTGTCCTTGCGCGACTTGAACCGTGGGCAGCCGACCCGACGCCCTTTCCGGCGCCCGGTGAGCGAGTCGAGGAAATTCGCATGCGCGCGGTGTGCGTCCCGCACCGACTGCACCAGCGCCACCGACGCGACCTCGCCCAGCCACGCCCGTTCCGGGGTGGTCTTCGCCTGCGTGATGATCCGGCGCTGCACCTCGGTCGGGCTGATCTTCTCCGACACACCGGTGACCGCGACGGAGCTGCAGGAGAGCCTGCGGCGGGTCTCGGGCGTGGACGTGACTGTCACGAAGGTGCGGTCCGCCACCCGCTACACCGACAACGTCCGGCAGGCGAGCACCTACCGCCTCGGCCGGGTGCTGCTCGCCGGCGATGCGGCGCACGTGCATTCCCCGTTCGGCGGCCAGGGTCTCAACCTCGGCATCGGCGACGCGATGAACCTGGGGTGGAGGCTCGCGGCGACCGTGCAGGGCCGGGCGCCGGAGGGGTTGCTCGACGGCTACACGCGCGAGCGACACCCGGTCGGGGCATGGGTGCAGGACTGGACGCGCGCCCAGGTGGCCCTCATGCGCCCCGACGTGCGCACGCGCGCCCTGCAGCAGGTGGTCGGTGACCTGCTCGCGACCGGGGACGGCGCCACCTACCTCGCGAAGAAGCTCTCCGGCGTGCTGCATCGCTATGACCTCGGCGACGGGCACCCGCTCGTGGGGGCCGGCGCGCCGGACATCGCGCTCGCCGACGGGACCCGGCTGGGGGAGCACTGCCACGACGCCCGCCCGCTGCTGCTCGACCTCGCCGACTCCGCGGCCGTGCGCGAGGCCGCCGCGGGGCTGGGGCGAGCGCGTGCACGTCGTCACGGCGAAACCGGCCGAGCCGTCCTCGTTCACCGGGCTGCTGATCCGCCCGGACGGCTATGTCGCCTGGGCGGACCAGGACGCCGGCGCGGACGGGTTGGCCGATGCGCTGTCGTCGATCACCCGCAAGCCGGTGGGCGTGGCCACCTGAACGCGCGCCCCGGTCTCACGGGAGTCGGAAGCCGGGATCGCCGGGCAGCACCGCCGTGTCCGTCTGGGCCTTCTGGAGGCGACCCGCGTAGTCCCAGTTCATCGACTGCCAGCGGGTGAACTGGTCGAGCACCCAGATCCCCGACTGGCGGCTGCCGTTGCCCGAGCGTCCGTTGCCGCCGAACGGAAGGTGGGCCTCGGCGCCCGAGGTCGAGTTGTTCACGCTCACCATGCCCGCGCTCACCCGCTCGCGGAACCGGAACGCGTGCGCCGGCGTCTCGGTGTAGATCGCGGCGGAGAGCCCGTAGCCGTGGTCGTTGGCCAGCGCGATGGCCTCGTCGAACGTCTCGAACGCCGCCACCCCGACGATCGGGCCGAACGTCTCGGTGCGCGCGATCTCGTCGTCGCCGCGCACGCCGGACACGATCGTCGGGTGGGCGTAGAGGCCGGCCTCCGCGTCGCCGGCGAAGCCCCGCCGCGGGTTCGCCGCGGTGATCCGGCCGGTGCCGGTCGAGCCGTGCAGCACGTGGTGGGGGCCGATCAACCCGAGGTGCTTCTCGAACGACGCCAGGAACCGCTGCGAGATCATCGGCCCGTAGAGCACGTCCTCGCGGGTGGGATCGCCGATCACCGCGGAGCGCACGGCGGTGTCGAACCGGCGCAGGAACTCGTCGTGCACCGAGGCATCCACGATCACGGTGCCCAGCGACGTGCAGCGCTGCCCGGCCGTCCCGAACCCGGAGAACAACGCGCCCTCGACAGCCAGGTCGAGGTCGGCATCGGGCATGACCACCAGCGGGTTCTTGCCGCCCAGCTCCAGGCACGGGCTCTGCAGATGCCGCCCGGCCAGCTCGCCGATCCGCATGCCGACGGCGGACGAGCCGGTGAACCCGATCTTGTCGACGAGCCCGGCGGCCAGCGCCGTCGACAGCCCGTCGAACGCGGTGGGCCCGTCGGCGAGCACCGTGCCCAGCACCCCGGCGGGCAGCCCGGCGTGGACGAACAGCTCGGTGAACGCCTCCGCGATCGCCGGCGTGTACTCGGCGGGCTTCCACACCACGGCGTTGCCGCAGAGCAGCGCCGGCACGAGGTACCAGGACGGGACGGCGACGGGGAAGTTCCCGGCCGTGACGATCGCGGCGACCCCGACGGGCACGCGGAAGGTGAACAGCTGCTTGTCGGGCATCTCGCTCGGCACGGTCTGGCCGTAGAGCCGCCTGCCCTCGCCGGCGAAGAACGCGCAGGTGTCGATCACCTCCTGCACCTCGCCGCGGGACTCGGTGACGGGTTTGCCGATCTCGCGGGTGACGAGCGCGGCGAGCGCCTCCTTGTTCGCCTCGACGAGCCGTCCGATCTGCTCGATCATGCGCCCGCGCACCGGGGCGGGCACGGCCGCCCAGGCTCGCTGCGCGGCCTGGGCGGTGCGGCAGGCCTCGGCGAACAGGCCGGCGTCGGCGAGCAGGGCCTCGGCGACCGGCTCGCCGCGGGCCGGGTCGACGGAGGTCAGCCGCCCGCCCGGGGCGTCGTCGCGCCAGGTGCCGCCGATGAACGAGCCGATCTCCCGCGGCCGCCGTGTGCTCGTGCCCGGCGTTCCCACCGGAGGAAAGCCACCATGCTGCGGTTGGGGACGTGCGCGGGTCATGACCGCGCCGCCCGCGCCAGAGCCGCGACCGCGAGGTCCAGCTCGTCCTCGCCGATCGTCAGCGCGGGGCGGAACCGGATCGAGCGTTCCCCGCAGCCGAGCATCAGCACCTTCTCGTCGCGGCGCAGCCGGGTCAGCACGGCGTCGCGCGCCTCGGGCGTGGGCAGGTCGGCCGCGACGAACAGGCCGCGCCCGCGCACGTTGTCGACCTCCGGGATCGTGGCCAGCTCGTCGAGCAGCCGCTTTCCGAGCACGGCGGCGCGTTCGATGAGTCCCTCGGACTCGATCACCTCCAGGTAGCGCCGGGACCGCACCATGTCGGTGAGCCCGCCGCCCCACGTCGAGTTGATCCGCGAGGACACCCGGAAGACGTTGTCGGGCACCTCGTCCACCCGGCCGCCCGCCATGATCCCGCAGACCTGCAGCTTCTTGCCGAACGCCACGATGTCGGGCTGCACGCCGAGCTGCTGGTAGGCCCACGGGGTGCCGGTCATCCCGCAGCCGGTCTGCACCTCGTCGAGCACGAACAGGGCATCGTGCTCGCGGCACAGCTCCTGCATCGCCCGGAGGAACTCGCCGCGCATGTGGTTGTCGCCACCCTCGCCCTGGATCGGCTCGGCGATGAAGCACGCGATGTCGTGGGGATGCGCGGCGAACGCGGCGCGGGCCTGGGCGAGTGCGCGGTGCTCGGCGGCCTCGACCTCGGCGACGTCGATCGGGAACCGGATCGCGGGCACGTCGATGCGCGGCCAGTCGAACGTCGGGAACAACGCGGTCTTGCGCGGGTCGGTGTTGGTGAGCGAGAGCGTGTAGCCGCTGCGGCCGTGGAACGCCCGGCGCAGGTGCAGCACCCTCGTCCCCAGCTCGGCCGGTCGGCCGCACAGCGCGTTGTGCCTACGCTTCCAGTCGAACGCGGTCTTCAGCGCGTTCTCGACGGCCGGCGCCCCGCCCTCGACGAGGAACAGGTGCGGCAGCGCCGGATCGCCCAGCACCCGCTCGAAGGTCGCCACGAACGCCGCCAGCTGTGTCGTGTAGACGTCCGAGTTGGACGGTTTGTTGACGGCGGTCTCGGTGAGCTCGTCGAGGAACGCCCGATCCTCGGTGAGCGCCGGATGGTTCATGCCCAGCGGCGCGGAGGCGAAGAAGCTGAACAGGTCCAGGTGGCGGCTTCCGTCACGGGCGTCCACCAGCCAGGACCCGCGGCTGGCACGGGTGTCGAGCACGAGATCGAAGCCGTCCACGAGCAGGTGGCGGCGCAGCGTCTGGTGGACGCGCCCGGGCGGAACGGGGAGGGTGACGGGCATGCCTCCAGTGTGGACGCGCTCGGCGCCCGCACACCGACGCCGAGCGTCGGTATTGCCCGGCGGAGTGCCACGATGTCGGCTGTGCCACCGACGGATCGTCAGCTCGATGACCTCGACCGCAGGCTGCTGGCGCTGCTTGCGGCCGACGGGCGTGCCCCGATGGCGGAGCTGGGGCGCACGGTCGGGCTGTCGCGCACGGCGGTGCTCGCCCGGGTCCAGCGCCTCGAACGCGACGGGGTGATCCGCGGCTACCACGCCGACGTCGTGCTGCCGGGCGTCGCGGCGGCGCACCGGGCCCGGGTCGGCATCATCGTCCGCACCGCCGATGTCGCCGGGTACGTGCGGCGGCTGGGCGGGCTGCCCGGTGTCACCGACATCGAGACGGTCACGGGGGAGTACGACCTGATGGTGCTCGTCACGGCGCCCAGCGCGGGCGAGCTGGACGCGGTGCTGGACCGGATCTCCGGCTGGCCGGAGACGGTCCGCACGACGACCTGGGTGGTGCTGACGCGGTACGCGTGAGCCAGCCGTCTTCCGGGCGGCCGCGGTGCCCGGGTGTCGGTCCCCCGAGCGGGGCGATCTCCCGGATACCGTGGGTGCATGGCACGACGGACGACCGCAGGCGGCAGGCCCACCGCGGCCCGGTCGGCCCGGAGCACCGGGAGCGGCGCCTCGTCCGGGCGGTCCGGGACCCGTCGCTCGTCCGGGTCGACGCGGCGTCCCGCGCCCCGTAAGCCGTCGCCCCGGCGCGGCCCCGACCTGCTCGACCGCGGGATCGACGCGGTCGGGCGCGGGGTGGTCAGGCTCGGGAGGTCGGCCGGGCGAGCGGTGGGCCGGGCATGGGAGATCGATCCCGCGCATCGGCGCGACGGCCTCGGCGTCGCCGTCATCGTGCTCGCCGTGGTGGTGGCCGCGGGGGTCTGGTGGGGGGCGGGCGGGCCGGTGGGGCGCGGGTTGTCCGTAGCCATCGGCGCGGTCCTCGGGGTGACCGGGGTATTGCTGCCGGTGGTGCTGCTCGGTGTCGGGATCGTGCTGATGATCTCCGAGTCGCATCCGCAGGCGCGGCCGGGGATGGTGCTGGGGACCTTGCTGCTCACCCTGGGCGCGCAGGGTCTGGTGCACCTGTTCACCGGTCTCCCGGACGACCCCGCTATGTGGTCGCAGGGCGGCGGCGCGATCGGCTATCTCGCGGCAGCGCCGCTGGCCAGCGGGCTCACCGGATGGGTCGCCGCGCCGGTGCTGGTCCTGCTGTCGGGCTATGCCTTCGGGGTCCTGACCGACACGCCGGTGCGGGAGCTCCCCAACCGGGTCTTCCGGCTGTTCGGCCGTCCCGTCCCGGACGCCGGGGACGCCGACGACGAGGCCGCGCCGGACGGGCCGGACCCGGTGCTCGAGGCCGAGGTCGAGCCGCTGCGGCGGCCGTCGCGGCGCCGGCCGTCGCGACGACGCCAGGCCCGCGAGGCCGACGCGTTCCGTGACGACCACGACCGCGACGATCACGACAACCGGGACGATCACGACGACCGCGACGACGAGGGCCCGGGCCCAGCGGCGAACGAGAGCGCAAGCCCGCCCAAGGCCGGCCCGACCGCCGCGGTCGCGGCGTCCACACCCGAACCCGAGCCGCCGCAGGCCGCGGACGAACAGCTCGCCATGGCCATCCGGGAGCCGGTGAGCGAGTCGGAGTACCTGCTGCCGCCCGCGGATCTGCTGCCGACCGGCCCGGCGCCCAAGACCCGCAGCCGCGCCAACGACGCGATGATCGAGGCGATCACCGGCGTGCTCGAGCAGTTCGACGTCGACGCGCAGGTCACCGGATTCACCCGCGGCCCGACCGTCACCCGCTACGAGATCGAGCTCGGGCCGGGCGTGAAGGTCGAGAAGATCACCCAGCTGACCCGCAACATCGCCTATGCGGTCGCCACCGACAACGTCCGGCTGCTCGCGCCGATCCCCGGCAAGTCGGCCGTCGGCATCGAGGTGCCCAACACCGACCGTGAGATGGTGCGGCTCGGGGACGTCCTGCGCAGCGCCCACGCGCGTTCCGAGCAGCATCCGCTGGTCATCGGGCTCGGCAAGGACATCGAGGGGCATTTCCTCGCCGCGAACCTGGCGAAGATGCCGCATCTGCTGGTCGCGGGCTCGACCGGCTCCGGCAAGTCCAGCTTCGTCAACTCGATGCTGGTCTCGCTGTTGTCGCGGGCGACGCCGGACGAGGTCCGGATGATCCTGATCGACCCGAAGATGGTCGAGCTCACGCCGTACGAGGGCATCCCGCACCTGATCACGCCCATCATCACCCAGCCGAAGAAGGCGGCCTCGGCGCTGGCCTGGCTGGTGGAGGAGATGGAGCAGCGCTACCAGGACATGCAGGCCAGCCGGGTGCGGCACATCGACGACTTCAACCGTAAGGTGCGTTCCGGGGAGATCTCGGCGCCTCCGGGTAGTGAGCGGGAGTATCGGCCTTACCCCTACATACTTTGTATCGTCGACGAGCTCGCCGACCTGATGATGACCGCGCCGCGCGACGTCGAGGACGCGGTCGTGCGGATCACCCAGAAGGCCCGTGCCGCGGGTATCCACCTGGTGCTGGCCACGCAGCGGCCGTCCGTCGACGTCGTCACCGGGTTGATCAAGACGAACGTGCCGTCCCGGCTGGCGTTCGCCACCTCGTCGCTCACCGACTCGCGGGTGATCCTCGACCAGCCGGGCGCGGAGAAGCTCATCGGCATGGGCGACGCGCTGTACCTGCCGATGGGTGCGAGCAAACCGGTGCGGATGCAGGGCGCGTTCGTCGGGGATGACGAGATCGCCGCGATCGTCGCGTTCACCAGGGAGCAGGCCGAGCCCACCTACACCGACGGCGTCACCGCGGCCAAGGCCGGCGAGCAGAAGGAGATCGACCCCGATATCGGTGACGACCTGGATGTGCTGCTGCAGGCCGCCGAGCTCGTCGTCACCTCGCAGTTCGGCTCGACGTCGATGTTGCAGCGCAAGCTGCGGGTCGGGTTCGCGAAGGCGGGCAGGCTGATGGACCTGCTGGAGTCGCGCGGTGTCGTCGGACCGTCGGAGGGATCCAAGGCCCGGGAGGTTCTGATCAAGCCCGATGAGCTGGAGAACGTGCTCTGGCTGATCCGAGGCGGCTCCGGCCCCGAACCCCCGTGAGTGCGTAACAGTGTTCTAACACTGTTACGCACTCACGGGCGGCGTCGATCTGCGGAAACCCTGTTGGCGCCACGCCTCGTAGACGGCGACAGCGACAGTGTTGGACAGGTTGAGCGACCGGGAATCCGGCAACATCGGCAGCCGCACCCGATCGGTGATCTGCGGAGCCTGCTGCACCGCCGCGGGAAGCCCGGTCGATTCGGCACCGAACAGGAGGACATCGCCCGACGCGTAGGCGATATCCGCGTAGCAGCGCTCCGCCGTCGTGGCGAACGCGAAGACCCGCGCCGGTAGCAGCGCGGCCCACGCGGCGTCGAGGTCAGCGTGCACCCGCACCTCGGCGAGCTCGTGGTAGTCCAGCCCGGCCCGGCGCACGTCGCGGGCGCCCAGGGAGAAGCCGAGCGGCTCCACGAGGTGCAGCTCGGCGCCCGTGTTGGCCGCCAGACGGATCGCGTTGCCGGTGTTGGGCGGGATCTCGGGGGCGAGCAGTACGATCCGGAACATCTGGTCGATCCTGCTCCCGCGCCGGTTCAACGCCAGTACGGGGTCCCGAAGCTCCAGACGTTGCCCTCGGGGTCGCGCACCGCGAAGGTGCGGCTGCCGTAGTCGGTGTCCTCGAGCCCGCGAATGACGGTGGCGCCCGCCGTGACCCGGGCGAACAGCGCGTCCGGGTCTGCGACGACGACATGGATGGGACGGTGCTGTCTCGCTGACTGCGGTCAGGGGGAAATCGTGGGGGCCATGGCCGTCGGCCGTCGTGGACGAATGGGAGATCCTCAGCTCGGCCGCTCGGCCAGCCACGCGGTGGCGGTGATACCGGCGAGGTCGCGGAAGTCGCGAGCCAGATGTGCCTGATCGACATAGCCACATTCCGACGCGACCGCGGCGAGTGCGGGCCGGCGCGCGGCGCGCAGCATGTCGCAGGCTCGCTCGAAGCGGATGACGCGGGCCGCGGCCTTGGGGGCCAGGCCGATCTCCCGGCGGAACCGGTCGGCCAGATGCCGCCGGCTCCAGCCGACCTCGCGGGCGAGCTCCTCGATTCGCAGCATGCCCCCGGCCGCCGCCAGCCGATCCCAGGCGTACCCGACCTCGGGCGGCGGTTCACGGCGCCGCCGCATGGCCAGGCGGGTCAGCGTGGCGTCGAGCAGGGCGAACCGCTCGGCCCATGAGGGGGCGGTGGCGAGACGGTCGAGCAGAGGGCCGATGCGGTTTCCCAGCAACGCACCGAGGTCGACGACGTCGCCTGCCAGCAACCCGGCCGGGGCATCGAGCAGCGCCCGGGCGCCGCGCCAGGTCAGCCGCAACTGCAACCCGGTCTGCGGGGGGCCCTGCGCGATCACCGCGGGCGCGTTGTGCAGGCCGCCGACCATGGCCGAGAACGAGCCGGGAGAGCGGGCCGGGTCGGGCATCCGCAGCAGCTCGACGGTGCCGTCGAGGCAGAGCAGCAACGTCAGATGCGCCGAGGGAACGCCCTGATGGGTGGCGGGTTCGGTGGGGGCGATCCGGTAGCCGATGCAGCCGGTGACGTAGTCGCGCAGCGCAGGCGACGGCCGCGTCCACACCAGCTCGTCGCGGGTGTGGGCAGCGGCCAGGGGTGTGCCCATAGGCGCAGGGTACGGCCGACTATCCGCAGCTCGACGCGGCCTGTGAGTGCGTAACAGTGTTAGAACACTGTTACGCACTCACAGGTGAAGCATCATCCGAACGTTGCCGAGCGTGTTGGGCTTGACATGGGCGAGGTCGAGGAACTCCGCGACGCCGGCGTCGTAGGAACGCAACATCGCGGCGAAGACGTCCGGCGACACCGGCGTCCCATCGATCTCGGCGAACCCGTGGCTGCCGAAGAAAGTCCTCTCGAACGTCAGCACGAACAGCCGGCTCAGCCCGAGTTCGCGGGCATTGGCGATGAGCCCGTCGACGATCGCGTGCCCGACGCCCTGGCCCAGAATCTGCGGGTGTACGGCGACGGTGCGGACCTCGCCGAGGTCCTCCCACAGCACGTGCAACGCACCGCAGCCGACCACCTCGCCGTCCAGCTCGGCGACCAGGAACTCCTGCACCGACTCGTAAAGGGTGACGATTTCCTTGGCCAGCAAGACCCGCCCGGCATAGGCGTCCATCAGGGACTTGATGGCCGTCACGTCGGTGGTCCGAGCTCGCCGCACGAGCACCTCTGCCACGGCAGGTCAGGGTAGATCACCGGACGACGGATACCCTGACCGGCGTGTCCACACCCAGTCGTGCCGATGGGCGCTCCGCTGACGCTCCGCGCCGTGTCGATGGGCGCTCCGCTGACGCTCCGCGCCGTGCCGCCCTGCTGACCCTCGGCTGTGCCCGCAACGAGGTCGATTCCGAGGAACTGGCCGGCCGGTTGGTCGGGAGCGGCTGGGAGCTGGTGGCGGCCGACTCGTCCGCGGGCGGCCCGGCGCCGGACGTCATCGTGGTCAACACGTGCGGGTTCGTCGAGCAGGCCAAGAAGGACTCGATCGACACCCTGCTGGCCGCGGCGGACGTCGCCAAGGACGGTGGCGCGAAGGTCGTGGCGGTGGGGTGTCTGGCCGAGCGCTACGGCGCCGAGCTGGCCGAAAGCCTCCCCGAGGCGGACGCCGTGCTCGGCTTCGACGCCTATCCCGACCTCGCCGACCGCCTCGGCGATCTGCTCGGCGGGCACGCCCCCGCCCCGCACGTCCCCACCGACCGCCGGACGCTGCTGCCGCTCGCGCCGGTGCAGCGCCCGGCCGCCGCAACCGACGTCTCGGTGCCCGGGCATGCGTGGGTCCCCGATCTGTCGCGGCGCCGGCTCTCCGACGGCCCCGTCGCACCCCTCAAGCTGGCCTCGGGCTGCGATCGGCGCTGCGCGTTCTGCGCGATCCCCTCCTTCCGCGGCGCCTTTGTCTCGCGGCCGCCGGACGACGTCGTCGCCGAGGCCGCCTGGCTGGCTCGCCAAGGCGTCCGGGAGGTCGTGCTGGTGAGCGAGAACTCGACGTCCTACGGCAAGGACCTGCCCGGCGGCACACGGTCACTGGTCGAGCTGCTGCCGCGGGTGGCGGAGGTGCCCGGCATCGACCGGGTCCGGGTGAGCTATCTGCAGCCCGCCGAGCTGCGGCCGGACCTGCTGCGGGTCATCGCGGACACCCCGGGCGTCGCGCCGTACTTCGACCTGTCCTTCCAGCACGCCAGCCCGTCGGTGCTGCGCCGGATGCGCCGGTTCGGCTCCAGGGCCGACTTCCTCGATCTGTGCGAACGGATCCGCGCGATCGCGCCCGAGGCCGGCATCCGCAGCAACGTGATCGTCGGATTCCCCGGTGAGACCGAGGACGATCTGGCCGAGCTGGAGACGTTCCTCACCGCGGCCAGGCTCGACGCGGTCGGGGTGTTCGGCTACTCCGACGAGGAGGGCACCGAGGCCGCGGGCTATGACGACAAGGTGCCCGCCGAGGTCATCGCCGCCCGGGTGTCGCGGATCTCCGCGCTGGTCGACGAGCTGATGGTCCAGCGTGCCGAGGATCGCGTCGGTACCGAGGTGACCGTACTCGTCGAGAACGGGGAGGACGAGGATTTCGAATGCACCGGACGGGCCGAACACCAGGCTCCCGAGGTCGACGGCGAGTGCATCATCGAGCGGGGCTCGGGGCTGGCACCCGGTGACCTCGTGCGGGCGGTGGTCGTCGACACCGAGGGTGCCGACCTGGTTGTCTCGCCGCGTGAGGTTCTCGCGTCCGCGCAACGGGAACCCGCGATACCAGGGTCGACGTGACCGTGGAAGCGTCCAGCCCGTCGGGCAAACCGGTGCCGCTGCTCAACATCGCCAACGTGCTCACCGGGCTACGTCTGCTGTTGGTCCCGGTGTTCCTGGCCGCGCTGCTGGTCGAGGAGGGCCGCAGCGTGGACTGGCGGCTCACCGCGTTCGGCGTGTTCGCGGTCGCCGCGTTCACCGACCGGCTCGACGGCCGGATCGCGCGCAGACGGGGACTGGTCACGGCCTTCGGCGCCGTCGCCGATCCGATCGCCGACAAGGCACTGACCGGGGCGGCGTGGATCGGGCTCTCGCTCCTCGGGCTCATCCCGTGGTGGGCCACCTTCGTGATCATGGGAAGAGAGCTGGCCATCACGTTGCTGCGCTTCTGGGTACTGCGCCACGGCGTCATCCCGGCCAGCCGTGGCGGGAAGGTGAAGACGGCGGTGCAGTCCCTGGCCATCGGCCTGTACCTGGTGCCGCTCGAGCTGTTCGGCGACCTCGCCGTCATCCTGGCCGTGCGCTTGACGGTGCTCGTGCTCGCGATCGTGCTGACCGTCGGCACCGGGCTGGACTACGTGTTGCAGGCGATGCGGTTGCGCGCCGCCGCGACCCTCCACGAGAGTCCCTGAGCCACCTGCGCGTTCGCCGTGGGCGAACGCCTCGCGGCGGCATGATCGCAGACGCCTGTCAGCCGGAGTCGGTACGGTGAGTCCACCGGCGCCGGTCATGGCCGGGCCGGTCCCACGGGCGTGATGAGGAGGGTGGCATGGCGGTGCTGCTGCGTGAAGCGATCGGCGGCAGCCTTCGGCGCGCCCGGACCGTACGGCGACGGACCCTGCGCGAGGTGTCCCGGAGCGCGCGGGTGAGCCTCGGCTACCTCTCGGAGGTCGAGCGCGGGGTCAAGGAGCCGTCCAGCGAGCTGCTGGCCTCGATCTGTGCAGCTCTCGATATCACGCTGCCCGATCTCCTGGCGGCCGCGGCCGAGGACATGGCGGCCTCGATGCGGCTCCCGATGGTCGTT
Organism: Pseudonocardia asaccharolytica DSM 44247 = NBRC 16224; assembly: GCF_000423625.1. Lineage (GTDB taxonomy): Bacteria > Actinomycetota > Actinomycetes > Mycobacteriales > Pseudonocardiaceae > Pseudonocardia > Pseudonocardia asaccharolytica. The sequence goes on from NZ_AUII01000001.1 coordinate 192,625, forward strand.
CCGATCGGTCAGCGTCACGCCGAGCTGCGGATCGCGGGCACCATGGCCTCCACATCGTCGCCGGACCGGGCCTCGCCGAACCCGCTGGTCAGCCCGCAGCCGACGGCCGCACCGCCGGCTCCGGCGACGCAGGTCAGTGCGGCGGCCTGAGCGCCGGCCGCCGGCGGCGACGCCCGACTGCGCTCCCTTACCCGATTCGGTAGCCTGGCCTCCGGGCCGCCCCGAAGGCGGCCTCCGGAAGATCCCCGATATCGTCGGCGGGTGCTGGAAAGCGGGCCCGGCGCGGTGCCACGATGGGCGGAGCGCGCACCGGTACCGCGGGGCCGGCATGGCGCGGTGACAGACGGTGTCGCACTCGGAGGTAGGCGGAACAGATGGCCAACCCTTTTACCAAGGCCTGGAAGTACCTGATGGCGCTGTTTTCGTCGAAGGTCGACGAGTACGCCGACCCCAAGGTGCAGATCCAGCAGGCCATCGAGGACGCCCAGCGGCAGCACCAGGCACTCTCCCAGCAGGCGGCGGCGGTCATCGGCAACCAGCGGCAGCTGGAGATGAAGCTCAACCGGCAGCTCGGCGAGATCGAGAAGCTGCAGGCGTCGGCGCGCCAGGCGCTCGTGCTGGCCGATCAGGCCCGCGCCGCCGGTGACGAGACCACCGCGCAGCAGCGCGAGCAGGCCGCGCAGGCGTTCGCGACCCAGCTGGTCACGGCCGAGCAGTCGATCGAGGACCTCAAGACGCTGCACGACCAGTCGATCCAGGCCGCGGCGCAGGCCAAGCAGGCCGTCGAGCGCAACTCGATGATGCTGCAGCAGAAGATCGCCGAGCGGACCAAGCTGCTCAGCCAGCTCGAGCAGGCCAAGATGCAGGAGCAGGCGGCGGCCTCGCTGCGGCAGATGAGCGAGCTGTCCGCGCCGGGCAATACCCCCTCGCTGGAGGATGTCCGCGACAAGATCGAGCGGCGCTACGCCAATGCGATGGGCTCCGCCGAACTCGCGCAGAACTCGGTGCAGGGCCGGATGCTCGAGGTGCAGCAGTCCACCGTCGACATGGCGGGGCAGAACCGGCTCGAGCAGATCCGCGCCTCGCTGCGCGGTACCCCGGTCGCCGGCGAGGTCACCGCGGGCCAGCCCGCCCCGGCCCAGCCGGCGCCCGCGCAGCCGCAGGGCCAGCAGCAGCCCGGCACCGCCTGAGCCGCGCTCGCCCAACCGCGTTATGGCTCCATAACGCGGTTCTGGCCCGCTTGGAAGGATGTCATGGCTCCATGGCGCGGGTGGCTCCATGGCGCGGGGGAGGGGCCGGACCCGGCTGACAGCGCGGGCACCAGTAGGCCGCCCGCGCGTGGACCCCGTCGCCCTGCTTCGCCGAGCGGATCCGGGTGCCGCAGCGGCGGCAGCGTTGGCCCGCCCGCCCGTACACCCACTGCGCCTCACCCGCGCGCGTCGATCCGGTGGTGCTCTGCTGGGGCCGATCGGCGTTGCGCCGCAACAACTCGCGCGCCAGCGCGATCGCGGCGGGCGGGTCGGGCACGTCGCGCACCAGCGTCCACGGCGAGAGCCCGAGGAGGAAGCACACCTCGGTCTGGTAGAGGTTCCCTACCCCCGCCATCACCCGCTGCTCCAGCAGCGCGAGCCCGATCTCCTGATCGGGTCGCGCGGTGAGCCTGCGCAGCGCCGCCGCGGCGTGCCCGTCGTCCCAGCCGGGGTCGAGCAGGTCGGGGCCGAGGTGGCCGACCAGCCGGTCCTCGTCGGCGGTGGGGAGCAGTTCCAGATCGTGCAGGGCGAACCCGACGGCGACCCGGTCGCCGGTCTCGAGCACCACCCGCGCCTGGTGGGCCGGTCGCCGCCAGCGCATCCCTGGCCGGTAGAGATGCCAGGCACCGTCCATCTGGAGATGGCTGTGCAGGCTGCGGCCGTCGTCGAAGCGGGTGAACAGGTGCTTTCCGACGGTGGCGACCCCGGTGACGGTCCGGCCTGCCAGGTCGTGCTCGACCCAGCGCGGATGCCGTAGCTCGCCCCGCCGCAGCCGGTGGCCGACCAACGCGGCGCCCAGCCGCTTGCCGGCGAGGTGGACGGTGTCGCCCTCGGGCACGGTTCGACGGTACGCGCATCCACCGATCGGTGGAGTGACGGTCCACCGGGGCGATCGGCATCGCGCGGCGCGCGGTCGATCCCCTGACGCGCGTGGCCCGCGAGTCTGGTGGACATGGCGGTCATCGAGGTCAACGGACTACTCAAACGCTACGGCGCCCAGGTCGCGGTGGATGACGTCTCCTTCACCGTGGCGGAGGGCGAGATCTTCGGCGTGCTCGGCCCGAACGGCGCCGGGAAGACGACGACGGTCGACTGCATCACGGGACTGCGCGTCCCCGACCGCGGCACGATCGAGGTGCTCGGCCTGGACCCGCGACGCGACGGCGACACGCTGCGCCGTGTGCTCGGTGTGCAGTTGCAGCACGGCCGGCTGCCCGAGCGGATGACGGTGGGAGAGGCGGTGGCGCTCTACGCCTCGTTCTACACCGATCCCGCCGACGGCGACGCGCTGCTCGAGCGGCTCGGGCTCGACCGGATGCGGGCCACCCGCTTCGGTGCGCTCTCCGGCGGGCAGCAGCAGCGGCTGGCGATCGTGCTCGCGCTGATCGGACGTCCGCGGATCGCCGTGCTCGACGAGCTGACCACCGGGCTCGACCCGCAGTCGCGCCGCAACACGTGGGAGCTCGTCGAACAGATCCGCGCGGACGGGGTCACCGTCCTGCTGGTCACGCACTTCATGGAGGAAGCCGAGCGGCTCTGTGACCGGCTGGCGCTCATCGACGCCGGACGCGTTGTCGCGATCGACACGCCGGACGGCCTCGTCGAGCGGGTCCGGGCACCGCAGGTGATCCGATTCCGGCCCTCGGAGCCGGTGCCCGATGCGGTGTTGCTCGCCCTGCCCGAGGTTGCCGCGGTGACCCAGCACCAGGGGTGCGTCGAGGTCACCGGCACCGGTGACGTGCTCGCCGCCGTGACCACCGCGCTGGCCCAGCGCCGGATCGTCGCGGCCGAGCTGCGGATCACCCAGCCTCGGCTCGATGACGCGTTCGTCGCGCTCACCGGGGAGACCGGGCGATGAAGGGGCTGTGTGCGCTGACCATCTCGGAGACCCGGCTGTTCCTGCGCGACCGCGCGAGCGCCTTCTACACCCTCGCCTTCCCGGCGCTGCTGCTTGCGGTGCTCGGGTCGATCCCGTTCTTCGGCGAGCCGGTCGCGCCCGATGGTCCGCGGCTGATCGAGGTGTACGTGCCGGTCGTGATCGCGCTGGTGCTCGCCGCGGTGGCGCTGCAGGGCCTGCCGTCGCTGCTGGCCTCCTACCGCGAGCAGGGTGTGCTGCGCAGGCTGCGGGTCACACCCGTGCGGCCGGAAACGCTGCTCACCGCCGTGCTGATCATGATGCTGGGCGTCACGGCCGTGTCGACGGTGCTGGTGCTGGCCGTCGGCCGGATCGCGTTCGGGGTCGCGCTGCCCGCCGCCCCGCTGGCCTTCGCCGTCGCGCTGCTGTTCACCGCGGCCGCGATCTACGGGCTCGGGCTGCTGGTTGCGGCCGTCGCGTCCACGGGGCGGGCCGGGAACGCGATCGGCTCTCTCGTGTTCTTCCCGATGCTGTTCTTCGGTGGAATGTGGCTACCGCGCGACGCGATGCCCACGCTGTTGCGGACGATCAGCGACTTCACGCCGCTCGGCGCCGGGGTCGGCGCGGTCCAGGCGGCCTCGGCGGGGGCGTGGCCGCAGCTGGTACACCTCGGCGTGCTGCTCGCCTGGGCGGTGGCCGCGGGTGCGCTGGCGGCTAGGTTGTTCCGCTGGGAGTAGGAGGAGACCGCGGATGGTCGGGCAACGCGCCGAGGACCGGCTCGACGCCGTCGAGCGCCGGGCGGAGATGATCATCGATCGCTTCACGCCGTTCCTCGGACTCGGTCTCGGGCTGATCCTCACGATCGTCGTCCTGCCGTCCGAGGGGCCTCGGTTCTGGGCGGTGACCGGTGCGCTGGTGGCGGCGACGCTGGCCTGGACGCTGCTGCTGGCCGTGCTGCCGCCGGTCCGGGCGGACGAGCCGCGGCTCGGCGCCGTCTATATGGTCGGGATGCTCGCGTTGACCGCGGCGCTCACCTGGCTGTCACCATTGTTCGCGTTCCTGGTGCTCGCCGTCTACGGTCACGCCTTCCGCTTCCTGCGCGGCCACTGGCGCTTCGCGGCGGTGGCGGTCGCGGCGGCCGTCGCCGCGTACTCGCAGATGGGCGGCAGGCTCGCCGAACCGAGCCCAGGTTGGTGGGCCGGTCTGGCCGCGCTGGTCGTGGCCAACATGCTGGTCGCCGGCGGGTTCAGCTGGTTCTTCGCGCTGAGCGACCAGCAGACCGAGCGGCGCAAGCAGATGATCGCCGAGCTCGAGGAGACCAACGCCCGGCTGGCAGCGGCGCTGGAGGAGAACGCCGGCCTGCACGCACAGCTGCTGGCCCAGGCTCGCGAGGCCGGGGTGCACGACGAGCGCCAGCGGATGGCCCGCGAGATCCACGACACCCTCGCCCAGGGACTGACCGGGATCGTCACCCAGCTCGAGGCGGCGATGGCCGCGGGGGACGACGAGCTGCGCGACCGGCACGTCGGCCTCGCCCGCGGTCTGGCCCGGGAGAGCTTGCGCGAGGCCCGGCGCTCGGTCGAGGCGCTGCGCCCCGAGCCGCTCGAGGCCGCGCAGCTGCCCGACGCGCTCGCCGACCTGGCGCACCGCTGGTCGGAGATCTCCGGGGTGGCGGTCCGGCTGGACACGACCGGGGTGGCGCGCGCGCTGCTGCCCGAGCTGGAGGTGACGTTGTTCCGGGTGGCGCAGGAGGCGCTGGCCAACGTCGCCAAGCATGCCGAGGCGACCACGGTCGGCCTCACCCTGTCCTATATGGACGAAGTGGTGGTCCTCGATGTGCGCGACGACGGCATCGGGTTCGCCCCGGGCGAGCGGCGCGGCGGGTTCGGTCTGACCGCGATGGAGCAGCGGGTGCGCCGGGTGTCGGGCAGCTGCTCGATCGAGAGCGCGCCCGGCGAGGGGACCGCGCTGAGCGTGAGTGTGCCGGCGATACCGGCGGAGGTGCAGGTGTGAGCGGGGTGACGGGGGACGGGCCGGCGAACCCGATCCGGGTGCTGATCGTGGATGACCATCCGGTGGTCCGCGACGGCCTGCGGGGGGTGCTGTCGGGTGCGCCGGACATGGAGGTCGTCGGCGAGGCCGGACACGGCGCCGAGGCGCTGGCGCGGGTGGCGGCCATCCCGGTCGACGTGGTGCTGATGGACCTGCGGATGCCGACGATGGGTGGGGTCGAGGCGACCCGTGAGCTGCGGCGCACCGCCCCGTCGGTCCGGATTCTGGTGCTGACGACGTTCGACACCGATCGTGACGTGCTGCCGGCGATCGAGGCCGGGGCCACCGGATATCTGCTCAAGGACACCCCACGCGAGGAGCTGCTGCGCGCCGTGCGGGCGGCGTACCGCGGCGAGGCGGTGCTGTCCCCGGCGGTGGCGGGGCGGCTGATGGGACGGCTCCGCGTGTCGGACGAGGAGCCCGAGGAGCCACTGAGCGGGCGGGAGCTGGAGGTGCTGCGGCTGGTCGCGGGCGGGGCGACGAACCGCGAGATGGCCCGGCAGCTGTTCATCAGCGAGGCGACGATCAAGACCCATCTGTTGCACATCTACGCCAAGCTCGACGTTCGCGACCGCGCCTCCGCGGTCGCTGCGGCCTACCGGCGTGGCCTGCTGCCCCCCTGAGCGAGCTTGCGAGCGAACAATCGGCGCTGACCACCCGCCGGGCCGAGCCCCGGCGCGACCGGCGGAGCTTCCGGTACCGTACGAGACGCGAGCGCCATCAGGCCGAAGCCCATCGGGAGGGCCGCATGCTCCGCACGAGCACGACCGCGCAGGCCATCGCCCTGCTCGTGCTCGGCTATGTCCTCGTCGCGGGTGAGCCGGGCGTGCTCATCGGCGTACTCGGCGCCGCGCTCTGGGCGTGGGGCCTGGTCAGGCATACCGCGGCGGGCCTGCGAACGGCCCCCGGCGCCGGCCCGGCCGTCCTCGCGCGGGCGCTGCGCCAGTCGCGGTCCAGGGCCGCGGTACCTCGTCAGCAGGATCCGGACGCGGCCGGGCATGCCCGCCCCCGCGCGCCGTCGGGGCTGGTTCCGGCGGTGTAGCCCCCGTCGTGCCCGGTCGCGGGCAGGGTGGGCGGCGGCGCACCGCCGGGGTCGAGATGCCCTGATCGTCCCGCGGAACGCCCTGGAGCGCCGGCATGCCCCTGCCCATCATGTCCCTGCCCATCCGTCCCGTCCGGCCCGGCGAGGTGCCGGCGTGCTGAACTTCCTCTACTACCCGATCTCGGCCGTCATGTGGTTCTGGCACCAGGTCTTCGGCCTCGTGCTCGGAGCCTCGAGCGGTGTGGCGTGGGCGCTGTCGGTGATCTTCCTCGTGCTCACCCTCCGGGCCCTGATGATCAGGCCGTTCATCTCGCAGGTCCGGTCCGGCCGCAAGCTGCGCGTGCTCGCCCCGCAGCTCGCGGAGCTGCGCAAACGTCATGCCGACGACAAGCAGAAGCTCGTCGAGGAGACCCAGCGGCTGCAGCGCGAACACGGCGTCAACATGATGGGCGGTTGCCTGCCGATGCTGATCCAGGCGCCGGTGTTCATCGCGCTCTATCACGTCCTGCGCTACTTCAACCGGCCCGGCCTGAGTTTCGAGCAGAACGCGGCGATCCCCAACTACGTGTTCAGCCCGGACGAGGTCCGATCGTTTCTCGAGGCCCGGCTGTTCGGGGCACCGCTGTCGTCCTACATCTCGATGCCCCAGTCGCTGCTCGACTCGTTCGGCGCGCATGTCGAGCGCTGGGAGGTGGTGGCCGTCGCGGTGCCGCTGGTGGTGCTGGCCGCGGTGGCTACGCATCTCAACGCCCGATTCTCGGCCCGCCAGCAGCAGGCCCAGCCGCTCGACGCCGGCGGTCAGGCCGGTCAGCTCGCGTCGATCGTGCGGTGGACTCCGTGGATCTTCCCGCTCGGTGTGATCGTCGGCGGGCTGTTCTTCGCGTTCCCGATCGCGATCCTGCTCTACTGGCTGACGAACAACGCCTGGACGATGACCCAGCAGCACCTCGTCTTCCGCAGGTTGGACGCCGAGGAGGCCCGGTCCGCCACCGAGGGGGCGGTCTCGGTGCCCGCGGAGCACGGTCCACACCGGACCGTCGCGCGGGCCGGGGCCGGCCGCCCCGCGTCCGGGCAGCCGACGCGGCGCGGGGGGAAGGCCGCCGCTGGCCGCAAGCGCTCCCGCACGCGCAAGGGCGGCCGCCACTGAACGCGCGTCAGGGGCCCGCGTCAGGGACGCGGGGCCAGGCCGAGCGCAACCGCGAAGTGGTCGGCGACGCCCTGTGCGGTCGTGACGTACTCCTTGTCCAGCTCCACGCTCCGGTCGTAGTACATGCTGACCGTGGCGACCAGTGAGTCGCCGTAGAGCAAGGGGAGGGCCAGCAGGCTGACGTAGCCCTCCGCCCGCACCAGGTCGTGCGCCGCGGCCATCAGCGGGTCGGTACGCGCGTCGGCCACCACGACGTACTGTGCCGGGTCTTCCAGACGCGCTTGATCACGCCGTCGGTGCGACCGTCCTGGATGCGGCGGATGAGCGCCTCCAGATAACGCTCGGAGATCCGGTGCCGCCTCGCCACCCGCGACGTCGAGATCATCGCCTCGGAGGCGGCGGCCGAGCTGATGACCCAGGAGGCGGTCGACCAGCTGGTCCGGGTCGAACGGATGAACGTCCCGACCGGTGACTTCGTCCGGTCGATTCATGGTCGAGGGTTATCCGGCTCTCCGCCATGGTTCGACGACGTGTGGAACGGGGTGTTCGACCGCATCGGCAGGCTCGGCGGCGCCGTGCCGCAGGACGTCGAACTGGGTTTCCACCTCTGCTACAGCGACTACCAGCACCAGCGGCAGGTGGAGCTGGCCGACGCGAGCACCCTCGTCCGCATGGCCGACGCGTTCACCGCCGTCGTCCCCCGGCGGATCGACTTCCTGCACCTGCCGGTGCGCGAGGACGTCGACGCGGGGCGCTACCTCGCTCCGCTGGCCGATCTGGCGCTCGACCCGGCCACCGAGCTGTACCTCGGACTGATCACCGACCGGGACGGTACCGACTCCGCCTTCTCCCGGATCGCCACCGCCCGACGGCACATCGCCACCTTCGGGATCGCCACGGAGTGCGGGATAGGGCGAACACCGGTCGAGTCCGTGCCACCGCTGCTGCAGATCCACCGGGACGCGTCAGCCCGGCGTCGACCAGACGAGTGACGACCGACCTGGACGCCTGATCTGTCCCCGGCCGGACAGCGGTCACATGTCCCTCGCGACGATCATGGCGATCATTCGTCGGGCGCGCTGACTCGTGGAGAGAACCCGGCAGATGAGGGGTTCGGGATGCTCGCACACACACCGCGGTGCTCACGCATCGGGCGGAGCCTGTGTGCCAGCATCGCGATGTGTGTGCGAGCACGCCACGACACCGATACCGCCCCGGCGAGGAGCCGGACTGTCATGTGCGCTCGCTCTTAGGCTCGGAGCGAGCCCGGTCGGGTCTTCCAGCCTTGGTCGTGGCGGCGCTGCTCGTGGTGATCGGTTGCGCGCCGGCGCCGGGCGGATCGGGCGCGCCGGGCGCGCCGCAGGCCGCCTCGTTGACGCATCTCGTGCGGAAGCTCGGCTCGATCGCGAAGGACGAGTGCCAGACGCATCCCGCCGCGGACATCTATCCGCGGTGTGCCCGGTTCGTTGCGCAGGTGGAGAACGCAGCGGCTCAGGCCCGGTCGGTGGTGGAGGGACGGCCGCAGGAGGCGACGATCGACGCCGCGGCAGGCCGGGTCGGAGGGGCGATCGACCGCTTCACCGGCGATGGCTGCCTGCCCGGTCCGGGCGGCGAGCCCCCGTCGTCGCCCGAGATCTGCGGGCCGGACCTGGCGCGGCTGCAGGAGGAGCTGCGTGGCCTGCTCGGCGCGCTCGGCCCGGCCCGCTGAGCTCGTCCGGGCGGTGGGTCGGCGTCTCCCGGTGCGGTGGCGCGGCGGGTCAGGCCCGGAGCCGCAGGCCCTTGGGCGTGACCCGGAACCCGGCCTCGGTGAGCACGTCGGTCAGTTCGGAGCCTCGCGAGTCGACCCCGTCGGCGCGCTCCACGGCCAGCGATCCCAGCCAGCCCTCGTGCACGGCTCCGGCCAACGCCTCGGCTCCGGCGCGCAGCTCGTCGCGGTCGGTGGTGAACGACAGCAGCGAGCGACCGCCCCGCTCCACGTAGAGCGCGGGCGCTCCGTCGACCAGCACGACGAGTGCTCCGGCCTTGCGGCCGGGCCGGTGCTTGGTTTCGCCGATGGTTTCAGGCCAGGCCAACGCCGCGCCGTAGGGCTGGGCGGGGTCGGCGGCGGCGAGTACCACGCCCGCCGGGCCATCGGGTGTGCGGCGGGTATCGTGCAGACCTCCGGGCGGTCCGCCGTCGGGCCGGGACAGCGCGCGCAGCCGGTCGATCGCGCCCGGTACGGCGAACTGCGCCGCGCCAAGGCCGTCGATGACGTATCCGCGCCGGCAGCGGCCGGAGTCCTCCATCGCGCGCAGCACCCGATAGACCCCGGCGAACCCGCCCGTGCTCCGCTCGGTCGACAGCGCGCCGCGGGTCAGCACCCCGTGTCGTTCCAGGAACGCCTCGGCGAGCGCGTGCGCGCGCCGGGTGGGATCGGGTTCGCGCGCGACGGTGAGCGACCAGCGGCCGCCGACCGACGGGGGACCGGCGCGGCTGGGCATCGCCGGGCGTCCGGCACGCAGCTGCGCGTACCGGCCCCGAGGCGCCGACCGCCGGGTCCGGTGCGTGCCACCGCGCCCGCCGGACAGCCGCGCGCGCAGCGGGCCGAGCGTGTCGTTGGTCAGCAGCCCGGCCCACACGAGATCCCAGATCGCGGTGACGACGGCGTCGTCGGCCGGGGCCGGTTCCCCGGCGTCGACCAGGGTGCGCCCGGCGCGGTCGGCGAGCTCCCGGAAGAAGACCGCGCCGGAGAAGGCGCCCATCCCCGGGGACGCGTCGAGGTCGGACAGCCCGAGCGCGGTGAGCAGGGCCCGGTGCAGCGGCGCCGCCGCGACGTCGGGCGCGGGCTCGGGCAGCAGGAGGTCGGCCACGTCGGCCGGGGCGACGGCCAGCCAGCCGTCGGCACCGGTCAGCGGACCGCATCCGGTCCAGGTGACCTCGCCGGCCGCGGTCAGCTCGTCGAGCAGCGCGGGGGAGTAGCCGGGTAGCCGGGCGGGCAAGATGCGCGACTCCAGGGCGCTGGCCGGAAGCGGCGCCCCGGCCAGCTGCTCGATGACGCCCAGCACGTCCTCGGCCCCCGGCGCCCGGCGCATCCGGCCCCGATGCCCGACACCGCCGGAGACGGTCTCCACCCCTTGCCAGGCCGGCAGGAACCGGCCCAGCGCGCGCTGTTCGACCGGCTCGACCTCGGCCCGCAGCCGGGCCAGGGACGCCCGGCGCAGCCTGCGCAGCACCTCGGCGTCGCAGTACTCCACACCCGCCGCCCCCGGTGCGCCACCCGGGCGCTGCGTGAGCAGCCCGGGTGGCCGCAGCTCGCCCCGGACCAGCCGGCCCGCCCCGGTGAGCCGATCGAGCACCCCGGTCACGACGGCGACGCCCAGCCCGAACCGTTCGGCGCATTCGGCCGCCGGGAAGGGTCCGTGAGTGCGGGCGTAGCGGAGCACGAGGTCGCCCAGCGGGTCGGCCACCGGCTCGGTGAACGCCTCGGGGACCCCGACCGGCAGCGCCACGCCCAGCGCATCGCGCACCCGGCCCGCGTCCTCGATCGCCAGCCAGCGCCGCTCGCCCGCGAGACGCACCTGGATCGCGCGCCGCGCCGCTCCCAGCTCGGCCAGCCATTCCGGCCGCACCCCGCGGTCGGCGGCCTCGGCCTCGGTGAGGTCGCCGAGGAAACGCAGCAGGTCGGCGGCGCCCTCGGCGTCGCGGGCGTGCCGGTCGGCGGTGCGCCGCTGCAGCGTCGCCTCGACCTCGGCCACCACCTCCGGGTCGAGCAGCTCGCGGATCGCCTCGGAGCCCAGCAGCTCCGCGAGCAGCGTGGAGTCGAGCGACAGCGCGGCGGCCCGGCGCTCGGCCAGCGGCGCGTCCAGCTCGTAGAGGAACATCCCCACATAGCCGAACAACAGGCTGCGGGCGAACGGGGACGGCGCAGGCGTGGCCACCTCCACCACCTTCACCGTCCGCGCGGCCACCTCGGCCATCAGCTCGCGCAGCCCGGGCAGGTCGTACACGTCCTGCACGCATTCGCGCATCGCCTCGAGGGTGATCGGGAACTGCTCGTACCGGCCGGCGACGGTGAGCAGCTGCGCGGAACGTTGCCGCTGCTGCCACAGCGGGGTGCGCCGCTTCGGGTCGCGGCGCGGCAGCAGCAGCGCGCGGGCCGCGCATTCCCGGAACCGGGAGGCGAACAGCGACGAGCCACCGAGCTCGGCCACCACGATCTGCTCGATCTCGGCCGGGTCGAGCAGCACGTCCTCCGCGGTGGGCACGATCTCGACCCCGTCGTCGTCCAGCGCGTCGGGCAGCCGCAGCACGATGCCGTCGTCCGCGCTGGCCGCGTGCACCTCGACTCCGCGCCGCTCCCGCATCCGGGCCGCGATCGCCAGCGCCCACGGCCCGTTGACCTGCGACCCGAACGGTGAGTGCACCACCAGCCGCCAGTCGCCCAGCTCGTCGCGGAACCGCTCGACGAGGAGCGTCCGGTCGCTGGGCACGTGCCGGGTGGATTCCTGCTGCTCGCGCAGGTAGGCGAGCAGGTTGTCGGTGGCCCACTCGTCGAGCCCGGCCAGCGCGGCGCGGGCCTGCGCCGCCTCCTCGTCGAGCCCGGCCATCTCCCGGACGAACGCGCCGACCGCCCGGCCCAGCTCCAGCGGCCTGCCGATCGACTCGCCCTTCCAGAACGGCATCCGCGCGGGCTCGCCGGGCGCCGGGATGACGATCACGCGGTCGTGCGTGATGTCCTCGACCTTCCAGCTGGACGTGCCGAGCAGGAACGTGTCACCGACCCGGGACTCGTAGACCATCTCCTCGTCCAGCTCGCCGACCCGCGAGCCGCGCCCGTCGGCCCCCCCGGGCGTCATCACGGTGAACAGCCCGCGATCCGGGATCGTGCCTCCGGAGGTGACGGCGAGCCGCTGGGCGCCGGGCCTGCCGTGGAGCTGGTCGGTGGCCCGGTCCCAGGTGATCCGGGCGCGCAGCTCGCCGAACTCCTCGCTCGGGTAACGCCCCGCGAGCATGTCGAGGGTGGCGTGCAGCGCGGCGTCGGGCAGGGCGGCGAACGGGGCAGCGCGGCGCACCACGGCCGCGAGGTCGCCGAGCTGCCACGGCTGCAGCGCCACCATCGCCACGATGTGCTGGGCCAGCACGTCGAGCGGGTTGCGCGGGTAGCGCAGCGACTCGATCGCACCGCCGGCCATCCGTTCGGCGACAACCGCGCAGGAGACCAGGTCCCCCCGGTACTTCGGGAACACCACCCCGCGCGACACCGCGCCCACCTGATGGCCGGCGCGCCCGACCCGCTGCAGGCCCGACGCCACGCTCGGCGGCGCCTCCACCTGTACGACGAGGTCGACGGCACCCATGTCGATGCCCAGTTCGAGGCTGGAGGTGGCCACCACGCAGGGCAGTCGACCGGCCTTGAGCCCCTCCTCGACCAGGCTGCGCTGCTCGCGCGACATCGAGCCGTGGTGGGCCTTGGCCACGACGGGCAGGGCGCCGCCCGCGACGCCGGACTGGCCGATCGCCTCCGCCGGGAACGCGCCGGGCTCCGCTGTGCCCTCGATCTCCTCGGCCACCAGCTCGTTGAGCCTGGCCGTCAGGCGTTCGGCCAGCCGCCGGGAGTTGGCGAACACGATCGTCGAGCGGTGCGCGCGGACCAGGTCGAGGAGCCTGCGCTCCACAGCGGGCCAGATCGACGGCCGCTGCGCCGCGCCGGCCGCCGACCCGATGACCTCCTCGTCGGCGGTGCCCGGGGCGGGCCGCTCGTCGAGCGCCGCGAGGTCGGGCACCGGAACCTCGACGGCGATCTCGATCGTCTTCGGGACGGCCGGCTGGACCAGTTCGACGGGCCGGGCCCCGGCGAGGAACGTCGACACCTCGTCGACGGGGCGCACCGTGGCCGACAGCCCGATCCGCTGCGCCGGGGCGTCGAGCAACTCCTCGAGACGTTCGAGGGACAGGGCCAGATGCGCCCCGCGCTTCGTGCCCGCGACGGCGTGCACCTCGTCGAGGATCACCGTGCCCACGCCGCGCAGCGACTCCCGCGCGGCCGAGGTGAGCAGCAGGAACAGCGACTCGGGCGTTGTGACCAGCACATCGGGTGGGGTGCGGGCGAACTGCCTGCGCTCGTCGGCGGGGGTATCGCCGGTGCGTATCCCGACGGTGATGTCCGGGACCGCGACACCGAGCCGCTGCGCGGCCTGCCGGATCCCGGCCAGCGGGCTGCGCAGATTGCGCTGGACGTCGACCGCGAGCGCTTTCAGCGGGGAGACATACAGGACCCGGCACCGGTGCCTCGGTTGGGCCGGGACGGGTTCGCGGGCCAGCCGGTCGAGCGCCCAGAGGAACGCGGCCAGCGTCTTGCCCGACCCGGTCGGCGCCACGACCAGCGCGTGCCGGCCCGCCTGCGCGGCCCGCCACGCGCCCTCCTGAGCGGCGGTGGGCGCCGCGAAGGCCCCGCGGAACCACTCCTGGGTGGCGGGGGAGAAGCCGTCGATCGCGTTCACGCGACCCATGGTGCCGCGTCCCACCGACAATCTCGGGCGCCGGGGAGACCGCACCGTCGCGCTTCTCACGCGCGGATCGCTGCCCACCGTCGCGGCGGCCAGGCAGGATCGAACCGTGGGCACCACATTGACGACCGCGGCGGTCGCCGCGGCCCAGCGCCGGGTCCTCGTGACGCTCTCGCTGAGCCAGGTGCTCGGCGGCGTCGGCGTCGCGACGGCGATCGCCATCAGCTCCCTGACGGCGTCCCGGCTGTCCGGGTCGGAGGCCGTCGGTGGTGCGGCGCAGACGATGGTCGTGCTCGGTGCCGCGGCGTCCGCGCTGGTGACCGCCCGGGTGGCGACGCGCGGCGGACGCCGTCCCGCGATCACGGTCGCGTATGCGGGCAGCGCGCTCGGCGGTGCGGGCGCCATCGTCGCCGTGACGATCGGGAACGCGGCCGCGCTGCTGGCTGCGCTGGTTCTCGTCGGCGCCGCGACGGCCGCGGGCCTCGCCGCGCGGTTCGCCGCCACCGACCTGGCCGCGCCGGAACGGCGGGCCAGGGCGCTCGCGATGGTCGTCTGGGCGACGACCGTCGGCGCGGTGGCCGGGCCGAACCTCGCCGGTCCCACCCAGGACGTCGCGCAGCGGCTCGGCTGGGAGCCGTCGACCGGTCCGTTCGTGCTCTGCACCGGGGTGTTCGCCCTCGCCGCGGGGATCTCCTGGCTGGGGCTGCGGCCCGATCCGCTGCTGCTGGCGCGCGCCCGCGCCGACGACGGGGCCGCGCGGGCCGTCGTTTCCGGTGCCCAGGTACGTGCGGCGCTGCGCGCGAGCCCGGCCGCCGTGCTCGGGCTCGTCGGTGTGGCCCTCGGGCACCTGGTCATGGTCGCGATCATGTCGATGACCCCGGTGCACATGGACCACGGCGGGGCATCTCTGCAGGCCGTCGGGTTGGTGATCAGCCTGCACGTGGCCGGCATGTACGCGCTCAGCCCCCTGTTCGGATGGCTCGCCGACCGCCTGGGACGGCGTCCGGTGCTGGCGCTCGGGGCGGTCCTGCTGGTCGCTTCCGGCATCCTCAGCGCGATGGCGGGCAGCACCGACCACGCGCTGCTCACCATCGGGCTCATCCTGCTGGGGCTCGGCTGGTCGGCCGGGCTCATCGCCGGTTCCGCGCTGCTCACCGAGTCGCTCCCGGTCGAGGTGCGCCCGCGGGCGCAGGGGCTGTCGGACGTGACGATGAACGTCGCGGGCGCCGTGGGCGGCATCGCCGGTGGTCTGATCGTCGCCGCGACGTCGTTCGGCGTGCTCGGCGTGGTGTCCGCCGTGCTCGTGCTGCCTTTCCTGGTTGCGGCCGGAGCCTCGGTGCTGCGCCCGGCGCGCACCGCCTGAGCGGTCGGGTCAGCGCTTGCGCTGCTGCCACCACCACCGCAGCAGCACGACCAGCGACGCGAGCAGCGCGAGCAGGACGACGACACGTCCGAGCGGCGAGGAGAAGCCGGTCGGATCGGCCTGTCCGAGCCAGCTGAGAACCGACATATCGACCACGTTACGGCGTGCGCGGCAGCCAGGCCGGTTCCGCGGGCGCCGAACGTGGGCGCCGGGGCGGGCCAGTGCAGGGAACGCCCGTCGACGGTGCCGGGCGGGGAGACGATGGTGAGCAGGCCGTCCGGCACCGCGATCTGTTCGCAGTACGGGTCCGGGTCCACCTCGGAGGCCACGACCCGTCCGGCGCGGGGCTGGGCCAGCAACCAGCGCGGCTCCGACCGCGGCCGCGCCCACCGCGGTGACCGGGAACGCCGGGCTCAGCGTGTCCGCCGGACCGGTGAGGCCCAGCCGGTGGGTGTCCCCGGGCGCGCCGCCCACCGCAGCCCAGGCCTCGTCGAGCAGCCGCCGCAGCCCGTCCTCCGCCTGCCACCCCCGGAGGGGGCCTACCCTCGGATGGGTGCGACTGAGCCATTTCCGCGAGCTGATGGAGGGCGAGTTCGGCCGGATACGGGCGGGCTCGCTCGCCCGCGACCACGTCTTCTCCGCGCTGGGCGGCCGGACCGTCGAGCAGGCGATCGAGGACGGGTTCGACCTGCGGAAGGTGTGGCATGCGGTGTGCGACGACTACGACGTGCCGCAACAGCGCCGCTGACCCGCTCGGCCGGCCCGCCGGGGTGCGATCGAACACGCGTTCGTATAGACTGTGGTTCGCATCGCGGGCCAGTTGTCCACAGCCGGCCGAGCGATCGGCGGAACTGTCGGTCGGACCCAATACGGTTCATCCGTGGCTCCCCGCAAGACCTCAACAGCCAAGACCGAGCGCACATCAGCGAGGTGGCAGACCGAGATGACCGCACCCGACCGCGAGAAGGCGCTCCAACTCGCCCTCGCTCAGATCGAGAAGAACCACGGCAAGGGCTCCGTGATGCGCCTCGGCGACGACACGCGGCCGCCGATCGGCGTCATTCCCACCGGCTCCATCGCGCTCGACGTCGCGCTCGGGGTCGGCGGGCTGCCCCGCGGCCGCGTCGTGGAGATCTACGGACCGGAGTCCAGCGGCAAGACGACCGTGGCGCTCCATGCCGTGGCCAGCGCCCAGGCCGCGGGTGGGATCGCCGCCTTCATCGACGCCGAGCACGCGCTGGACCCGGAGTACGCCAAGGCGCTGGGGGTCAACACCGACGACCTGCTGGTCTCCCAGCCCGACACCGGTGAACAGGCCCTCGAGATCGCCGACATGCTGATCCGCTCCGGCGCGCTCGACATCATCGTCATCGACTCGGTGGCCGCCCTGGTGCCCCGCGCGGAGATCGAGGGCGAGATGGGCGACAGCCACGTCGGCCTGCAGGCCCGGCTGATGAGCCAGGCGTTGCGGAAGATCACCGGTGCGCTGAGCAACTCGGGCACCACAGCGATCTTCATCAACCAACTGCGGGAAAAGATCGGTGTCATGTTCGGCTCCCCGGAAACGACGACCGGCGGTAAGGCGCTGAAGTTCTATGCCTCGGTACGGCTCGACATCCGCCGTATCGAAACGCTCAAGGACGGCACCGACATGGTCGGCAGCCGCACCCGGGTCAAGGTCGTGAAGAACAAGGTGGCGCCGCCGTTCAAGCAGGCGGAGTTCGATGTGCTCTACGGCGTGGGTATCAGCCGGGAGGGCTCGCTCATCGACGTCGGTGTCGAGCAAGGCATCATCCGCAAGTCCGGTGCCTGGTACACCTACGAGGGCGACCAGATGGGCCAGGGCAAGGAGAACGCCCGCAAGTTCCTCAAGGAGAACCCGGACATCGCGGCCGAGATCGAGAAGCGCATCAAGGAGAAGCTCGGTATCGGGGCCGTGCTCGACGCCGACGGCGAGGCCGCGCCGCTGCCCGCCCCTGTCGACTTCTAAAGCCCGGTGCCTGATCCGAGCGCAACCGATCCGGGACGGTCGGCGCGGGTGGCCTCGCTGGAGGGCCTCGACGCCGACCGGTCCGGGGAGCGGCCTGCCGTCGCGCGCCTCGATGCTCTGCGGGAGCGCGACCCCGAGGCGGATGCCGGGGGAGGAGATCGCCCGACATCCGTGGACCGCGGGGCCGAGCACCCTCGGGGGGCCCCGCTCGACGGCCTCGACGCGCCGGGCCCCTCGCGCCCGGTTGCCCTGTTCGACGACGCGGATCTCGCCGGCGATCGGCCCGCGGTCCGTACCGCTCGGTTCGACGGCACGACGCCCGGCGCGACCCGCCGGCCGAGGAGGGTGGCCTCCGACGACGGGCCGCGCGAGAAAGGGTCGGGCGCGGCCAGGTCGAGCGAGCCCGGGGGGCGTCCGGTGGGCCGGCGCCGGACCGGTGGCGCATCGACGAACAACACCCCGAGGCAGAGTCGACGCGCCGCAGAACCGATCCGGGATGCCGATCCGCACCGGGCGGCCGGTGAACCCGCCGCGGATGCCGATCCGGAGGCGGTGGCCAGGTCGATCTGCTTGCGGCTGCTCACCGACCGGGCCCGCACCCGCCAGGAGCTGGCCCAGGCGCTGCGCAAGCGCGGTGTTCCCGATGATGCGGCGAACGCGGTGCTCGAACGGTTCAGCGAGGTCGGCCTGATCGACGACGCCGCGTTCGCGGAGCAATGGGTGCGTTCCCGGCACTCCTTCCGTGGCCTTGGCCGCCGGGCCATCGCGGTCGAGCTGCGCCGCAAAGGCGTCGACGAGGAGACAGCGGGCGAGGCGCTCGCCGAGGTCGATGCCGAGGCCGAGGAGCGGCGGGCCCGCGAGCTGATCGACCGCAAGCTGCGCACGCTGCGCGGCACGCCAGATGAGGCGGCCGCTCGACGGCTGCTGGGCATGCTCGCCCGGAAGGGCTATCCGGCCGGTATCGCCTACCGCGTCGTCAGGGAGGCGCTGGCCGAGCACGCGTCCGAACTGGCCGAGCAGCTGCTCTCCGGCGAGGACGACTGACGAGGACGGCAAGCGCGCCGTCGGCGTGCTTCTGCCGGAGTCTTGCCGGCGATCCTGACGGAACATCTTTACCGGAGATCGTTGCCGCTCAGATGGCTCCGGCTCCCACGTCAGCTACTGCCACCGGTATGCCCATGATCACCGGATCGGCGGCAGGAACCGCGCTATTCGCGGCTCCCGGCTCCCCAACGGCGATCATCCTGGCGGCTGGCGGCTCTCATCCATCCCGCCAGCGGTGCAGCACCTGCACATCGGCCGACAACCCCCCGCTGGCGGCGACGTCGCCGATGAACGACAGCATCGTCGCGCAGAACGCCTCGGCGGCGTGGGTCGCCGCGATGTCGGCGCGCCGGGCCAGAGCGACGGTGCGGTAGAGCGGCGGGGTGAGCACGGTGCGGCGCAGCCGGGGGCGTCCGGCGAACACGAGGTCGGGCACCACGGCCACCCCGGTGCCGGCCTCGACCATCCGCAGCACCGCGTCCATCTCGCCGCCCTCCACGGCGAACTTCGGCTCCACGCCGGCGTCGGCGTAGGCCTGCAGGGTCACCTCGCGCAGGTCGTAGCCGCGGCGGAACATCACCAGCGAGCGGCGGGACAGCTCGGTCACCGACATCGATCCGCGGCTCGACGGCGGCCGGCCCGAGCGGGGCGAGGCCACCGAGAGCCGCTCCCGCAGCAGTGGGGTGATGTCCAGGGTCGGATCGAGGCCCTCCCGCGGCACCACGAGCACCGCGACGTCGAGCTCGCCGCGGACCAGCGCCCGTACCAGCGGCTGCGAGCCGTTCTCGGCCAGCTCGAGGTGGACGTCCGGGTGCTGCTCGTGAAAGATCCGCAGCACGTCCGCGACCACGCCGATACACAGCGACGGGGTGGCCCCGACCCGGACCCGGCCGCTGCGCAGCCCGATGAGCTCGGCGACGGCGGTGCGGGCGCTCTCGGCGTCGGCGAGCATCCGGCGGGCCAGCGGAAGCACCGCCTCTCCGGCCGGGGTGAGGCCCAGCTCGCCGCGTCCGCGGTTGATCAGTGGGGCGCCGAGATCGTCCTCCAGAGCCTTGAGCTGCCGGGAAAGTGTGGGCTGCGCGACACCCACCTGCTCGGCGGCCCGAGTGAAGCTGCGCACGTTCGCCACGGCAACGAAGTACGCGAGCTGCTGAAGTGTCACAGCTATAGCCTACGTGCATCGATCATGTCGCCATGATGCATTGGACGGCAGCGCGCTGCGGTAGTCGACTGCCCACGTGGTGACAACAGTGGCACGCGGAGCCCGGACGGCCGGCGGCGCACCTGCGCAGCGCCGGGCCGGGGTGCCGTCGGTTCTGCTCAAGTACGTGATGGCCGTGACCGGCGCGATCATGCTGCTCTATCTGGTGCTGCACATGATCGGCAACCTGAAGATCTTCTTCGGTCCCGAGGCGCTCGACGGCTACTCGGAGTGGCTGCGCACGCTGCTGGAGCCGGCGCTGCCCCGTACCGGCATGTTGTGGATCGTCCGCGTGGTTCTGGCCGTGTCGGTGGTCGCGCATATCGTCGCGGCGATCGTGCTGGCCCGGCGCGCCCGCGCGGCCCGCCCGGTCCGCTACGCCCACCGCCAGCCGGTACAGGGCAGCTACGCGGCCCGCACGATGCGGTGGGGCGGGGTGATCATCGCGCTGTTCGTCGTCTACCACCTGCTCGACCTCACCGCGGGCACGCTCAACCCGAACGGCGTACCCGGCGCGGTCTACGACAATGTGGCCGCGGACTTCGCGCCGTCGCACTGGTACGCGACCCTCGCCTATGTCATCGCCGTGGTCACCGTCGGTTTCCACGTGCGCCACGGTGTCTGGAGCGCCCTGCAGACGATCGGACTTTCTAACGCCGCGACCCAGCACGCGTTGAAGACGTTCGCGCTGGTCTTCGCCGTGTTGCTGACCGCGGGCTTCCTCGCCGTCCCGTTCGCCGTCACCTTCGGATTGGTCTGACATGAGCTATCTCGACTACACGGTCGGTGCGCCGGTCGTCGACCGGGCCGCCCCCGACGGGCCGATCGAGACCCGCTGGGAGCGCCGCCGGTTCGGCGTCAAGCTGGTGAACCCGGCCAACAAGCGCAAGATGCACATCATCGTCGTCGGCACCGGCCTGGCCGGCGGTTCGGCGGCGGCCACCCTGGCCGAGCTGGGCTACCGGGTCAGCTCGTTCTGCTACCAGGACAGCCCGCGGCGCGCGCACAGCATCGCGGCACAGGGCGGGATCAACGCGGCGAAGAACTACCGCAACGACGGCGACAGCGTCTACCGGCTGTTCTACGACACGGTCAAGGGCGGCGACTTCCGCGCCCGTGAGTCGAACGTGCACCGGCTCGCCGAGATCAGCCGGCAGATCATCGACCAGTGCGTCGCGCAGGGCGTCCCGTTCGCCCGCGAGTACGGCGGCCTGCTCGACAACCGCTCCTTCGGCGGCGCCCAGGTCTCGCGCACCTTCTACGCGCGCGGCCAGACCGGCCAGCAGCTGCTGCTGGGCGCCTACCAGGCCCTCGAACGCCAGATCGACGCCGGCGGGGTCACGATGTACCCGCGGCACGAGATGCTCGAGCTGATCGTCGTCGACGGCCACGCCCGTGGGATCGTCGCCCGTGACCTGATCACCGGTGAGATCCGCAGTCACCTCGGCGACGCCGTCGTGCTGGCCACCGGCGGCTACGGCAACGTCTTCTACCTGTCGACGAACGCCAAGGGCTGCAACGTCACCGCGAACTGGCGAGCGCACCGCAAGGGCGCCTATTTCGCCAACCCCTGCTACACTCAGATCCATCCGACCTGTATCCCGGTCTCGGGGGAGCACCAGTCGAAGCTGACGCTGATGTCGGAGTCGCTGCGCAACGACGGGCGGGTGTGGGTGCCGGAGCGCAAGGGCGACGACCGCAATCCCAACGACATCCCCGAGGGGGAGCGGGACTACTTCCTGGAACGCCAGTACCCGGCGTTCGGCAACCTCGTGCCCCGCGACATCGCCTCCCGCGCCGCGAAGAACGTCTGCGACGACGGGCGCGGCGTCGGCCCCGGCGGACTGGGGGTCTATCTCGACTTCGCCGAGGTCATCGCCCGGCTCGGCCGCCCGGCCGTCGCCGCGAAGTACGGGAACCTGTTCCAGATGTACCAGCGCATCACCGGCGAGGATCCCTACCAGGTTCCGATGCGGATCTACCCGGCGGTGCACTACACGATGGGTGGACTGTGGGTCGACTACGACCTGCAGAGCACCGTTCCTGGGCTGTTCGTGATCGGCGAGGCCAACTTCTCCGACCACGGCGCCAACCGGCTCGGCGCCTCCGCGCTGATGCAGGGCCTCGCCGACGGCTACTTCGTGCTGCCCAACACCATCGGCGAGTACCTGGCCACCAACGGGCACATCCAGGTGGACCAGGATGCACCCGAGGTCAAACAGGCCGAGGCGGACGTCGCCGAGCGGATCGACACGCTGCTGTCGATCGGCGGCGAGCGCACCGTCGACTCCTTCCACCGCGAGCTCGGCCACATCATGTGGGAGCACTGCGGCATGGAGCGCACCGACGCCGGTCTGCGCAAGGCGCTCGACCGGATCCCCGAGCTGCGCAACGAGTTCTGGGAGAACGTCCGGATCCCCGGTACGGGCGTCGAGCTCAACCAGAGTCTCGAGCGGGCCGGCCGCGTCGCCGACTTCCTCGAACTCGGCGAGCTGCTGTGCCTGGATGCCCTGCACCGCACCGAGTCCTGCGGCGGTCACTTCCGCGCGGAGAGCCAGACCCCCGAGGGGGAGGCCGCCCGCGACGACGCGAGCTTCACCTATGCCGCCGCGTGGGAGTACACCGGCCGCGGTACGGCGCCGATCCTCCACAAGGAGGACCTCGTCTTCGAACATGTCACCCCCAGCCAGCGGAGCTACAAGTGAAGGTGCATCTCAAGGTCTGGCGGCAGCGCAGCGCCGGGGACCCGGGCAAGATCGTCAACTACGACGTCGCCGACGCGTCGCCGGACATGTCCTTCCTCGAGCTGCTCGACGTGCTCAACGAGCAGCTCGTGCTGGCGGGCGAGGACCCGGTCGCGTTCGACCACGACTGCCGGGAAGGCATCTGCGGGGCCTGCAGCATGGTCATCGACGGCCAGCCGCACGGGCCGGAGAAGGCGACGACCACCTGCCAGCTGCATCTGCGGCACTTCCGCGACGGCGACACGATCACGATCGAGCCCTTCCGGGCCGGCGCCTTCCCGGTGATCAAGGACCTGGTCGTCGACCGCGGTGCGTTCGACCGGATCATCCAGGCCGGCGGCTACATCAGCGCACCGACCGGCGCCGCCCCGGACGCCCATGCGACGCCGGTTCCCAAGGACCACGCGGACCGGGCGTTCACCGCGGCGGCCTGTATCGGCTGCGGCGCCTGCGTGGCGGCCTGCCCCAACGGTTCGGCGTCGCTGTTCCTCGGGGCGAAGATCACCCACCTCGGTGAGCTCCCGCAGGGCCAGCCCGAACGCGACAGCCGGGTGACGGCGATGGTCGCCCAGCACGATGCCGAGGGCTTCGGCGGCTGCACCAACACCGGCGAATGTGCCGTCGCCTGCCCGAAGGAGATCCCGCTCGACGTGATCTCCCAGCTCAACCGCGACTACCTCGCCGCCCGGAAGGCGCGCCGCCGCAGCGCCTGACCGCGGGCGGCGCAGGGCGCCGCGATCCGAGCAGCCCGGCCCCGCTGGGGGCCGGGCATTTCGGCGTTCCCGCAACGCCGCATCAGTGGTGTGATGCCGGTCTCTGTTGTGATTTTGTTCTCACCCGGGTCCGGCCCGGATGTGACTTCCGTCGTACGCTCCGTGAGATCCATACGGCCCGGCGTCGCGGCGTACCTGATCCAGGACCTCGTCGGCGCCTGGAACAGATGAGGACTCCCCGACGTGTCATCCACCACAGACGCGTCCGCCGGCCGGGCGCAGATCGCCGAACGGACGCTCCGCACGGACCGCTGGTGGCTCCCGCCGCTGGCCACTCTCGTCGGCCTCTCGGCGTGGGTCATCTACGCCACGGTCCGGGTGTTCCTGCAGCAGTGGTACTTCGTGCCGGACCACAACTACCTGTCGCCGTTCTACTCGCCGTGCATCTCCTACGGCTGCGTGCCCGAGGCGGCGCATTTCGGCCGCGTGCTGCCGGACCTGCCGTGGCTGCCCTATGCCGCGGTCTCGCTGCCGTTCCTGCTGCTGTTCCGGCTGACCTGCTACTACTACCGGAAGGCCTACTACCGCTCGTTCTGGGCGTCCCCGCCTGCCTGCGCCGTCGCGGAGCCGCACCGCCGCTACACCGGGGAGACCCGGTTCCCGCTGCTGCTGCAGAACGCCCACCGGTACTTCTTCTACATCGCGCTGATCATCACGGTGATCAACACATATGACGCGATCAAGGCATTCCAGAACGCCGACGGCAGCCTCGGGTTCGGGCTGGGCAACATCATCCTGGTCGTCAACGTCGTGCTGCTGTGGATCTACACCGTGTCCTGTCACTCCTGCCGCAGCATCATCGGTGGCCGGCTGAACCACTTCTCCCGACATCCGCTGCGGTACCGGCTGTGGGGACTGGTCTCCCGGCTCAACACCAGGCATATGGAGTGGGCCTGGATCACGCTGGCGACCCTGGCCATCACCGACTTCTACATCATGGCCGTCTCGGCGGGCTGGTTCGCCGACCCGCGCATCATCAACTGAGGAGGGTGGCGCCATGGCTCAGAGCACTGAGATCGAGCGGCACGCCTACGACGTCGTCGTCATCGGCGCCGGTGGATCGGGGTTGCGGGCCGCCATCGAGGCCCGCGCCCGGGGCAAGCGCGTCGCGATCATCTCCAAGTCGCTGTTCGGCAAGGCGCATACGGTCATGGCCGAGGGCGGATGCGCCGCCGCGATGGGCAACGTCAATCCGAATGACAACTGGCGGGTCCATTTCCGCGACACGATGCGCGGCGGGAAGTTCCTCAACGACTGGCGGATGGCCGAGCTGCACGCCAAGGAGGCGCCGGACCGGGTCTGGGAGCTGGAGACCTACGGTGCGCTGTTCGACCGCACCGAGGACGGGAAGATCAGCCAGCGCAACTTCGGCGGCCACACCTATCCGCGGCTGGCGCACGTCGGCGACCGGACCGGCTTGGAGCTGATCCGCACCCTGCAACAGAAGATCGTGTCGCTGCAGCAGGAGGACCACCGCGCCACCGGCGACTACGAGTCCGGCATCCGCGTCTTCCACGAATGCACCATCACCGAGCTGTTCAAGGCCGACGGCCGGATCGCGGGCTGCTTCGGCTACTTCCGCGACGACGGCCGCTTCGTCCGGTTCGACGCGCCCGCGATCGTGCTGGCCACCGGCGGGATCGGCAAGAGCTACTCGGTGACGTCGAACTCCTGGGAGTACACCGGCGACGGCCACGCGCTGGCCCTGCGGGCCGGCGCCACACTGATCAACATGGAGTTCCTGCAGTTCCATCCCACGGGGATGGTCTGGCCGCCGTCGGTCAAGGGCATCCTCGTCACCGAGTCGGTCCGGGGCGACGGCGGGGTGCTGCGCAACTCCGAGGGCAAGCGGTTCATGTTCGACTACATCCCCGAGGTGTTCAGGGAGCAGTACGCCACCACCGAGGAGGAGGGCGACCGCTGGTACACCGACCCCGACGACAACCGCCGTCCACCGGAGCTGCTGCCGCGTGACGAGGTGGCCAGGGCGATCAACTCCGAGGTCAAGGCGGGCCGGGGGAGCCCGCACGGCGGGGTGTTCCTCGACGTCTCCACCCGGCTCAAGCCCGAGGAGATCATCAGGCGGCTGCCGTCGATGCACCACCAGTTCAAGGAGCTCGCGGACGTCGACATCACCGCCGAGCCGATGGAGGTCGGCCCGACCTGTCACTATGTGATGGGCGGTATCGAGGTCGACCCGGACACCGCGATGTCGACCGTGCCCGGTCTGTTCGCCGCGGGGGAGTGCGCGGGCGGCATGCACGGCTCGAACCGGTTGGGCGGCAACTCACTGTCCGACCTGCTGGTCTTCGGGCGGCGCGCCGGCCTCGGTGCGGCGGAGTACGCCGACTCGCTCGGCACCCGTCCGGCGGTCGAGCAGGACACCGTCACCGCCGCCGCCAACCGGGCGATGCTGCCGTTCTCCAGCGCCACCGATGGCGGGGAGAACCCGTTCGTCGTCCAGCTGGAGCTGCAGAAGACGATGCACGAGCTCGTCGGCATCATCCGCAAGGCCGACGAGATGGAGACGGCGCTCAAGAAGCTCGAGGGCATCGCCGCGCGCGCCCGGACCGTCCGGGTGTCGGGGCACCGGGAGTTCAACCCGGGCTGGCATCTGGCGTTGGACCTGCGCAACATGCTGCTCGTGTCGCTGTGCGTCGCGAAGGCGGCGCTGGAGCGGCAGGAGAGCCGCGGTGGGCACACCCGCGACGACTTCCCGGTGATGGATTCCGAGTGGCGCAACGTGCTGCTGGTCTGCTCGGCGTCGGTGGGAGGCGAGGACAGCGACGACCCGGTCGAGATCGTCCGCAAGGAGCAGGTCCGGATGCGATCGGACCTTTTCGACCTGTTCGATCTCGATGAGCTCAAGAAGTACTACACCGGCGAGGAGCTGGACGGCCACCGAGCCGATGGCGCGAGCTCCGGGGAGGCGAAGCAATGAGCTACTGGGCGCATTTCCGGGTCTGGCGGGGCGATTCGGAAAAGGGCGAGCTCGTCGACTATCCGGCGGAGGTCAACGAGGGCGAGGTCGTCCTCGACATCATTCACCGACTGCAGCAGACCGAGGCGGGCGACCTGGCCGTCCGCTGGAACTGCAAGGCGGGCAAGTGCGGCTCGTGCAGCGCGGAGATCAACGGCAGGCCACGGCTGATGTGCATGACCCGGATGTCGACCTTCGAGCCCGACGAGGTCATCACGGTCACCCCGCTGCGGACGTTCCCGGTGATCCGGGACCTGGTCACCGACGTGTCGTTCAACTACACGAAGGCGCGCGAGATCCCGAGCTTCGCGCCGCCGCCGGACCTGGCGCCCGGCGAGTACCGGATGCAGCAGGTGGACGTCGGCCGCGGCCAGGAGTTCCGCAAGTGCATCGAGTGCTTCCTGTGCCAGAACGTCTGCCATGTGGTGCGTGACCACGAGGAGAACAAGCAGGCGTTCGCCGGCCCGCGATTCTTCATCCGCCTCGCGGAGCTGGAGATGCACCCGCTCGACGTCGGCGACCGCACCGAGGCGGCGCAGGACGAGCACGGCCTGGGCTACTGCAACATCACCAAGTGCTGTACCGAGGTCTGCCCAGAGCACATCAAGATCACCGATAACGGGATCATCCCGATGAAGGAGCGGGTGGTCGACCGCAAGTACGACCCGCTCATCTGGCTGGGCAACAAGATCCGTCGCCGCCGCTGACCCCCCTGTGAGTGCGTCACAGTGTTCTAACACTGTGACGCACTCACAGGAGGATCAGCCCAGGGACTTCCGGATCTGCTCCAGCCGGTCCTTCGCGGCCTTCTCGCGGTCCTCCTGCTGCTCGGCCAGGGAACGCGCCGCCTCGGTGTCCTCGGCCAGCTCGCCCGCTCCCAGCGACGTCGCGTACCGGCCTTCGATCTTGTCCCGGACGAAGTCGAAGCCGGGGACGCCCTTGTCGTCGTAGTCGGGGGCGGGCGGCTGCTGTCCGGACTCGTTCATCGGGTGACCTCCCGGTTGGGGGGAACGGCGTACTGCCACGCTACCGACGTCGCAGCCTGGCGGTGTCGTCTCGCACCACTCGTCCCCGTTCGTCCGGATCGCACTAGGCCAATCCGGTGGTCGCCTCCCCTGCAGCGTGACGCCCGTGCGGCTCGGTCGTTGATCAGCACGGAGCGCGAGGACGACGTCCCGGGCCCGTCCGCATCCCGGCCGCAGCGGCCCGGCACCCGATGAAAGGCAGGCAGATGGCGGCTACGGAGCTGTCCGTGGGGAAGATCGACGTCTCGCGGGTCGCCGCATCAGGGTCCCCGGTCGATCTGACGCTGCCCGCGGCCTTCGGCCCGTTCCGCTGGTACGGCAACACCCGGTTCACCGGTCCGCGGATGGCCCGTCAGTTCTTTCTCGCGCCGGCGGGGGAGCACCGGGTGATCCCGACCCACGTCCTGCCCGGCGCCGTGCAGACCCGACGCTCGTTCCGCGGCTACGACGCCGTGCTGTTCTCCGCCCCCGACCGGTCGGATGCCGCGCTGGTGTTCGCCGGCCCCTACAACGAGGCGACGACCTGGTTCGGCGGCCCCGCCCCGGACGACGCGGGGCTGTCGCGGCTGCTCGCCACGTTCAGCTTCGCCGACTCGCCGATCGGGGCGACCCTGAGGCCGACCTCGGACCTGCTCGTCCGCCAGGCGGACGACACGCTGATCGGGCGCGCCCCCGCCGCGACGCTCATGGTCCGGCCGGCCGCCGACGCACTGCCCACGCTCCCGGACTGGGCCGGGCTGCGCCTGCCCGGTGGCGAACTGTGGCGCGGCGAGCGGCTGCTCGACCCCGGGCTGGCCGCGCTGGTCGCCGGCACCCCGCACCAGTGGCGCTATCTGCTGGCCGGCGACAGCGCCGTGATGGATCTCGTGCTACAGGGCCCGGAGTCGGGCCGTTCCACGATCGAGCTGACCGAGGAGCGGATCGTCGACGCCCTGGGCGCGATCGCGGTGCGCTGGAGCCGTTGAGGTGTCGGTGCCGCTGGCCATCGCCCTGCTCGCGCTGCTGATCGCCCTGTTTGCGCTGGTGGCGCTTGTTGCCGTGTATGCCAGGGTCCGGGCGCTGGAGGCGGGCCGCCGCGCGGAGCTGTCCGGGTATGCGCCGCTCGTCGGACGCCCGGGTCCGGCCGCGGTCCGGCCGGGTCCGGGCGAGCGGCTCGCCGTCGTCGCCGTCCTCGACGGCGACTGCGCGCTCTGCCACGGGGTGTGGGACGCGGTCCGGGCGGCCGCCGCCGAACGTCGGGACGCACGGTTCGTGGGGCTCGTCGACCGGGTCGGCGACCTGCCCGACGCCGGGGCCGGCGGGCGCGCCGAACTGCTCGCCGATCTCACCGCCCGCGCCGATCTCTACGAGGGCTATTCGCCGACCGTGCTCGTCGTGGACGCCGCCGGGACGATCGTGCATCGCAGCTTCGTCTATCCGGACACGAATGTCCGATCGCTACTGTTGGACCTGACCCGAGCACAAGAGGTGACCACCCGGCCATGACGCGCCTGGACGACATCCCCAGCATCGCGGCCCCGCCCGCAGAGGCACGGCCGAGTGCGGTGGTGGCGCGCATCCGGTCCTACCGGCCGAGCCGGCGGACCGTCCTGCGCGGTCTCGTGATCGCCGCCGCGGCGAGCGCGCTGGTACCGCTGGACTGGTGGCTCAGCCGCCGCGGCGCCACGGCCGCTCCCGAGGGGGGCACCGCCAGCGGCGACCGCTCCGAGTTCCTGTCGTGCATGCCCGAGTCCTACGACGAGGAGGCCAACAACTGGTGGTCGGGCGGCCCCGCGGTCTGCTACGGAGGGTGGCGGCGAGGCAGCTATCCCTGCTCCGGTGGTTACCACCGGGAGGGTGAGCACAGCGCCCGGGACGAGCGGTATGTCTCGACCCGGCTCGCCACGAACTGCGACGGTCGCAACGCCTGGCGCTGGCACGGTTATCGCTGCTCCGACGCGGTCACGACCGCGAGATGGCCCGATGGCACCGAGTACACCAGCCTCACCATCGCGGCATGCGAGCTGCCGACCGACGCCCCGGCCGAGGCGGCGCCGGCGCCGGAGCCGGCTCAGCCGCCGAAAAAGCCGGTGCTCGGCGGGCTGTTCGGGTGAGCCTGCCGACGCCGCGGAGGGCGCGCTGGCCGCTGCATCCGCTCAGTACGGCCCTCGCGTTGCTGGCCATCGCGGGGGTGGCGACGGCCTCGGCGTTCACCGCGGAGCACGGGGTCGCGGTGGCTGCGGCGGTGCTGCTGCTCGTCGCGGTCGCCGGCGCGGCCGCCGGGTTCGCCAACTCGGGCTCCACCTGAAGCCACAACTCGGCATTCCTGCTGAGCGCGTCGGTCTGGCGCGACAAGCCCGTTCTCCCGTACTTCGGTGCCGGTCTGCTGCTGGGCGCGGTGACGGTGGCGTTCGTGGGCGCGGTCGCCGGCGCGCTGCCGCAGGCGCTGGTGCCCGCCCCGGTGCGCTGGGTGATCTTCGGCGTCGCGGCGCTGATCGTGCTGGCCCGCGAGGTCGGCGTGCTGCGGTTTCGGATCCCTCAGAACGCCCGGCTCGTGCCCGAGCGGGTGCAGCATCTCGGCGAGTGGGGCGCGCTGCAGTTCGGCTTCGAGATGGGCACCGGGATGCGCACCTACTCGCCCTCGGCGCTGCCGCATCTGGCGCTGCTGGCGGTCGTGCTGGTCGTGCCGTTCCCCACGGCGTTCGCGCTGGCCGCCGGGTTCGCGGTGGGCCGGTTCATGATGCCGCTGCTGTCCAACGCGTGGAGCGACGACGGCGGCTGGTCGGATCTGTGGGCGCGCGCCGAACCGGTGGTGCGTCCGGCGCTGGCCCTCACCTGCGTGGCGGCGCTGACGGTTGCGACGCTGCACGCATGACCCGCGGTATCCGTGAACTCGTGGTCGTCTACGACGTCGGCTGCCCGCACTGTTCCCGGATCGCTCGCGAGCTGCCGGACTGCGTGTCGGTCCGGGTCAAGGTGCGCTCGTGCCGGGACCCACAGCTGCCCGGCATCTATCCGAACCTGCGCGCGCACCCGGCCGTCACCGCGTGTGCGGCACCCGCGATCGGCGTCGTGCGCCGGGACGGCTCGGTGCGCTGGTGGCCGGGGCTGACCGGGGCGGTCGGCGTGCTGCCGGTACTTCGCCCCGGGTCCGCCCGGCAGGCGGTCCGGCTGCTGCGCAGTGCGCTGCGCGCCCGTGCGTGAACAGGACCGCCAGTGCGTTACGCAACGCTCACAAGGCGCGCAGCGCCGCGATGAACCACTCGAACGCCGGGACGGACGCGGGCCGCTGCGGCCAGCCGTTGAGCCTGCCGAACAGGGTCCAGTACCGCTCCACGCGGCGGTCGGTGAACGTGGCGATCCGCTCGGCGACCTCGGCCCGCGCGGACGGGTCGAGATCCCCGACCCCGATCCGCTCCAGCACGGCCGCGGCCTCGGGCGAGCCCGGATCGACACCGGCGGCGAGCGCACCGCCGGCATGCTCGGCCACCGCGGCGGCGTCGACCTGCGGGGATTGCTCGGCCGCCGAGCCGGCCACCGCCATCTCCCGGGCCCTGGCCCGGAAGGACGGGTCGGCGACCAGTTCGGCCAGCTCCACCCAGGCCTCGACCTGCTCGGTCGTCGGCTCCTCGGGCAGCTCGGCCGGCAGCTGACGCATCGCGGTCGCGATTCCCGCCCCGGGTGCCTCCGGATCGGTCCCCGTGAAGACGTGCTCGACGAAGTCGTCGATCACCTGCTGGCGCTGCGCGGCCGACAGGCGCGCGAGATCGTTCATCAGGGCTATCTCCCGTTCGGTGTGCCCGCCGCGGGCGAGCAGCGTGCACACGGCGCGCTGTACCCGCAGAGCACGGATCTGGCTGTTGATGGCGTGAATGTGCGTGGCGGCGACCTCGTCGACGCGCCTGCGACGCAGCAGCACCGCGCGGATCTGGTCGAGGCCCAGCCCGAGCTCGCGTAGGGTGCGCACGAGGTCGAGCCGCGCGACCGCGGCCGCGTCGTAGCGGCGGTATCCGCCGGTCGATCGGTCGGTCGGCGGCAGCACACCGGCGTCCGACCAGAACCGGATGGTGCGGACCGGTACGCCTGATCGGCGGGCGAGCTGGCCGATCGTGAGCAGCGTGGGCCCCGCGGTCGTTGAGGTCATGGGAACACCCTGAAGGTTCCAGTGGCTGGAAGGTCAAGTGGGAATCGCCGGCTCGGATCGCGCTGACAGACTGGGCCCGTGCTCGAGGACCTCCCGCTGGCGCTGCAGACCGCCGCCGACCGCCCCGCCGTGCTGGGCGCCGGGGTTTTCGCGCTGGTCGTGGTGCTGTGGACGGCATCGTGGCGGCTCACCCGCACCGTCGTGACGATCGCCCATGAGGGTGGCCACGCGATCTCGGCCGTGCTCACCGGCCGCGGGCTGACCGGCATCCGGCTGCACGCCGACACCTCCGGGGTCACCCATTCCACCGGCGCGGGTCACGGGATCGGCCTGGTCCTCACCTTCCTCGGTGGCTATCCGGCACCCTCGCTGCTCGGATTGGCGGGGGCGCTGCTGGTGGCCGCCGACCGGGCCGGCGTGCTGCTCTGGATCGCCACCGGGCTGCTCGTCGCGACGCTGATCCACATCCGCAACGCGTTCGGGGTGCTCGCGGTCGTGGGCACCGGCGGGGTGGTCGGGGCCGTCGCCTACGCCGCCCCGCCGGACGTCCGGATCGCCTTCGCCGCCGCGCTGTGCTGGTTCCTGCTGTTCGGCGGGCTGCGCGCGGTCCGCGAGCTGCAGCGCGGCCGGCGGCGCGGGCGCTACCGCGATTCTGACGCCGATCAGCTCGCCCGGCTCACTGGGGTTCCGGCCGGAATGTGGGCCGCCCTGTTCTGGTTGCTGAGCACAGCGGCACTGATCATCGCGGTGTGGGTGCTGCTGGTCCGGATCTGACGGAAAGGGCAGCAGGCTTGTACCCAGAGCGCACACTGTCGGCCGGTTTCGGGCTCGCGGTGCTCTCCGCGGTCTCGTTCGGGCTCTCCGGCCCGGTCGCCAAGGCGTTGATCGAGGCCGGCTGGTCGGCGAACGGGGCGGTGCTCGTGCGGCTGGGCGGCGCCGCGGCCGTGCTGCTGGTGCTGTTCGCGGTGCTGCGGCCCGGCGTGGTCGCGGCGGTTCGCGCCGACGGGCCCGCGCTGCTGACCTACGGCGTGCTCGCGATGGCGGGCATGCAGGTGGCCTTCTTCAACGCGGTGCGCTACCTGCCGGTCAGCGTCGCGTTGCTGCTGGAGTACCTGGGCCCGGTGCTGGTGGTCGCCTGGGTGTGGCTGGTGCGGCGGCAGCCACCCAGCGGACGGACCCTGCTCGGCGGGCTGGTCGCGATGATGGGGCTTTCGTTCGTCGTGGAGATCTGGACGGGGGGCGGGCTGCGCTGGGAGGGCGTGGCCTGGAGGCTGGCGGCCGCGTTCTGCCAGGCGTCGTACTTCCTCGTCGCCGACCGGGCTCAGGCCGCGACCCCGCCGCTGGTGCTCGCCGGGGTGGGGATGAGTGTCGGCGCGGTGACGGTGGCGCTGCTCGGCGCGGCCGGGCTGCTGCCCATCGTCGTCGACCCGGCCGTGACGGGGGTGGTGCTCGGCGGCACCGACGTCGGCTGGTTCGCGGCCACCGCGGTGCTCGTGCTGGTCTCCACCGTGCTCGCCTATCTGACCGGGGTCGCCGCCATCGTCCGGATCGGCGCCTCGCGGGGCTCGCTGGTGGGCCTGCTCGAGGTGGTGGCCTCGGGGCTGGCGGCGTGGCTGTTGCTGGCGGAGGTTCCGGGATCGGCACAGGTGGTCGGCGGGGTGCTGATCCTCGCGGGCGTCGTCGCAACCCGAAGCGCCCAACCGGCGGCGTCCGCCCTCCGATCGTTTTGACGAGCCCCCGGGCGGCCTCGGCCGCCCGGGGGCGTGCCGCGGCTCAGCTCAGGAAGCCGAGCACGTGCGCGCGCACGGCGTCCGGCGCCTCCAGCTGGGGGAGGTGCCCGGCACCGTCGATGATCTCCAGCCGCGAGTCGCGCAGCCGGGAGCGGAACTCCTCGGCGTAGACCGGGTCGACCAGCTTGTCCTGGGCGCCCCAGATCAGCAGCGTCGGCGCGCTCACCCGGTGGATGCGGCGCTCCAGGCCCTTGTCGGGGATCGGCCAGATGAAATGCAGAATGCTGGCCATCCGCATGGCGGCCTCGAACAGCGCCTGCGGGTCGTCCGCAGGCGGGGTGAGCATGGCGGCGAGCGGGCTGGTCGGGTCGGCCAGCACGAGTCCGGGCAGCGAGTCCGGCGGGATGCCGGCGATGTCCGGGATCGGGGTGTCGTCGCGCCAGAAGCCGATCGGCGCGACGAGCACGAGCCTGGTGACCCGTCGCGGGCTGTTGGACGCCAGCTCGGCGGCGACCATGCCACCGAACGAATGCCCGACGACCTGAACCGTGTCGAGCCCGAGAACGTCGAGCAGTTCGTCGTAGAACAGCACAAGCTCCCAGATCCCGGGCAGGTGGGTCAGCGCGTCGGAGTCGCCCCCGCCGGGATGTTCGACGGCGTAGACGGTGTGCCCGGCGGCCAGCGCGTCGAGGAACGGGTCCCAGAACAGCCCGCCGGCGCCGTGCAGGAACAGCACCGGGTCGCCGGTGCCGGCCACCAGGACCCGGGCCCGGATCTTGCCGACCTCGACGATGCGCTCGCTGACCTCGGAGGTTGCGGTGGTGGTCATGGCGGTTCTCCTCAGGCCTTGGCGCCGGCGGGCGCTGCGGTGGCGGCACGGTCGGCGGCACCCTCCGGCCACCAGCGGTGGGTCCAGCCCTCGTCGTCCCAGATGTGCCGGATGCGGGGCAGCACCTCCTCGGCGAACAGGGTGATGTTCTTCTTGGTCAGCTCGTGCGGCATCGAGCCGATCTGCAGCAGTGCGTGCAGGTTGCCCACCCGCAGGGTCTTCGCGGCCTCGATGAGGCGGTCGGCGACGGTGGCCGGGCTGCCGCCGATGATGAAGCCCTGCTCGTTGAGGGTCTTCCAGTCCTTCTCCAGCGCCGCGGCCGCGGCGATATCGCCTGGCTGGTTCGTCTTGATCGCGAACTCGGTGCTCTTGCGGGTCCGGTAGCCGGGGGCCTCGAAGAAATACGGGGGAATGTGCAGGCATTTCTTGAAGAAGTACGAGCAATGCTCCAGGTATTCTTTCTCGGCCCGCTCGTCGGTCTCCGAGACGCAGATCTGCTGGGCGAACCCGGCGCGGAACGGATTCCGGTCGACGCCCATCTCGTCCATCTTGTTCCAGAATCCGTCCATCAGCTTCTTGCCGAACTTAGCCCCGAAGAACGACAGATAGCTGTAGGTGTAGTCCTTCTTCCCGGCCAGTTCCCAGGTCTCCACGGACCCGCCACCGGCCAGCCACACCGGCGGGTGGGGTTTCTGCAGCGGCTGCGGCCACGGGTTGACGTAGCGGAGCTGGTTGTAGCGGCCGTTGAAGCTGAACGGGCCCGGCCGTGTCCATGCCTGGATGATCAGGTCCTCCGCCTCGCGGAAGCGCGGGCGGGTCTGGGTCGGCGGAACGCCGTAGCAGAAGTTGACGTCCATCGAGGTCCCGACGGGGAAGCCGGCAGCGAGCCGTCCGTTGGAGAGCACGTCGATCATCGCGAACTCCTCGGCCACCCGGGTGGCCGGCTGATACAGCGCCAGCGTGTTGCCCAGCACCATGATCGCGCTGTTGTTCGGCGTCCGCCGGGCCAGGGCGGCGGCCATGATGTTCGGCGAGGCCATGAACCCGTAGCCGTTCTGGTGGTGTTCGTTGACCCCGACGCCGTCGAAGCCGAGCCGGTCGGCGAGCTCGAGTTCGTCGAGATTCCACTGATAGTACTGAGCAACCTGTTTCGGGTCGCACAGCTCGGTATTGGGTGGGGTTACCCAAATGCTCTCGTAGCGTGTCTCGAAATCCGCAGGCAGGTCGCGGTAGGGCATAAGATGGAAGAAGATCGACTTCATTGTCATCCCTTCGTGGGGCCATGCCGGTGGGTCTGGAAGTGGTTCTCGCCGGTCTCTGGACACGACAACGCAACGCCCCGTCACCGGTCTGTGATGCCGGACACGTTCGTCGAGTCAAACAACCTGCTACGCAGTTGTCAATGCTTACCGACAGTCGACCGCATTACTCGCGAGACAAGATCCACCTTTGTCCGGCGAATGGTCACGCGGTGGCGTCCCCCGGATCGTCGCCCAGCGCCGCCCGGCCCGCCTCGAGGCGGGCGACCGGGATGCGGTAGGGCGAGCAGGAGACGTAGTCGAGCCCGGCGTCGTGGAAGAAACGCACCGAGCCGGGGTCGCCCCCGTGTTCGCCGCAGACCCCCAGCGGGAGACCCGGCCGGGTGCGGCGGCCCGCGGCGGCGGCCATCCGGACGAGAGACCCCACCCCGTCGCGGTCCAGCGACTCGAACGGCGACACCGTGAACACGCCCTGCTCCAGATAGCTGGCGAAGATCTCGGCCTCGACGTCGTCCCGGGAGAAACCCCAGGTCGTCTGGGTCAGGTCGTTGGTTCCGAAGGAGAAGAACTCGGCGGCCTCGGCGATCCGGTCAGCGGTCAGCGCCGCCCGCGGCAGCTCGATCATCGTGCCGACCGGGATGTCGAGGGCCACCCCCGCGCGCTCGGCGACCTCGGCGATGACGCCATCGATCTCGCCGCGGACCAGGTGCAGCTCCATCACCGAGGCCACCAGCGGCACCATGATCTCCACCCGCGGCCGCCCGCCTGCGGCGATGCGCGCCGCGGCGGCCTCGGCGATCGCGCGCACCTGCATCGCGAACAGGCCGGGCACGACCAGCGCGAGCCGGACCGCGCGCAGCCCGAGCATGGGGTTGGACTCGTGCCGGCGCTGGACGGCGCCGAGCAGCCGCTCGTCCTGCGGATCGACCGTGCCCCCGGTCGCCTCGGCGACGGCGACCCGCACGGCGAGCTCGGTGCGGTCGGGCAGGAACTCGTGCAGCGGGGCGTCGAGCAGCCGGATCGTGGTCGGCAACCCGTCCATCGCGGTGAGCAGTTCGAGGAAGTCGTCGCGCTGCAGGGTCAGCAGGGCGGCGAGCGCCTCGGCGTGAGCGTCGGCCGATTCGGCGAGGACCAGTCGCTCGATGAGCACCCGGCGCTCGCCGAGGAACATGTGCTCGGTGCGGCACAGACCGATGCCCTGCGCACCGAGCCGCCGCGCGCGGGCGGCGTCCTCGGCGGTGTCGGCGTTGGCCCGTACCGCCAGCCGCCGGGTCTCGTCCGCATGCCGCAACAACCGGTCGACCGCGCGCACCAGGTCCGCGGCGTCGGCGTCGAGGCCCTCGACCGCGGTGTCGAGGCCGTGCTCGAGGTAGGTCACCACGGGAGAGGGGACCACGGGCCGCTCGCCGGCGAAGACCTCGCCGGTCGAGCCGTCGATCGACACGACGTCCCCCTCCGCGATCACGACATCGCCGACGCGCAGGACGCGCTGCTCGGCGTCGATGTCGATCTCCTCGGCGCCGCAGACACAGGTCCGGCCCATCCCGCGGGCCACCACCGCGGCATGCGAGGTCTTGCCGCCCCGGCTGGTGAGCACCCCGGCCGCGGCGATCATGCCCTCGAGATCGTCGGGGCTGGTCTCGCGCCGGCACAGCAGCACCCGCGCGCCGGCCGCCGCCCTGCTGATCGCCGTCGCCGAGTCGAACACCACCTCGCCCACCGCCGCGCCCGGCGACGCCGCCATCCCCCTGGTGAGCAGGGTGCCGGCGGCGCCGGGATCGAACTGCGGAAACATCAGCTGCGCCAGCTGATCGCCGGTCACCCGGGTGAGGGCCTCGTCCAGGGTGATGACGTGCTCGTCGACGAGATGGGCGGCGATGCGGAACGCCGCGGCCGCGGTGCGCTTGCCGATCCGGGTCTGCAGCATCCACAGTTTCCCGCGCTCGACCGTGAACTCGACATCGCACAGGTCCCGGTAGTGCGCCTCCAACCGGCGCATGATGCGCATCAGCTCGGCGTGCGACGCCGGGTCCTGCCTCGCCAGGTCCTGCAGCGACATCGTGTTGCGGATCCCTGCGACGACGTCCTCACCCTGCGCGTTGGCCAGATAGTCGCCGTAGCCGCCGGGGCGCCCGGTGGCCGGGTCGCGGGTGAACGCGACGCCGGTACCGGAGGTCTCGCCGAGGTTGCCGAAGACCATCGCGCAGACGTTCACCGCGGTGCCCAGATCGTGCGGGATGCGTTCGCGCCTGCGGTAGATCCGGGCCCGCTCGGTGTTCCAGGAGTCGAACACCGAGCGGATGGCCAGATCGAGCTGTTCGCGCGGATCCTGTGGGAACTCGCGCCCCGATTCGGTGGCGACGATGTGCTTGAACGTCTCGACCAGATCGCGCAGCCCGGTCGCAGGCACCTCCACGTCGGTCGCCACCCCGGCCCGGGCCTTCGCGGCCGTCAACGCGTCGTCGAAGAGCCCCCCGCGGATACCCAGCACAGTCCTGCCGAACATCTGGACCAGCCTGCGGTAGGAGTCCCAGGCGAAGCGCTCGTCCTGCGCCGCCGCCGCGAGTCCCTTGACCGAATGGTCGTTGAGGCCGACGTTGAGGATCGTGTCCATCATCCCCGGCATCGAGACCTTCGCCCCGGACCGCACGGACACCAGCAACGGCTCCTCGGCGTCGCCGAGCCTGCGGCCGAGCCTGTCCTCCAACCTGCGCAGCGCCGCCGTCACCTGCTCGCGCAGCGTCGGCGGTTCCGTGCCGCGGGCCAGATAGTGCCGGCAGGCCTCGGTGGTCACCGTGAAACCGGGCGGCACCGGCAGACCCAGCCTGGTCATCTCCGCGAGATTGGCGCCCTTGCCGCCGAGCAGGTCGGCCTGGGTGCGGTCACCCTCGGCGAAGTCGAACACCAACTGTGCAGCCCGAGACAGCGACGTCGCGGTCATCGGCGCACCACCGGACCGTGCATCCCCATGTGCGAGCCTCCCCCACTGCGACTGCCGTGACGGAATCACTCAACACCAGTACCGCGCGTTTCGGGTAGCAGATCTACTCCCGCCCCGGCGGCGACCGCAGGACGCCGCTCGACACCGAAGGCCCCAGCAGGCCGGCCGCGTTGTCCCACAGCACCGACCTGGTGGCTGCCCGGTCGAGGCCGAGGGTGCGCACCGTCTCCAGCGGGTTGCGGTCACCGAGCTCGAAGGGGTGGTCGGTGCCCAGCAGGACGTGGTCGGCCCCGACGTCCTCGATCAGCCTGCGCAGCAGCGTCGAGGAGAACACCGCGGTGTCGTAGTACAGGCGCTCGGTCAGCTCGCTGGGCGGGACCGCGGTGGTCCGCGCCACGTCCTTGCGTTCCCACCCGAGGTCGAGCCGGCCGCGCAGCGACGGCAGGCACCCGCCACCGTGCGCGAGGCAGAGCAGCAGCCCGTAGCGCTCCAGTACCCGGCCGAAGATCAGCCGGGCCACCGCGAGGGCGGTCTCCATCGGGTAGCCGACGAGCTGGGGCAGCCAGAAGTCCCGCTGGCGGTGCGGGTCCGGAATCCCGCTCGGATGCAGGAAGACGAGCACCCGCCGCTGCGCGAGGAACGACCACAGCTCGTCGTTGACCGCGTCGTCGAGCTCCCGGCCCGCGCCCCGGCTGCCGATCGCGATACCGGCCGTACCGAGCTCGTCCAGACACCGCCGGGCCTCGTCGGCCGCTCCCGGCCACCCCAGAGGCACCGAACCGAGGCCGCACAGCCGATCCGCGGCGCCGGTCACGTACACCGTGAGCTCGTCGTTGCCATGGCGCACGATGTCGGAGACGAATTGCGGCTCGTCCGCGGTCGAGCAGAACAGGAAGGGCGGGAGTGAGACGGCGTGGTTGATGACCCCCGCGTCGTCCATCTCGGCCAGTCGCGCCGCGACGTCGTACTGTGACCGGGCCAGCGGCAGCGGAGTCCCGGCGGCAACTCCGCTCACCCGCGGGTCCAGCCGCAGCACCGCGGCGGACACCCCGGACAGGTCCGCGAGGCCCCGGTCGGCGAGGCGTTCCAGCAGCGGCATCGGCATCGCGTGGGCGTGCACGTCCAGCGCCGTTCCCGGCCGCGTCGTCATGGTCGCCCTCGAGCCTCGGCACCGAACCCGCGAGCCGACATCAAGCCCTCCCGTCCTACCCGAGTTGATCAGTCACTGTGGCCCCGGTGAGCGGGCCGGGCCAGCGGCTCTCACTGGTCGGAAGCCCGACTGCCGACGCAGCGCGGTCACCCCGATGGGTGGGAGACTGTTGGCCGAAGATCCATTGGTGGGGACGCCGGCATCGGGTGGAAGTGGGCGACGCCGATGAGCCTCTATCAGCTGCACCGGTGCGTATACGACTGGGTGCGGGTCGGTGAGGTGGGCAGCGCGGCCGGCGGTGGCCGGGCGGCCTTCGACACGGCGGGCTACCAGCTGACCGACGAGGAGCGAGCGGCGTTCGAATCGCAGGATGTCGCGGCGATGTACCGGTTGGGGCTGCACCCGGTGCTGCTCAACCGTTACTGCCGGGCAGCGGGGTATGCCCGGGACGACTACCGGAAGATCCTGGAGCCGTTCGGGGTCCCACAGCAGCGGAGGGGCCGATGGCAGAGATAGTCCTGGCCTACTGCTCCTCGCACGCGCCGATGATGTCCTCGGCGCGGATGGCCGCTCCCGAGGAGCAGCGGAACAACTTCTTCGCGGCCCTCGACCAGCTGCGTGACGAGGCCGCCGCCCGCGGGGTCCAGGTCTGTGTCGTGCTGTCCAACGAGCACTTCACCAACTTCTTCCTGGAGAACTTCCCGCAGATCTGCATCGGTGTCGGCGAGCGGAACTGGGGCCCGACCGAGGAGTGGCTGCCGATCGAGAAGGTGTGGATCCCGGGGCATCCGGGGCTGGCGACGCACATCGCCGAGCACACCCTGGCGTCGGGTTTCGACCCGGCGTTCTCCCACCAGCTCGAGCTCGACCACGGGATCATGACCGTGTACCACGAGCTGGATCCCCGGATGACGCTGCCGCTGGTCCCGATCGTGCAGAACTGTGCGGTGCCGCCGCTGATGCCGGTGCGCCGGGCCTACGAGTTCGGCCGGGCGGTCGGCGATGCGATCCGCTCCTATCCCGGGCAGACCAGGGTCGCGGTGATCGGTGCCGGCGGGCTGTCGCACTGGATCGGCACCCCACGCGTCGGCGATATCGACGAGGAGTTCGACCGCTGGTTCCTCGGGCGCCTGGAGCGCGGGGAGCTGGAGCAGGTGCTGGACATGCCGGACAGCGAGATCGAGCTGGCCGGCAACGGCAGCCATGAGATCCGAAGCTGGGTCGCGGTGGCGGGGGCCGTCGAGCCGGTCCGGGCCCACACGCTAGCCTACGAACCCATCCATCCGTGGATCACCGGCATGGCCGTGGCGCACTGGGAGACACCGCGCTGACCGGCACGGGGAGGAGCGCAGCGGCGGATGGCCGGGTCACCCCCCGACTACGGCGGCGTGGCGTTCGCCGTCGGCGCCTACACCCTCTGGGGTCTGTTCCCGGCGTTCTGGCCGCTGCTGGAACCAACCGGGCCGGTGGAGGTGCTGGGTCACCGGATCGCCTGGACGCTGGTGCTGATGGCGGTCGTGCTGACCGCGGTCCGCGGCTGGTCCGAGCTGCGGAAGCTGAGCGGCCGCGGCTGGCTGCTGATCACGGCGGCGGCCGTCCTCATCGCCGCCAACTGGGGCACTTTCATCTATGGCGTGGCCATCGACCACGTCGTCGACGTCGCACTGGGCTATTACGTGAGCCCACTGGTCAGCGTCCTGCTCGGGGTGACGGTACTGGGCGAACGGCTGCGTCGCGCGCAGTGGGCGGCGCTGGCGGCGGCGCTGGCGGCCGTCCTGGTGATCAGCGTGGGGAGCGGCGTGGTGCCCTGGCTGTCGCTCGTGCTGGCCGGGACGTTCGGTCTCTACGGGCTGCTCAAGAAGACCGTCCCGCTCAGCGGGCGCGCCGGTTTGACGGCGGAGGGAATGCTCCTCGGGCCGTTGGCGATCGGTTGGCTGCTCTGGCTCGGAGCCACCGGCAGCGGGAGCTTCGGCGACCACGGTCTCGGGCACGCGCTGCTGCTGATGGCGTCCGGTCCGGTGACCGCGGTGCCGCTGCTGCTGTTCGCGGCGGGCGCCCGGCGGATCCCGCTCAGCACGATCGGGGTGCTGCAGTACCTCACGCCCACCCTCCAGTTCATCTGGGGAGTGGCGGTGGTCCGCGAGCCGATGTCGCCGTCCCGGTGGATCGGGTTCGGCCTGGTGTGGCTCGCCCTGATGATCTTCACCGCCGATCTGGTGCGGCAGGCAGGCGCGGGCCGAGGCGCCGGGGCGGGGGCCGACCTCCCGGCGGTCGCCGCCGACGCGCATTGAGCGCCGCGAGGCCGGCAACCTACAGCACAGCGATCGCCTCGATCTCGATCAGCCACTCCGGCCGGCCGAGCGCGCTGACCGCCACCTGCGTGGCGGCCGGTGTCTTCGGACCGAAGAATTCCTCGCGGATCGGGATCAGCTCCGTCCGGTAGCGGATGTCGGTGAGGTAGGTGGTGAGTTTGACGATGTCACGAAGCGTGCCGCCGCCCGCCTCGACCTGGGCCTGCAGTGCCCGGAAGACCGATCTGGCCTGGGCGGCGAAGTCCCGCCCGTGGGCAGGCTCGCCGTCGTCGTCGTAGGCGACCTGCCCGGAGACGAACAGGATCGTCCGGGCTCCGGTGACCTTGACGGCCTGGGCGTAGGACGGCGGGTCGTAGACGCCGGGTGCGGCATATTCCTCGACGGTGGCCATGTCTTCGCTCCTCGGTCGGGTGTTCCGGACGCCGAGCGTCGCCCCGCGACCCGTCGCTTCGCGCCGGGAGGGTACCCAGCGGTGCCCGGC
The DNA here is from genome assembly GCF_000423625.1 of Pseudonocardia asaccharolytica DSM 44247 = NBRC 16224. Classification (GTDB taxonomy): domain Bacteria; phylum Actinomycetota; class Actinomycetes; order Mycobacteriales; family Pseudonocardiaceae; genus Pseudonocardia; species Pseudonocardia asaccharolytica. The sequence goes on from NZ_AUII01000001.1 coordinate 234,401, forward strand.
GCCGAACTCAGCGTTTGCGTCGTCCCCGCTGCGGCGGACGAGGCAGCGGACCGGCGGCCGCTCCACTGGATGGAACTGTCCCGCCGCGAGCTAGGTGTTCCCCGGGTACCCGGCGACCCTGTTCACACCGTGTACTTCGAAGGAGGTCGGAATGACGCTGACAACGGCTTCCGGGCTCGACGCCCGGCGCCGCCGCACCGTGGCATGGGTCGTGGGTCTGGCGACGATAGGGCTGATCTTCGACGGCTACGACCTCGTCGTCTACGGCACGGTGGTCTCGACCTTCCTCCGCAACCCGGACGAGATCGGCACCGTGACCCCCGCGGTCGCCGGGGCGCTCGGCAGCTACGCGCTGATCGGAGTCCTGGTCGGGGCACTGCTCGCCGGGAGCGTCGGCGACATCATCGGCAGGCGGAAGGTGATGCTCGCCTCTTACGCCTGGTTCTCCGTCGGGATGGGTCTCACCGCGCTGACAGCCAGCACGACGCTGTTCGGGCTGATGCGGTTCCTGACCGGCCTCGCCATCGGCGCTCTGGTGGCCACGACCGGAGCCATCGTGTCCGAGTACGCTCCCGCGGGGCGGAAGAACCAGGCCAACGCGATCACCTACTCCGGGGTGCCGCTGGGCAGCCTGCTGGCCGCGCTGCTGGCCATCCTGCTGCTGGGCGTGATCGGGTGGCGCGGCATGTTCTGGATCGGAGCGTTGCCGCTGGTCACGCTGCTGCCACTGGCCTACTTCAAGATGCCCGAATCGGTGGCCTGGCTGGCCGCCCGTGGCCGTCTCGAGGAGGCCCGCGCGATCGCCGAGCGGACCGGTGTGCCGGTTCCCGAGGAGGTTCCTGCGGTCGCCGCGCAGGCCGCACCCGCGGCCGGCACCGGGCGTGCCGGGTTCGCGGGGCTCTTCCGTCCCCCGTACCTGTTGCCCACCCTGGTGCTCGGCCTGGTGAGTGCCACCGGCCTGCTACTGGTCTACTCGCTGAACACCTGGCTACCCGAACTCATGCTCCGTGCGGGCTTCAACGCGAAGGGTTCGCTGTCGTTCCTGCTGGTGCTCAACGGCGGGGCGGTACTCGGCGCGTTGGCCGGTTCCCGGGTGGCCGACCGGTTCGGGCCCAAGCCGGTGGTCGCGGCCGCCTTCCTGATCGGCGCGGTGTCCATCGCCCTGCTCACCCTGAACGTCCCGCTCGGGGTGCTCCTGCTCATCGTGGCGATCGTCGGGCTGGGCACGAGCGGCACCCAGACGCTGATCTACGGCTTCGTGGCCAACTACTACCGGACCAACGTCCGGGGCGCCGGGGTGGCATGGTGCGCCGGGTTCGGCAGGTTGGGCGGTGTCGGCGGCCCGCTGCTCGGCGGCTTCCTGCTCGCCGCCGGCCTTGCCCTGAACTCGATCTTCTACATCCTCGCCGTGCTGGGCGTGCTGGGTCTGGTCCTGACCCTGCTGGTGCCGGTCGCCCGGGCCCCGCGTGAGCTGCGTACGACCCGAATCGAGCCGACACCGCTCGTGCCGGCCGCTACCACCGGGCCCACCACCACGTGACGGAAGGGGGAGCGAGATGTACGACCGGATCCTCGTGGCGATCGACGCGACGCCCACCGAGGAGAACAGGTCCGCCCTGCAGCGCACCGAGCAGATCGGCAAGCTGACCGGGGCAACCGTGTACGTGCTGCACGTCGCGCGGGAACACATCGTCCCCGGCGACATCACCGGCGGGTCGGGTCTCGGGGTGCGGACCGCCGACGACGACATCGAAACCGTGAACCGCCAAGCCGTGCAGCAGCTGATCGACCGGCTCTGCGCCGTCGGCATCAACGCCCACGGGGAGATCGTGGGCGCGACCGAGCACGATATCGCCGAGGTCATCCTGCAGCGCGCGAAGGAACACGACGTGGACCTCATCGTGCTCGGGCATCAGCACCATCGCGGACCGGGCAACGCATTCCGGTCCAGCGTCGCCGAGCACGTGATCCGGCACCGCCCGCCGTGCTCGATCCTGCTGGCGCGGCCGCCGCAGTAGACCCGGCCGTCAGCGCCCGACGGCCGGGACGGGGCGGCAGGAGATGAGGCCACGCGGCGCGCTCCGGGAGTACCTCCGCGGATCGTTGTCGGTGCTGCCGGTCCTCGGGGCGCTCGTCGCCGTGCTGGCCGGCTCGCTGCTGTCGCTCGTCGACGTCGGGCCCCGTTTCCCGCTGGCCTTCCAGGGAACGGCAGACGACGCCCGCGCGCTGCTGACCGGCATCGTCTCGACGATGGTGACCGTCATCGCGGTGCTGCTCGGCCTGACCGTGGTCGCGTTGCAGATGGCGTCCACCCAGTTTTCGCCGCGGCTGCTGCGCAACTTCCTCCGTGACCGGCCCAACCAGCTGGTGCTCGCCGTCTTCGTCGGGACCTTCGTCTACAGCGCGGCCGGGCTGTTCACCGTCGGGGTCTCCGCCGGAGAGCGCACCGGCGATTACCCCCGGCTCGCGGTGACCGGGGCGATCGCGCTGATGTTCGCCAGCCTCACCCTGCTCGTCTTCTTCGCCAACCATCTCGCGCACTCGATCCAGATCGACACGATCATGCGGACGATCGAGGGGCACACCCTCGCGGTGATCCGAGGCGGGCTACTGCCGGGTGGGGGAGCGGTGCCGACGGTGCCGACGGTGCCGAACAGGGCCACCCCGGTCGCCGCCCGACGCTCCGGGTACGTGCAGGTGGTCGACGTCGCGGGGCTGCTGGCGCAGGCCGGGCGGCGCCGGGTCACCGTGCGGCTGCGGCCGCGGGTGGGCGACCATGTGGTGGCCGGGACCACCCTGGCGTGGGTCTGGACGGACGGGGCGGGGGCCAGGACGTCCGACGGCGTCGAGTTCGAGCCGATCCTGGACGAGACGGTGCGGATCGGCTTCGAGCGGACCTTCGAGCAGGACGCCGGATTCGGCTGCCGCCAGCTCGTCGATATCGCCTGCAAGGCGCTGTCCTCGGCGATCAACGACCCGTACACCGCGATCCAGGCGATCGACCATCTCGCCGTCGTCTTCAGCGCACTGGCCACGGCCCCGGTCGGCGATCACGTCGCGCACGCCGCCGGCGGGACGGTCGTCGTGCCCGGCCGGCGGTTCGGTTCCTACCTTGCCCTCGGCTGCGGCCTGATCCGGCGGTGTGGGATGCGGGAGCCGACCGTCGCGCACGCGATGCTGCGCATGCTGACCGCGTGCGCCGCCCGGTCCGCCGACGAGCCGGACCGGTTCACGGCGATCCGGCACGAGGCCGAGCTGATCGTCGCCGACTGCGACCGGGCCGGTCACCGGACCGGTGACCTCGCCGAGGTGCACGCCGAGGCCCGGTCGTTGCAGGCCCTGCTGGGTGCCCGCATGGCGGCTTCCGCCACCCGCGGTGCTGCGACGACATCGCCGGGCCCGGCGCCGGGGTGATCAGGGTCCGTCGGGCTGCGGCCCGGCGAGCTGGACCACGGCCGCGTCGGCCGGGAACAGGTGCTCGACGCGCGGCCGGCCGACGGTGAACTCCTTCGCCGCCTCCTCGACCGCCCGGTCGGCGCCGGTGAGCCGGCCCTCGTGCTGGCGCAGGTGCTCGGCCCAGGTCGGATACAGCGAGACCTCGACGAACCGGCTGGTGTCCGCTCCGTCCCGGTAGAGCGCGCAGCTGGTGGCGCCGGTGCGCAGCCGGGACCGGCGGACGCCCGTCCACGCCGCGAGGAACCTGTCGACGTGGTCCGCCGTCACGGTGAAGGTGCGGGTGACGAGCACCGGGCCGTCCTCGAGCGCGGGGTCGAACTCCAGGTGCGGCTGCGGCCAGTACACCGCCGGATCCCGGTTGAGACCGCTGGTGTCGTTCAGCGGCAGGACGAGGACGGAGACCGCTCCGGCGGCCAGCAGCACCCCGGCGGCCAGTAGCGCCGGGGGCAGGCCCCACAGTTGGGCGACGACGCCCCAGACGATCGAGCCGATCGCCTGCCCGCCGGCGAATGCCATCTGGTAGATCGACAGGCCGCGGGCCCGGACCCAGACCGGCAGGAACATCTGCAGGATCCCATTGAGGCTGGCGAGGACGGCGAGCCAGGCGAGACCGGCGAACACCAGGACGACCACCACGACGGCCACGTTGCGCACCAGCACACTGACCGCGGTGGCCGCGGCGAAGACGAGGCCGGCCACGAGCACCAGCCGGTTGGGGGACAACCACGCCCCGATCCGGGGCAGCACGGCCGCACCGCTGACCGCGCCGACACCGAGGGCGCCGAGCAGCAGGCCGTACCCGCCGGCGCCGAGACCGAGCAACCTGCTCGCGACCAGCGGAAGCAGCGCCCACAGCGCTGCCCCGGGCACCACGAACAGCAGGCAGCGCAGCACGATGCGACGGACCGTCGGGGAGTGCCGGACGTACCGCGCCCCGGCCCGCAGCGCACCGCCGAAGCGCTCGGGCAGCCGGTTGGGTGCGGCCTGCGGGCGGCGCAGGCCGAACAGCACGGCGCCGAATGCGGCGTAGCTCAGCGCGTTCAGGGCGAAGACGACCACAACCCCGGCCTGCGCGACGAGCACGCCGGCGATCGGCGGTCCGATCGCCCGCGCCAGGTTCATCGCCACACCGTTGAGCCCGGCGACCGACCGGAGCTGGCCCCGTGGCACCAGGTCCTGGACGAATGCCTGATACCCGGGGATCGTCAGCGTCGTCCCGCAGCCGAGCAGGAAGGTGATGGTGAGCAGGGCCGCCGGGGAGAGCCGGCCGGCGAGCGTGAGCCCGACGAGCGCCGCACCGACCGTCACCTGGAAGGCCTGAACGCCGACCAGCAACCGGCGGCGGTCCACCATGTCGGCCAGCGCGCCGGCCGGCATCGCCAGAATCAGGACCGGCAGCATCGCCGCCGCCTGGACCAGCGCGACCAGGGTCGCGGCGCCGGGCTCGTCGACCAGCAGCCACTGGGCGCCGACGTTCTGCATCCAGGTGCCGATCATGCTGCCCAGCTGCATGAGCCACAGCAGCCGGAAGGCACGGACCCGCAACGGTGCCCACGCGGACTCCGCGAACCCGGTGCTCATCCGACCCCCCGGCCCGCCGCGCAGCAGGGCCCGTTCAGGACAGCGGGAGGCCGACGTAGTTCTCGGCCAGCAGCGCCGAGCCCGCGACGGAGCTGGTCACGGTATCCAGCTCGGCGACCTGCCGTCGCAGGTCGAAGTCGTTCGCCCCGGAGAACCGGTGCAGCATCGAGGTCATCCACCAGGAGAAGTGCTGGGCCCGCCAGACCCGCCGCAGCGCGGTCGCCGTGTAGGCCTCCAGCTGATCGGTGGCCTTGGAGTCGTAGAAGGAGCCGATCGCCCTGGCGAGCACGTGCACGTCCGCGACCGCGAGGTTGAGGCCCTTCGCCCCGGTCGGCGGGACCGTGTGCGCGGCGTCCCCGGCCAGGTAGAGCCGACCGTACTGCAGCGGTTCGCAGACGAAGCTGCGGAACTGCAGGATGCTCTTCTGGAAGATGGGCCCGGTCTTGATCTCGGTGCCACCGCCGTTCACCCGGGTGGAGAGTTCGTCCCAGATCCGGTCGTCGGACCAGTCGTCCGGGTTCTCCTCGGGGTCGCACTGGAAATACAGCCGCTGCACATCGGGGGAGCGGGTGCTGACCAGCGCGAAGCCGCGCTCGTGGTGGGTGTAGATCAGCTCGTCGGACGAGGGCGGGGCGTGGGCCAGGATGCCGAACCAGGCGAACGGATACTGCCGGAAGTAGTCGGTGCGGATCTCGCCCGCCGGGATGAGAAACCGGCAGTAGGTCTGGGAGCCGTCGCAGCCGCCGACGAAGTCGCAGTCGATCTCCTGCCCGGTCCCTCCCACGGTGAACCGGATCTTCGGCGAGCTGGTGACGTGCTCGACGGTGACGTCCGAGACGCCGAAGACGAGCCGGCCGCCGTCCGCGAGCCGCTTGGCGATGAGGTCCTTGAGCACCTCGTGCTGGGCGTATACGGTGACCGCCCGGCCGCCGGTGAGGTCGTACAGGTTGATCCGGTGACCGAGGCTGTTGAACCGCAGCTCGATGCCCTGGTGGACGAAGCCCTCGCGCTTGAGCCGGTCGCCCACGCCGGTCTCGGTCATGAGGTCCACCGTGCCCTGCTCCAGCACCCCGGCCTTGATCGTCTCCTCGATGTTCTCGCGGCTCCGCTGGTCGATCACGACCGAGTCGATGCCGCGCAGATGCAGCAGATGCGACAGCATGAGACCGGCCGGCCCGGCCCCGACGATCCCGACCTGGGTACGCATGGTCCGTCCGTCCCGTGAGCGCGTGCGGCGGTGCAGGTGGACCGAGCTTAAGGTCGGCTCCGCGACACCGGCCCGCGCTTCCGGCGAGCGGGAACGGAAGGCGGTGCGCGGCCCCGGCCCGCCGGCCGGGGCCGCGGGCGGGGCTACACGTCGTAGTACAGGGCGAACTCGTACGGGTGCGGGCGCAGCCGGAGCGGATCGATCTCCGTCTCGCGCTTGAGCGAGATCCAGGTCTCGATCAGGTCGGCGGTGAACACGCCGCCCTCGAGCAGATAGTCGTGGTTCGCCTCGAGCCGGTCGATGACGGCATCCAGGCTGGAGGGCACCTGCGGGATGTCCCTGGCCTCCTCGGGCGGCAGCTCGTAGAGGTCCTTGTCGATCGGGGCGGGCGGCTCGATCTTGTTCTTGATGCCGTCGAGCCCGGCCATCATCATCGCGGCGAAGGCGAGATACGGGTTGCCCGACGAGTCGGGGCAGCGGAACTCGAGGCGCTTGGCCTTCGGGTTGTCGCCGGAGAGCGGGATGCGGATGCAGGCCGAACGATTCCGGGCGGAGTAGACCAGGTTCACCGGGGCCTCGAAGCCCGGCACCAAGCGGTGGAAGGAGTTCACCGTCGGGTTGGTGAAGGCGAGCAGGCTCGGCGCGTGGTGGAGCAGGCCGCCGATGTAGTAGCGCGCGATGTCCGAGAGCCCGCCGTAGCCGGTCTCGTCGTGGAACAGCGGCGCCCCGTCCTTCCACAGCGACTGGTGGGCGTGCATGCCCGAGCCGTTGTCCCCGAAGAGCGGCTTCGGCATGAAGGTGACGGTCTTGCCGGCGTGCCAGGCGGTGTTCTTGATGATGTACTTGAACAGCATGACGTCGTCGGCCGAGTGCAGCAGCGTGTTGAACCGGTAGTTGATCTCGGCCTGGCCCGCGGTGCCCACCTCGTGGTGCCCGCGCTCGATCGCGAACCCGCAGTTGATCAGGTTCGTGACCATGTCGTCGCGCAGGTCGGCGTAGTGGTCGACCGGGGGCACCGGGAAGTAGCCGCCCTTGTAGTTGACCTTGTAGCCCAGGTTGCCGCCGGCCTCCTCGCGACCGGTGTTCCACCAGCCCTCGACGGAGTCGATGTGGTGGTACTGCTGATGCGGGTCGGACCCGAAGCGCACCGAGTCGAAGATGTAGAACTCCGCCTCGGCCCCGAAGTACGCGGTGTCCGCGACGCCGGACGCGGTGAGGTACTCCTCGGCCTTGCGGGCGACGTTGCGCGGGTCGCGGCTGTAGGGCTCGCCCGTGATCGGGTCGTGCACGAAGAAGTTCAGGTTGAGCGTGCGGTGCTTGCGGAACGGGTCCAGCCGCGCGGTCGCCGGGTCCGGGAACAGCGCCATGTCGGACTCGTTGATCGCCTGGAAGCCGCGGACGGACGATCCGTCGAACGCGATGCCGTTGTCCAGGAGGCCCTGGTCGAAGGTCGATGCGGGGACGGTGAGGTGCTGCATGACGCCGGGCAGGTCGCAGAACCTGATGTCGACGTACTCGACCTTCTCGTCCGAGATGTACTTGAGTACCTCTTCGGAGTTGCTGAACACGCTCGCGGCTCCTTTGATCGGCTCTGGCGTTGCAGCGAAGCTATGGCCGCGTTGTTGCCCGACGGTCACCCGCGCGTTTCACGGACGTTAACGGACCCGACCAGCGGCTCACCTCACACCGACGGCCTAGGCTGTGCGCCATGACGCGCTGGATCGACTCCTGGCTGCCGGGTTCCGCAGCCGGCCCCGGCGGCGGACCGACCGGCGGTCACCGGGGGGAGCGGTTCGGCCTCCCGCGGTCCGGTCCGGGTGCGGCGGCCGGCTTCGGCCGCAGGCTCGGCGCGATCACGATCGACTGGCTGCTCGGATACCTCATCGCCACCCTGTTCGCAGGCCCGGATCCCTTCGGCACGCAGTCGAACCTGAGCTGGACGGTCTGGCTGGTGTGGTTCCTGCTCACCGCGGTCTCGACCGCGATCTTCGGCGTCACGCCCGGGATGACCGCCCTCGGCCTGCGGGTCGCCCGGATCGACAACGCCGTCCTCGTCGGGGTGCCCCGGGCGTTGCTCCGCACGGCGCTGCTGGGCCTGGTCGTCCCGGCCCTCGTCCGCGACGACGACGGCCGTGGCTGGCACGACCGCGCGACCCGGACGGTCGTGATCCGCACCCGCTGAGCGGCTGCGGCATGTGCGCCGCTCAAGTGCCGGTGCTCAGCGGCGGCGGACCGTCCGCTGCACGCTGCGCATCTTGGCCCCGGTGGGCATCGGGCCCTTAGGCAGCGCGGCGGCGCGCGAGCCGAGCGCGGCCAGCCGGGTCTCGATCGCGTCCATCTGTTTGGCGTCGATGTTGCGCGGCAGCCTCATGACGTGCCGCTGCAGCTTGCTCAGCGGCACCTGCCCCTCCTCGTTGCCGACGATCACGTCGTAGATCGGCACGTTGCCGACGACCCGCGAGGTGCGCTTCTTCTCCTGGGCGAGCAGGCTCTTGACCCGGTGCGGCGCGCCCTCGGCCACCAGAATGACCCCGGGACGGCCGACCACCCGGTGCACGGCATCGAGGTGGGTGGTGCCGGCGACCCCGGGGGTGACGCGCCACGAGCCGCGCATGTTGTCCAGCGCCCAGCCCGCGGCCCCGGGTTGTCCCTCGGCCTTGCGGTAGACCGAGCGCTGTACCCGCCGGCCGAAGATGCTGATGGCCGCCAGCACGCCGATCGCGATACCGAGCGGCAGGACGACCCAGTGCAGCCCCCAGATCAGCCCGAGCCCGAAAACGACGGCGACCGACAGCAGCAGGACGCCCACCATGATCGGGATGAGCGCCTTGTCCTCTCGGCGCTGCATCTTGAACGCCTCGAAGATCTGCCTGCGGCGCTGCTTCGAGGCCTCGCGCTTCTCGCGCTTGGCTTGCTGCTGCGTCGCCTTCTGCGCTGCCTTGTCGGGCTTGCCGGCCATACACCCCAGGATACGGGCTAACCGCGGGCGAGCAGGGAGCGTGCCTCCTGCGCGGCGGCGGGCTCGGCGGCCAGATGCGCCAGCTGCGGGGACAGCCGCTCGCCGCGGTGCGCGATGGTCTGGGCATACAGCCGCCCGGCCCGATACGACGAGCGCACCAGCGGGCCGGCCATCACCCCGGCGAACCCGATCTGTTCGGCCACCTCGGCGTGCTCGACGAACTCCTCGGGCCGCACCCACCGCTCCACCGGATGGTGCCGCTTCGAGGGCCGCAGGTACTGGGTGATCGTGACGATCTCGCAGCCGGCCTCGTGCAGCTCCCGCAGCGCCGCGACGACCTCGTCGGGGGTCTCACCCATGCCCAGGATCAGGTTGGACTTGGTGACCAGCCCGGCCGCCCGCGCCTTGGTCAGCACCTCCAGCGAGCGGCGGTAACGAAATCCGGGACGGATCCGTTTGAAGATCCGCGGCACGGTCTCCAGGTTGTGCGCCAGCACCTCCGGCACCGCGCCGAACACCTCGCCCAGCTGCGCGTCGTCGCTGTTGAAATCCGGGATCAGCAGCTCCACCCCGGTGCCGGGGTTGCGCGCGTGGATCTGCCGGACGGTCTCGGCATACAGCCACGCCCCGCCGTCGTCCAGATCATCGCGGGTCACCCCGGTGACCGTGGAGTAGCGCAACCCCATTGCGGCCACCGACTCGGCGACCCGGCGGGGCTCGTCGCGGTCCAGCGCGGCCGGGCGACCGGTGTCGATCTGGCAGAAGTCGCAGCGGCGGGTGCACTGCTCGCCGCCGATGAGGAAGGTGGCCTCCCGGTCTTCCCAGCATTCGTAGATGTTGGGGCAGCCGGCCTCCTCGCAGACGGTGTGCAGCCCACCGGAACGCACCAGCGCCTTCAGCTCGGTGTACTGCGGGCCGGTGCGCGCCCGGGTGCGGATCCACGGCGGCTTGCGCTCGATCGGGGTCTCGGCGTTGCGGACCTCGAGGCGCAGCAGCTTGCGGCCTTCGGGTGCGATCGTCACATCGGTCAGGCTACGCCGTGACGGCGCCGCCACAACGGGGCGTCGCGTGGCTAGCCTCGTCTACCTGGCCGTGGGCAGCGCCGCGGAGCGCGGCGGCGAGCCGGGGCCGACCGACGCCTGGCTGATCCTCGCCGGCCTGGCCCGTGACACCCGGGCGGTGCGACTGGGCGTCCTCGTGACCTCGGTGACCTTCCGACTGCCGGGTCCGCTCGCGATCGCGGTCGCACAGGTCGACCAGATGTCGGACGGTCGCGTCGAGCTGGGCCTCGGCGCCGGCTGGTTCGAGGCCGAGCACCGCCCCTACGGCATCCCGTTCCCACCGCTGCGCGAGCGGTTCGACCGGTTCGCCGAGCAGCTTGCGATCGTCACCGGGCTGTGGGAGACGCCGCCCGGCGACCGCTTCTCCTTCGACGGCGGGCACTACACGCTGACCGACTCCCCGGCGCTGCCCAAGCCGGTGCAGCGCCGCGCCCGCCGGTGATCGTCGGAGGTCACGGCAGGGCGGCGCACCCCGCAGCTCGCCGCGCGTCACGCCGACGAGTTCAACGTGGCGTTCTCCTCGATCGACACGGTCGCCGATCAGTTCGCCCGGGTCGATGCGGCGTGCAAGGAGATCGGCCGCGACCCCGCCGAGCTGGTCCGATCGATCGCGCAGACGGTCTGCGTCGGCCGCGACGACGCGGAGGTCGCCCGACGCGCGCTGGCCATCGACCGCGACGTCGCGGACCTGCGTGCGAACGGGCTGGCCGGAACGCCGGCCGAGGTGGTGGAGTGGCTCGGGACCTGGCGTGAGCGCACCGGCGCCGATCGCGTCTACCTGCAGCTGCTCGATCTGGACGATATCGACCAGATCGAGCTGATCGCATCCGAGATGTTCCCTCAGCTGCGGTAGCGCGCCTGTGAGTGCGTAACAGTGTTCTAACACTGTTACGCACTCACAGGCGCGGTTGACTAGCGCAAATGGAGGTCGAGACCGGCGGGAGCACCCTGTTCCGGCACCGCGTGCTCACGGACGGGCAGCGTTCCGTCCAGCGCAGCGGCCACCGCCTCGGCGGCGACCGTGCGAACCTCGGGGACGGTGATCCGGCGGCCGAGCTCCGCAGTCAGCGAGCTGACCCCGGCATCGCTGATCCCGCAGGGGACGATGCGATCGAACTCGCGCAGGTCGGGGTCGCAGTTCAGCGCGAACCCGTGCATCGTCACCCCGCCCTGCACCCGCACCCCGATCGCGGCGAGCTTGCGCTCCGGCCGGGTGGCGCCGGCGGGCAGCCACACCCCGCTGCGGCCCTCGATCCTGCCCGCGGCGGTGACCCCCAGCCCGGCGCACACGGCGATGAGCGCCTCCTCCAGCCGGCGCACGTAGTCCACGACGTCCAGCGGCTCGGCGAGCGCGACGATCGGGTAGCCGACGAGCTGTCCCGGTCCGTGCCAGGTGATCCGGCCGCCGCGGTCGACGTCGATCACCGGCGAGCCGTCGATCGGCCGGTCCTCGGGGCGGGTGCGCTTGCCCGCGGTGTAGACCGACGGATGTTGGAGCAGCATCAGCACGTCCGGCCCGGTGCCGTCGCGGCGGGCCTGTGCGTGCGCACGCTGGGCGTCCCAGGCGGCGAGGTAGTCGATCGAGTCGATGACCTCGACGCGCAGCGGCTCGTCGCTGCCGCGCCGGCAGGAGCGGGTGCGGCCGGCCGCGGGCACGGTGGTCGACGCGGTGTTCGCCATGCCGCTCACCGTACGCCCGCCGTCGGCGGCCGCCGGGGGTTGCCGCCGCCGCGGCGCCGCGGGGGTAGGAATCGCAGACGCCGCGGAGGTTCCCCGACTCGGTCGCGGAAATGCCCGACTCGCGCTCGGAAATACCGCGACCCGCGGATTAGTGGGGGATCGCGGCGGCGAGGGCCTCCTCGATCGTGTGGTGCCAGAACGAGAAGCTGGTCCGGAGCAGTACGCCGGGCACCGCCCGAGGCCCGGTCAGCACCGTCTCCTGGGCCATCTCACCGAGCAGCGCGCGCAGCACGAATCCCGGCACGACGAACGGGGCCGGCCTGCCGACGGCGGCGGCGAGGGCCCGGGTGAACTCCGCGTTGGTCACAGGATGGGGCGCCGTCAGATTCACCGGCCCGCGCACCCCGGCGTTCTCCAGCGCGAAGCGGATCGCACCGACCTCGTCGTCCAGGGAGATCCACGGCATGAACTGCCGGCCGTCGCCGAGGCGCGCGCCCAGCATGCAGCGGAACAGCGGGCGCAGCTTGCCCAGCAGCCCGCCGGACGGGGAGAGCACGGGTGCCGAGCGCAGCAGCACCACCCGGGCGCCCGCGGCCACGGCCGGTGCGGTGGCGGCCTCCCAGTCACGACAGACCCCGGCGAGGAACCCGGTGCCCGGCGGCGCGGTCTCGTCGACCTCGCGGGCTCCGGTGTCGCCGTAGTAGTTGATCCCGGATGCGTTGGCGAACACTGGGACGCCGTGTTCGGCGACGGCGCCGGCCAGGACGTCGGTGGGAACGTTGCGGCTGTCGCGGATCAACTGCTTGCGCGAACCGCTCCAGGGGCGATCGCCGATGCCCGCCCCACACAGGTTCACCACCGCGTCGACGCCGTCGAAAGTGCCCTCGTCGATGCGGCCCGCGGGCGGGTCCCAGCCGCGTTCGTCCGGCGCCGCCGGCCTGCGGCGGACCAGGCGCAGCACCTCGTGCCCGGTCTGCCGCAGGGCGGAGACCAGGGCGGTTCCGATGAGGCCGGACGAGCCGGCGACGACCATACGCACGACGATGATCCTCCCGGACGCCGTCCGGGCCCGCGACCCGAACCCGCCTACGCGACCGGCTCGGGTCAGCGCAGGACTTCGGTGTCGAACGCCCCCTCCTCGAGGCGGGCCTTGACGGTGCTGACGAACCGGCCGGCGACGGCGCCGTCGACCAGGCGGTGGTCGTAGGTCAGCGGCAGGAAGCACACCGACCGCACGGCGATGACGTCGTCGCCGTCGGGGCCGGGGACGACCCGCGGCTCCTTGCTGATCGCGCCGGTGCCCAGGATCGCGACCTGCGGCTGGTTGATGATCGGCGTGTCGAACAGCGCGCCGGCGCTGCCGATGTTGGTGATCGTGAACGTGCCGCCGGAGAGATCGTCCGGCCCGATCTTGGCGTCGCGGGTCCGCGCCGCGACGTCGGCGATCTTGCGCGCCAGTCCGGCGACGCTCAGCTCCTCGGCGTTCTTGATCACCGGGACGAGCAGGCCGCGGGGGGTGTCGACCGCGATCGCCAGATGCACGGCGGCGTGGTACGTCACCTCTTTGGTCTCCTCGTTGATCGATGCGTTGAGCTGCGGGAACGCCTGCAGCGCCTCGACGGTGGCCTTGGCGAAGAACGGCAGGTAGGTGAGCTTGACCCCCTCGCGGGCCGCGAACTCGTCCTTCGCCTTGGCGCGCAGCTTGACGATCCTGGTGACGTCCACCTCCTGCACGGTCGTCAGCTGGGCCGAGATCTGCAGGGACTCGAGCATCCGCTGGGCGATGACCTGGCGCAGCCGCGGCATCTTGATCGTGGTTCCCGGCTGCGGGCCGTCGGCGGCCGGGACCGGAACAGTGGTCGGCTTCGCGGGCACGCCGGCCGGGGCGGGCGCGGACGGCTGCGCGGGCGCCGCGGGCTGTGCAGCAGGCTGCTGCGTGGCCTCGGCGGCGGCGAGCACGTCCTGTTTGCGGATCCGGCCGCCGACCCCGCTGCCCCGCAGGGACCCCAGGTCCACGCCGTGCTCGGCGGCCAGCCTGCGCACCAGCGGGGTGACGTACGGGGCGCCGGCGCGGCCGTCGACCTCGGCCGGGCGTCCGGTGGCGCCGGCCTCCTCCGGTTCGGGGCGGGCCTCGGCGGGAGGCTGGGCCGGTGCGGCGGGCTCGGCCGGGGCCGGCGGAGTGGGCTCGGCCGGGGCGGGTGCGCTGGGCACCGCGCCCGCATCGCCGACGATGGCGAGCTGCCCGCCCACCTCGACCGTCTCGTCCTCGGCCGCGACGATCTCCAGCACGGTGCCGGCGACGGGCGAGGGGATCTCGGTGTCGACCTTGTCGGTCGAGATCTCCAGCAGCGGCTCGTCGACCGCGATGGTGTCCCCGACCTGCTTGAGCCAGCGGGTGACGGTGCCCTCGGTGACGCTCTCGCCCAGTTCGGGCATGACGACCGGGGTTCCGGACGCGGCCGAGGGTGCGTCGGCGACCGGGGCCTGCTGCGGCTCGGGGACCTGCGCGGCCGCCCCGACGGGCTCGGGTTCCGGCGCGGCCTCGGCCTCGGGCCGGGCCTGCGCGGCGGCGTCCCCGCCGGCCTCGGCCGTGTCCTGCGAAGCCTCGCCGATCACCGCGAGCTCACCGCCCACCTCGACGATCTCGTCCTCCGCGGCGATGATGCGTTGCAGGATGCCCGCGGCCGGCGAGGGGATCTCGGTGTCGACCTTGTCGGTCGAGATCTCCAGCAGTGGCTCGTCGACCTCGACCCGGTCGCCTTCCTGCTTGAGCCAACGGGTCACCGTCCCCTCGGTCACGCTCTCGCCGAGGGCTGGCATCTGAACGGAGAAGGCCATGGCGGGTCGGAGCTCCTCTTCGTGCGGTTCGCGTTGTCGGCGGTCGGCAGCCGTCAGCCGTGGGTGTGCAGGGGCTTGCCGGCCAAGGCGAGGTGCGCCTCGCCGAGGGCTTCGTTCTGGGTCGGATGGGCGTGGACGAGGGAGGCGACGTCCTCGGCCTGCGCGTCCCAGTTGTAGATGAGCTGAGCCTCGCCGATCAGCTCGCCGACGCGGGCTCCGACCATGTGGAGGCCCACCACAGGGCCGGGGGTGCCCGCCGCGCCGGTCTTGACGAGCTTGATCGCGCCGGAGGTCCGGAGGATCTGCGACTTGCCGTTGCCGCCGAGATCGTAGGTGAGGGTCTGGATCTCGCCGTGACGCTCGCGAGCCTGCTGTTCGGTCAGCCCGACGGAGGCGACCTCGGGCTCGCAGTAGGTGACCCGCGGGATCCCGGCCTCGTCGATGACCGGCGGGTTGAGCCCGGCGATCTCCTCGGCGACGAAGATCCCCTGGCCGAAGCCGCGGTGGGCGAGCTGCAGACCGGCCACGATGTCGCCCACGGCGTACACCCCTGGCAGGTTCGTGCGGAGCCGTTCGTCGACCCGGATGAACCCGCGTTCCATGGCCACCCCGGCCTGCTCGTAGCCGTGCCCGGTGGTGTTCGGGCCACGCCCGACGGCGACGAGCAGCAGATCGGCCTCGATCTCCTCGCCGGACTCCAGGCTGACGGTGACCTGCGAGTCGGTCTGCTTGGCGCCGGTGAACTTCACCCCGGTCTTGAACGCGATCTTGCGACGGCGGAACGCGCGCTCGAGCTGCTTGGAAGCGAACTCGTCCTCGGCAGGCACCAGATGGGGCAGCGCCTCGACGATGGTGACCTCGGCGCCGAAGGAGCGCCACACGCTGGCGAACTCGACGCCGATCACGCCGCCGCCGAGCACGACGACGCGCTGCGGCACCTCGTCGAGGGTCAGCGCCTGGTCCGAGGTGATGACCCGGCCGCCGATCTCCAGGTCCGGCAGGCTGCGGGCGTAGGAACCGGTCGCCAGTACGGCGTGCCGCCCGACGTAGCGGTCGTCGCCGACCTCGATGGCGGTGGGCGCGACGAACGTCCCGGCGCCGGCGACGAGCTGGATCTTGCGGGCGGCCACCAGGCCCTGCAGTCCCTTGTAGAGCCTGCCGACGATGCCGTCCTTGTAGGCGTTCACCCCGGCCATGTCGATACCGGCCACCGAGCTGCGGATCCCGATCTTCTCGCCCTCCCGCGCGGCGTCGGCGACCTCCGCCGCGTGCAGGAGCGCCTTGGTCGGGATGCAGCCGCGGTGCAGGCAGGTTCCGCCCAGTTTGTCCTTCTCCACCAGCACCACGGACAGGCCCAGTTCCGCGGCCCGCAGAGCGCAGGCATAGCCACCGGATCCGCCACCGAGAACGACCATGTCGACGTTGTGCTCGGGCACCTCAGGCTCCTCCTCGCGGCTCGTCCGCGCGGGTCTCGCGCGGCGGCGGCGCCCATCTTGTCACCCCGGCGGCGCCCGTGCGGGGCTGGGCCGATCGGGAGAAATCCGGCGCTCCCCGACGTTGGTCACGATGACAGGATGTGCCGCGGGCCGCGGTATCGACGCGAAGGTGGCTGCGATGGGGCTGTTGCGCAGGTTCGGCAGGAGCAGACCAGGAATGTTGCGCCGGGCGCGCGGCGCGGACGAGGAGCACCTGCGCTCCTGGGCGGCGGCCCGCGAGGGCGTCGAGGCGTTCGTGGAGCCGCGGACGACCGTGACCGACACAACGATGTTGCTCGTCGCCGCCGACGGCGAGTGGACCCGGCGGCGGGTGTCCGGGCCGGACGGCGCGCGCAAGCTCGCGCGGTCGCTGCGCATTCCGGTCTACGACGTCCAGCTCGTCGGATACCCCCAGCGGATGCGCGACCATGACGCCCGGCAGCGGGTGCTGCGCGACCGGCAACGCCGCCGCGACCTCGGGGCCTGACCGGGCGGCGGCGGCCCGCCGAATCCGCCCGCCCAGCCGGTTGACCTGCGCGCCCACCGCCCCGACACTCGGCTTCCTTCGACCGCCGAACGGAGGGCGAGATGGCCGAGCACCCGAACGAAGCGTTGGTCCGCCGGGGCTACGCCGCCTTCTCCAGTGGGGACATGGTGGGGCTGGCCGAGGTGATGGCGCCGGATGTGGTGCACCACGTCCCGGGGAACAACCCGCTGGCCGGTGGCCACACCGGCCGTGACGCCGTGTTCGCGCTCTACGGCAGGCTCGCCGAACTGAGCGGCGGCACGCTCCGGGTCGAGCTGCGAGAGGCGGTCGCGAAGGGTGAGAACCAGGTGGTGACGACGCACCGCGCCACCGCCAGCCGCGGCGACCGGAAGCTCGACGTGATCGAGCACATCACCTTCACCATCCGCGACGGGCAGGCGGTGGATCTCGACGAGACCGTCGAGGACCAGGCCGCGGCCGACGCGTTCTGGTCGTAGCCCGCCGGGCCGGGCGCGCGCCCGGCCCGCGACCGACGACTCAGCCGTTCTCGGCGATATCGCTGAGCACCGCGAAGAGCGTCCGCACCGGGACACCGGTGCCGCCCTTGCCGGTGTAGCCCCACGGGCTGCCGGTGTTGAACGCGGGCCCGGCGATGTCGATATGGGCCCATTCCAGCCCCTCGCCCACGAACTCGCTCAGGAAGACCCCGGCCACGAGCATCCCACCGAAGCGGTTGCCGGTGACGTTGGCGATGTCGGCGATCCGGGAGTCCAGCTCGGGGCGCAGGTGGTCGGGCAGCGGCATCGGCCAGCCACCCTCGCCGGTGGCCTGGGCATGTCCGGCGACGCGGTCGCGGAACCCGTCGGAGCCCATGATCCCCGCGGTGCGGGTGCCGAGCGCGACCAGCTGCGCGCCGGTCAGCGTCGAGGTCTCGACGAGGTAGTCGGGAGAGTCCTGCACGGCGCGCACGATCGCGTCGGCGAGGATCAGCCTGCCCTCGGCATCGGTGTTGAGCACCTCGACGGTCTTGCCGCCGTACATCCGCAGCACATCGCCGGGGCGGTAGGCGGTGTCGCTGGGCATGTTCTCGGCCATCGGCACGGTCGCGGTGACCGCGACCGGCAGCCCGAGCTGCGCGGCGAGCACCGTCGTCGCGACGACGGCGGCGGCACCGGACATGTCCGAGGTCATCTGGTCCATGTTCGCGGCGGGTTTGATCGAGATCCCGCCGGTGTCGAACGTGACGCCCTTGCCGACCAGCGCGACCTTCGCCCGTGGCGAGTCGCCGCCGCTCCAGGAGAGCCGGACCAGCCGCGGCTTGCGCGAGGAGCCCTTGCCCACCCCGAGCAGGCCGCCGTAGCCGGCCTCGGCGAGCGCGGCGTCGTCGAGCACCTCGACCTGCAGGCCCACGGCCTCGCCGAGGGCGCGGGCGCGGTCGGCGAAGGAGGCCGGATAGAGATCGTTCGGCGGGGTGTTGACCAGGTCGCGGGCGGTACAGACGGCGCCGGCGACGGCGCTCGCGCGGCGCAGCTGCTCCTCATGGGCGGCTGCGTCGTCGGTGCCGGCGCCGCCGCTGAGCAGATCCACCCGCGCGACCGGCTTCTTACCGTTCCCGTTCCCCTTGTACGCGGCGAAGTCGTACGCGCCGAGCAGGGTGCCCTCGGCCGCGGCGGGCAGGTCGATGCGGCTCAACGTGCTCGCCGCGTACCCGGTGCCCGCCAGCGCCCGGGCCGCCGCGCCGGATGCGCGGCGCACCTGCTCGGGCTCGATGGCGCCGTCGTCGTTGGGCTTGCCGAGGCCGACGGCGACCACGACCGTCGCGGCGACCACCCCGCGCGAGGCCAGCTTGACGACCTCCTCGGCCTTACCGGTCGCGCCCAGCAGCGCGAGCTCGGTGGCGAGACCGCCGTCGAATGCCGCGTCGACCTCCTCGGCACCCGCGGCCAGCACCGGGTTCTCACTGCCCTCCGGTGCGGGCAGCAGCCCGACGACGATCGCGTCGGCCTCGGCCGTCGCGGCCGATTCGTTCCGGATGCGAAGCTCGGTGGACACGTGACTCCTCGGGCAGACGATGCGGGACGTTGCGCGATTCGAGGTGCGGTACCTGCGAGATCGAGCGGCGTCGGATGGTGAGACCGCTTCGAGATGGTAATGACACCGCCGCGGGTCTTCAGGCACCGGCCCGGATGCGACGCTGGGTGCATGCCCCACTCCTTATCGCGGCGCCTGAGCACCGCGGACGCGGTCGTGCTCGGTCTGGCGGCGATGCTGGGGACCGGTGTCTTCGTCGTCTTCGCGCCTGCGGCCGCGGTGGCGGGGCAGTGGCTGTTGCTCTCGGTCGTGCTGGCGGGTGTCGTGGCCGCGTGCAACGCGGCCTCGACCGCCGACCTCGCCGTCGCGCATCCGGAGAGCGGCGGGGGGTACGTCTACGGCCGGGAGCGGCTAGGCCCGGGGGCGGGCCGGCTGGCCGGGGTCGCGTTTCTCCTCGGCAAGATCGCGTCGGCGGCCGCGGCGGCGGGCGTCGTCGGCAGCTACGTGCTGCCGGCGCATCCGCGTGTCACGGCGGTGGTCGTGATCATCGCCGCGACCGGGCTGAACATCGCCGGGGTGCGGGCGACGGCGCGCTCGGCGTGGCTGCTGGTCGGGGGCACGCTCGCGGTGCTGCTCGTCGTCGCCGTGGTCGGGTTCTTCGGACCGGGGGAGACGGCGCCATGGTCGGCATCGGCGACGGTCAGCGAGAACCCGCCGGCGCCGGTGACCTTCAGCGGCCCGCTCGGCGTCCTCACCGCGGCCGGGCTGATCTTCTTCGCGTTCGCCGGGTATGCGCGCGTCGCGACTCTCGGCGAGGAGATCCGCGATCCCGACCGCTCGCTGCGCAGGGCAATCGCGATCGCGCTGGGCATCACGCTGGTGGTGTACCTCGTGGTGGCCGGTGCGTTGCTGGTCGGGCTGGGGGTCGACCGGCTCGCCGCCGAACGCTCGCCGCTGGTCGCCCTCGTCGATACCGGGCAGGCACCCGCGCTGGGGGTGCTGGTCCGGATCGGTGCGGCGGTCGCGGCGGGATCGGCGCTGCTGTCGGTGCTGGTCGGGGTCAGCCGGACCGCGCTGGCGATGGCGCGCAGGCGCGAGCTGCCCGCGGTCCTGTCCGCGATCGGGCCGAGGGGGACGCCGTGGCGGGCCGACCTCGCCGGGGGAGCGCTGGCGATCGTGGTCGCGGTGCTGGCCGGGCCGATCGCCGCGATCGCGCTGTCGGCGTGCTCGGTGCTCGTGTACTACGCGGTGATCAACACGTCGGCGCTGCGGCTTCCCGCGCGGCAGCGTCGGTGGCCCGCCTGGATGTCGGTGCTCGGGCTGGCGGGGTGCGTCGGGCTGGCCGTGCTGCTGCCACTGCGGTCGGTGCTGATCACCGCGATCGCCCTGGCCGTGGGCTGGCTGGCCGTCACGGTGCTGGGCTGGTGGGCGGCGACCCGCACGCGGCAGACCGGCTGAACCAGGCGCCCGCCCGCCGCCGGGTACGGTGCCGGCCGTGAGCGCTATCGGGGATGACCTGCGGACCAGCCCGCTGCACGACCGGCACGTCGCGCTGGGCGCAACCATGGGGGCGTTCGGCGGCTGGTCGATGCCGTTGTCCTACCCCGACGGCACGGTGGCCGAACACACCGCGGTGCGGGAGAGCGTCGGCGTGTTCGACGTGAGCCACCTCGGCAAGCTGGCGATCACCGGGCCGGGCGCGGCCGAGTTCATCAACCGCTGCCTCAGCGCCGATCTCGCCCGGATCACCCCCGGCCACGCCCAGTACACGCTGGCGTGCGCGGACTCCGGCGGGGTCGTCGACGACCTGATCGTCTACCTGGTCGGGCCGGATGAGGTCCTCGCGATACCCAACGCGGCCAACGCGGCCACCGTCGCCGAGCTGCTGCGGGCGGCGGCGCCGGACGGGATCGCGATCACCGATCGGCACCATGAGCTCGCCGTCATCGCCGTCCAGGGTCCGCGCTCGGGCGAGCTGCTCGGCACGTTCGCCGAGTTCGCCGGGCTGACGGAGCTGGACTACATGGCCTTCGCCGACGCCGGTCAGACCCGGGTCTGCCGCACCGGCTACACCGGCGAGCACGGCTACGAGCTGCTGGTTCCCGTCGCGGCGGCGCCCGGCCTCTGGGATGTGCTGCTGGCCGGGGCGGCCGCGCTGGGTGGACGACCGGCGGGGCTTGCCGCCCGGGACACCCTGCGCACGGAGATGGGCTACCCGCTGCACGGCCAGGACCTCTCGCCGCAGATCACCCCCGTGCAGGCGGGCAGCGGCTGGGCGGTCGGCTGGGTCAAGCCCGAGTTCTGGGGCCGGGCGGCGCTGCTGGCCGAGAGGCAGGCGGGTCCGGCGCGGCGGCTGCGCGGCTTGCGGGCCGTCGGGCGCGGCGTGCCCCGCCCGGGCATGGACGTGCTGCGGGCGGGCGAGCGGGTCGGCGTCACCACGTCCGGCACGTTCTCCCCGACGCTGCGGACCGGTATCGCGCTCGCCCTCCTGGACAGCTCCGCCGGGGTGTCGCCGGAGGACACGGTCACCGTCGACGTGCGAGGACGGGTCCTGGAGTGTGTCGTGGTCAAGCCGCCGTTCGTGCCGTCGCACGTGCGGTGACCCCGTCCGCGGGCCCGGAGATCGGACGTCCGACAGTTGGTCTTGCCCGACGGGTTACCGTCAGCACATGAGCGCGCCGCAATTCGCCCGGAAACGAAACCCTGCGCCGGTGCCGGAGTCCCGGCGCGCGGAGATCCTGGCCGACCCCGGATTCGGTCGGCACTTCACCGACCACATGGTGACGATCCGCTGGTCGCGGGATACCGGATGGCGAGACGCTGCGGTGGTGCCCTACGGGCCGATGTCCTTCGACCCGGCCACGATGGTGCTGCACTACGGGCAGGAGATCTTCGAAGGTCTGAAGGCCTACCGGCAGCCCGACGGCTCGATCGCCTCGTTCCGGCCCGAGGCCAACGCGGCGCGGTTCCGGGCCTCGGCGAGCAGGCTGGCGATGCCGCAGCTGCCCGACGAGCTGTTCCTGGCCTCGCTGCGCGAGCTGCTCGACGTCGATCGGGACTGGGCCCCGCCCGCGGGCGGGGAGGAGTCGCTCTACCTGCGCCCGTTCATGCTCGCCACCGAGGTGGGGCTGGGCGTGCGCCCGGCCGCGGAATGCCTGTACGTGCTGATCGCCTCGCCCGCCGGGCCCTATTTCACCGGTGGGATCAAGCCCGTCGACGTGTGGCTGTCCACCGACTACACGCGGGCGGCGCTCGGCGGGACCGGCACCGCGAAATGCGGCGGCAACTACGCGGCCTCGTTGCTCCCCCAGGCCCAGGGCACCGAGCACGGCTGCGCCCAGGTGCTCTACCTCGACGCCGAGGAGCGGCGCTGGATCGACGAGATGGGCTCGAACAACGTGTTCTTCGTGTTCGGCTCCGGCGATCACATCGAGATCGTGACCCCGGTGCTGACCGGCAGCATCCTCGCCGGAGTGACCCGCGACTCGCTGCTCGTGCTGGCCAAGGAGATCGGCTGCCAGGTCACCGAGCGGCGGATCTCCTGGGAGGAGCTGGTCGAGCGGGGGGCCGACGGGCGGATCACCGAGGTCTTCGGCTGCGGCACGGCCGCCGTCATCACCCCGATCGGGCGGGTCCGTCACGCGAACGGCGAGGTCGTGGTGGGCGACGGCGAACCCGGACCGATCACCCAGCGGCTGCGCACGCTGCTCACCGACATCCAGCGTGGGGCCGCCCCGGACACCCACTCCTGGATGCGCACGCTCGTCGCCCCCTGACGACCGGCCCCCGTACGGCTATCCGGTGGCGAGCACGACCAGTGCGGCGGTGCCGCCGAGTTCGGACGCCGCGCCCAGCACATCGCCGGTCATCCCGCCGAAACGGCGCCGGGTGTGCCAGGAAAGGCCGACGACGAGCACCGCGGCCAGCCCGACCGCGAGCGGCCCGAGCCATCGGCCGGGCACGGCGAACGCCGCGGCGCAGGCCAGCACCGCCCACCACGCCACGGCGACCCAGACCGGCTGCGACCCGGCGACCGTCGAACCCAGCCCGCCGGGCCGGGCGGCCGGGACGCCGCGCCGCGCGCACCACGCGAACCCGGCCCGCCCGACCGCCCCGGAGAGCCCGGCGGCCGCGAGCAGCGTGGCAACGGGTGCCGTGGCCAACGCCGCCAGCGCCGCCGCCTGGGTTCCCACCACCACGAGCAGCGTGACCACGGCGAACGGCCCGGCGCCGCCCTCGCGCATGACCGTCAGCGCGCGTTCCGGCGGGCCGTAGCAGCCCAGCCCGTCCGCGGTGTCGGCCAGCCCGTCGAGGTGCATGCCGCGGGTGGCCAGTGCGGCGGCCCCGGCCGCCAGCAACCCGCCGACCAGCGGCGGGACGCCGGCGGCGGTGAGCCCCAGCACGACCGCGCCGGTGCCGCCGCCGATCAACCCGCCGACCACGGGTGCCCACCGGATCGCCGCGGCGGCCGTCCGCGGGTCGAGTGCGGACCCGAGCGGCACCGCCCGCACCGGGAGCACGGTCAGCCAGCTCAGCGCCAGCGCGAGCCCGCGCATCTCAGCCGCGCCCGCCGCCGACCGGCACGATCCCGCTGTCGGCCATGGTCGCGGTCTCGGCGAGTAGCCGAGCCGCCATCTGCAGCAGCGGAAGCACCGCGAGCGCGCCGGTCCCGTCGTCGAGCCGCAGCTGCAGGTCGAGGACCGGGCGCAGCCGCAGCCGGTCGAGCACGAGGGCCATCGCCGGTTCGGGGGAGCGCTGGGTCACCAGCCACCACTCGCGGGCGCCGGGCGCGAGCCGCTCGGCCAGCAGCGCGGCGGCGCCGACCACCAGCCCGTCGAACAGCACCGGGGTGCGGCGCAGCGCGGCCTGCACGAGGAACCCGGTGAGCGCCGCGAGATCGGCACCGCCCGCGGCGCGCAGCAGCGCGAGCGGGTCGTCGCGGTGCGGGCGGGTGCGGCGCAGCGCGTCGCGGATCGCGGCGGCCTTGCGCATCCAAGCGGTGTCGTCGATCCCGCTGCCGCGTCCGACCACGGCCACCGGCTCGGTCCCCGTCACCGCCGCGACCAGCGTCGATGCCGGAGTGGTCGCCCCGATCCCGAGCGCGGCCGGGATGAGCAGGTCGGCGCCGGCGTCGACCTCCTCGTCGACGAGCGTGCGCCCGATCGTCAGGGCGGTGGTGGTCTCCAGTGCGGTCAGCGCATCGACCCGGTCGATCCGGCCGGATCCGCGCCGGACCCGGTAGCGGCCCTCGCCCGGTTCGGTGTCCAGCGCGACATCGACGACCCGCACCGACGCCGCGGCGACCGGGGCCAGCACGCTCACCGGGAGGGCCTGCTCGCGGGCGACCGCGACCTGGCGCGCCGTGGTGCCCGGCGGGTAGGCCGACACCCCGGCCTCGGCGATCCCGTGATCGGCGGCCACCGCCACCACCCGGGCCCGGGCCGGCGGCCGCGGCGGGCAGGCGCCCTGGGCGGCCGCGAGCCAGCAGCCGAGCTCGGCGAGCCGGCCGAGCCCGCCGGCGGGGACCGCGAGCGAGCCGTGCCGTGCGACGGCGGCGCGCCGGGCCTCGACGTCCGGGGCGGGAACGGCGGGGAGAGCGAGGGCGTCCACGGCGCCTTCCTACCCCGCCGCTACTTCAGCCGAAGCGGCAACCCGGCCACGAACAGCAACACCTCGTCACAGACCATGGCCAGTGCGGCGTTCGCGGCGCCCAGCTCGTCCCGGAACAGCCGGCCGGCCCGGGTCGCGGGCACCACGCCCAGGCCGACCTCGGCGGACACCAGCACGGCCCGGCCGGGGCAGGCCGCGACCGCGGCCACCAGGGCGTCGACCCGTTCCCCGACCGTGGCCGGCGCCTCCGGCAGCTCCCACGCCCCGGCGTCGTCGAGGACACCGGTCAGCCACGTCGCGACGTCATCGATGATCAACGGTCCGGTCCCGCGCAGCTCCGCGACCAGGTCGGGGTCCTCCACGGTGGTCCAGGCGGCCGCGCGGCGGGACCGGTGGACCGCGATGCGGGCCGCCCACTCGGCGTCGTCGTCATCCCGCCGGGCGGTCGCGCAGTAGCGTACCGGGGCGTCGTCGGGCAGCAGGTCCTCGGCGTAGCGCGACTTGCCCGAGCGAGCGCCGCCCAGCACCAGGGTGCGGTGGGGGGAAGCGGTCACGAGTCGCCCACGTCGCGGCACTACGGGTTCGCGCCGCGCTGCACCCGCGGCTTGGGCACCCGCAGCTTGCGTAGCTGGCTGGCCCGGGTGAAGGCGTACCAGCCCGTGCCCAGGCCGCTGACCGCCTCGTCCGGGAACTTCGCGCGCACCTTGCGGGTGATGCGCCGCCCCAGCAGCACGCCCTCGATGATCATCGAGAGCAGCACGATCAGGCTGAACAGGCTCAGGTACTGCTGGGCGGACGGGATCGGCAGCAGCACCGAGATCAGCACCACCAGGGCGAGCGGCATGAACAGCCCCATCAGGTGGGGCCGGGAGTCGACGAGGTCGCGGATGTGGGCCTTGACCGGGCCGCGGTCACGCGGCAGCAGGACCCGGTCGTCGCCGGCGTCCATCCGGGCCCGCCGCTCGGCGGCCAGCCTACGGCGTTCGTGCTTGTCGGGACGGTTGGCCCGGGCGTACCGGGCGGCCTCCCGCTGGGTGCGCGGCGGGGGCGGCGCCGGGCCACGACGCCTGGTCTCGGCCTCACGCCGCTTCGGCGTCGGCCGGCCCTTGCCGGGGGTGCGGCTGCCGTCGCTCGCCGGACCGGTGTCCTGAGCCTGCTCGGACGCGTCGCTGCTCCCCGCGGCGGTGTTCTGGTCGGAACGGCGCAGGAACCTCACGAACACAGCCTACGGGCGTTGACGTGCGGCAGATGCAGGAGGTTGCGCCGGCCGCTCCGGGGGTTACCGTGGTGGTGCCGATCACCGGAGCGGGGTCGGTTGCCGCT
The DNA here is from genome assembly GCF_000423625.1 of Pseudonocardia asaccharolytica DSM 44247 = NBRC 16224. Classification (GTDB taxonomy): domain Bacteria; phylum Actinomycetota; class Actinomycetes; order Mycobacteriales; family Pseudonocardiaceae; genus Pseudonocardia; species Pseudonocardia asaccharolytica. The sequence goes on from NZ_AUII01000001.1 coordinate 260,109, forward strand.
GTCGGGCGAACGGTTCCGGCGGTAGGGCCTACACTGGACGACGAGCGAACCGCACTGGAATCAGCGCTATGGAATCCGCACAGCCTCGCGGGTTGTTGGGAGAGTCATGACCGTCGATAACTCCGTCCAGACCGACGCCATCGAGACCCACGGTGTCGAGCTGACCGACGCCGCCGCGCTCAAGGCTCGCAACCTCTTGGAGCAGGAGGGTCGCGACGACATGCACCTGCGCATCGCCGTGCAGCCCGGAGGCTGCGCCGGCCTGCGCTACCAGCTGTTCTTCGACGACCGCACCCTCGATGGCGATCTCTTCCGCGACTTCCAGGGGCTCAAGGTCGGTGTCGACCGGATGAGCGCGCCGTACGTGCAGGGTGCGGTCATCGACTTCGTCGACACGATCGAGAAGCAGGGTTTCACCATCGACAACCCCAACGCCGGCGGCTCGTGCGCCTGCGGCGACTCGTTCAACTGATCCGACCCTGAGGACGACCGAACCCCCTGGTCCCACCGGAGTCCAGGGGGTTCCTCGCCTGTGCGGGTAACATGATTCGCTGTGCGTATCGCCGTCACCGGTTCCATTGCCACCGACCACCTGATGCACTTCCCCGGGAAGTTCAACGATCAGTTGCTGGCCGAGCAGCTGAAGCGGGTGTCGCTGAGCTTCCTCGTCGACGATCTGGTGGTCAAGCGCGGAGGGGTGGCCGGCAACATCTCCTACGCCCTGGGCGTCCTCGGGTTGCGTCCCGTGCTGGTGGGGGCGGTGGGCATGGACTTCGCGGACTACCGCTCGTGGCTGGAGCGGCACGGCGTCGACTGTTCCGGCGTGCACGTTCACGACGACGTGCACACCGCCCGGTTCGTCTGCACGACCGACGACGACATGTGCCAGATCGCGTCGTTCTACGCCGGCGCGATGGCCCGTGCGCGCGATATCGAGCTCGGCCCGGTCGCCGAGCGCGTCGGCAACCTGGACCTCGTGCTGATCGGGGCCAACGACCCCGAGGCGATGCTGCGGCACACCGACGAGTGCCGTCAGCGCGGGTTCGCGTTCGCCGCCGACCCGTCCCAGCAGCTGGCCCGGATGGACGGCCCGCAGATCCGCCGCCTGGTCGAGGGCGCGACGTACCTGCTCACCAACGACTACGAGTGGGGCCTGCTGCTGCACAAGACGGGCTGGACCGCGGAGCAGGTGCAGGAGAAGGTCGAGACCCGGATCACCACGCTCGGCGAGCACGGCGTGCAGATCGTCGCCCGCGACGGCAGCGAGCTCAAGATCGGCGTCGTGTCCGAGACCGCCAAGGTCGATCCCACCGGTGTCGGGGATGCGTTCCGGGCCGGTTTCCTCGCCGGGGTCGCCCGCGGCCTCGGCCATGAGCGGGCGGCGCAGCTCGGTTCGCTCATCGCCGTCATCGTGCTGGAGACCGATGGCGCCCAGGAGTGGCGCTGGGAGCGCGACCGGGGACTCGAGCGGCTCGCCGGCGCCTACGGCCCCGCCGCCGCCGAGGAGATCGCCTCGGCCCTTCCCACCGTCTGACCCTCCCCGCGACCCGCGGGTTAGAGCTTGACCGGGTATATGGGGGCGGGGATCTCCGGGCGGATCCGCTGTTCCACGAAGATCCCGTGCCAGAGCAGGAACACCAGCAGCGTCCAGATCCGCCGGCTGTGGTCGATCGGGCCCTCGCGGTGCGCATCGAGCATCCGCTGCACCGCCGCGAGGTCGACGAGGTGGTCGGCCTGGGAGTCGCGGATGATGTCGCGAGCCCAGGGATACATCTCCTCGCGCAGCCACAGCCGGATCGGCACCGGGAAACCCAGCTTGCGGCGGTTCAGCACGTGCCCGGGGACGATGCCCGCCAGCGCCCGGCGCAGCGCGTACTTGGTGGTGCCGTTGCGGTCGGAGCCGGTCAGCTTCTCGGCCAGCGGCAACCCGGACGCGACCGCGAACACCTCGGGATCGAGGAACGGGACCCGCAGCTCCAGGGAGTTGGCCATGGTCATCTTGTCGGCCTTGACCAGGATGTCGCCGCGCAGCCAGGTGAACAGGTCGACGTGCTGCATCCGGGCGACCGGGTCGTCCCAGCCCGCGGAGTCCGCATAGTGTGCCGCGGTGATGTCGGTGTGCGAGCGCCGCGGGTCGTACTGCCGCAGCACTCCGGCGAGCTGGTCGTCGCGGAAGATCCGCGCGTTGCCGTAGTACCGCTGCTCCAGCGACAGCGCCCCGCGGCGCAGCAGGTCCTTGCCGCGCATTCCGTCGGGGAGCCGGGTCGACGCCCGGCCCAGCAGCCCGCGCAGGGAACCGGGCATCCGCTCGAACGGGGCGAGCGAGAGCGGCTCCCGGTAGATCGTGTACCCGCCGAACAACTCGTCGGCGCCCTCCCCGGACAGCACGACCTTGACGTGCTGGCGGGCCTCCCTGGCGATGAACCACAGCGGGACGAGCGCGGGGTCGGCGACCGGGTCGTCGAGATACCACACGATGAGCGGCAGCGCGTCCATCATCTCGTCGGCCTTGACGGTGCGCACGACGTGCCGGACCCCGATCGCGGCGGCGGATTCGGCCGCGACGTCGACCTCGGAGTATCCCTCGCGCTCGAACCCTGTGGTGAACGTGATCAGGTCCGGGTTGTGCTCCTTGGCCAGCGCGGCGATCGCCGTCGAGTCGATGCCGCCGGACAGGAACGCCCCGACGGTCACGTCCGCGCGCATGTGCTTGGCCACGGAGTCGCGCAGCGCGCCGGCGATCCGGGCGTGCACTCCCGCGCCGGATCCGGAGCCGGCGCGGAAGGTCGGGGTGAAGTAGCGTTCGTGCTCCACCTCACCGCCGGGGCGGAGGGTCACGTGCGTGCCGGACTCGACGCGGCGGATCGCCCGATGCAGCGTGGCAGGCTCGGGAACGTACTGCAGCAGCAGATAGTGTTGGAGCGCGGCGGGGTCGAGATCGCTGGTCAACCCCAGCGACGGCGCCAGCGCGAGCAGGCTCTTCTTCTCGCTCGCGAACGCCGTACCGGCCGGCCCGGTGGCCAGGAACAGCGGCTTGATCCCGAACGGATCCCGTGCGCCGAACAGCACCCGCTCCTGGGCGTCCCAGATCAGGAACGAGAACATCCCGCGCAGCCGGGAGACCGCCGCGGGCCCCCAGTGGTGGTAGGCGGCGACGATGGCCTCGGTGTCGCCGTGGGTGGTGAACCTCGCGCCGTGGCGCTGCGCGAGCTCGGCCCGCAGCTCGAGATAGTTGTAGATCTCGCCGTTGAAGACGATCGTGTAACGGACGTCCTGCCCGGGCCCGGGGGTCCAGTGCAGTGGCTGGTGCGACCGGTCGACATCGATGATCGACAGCCGGTTGAAGCCGAACACCACGTCGGCGTCGTTCCAGGTTCCGCTCTCGTCCGGCCCGCGGTGACGCATGCAGCGCAGGGCAGCGCTGATCGAATTGATCGGTTCAGCCCGGTCGGCGGCATCCGCCCCGGCGGTCAGCAGCCCCAGCAGTCCGCACACAGCGAGCCAGTATGCCGACGCCTCCCGCGGACCCGGCGACAGCACCCTGAGCGGTGAATCTGCGATCAGCTCAGTTACTCTCTACGCCGGGTCGAAGAACGTGCGCGCACGGACTCGGCCATGGGCTGGTCAGGAGCGCGTGAGCCATGGGTACCAAAGCAGGAAGGCGGCGAGCAGTGGGCCGAGCACAACGCGGGGCAGACCGCCGCCGCACCGGTTGGAAGCGTGCGGCGAAGCTGGCCGGGTTGGGCGCCCTGGTCATCCCGCTGACGACGGGCTGCTCGGTCGAGGAGGTGCTCCGCTTCGGCTGGCCGGAGGGTGTCACCCCGCAGGCCAGGGCGATGCAAACCTTCTGGACCTGGTCGGCCGTCGCGGCACTGATCGTGGGCGCCATCACCTGGGGTGCGATGTTCTGGGCGGTGGCCTTCCACCGCAAGCGCAAGGGTGACGACGACACCCCGCCCCGTCAGACCCAGTACAACCTGCCCGTCGAACTCGTCTTCACGATCGTGCCCACGATCATCGTGGCGGTGCTGTTCGGTTTCACCGTGAACGTGCAGAACTACGTGGACCGGGACGAGCCGAACCCGGATGTGCGGGTCGCGGTGACCGCGTTCCAGTGGAACTGGCGGTTCGACTACACCGGCACCAGCACCCCGGCGGGTGGCCCGATCGAGACGCTGGGTACGTCCTCGACGATTCCGGTTCTGGTGCTGCCGACCGACCGCAGCGTCGAGTTCACCCTGGAGTCCGAGGATGTCGTGCACAGCTTCTGGGTGCCGGAGTTCCTGTTCAAGCGCGACGTCTTCCCGGTTCCGGACAAGAACGACACCGATAAGGCGTTCGTGATCGACAAGATCGATCGCGAGGGCGCGTTCGTCGGGCGTTGCGCCGAGCTGTGCGGTGCGTACCACTCGGCTATGAACTTCGAGGTCCGGGCGATCGAGCCGGCGCTGTACGACCGCTACATCGGACTGCGCAGCCAGGTCAACCCGGCGACCGGGGCGCCGTACACCAACGGGGAGGCCTTGGCGGCCCTCGACTGCGGCGAGTGGTGCGCGCCGGAGGCCATCACCACCTACCCGTTCGCGACCGACCGGACCCAGCGTTCGGCGTCGCTTCGGACCAGCGGCTGACGGAGGAGCTGACACAGATGAAGGTCGAATCACGGATCTTCGAGCTCATTATGGTCTTCTTCTTCGTGGCGGGGACCATTTACGCGATCTTCGCGAAGGAACCGGTCGGGATTGCCGCGCTGTTCCTCACCGGCGGCCTGGCGATGATCATCGGCACGTACTTCCGGTTCGTGTCCCGCCGGCTGGAGGCCCGCCCCGAGGACAACCCCGACGCGGAGGTCTCGGACGGGGCCGGTGACGTCGGCTTCTTCCCGCCGGGAAGCTACTGGCCGATCGCGCTGGCCGCGTCGTGTGCGCTGGTCGGGATCGCGCTGGCCTTCTGGTACATCTGGCTGCTGGTGATCGCATGGATCACCGTGTTCATCGCGGTCGGTGGGCTGGTCTTCGAGTACCACATCCGGCCCGCGAAGCACTGAGAGGGGCACCACGCCGCCCGGCGAGGGTCAGAGGGGCCGGTACATGATGTGCAACCCCACCTCGCCGGCACCGGGTGCCGGAACGCACCGGGAACCGTGCCGATGATGCGGAAACCGAGCGACTGCCACAGCGCGATGGCCCGCGAGTTCACCTCCACCACGGCGTTGAACTGCATCGCCCGGTAGCCGCGGCGGCGGGCCTCGTCGAGGACGTGCTCGGCGACGAACACAGCGGCGGGCGGCGGGGCCATCCACGTGGTGCGGGCGGTCTTCTCGTCGGTCGCCGGATCCCAGACGTAGGTCTCGCCCGCGGCCACGACGCGGTGCCAGATCGGCCAGATGGCCGACCAGTCGTCCGCGGTGGCGGCGCGCAGGCGCAGGTCGGTGTGCACCCGATCATCATGCTCCGGCGCCCGCCCTGCCCCGTCCCGGGTGCGGCTACCCGCGGGCGGCCTCGCCGAGGGCGTTGCGCGCGATGATGACCTGCTGGATCTGGCTGGTGCCCTCGTAGATGCGGAAGAGCCGGGCGTCGCGGTAGAACCGCTCGACCGCGACTCCGCGCATGTACCCGGCGCCGCCGTGGACCTGTACGGCGCGGTCGGCGACGCGCCCGACCATCTCCGAGCAGAAGTACTTCGCCGCCGCGGGACCGGCGATCCTGTCGGTGCCGTCGTCGAAGGCTCTCGCGGTTTCGACAACCAGTGCCCGGCCGGCGTAGCAGTCGGTGACCGAGTCGGCGATCAGGCCCTGGACCAGCTGGAACCTCGCGATCGGCCGGCCACCGGCCTGCCGGGTCTGCGCGAAGGTGACCGATTCGTGCACCAGCCGGTTCGCCATCCCGACGCACAGTGCGGCGATATGGACGCGGCCGTGGGCCAGGCATTTGGCCGCGATGCGAAACCCGTTGTCGATGCCGTCGGCGCCACCGATCACGGCGTCGGCGGGCATCCGCACGTCGTCGAGGTAGACATCGGCGGTCCAGGCGCCGAACTGACCCATCTTGTGGTCCTTCGGGCCGATCGAGAGCCCGGGTGCGTCGGCGGGGACGAGGAACGCGGAGATGCCGCGGTTGCCCGGAACGTCGGGGTTGGTGCGGGCGAACACCATGATCACGTCGGCGGTGGGGGCGTTCGTGATGTAACGCTTGGCGCCGTTGATGACCCAGTCCGAGCCATCGCGGCGGGCCGTTGTCGTCAGCGAGGACGGGTCGGAGCCCGCGTCGGCCTCGGTAAGTCCGAACGAGGCGGTGATCTCACCGGAGGCCAGCCGGGGCAGCCAGGTCTTCTTCTGTTCCTCGCTCCCGCCCTCCAGCAGCACATGCCCGGCGATCCCGTTGTTCGTGCCGAACAGCGACCGCAGCGCCGGCGTCGTCCAGCCGAGCTCGAAGACGAGCCGGACCTCCTCGGTGGTGTTCAGGCCGAGGCCGCCGTGCTGCTCCGGAATGGCGAAGCCGTACAGCCCCATCGACTTGCACTGTTCGACGAGCCGGGTGGGAATCTCGTTCCGCTCGTCGATCTCCTCCTCGAGCGGGACGACCTCGGCCCGGATGAACTCGCGCACGGAGGCCAGCACATCGGCCAGGTCTGAAGGGTCCACGCGATCTCTTCTCTCTCGGAAACCGGGGGTTGCGGGGCACCCGCGGCCGACGGTCAGCCGTCGAGCACCACCGCGAGCGCGAAGCCGTCGTGACCCTTGCTGCCGACGGTCTGGATCTCCGTCGCGCTCACCCTGGGCTCGGTGGCGAGCATCTCGGTGAACCGGCGGGTGCCCTGCACGGCGGCGTCGTCACTGTCCGACTCGAGAACCCGGCCGCCGCGGATGACGTTGTCCACGACGATCACGCTGCCGGGCCGGGACAGGCGCAGCGCCCACTGGAAGTACTCGGGGTTCGACGGCTTGTCGGCATCGACGAACACGAAGTCGAACGGGCCGGACAGCTGCGGGAGGCTCTCCAGCGCCGGACCCTCACGGACCTCGACGAACTCGCCGAGGCCGGCCCGGTCGATGTTCTCCCGGGCCACCTTCGCGTGCACCGGGGAACGTTCGAGGGTGACCAGTCGCCCCTCGGCCGGCAGCGCACCGGCGAGCCAGATCGTGCTGTAGCCGCCGAGGGTGCCGATCTCGAGGATGCTGCGGGCGCCGATGGCGCGTGCCAGCAGGTGCAGCAGCTTGCCCTGTGCGGGCGAGACGTCGATGGCCGGCAGGCCGGCGCGGGCGTTGGCCTCCAGGGCGGAGTCCAGCGCCGGGTCGGGGCCGACGAGGAGCCCGCTGATGTAATCGTCGACGGCGCTCCAGCGTTCCTGCTCGTCACTCATCCCTCCAGCTTGTCACTCGATTCCCGGACCGGCGTGACGGGCGCTGGAGTTCTACGGGTTCGGTCTGCCGGATGCAGGAGGGACTCGCGGCGCAGCGCGAGAAGCGGGCGCCGAGCTTCACCGGACGGCGACTACGGGATGGCCGCCCTGGTCGATGACCTCGTCGCGGTCGTCGCCGCACTCGGCGAGCGGCCGGTGCTGGCCGGTGCCTTGATGGGCGGGATGACCTCGCTGTTCGGGCAGAGCGATCGTGGCGACCTCGCCCGCGCGCTGATCCTGGTGGACATCGTGCCCCGGGTCGGACCCGGTGGGATCGAGCGGATCAAAGCGTTCATGACCGGCGACCCGAACGGGTTCGGCTCGCTCGAGGAGGTCGCCGAGGCGGTGCGCGCCTACAACCCGCACCGCACCCGGCCGCCCAGCCCCGAGGGGCTGCGCAAGAACGTCCGGTTGCACGAGGACGGCCGCTGGTACTGGCACTGGGATCCCGCGTTCCTGCGCATCGACGGCGAACCGGCCAGGGCCGCGACGCACGAACAGGCGCGTGCTGCCGCGGCGCGGGTGCGGGTGCCGACGCTGCTGGTCCGCGGGGAGCAGTCCGACATCGTCAGTGACGAGGGCGTCGCCGAGCTGCTGGAACTCATCCCCGGCGCACAGCACGTGGATGTCTCCGGGACCGGGCATGTGGATGTCTCCGGGACCGGGCATATGGTCGCCGGCGACGACAACGACGTGTTCCCCCGCCGGTTGCTGGGCTTCCTCACCGATCTCCGCGATCTCAGCGCGGGCGCGTAGCGCGTTATGGCTCCATAACGCGGGGAAGGCTCGGGCCCGGAGCGCGTTATGGCTCCATGACGCGGCGGCGCTACCGTAGTCGCCCAGAGATCCACGGCAGATCGGGAGTCGCCGAATGCTCGAACAGCCCCTGCCCCTCGCCGGGATGCGCGTCGTCGAGGTGTCCTCCTTCGTCGCGGCGCCGCTGGGCGGGATGACGCTCGCCCAGCTCGGCGCGGAGGTGATCAGGGTCGACCCGATCGGCGGGGCGCCGGACCACCGCCGCTGGCCGCTGGCCCCGTCGGGTACCTCGCTGTACTGGGCCGGGCTGAACAAGGGGAAGAAGTCGGTGTCGGTGGACTTCCGGTCCACCGAGGGACGGGCGCTGGTCACCCGGCTGGTCACCGACTCCGGGCCGGACGGCGGGATCGTGCTGACCAATGCGGTCGGCCGGCGGTGGCTGGAGTACGACGCCCTGGTCGAGCACCGCCCCGACCTCATCCACGTGCAGATCGAGGGCCATTACGACGGCACCCCCGCGGTGGACTACACGGTCAATGCCGCGATCGGGTTCCCGATGGTGACCGGCCCCGAAGGGCACGCCGACCCGGTCAACCATGTGCTGCCGGCCTGGGACATCGCCTGCGGGCTGTACTCCGCGCTGGGAATCCTCGGCGCCGACCGGCAGCGCCGGGTGACCGGGCGCGGCCAGCGGATGAGCGTCGCGCTCTACGACGTGGCGCTCGCGGCCGCCGGAAATCTCGGCTTCCTCGCCGAGGCACAGATCAACCGGGTGGTCCGGCGACGGTACGGCAACTACCTCTACGGCGGGTTCGCGCGCGACTTCACCACCCGCGACGGCGGCCGGGTGATGGTCGTCGCGCTGACCAAGCGGCATTGGGCCGACCTGCTCGTCGCCACCGACCTCGTCGACGTCGTCGACGCGCTGGAGAAGAGTCTCGGCGTCGACTTCTCGACCGAGGACGACCGCTTCGAGTACCGCGAGGTGCTCGCCGGGCTGCTCTCGCGGTGGTTCTCGCGCACCGATCTCGTCGACGTGAAGACTGCGCTGACCGGCACCTCCTTGCTCTGGTCGACCTACAACACGTTCGCCGAGCTGGTGACGGAGGACAGCCCCAGCCGGGCGATGGTTGCGGAGAACCCGATGATGGGCGTCGTCGACCAGCCCGGGGTTGGCCGCCACCTCGCGCCCGGCCTGCCGGTGGCGATCGAGGGCGCCACCCGGGAACCGGTGCGCGCGCCGGTGCTGGGCGAGCACACCGACAGCGTGCTGGGCGGCCTCGGGCTGTCGACGGCCGAGCTCGCCGACCTGCATTCCCGCGGCGTGATCCGCGGCAACGCCCAGTAAGGACCGGTGCAGTAGCGGCCGGGCGGCTCAGCTCCCGGTGGGGCACCCCGCCGCCGCCGCGGCCGGGGCATCGGCGATGATCTTCGCGCTCCCTCCCGCCCGGCTCCGCACAGCCCAGCGACGGTGGTCTCGCGACCGGGCGGGAGGGAGCGGTCCGGGTTTGCCCTACCGCCGCGTTGGGGAACACCGCCAACTTCGTGGTCACCGAGGCGCTCACCAACGTGGCCAAGGATTCCGGCGCGTCGCAGGCCACGGTGCTCGTGCGGGCCGACGATGCTCACGGCAAACTCGGGCTGCCGCCGTCGAGTGACGATCACCGACGCGTCATGGCCGTTCTGACCTGGCTGCGAGCCTGAGCCCCACCGCTGGGTGACGCCAGACTGGAGGCATGCCCGAGCTACCGGAGGTGGAGAGCGCGCGCCAGGTGCTGCGCTGCGCGCTGCATCGTGAGATCGCCGCCGTCGACGACACCGACGAATGGGTCTGCCGCCCGCACCGGCCCGGGGAGATCGCCGGCGCGCTGGCCGGTGGCAGGCTCGTCGCGGCCCACCGGCGCGGCAAGACGATGTGGTGCGAGACCGAGGACGGCGCGGGCGAATCCGGCCCGCGGCTGGGGATCCACCTCGGAATGAGCGGGCGGATCATCGTCAGCGGCGACGACGGGGTGCGCGGCGGCGGCGAGCCCGAGCGTCCCGACCGGCAGCCGGCCAAGCCCGAATGGGACCGGTTCGTCATCACCTTCGCCGACGGCGGGCAGCTGCGGCTGTTCGACAAGCGCAGACTCGCCAGGGTCCGTCTCGAACCCGACCTCGACGCGCTGGGCCCCGACGCCGCGGAGATCGGCGCGGCCGAGTTCGCCGAGCGGATCGGCCGCGGGAGATCCGCGGTGAAGGCGCGCCTGCTCGACCAGGGCGTGCTGGCCGGGATCGGCAACCTGCTCGCCGACGAGACGCTCTGGCAGGCGCGGGTGCATCCGGCCAGGCCCGCCGACGAGCTGAAGCCCGGCGAGCTCGAGCGGCTCCACCGCAGCCTGCAGGCGGCGTTGGCGGCGGCGACCGCCGGCGGCGGCGTGCATACGGGCACGATCATCGAGCACCGGAACGCCGGGGCCACCTGCCCGCGCTGCGGCGCCTCGATGGCGCACGGCTCCGTCGGCGGCCGTTCGACGTGGTGGTGCAGCGCCGAACAGGCCTGGCCCAGGCCAGCCGCAGCGTCGTGCACAGCGCCAGCCAGGTCGCGCCGACCAGCCAGCCGGCGAGAACGTCGGTGAGCCAGTGCACGCCCAGATACACCCGGCTCGCGCCGACCGCGACGATCCACACCGCCGCGGCGGCGACGATCGCCACCCGGTACGCGATCGACCGGTTCGACCAGGCCAGTACGACCAGCGCACCGATCACCACGAGCGACACCGTGGCGTGCCCGGACGGCAGCGACTGGTTCGTCTCGGTGACCAGCTGGTCCGCGACCGGTGGGCGGACGCGGCCGAAGATCAGCTTCAGTGTCTGGAACACCACGTTCGCCCCGGCCGTGGCCACCACCAGGTACACCGCGTCGACGCGGTGTACCGGGGGGTGGCGGAACCACAGCCGGCCCGCGGCCAGCACCGCGAGCAGCGACATCACCAGCGTGCTGCCGAGGGTGGTGACCACGATCGCCGCCATCGTCAGGTTCGGCGAGCGGATGCGCAGGACGTCGGCGAGCACCGGCCCGTCGGCCGTCCCCGCGCCGGTCCCGCTGTCGCCGGAGCACAGCAACCAGGCCGCGGCGACGGCGAGCGCGGTGACGAGGAGGAACCCAGATCTCGGGGCCGGCCCGCGGCGAGAGGCCATCGGGACGCGCCGGCTACGGGGTGGTGCGTCCGCGCAGCGCCCGGTAGCGGCGGATGAGCGCGGCGGTGGAGGCGTCCAGGTCCTCGGGGTCCGGCCCGTTCTGGCTGAGCACCGGGACGAGCCGGTTGGCCAGCACCTTGCCCCGCTCGACGCCCCACTGGTCGAAGGAGTCGACGCCCCAGATGGTGCCCTGCACGAACGTGACGTGTTCGTAGAACGCGATCAGCTGGCCCAGTACCGCCGGGGTCAGCTTCGGGGCCAGGATCGTCGAGGAGGGCCGGTTGCCCGGCATCACCTTGTGCGCCACCAGCGCGGCCGGGGTGGCCTCGGCGGCGATCTCCTCCGCGGTGCGGCCGAACGCCAGCGCCGCGGTCTGGGCGAACAGGTTGGCCATGAACAGGTCGTGCATGTCCGCCGCGCCCTCGCCGGGCAGCGCGTGGTGGGGTTCGGCGAAGCCGAGGAAATCGGCCGGCACCAGCCGGGTGCCCTGGTGCAGCAGCTGGTAGAAGGCGTGCTGGCCGTTGGTGCCCGGCTCGCCCCACCAGATCTGTCCGGTCGCGGACTTGACCGGCACCCCGTCGCCGCGCACCGACTTGCCGTTGGACTCCATCGTGAGCTGCTGCAGGTAGGCGGGCAGCCGGTGCAGGTACTGGCTGTAGGGCAGCACTGCGTGGGTCTCGGCGCCGAAGAAGTTCGCATACCACACGCCCAGCAGCCCGGCGATCACCGGTAGGTTCGCCTCGAGCCGGGCGGTGCGGAAATGCTGGTCGAGCGCGTGCATCCCGGCCAGGAACTCGGCGAACCGGGCGGGCCCGATCGCGACCATCAGCGACAGCCCGATCGCGGAGTCGAGCGAGTAGCGCCCGCCCACCCAGTCCCAGAACCCGAACATGGCGGCCTCGTCGATGCCGAACCCGCGCACCTTCTCGGCATCGGTCGACACCGCGACGAAGTGGCGGGTCACCGCGGCCTGGTCGCCGAGGGCGGCCAGCAGCCAGGCGCGGGCGTGGCCGGCGTTGGTCAGCGTCTCCAGGGTGGTGAAGGTCTTCGACGCGACGATGAACAGGGTGGTGGCCGGGTCGAGGTCGCGGAGGGTCTCGGCGAGGTCGGTGGGGTCGATGTTGGAGACGAACCGGCATTCCAGGTCGCGCCGGGCATAGTCCTTGAGCGCCTCATACGCCATCACCGGGCCCAGGTCCGAGCCGCCGATCCCGATGTTGACCACGGTGCGGATCCGCTCCCCGGTGTGCCCGGTCCAGGCTCCGGAGCGGACCGCCTCGGCGAAGCCGGCCATCCGGTCGAGCACCGCGTGCACGTCGGCGACGACGTCGCGGCCGTCGACGACCAGCCGGGCGTCGCGGGGCAGCCGCAGCGCGGTGTGCAGCACGGCGCGGTCCTCGCTGGTGTTGACGTGCGCGCCGGTGCACATCGCCTCGATCCGGGCGGGCAGCCCGGCGCGGTGGGCCAGCGCGACCAGCAGCGACAGCGTGTCGCGGGTGATCCGGTGCTTGGAGTAGTCCAGGACCAGATCGGCGCCGGTCGCGGTCATCGCCTCGGCCCGGCCGGGGTCGGTGGCGAACAGGTCCCGCAGGTGGAGCGGCGCGATCTCGCGATGGTGCGCGACGAGCGCGGACCACTCCCGGGTGGCGGTGATATCGGCATGCTCGGCTGCGCTGCTGCTGTGGGAGCTCACGATCTCATCATGCCCATCCTGCGCGGTCGAGGGCGGAACCCCGACCCGCCGTCGCTGCCGCTCGTCTCACGCGTTACACCGCTGGGTGATCCGATCGGCAGCTCAGCGTGCTCCGACGTCCGATTGGCGCAATTTTCCCCCGTTCGGCGGAGAAGCATGCAACCATAGGGCCCTCCTTCGCGTCACTCGACTGCGCTTCCCTGTCACCGCTCGTCACTGGAGGGTGTCATGTCCCGTTCGCTCAGCGGCCCGTTCCGCGATGTCGCGCTGCTCGTGGCCCGCGTGGCGATCGCCGTGATCATGGTTGCGCATGCGTGGCAGAAGCTGTTCACGATGGGGGTCTCCGACACCGCCGTGGTCTTCCACCGGTTCGGCATCCCGCTGGCGATCGTGGCGGCGTCGTTCACGATCGTCGTCGAGTTCGTCGCGTCCGCGCTGTTCGTGGTCGGTTGGCAGATGCCTGTCGCGGGATCGTTCCTCGTGTTCGTGATGGTCGGTGCGATCGTGTTCGTACACGGCTCCAAGGGAATCTTCGTCGCGGACGGTGGGTGGGAGCTGGTCGGCGTGATCATCGCCGCGACCCTGGGGCTGATGGCTACCGGTCCCGGCCGGATCAGTCTCGACCACGTGCTGGCGCTGCGCCGGGCTCGGGACGCGGCGGTGATCCGCCGGCCGATCCCCGCCTGAACCACCGGCCGGTGCCGGACATGCTCTTGACCCCGGCTCCGGCCGAGGCCAGGCTGGCCGTCGAGCTCTTGAGCAGGAGCCGACATGGCCACCGAGACAATTCAGACGGGTCGGCGGAGCGCCGACCGCGTGCGCCGAACCGTCGCGGCTTGGGAGCGTTTCGTCGCGGGCGACGATGACGTCGACGGCATCCCACCGGTCATCCTGATCTCCTGGCACCGCAGCCGCGATCTCTACCGCGTCGACCCGATCCGCACGAGTCCACCGCCCGCCGTGGGCGCCGGCACCGGTTCGCTGCTGCACGACAGCATCCTGACTCAGCTCGGCGGGCTGGCGGCGTCGGTCGCCGAGCGCGGGGATGGCGCCCTCACCACGGTCACCGACGGCACGGGGCAGATCCTCGGCGCATGGGGACCGCGTGACATCCTGCGCCGCGCGGCCGACAGCCACCTCGCGCCGCTGTTCACCTGGTCGGAGCGCGCAACCGGGACCAACGGGATGGGAACCGCACTGGGGCGGCGCGGCCCGGTGACCGTCCGTGGGCCGGAGCACTGGTGCGCGGCGCTGCACGGGTGGAGCTGCAACGGAACCGCCATCGATGATCCGGTCAGCGGCGAACCCATCGCGGTGCTGAACGTCTCCGTTTTCGACCCCGACCTCCCGAGTCCGCTGCCGCGCCTGCTCGAGCATGAGGTGGCGCCGCTGCGCCGCGACCTGCGGCTGCGCGCCGACCGTGATGGCATGCAGCTGGTGGAGGCGTTCGTCGCGGCCCAGGCCGCCGCGCCAGGAGCGACACTCATGGTCATCGATACCGCGGGGCAGGTCGTGATCGCGAACGAACGCGCCCGTGCCCGCAACGGTCAGCTCCCGGTGCACCCCGCTGTCGACCCCGGTGAACGGTGGCAGCCCACGGCGCCGGGGCTGCGCGACCTCGTGCGGGAGGCGGTCGGGCGGGTCCAGGCCGATCACCGCTGGGTGGGGGTCGCCGACCTCGATCTCCTCTCCGAGGAGACGACGACGTTCGAACTGCGTCCGATCGTCTCGGCGAACGGGTTGATCGGGCTGCTGCTGGTCGGCTCCGATCGCCCGGACGGCGAGCCGATCGGGCGCGGGACCCGGCGGTCCAGCGGTATCGGACCGGAACGCATCGTCGGGATCCGCGACGAGCGGCTCATCATTCTCGTCCCGGCCGAGATCCGCTACGCCGAAGCCAGTAAGCACGCGGTCTGGCTGATCACGGATCAGGGGCGGGTGCGGGCCGCCGGGCGCGGGATGGACAGCGTCGAACGGGAGCTGGAGCCGTTCGGCTTCCTGCGGGTTCACCGGAGCTACCTGGTGAAGGTCCATCGGATCAGGGAGGTCGAGCGCGGCTTCTCCAAGGGCACGCTCACGGTGAGCACCCAGCATCACGGCCGGGAGGGGATCCCGGTGGCGCGACGGCAGGCGGCGGAGCTGCGCCGGAGGCTGGGAATCTGACGGTGCTCGAACGCGACGGCGCTTGAGCGGCGCAAGCGTCGCGCTGGGACGCTTGCGCCGCTCAAGTGGCGCTGGGGAGGCGCTGGGCAGGCGCTACGCGGGCGCCAGGTGGTCGCCCCCGATGCGCTGGACGGTGTCGACCATCTCCATGTCCTTGACGAAGTGGACGAACTCGTTGTCCATCAGCGCGCGCGGGTTGAAGGTCGGGCTGGCCAGCACACCGTGCACGCGGCGGCGCTGCATCCCGAAGTTGCCGCCGTCGTAGATCGGGAAGATCGCGGCCTCCCGCAGGTACTTCTCGAACATGTGCTTCTTGTCGGCGCTGTTCACCCCGACGACCTGCATGCACTTGTAGACGCTGTCGAACAGCAGCTCGGTGCAGAACACCTTGTTCATCGCGCCGATCAGCTCGCCGTGATAGCCGTGCTGGTCGATGTAGTGGGCCGCCTTCCAGCAGAAGTAGCGGCAGGCCTCGATCTTGGCCGCCACGTCGCCCAGCACGTAGCCGACGTTCTGGAAGTGGATCATCGGATGCGAAGCGCCCGCGGTGTAGGTCTTGGACCACGAGAGCGCGGCCTCGTAGGCGGCCCTGGCCACTCCCACCGCGGCGATTCCGGCGACCGGGCCGGACCATGCGAAGTTGCGGTTGATCAGCAGGTCACCGTTGCCGTAGGTGCCCTCGACGAGGTTCTCGGCGGGAATCCGGGCGTCCTCGAAGATGATCTCCGAGTTCGGCGTGAGCCGGTGCCCGAAGCTGTCGATGATGTTGTAGGTGACGCCCGGGGCGCCGCGTTCGACGAGAATCGCCGACAGCCCCTCGGTGCCGCCCTTGCTCGGGTCGGTCCGGACCACGACGAGGTTGATGTTGGCGCCCTGCCCGTCCCAGCCGCCGACGTTGCACGGCCAGTACTTGCGGCCGTTGAGCACGTAGCTGTCGCCGTCGCGGCGGGCCGTGACACCGATGCCCGCCGGATGCGGGGCCGGGGAGTCGAAGTTCGCGGTGCCACCGGGTGTCCCCGGCGGCTCGCTCGCGGCATATCCGGCGATCCATTCGCCGGACGAGTCGGAGGTCGCGGCCCCCATGACCCGCCGCTTCTGTTCCTCGCTTCCCCAGTACCACACGGGCAGCAGGGCCAGACCGTTGACCAGCAGGGTGCAGGCGAATCCGGGGTCCACCGCGCAGATCTCCTCGGCCGCGAGGATCAGCTCGATATTGGTCACGCCCCCGCCGCCGTACTCCTTGGGCAGCATCCCGAACGCGAGTCCGCGCCGGTACGCCTCGATATAGGCCGGTTTGGTCAGCTGGAACGCCTTGAGCGCATCGGGTTCGCGGTCGGCCTCGCGGACCACGGGCGCGAGCACGTTCTCGGCGAAGTCTCGTGCCGCGAGCTGGAGGTCCTTCTGGTCAGTGGAGAGAGTGAAGTCGATGGCCATGGTGATCGTCCTCCCGTTCTTTCCGATGAGCGCGCGCTCGCAGCCGGGTTGCGGCAGGCGCGTACGAGCACCATGCGCCGAGGGGATGGGCGGGTGAAGGGAGATGGCACCAACGGCGGCCGGCCCGGGGCGGGCGGCGACGTGGGGGGCCCGAGCGGTACGCGGAGTGCACCCTTACCATGGGGCGGGTTTGCCTGGCCGGGTGATAGGAAATGCTAACCTGCGTTCAGCGTTTCTGAACGATCACAGGAGGACGCCCGTGTGGCGCAGCCGGCTCGGTGCGGTACGCACCGGCAGAACCCGGATCCGGACCATCGTCGCATCCGTCGCGGCGATCACGCTGGCGGCCACGCTGGGCGCATGTGGGAGCGCCAGCGGCTCCTCGGAACCGACGATCACGCTGTACAACGCCCAGCACAAGGAGCTCGGCCGGGAGTGGGTCGACGGTTTCACCAAGGAGACCGGGATCAAGGTCGAGGTGCGCGACGGCAAGGACTTCGAACTGGCCAACCAGATCCTGGCCGAGGGTGACGCCTCGCCCGCGGACGTTTTCCTCACCGAGAACTCCCCGGCGATGTCGCTGCTGTCGAGCAAGGGCGTGCTCGCGCCGCTCGACGCGGCCACGATCGCGCAGGTCCCGGCCCGGTACCGGTCCGGGGCGGAGGACTGGGTCGGGATCGCCGCCCGCTCCACCGTCCTGGTCTACAACCCCTCGCTCCTGCCGGCGGACCAGCTGCCGAACTCGATCATGGAACTGTCCCAGCCGCAGTGGAAGGACCGGATCGGGATCGCCGCGGGCGGCGCCGACTTCCAGGCCATCGTGAGCGCGGTGTACGCGGTGAACGGTGACGCCGCGGCGGGGGAGTGGCTCGCCGGGCTCAAGCAGAACGCGCGGGTCTACCAGGGCAATATCCCGATCATGAACGCGGTCAACGCCGGGGAGATCCCAGCCGGGGTGATCTACCACTACTACTGGTACCGGGATCGTGCGGAGTCCGGGCAGGACAGCAAGAACACCGAGCTGAAGTACTTCGGCGACAAGGACGCGGGCGCGTTCGTCTCGGTCTCCGGCGGCGGCGTTCTGAGGTCCGCGAAGCATCCCGCCGAGGCCCAGCGGTTCATCGCCTATCTGACCAGCAAGTCCGGCCAGCAGGTGCTCGCCGAGTCCTATGCCCTCGAGTACCCCGTCGGCTCCGACGTCCCGGCGAACAAGGCACTCAAGCCGCTCTCCGAGCTCGACCCGCCCGCCATCGATCCGAACACGCTCAACGGATCGAAGGTGATCTCCGAGATGCAACGGGTCGGGTTGTTGTGAGCACCGGGGTCGCAGCGGCGATCCGGCCGCGTGTCGGCTCCCGGCGGGCCTATCCGCCGGTCCGGCTCGCGGCGGCGGTGGTCGTCGCCGCTCTGACCCTGATCCCCCTGGGCTACGTGCTGGTCTTCGTGATCGCCGAGGGGCCCGCACAGGCCGCCGAACTGCTGCTGCGCCCGCGGGTGGGGGAGTTGCTGCGCAACACTTCCGCGCTGGTGGCGGCGGGCTGCGCGGCGTCCGCGGTGGTCGGCACCGGCGCGGCGTGGCTCGTCGAACGCACGAGCCTGCCCGGCAGGCCGGTGTGGACCGCCCTGATGGCCGCGCCGCTGGCCGTCCCCGCGTTCGTCAACAGCTATGGCTGGGTCTCGGTGACCGCCGCCGTCGAGGGCTTCGCCGGTGCGGTGCTGATCACCACGCTGTCCTACTATCCGCTGGTCTACCTTCCGGTGACCGCGGTACTGCGGGGGATGGACCCGGCCTTCGAGGAGCTCTCCCGGACGCTGGGCAACGGCCCGTGGCGCACGTTCTTCCGGGTCGTGCTGCCGCAGCTGCGTCCGGCGCTGCTGGGTGGGGTGCTGCTGGTCGGGCTGCACCTGCTCGCCGAGTTCGGCGCGCTACAGGCGTTGCGCTTCCCGACCTTCACCACCGCGATCTACGACCAGTTCGAGTCCACGTTCAACGGGGCGGCCGCCACGATGCTCGCCGGGGTCCTGGTGCTGGGCTGCCTGTTGCTGCTGGTCGGGGAGCTGCGGCTGGCCGGCCGGGCCCGGGTCTCGCGGGTCGGCGGCGGCGCCGCCCGCACCGCCGTGCCGCACCGGTTGGGTGCGCTCACGCCGTTCGCCCTGCTCGCGATGGCCGCTCTCGCCGGGCTCGCGCTGGGTGTGCCGCTGGTCATCCTCGGTCGCTGGCTCGTCGTCGGCAGCTCGACGGCATTCCCGATCGGCCAGATCACCGAGATCACGCTGACCTCGATCGGGTTCGGCCTCGCCGGCGCCGCCCTGACCTGCGTGCTCGCGGTACCGGGGGCGTGGCTGTCGGTGCGCCATCGCGGCTGGGTGAGCCGGGTGCTGGAGCGCAGTACCTATATCGCCGGTTCGCTGCCCGGTATCGTCGTCGCGCTCGCGTTCGTGACGCTCGCCGTCGGCTACCTGCCGGTGGTGTACCAGACGTCCATCCTGCTGGTCGCGGCGTACGCGGTGCTGTTCATGCCGCGCGCGATGGTCAGCCTGCGGGCGGCACTCGCCCAGGTTCCACCCGAGCTCGACGACTCCGCGCGGGCGCTGGGGGCCCGGCCCTCGGGTGTGCTGTGGCGGGTCACCTTGCCGCTGGTGCTCCGCGGGCTCGGCACCGGCGCCGCGCTGGTGTTCCTCGCCGTGGTCACCGAGCTGACCGCGACGCTGCTGCTGGCACCGACCGGGACGGCGACGCTGGCCACGGAGTTCTGGTCCAACAGCTCCAGCCTCGCGTACGGGGCCGCGGCCCCGTACGCGCTCATGATGATCGTCATTTCGGCGCCGGCGGCGTGGCTGCTCACCCGGGAGTCACGGCGGGAGATGGGGAGAGCATGACGCAGACCAGCGAGCGCACCCAGCAGCAGGCGGTGGCCACCGACGGGCTGCGCGTGACCGGCGTGCGCAAGTCCTACGGTCCGGTCCCGGTCCTGCGCGACGTCGACCTCGCGGTGCCCGCCGGGGCGCTGACCGCGGTGGTCGGCCGCTCGGGCTGTGGCAAGACGACCCTGCTGCGCCTCATCGCCGGGTTCGACCGGCCCGACGCCGGCACCGTCACCATCGACGGACGGCCGGTCGCGGGGCCGGCCGGGGTGCTCTCGCCGGAGGCGCGCCGGATCGGCTACGTGACCCAGGAGGGCAACCTCTTCCCGCACCTCACGGTGGCCGCGAACATCGCCTTCGGGTTGCCGCGGCGTGCCCGCCGCGCCCGGGGGCGGGTCCTCGAGCTGCTCGAGCTCATCGGCCTGGACGCCGGCCACGCCAAGCGCTACCCGCACGAGCTCTCCGGTGGTCAGCAGCAGCGGGTCGCGCTGGCCAGGGCGCTGGCTCCGGAACCGGGGATCCTGCTGCTCGACGAGCCGTTCTCCTCCCTGGACGTCGAGCTGCGGGAGAGCACCCGGCGCGCCGTGGCCGACGCACTCGCCGCCGCCGGCACCACCACCGTGCTCGTCACCCACGACCAGACCGAGGCGCTCTCGCTGGCCACCAGGGTCGCGGTGATGCGGGATGGGCGGATCGTGCAGGAGGCCAGTCCCGCCGAGCTGTACCGGCATCCGGTGGACCGGGGGGTCGCCGCGTTCGTCGGGGACGTCGTGGTGCTGCCCGCCACCGTCTGCGGGGGCGTGGCGCAGTGCGCGCTCGGCGGGCTGCCGGTGGCCGCCCCGGCCGCCGAGGGGCCCGCGACCGTGCTGTTGCGTCCCGAGCAGATCGCGCTCGACGGCGGGGACGACGGGGTGCCCGCGCATGTCGTCGACGTCGAGTACTACGGCCACGACGCCGTCGTCCGGCTGACCCTGGGCGCTGCCTGCCAGGTCACCGCACGCTGCCCCGGCTATGCGCTGCCCGCCGTGGGGGCGCAGGTTCGGCTGGCGGTGCGCGGCGAGGTCGGCGTGGAGACGGGGCTGGGATGAACCGGTGCCGGACCACCCGCGGCGGCTGAGCACGCTCGCCGCCGAAAAACTTCCGGATCGGAATCGAATTCGGCGCATATCTCGCCAGACGGGCGAAACGTCCTCATTCGATCGTGGAATTGAGCGGCGCGTCGCTACGCACTGTGTTCTGTCTGGGCCGATGAGCCGTGATCTGTCGGGATGGTGAATGCTGAATGGCGCGCAGTTGACCCACGGGAGACAACCTGTTCGTATGACGGGAAAGCCACCCGGGGAGACGGAACGCAGCGACCTTGGCAGCGGGGGAATTGATGAACGGTTTGCCTGACGGCCCTGTGCCGGTGTATGACGTGGAGCTGAGCGCGCGACTGCCGCGCGTCGCGTCGGCAGGGCCGGTGGGCTCGACGGACGCTCCGTCCCATGCGCGGCTGCTGCTGCGGCTGCATACCCGGCCGCTCTCCGACGTCGTCGTCCCGCTCACCCCGGACGGGCTGGAACCCGAGCAGCTCGCCGGGGTTCTCACCGATGTCGTTCCCCTCGCCGAAGCCCACCTCGAGCGCGACGGGCTTCCGGCGCCGGCCAGGCTCACCGCACGCGGTCTGGACGATGCCGGGGTGCTCCCGCGCTGCCTGCAACGCCGCCAGGAGCTGGAGGCGGAGGGGCCGTGGGCGACGGTCCTGATCGCGACCCACAACCGGCCCGAGTCGCTCGTCCGCTGCCTGGACTCGATCGCCCGGCTGCGGTACCGGCGGTTCGACGTCGTCGTCGTCGACAGTGCCCCGGCCTCCGATGCCACCGCCCGCGCGGTCGCGGCCTGGCAGCAGAACCACGCGTTCCCCGCGGTGTGCTACCTGCGCGAGAGCCGCCCGGGGGTGGCGCTGGCCCACAACCGCGGGCTGGAGGCGATCACCGGCTCGTGGGTGGCGATCACCGACGACGACGTGGTGGTCGATCCGTACTGGCTGAGCGGCATCGTCGAGGCCGCCA
This sequence comes from Pseudonocardia asaccharolytica DSM 44247 = NBRC 16224, assembly GCF_000423625.1. Taxonomy (GTDB): domain Bacteria; phylum Actinomycetota; class Actinomycetes; order Mycobacteriales; family Pseudonocardiaceae; genus Pseudonocardia; species Pseudonocardia asaccharolytica. The sequence goes on from NZ_AUII01000001.1 coordinate 281,655, forward strand.
CCTCGGGCCCCGGGGTCGGCTGCGTGACCGGGTTGATCCTCCCGGCCGAGGTGAACACCGCCGCGCAGAACCTGCTGGAGCAGTTCGGCGGGTACGCCCGCGGCTACCAGCGCCGCAGCGTCAACCTCAACGGCCACCGGCCGGACGACCGGCTGTTCCCGTTCACCGTCGGACGGCTGGGCAGCGGCGCGAACATGGCCTTCGAGACGGCCCTGCTGCGCGAGCGCGGCGGCTTCGACCCGGCCATGGGCACGGGCACGGCGGCCCGCGGCGGGGACGACCTGCTCGCCCTGCTACGGGTGATCACGGGCGGGCGCACCCTCGTCTACGAGCCGACCGCACTGGTCTGGCACTGGCATCGGCCGGACTACGCCAGCCTGCGGCGTCTGGTGCACGACTACGGCGTCGGGCTCGGCGCCTATCTGACGAGCGCGATCGTGCATGAACCGCGGCTGCTTCCGGACATGGTGCGCAGGGTGGCGCAGGGCGCCTGGCACCTGGTCGGGCGGTCGTCGGAGAAGAATCGCCACAAGCAGGTGGGCTACCCGCGGGAGCTGGAGATCATCGAGCTGGCCGGCCTGGCGCGTGGCCCGCTGGCCTATGCGGTCAGCCGGTGGCAGCACCGGCGGATCAGCCGATGACCGAGGTGCTGCCCGCCGCCGGCCTTGCGCACTCCGAGCTCGTCATGGCCGATCTGCTGATGGAGCTGCGCGAGATCGCGGACCGGCTGGTCGAGCGGCTGGCGGTGGCCGACATGCTGGACGGGTTCCTGCTGGCCGCGGGTGCGGTGCAGATCGCCGAGGACCATCTCCACCGCGACTCGTCGCTGCCGCGCCGGGCCGCCGGTTACCTGCGGGGTCGCGGGGTCGCGAAGATCGGGACGCGGGCGCTGGACACGATGGCCACGACGGCCGACCGGGCCCGGCAGCTCGGGCCCGCCCGGCGGGCGGCCGCGCGCTGGGCCGGCGAGGCCGCCACGGTGCGGGACGCGCTCGCCCGCGGCCTCCTCGACGCCGGGCTCTCCGGGGCCCGGCAGCGGGAGCTGCGCGACCGCGCGGCCCGGCTGCGCGCCGGCCTGGCCGGACTGCCGGCCGGGCTGGTCGGCGAGATCCTCCGGCTGCCCTCCTGCTTCCGCAGCTTCGACCAGCAGCCCGCCGACATGGTCCGGCTGGCCGGGGCCTACGCGGACGCCCAACCCGACCGGGATCGGCCGACCATGGTGGTGGGCGTGCGGACCTCGGGTAGCTACCTCGGCCCGCTCGTCGCCGCGGCCCTGCGCACGGCCGGCTTCGGCCGGGTGAGCGTCTCGACGATGCGTCCTGGCGTGCCGCCGACCCGCGAGCAGCGGCGGGCACTGCGGGCGCTGCGGCGCGCGGGGGGCGCGGTCGTGGTGATCGACGATCCCCCGGGCAGCGGGTCGGCGCTGCGCGCGGTCGCCGAGCAGGTGCGCGCCTGCGGCCCGGACCGGGCGGCGATCACGCTGCTGGTTCCGCTGTTCGGGCCGCGGCCGCCGGCGAGCCTGGCGGCCTACCGGACGCTGACCCTGCCGTCCGAACGGTGGGCGGTACACGACCTGTTCGCCCCCGCCGCCGTCGCCGACGTGCTGACCCCGATGCTCGGCGTGCGGGTCGTCGAGGTCCACCGCATCCCGGCGCCGGGTCCCGAGCTCGGCCGAGGCCACCTGCGGGCGGTCTTCCGGGTGGACACCGCGGACGGCCGCAGCCGGCTGGTCGAGGCCCGCGGCGCGGGGATCGGGTACCTCGGCCGGCACGCGCTGGCGGTGGCCCGCGCGGTTGCCCGACACACCCCCGCGACCTACGGCTTCGCGAACGGGCTGGTCTTCCGCGAATGGCGCCCCGATGCCCGGTCGCTCGAGGCGGTGCGGCCGGCGCAGGTGCCCGCGATCATCGAGTACCTCACCGACCGGGCCGCCGCGATGCCCGCCATCGACCGGGCGCAGGCCCTCACCGGCCGGCAGCCGGCCTGGGAGGTGGCCAGCAGGCTGCTCGGGCGCGGCTTCGGCAGGTTCGGCCTTCCGCTGCGCTCGGGACTGATCGACCCCGCCGTCCGCGGGCTGTGCGCCGTTGCGCATCCGTCGGTCGTCGACGGCGCGACCGCGGCCGCGGACTGGGTCTCCTCCGGCGGCACGCTGTACAAACCCGATCCGGACGTGCGGGCCTTCGCCAACACCGACCGGGTCTGCTACGACCCCGTTTACGACGTCGCGGGCATCGCCCCGGGGGCGAGCGACCCGGCGCTGGCGGCCGCGCTGCGTTCGGCGTGGCCGTGCGACGACGAGCGCTTCCTGCTCTACGAGCTGGCCCACCTCGAGGACCGGCTGGGTAGCGACCCACGCGCCCGGTGCGCCGCGTCCCGCGCCGTGCGGCGTTATCTGGTGGCGCGGTTCCCGGGCGCCCCACCGCCCACCGGGGGAGCGCTCTGCGCCCTGGATGTCGACGGCGTGCTGGAGTCCGATGCGCTGGGCTTCCCGATCGCCACGCCGACGGCCGTGGCCGCGCTGCGCGCGTTGCAGCACCACGGTCACCGCCCGGTGCCGGTGACCGGGCGCAGCCTGGGCGAGGTCCGCGACCGGTGCACGTCCTACGGGCTGGCCGGCGGGGTGGCCGAATACGGCGCCGTGGCCTACGACCACACCCGCGGACGCGTCGTCGAGCTGGTCGAACCGTCCGACGGCGAGGTGCTGGAGACGCTGCGGCGCCGGCTGCGCGAGACGCCCGGCGTACAGGTCGACGAGGACTTCCGCTACTGCGTGCGCGCCTACCGGGTGGGTGGGCGGCCGCGCGGCCTTCCGGCCGAGCTCGTCGATGGTGTGCTCGCCGGGCTGGGCCCAGAGCGGGAGCGGGTCCGGGTCGTCGCCGGGCAACGGCAGACCGATATCGTCGCGGCCGGCACCGACAAGGGGACGGGCCTCGCCGCCCTCGCCCGGATGCTCGGACCGGCCCCGGACTCGCCTGCCGAGATCGTGCTGGCCGTCGGCGATACGGAGTCCGACCTGCCGATGCTCGGGACGGCCCGGCACGCCTACGCCCCGGGCAACGCCGCCGAGGCGATACGCGGGGCCGGGGTCGCGGTGCTGTCGCGCCAGTACGCCGCCGGATTCGCGGACGCGGTCGCCCGGCTGCTCGGCCACCGCCCCGGCAGGTGCCCGCGCTGCCGCGGGGCGGCGCCCGAACCGTCCGCCCGGCTGCTGCTCGCCCTGCTGGATGCCCAGCGCGGGGGACGTCCCGGTCTGCCCACCGCCGCGGTGCGCCTGGCCGCCGAGCTCGCCCGCGCCCGGACGCGGCCCATCCCGGCGGCCGCATGATCATCCCGATCCTGCTCTACCATGCGGTCTCCGATGCCCCGTCGCGGTTCATCGCGCCGTTCACCGTGTCGCCCGCCGCGTTCGCCCGCCATCTCGACGCGATCACCGAGGCCGGTGGGACGACACTCACCGTCTCGCAGCTGCGTGCCGCCGTGCGCGGGGACGGGACGCTGCCGCCGCGCCCGGTGCTCGTCACGTTCGACGACGGGTTCCGCGACACCCTCACCGCCGCGGCGCCGCTGCTGGCGGCCCGGGACATGACCGCGACGGTCTACGTGACCACCGGGGTGGCGGACGGCGTCAGCCCCGGTGGCGACCCGATGCTGAGCTGGGCGGAGCTTCGCGAGCTCGGCGCGATCGGGGAGCTCGGGGCGCACAGCCACACCCATCGCGAGCTGGACACCCTGCCGCTGGCGGACGTTCGCCGGGAGGTGGTGGACTGCAAGCGCCGGCTGGAGGACGGGATCGGCCGCCCGGTGCACAGCTTCGCCTACCCGTTCGGCTACTCCGACCCGCGGGTCCGCCGCGTCGTCGCGGAGGCCGGCTACTCGTCGGCGTGTAGTGTCAAGAACGCCCTGAGCTGCGTGGATGACCCCGACTACGGCCTCTCCCGGCTGATGCTCACGGCCACCCACACCGACGCGGATGTGCGCGGCTGGCTGCGCGGCGCGGCACCGATCGGCCAGCCCGACGAGCGGCTGCGCACCCGGGGCTGGCGGGCCTGGCGGCGGCTGCGGAGCCGGTGGCGGCCCGTGCCGCCGTGGGCCGCGGTGGGCTCCCCGGCGGGTGAGATGCCGTGACGATGTCCGGGGCGCTGCCGTTCGGCTGGCTGCGCGGACCGATCGCCGGCCCGCTCACCTCCCTTCGCGCCTCGGTCCTGATCCGCCGGACCGCCCCGGCGGCGGTCGCGGCGCTGCTCGACGGCGACGGCAGGTCGTGGCGAATGGGGGAGCGGCTGCGCGGAGGTTCCGACACGGCGATCGTCGCGATGCACGACGGGGACGCAACCGGTGGCCGGAGCATCCTGCTCAAGGCCACCATGAGCAGGCCGGGGCGTGCTCAGCTCGTCCGGCAGGGCACCGTGCTCGCGGCGCTGCACGCCGACGAGCGGCTGGGTCCGTGGCGCGGGCTGCTGCCCCGGATACTGGCGGCCGGAGACGTCAACGGCGCCTACTGCACGCTCGAGACCCGGCTCGGCGGGGGCGACGGGCGGATCGCGGTGGCCGATCCCCATCGCCGGGATCTCGTCCTGGCCGGTGCCCTCGACGCGATCACCCGGCTGCACCGCCGGACCGCGAGCGTGGTCACGGTCGCTGATGCGGGGATCACCCGCTGGATCGGCGAGCCCGCCGCCGTCGTGCGTCCCGTCCTGCGCGGTGCGTATCGGGCCGCCCTGGACCGCCTGGTGGGGGAGCTGACCGGCAGCCTGCACGGCCGGCGGGTGGCGGTCGGTTGGGTGCACGGCGACTTCACCGCGCACAATGTGTTGTGCGCGCCCGGCTGCGAGGTGACCGGGGTCGTGGACTGGTGCCAGTCGGATCCCGACGGGCTGGCGGTGCTCGATGTCGTCAGCTTCCTGCTCACCTTCGACACCGAGGTGGCGGGCGAGGAGCTGGGGACCGTCGTGGTGCGCTGGCTGGCCGACCCGGGACGGGCGGGTGCCGTGCTCACCGAGGCGCAGCGCGGCCTGGGCGCCGATCCGCTCGGGCCCGGCACGCTCGCGTTGCTGGCGTGGCTGCGCCATGTCGCCACCAATATCGCCAAGTCGCCACGCTACGCCGCGAACCCCGTCTGGATTCGCCGTAACGTGCGGGCCGTGCTGCGCCACTGGTACCGGCCGCCCCGCCACCGCCACCCGGGACCGGTGCCGCCGGGATGAGCGGCGGCCCGCCGGTTCTCGCACCGGCCGCGCGATGGCTGCGCGGCTGGGCCGCTCCGGTCCACCGCGACGGGCTGGCACTCGTGCTGAGCGCGGGGTTCACCTCGGTCCTCGGGCTGCTCTACTGGGTCGTCGCGGCCCGGCTCTTCCCGGCCGACGTCGTCGGCGTCAACTCGGTCACCCTGTCGACGATGATGCTGCTGGGCGGGGTGGCGCAGCTGAACCTGAACTACATGCTGCTGCGGTTCCTCCCGGTCGCGGGGGTGCGCAGCCGCAGGCTGGTCGTGCTCGCCTACCTGGTGAGCGGGTTGCTGTCCGCGGCCGCGGCGGGAATCTTCGTCGCGGGCGCCGGGGTGTGGGCGCCTGAGCTGCTGGAGCACATCGGGCGGGCGCGGCTGTTGCTCCTCCTCGTTCCGGCGACCGCCCTGTGGGCGCTCTTCACCCTGCAGGACTTCGCGCTCACCGCGGTCCGGCGGGCGACCGTGGTGCCGGTCGAGAACCTGGTGTTCTCGGCCCTCAAGATCGTGTTGCTTGTCGTGGCGGTGGGGCTGGCGCCGCGCGTGGGGATCGCGGTGTCGTGGGTGATCGCCACCGCGGTGGCCGTCGTGGTCACCAACGGATATCTGTTCCTGCGGGCGTTGCCCGCGCACGAGGCCCGCAGCCGAGACCTGGCTGAGCCGTTGACGCTCGCCGGGATCGGGCGGTTCGTCGGTGCCGACTACGCCGGTGCGGTGTTCTGGCTCGCCGCCACCTACGGCCTTCCGATGATCGTCATCGCCGTCGTGGGCCCGGTCGGTGCCGCGACCTACAACATCACGTGGACCATCGCGTTCTCGCTCTACCTGGTCTCGTCCGCGATGGGGCAGTCCCTCGTCGCGCACGTGGCCGTCGAGCCGGCCCGGCTGCCCGCGGCGCGGCGGGCCATGGAGCTGAAGGCGGCGGCGCTGCTCGTGCCAGCGGTCGCGGTGATCGCGCTCGGGGCGCCCGTCGTGCTCGGCGTGTTCGGGCCCTCCTATGCCGAGTCCGGAACCGGGGTGCTGGTCCTCGCGGCGCTGTCCGCGTTGCCGAACATCATCACCAACTCGACGATCAGCGTCGCCCGGGTGCGTCGGCGGATCCCGGTGCTGTTCGCGGTGCCGGCGAGCGTGGCGGTGCTGACGATCGGCCTGTCGCTGGTGGCACTGCCCCGATGGGGCGTGACCGGGGTCGGGGCCGCATGGTTGGCGAGCCAGACCCTGGTGGCCGGGTTGCTGCTCGTGCTGCGCTCGCCTCGGCTGGCCGCGCGGCGCCGCGGATAGCCCAGGCAACCACCGACGTTCAGCGGCGGCGCAATCCCGAGCTCTGTGGTGAAATGAACAGGGGCAATCAAGGCGGGGGGCGCCATGGGCGGGGAAATGGTCCGGGGACAGGCGCGGCGAACCGTGCGGGACCACCACGGCGGCGCTCGAAGATCGATTCTGTCCCCGGCTTGAGCCGCGGCTCTCGCCGGATATCGCTGCTTCCCATCGCAATGCGCGGGTCCGAACGTGCGGTGCACCGACCGGGCCGGCCGAACGTCGCTACGGCGCTGAGGGATGGCCTGCCATGCTGCAGCCTGGGTCAGGGGGTACCAGGTCGCCTGGTACGCGGATGTCTCGCCGGCGGGGTTCGGCGCGCCGTCCGCAGCCGGACTACGCCGGGGAGGTGGTCGGGGACTCCCGGCCGCTGGTCGAGCCGGCGCTGGAGCACGATGCGATCCTCGGCCTGCCCCGCCTGCTCGAGGTCGCCCGGCTCACCCCGGCCCAGGTGCTCGTGCTGGCGATCGATCTGTTGTCCGGGCTGCAGGCCCGGGGCCCGGCAGGCGTCCGGCCCGGTGAACCGTTCGGGTACGCCGTGGTCGTCGGCTCCGACGGCCGGGCCCGGTTGACCACCCACCCGGGGCACCCGGGCCATCCGGGGCCGAACGGCCACGGGCCCGCCGAGCCGGCCGGCGCCGCGCCGCTGCTGGCGGAGCTGGCAGCCGCCGCAGACCGATCGACCCGCCATCCGGACCAGCGGGCGGCCGACCAGCTCGCCGCGCTGGACCGGGCGGCTGACGCGGCGGCAGCGCCCGGCGCGAGTGTCGCCGCCGTGGCGGAACCGCTACGCGCCGCGCTGCCGTCCGACTCGGGCCGGCAGCAGCGCGCCGAGCTCGCGCGGCTGGTCCGCGCCGCGAACGGGCTTCCGGCCGTTGCGCCCGCCGCGGTCCCCGAGGCGCTGCCGTACGCCCCGCGGGAAGCCACGCCCCGATCCCGGCCCGTCGCCCGGACCGTGGTGTCGCGGGCCTGGAAATGGGGGGTCTCGATCGTGGTGCTGGCCGGGGTGATCCTGCTCGAGTTCACCTTCCTGAGCGACCGGATCAGCCAGGACATCGGTGTGGTGCTGGACGCCGGTCGCGCCGGGTCGGTGACGGCCACCGCCCGGCCGACCCCGCCGCCGGTCGTGCCGCCCGCCCCGCAGGCGGCCGGCGCCGTCGCCGGCGTCGACCTGCGGGCGCTGCATCCGTGCACCCCCGGCAGCGACTGCCAGGTCCGGTTGCAGGTGCTCCTGCATCCGCGGCCCGAGCCGCAGACGGTCGACTGGAACGTCCGGGTCGACAACCCCTGTACCGGTGCGACGGTGGCCGGTCCGCAGGGGACGGTGGCCGTGCCGCCGGACGGAGACCGCGCCGTGGTCGTCGACACCGTCGCACTGCCGCCGGGCGCCGCGCTTGCCGTGCTGGCCCAGATCAGCGCCCCCGCCGTGGCGGCCAGCGCGCCGTTGCTCGTCCCGGTCGAGGGTGCGTGCGCGACGACACCACCCGAACCGTCTCGCTGAGCTCGAAGGGAGCGCTGGGGTGCTGAGCGTGGAGCGTGGTGGGACCTCGGCGGCGCCGGGCGGGCCGGCGGGTCCTGAGCAGAAGCGCCCGTTGCGCGCCAAGGACTCCGGGGGCACCGCCTTCGACCTGCTGGCCATCCTGTCCGCGCTCGTGCTGGTCGGGCTCGGGCTCGCCAATCTGTACATGGTGGACAGTCCCGAGGCGATGGTCCGGCAGGCGGCGATCGCGGTCGCCGGGGTCGTCCTGCTCGCGGTGCTGTGGCGGTTCCGGGCCGGGCTGCTGCTCGTGCTCGGCTGGGTCAGCTACGGCGTTGCCGTGCTGTTGCTGGGTGCGGTGCTCGTCGTGGGCGTCACGGCGAACGGGGCGACCCGCTGGATCAGCTTCGGCTCGTTCACCTTCCAGCCCTCGGAGCTGGCCAAGCTCGGGTTGCTGCTGGTGCTCGCCTCGGTCCTCGGCTCGGGTCGTCCCGCCTGGCAGCGCTTCGTGTTCGGGATCGGGCTCGCGGTGCTGCCGATCGGGCTCACCGTGCTCCAACCGGACCTCAGCACCACCACCCTGCTGATGGTCCTCACCGTCGCGATGCTCGTCATCGGCCGGATACCCGCGCGCTTCCTGCTGCCTCTGTTCGCCGCGGCGGCGGTGGCGGTGCCGCTGGTCATCGGGATGCTGCGGCCCTATCAGGTGGAGCGTCTCGGCAGCTTTCTCGTGGGTTCCCACGAGGAGCCGACGGGGGCGGGCTGGGCCGTTCAGCAGGCACGGATCGCGCTCGGCTCGGGGTCGCTGTTCGGCCGGGCGGGCGAACCGCTGACCGCGCTGATGGCGCAGTACCTGCCCGAGCGGGACACCGATCTGGCGCTGGCCAGCGTGGTCGAGCAGTTCGGGCTGGTGGCCGGTGCCGCCGTCGTCGTGGCCGCGATCGTGCTCGTCTGGCGGCTCGCGCTGGCCAGCCGGGTGCCCCGGACGCCGAACGGGGCACTCGTCGGCGGTGGGCTCGCGATCCTGCTCGGAGCGGAGATCCTCGTTTCGCTGGGCGGCAACCTGGGGCTGCTGCCCCTTGCCGGTGTCCCGTTCCCGCTGCTCAGCAATGGCGGGACGGCACTGCTGGTGCATCTGGCCGCGCTCGGGGTCGTGCTGGGCGTGCGCCGGGACGGGGCGCGCAGGCGACTGTGGATCGTGCCCCGCTGGCGGGCGCGGCGGCCGCGGCTGGTCCGGGCGACCGCGCTCGCGATGTCCGCCGTGCTGGTGACGTTCGGATTCTACGGCTGGAACATCCAGGCCACCCAGGGTGAGGCCCTGTTCGCCGCCGGCCAGGAACAGATGACCCGATGCATCCGGCTCCCCGCGCTGCGCGGGGAGATCACCGACCGGCACGGGGCACCGTTGGCCACCAGCACCGCGGCCGCGGGCACCGGCGTCGACAAGGTGGTCGCGGTGCCGGCCATCCTGCGGTCCCGGCCGGACGACATCGCCAAGCTCGCGGCGCTGACCGGGCAGCCGGTGCAGGCCATGACGGCCGCCCTCGACGACGCCCCCGCGACCACCCTTTCGCTGCCGGTCGCCGAGGTTCCTGCGGAGACCGGGGCATCGGTCGCCGCGGCCGGGATCACCGGGGTGCTGGTGATCCCCGAACCACAGCGCAGCTATCCCACCGGATCCCTGCTCGGCCCGGTCCTCGGGTTCGCCGGGATCGCGACCCCGGCCGAGATGCAGCGGCAGCCGGATCTGCCCCTCGGGGAGATCGTCGGGCGCGCGGGACTGGAGCAGCAGTACGACTCGATCCTGCGCGGGATCAACGGCCAGCAGTGCGTGTACGTCACCCCCGCGGGGGTGCCGGTGGTGATGGGCCCGCACCGGGAGCCGATCCCGGGTGCCGACCTGCGGCTCTCGCTCGACCTGGGGTTGCAGCGGCAGCTCGCGGCCGGCCTGGCGGACGCGCTGCGCGGGCAGAGCCGCAGTGCGATCGGGGCCGCCGTCGCCGTGGATCCGCGGGACGGTCAGATCCTCGCGATCGCGAGCCTGCCGTCGTATGACAACAACGTCTACGGTCCGCCGATCGACCCGGCCGGGCTGCGGGCGGCCACATCCGCCCCCGGCCACCCCATGCTGGAGCATGTGACCCAGGCCGCGGTACCGCCCGGCTCGACGTTCAAGCTGGTGGTCGCCTCGGCCGACGTGATCCACCCCCCGTGGCCGGTCGACCAGATGATCCCCACCGGCGGCAGTTTCACCCTGGGCGGGCACACGTTCAACAACTGGCGGACGATGGGTCCGATGGACCTGCGCCAGTCGATCGCCTGGTCCAACGACGTCTACTTCTACAAGCTGGCCAACGCCCTCGGGCCCGAGCCGATCATCGACGCCGCGCGGGCGCTGGGGGTCGGCGCCCGCACCGGTATCGATCTGCCGGGGGAGTCGCCGGGCTACCTCGGCACCCCGCAGTCGGTGAGCGAGAGCGGCGGGACCTGGTACGGCGGATCGACGGTGATCCTCGGCATCGGACAGGGATATCTACAGGTCACGCCCCTGCAGAACGCCCTGTGGACGGCCGGTGTCGCGACCGGACAGCTTGTCACCCCGCGGCTGGGCCTCGCGACCGGGGCCGACGGGAGCGCGTACACCGCACTTCCGGTCCCGCCGCCGAAGCCGGTGCCGTTCGCGGACGCCCTCGGCCCGGTCCGGGACGGCATGCGCGCCGCGGTGACCGGCGGGACCGCCACCCGGCTGGCCGGGCTGCCCGTGCCCGTCGGCGCGAAGACCGGAACCGCGCAGGACGGCAGCCTGCCCGACACCAGCTACGACAACTGGATGAGCGCGGCCGCCCCGATGCCGGGTCCGAACATCGTCATGACCGCGCTCGTCCAGGGACCCGGCACCGGTGCCAACAGCGCCAGCGCCGTGGTCGCCGGCGGGTTGAGCTACTACCTCGCCCACGAGGCGGAGGTACGGGCCACCGATCCGGTCCAGACTCCCTGACCGCCCCGCCCGCGTTATGGCTCCACAATGCGGACGGGACGTCGCGCCTGACCGCATTGTGGAGCCATGACGCGCTCAGCTGCGGCCGTAGGCGGCCAGCAGGTCCGGGCTGCGCAGGCACTGCGCGGCGCCTTCGGCGACGCAGGTCAGCGGGTTGGCCGCGAGCGTGATCGGGAACCCGAAGGCCTGTTCGAGGTTCTCGCTGAAGCCGCGGGTCAGCGCCGCCCCGCCGAAGAGGAGAATCCCGTCCGCCAGCACGTCGGCGGTGGCCTGCGCCGGCAGGTCGTCCAGGCAGGCCGCGAGGGTCTGGATGATGGTGTCCGTGAGCGGCCGGATGACGTCCGTGATCTCCGCGACCGGAAGAGTGAGCACGCGTGGCCGGCCCGATCCGGCGTCGCGGCCCTGGACCACCAGGCTGGGTCCGGTTTCCACGCCTGCCCGGATCTTGATCTCCTCGGCCGTCTGCTCCGCCACGATGAGCTCGTGCTCTTCGCGCAGATGCCGGTAAACCGCAAGGGTCATCTCGTCACCGGCGACCCGGCAGGAGCGGGAGGTGAGCACGCCGCCATAGCAGAACGCGGTCACCTCGGCCGTGCCGCCGCCGACGTCGATGACCATGTGCACCCGGCGCTCCAGGGGATCGATCCCGCAGCCGACCGCCCCCGCGATCGGTTCGTCGAGCGCTGTCGCCCGGCTGATCCCGGCCTCGTCGGCGGCCTCGAGGAGGGCGCGCTGTTCCAGGTCGGTCGCGCCCCCGGGCACGCCGATGACCACCCGGGAGCGGCTGCGCTGCCAGGGATGCTGGGCGATCCGCCGGACGACCGCGCGCAGATAGGCCCGCGCCGTCTCCAGATCGGTGATCACCCCGTCCTGTAGTGGCCGGATCGCGGTCATCCCCGCCGGTGTCCGACCGACCAGCTCCGAGGCGTGCTGCCCGAGTGTCACCACCCGGCCCCGTCGGGCCCCGTTGCGGCGCATCAGCAGGACCGATGGTTCGTCGAACACGACGCCTTGACCCGTGTCACAGACAACCGTGTTCGCGGTGCCGAGATCGATGCCGAGTTCGACCACTGCCCCTCCCCCCGCGGCCGCTACCGGCCATGGGCTCAGTGTGGTCCGGTGAACACGGCCGGTCCACCGCTGACCGGCGATTCGCCCGGTGCGGAGTCAGCCGCTGCCGGTTCCGGCCGATTGCCCGGCCCCGTGCGCGAATGACGACGCCTCCGCCCCGCGCTGGGGCGACCGCTGGGCACCGAGCCTGCCCAGCGCCCGGCGCAGGTCGTCGAGCAGCAGACCGGCGAGGTCGTGGGAGAAGCCGTTGCGCACGACGATCCGCAGCGCCGCGATGTCCTCGCGGTCGGCCGGGAACACATAGGCCGGTACCAGCCAGCCGGCCTCGCGCAACGCCGCCGAGACGTCGAACGCCGAGAACGGCGCGTCCGCATCGACGGTGAACGCGAACACCGGAAGCTGCGAGCCGTCGGTGAGCAGCCGGAACGGACCCAGCTCGGCGATCCCGGCGGCGAGCGACGTCGCGACGTCGCGGCAGGTCTGCTGCACCCGCCGGTAGCCGTCCACGCCGAGGCGCAGGAAGTTGAAGTACTGCGCGATCACCTGACCGCCGGGCCGGGAGAAGTTCAGGGCGAAGGTGGGCATCTCGCCGCCGAGATAGTTGACGGTGAAGACGAGTTCCGCGGGCAGCGCGTCGTGGTCGCGCCAGACGGCCCAGCCGACGCCCGGATGGACCAGCCCGTACTTGTGCCCGGAGGTGTTGATCGACGACACCCGCGGCAGCCGGAAGTCCCATTCCAGCCCCGGATCGCAGAACGGCGCGATCATCGCCCCGGACGCGCCGTCCACATGCACCGGGATGTCGAGACCGGTGCGCCCGGCAAGGTCGTCGAGCGCGGCACAGATCTCGGCGACGGGTTCGTAGCTGCCGTCGAAGGTCGACCCGAGGACCGTGACGACGCCGATCGTGTTCTCGTCGCACCGCTCGACGGCCTCGGCCGCGCCCAGCCGCAGCCGGTCGCCCTCCATCGGCACCAGCCGGGCCTCGACGTCGAAGTAGTTCGCGAACTTCTCCCAGCAGATCTGCACGTTGATGCCCATGACGATGTTGGGCCGATCGGTGGGCTTCCCGGCGGCCCTGCGCGCGAGCTGCCAGCGCCGTTTCATCGCCAACCCGCCGAGCATGCAGGCCTCGCTCGACCCGGTCGTGGAGCAGCCGATGGCCGCGGCCGGGTCCGGGGCGTTCCACAGGTCGGCGAGCATCCGCACGCAGCGGGCCTCGAGGTCGGCGGTCCGCGGGTACTCGTCCTTGTCGATCACGTTCTTGTCGAACGACTCGGACATCAGCCGCTCGAGGTTCGGCTCGGCCCACGTGGTGACGAAGGTGGCGAGGTTGAGCCGGGCGTTCCCGTCGAGCATCAGCTCGTCGTGCACGATCTGGTAGGCGATCTCGGGGTCGAGCCCCTCGGCGGACAGGGCGAAGCGCGGCACGTCGAGCGGCTCACGGGCGAAGATCGGGTTGACCGCGACGTCGCGGTGGTGGCCTCCGGTTTCGGACGGCGGGTGCGCGATCGGCATGCGATCACGCTAGCCCGGGCCGTCCCGATGAGCCGGGATCACGGAGCGAGCTCACCGGAACCGGCCGGCCTTCCGCGACGGTGCGCAGGAACGTCAAGACCCGCACGGTGGCGTCCCGCTGGGCGGCGTCGACCCCCTCGCGGGTCCCGCCCAGCGCGATGCCGCCGGTCCACTGCGCGTCGGTGGGAAGCGTGCCCAGCCGGATCAGGTGCCCTGCGCCGGGATAGTTGACGTGTGCGTCTGCGAACGCGTCGCCGCGCTGGGCGCGCAGCGCCGCCGCCATGGCCGCCGAGGGCCAGACCTGGTCGTCCTCGCCGGTCAGGCACAGCAGCGGGCAGTGGGCACGGTCGGCGGGGATCGCGGCCGCTCCCGGGCCGGCGCGCAGCCCGGCGGCGTAGGCGGGACGCAGCCGCAGCAGACTGGGCCGGTGCGCCGCGATGTCGCGGCCGACCCTCCAGGCGTTGCGGACCAGCTGGGGCATCACCGCGCCCGTGGGCAGCGCCAGCCAGGGCAGCGGTCGCCCGCCCCGGGTCCATGAGGCGGTGTCCGGAACCTCGCCGTCCGAACCGACGGCCTGCCAGGTCACGCTGCTCGGGCTGATCAGCACCAGGCCGGCGGGAGCCGGCTGCGATCCGGTGCACACGGCGGCGAGCAGCCCCTCCGCCCCACGGGACCCCCCATCGCGGCCACCGGTCCGGACACCTCGTCCCGGGTCGCCAGCCAGCGCAGCGCGGTGTCGAATCGCTCCAGCGGCACCTCGGCGATGGCCTCCGCGGCCTGTGTCTCGTCCACCCACGAGACCGCGAGCGCGGCGAACCCGTGCGAGGCGAGCAGCGCGGCGTGCCCGACCTGCGAGTCGTGGCCGCCCTCCGACCCGCCGAAGCAGACCACCCCCGGACGGCCCGTTGCGGGCGGTGGACCCTCGGGAACCGCGAGCACGCCGGGCCGCCCGCCGACGTCGACCGGTGCGAGCCGGACGTCGGCCTCAGCCGCCACGCGGATCACCGTGCGGCGCGCGACCGCCGCCCCGACCGCAGCCGAGACGGTGACCGGCCACGCGGGCGCGGGCGGGACGAACAGCTCCGGGACGGCGTCCCGGGCGGCGAAGCGCATGGCCCACAGCGGCGCGTCGGGTGCCGCGGTCGCCCAGTCCCCGGAGTCCGGGACGAGCACGGCCGGTTCGACGAGGCCGGAGGGTGGCGCGGTGAAGCGGGCGACCGACCGCCACGCCCGGCCGAACAGGTCCACACCGGACGCGGCGAGCTCGACCGCCGCACCGGCGGATGCGCGCACCACCACCGCGAACGGCTCGTCGTGGCGGCTGCGCACCGGCACGTCCAGCTCGATTCCGGCGGCGGTGAGATCCGTGGGAGGCGTGGGCGGGACGGCGATCGCCGGGGCCGCGGCGGTCCGCCCGTCGACCAGCGCCGTGCGCGTTTCGAACCACGACGGGAACACCCCGGAGACCAGGCCGC
The DNA here is from genome assembly GCF_000423625.1 of Pseudonocardia asaccharolytica DSM 44247 = NBRC 16224. Taxonomy (GTDB): domain Bacteria; phylum Actinomycetota; class Actinomycetes; order Mycobacteriales; family Pseudonocardiaceae; genus Pseudonocardia; species Pseudonocardia asaccharolytica. The sequence goes on from NZ_AUII01000001.1 coordinate 296,732, forward strand.
CGAGCCCGGCGAGCGCGAACGGCAGCACCCAGTAGCACACGACCGACAGCGCGTCGCCGGCATCGCGCAGGGTCGCCGCGCCGTCGACCAGAGGCGGCACCAGCGCCGACGCCGTCATCCCGGCGAAGACCCCCCCACAGCCAGGTCATCGCGGTCGTGATGACCCGGAACCCGTCCGTCCGGGCGGTGCGCGCGTCCACCGAGGACGCGGCGTACTCGCGCACGGACGGCCGTCCGGTCAGGACGCCGACCAGCGCGACGATGAGCAGGCCAGCGTTGCCCAGCGGTTGCAGCCAGCGACCGAGCACGGCGTCAGGCACGACGAACGCGGCGACGAGCAGGACCGCGAACACCCAGACGGTGCCGATCTCCAGGGTTCGCAGCGGGGCACCCCGCCACCGCGCGAGCAGCTGCGTTCCCGCGGCGACGGCGAACGCCAGGCCCACCGCCGCCGGAAACGGTGCGTTGCCGACCAAGGCCCAGTACACGACCCACGGCAGGAACCCCAGGACGAACGCCATGTGGGCCCCCTCCCGGCCGCCATCCCGAATGTCAGCGTGCGCCTGGCCGGGGAGCTCCGGTAGGTCCATCCGGCGCAAGCCGGCACTGCGGCTGCACGTTTCACCCCTGGTCAGAGCCCCTGTGAGTGCGTAACAGTGTTAGAATACTGTTACGCACTCACAGGGGCCGGGAGGGTCACAGGCAACGCGTCGTAGCCGCGCAGCACCCGGGTGGGCCTGCGGTGCCCGGGGCCGGCCGGGGCGAGACCGGGGAAGCGGTCGAACAGCGCCCGCAGAGCCACCTCGCCCTCCATCCGGGCCAGCGCGGCGCCGAGGCAGTAGTGGACGCCGCTGGAGAACGCGACATGCCGCCCCGCCTCGGGCCGGGTGACGTCGAAACGGGCCGGATCCGGGAAGACCGCGGGGTCGCGGTTGGCGCCACCGATCAGCAGCGCGATCGGTGTCCCGGCCGGCACCGCCTGCCCCGCCACCTCGGTGTCGCGGCAGGCGATCCGCCCGGTGCGCTGCACCGGAGACTCGATCCGCAGCATCTCGTCGATGGCATTGCCCCAGCGCTCGGGCTCGGCCTGCAGGACGGCGAGCTGGTCCGGATGCGCCATGAGCAGCGCGGCGCCGCTGCCGATGAGGTTGACGGTGGTCTCGAAACCGGCGGCGAGCAGCAGCATCGCGATGCTGCTCAGCTCGTCCTCGGCGAGCGTGTCGTCCTCGTCGTACGCGGTGACCAGGGCGCTGAGGATGGTGTCGCCGGGGGTGCGGCGGATCGTCTCGAAATGCCCGAGCATCCAGGAGTGCAGCGCGTCGATGTCCCGCTCCGAGCGCCGGAAGTCACGGAAGGAAAGGCCGATGTCCAGCGAGAGCGCCCCGCTGGCGCCCCATTCGAGAAACTGCCGTCGCATCGCCACCGGTACCCCGAGCATCTCGGCGATCACCGTGGCGGGCAGCAGGGCGGCGTAGTCCTCGATCAGATCGCCCCGGCCGTCGCCGGCCGCCCGTGTGGCCAGCGCATCGAGCAGGTCGGCCGCGATCTGCTCGGCGCGGGTGCGCAGCGCCGCGATCGCCCGAGCCGTGAACGCACGGGTCACGAGCTTGCGGTAGCGGGTGTGGTCGGGCGGGTCGACGGCGAGCATCGACGGCGGCTCCACCGGCCCGAGCGACCACCGCCCACCGGCCTTGACCGCGAGCTGGAGCAGCGCGGGCAGGTTGTCCGGAATCCGCATGCCGACGCCGAAGTCGGTGCTGCGCAGCACGGCCGTCACGACGTCGTGATGGGCGGAGATGCGCCCGAACCCGGTGTCGACGAGCCTGCCGCGCGTGCGCAGCTCGTCGTAGTGGGCGAACGGCTCGGCAACGACCGCCGGATCGACCATCAGCCGGGCGCCCAGATCGCCCGCCGCGGCCCGCTTGCCGATCGCGCGGCGGATCATCCCGTGCCGCAGCCCCCACCGGACGGCGCGCCGCACACCCCGCGAACCGGCCATGATCGCCCCCTTCGCTCGCCGCTGCGTGTCCGAACTTACTGGCGGTAAGTTGTCCGTGCCAGGAGCACTCTCAGCGGTCCCTCAGCCCGTCGGGCCTACCCCGATGGGCACGGGGCGAGCGCCCCCCGGTACGACTGGCTGGTGCCGTCCTCGCGCCTGCTCGCCGTCAGCGACCTGCACGTGCGCTATCCGGAGAACCGCGCGATCGCTGCGGAGCTGCGGCCGACCAGCGAGGGTGACTGGCTGATCATCGCGGGCGATGTCGGCGAGCGCGTCGACGACGTCATCGACACCCTCGCCCAGCTGCGGCAACGATTTGCGCAGGTCATCTGGGTGCCGGGCAACCACGAGCTGTGGACGCGGCGGAAGGATCCGGTGCAGCTGCGCGGCGAGCACCGCTATCGGCATCTCGTGGCGCGGTGCCGAGCCCTGGGGGTGCTGACGCCCGAGGATCCGTTCCCGGTGTGGACCGGTGTGGGCGGCCCGGTCACCGTCGCGCCGCTGTTCCTGCTCTACGACTACTCGTTCTGGCCCGATGGCGCCGGGACCCGGGAGGAGGCGATCGCTGCCGCCTACCGGGCCGGCGTCGTGTGCACCGACGAGCACCTGCTCCACCCCGACCCGTACCCGAGCCGGGACGCGTGGTGCGACGCACGGATCACGTTCGGGGAGAAGCGGCTGGCCGAGGTGGATCCGGCGACGCCCACGGTGCTGGTCAACCACTGGCCGCTGACCAGGGCGCCGACCAGGGCGCTGCGCCGTCCGGAGTTCGCACTCTGGTGCGGGACGCAGCGCACGGCCGACTGGCACATCCGGTTCCGGGCCGTCGCGGTGGTCTACGGCCACCTGCACATTCCGCGGGTGACGTGGGAGGACGACGTCCGCTTCGTCGAGGCGTCGCTCGGCTATCCGCTGGAGCGACGGCGTCGCGAGGCGCGCGGGATCCCCGCGGCTCCCCTTCCACGTCACGTCCTCCCGTGAGTGCGTAACAGTGTTCTAACACTGTTACGCACTCACGGGAGGGGTTGACGAGCCCCAACTCGTCGGCTGTGAGCCACGCGATAGATTCCCTCCGTTCACCGAGCGATCAAGTCGTGTGACCGAGCGTCGCCGCTGCACGGCGCCGCCGGTATTCCAGAGCAGGCGGGAGTGGTCGTGGGCAGACGCATCGACCGGGTCCGCACCGCCCTGCGCTGGGCGCAGGATCTGCCGGCCCGGATGGATGCGCTCGACCGGCGGCTCGGCGGTATCGACGCCGAGCCGCGCGTCGCGCGCGACGTCCTGCGACTGATCAAGGCGATCGAACCCGACGTGGTCTACCGGCAGTCCCAGTGGGACGCCGATGTGCCCGACGAGCTGAGCACGGAACGGCTCGGCTTCGTCCGCACGTGCCTGATCCCGTACGAGACGATGAACCTCGTCGTCAACGTCGCGGGTGAGCGGACGGCGAACACCGCCGTCGACAGCGATTTCCACCGCGCGGCGTGGATGGTGTTCTGCACCAACAAAATGATGCTGGAGACCGCGATCCGGGACGGGTGCGCAACGGTGCCCAGTTCCGCGTCGCCGGCCATCCCAAGGCCGACCACCTGCGGACGGTGAGACCGGTCTGGCCGCTCGGCCCCGGGCGGCCGGAGAAGACTGCCCGGCCGGGGCGCGTGGTGTGCTCGGCGCACCACACGATCGCGACGGGGTGGACCGACTTCGGTGCCTTCCACCTGATGCGCGCGGAGATGCTCGCCTGGGCCCGGCAGTGTCCCGACGTGCAGTTCGTCTTCATGCCGCATCCGGCGCTGCTGCCCTTCCCCGATTCGGACGCCTCGCCGATCAGCCGGGCCGACTTCGACGGATGGATGCGGGACTGGACGGCGCTGCCCAACACCGCGGTGCTGTCCGAGGAGGGCTACGGCCCGATCCTCGCCGCGTCGGACCTTATGGTGACCGCCGGTCTGTCGATGCTGGTGGAGTATCAGCTCCTCACCAAGCTGGTGATCTTCTTCGAGCGGGACGGTCACCGGCCGTTCAACGCCATCGGTGAGCAGGTCGTTCGCGGCGTACACAGCGTGCGTACGGTCGACGACGCGCGCAGGCTGGCCGAGAAGCTCCTTGCCGGCGGTCCGGACCCGCTGGCGGACCGGCAGCGCGACAACGTGCGCCGGCTGTTCGGTACTGCCGACAGCACTGAACGGATCCTCCGGGTGCTGCGCCGGGGGATCGCGAGCGAGGGCGGGGAGCCCGACGCGCCCGGGCGGGCCGACCCTCCGCACGGTCCACACCGCCTGGATCGGCGGCTCGCCATGTAGCGCTGGTCAGCGGTCCGCTCCGCGCCGGTCATCAACTGCGAAGCCGGCCTGACGCCAACAGCCTGCGCAGGTAGGTGACCGAGTCCCCGAGGTGCTTGCCTGCGGTCTTCAGGAGTGGATCTGCATCCATGCCGGGGGTGCCACCAGTGCCCAGGCCGGACTCAGCTTGCTGTGCAACCGGATCACGATCACTAGTTCCGTGGCGGGGTCATCCAGGGTCAGCTGGCCGTGATCCAACCGGGCCGGGGTGCTCCCGTCGGGTAGGGCCTCGATCTCGCTGCTCTGTCCGGTGCCGGCGCGTGTCACTCGGCGGGGGGTTTGGTGCTGCTCAGACCGGGTCGGCTGGGTCGTGACCGGCCTGGAGTAGGCACCGGAGTTCGGTCCGTGGTGTCCCCGAGGGATGCGAGGAGGTCACGGAGTGCGTCGGCGAGCGTCTCGCGTTGGGCGGGGGTGAGTGCGGCGAGGAGGCGGTGCTCGGTGTCGACGTGGTCGGGCAGTGCCCGGTCGATCAGCTTCCGGCCGTCCTCGGTGAGCGTGACGTGCACGCCGCGGCCGTCGGCGTCACTGGGGGTGCGGGTGACCAGTCCCCGCGCCTGGATGCGGTCGAGTCGCTGGGTGATCGCTCCGGAGGTGACCATCGCCGAGCGCATCAGCTCGGTGGGGCTCAGGCGGTAGGGCGGGCCGCTGCGCCGCAGGGTGGCGAGCACGTCGAACGATGCGGCGTCGAGGTCGTGCGTGCTGAAGGTGCGTCGCAGTTCGGCGCCGACGAGCAGCGACGCGCGGGTCAGGCGTCCGAGAACGGCCATCGGCGAGACGTCGAGGTCAGGGCGTTCGGCGGCCCACTGCTCGAGGATGCGGTCGACGTGGTCGGGCATGACAGAAGGCTAGCGGGTTGCTTAGAGCTGAGGTATGTGGGTTGAGCGCTCAGCACCCGTTGCGTCGTTCCAGCTGCCCCCGTGAACCGGACGGGGACGGCGGGCGGGCCCCGAGCTGTTGTGAATGTTGCCCGTAGGCCGCTGGAGACGACGAAGGCCCCCTGTTTGTGCTGGTCAGGGGCCTTGTCGGGTGGTGGGCGATACTGGGATTGAACCAGTGACCTCTTCCGTGTCAAGGAAGCGCTCTCCCACTGAGCTAATCGCCCGAGGCGGAGGCGGGAATCGAACCCGCGTACAGGGCTTTGCAGGCCCTTGCCTAAGCCACTCGGCCACTCCGCCTGATCCTCCGGACTACAGCTCCGCAGGCTCAAAGCCTGGAGGTCCGGCGCAGACCCGAGGTTCCTCCGAGCGGACGACGGGATTCGAACCCGCGACCCTCACCTTGGCAAGGTGATGCGCTACCAGCTGCGCTACGTCCGCATGTGCACCGGTTGGTGCGATGGGAGAACATTAGCGCAGGCCCTCGGGGGGTTCAAAACCGGCCCCTCCACACGCCCGCGGAGGTCCTCCGACCTGCGGACCTCAGTCGCGGGCCCGGTCATTGGCGAGCAGGTTGGACAGCGCCGCGTCGAAGTCGAGCCAGGAGTACTCGCTCCCGGCCGGGACCACCTCGAAGGTCCGGTCCAGGAACTCGGCAAGCCTGGCGGCACACGTCGTGAAGACGGCGTGACCCGACGGCGAGGTCAGCTCGAGCTCGATACGACCCAGATCGTGGGGTACCGGCTGCACCTTCACGTCACCGGCTCCGGCCGGGGCGACCAGGCCGTCGGCCAGCAGATCGCGGGCGAACACCCAGTTCACGGACGACTCCCCGCCGGTCCGGAACGACGCCTGCACCGCATAGGGGTCTCGGCTGGAGTACGCCAGCTCGACCTCGACGGGCACGACCGGCGCATCGGGGGCGATCAGCTCGAAGATCACTGATGAGCAGATGGTCAGGTACTCGTCGCGCATCCTGCATCCTCTTCCGTGGTGCCGCGTGGTCTGTCATGCAGAAAACGAGCGGGGCGCGAAGACGTGACGGTCGGGTACGCGTAGTCCGTCCCAAACTATTCTCGATTCACCGGGACGAGTCGGTCACGCCCGGTCAGGGCCTTGCGTCGCCGGGTGTGAGCTGCCTTCCAGCGCTAGCCTGATCCGGGAGTTGCGTGGGCAGCGAAGGCCGGACGTGCAGGAGGCCGGGTTCGGCCCGCCGCTGCGGGAAGTGACGACCGGTGTCGACGGAGGGGTGTCGTGACCGAACCGCCGTCCGGGACCTGCTCGCTCACCGAGCAGTCCATCGGCTGGGCGTTGCATGCGCTGGAGCCGGACGAGGAGTTGGAGGTGCAGCGGCACCTGCCCACCTGCCGGGCGTGCCGGGAGGCCGTCCGCGATGCCGAGGAGGTGCTGTCGGACCTTGCCGTATGTGCCGAGCCGGCCGACCCACCCGGGCGGCCGCGCGACGATCTGCGCACCGCCGCCGCGCAGACCTCCCAGGCGGCCGGCCGGGACGCGGAGCCGGCCGAGCAGGAGGGGACGTTCGACGGTGCCCGGAACCCTCGGCCCACGGGGACGGTGCGGCCCCCCCGGCCGGAACGGGGCCGGCTGAACACGCCGCGCGGCCGGCAGCTGGTCATCGCGTCGGTCGTGCTGGTCGTCGTGCTGGGCATCGGCGGGCTCGTGGCTTGGACCGCGCAGTCGCAGGCCGAGCGCGGCGCGCAGTCCGGGCAGGCGCAGAGCCTCATCGACATGGTCGCGCAGTTCGACGGTCCGGGCAGCAAGCACGCCATTCTCACCGCGGCGGAGGGCACGTCGCCGGTGGCGGCGGTGCTCGTGCACGATGGCCAGATCCAGGTTCTCACCGTCGGTCTGCCGCCCAACACCACCGATCGCGAGACCTATGTTCTGTGGGGGATCCCCGGTGCGGGCGCGCCGAAGGCCATCGGAACGTTTGATGTGGTGGACGCTGAGACCCGGCCGCGCCCCGTAGGATCGGTCTCCGTGGCTGACGCGTTCACGACCTACGCGATCTCGATGGAACCAGGTCGTACCGCTCCGGCCGCACCGTCGACGATGGTCGCGAGCGGGCAGGTGGAGACCTGAGCGAGACCGACAAGCAGGAACAGACCCGGCTGGCCAGACTGCGCGCCCGGATCGCACACCGGCCGGCGCTGCGGCACACCTACCGAATCGGCGTGGGCGTTCTCGGCGGGCTCGTGCTGGCGGGCGGCCTCGTCGCGATCCCGTACCCGGGCCCGGGCTGGCTCATCGTGTTCCTCGGCCTGGCCATCCTCGCCAGCGAGTTCGCGTGGGCCCGGCGGCTGCTGCGCTTCGCCCGCGGCAAGTACGACGCCTGGACCGACTGGCTCGCCCGGCAGCACCTGGGCGTCCGGCTGTCAGTCCTGAGCGCCACCTGCCTCGTCGTCCTCGGCACGCTCTACCTGCTCAACGTGTTCAACACGGTCGCCAGCTGGACGGGGCTCGTGCAGTGGACCTGGTTGCAGAGTCCGCTGTTCTAGTGTTGTAGGGTTTACGACGGCACGGGCGATTAGCTCAGGGGGAGAGCGCTTCGTTCACACCGAAGAGGTCACTGGTTCGATCCCAGTATCGCCCACGCAGGTCAGAGGCCCCATCCGAGACGATCGGACGGGGCCTCTGGCGTCCGTACAGCCACGAAGTACCGCTACGCGCCATCGAGGTGTATTCAGCGGCGCTGGGTGCCGGTCGCGCTCACCTGATCGAGTCATCCATCGTGCACAGTCGGCACATCGGGGCGACCGTCATCGATATGGGGTACTCGAGGGGGCGCCGATCGGCGGGACTGTGGTCATCGGCACTGCCCTGGTATCCGTGCTTGTCGCCTGCGGCCCGGACTCGGCTCCGATGCCCGCGCCGCCGGTCACGACCGCGCCGGGGCCGGCCCCCGCTGAAGCAGCGCCGACGACGACCATGCCGGCCGCTCCTACCCGGGTCACCCCGGCGCGCCGGGCGCCGGCCCCGACGAGCCGGAAGCTGTGGCCTGTGACCAGGGGTGAGAAGCAGTACCAGCAGGGCATTACGGAGGGCTGCGAGCGGTTCGCCCGGGGCGGCGCTGCGTCGAGCCGGGATCGACCCGAACAGCTGACCCGACCGACCGGGGAGATCAGGCAGGCGGCGCGATCGGGAACCTCGGTGATCTTGCTCTGATTCCGGCGTCGCCGGCGCCAAGCCGTCGAGCAGAACCCGCACGTCGCGCCGGGCCGGGTCGCGGTGCAGATCATCTCCAGTATCGCAGGGAAGATCTCGTCCCGTTGCGGAGCAACCGCACCGCGTTGCCCTCGGTGAACGGGACGCCGAGCAGTGCCTCCAGCGGCCGGCGCAGGGCGGTACTCATGCGTTCCGCTCGGTCATGGCTGCGACCGCCGGTCCGCGCTCACGGTGGGCCTCGGGGGAAGTGCCGGGAGTAGGCGTGCCGCAGCCGCGCCAGGTCCTCGGGAAGCAGGTCCGACCGTGCGGCCCCGTCCACCACCAGCCGGGCCTGCTCGGCGATCGCGTCGAGGGTGGCCGGGTCGAGCGGGTGCGGGTCCAGGGCGCGGCGCACCTCGTGCAGGCACTCCAGGAGGTAGACACACACATCGGGCAGTGCGGCGGTGGCCTGGCGCACCTCCGCGAAGGTCAGCGCGACGAGCCCGGGCGGTGTCGGCGTGTGCGGCAGCAGCACCCGGCCGTGCCCGTCTCGGTGCACCCGCTGTTGGGGCGCCGCGACCAGTCGCCGCAACTGAGCGCCCGCGTGGCGATGCCGGCGACCGAGATCGTGGCGGTGGCGATGGTGCTGAGCACCGAACGCGCGCTCGCCACCGTCGACATGAGCACCAGGGGCAGGCCCACCCCGGTGCCGAGGACGCGGTCGATCGCGATCATCAGCTCGGCCAGGCCGACGCCGAGGAGCGGGCCCGCGGCTTCCGTCGCCGGGTCGGTGTACCCGGCTCCGCCGCGAATGTGCGGGCCCGCTCCTCGGCGACGTCACGGACGAGCATCGCGTTGTCACACGGGGGCGCTCTGCACGATCGCGCTGTGGAACAAGCCACGCGCCGCGAGCTGGGCGCAGACGCCGTACCCACTTGCCGACTCGCCCCAGAGCGTGACGCTGCCCGGGTCGCCGCCGAACGCCGTGATGTTGTCCCGCACCAGCGCAGAGCGGCCTGCTGGTCGGCGAGGCCGAGGTCGCCGGTGGTCGGGTCGGTGAGAGCGGGATGGGCGAGCCAGCCGAGCGCCCCGAACCGGTAGTTGAGTGTCACGACCGCGATCTGGCCGCCGGCGCTCATCGGGTCGGCGTCGCAGACGGCGCCCTGCCCGGACCTGAGGCCGCCGCCGTGCAGGATGGGCGGATTCCCCCGCGCGCACGGCGTCCCCGGGCCTATCGAGCGGCTCCGCACCGGGCGGATGCGCGTTCACCCGCGCCGGGGTCGCGCTCCCGACCCGCCACCTGAGATCTACGTTCCGGGCCCAACGGTCGTGTCGAACCTCCGCCCGTCACCTACCCGCCCTGCTCAAAAATAGTTGACTACGACTAGTCGTTCATAGATAGTTGGTTCTGGCTTAGAAAGGAACGGCGGCGGTGGCGAAACGGCGGAAGGTGGGCAACCCGTTGGCCCTGGCGGTGCTCGCCTGGCTGGTGACGGGCCCGATGCACCCCTACGAGCTGGGACGACGGCTGAAGCAGAGCGGCAAGGACCGCAACATCAAGTACAACCGGGGCTCGCTGTACATGGTCGTGGAGCAACTGCGGAAGGCCGGTCTGATCACCGAGTACGAGACCGTGCGCGACACCCAGCGGCCGGAGCGCACCGTCTACGCGCTCACCGACGAGGGCCGCAACGAGCTCTACGCCTGGCTGCGCGAGCTGGTCGCCGAGCCACAGCACGAGTACCCGCAGTTCGGGGTCGCCCTGTCGCTGTTGAGCGTGCTCTCGCCGGCCGAAGCGGCCGAGCTGCTCGGCAGGCGGCTGGCGGCGCTGGCCGCCGAGGCCGACGAGATCCGCGCCGAGTTGCAGAAGGCGACCGACGGCGACGTCGCATGGGTGTTCCTGATCGAGGAGGAGTACCGGCTCGCGGTGCTGGAGGCGGAACGTCGCTTCGTCACCGGTCTCGCCGAGTCGCTGGAGCAGCCGGAGTACGTCCGGTCGTGGCACGAGTTCTTCGGAGGGCAGACATGACGAACGTCAAGACGGCACTGGTCATCGGCAGTGGGGTCGCAGGCCCGGTCGCGGCGATGGCGCTGCAGCGGGCCGGTATCGAGGCCACGGTGTACGAGGCGCACGACGGCCCGGCGGACGGGGTCGGCGCCATGCTCGGGCTGGCGCCCAACGGTCTGAACGCACTGTCGGTCATCGGCGCCGACGAGACCGTCCGCAGCATCGGCGAGCCGGTGTCGTCGATGATCACGCAGAGTTGGACCGGCAAGCGGCTGGCCGAGTTCGGTGACGCGGCCGGCCCGCCGATCCTGCACGTGATGTGGCGCGCCGACCTGTACCGGGCTCTCTACGACGAGGCGGTACGGCGGGGCGTCCGGATCGAGCACGGCCGGCGGCTGACGGGTGCGACGGACACCGGCGAGAGCGTCACGGCGGTCTTCGCGGACGGCACGCGGGCGAGCGGCGACATCCTGATCGGGGCCGACGGAATCCGGTCCGCGATCCGGTCGCTGATCGACCCGGCCGCGCCGCAGCCCCGGTACACGGGCCTGCTCGGCTTCGGCGGCTGGGTCACCGACACCGGCCTGGCCGGCACCGGTGGCGCGATGCACATGATCTACGGCAAGCGGGCGTTCTTCAGCTACAAGTCCTACGAGGACGGGCGCGCCGGATGGTTCGCGAACCTGCCGCGGCAGCATCCGATGTCGGCCGCCGAGGCGCAGACCGTGGGCGCGCAGGGGTGGCTGCGCGTGCTGCGGGAGGCGTTCGCGGGCGACCGCACCCCGGCGCGCGCCATCTTGGAGCGCTGCGATCCGGCCGACCTCTTGATCACCGGAGCGCTGGAGGGCATGCCGCCCGTCCCCACGTGGAGCCGGGGCCGGATGGTGCTCATCGGGGACGCGGCCCACGCGACGACGCCCAGTTCGGGACAGGGTGCCTCGCAGGCGATCGAGAGCGCGGTACAACTGGCCCGCTGTCTGCGCGACCTGCCGGTGAGCGAGGCGTTCGCGGCGTACGAACGGCTGCGCAGGCCCAGGGTGGAGCGGATCATCGCGACGGCCGCGCGCACCAACAGCGACAAAGCGGCCGGCCCGATCGCCCGCGTGCTGCGCGACCTGCTGATGCCAGTGACCATGAGGCTGCTGGCCCGGCCCGAGAAGATGGCCTGGCAGTTCGGCTACCGCATCGACTGGGACGCCCTGGCCGCAGCCCCTGGCCGGACAGAACCTCAGCCCGTGCGCTGAGAACACGGCCGTAGAACGCTATGGCTCCATAACGCGCAAAGCGGTGGGGTGAACTGGACACTATGGCTCCATAACGCGCTGGACGGTGGGGCGCCCAGCTCTCCTCGATGGAGAGGTTCCTCGAACACGATCCGTCTGGTACGGACTATCGATCACTCACAGCTGAACCGTCCTGGGTGGTGGAGGGGCTCTGGACCAATTCCGCAGAGATGGCAACTACGTACAGTATCCGTTTGAGGGCCATCTCTCGGTGTTTCCCACGATCGCGGCATGGATTCGGACATGGGGTCTTCCTACGCTGGCGTTCGTGCTGTGCAGGGGTCGATCCTTTCGCGTCCTTGCCGTCGGGATCGCCGCAGCTACGGTGCTGGCCGCATGCGGCGCGCCGACTCGCGTCGGCGATGACGGGCCCGCGCCGGCATTCGATCCTCCGACTGCGTTCGGGCCGACGATGGCGGTGCTCTCGGCGCATGGCGGACCGTTGCCGATCCTGCGTCTGCTGGACGGACAGGTCGGATGGGCAGCGGGCCCGGGCGGGCTGGCCCGAGTGGATCTGAGCTCCGCGACGGTGGGCTCGCCCGCGGCTCCGACCGGCGGGGCTGTCGGCTCGGGGAGTGTGTCGGTGGGGGCGCCGATCATCGCCCGAGCCGGGGGTCGGCGAGCGGTGATCGCGGTGTTCCCGGTCGAACTCTCCGGGTCTGGCGCCACCCCGCGGCAACCGGTCGCCGAGCTGGTCGCTGCGGATGCCGGCACCGGGGAGCGGCTGTTCACCCTGGCGGTTCCGCTCGCGGACTGGGCGCGGACGAGTTGGATGGAGACCACGGCGGTCGGGGTCGGGACCAACCCCGCCATCGCGGTCGTCACCGCCCGCGGCGTCGTCGCCCCCGACACCGTCCAACAGGTGTCGTTCGGCGTCGACCTGGACCGACGAGAGGTCGTCTGGACCGCGCCCGGCCTGGCGCTCGACGTCGTGGCCGGCGATACCGCCGTCGGGAGCGTCACCGATGACGTCGCCACCACGGTGCGGGCGGTCACCGTCGCGGACGGGGCGACCCGCTGGACCGACCCGGATGGTGGGCCCGTGCACAAGGCCGGGGACGGGCTGGTCGCGGTCTCGGGGAAGATCTTCCACTTTCTCACCACCGCAGAGGGTCGCCGGGTGGAGTACGTCGAGCGTGCCCGGCTCCCGCTCGATGAATCGGTCCGTTTCACCTGCCGCTACGACGAGCGCGAGACGACGGTGTGCTCGCGGCCGACGGCGGCGGGCGGAGAGTACGTGGTCGCGTTCGACTCGACCACGGCAAACCCGCTGTGGCGGCTCCCCGACGGTGCCGACAACCGGGTCGCGCTGAAGATCACCGCAGTCTGGCACAGCGCCGTGTACGGGACGACCCCGAACGGGCCCGTCGTGCTCGACGCCCGCACCGGCGCCCGGCGCAACGCCGCTCCTGGCGTGGCGCCGCTGCTGGTCAGCGCCTACTACGGGATCGGCTCAGCTCCCGGGAAGACCTCCGATCCGGTCGATCCGTTCCAGAGCGAACTGCACGCGCATGCGGCCACCGGCTGACCAGACGAACGTTATGGCTCCATAATGCGCAAAGGGGGCAGGCAGATTGCGCACTATGGCTCCGTAGTGCGCTGGGGAAGGGCGGTCAGGGGGTCTTGATCTTGTCCGTCGCCGGGCGAACGTAGGCGATCAACGACGGCTGGAAGTACGGCCACGGCGTGCCCACGTAGTTCGCCTGCCCGAACGACTGGGCGGCGGTGAGCGGGTTCCCGCTGACGCATTTGACCTTCGGCTCGCCCCGCTCGTCGACCAGCACCACGGTTCCGGCCTGCAGCACGGCCGGGTAGGCGGTCGCGGCGCCGCCGGCGAAGCCGTGCTCGACGACCCCGGCGTCGGCGCGCAGCACCACCGGGGCGAGACGGGCGGTGACCTTGGCGATGTCGCCTGGACCGACGCCCAGCGCACCGGCCCAGGCGCTCGCCCGGCCCTGATCGGCCTGCAGGTCCGAGGCAAGGCGCTGCGCGTCGCAACCCCCGGCGCCGGGCGCACCGAACAGCCCTGCGGTGTCCGCGGGCAGCTCACCGGCGACACCGGCGGTCGGGGCGACACCGGCGCGGTCCTTGCCCGCCGCGGAGGTGAACGGGCTCGGCCCCGGCGACGACGTCGCCTCCAGGCGCACCTCGACCGTCGTCGCGCTCGGGCTCAGCCCGGCCCAGAACGCGCCGCCGGCCAGCCCGAGCGCGACCGCGGCCACGATCAACGTGATCTGGGAGCGCACGGGAAACCGGTGGGAGGTCACCGGACGGGGCGGTCGTCCGCTGTCGGCCATCGCTGCTCCTCGTCGTCCGGGCGTGCCGCAGCGAGGATGGCGCCGGGCCGGGCGCCGGACGAGGGGGCTCACCCCCGGATCGGCGCCGCGCTCCCCCGGCCGCGGGTAGGGCCTGCCCCCGGCCGGCCGGTCAGCCGATCTCCCGCGGCGCCTGGTCCGGCGGGTGGGAGCGGCCGGTCGCGGTGGACCCGTCGGGCAGGCTGAACAGGTTGCGTTCCCAGCGCAGCCACCAACGCCGGCGCACCGCCACATACCGCGACCGGCACGTGCAGAGGAACTCGTCGCCGGCGTCGACGGGCGTGGGAAGCGGGCAGCGGTGGTTGTCGTCGATCGCGCCGCCCTCCCCCGTGCCCGCGGTGCCCGGCCGGCACCGCGCCCGCCGCCAGTCTCGATCCTCGCCGGCCACCCTGACAACCCACCGGGGACGCCCCGGGTAGGAGAGAACCCCCGTCCGGAGCGGGGGACGGCTCCACAGGCCCGGGGGAGCACACCATCGATCGTGCGCCGTCCCGGCGCCACGCTGTTCGTGCCGGACGCGCCAATGGTGGCCGCGTCGGCGCACGAGGACGGGAGGGCCCTCGGAGATGTCTGCTCACCTCGCGGTCCATGAACCCGGCACCGCCCCCCGACCCCTGCCGCGCCACGGCGGGCGACGCCCCGAGCTGTCCGTCGTCATCCCGACGTTCAACGAGGCCGAGAACATCGACGAGCTGCTGCGGCAGCTGAGCGCCGCGCTGCCTGCGGACCTGTCCGCCGAGGCGATCTTCGTCGACGACAGCACCGACGAGACCCCCTCGGTGATCGCCGCGGCAGGCGAGCACCACCGGATCCCGGTCACCCTGTTGCATCGGCGCGAGGCCGTCGGCGGGCTGGGCGGCGCGGTGGTCGAGGGCCTGCGCGCCGCGCGCTCGCCGTGGGCCGTCGTGATGGACGCCGACCTGCAGCACCCGCCGTCGCTGGTCCCGACGCTGCTGGCGCAGGGCCGCGAGTCCGGCGCCGACCTGGTCGTCGCCACCCGGTACGCGCCCGGGGGCAGCAACTCCGGGTTGGACGGCGGCTATCGCCGCGTGGTGTCGCGCGCGTCCACCGCGGTCGCGGCAACGGTCCTCGGTGGGCCGGTGCGGGCGCTGACCGACCCGATGAGCGGGTTCTTCGCCGTGCGCACCGCCGCGCTGCGGCTCGACGCCGCCCGGCCGCTCGGTTACAAGGTGCTGCTCGAGCTGATCGTGCGGTCCGGTCTGACCCGCGTCGCGGAGGTCCCCTACCAGTTCCGCGCCCGGCACGCGGGCACCTCGAAGTCCACCCTCCGCGAGGGCGTCCGCTACCTGCGGCATCTCGCTGCGCTCCGGCAGGCGCAGCGAAGCGCGCCCCGGCCCTCCGCGGCCGGCGAGGCGGCCGCCGGGCCCGTCGCGGGCGAGGTCCGGCCCGCCCGATCCGTGCCGCCGCGCCACCACGGCGTCCTCGACCTGCGCGACCGCAGACCCGAAGGGGGCCTGGACGTCCTGGTCATCACGAGCGAGGCCCCGCCCATCGTGTCGGGCATCTCCCGGTGCGTGGACCGGCTCTCGACCGGGCTGCGCGCGCGCGGGCATCGCGTCGACGTGCTCTCGTCGGTGCAGATCCCGCGGCTGACCGCGGGAGAGGTCCGGCTCAGCGCGCTCGCCGCCCGTTGGCCGGGGATCGCCCGCAGGCTCGACGACTACGACGTGATCAACCTGCACGGGCCGGTGCCCACGATGAGCGACGTCGTCCTGCTGCTGGCCGGGAGCTGCCGCGGCACCCCGATCGTCTACACCCACCACTCGGCGCTCGCGGTGCGCGGCGCGGAACGGCTGTGTGCGATCTACAACCGGATCCACCGCGCGCTGAGCGGGCGGGCCGACATGATCCTCACGACGTCCGAGCACTACGCGCAGCGGGAACGCAGGCCCGGTGGCCCCCCGGTGCGCGTCGTGCCGTGGGGCGTCGACATCCGGCCGCAGCCGCTGCGGCCGTGCATCGACCGGCCGCTGCGCGTGCTGTTCGTCGGCCAGATGCGTCCGTACAAGGGTCTGGAATGGCTGTTGCCCGCGGTCGCCGGCCAACCCGGCATCGAGCTGACGCTCGTCGGCGACGGCCGGCACCGCCAGGACTACGAGCGGCTGGCCGCGGACCTGAACGCGTCGAACGTCCGGTTCCTCGGACGGGTGCCCGACGAGGCGTTGCACCACGAGTACGACCGCAACGACGTCGTGGTGCTCCCGTCGGTCACGCAGGCGGAGGCCTTCGGGCTGGTGGTCCTCGAGGGGATGGCGTCGGGCTGCGTGCCGGTCGTGTCGGACCTGCCCGGGGTGCGTGACGTCGTCGCCGATGCGGGCACGGTCGTGCCGCCGCGCGACGAGAACGTGCTGCGCGCGGCGCTGCTGGACCTCGCGGCGGACCGCGCGCGGCTGCGCCACCTCGGGAGGCTGGCTCGCCGGCGCGCCGAGGGGCTCGGCTGGGACACCTGCGTCGAACGCTACGAGGACGCGCTCTTCGACGCCGTCGCCCACCGGGGACGGCAGGCGCGCCGGGCCGGCACCGAGCACCCCTCGGCGGTCGGGTGCCCGTCCGGGCCGGGCCTGCGCGACGAAGAGACGGGCTGAGCCCGTGCTGGACGTGCGGGCCGAGCGGACGGCGGCCGGTGGCAGCGTCGTCCTGCTGGCGGGGATCATCGTGACGGCGGCGCTGAACTACGGTCTCGGGCTCGGGCTGGCCTGGCTGTTGCCCCAGGACCAGTTCGGGGTCGTGGCGGTGTTGCTGACCGTGCTGCTGCTGGCCACCTCCGTGCTGGCCGCCGGCTTCCCGTGGGAGCTGGCCCGGACGCTGGCCAGGGCCGACGGGCACACCTCGGCGACGGCCCCGGCCTTCCGCGCCGCCGTGCTGGGCAACGTCGGGCTCGGCGCGGTGCTCGCGGTCGCCTTCCTGGCCGTGCAGCTGGGCACCGGACGGCTGCTGCCGGACGCGGGCGTGGGGCCGACGGTACTGGCGGCGGCCGCGATCGTCCTGCTCGCGCTCGGCTCGGTGCTGGCGGGAGCGCTGCAGGGGATCCGCCGTTTCGCCGCGCTCGGTCTGACCAGGGTGCTGGAGGTCGTGGTCAAGACCGGGCTCGCGCTCGCCCTGGTCGCCGCGCTCGGCCTCGGCGTGACCGGGGTGGCCACCGCGCTGCTGCTCGGCGCGGCCGCCGCGGCGGCGTGGGCCTGGTGGGCACTGGGCGACCGGCTGCCCGGCCTGGGCCCGGTCGCGGGCGCGCGGACGTTCGCCGCCGCGGTCCCGATGGCGGTGGGCACCACCGGTTTCGGTCTGCTGGGCACGCTCGACGTCCTGCTGCTCGGGGTGCTCGGCCACGGCCACGGCGTGACGACGGCGGTGGTCGCGATCTACCAGGCCGCCGTGATCCTCGCCCGCGCCCCGTTCTTCCTCGGCTCCGCGCTCTCGGATGCGGTGTTCCCGTTCATCGCGGGAGGCCGCACGGCCGCCGACGCGCACCGCTGGTTGATGGTCGCGCTGCGCTGGGTGCCGCTCGCCCTCGTCCCGCTGCAGCTGGTGCTGTTCGTGGCCCCCGGCTCCGTCCTCGGTCTCGTCTTCCCGGCGGACTACGCCGCCGCGGCGCCGCTGTGCCGGATCATCACCGCGGGCACCGCCGGGCTCATCGTGGCCGACATGCTGCTCAAGGCGCTGTTCGCCCGCGGGCTGGCCAGCGCGGTCGCCGGGCGCATCCCGGTCGCCGTCGCGGTGCAGGGGGCGGCGCTGGTGGTGCTGATCCCGCGGTTCGGCGCGACCGGTGCGGCGCTGGCCGCGGCCGCGGGCACCTGGACCGCCGCCGCGCTGCTGGCCGTCGTCTACCTGCGCCACCACCGGCCGGGCACGCTCCGCCCCGGCACCGCCGCGCGCTGGTCGGTCGCGCTGGGCGTGCTGGTGGCGTTCCTGCTCGCCGCCGGGTCGGCCCCGCGGCCCGTCGACCTGCTGGTGGTCCTCGCCGGGCTCGGCGGCTACGCCGCGGTCGCCGTCCGCCTGCGGGTGGTGCCCGAGGCCGACGTGGTGAGGGCGCGCGCGCTGCTGGGCGGCCGCCGTGGCTGACCCCGCCTATCGGCGGCGGCGCGTCGTCCACACCGAGTGGCTGGTCATTCTCGCCGGCGCGCTGCTCACCGGCGCGACGATGTTGTGGAACATCACCGCCAGCCCCGACACCCAGTACGACGAGGTCGTCTACACCCGCGCCGCCCAGCAGGTGGCCCAGGGCTGGCACCTGACCTGGACGAACAGCCCGATGTTCGTGCACCCCCCGTTGTCGTTCCTCGCCCAGGCCGCGTGGCTGCGCCTGCTCGGTCTCGGCTCCGCGCCGCTGGGCGACGCGATCGTCGCCGCCCGGGTGCTGACCGCGGGCGTGACCGTGTTCGCGGTCCTGCTGCTCGGCCTGATCGCGGCCTATCTCGCGCCCGTGGCGGGCCGGCGCCGCGGCCTGCTGCTGGTCGGCATCGTCGTCGCGCTCGCCGCGACCGACCCGGTGCTGCTGCGCTACGGGCGGCTCGCGCTGATCGAGCCGCTGGCCCTGGTCGTGGCGCTGCTGACGTTGTGCCTGGCGATCTGGCTGCGCCGGGAACGTGCGTTGATCTACGTCCCGGTCGTCGGGCTGGCCTCCGGGCTGACCCTGCTGACCAAGGAGGTCACGGTCTTCCTGCTGTTCACGCCGGTCCTGCACGCCGTGCTGGGCCGGGAGTGGCGGCGCGCCGCGATCGTGCTCGGCGGGTTCCTGTGGGGGCTGGGGCTGTGGCTGCTGTTCCCGCTGTGGTCGGTGGCGCTGGGGCTCACCTCGGACTTCGTCGACATCAAGTTCGCCACCGTCCAGCGGCTGCTCGGTCTGCTGCAGATCACCGGCTGGAACCGGCCGGGCGTCTCGTTCCTCGCCGCGATCGGCGACCAGTTCGGGCAGTACGCCGCCTCGTATGTCGTGCTGGCCTGCGGGGGGATCGCGCTGGTGTGGCTGCTGACCCGCGCGGTCACCGGGGCGTCGCGCTGGCTGCTGGCCTGGCTGCTGACCAGCTACGCCTTCGGCGCCTACACCGTCCTGCTCGGCACGCTCAACGAGCAGTTCTTCGTCTACATCCTGCCCGCCGCGATCGTGGGCTCCGTCCTGGCCGGCGACGCGGCGATCGCCCGGCTCGCCGCCGGGCGCCGGCCGGCGGGACGGCGGTTCCCGAAGGCCCTCGCCGGGGCCGTGGCCATCACCGCGGTGACCGTCGCGGTGCTGGGCTCCTCGCTGGGCGGCTGGGTGCGCCTGTACGCCTCGGACAACGACGGCGTCTTCACCCTCGCCGACACCGTGCGGTCGCGGTTCCCGTCCTGCGCGGCGCTGGCCGTCACCGGCGACCCCGACAAGTACGCCTATCTGCTGCCGGGCCACCCGGTCGCCGCGTTCGCCACCGGCCAGGGCGCGCAGAGCCACGGCCTGCACCTGTTCGTGCTCAGCGACAAGGACGTCGCGGCCGGCTACGGCAACGCCACCAAGGAGCTGACCACATGGGTGCGCGCCCGCGGCACCCTGCTCGCGACGTTCACCAGCGCCACCTACCAGGGGCTGCAGCTGTGGGAGACCCCGCTGGACCCGTACGACCCGCTCGCCGACGTCGAGCCGCTGCCCGGCGGGGTCTTCGTGGGCACCGACACCGCGCGCTGCGGCGGCTTCCCGGTGCTCGACGGCCCGGGCGGCGATTTCGCGACGGCCTGGCGGGCGCTGGGCGGCAAGGCCGTGCTGGGTGCACCGATGAGCGCGAGCTGGACCGCGGCCGGCACGTCCTACCAGGTCTTCACCGGCGCCGTGCTGACGCTGGACGCGAACGGCCGGGCGGCGGCGCTGCCGGTCGTGCCCGACCTCGCGAGGACCGACCCCGCCGGGTACCGGGCCGCGGGGCTGCCCCCGGTGAGCGGCGCTCGGGCCCTCACCGATCCGGCGATCGCGGCCGCCTACCGGCAGGAGCCGATGAACGCGCTGCTCGGCGACCCGGCCGGGCCCGCCACCCCGATGCCCGACGGGCGGGTGCGCCAGGCGTTCGCGGGCGGCGTGCTCGAGCGGGCCGCCGACTCCGACCGCGTGCGGCTGGCCCCGATCGGGCGCCTCGCGCTCGACGCCGGACTGGTGCGCCCCGACCGGGAGGCGGCCGACCGGGTCGCCGCGCCGCCGCTGCCCTCGGACCTCGGACCGCCCCAGCCCACTACTGTGCAGCCGTTCGTGATTTCGCTGCTGGCCGGGCTCGCGCTCTACACCGGGCTGCCGGTGGTGTTGATCGAGCTGGCCCGCCTCGGGTACCGCCGACCCGATCGGAGGTGGCCGTCATGAGGGACGCGCCGCTGCCGGACACGCCCGCGCTGGGTGCGGTGGCGCCGCTGGGACGGCGCCGGGTCCTCGCCCGCGCCGGGCTGCTGCTCGGCCTGCTCGTGCTCGCGATGCTCGTGCGGGCCACCGGGGTGCTGCACCCCGACCCCGGCCCCGATGCCCTTCCCCCGCTGCCGGCCGCCGCCAAGGTGGTGCCCGGGCTGCTGCGCGCGGGCGCGCCGACCGAGACCGATCTCGTCCTGCTGCGGGACACCTTCGCGGTCCGCGGGGTCGTCGTGATCGGCGCGGCGAGCGTGGAGGAGCAGGCCGTGGTGCCCGCGCTGGGGATGCGGCTGCTGCAGCTCGACGTGGCGGAGGGCGCCGCACCCACGGCGGCGCAGGTGCAGCAGCTCGACGCGTTCGTGCGGTCGGTCCGGGCCGAGGGCCCGGGCGTCGTGTTCATGCACGACGCGTCGGGCACCGGGCCGGTCGTCGTCGCGGCGGCGATGGAGCAGCTCGTGGCGGGCCGGCCGCTACCCGAGGTGCTGGCGGGGCTGTCGGCCGCGGAGCTGGACGGCCTCAGCGCGGCCCAGCTGCAGGCCCTGCGGGACGCGGCCCGGGCAGCGCCGGCCGCCGGCAGTTCAGTCTCGAATTCGACGGAGGCGACGAGATGACGACGATCGAGGCGCGCGTGAGCGGTGGTGGCACGGTCCGGATCACCAGCCCCGCCCCCCGGGCGGCGTGGCGGACCGTGTTCGGCGGCGACGCCGACGCGGTGGCCACCCAGGCCCCGGAATGGATGGACGCCCTGCGCACCCGCGGCTACGCCGACGCCAGCAGGCTCTACGAGCTGGACGACGGGCGGCGGCTCGTGCTGCCGCTCGCGGCCCGCCGGGTGGCCGGCATCGGGCTGACGGAGGAGTCCTGGCCCTACGGCTGGGGCTACGGGGGGCTGCTCGCCGAGGGTGGGCTCACCGCGGCCGACTGCCGGCTGGTGCTGGCGGATCTGGCCCGGCGGCCCGCCGTGCTGCGCGCGGTCGTCCCGATGCCGCTGCACGGCGCGCGGTGGGCGGCGGCGGCACCGGGGCAGGTGCGCCCGGTGCCCTACACGGCCCAGGTCATCGACCTCGACGGCGGTTTCGACGCGGTGTGGTCGACGCGGTTCCGGCGCCAGGCGCGCAACTCCGTGCGCAAGGCCGAGCGGTTCGGTCTCGACGTCCGCCGCGAGCACGGCGGCGATCCCGGCGGGCGCGGGCTGGAGATCTTTGCGCAGCTCTACGCCGGGGCGGTGGACCGGTGGGCGGCCCAGCGCGGCCAGCCGCCGCGGGTGGCCCGGCTGCTCGCCGCGCGCCGGGACCGGCCGGGTCAGCTGGGTGCCGCCGCCGCGGCGCTGGGCGAGCGGTGCGTGATCTGGTCGGCGTGCCACCGCGGCGAACCCGTCGCGGTGAACGTCGTGCTGCAGGGGGCGCACCACAGCGTCGGCTGGCTGTGCGCGATGCACCCCGAGCTGGCCAGGCAGACGCTGGCCACCTACCTGCTGCATTCGCTGACCATCGCCGACGCCTGCCGGGCCGGGGTGCGCCAGTTCCACATGGGCGAATCCGACGCCGGTTCGGGCGCGGAACATTTCAAGCGCTACTTCGGCGCGACGCCGGTGGAGTACGCGGCGCTGCGTTTCGAGCGGCTGCCGCTGCACCGGGTCGAGCAGCGGCTGCGCGCGGCCTACGCCGCGGTGTCCCGGCGCAGCCCATCGTCGCTGCGCAGCCCGTGGTCGCGCAGCCTGCGCCCGGCCGAGGGGAGCGACACCCCGTGAGCCGCGCGGACGTCGTCCTGTCGATCTACGATGACCTCGGCAACCCGCACTACGGCGGGGGCGGCGCCGTCGTCGTCGCCCGCATCGCCGCGCGGCTGGCCCGCGACCACCGGGTCACCGTCTACGCCGGGTCCTACCGGGGCAGCCGCTCGCAGCTCCGCGACGGCGTGCGGTATGTGTTCCTCCCGGTGGGGTGGGCCGGGCCGCGGGCCGGGCAGCTGCTGTTCGCGCTGCTGCTCCCGCTGGTCGCGCTCGTGCACCGGCCCGGGGTGTGGGTGGAGAGCCTCACCCCGCCGTTCTCGGCGAGCCTGCTGCCGGTCGTGGCCCGCTGCCCCGTCGTCGGGCTCGTGCAGATGCTGTCCGGCGCCGACATGGCCCGCCGCTACCGGCTGCCGTTCCCCGTCGTCGAGCGGTGGGGGCTGGCCCTCTACCGGCATTTCGTGGTGCTGAACGAGACCGACGGGCAGGCCGTGCGCCGGGCCAACCCGCGGGCCCGGGTGACCCTGATCCCCAACGGGGTCGACCTCCCGCCGGTCGATCCGGCCGGCTACGGCCGCGGCCGGTACGCGCTGTTCCTCGGCCGGATCGAGGTGCAGCAGAAGGGCCTCGACCTGCTGTTCGACGCGTTGGGGCCGCAGCCGCCGCTGCCGGTGGTCGTCGCCGGGGGCGGTCCGCCCGCGCAGGAGGCGCGGCTGCGTGAGCTGGTGCGCGGCGCGGCGCCGGACCGGGTCCGGCTCCCCGGGCGTGTCGACGGCGCGGTCAAGGAGGCGCTGCTGCGGGACTGCGCGTTCCTGGTCGTGCCCTCCCGCTACGAGACGTTCTGCCTCAGCGCGCTCGAGGCGATGGCGCACGGCAAGCCGGTGGTGCATTTCGACCTGCCGCGGCTGGCCTGGATCGGGCCGGGCTGCGGGATCGCCGTCCCGGCGTTCGACGTCGCCGCGCTGGGCGCGGCGCTCGCGCGGCTCGCCGCGGATGAGCCCCTGCGGGCCCGGCTGGGCCGGGGGGCGCGCGCCCGCAGCGCGGATTTCGGCTGGGACGCCGCGGCGGCGCGCTACGCCGGACTGGTGGCCGGGTTGCTGGCGGGCCCCGCCGGTCAGCGGCGCAGCCGGTTGCGCACCGCCGAGAGCCGGGCCCGGGTCTCGCCGGACATCCGGTGCACCAGCGACGCCCGCAGCCGCACCGCCGAGACCACCGCGGCGCGCTCCAGCGGCCCGATCCGCGGGCTCGGGAAGATCTGCAGGCGGATCTGCTCGTGAGTGCCGCTGGCGAGATCGGCCTTGTACTGCTCGTTCTCGCCCAGCAGGTCGAGCCGGGTGAGGCCGGGCTGGGCGAAGGCGTGGTCGATCAGATGCTGGGTGAGCACGACCCCGGGCCCGAGTTTCTGGTAGGCGTCGTCCATCCCGAGCTTGAGGAAGTACAGCGTCGAATGCTGCTGGATGAGGTAGCCGAACGCGATCGGCCGCCCGTCCAGGCGCAGGAAGGCCAGCCGGAGGAGGTCCTGGTCGGCCGCCCACCGGGCGGCCGCGGTGTAGAACCGCAGCGCGGCCGGGCGGGACAGGATCGCCGAACCCGCCGCCCGCTTCCATTCCCTGGCTTCGAGCCGGAACCCGTCGCGCAGCAGTTCGTCGAGGTCGGCGCGGCCGTCGTGCACGGTGAAGGTGAGCTCGCCCGCGTCGCGCAGCCGGTTCGCCAGCCTGCGCAGGCCGTGCCGCCGGTTCTTCGACAGACCCCGCTGGAACGCGGCCGGATCGCCGCTGACGTCGATATGGGGCGACTGCCGCAGCGGCCGCCGAAGCGCGCTCACCCCGTTGCGCGCCACCGCGTCCAGCAGCACCTTCGACGCGGCCTGCTCTCGCGCGAGCGCGTCCAACTCGACGGCGCCGGTGCGCACCGACAGCAGCCGGTGGGCCAGCAGGCCCGCCGCCCCGGCGTCGGTAGCGATCGGGCAGAACAGCGGCGTCTCGGAGTTGGTGGGGGAGCGCAGGGTCCAGCGCCCGGCCAGCAGCGGCAGCGCCGCGACCGGCTCCCCGTCGCGCTCGACGGTCAGCAGCCGCAGGTCCCTCGTCCTGCCGAACGCGGCCGCCCAGGCCCGCAGCCAGCCCGGGCGCACGAACGGCGGGCTGCCCGCGTCGAGCGCCAGCTGGTCCCACCGCAGTTCGAGGGCCGCATCGATCGGGCCCGGCGTTGCTCCGGTGACCGATCGCGTCGACGACATCCGGTCGCTCCGGTTTCTCCGCGACGGCGACCGGGCATCGACGGTCCGGCCGGTGGCGCGGGTCTGCGTGTGCGGGGGAGGCTACTGCCGATCACGCGGCGGGTCGAGCACGTGCGAGGTGGTCGGGATGGCTGACCCGGGACGCGGCCCGCGGGCGCCCGCGCTGCTCAGCGTCGCGCTGGTGGTGCTGGTGGTGCTGACGGCCTGCGGCGGCGCCGCCGAACCCGCGCCACCACCGGGCCCGGCGTTCGGGACGCTCGTCTCGCTGGCCGAGCACGCGCGCGAGGAGGCGGACGCGGGGGTGTCGGCCGGGATGGTGGAGCTGTCCTGGCGGCGGGCCCAGCCCGCCGCGGGCGCCTTCGATGATGCCTACCTGCGGTCGGTCCGGCGCGATATCGAGGCGCTGCGCGCCGCCGGGCGCACGGTGACGCTCGGGCTGGGCCTGCACGACGCGCCGCCGTGGGTGATCGCGATCCCGGGCAGCCGCTTCGTCGACCAGACGGGCGAGGAGTCCGACGAGGTGAACCTCGTGTTCGACCAGCGGCTGCGCAACATCGCCGAGCACTATCTGGCCCGTCTCGCCGCGGCGCTGGACCTCGGCGAGGTGGACGCGGTGCGGCTGACGTCGGGCGGACTGCCCGAGGTCCTCTACCCCGGGGGGGAGCGCTACTGGGCGTTCGACCCGAACGCCCAGGGCGGCCCGGACCGGCCCGCCTCGATGCCGCCGAACCCGTTGCCGGGCTGGCGGCCCGGGGAGGGCGGGGTGAGCCGGCAGGAGGTCCGGGCGTGGGCCGACTGGTACGTGGGCGCACTCGTCGACGTCGTGGAGTGGCAGATCGCCACGCTCTCGGCGCTCGGGTTCCGCCACACCTACCAGGTGCTCACCCCCGGCGTCGGCGTCGGGCCGGCGGCGTACGACGCGGCGGTCCGCCGCGGCCTGCCGCCCGGGCTGCTCGGTTCCGGTGCCGCCTGGCGGGTGTTCTACGAGCGGCTGCCCCGCCGCGATGACCTGGTGGCCTATGTGAGTTCCGTCGCCGACGGCTCCGGCCGCAACGACAGCTGCGAGCCCGGCGACGCCGCCGTCCCGCTGGACGCCCCACAGGCCGCGACCTGGTCGGCGACCCGCTGGGTGAGCAGGCTCGCCCGCGAGTACGGCCACCCGGTCGCCGGGGAGAACCCCGGCTGGAACCAGTCGGCCCGGCTCGACGAATCCTATGTGGATCTTTCTGACGACGGCATGCTGGCCGCGGCACTGCGGCAGGCGCGCGGCTGCGGCTTCCGGTCCTTCTACTGGGCCCATGACGAGCAGCTGTGGGACGGGACGGTGCCCTTCGACGCCTACGCGGAACGGATCGCGCGCGGCTCGTAGTAGATCTCCGGCCGGCGCGGGATCGTCCCGCCGGGAAACAGCGCGTCCGCCTGGGTGCGGTAGTCCCGGATGAGCCGGCGCTTCTCGGCGATCCCGTGCTCCCAGGTCCACGGCCACAGCCGGTGGCGTTCCAGGAAGTCCCGGTCGGGCGTGGCGGACAGGGCGTAGGGGAAGTCGGAGTAGTGGACGACGGGCCTTCCCAGGCGTGCGCCGATCCCGCGGGTGAGCAGATGGTCGACGTGGTTGCCGACGCCGACGGGGCAGAACACCAGCTCGGCACCGGTGGTGGCGACCAGGTCGGAAACCTGCCTGGCCAGGCCGGCGGCCAGTACGCGATCGCCCGCGGCGACGCGTCCCCGCGCGATGTCGAGGCGGTAGGTCGGATACCGGTGCACCAGTTCGGGTACCGCCCGGCCGAGCCGCCCCAGCGCGGCGCGCGATCCGCGGGTGCGAAACAGCGCGTCGACCGCCCCGAGGTGGACGTGGGCGACGCCGAGCCCGGCGAGCACGTCGCGGTCCTCGGTCCGCCGGTCGGCGAACAGCGCGTCCGCGTCGGTAGCCCCGCACTGACGCAGGAACGACCGCGCCGCGCGGGTGTGCGGCGGGTCGGTGGCCGCGGTGAACACGGTGGCCACCGTCACCGGACACCGGGGGGCCAGCGCGGCGAGCAGGGCGCCGCAGGACAGCACCGCGTCGTCGAGGTGGGCGGACAGGAACAGCAGCGGAGCGCCCGCCGACACCGCGGCGTCCAGCCGCGGGGAGGGGATGCTCCGGAGGTTCACGCGGTTCACGCGGCCTCGAGGAGTGTGCGGCCCGCCGGGGTGAGCCGCGGGCGCAGCGGCGCCTGGCCCGATGCCGCGACGAGACCGGCGTCGACCAGGCGCACGCCCGCGAACTGGTCGCAGAAGGACAGGCCGTCGACGGTGAGCGAGGTGCCGTGGTCGTCGGAGACCGTGCAGCGGTCCGCGGCGATCGCCCGCAGCAGGGCGCGGTCGCGGCCGCTCAGCTGGGGGAATGTGATGCAGGCCATGATCCTCGCTCCTTCCGGCGTCGTCCCGGATCTGGGGTTGCGGTTCGTCCGACGGGAGAAAGGATCCGCCGCCGCGGCCTCGCACAACATCGAGTCGCCCCTACAGTCGCCCGGGACAACCCGCGGGTGCAGGTAGGGATTGTCCCCGGGCGGATCAGCGGGCCTGCGGCGGCGCGGCTACGGCCGTCACCACGGCGATGCTTCGGGGCGGAGTCAGGGTGCCTGCGGAGTCGCCCCGCAACCGGACGATCACGAAGTAGGTGACCACCGCGACGAGCACCGCCACCGCCAGCAGGGCCACCCCGACGACGAGCATCCGCCCGATCGAGGCGCTTCTCCAGTCGCCGTCGGTGCCCGGGTGGGTGTCGTCGGGTGGTTCCGGGTCCGGCGGAGCCTGGCGGTGCGGCGCCGGCCGGGACGCCGCCGGCGCGGGTTGCGGTGCCGGTATGGGTTGCGGTGCCGGCGCGGGTCGTGGCGTCGGTGGCGCGGAGGCCGGGCGTCCAGGCGGGTGGGCCACCGCGGGCACCGGGCGGGCGGCGAGCGCGGCGGCGCCGAGCGCCGTGGCGTGGTCGGGATGCAGACGCACCAGCGGGACGCCGAACTCGCCCTGCACCGCGCGGGCGACCAGCGGGATCCGCGTGCAGCCGCCGACGAGCAGCACCGCGGCGAGGTCGCGCGGGGTGACGCGGGCCGAGCGCAGGGCCCGTGCCAGCGCGCCGAGGGTGGCCTCGACCGGCGCGCGCAGCATGTTCTCGAACTCCGCGCGGGTGATCCGCACGTCGAGGTGCCGGTCGGGCAGCAGCACCGGCACCGTCGCCTCGGTGTCGACCGTCAGCGTCTCCTTCGCCAGTGCGCAGTCCTGACGCAGCCGGGCCAGCGCGACTGCGGTCCGCGGGTCCTGCAGGTCGAGCCGGCTCAGCGCGTCGTCGATCCGGTAGTTGACATACGACAGGATCGTCTCGTCGAAGTCGATCCCGCCGAGGCGCTCGATTCCCTCGGGATCGCCCAGCAGTTGCATGCCGGACGGTTGATTGACCAGGACGGCGGCGTCGAAGGTGCCCCCGCCCAGGTCGTAGACGGCGACGACCTCGCCGTCGCGGGGCCGCCGTGTCGCCGCGAAGTGTGCCGCGGTCGCCTCGGGATCGATGACGGTGCGGACCCCGCGCAGCCCGGCCATCGCCGCGATCTGGTCGAGCAGCCGGTACCGGGTCGGGCTCCAGCTGGCCGGCCGGGTCAGCACCACGTGGTCGGGAGGGCCGCCCGCGGTGGTGACGACCGTGCGCACGGCGTCGCGCAGGATGGACGCCAGCAGGTCGGTGACCGAATGGGGCGCACCCCCGAGGATCACCGGCGTGGGGTCGCCGAGGCGGCGGCGCAGGCCGCGGCCGATCCGTTCCGGGCTGCTCAGGGCGCTCCTGCTCGCCGCGTCCCCGGTGACGACGGTGCCGTCGTCGCGCAGGTGCACGACGGCCGGGGCGATCACGGACCGGTCGCCGAGGATGACCATCTCGGTCCCGCCGGGACGGCAGATCGCGGCCGCGACGGAGGACGTGCCCAGATCCACGCCGAGGCCGTAGCGCACCGCACCTCCCCCGTGGCAGGACGTCGTTCATCGTAAACCGGCGATGGCGCGGGCGAGGCCCGCGATGTCGGCCGGACCCACCCGGCAGCACCCGCCCACGATCGTCGCGCCCCCGGCCACCCACCGCCCGGCCTGCTCGACCGAGTAGCGTGCGGATCCCGTCCACCGTCCTCGGCGCGCGTCCCACCCCTCGCCGCTGTTCGGGTACACGACCACCGGTTTGCCGGTGACGGCCCGGGCCGTCGCGATCGCGGGGGCGACGTCGGCCGGGGTGCAGCAGTTCACCCCGACCGCCACGATCTCGGGGACGTCGGCGAGCAGCGCGAACGCCTCGGCCAGCGGCTGCCCGGCCCGGGTGCGCTCGGCGTCGATCGAGTACGACAACCAGGCCGGGACGGGCGAGCCGGCGATCGCGGCGACGAGCGCGCGGGCCTCGTCGGCGTCGGGAATCGTCTCCAGCGCCAGCACGTCCGGGCCCGCGTCGACCAGCACCTCCAGGCGCGGCCGATGCCAGACGGTCAGCTCGGCGACGGTCAATCCGTAGCGGCCCCGGTACTCCGAGCCGTCGGCCAGCGCGGCGCCGTACGGGCCGACGGACGCGGCGACCCAGCGGCGGCGGCCGTCGGCGGCCAGCTCCGCGCGGGCGGCGCCGGCCAACTCGACGCCCAGCCGCAGCAGCTGCTGCGCGTCGGCCCGCCCGAGGCCGCGCGCCGCGAACCCGGGGAACGAGGCCTGGTAGGTGGCGGTCGTGGCGATCGCCGCGCCGGCGCGGAAGAAGGCCAGGTGGGCCGCGACGATCGCGTCAGGGTCGTCGGCCAGCAGCCGGGCCGACCACAGCGCGTCGGACAGGTCGTGCCCGCGCGCCTCCAGCTCCGTGGCCAGACCGCCGTCGAGCACCGTGACCGCGTCGGCCGGCGGGAAGTCCACCGCGTCACGATAGGACGCCGGTCACCGCACGGCGGCCAGGACGAGGTTGGCGCCGGTGTCGGCGGTCGTGCCGGTGACGTCGCCGCGGTACATCCGGTTCATGAGCGTCCGTGATCCTGAGTGACCGGGCCGCCCTACGGGCGGGCGCCGAAGGCGGGGTGGTGCGTGACCCGCCCCGCCGGCCTGCCCGCGCCGAAGGCGAGCAGCTGGACATACCGCTGCGGCACGCCGTCCATCGTGACGTCCGGGCGGCTGCGGAAGCCGAAGCGCCCGTAGAGCGCCGGTTCGCCCACAACGACGCAGCCCGCCGCCCCGCGGCCGCGCAGCCCGGCCAGCCCCGCGTCGATGAGCGCCCGCCCGATGCCCTGACCCTGCCGGGCCGGCGCGACCGAGACCGGGCCCAGGGCGTACCAGCCCGCCGACCCGTCCGAGAACTCCACCGACGAGAACGCGATATGCCCCACGACCTGCCCCGCCGCCTCCGCGACCAGCGACATCGACAGGGCGTCTCCTCGGCGCAGCTGCTCGATGATGTGCTGCTCGGTGTGCTCGCTGTGCGGGTGGTCGCGGAAGGCCAGCTCTGTGACGCGGGTGATGGCGGCGGCATCGTCCGGGCATTCCGGTCGGATAGCCACATGTGCTGTCAAGGCTTTACCCTCTCCGGTTTCGCAGCATCGACGGGCCCCGAGTGCGCGGCGCGCCGCGGTTCTCGTGCGCTCGTTCCCGGCCGGCGACCCGTTTTCGTCCGGCTCGCGATTGACCAGGTCTGACCAGGCTAGGATTGTCGCCATGGCCGAGAAGGTGAACGTCTATGAGGCGAAGACCCACCTGTCGCGGCTGCTGGAGCGCGTGGAGGCGGGTGAGGAGATCGTCATTGCCCGCAACGGGCGGCCGGTCGCGCGGCTGGTGCCCGCTCAGCGCACGGCTCCCCGGCGGGAACCGGGTTCGCTGCGGGGGAGGATCTGGGTCGCGCCGGACTTCGACGAACCCGAGGAGGACCTGGTCGATGCCTTCTACGAGGGCTCGATCTTCCCGGGTCCGGAGCGCGATTCGTGAGGTTGCTCGTCGACAGCCACGTCCTGCTGTGGTGGCTCGAGGGCGGCCCTGGGCTCTCGCCGGCGGCGTTCGAGGCGATGGCGGACGGCGCCAACGAGCTGTTTCTCTCGGCAGCCAGCGTGTGGGAGCTGTCCATCAAGCAATCCGTCGGCAAGCTCCGCGTGGACGTGGACCTGCGGGCGCACGCCGGGGAGCAGGGCTTCACGGAACTCCCGGTCACCGGCGCGCATGCCTCGGTCGTTCGCGATCTGCCCTTTCATCACAAGGACCCGTTCGACCGCATGCTCGTGGCCCAGGCACGGGTCGAAGGGCTGACCCTCGTCACCGCCGATCCCGCGCTGCGCGCCTACGACGTCGCGATCCTGCCGGCGACGGGCTGACGCCGCGTCGGGGAGCAAACGGCCACGACTCGCCCGCTCGGGTGGTGGGCCAGCGCCGCGGTGCTCGCACACCGGACGGAGCGTTTGTGCGAGCACCGCGGCGTTTGGGCGAGCACGACGAACCCTCGTGTGCCGGGTGCTCCGACGGGGCCCCGCCCGTGACCGGCCACCCTGCCTTGTCCGGCTTGCTCAGCCTGCGACGAGCAGGCCGGTGAGGTACATGACGAGCGCGCCGCCGGCGAGGCCGCCGATCACCGGCGCGTCGAGGCTGCGGCCGGCGGCTCCGCGCAGCAGCGGCGTGATCTGTACGGCGACCTGCGCGATGGCGCCGATCCCGAGGCCGAGCAGGAACGCGGCCTGGGCGGGGGTGGTGACGGTGGCGCCGAGCACGGTGCCGAGCATCGCGGGCGCCCCGGCGACCAACCCGAGCCCGAGGAGCCGGCTCGGAGTGGCCCGTTGCCCGGTGAGTGGTGCGACGACGGCGATGCCCTCGGTGGTGTTGTGCACGGCGAACCCGACCAGCAGAGCCGTCCCGAGGGCCAACTCCCCGACCGCGAACGCCGAGCCGACCGCGAGCCCCTCGCCGAGGTTGTGCAGGCCGATGCCGATGGCGATGAGCAGCGCCAGGTGCGGCCCGGTGGCGCCGCGGCGCGGGATGCGGTCGACGGCGGCCAGCGCGAGGAACGCGAGCGCGGCACCCAGGGCGACCAGGGCGACCCCGCCGAACGCGCCGCCGGTCGCGGCGGCGAGGTCGGACCCGTCGATCGCCGCGTCGACGGCGAGGAACCCGAGCAGCCCGACGGTGAACGCGAGCAGCACCCGCGTGGCGGTCGGCCCGGCCCGGCGCAGCACCGGCAGCGCGGTCATGCCGAGCAGCACCGGGACGATCCCGATGAGCGCGCCGAGCAGCGCCATCCGCCCGAGGGAGGGGGCGTCGACGGCCGGGGTGGCGACGGCGACCGGGATCTCGTGTTCGATGACCAGCCCGGTCGAGGTGAGCAGCCCGACGCGGTAGGGCATGCCGTCCTGCCAGGGGTAGTCCAGGCGGAGCGTGGCCGTCCCGAGCCGGTCGATCGGTTCGGTGCCGCCGGCCACGTCGACGAACGAGTCGTCGACGGTGACCTGGGCGACGGTGACCGGGTCGGGGCCGGTGTTGCGGACGGTCAGCTCGATCGTGCCGGGGTGAAGGACGGTCCGCTCGACGGTGAGCTCCTCGACCGGCGGCCCGGTGCGGGCCGGAAGCACGGCGGCCCCGAACACGGCCAGCGCGGCCAGCCCGGCGGACACCACGGCGAGGACGCCGGCCACGAGGGCCCAGCGCGGGGCGCGGGCGATGGCTTTCTGCAACATCTGCTCAGCACCCCTACTCGGTGACCTCGAAGTAGCCCATCCAGCCCAGCTCGGCGAACTCGGTCTTGTGGGCGTGGAACATGTAGCGGCCGGGATGCGGGAAGCGCACCTCGCAGATCCCGCGCTGGCCCTGGCCCTGGACGACGGTGTCGGTGAAGTCCGCCGGCTCCAGCCGGGTGCCGGTGGGGTAGTACTCGAAGAAGTTGCCGTGCAGGTGGAAGCTGTTGATCGGGTCGTACTCCAGCACGTTGACCAGGTAGATCCGGACCAGCTCGCCGCGGCGCACCCGGATCGGTTCGTGCGCGTAGTGGAACGGGATGCCGTTGACCGCGTAGAGCTGGTTGCCCTCGCCGTCGAACGTGGTGTTGTAGCCGTGCTGGACCAGGACCAGCTCGTCCGCGGCCGGCCGCCCGCCCGGCGGGTCGATGATGAACGTGCCGTACATCCCGCGGGCGATGTGCTCGGCCAGCGGCCCGACGTGGCAGTGGTAGAGGTGCAGCCCGAACGGTTCGGCGTCGAACTCGTAGGCGAACTCCTCGCCGGGCGAGATCACCCCCCGGCCGATCATCGGGACGCCGTCCATGTCCGCCGGGTGGATCCCGTGGAAGTGCATGGTGTGCGGGTGCTCCGACGCGTTGCGGAAGCGGACCCGGAGCCGGTCGCCGGCCCGGCAGCGCAGGGTCGGCCCGGGGATGCGCCCGTTGAAGGTCCACGCCGGGAACCGGGCACCGGGGGCGACCTCGATCTCCTGGTCCCGGGCCACGACATCCCACTCCCGCAGCGTCCGGCCGTCGGACAGCTGCGAGGTGCGCCCGTAGTCGAAGTCGCGCAGCAGTTCGCTCGGGTGGAAGCCGTTCGCGGCGTGGTCGACGACCTGGCCGGCGCGGAACGTCGCCCCGTTGATCCCGCCGCCGTGTCCCGAACGGTCCGGTGGGGTGCGCCCGCCTTCGTGTGCCTGGGCGGCCCCCGGGGCCAGCGTCCAGCCCAACGCGCCGACCCAGGCGGCGGCACCCGCGCTCCCGGCAAGGAACCGCCGCCGCGACGTCGCCGCGCTCACCGCTCCTCCCGGCCGTGCACCAGTGCGGCCAGCCGGTCGCTCAGCGCCTGGCGGCGGCCGCCGATGGACAACCAGAGGGGGCCTCCGAAGGGTTCGTGTTCGTGCATCTCGACGGTCACCCCGGGCTGCACTCCGAGGTCGGCGAGGTAGCGCAACGCCGCGCTGTCCCGGTCGTAGACCCGCTCCACCCGGAACCGGGTGCCCGGGCGGACCTGGTCCAGCCGTTGCCCCCAGGACTCGACGTGGTTCCCGCCGAGGGAGGGGATCGGGTCCCCGTGCGGGTCCAGGGTGGGGTGGCCGAGCAGCTCGTCGATCCGGGCGAGCAGCCGGTCGGACACGGCGTGCTCGAGCACCTCGGCCTCGGCGTGCACCTCGTCCCAGGGCACGTGGAGCACCTGCGCCAGGAACGCCTCGAGCAGCCGGTGCCGCCGCACCATCTGCTGCGCGTGCCGGGCGCCGTGCGCGGTCAGGGCAGCCAGGTGGTCCTCGGTCCGGTGCACCAGGCCGTGCGCCTCCAGCCGCTTCAGCATGCTCGACGCCGTCGGCGGCGTCACCGCCAGCTCGTAGGCCAGCGCCGAGGTGCTCACCGGCGACCCTCGCCCGGCCAGCACGAAGATCGTCTTCAGGGTGTCCTCGACGGCATCGGTATGCGTCAGGTCGCAGCACGACGGATGACGTCGTTCGGCTGCACCGCGCGTGCTGAGTTCCGGCATTAGAGACCTCTAAGTGCAGGAGGAAGAGTGCTCGAACGTCTCGATACGGTAGGTGTTCGCACTTCGTTTCGACGTCTCACATTGAGAATCCCCGCACGCTCCCCAGGGATGGGTCCCGCGGCGGCCAGTCGCGAGATCGGTGCCCGCCCAGCGCAGCGCTCCTCGACGGGAACAGCGCGACGAACCTCATTCCACCGCGGCCGTCGGGTGCTGATCCTCTACGGTCGTCCTCGGCAGGCAGGGCGGGCAGCGGAGGAGGGGAAGCGTGGAGGCCAACTCGAGCCGCTGGCACGAGATCACCCCGTCGTCGTTCGCCCACGAGCAGGCCGCGCTGCGCTACGTCCGGGATCTGCTACCGGACCGACATCCCTACCAGGCGTGGTCGAACTTCACCTTCATCTCCGACCACGGCCACATCCGCGAGGTCGACCTGCTCGTGGCCGCGCCCACCGGCCTGTTCCTGATCGAGATCAAGAACTACCGGGGTGGGCTCACGAACAGCGGCTCGACGTGGATCCTCACCGGCGACCGGTCCCGCTCCTTCGACAACCCGCTCCCGCTCGCCGACCAGAAGGCCAAGGAGCTCAAGAGCCTGCTCGGCCGGGCCGCCGCGAAGGACCGCAGCATCCGGATGCCGTTCGTCCGCGGCTGCGTCTTCCTCGCCGAACCGCAGATGACGTGCGCTCTCGATCCCGAGCAGCGCCACCACGTCTACGTACCCGATGAGAGCCGCGCCGCCGGGACGCTGGGGCGTATCGGGGCCGGTCTGCTGCTCGCGCCGGTGACGCACGCGCCGCCGCCACCGGAGTTCCTGTCGGCGCTGCCGCGGCTGCTGCAGAAGGTGGGCATCCACCGCACGCGGCGCAGCGTCGCGGTCGGCCCGTGGCAGGTCGAGCCCCGGCCGTATGACTCCGGTCCGACGTGGCAGGACCACCATGCGTCCCGCGAGGACCTGCCGGGCGCCTACCGGCGTATCCGCATCTACCTCCATGAACGGCAGGCCGACCCGGAGGCCCGCACGTCGGTGCGACATGCGGCGCAGCGCGAGTTCCTTGCCGCGCAGGGCATCGAGCATCCGGGCCTGCTCGTTCCGCGTGAGCTGCTCGACCACGAGATGGGCCCCGCGCTGGTGATCGACCAGCACGCCGAGGCGAGGCGGCTCGATCACTACATGACGGGTGAGGGCAAGGCCCTCGATCTGCCCGCCCGTCTCGGGCTCGTCCGGCAGCTCGCCGAGGCCGTGGGCTACGCCCACGACCGGCGCCTGGTGCACCGCGCGCTGTCCCCCCGCGCGATCATCGTCGAGCCGGGGGAGCAGGGGTGGTCGGCACCACGGCTGCGGATCGGGGAGTGGCAGTCGGCGGCCCGCGGGCTCTCGTCGACGAGCACCACGCATCGGGTCGAGCCGACCACGCACGCCGGTCGCCACGTCGAGGCCGCCGCAGGCCCCTACCTGGCCCCGGAGTTCACCGGCGAGGTCGACGGCACGGTCGGCATCGACGTCTTCGGCCTCGGCGCCACGGCGTATCTCCTGCTCACCGGGGGTCCGCCGGCGGAGGGGCGGTCCGAGCTGATGGAGCGGCTGGCCGCGGAGGGCGGGCTGCACCCGTCGGTCGTGTTCGACGCGATCCCGCCGGACGTCGACGCCCTGGTGGCGCTGACGACCGCACCGCGGGTCTCGGATCGCCCGGACGTCGAGGAGTTCCTCGTCGAGCTCGACCGGGCGATCGGCAATGCGCAACCGCAGGATCAGCCCGTCGACCCGTGGGACGCACAGGTCGATGCGGAGCTGCCCGACGGCTACCGGGTGCGGCGGGTGCTGGGAACGGGCGCGACCGCCCGCGCGTTCCTCGTCGAGCGCGACAGCCTGGAGTCCGTGCTCAAGGTGGGCCGCTCGGCCCAGGCGGAGGAGCGGCTCGGCGACGAGGCGATCGTCCTGGAGGGGCTGCGCCACGAGCACCTCGTGCTGCTGCGGCGCGGCGTTTTCGAGCTGGGCAGCCGGCATGCGATCGAGATCGACTACGCCGGCGACCAGACGCTCGCGCAGCTGCTCCGCGCCGAGGGCGCGCCGGTGCCCGACCAGCTGCAGCGGTTCGGCGACCAGCTGCTCGACGTCGTCGACTACCTCGGCAGGCGGGAGACGTTCCACCGCGACATCAAGCCCGACAACCTCGGCGTGCGGCGGCATCCCAAGCGCGGCCCGGCCCTGGTCCTCTTCGATTTCTCGCTCGCCGGCGCGAGCGCCTCCGACGTCCTGGCGGGGACCCGGGGCTACCGCGACCCGTTCCTCGGCACCGACCGTCGTCCCACCTACGACGGCGCCGCCGAGCTGTACGCGGTCGCGGTCACCTTGCACGAGATGGCGAGCCTGGAGCTTCCCCTGTGGAGCGAGGACGGGACCGACCCGCGGTTCGCCGACGAGGTGACGATCTCCTCGGAGCTGTTCGAGGCCGGGCTGCGCGAGCCGTTGACCGCCTTCTTCCGGCGGGCGCTGGACCGCGACGCCGACGAGCGCTACCCGACGGCCGGGGCGATGCGGCAGGCGTGGAACCGCGTGTTCACGGCGATGGACGAGCAGGCGCCGGCCCGCACGTCCCACTCGTCCACCGAGGACCCGAAGGAGATGCGGGAGGAGGCGGCCTCGGCCGCGACGGCGGACACCGCGCTCGACGCCGCCGGTCTGTCGCTGCGGGCCGTCGCGGTGGCCCAGCGGCTCGGCGCGAGCACGGTCGGCGAGTTGATGCAGATCTCGACCCGGGATCTGTGGCGGGCGCGGGGGCTTGCCCGCAGCACCCGGCTCGAGCTCGTGAACCGGACGACGTGGTGGCGCAGGAATCTGCTGACGGCCGCGCCGGGCCCGGTCCGCGCGCCGGTCCCGGACACGGGGGACGGCCTGCCGCCCACGTTGGACGCGATCGTGGCCGGGCTACTTCCCGCCCCCACCAAGCGGGGCGCCGACCAGCGCGAGCTCACGCGTCTCCTGCTGGGTCTGCCCGGCGACGACGGCACCCTGCCTGCCGTCCGGTGGCCGACGCTGGCCGACGTCGCCGCGCCGTCGGGCCTGACCCGCGCCCGGATCAGCCAGATCGTCGGCAAACGACGGATCGAATGGGCCGCGGTCGCCGCGGTCGACGGCGTCCGCGAGGACCTGGCCGCCCAGCTGCGGGCGCTCGGGCGGGTCGCCGCCGCGAGTGAGCTCGTCGACCAGCTTCTGATCACCCGTGGCTGCGACCGCGAGGAGGACCCGCAGCGCCGCCGGGCGTACGGGTACGCCGTGCTGCGCGCCGCCTGCGAGACCGACTCGATCGCCGAGAGCCCGATGTTCGCGACGCGCAGGCATCGCGATCGCGTCCTCGTGGCGCTGCAGGTCGGCGACGAGGAATCACTGGAGACGCCCAGCGACGCGCAGCTGCTGGACATGGCGGTCGAGCTGTCCGACGAGGCGGTGCGGCTCGCGAGCCTCGATCCGCTGCCGACTCCGGTGGCGGTGGTGCGTGCGCTGGAGACCGTGGCGCGCAGACATGATCAGGTTCCGGCGGAGCGGCGGCTCGTGCAGCTCGCCGCGGCGGCGTCGGGCACCGTCCTGGCGAACGCGCGGCTGGAGCTGTATCCGCGCGATCTCGACCCGATCCGGGCGCTGCGGCTCTCCCAGGCCGGGGCGGGTGTCCCGGACAACGGGCTGAAGCCGGACGCCCTCGTGCGGCGGGTGGCCGCCCGCTTCCCGGGGCTGGCGGCCTTGCCGGAGGGGCTGGAGTTCGTCCGGCTGCTGCGCGAGGCCGGCTTCGACCTGCGGTGGGACGGCGACCTCCTCGTCCCGCCCCGGACCGTCGCGTCCAGCAGTTCGTGGCGTTCGGAGACGTCGACGGGCGGCGCAGCCGTGGCCGCTGCGCCGGCGGGCGAGAGCGGGCCCGAGGCCCGGCTGCGGTACGTGCTCGAACACGGTGGCGTCCGGATGGTCACCGTCCGGCGGTCCCGGTGGGCGGCGTGCCGCCGGCATGTGGCCGGACTCGTCGGAGCCGAGGTCGTCGACGCGTCGGCCGCGTTCGTCTCCGCGTTGCGGGAGATCGCGCGGGAGCGGCGGATCGCCGACTTTGGTGTCGTGCTGCGGGCCGACGCGCCCGACGCGGACCCGCGCGCCCGGGCGAACCTGCAGCGCGTGGTGGACGAGGCCTGGGTACGGCTGCGCGACGGGTGGGACGCGGCGGATGTCCTTGTGCTCGATGCGCTGACGCCGTTCGGTCGCTACCCGGGCGGCGTGGCGGTGCTGGACCGGCTGCTCGACGCCGCCCGCCGCGCCGGCCGGGACGGCGGCCCGCGCACCGTCGTGTTGCTGTGTCCCGCTCAGGACGAGCAACAGGCCCCGCGGATCGGGGCGCAGGCGGTCGGGCTCACGACCGCGGAGGAGTGGATCGTCGCGCCCGCGCGGTGGACGGCGGCCGCAACGGTTGCGTAGAGCTTCGGCCGGTGACCGATCTCTAGGCGCCCTTCTCACCGGTGTCGGCAATAATCACCGGTGAGGAGGCGGACGTGGTCGGCGGCAGGTTGATGGAGCTGAGGGTGGAGAACTTCCGCTCGGCCCGCTCAACGTTCTCGTCGGACCGAACGGCTCGGGCAAGACGAATGTGCTCGACGTTTTCCGGTTCCTTGCCGACGTCATCCGCACTGACCTCGAACCCGCACTCATGTTTCGTGGCGGCTATGACGAGTTCGTGTTCCGCGGCGGAGAGAAGACGCCCACCTTTATGAAGATCGCGGTCAAGGCCTCGTGGACGACTCACAGTCATGCCGGGCTCCCGATGAGTACCAGCTGCGGATTGAGAATCGGCCTGGACGGAATCTCTCGCGCAAGGAAACGTTCACCTTCAAGCGGACGCAGGGGCGCGGCCGTCGGATCACGATCACCGGCGAGAAGGCGGTCCTGAGCAACATCGGGCCGGACCAGGTCGAGGTCCCGCAGCGAAGTATCGGACTGCGGCGACTCAGCAGCGGGCTCTCGACCCTGCCCCGCCTCTCCGACACGGGCACATCGATACGCCGTCGGGGACGAACCGCTCGTGGACTCGGCTCCGACATGATGTCGGGCAGTGCTGCGCCGATCACCTGAGACGTGGTCGGCGAAGAGCACATGATCCGGCTCTGGAAGCAGACCCTGGGCTGGACCGCCCCGAAGATCCGCTCACCCGAAGCCGCCGACCGCTGGACCTGGCTGATCATCACCGCGCACACCCGGCTACGGCTGGCCCGCCCGCTGGCGGTCGATCTGCGCCGGCCCTGGGAGAGACCGCTGGCGCCGGAGCGGCTGACCCCCGCCCGGGTCCGCCGAGGATTTCGCTGCCTGCGGCAGAAGACCACCCAGCCGGCCAGCGCGCCGAAACCCTCCCGACCCGGACCCGGACGCCCGCCCGGCGCCAAGAACCAGCACCGCGCCGCCCGCTATGCCGTCGGCAAGAGCGCCAAACCAAACGCCATCGACAGCTGCGACCCGCAGGTCAGCGGTTAAACGTCAAGCTGAGGCGCCGGGCGTTCTGCCTACCGGCTGATGCGCTCGCGGGTCGTTGCCCGCCTCCGCCGCGGTGGACGATCTCAGCACTGGTAGCTGAAACCTGGGACGTCTCGGTGCTCGCCTCAGAACGTCTCCCAGCCAGGGCCGCTCATCGGCTCGTACCCGACTGGCGCCCGGCCGTCGAGCCGGGCCAGGAGTCGCAGGTGCGCCGGTGCCTCCGGTCCGTTGACGTGCTCGACGGTCACCGCCACGGGACCGCTGCGCTGCAGAACGCGCAGGTGCTCCAGCAGTAGATCGGGGACGTAGCCGAGCGGCTGCCCGGTGCGGGTGCACACGCGCACGGCATCGGAGTTGATCGGGTTCTCGGGCTCCTCCTGTAGGACGAGCCGCTCTCCCGGCGAGAGCTGCGGCAGGCGGCCGCCGGTCACGTGCCGGATTCCGTGGACCAGGAACAGGCACGTCGTGGAGCCGTCGGACTCGACCCGCGGGATCGGGAACACCTGAACGGTGTCTCCGGTGCTGCGACCTCCGGAGCGAGCGAGCTGCTCCCAGGGGGACGCGTCCCGCGCGAGGTGTAGCTGATCGAGGAACTCGCCGAAGTCGGTCGGCGGGCGCTCATGATTCGCTGAGAGAACAACGGGAACAGGTGCTCGGACGTGTAGGTCCGGCTCCACTCCGGGAAGCTCAGGAACGGGAGGAAGCCAGGTGTCTGCGTCGCCGGCGCAAGTACCGGAATCGATAACTGCCATCCGCTGACAGCTCCAGAAGCCCGACGGGCGCGATGAGCCGCGTCTCGGGGTTCTGCCAGGCAACGATCAATCTGCCGGACGAGCCCCTGGCCTCGCCGGCGGCTGACCTCGAGCCGGAGAAGGGCGCCTCCAAGAGCCCGGCCGCCACGTCAGTCGTCATGAAGCAGCCTCCTCCGGTGGATGTCGAGCACTCCGATGATGAACTTAGCCGTCGGCTCCGACAGCCGCGGGATACTTCTCACGACGTCCTCGATCTCATCCTGTTCGATGTCGCGCAGACGGCCGGTCCAGTAGCGGCGATCTCGTTCGCCCACCAGGTCGAGGGCCTGATGAGCGGTCGCCACCAGTGTAGGGATCTCGCTCTTGGGGCGGCCCCGCGGGTTCAGGCGGCCTTCCTGGTAGTTCGGCACGACCGTGCCCCTCAGTTCGGACCCCAGGACTCGGCTCCAGCCGTCGGAGATGACGTTGCGTGAGATCGCGCCTTCCTCTCCGTCGTGCACGGCGAGCCGCACCTCGGCGCAGGGGACGCCGAGCAGGCGACCCAGTTCGCTCACGATCTTCTCCGCCCAGTCCTCGCCCTGGCGGTGCCCATGTTGCGGGATGACGACCGGTTTGTAGAGCCAGTCGCGCTCTCGGCTGAGTGAGTCCTTGGGTGCGCCGGGCTCCCGCAGCCAGAGTTTTCGGTCGCGGCCGATCGGCTCGACGTTGACGACCTCCCACGCCGAAACGTCCACAATGGGAAAGTTCCGGATCATGAGGGCAGCGTACGGAGACAACCGTTCGAATCCGATCGCCATGGGCCGCAGCGGTGCCCGCTGCTTCCTCCGGCCCGGTGTGCCTGGAACGATCAGCGGTCCCGGCCCGATGAGGTCACCGGGGGCACGGAGGGAGAACCGGATGATCGACTCGAAG
Source organism: Pseudonocardia asaccharolytica DSM 44247 = NBRC 16224 (assembly GCF_000423625.1). Classification (GTDB taxonomy): domain Bacteria; phylum Actinomycetota; class Actinomycetes; order Mycobacteriales; family Pseudonocardiaceae; genus Pseudonocardia; species Pseudonocardia asaccharolytica. Next base: position 337,688 of record NZ_AUII01000001.1, read on the forward strand.
GCGCTGCTGGAGGACCTGCGCGGGCAGGTGCGGTTGCTGGAGGTCGATCTGGCCGAGCAGTCGACGGCGGTGCCCGGGTTGGCCGACGTGCTGCGCGAGGAGCATGCGGCCGAGCGCAAGGCGCGGCGGACCGCGGCGGAGTGGCCGGCGTGGCGGGACGCGCGGCTGACCCAGGTCGCGGTCGCGTGGGTGCTGGGCACGGTGTTCCTGCGGTGGAGCGAGGACAACGGGCTGATCGACCCGGTGCTGTCGGGTCCGGGGGAGCGGTTGGCCGTGGCCGAGGACGCCCAGCTGGGGCACTACCGGCGCCATCCCGAGCACCACGACGGCGAATGGCTGGCCGAGCAGTTCGAGGTGCTGCGCAGCACCGACGCCGGGCGGCTGCTGTTCGACCCCGACCACAACCCGATGTACTGGGTGCCGATCTCACACGACGCGGCGAAGAACCTGGTCGCGTTCTGGCGCTCGACCGACGGCCGCACGCTGCGCCACGACCTCACCGACCCCGGGTGGGACACCCGCTTCCTGGGTGACCTGTACCAGGACCTGTCCGAGGACGCGAAGAAGCGCTACGCCCTGTTGCAGACCCCGCGGTTCGTCGAGCGGTTCATCCTCGACCGGACGCTCACGCCCGCCATCGACGAGTTCGGGCTCGACGGGCTGCGGCTGGTCGACCCGGCGTGCGGGAGCGGTCACTTCCTGCTCGGCGCGTTCTCCCGGCTGGTGGAGGCCTGGCGGGAGCAGTCGCCGGGGCTGGACGGCTACGAGATCGTGCGGCGGGCGCTCGGCTCGGTGCACGGGGTGGACACCAACCCGTTCGCGGTGGCGATCGCCCGGTTCCGGCTGCTGGTCGCCGCGCTCAAGGCCGCCGGGGTGACGACGTTCGCCCAGGCCGCCGGGCAGGGCTGGCGGCCGGTGGTGGGCTGCACCGACTCGCTGCGCACGCCGGAGCGGCAGGAGTCGATCGCCGAGGTGGACGCGGCGGTCGGGTACCGGGCGCGGTGGGAGGACGTCGAGGAGTTCGCCGACGAGCGGCTGCTCGCCTCGGACTCGTATCACGCGGTAGTGTGCAACCCGCCCTACATCACGATGAAGGACCCGGAGCAGAACGAGTACTACCGCAAGCGGTGGTCGGCCTGTCACCGGCAGTTCCAGCTCACCGTGCCGTTCGCGCAGCGGATCTTCGACCTGGCCCGGCGCGCCGGGGAGGACGGGCTCGGTGCCGGGTACACCGGGCAGATCACCTCGAACGCGTTCATGAAGCGGGAGTTCGGCACCAAGCTGGTCGAGGAGTTCTTCCCGACGGTCGAGCTGACCCATGTGGTCGACACCTCCGGCGCCTACATCCCGGGACACGGCACACCCACGGTGATCCTCATCGGACGGAGGGCGAAGCCCGATCGGCGCGAGACCGTGCGGGCGGTCCTCGGGGTGCGGGGCGAACCCTCGCAGCCCGCGGACCCGGAGAAGGGTCTGGTGTGGACGGCGATCGAGGCCCAGGTCGACCACCCGGGCAGCGAGAGCGACTGGGTCAGCGTGGTCGACCTCCCGCGCTCACGGCTGGCGAGCCACCCGTGGTCGCTGTCGGGCGGCGGGGCTGTTGAGCTTCTTCAACACCTTGAGAGTGTTTCACCGACCCGGATCAAAACGGTTTGCGAGCTTATCGGCTTTCTTGCGCTGACGCGTGAGGACGATGCATACGTTCTCGACCGGGCTACGGTCAGCAGGCTTGAACTAACGGATACCGCGCATCAATTCGCGATCGGAGCCGAGATACGCGACTGGGCGCACGAGACAGATCTGTATGCGGTTTTCCCCTACTCGGCGAATGGCGAACGAGGGCGGCTCACCTCGGCTGCATTCCACCTTCTATGGCCCAACCGAGTTCTTCTGCTGAAGCGTCGGGCACTATCCGGTTATCATATTGATCGCGGGCTCGACTGGTTCGTGTACTCGGACTTTCATCCACCGCGCTGGCAGGCGTCCCGCTTGATTGCGTTCGCGGAAGTGACGACGCACAACCATTTCGTGCTGGACCGGGGCGGGAAGGTGTTCAAACAGACTGCTCCGGTGATCAAGCTGCCGGCGGAGGCGAGCGAGGACGACCACCTGGCGCTGCTCGGGGTGCTGAACTCGTCGACGGCATGCTTCTGGCTGAAACAGGTATGCACACAAAAGGGCGGTGGTGGCGTCGGGTGTGGCTTCAAGACTGAGCGCTGGGAAGAGCGGTTTGCGTTCAATGGGTCGAACGTCGAGGAGTTCCCGCTGCCCGCCGATCTCCCGTTGAATCGCGGCCGCCAGCTCGACTCCCTCGCCCGGCAGCTGGCCGCCACCACCCCCGACGCGATCGCCGCCACCGCGACCCCGACCCGCGACCGCCTCGCTGCTGCCCGGATCCAGCACGAGCGCCTGCGCGCGGAGATGGTCGCCGCGCAGGAGGAGCTGGACTGGGACGTCTACCGCCGCTACGGCCTGCTGTCGGACACCGAGGCGGCGGAGGTGCTCGGCGACGGTGCCGCCGAACCGCTGAACCTGGGCGAGCGGGCGTTCGAGATCGTCCTGGCCCGCAGGGTCGCGGCCGGCCAGGCCGACACGCAGTGGTTCGCCCGCCACGGCTCCACCCCGGTCACCGAGCTGCCCACGCACTGGCCAGCGGAGTACCGCCGCACGGTCGAGGCACGGATCGCGCTGATCGAGCGGCGCCGGGATCTCGCGCTGATCGAGCGCCCGGAGTGCAAGCGGCGGTGGGCCACGGAATCCTGGGAGCGCCAGCAGGAACGCGCGCTGCGCAGCTGGCTGCTCGACCGGCTCGAATCCCGGGCGCTGTGGTTCACCCCGGACATGAACGGCGAGGAGCAGCCGGCCCCGCAGACCGTGCGCACCCTGGCCGACCGGCTCCGCGGCGACCAGGACTTCGGCTCGGTCGCCGCGCTGTGGGCGGGCGGTGCGCTGGGGCGCCCGGACGCCGACCTCGCCGAGATCGTCGGCGAGCTGATCGACGCCGAGCACGTGCCGTTCCTTGCCGCCTACCGCTACAAGCCGAAGGGCCTGGCCAAGCGCGCGGAGTGGGAGCACACCTGGGCGTTGCAGCGGCGGGAGGACGCGATCGCGGCCCGGCTGGGCCACGACGACGTCACCCACCCGGAGGTCCGGGCGGCGATCGCCACGGAGATCGGGGAGGTGCCGGTCCCGCCGAAGTACGGGTCCGGGGACTTCCTGCGCGGCAGCTACTGGAGCCGGCGGGGCAAGCTCGACGTGCCCAAGGAGCGGTTCGTCTCCTATCCGGGCGCCGGCCGCGACGGTGACGGCAGCCTGCTGCTCGGCTGGGCCGGCTGGGACCACCGGGAGCAGGCCCAGGCGCTGGCGGTGCTGGTCAGCCAGCGCCGCGGGGACGACGGCTGGCCGGCCGAGCGGATCACGCCGCTGCTGGCCGGGCTGGCCGAGGTGCTGCCGTGGGTGCGGCAGTGGCACGCCGAGATCGACCCCGTGTACGGCGCGGCGCCCGCCGACATCTACGACGGATTCCTCGACGCCCAGCTCGGGGAGCTGCACCTGAGCCGCGACCAGCTCGCCGCCTGGCGCCCCGCCGGGCGCGTCGACGTCGCCCCGATGCCGCGGCGGGCAGCCTCGCGCGGCCCGCGCGGCGGTGAGTCGGGCGCGCCCCGTGCGCGGCGTTCACGGTCGGCCCCCGACCCGGAGCACGTCGACGCGGTGCTGACGGCGGCGGCGACCGGACCGTTGTCGAACGAGCAGATCCGCGACCTCACCGGCCTCGACGCCGCCGGTGCGCGAGCCGTCGCGACATACCTGGTGAAGCAGGGCCGGCTCGTCACAACCGGGCAGCGCCGCGGGATGCGCTACGGAAGCTGCCGCACGAGATCCGAGGGTGATGGTTGATCCGAGCCGAACCACCGACCGGCGGCGGCTCGCAGGGCTGCTCGCTCGGCGGCGTCCGGGGTCGCCGAGTCGGACGCCCAGGCCACGTAGCAGTCCGGTCGCAGCAGCAGCGCGGTGGCCTGGCCGGCGCGGCTGTCGTGGCCGGTGAGCTCGGGCCGGGCCGCGACCATGGTGACGCGGTCGTCCCATCCGGTCAGAGCCCCGGCGAGCGAGCTGCCCGTGGTGAGGTCCAGCAGTAGTGGCCGGGCGGTTCGGGTCAGCTCGGCCAGCCGGACGGGCCCCCTCGGCGTGTGCAGGTTCAGCTCCGGAGCGCACCGCCCGACCAACGGATGCGTACGGTCTCGGTCGTGGCCGTCCTGGCCACGCTGGTCGACGCCGGCCATGTCGTAGCGGATGTCGGTGCCGGCGGTGAGCGCGGCCAGCCGCTGCACCGTGCTGCGGTCCTCGAGCAGCTCGCCGAACAGCTCCCGCAGCGCGGTGACGTCGCTACCCGGGGCCAACAGCGCGGACAGCGCCTGTGCGTAGCCGGTGACCCGGCGGGCGGCGAGCTGCCGCTCGGAGTCGTAGCTGTCCAGCAGCCCGGCCGGAGCGTCGCCGCGCAGCTGCGCGGCGAGTTTCCAGCCCAGGTTGAGCGCATCCTGCAGACCCAGGTTGAGGCCCTGCCCGCCGGCCGCGTCCACATGCGCGGCGTCACCGACCAGGAACACCCTCCGGTCGCGGAATCGCTCGGCCCGCCGGTTGTTACCGCCGACCAGGCGGCGCAGCGCGTGCGGTCCGTCCCCGGTCGGTGGCCCCATCGGCACGTCGGCACCCAGCACCCGGCCGACGCTCTCCCGCAGCTCCGCGAGGCTCATCGGGCCGTCCGGGACCGGTCGGTCCCATTCGGTCGTGGCGATCATCGGTGCCCGCCCGGGTAGTGGTGCGTAGGAGAAGGTGCCGTGTTCGGTGCGGATGCCGATGAACGGGGAGACCGTCCCGTGCCCGGGCACATCGAGTCCGCCGGTCGCCGGGTCGAGCCAGTCGTCGGGTACCGAGACGTGTGCCCACCGGCTGGTCGTGCGGTCGTAGCTGACGCCCGGGAAACCGATGCCCGAGAGCTTGCGGGTCATGCTGTGTGCCCCATCCGCCCCCACCAGGTATCGGGCCGGAAGCCGATAGCTCCCGTCCGGGCCCGCGACGTCAACCCCGACGGCGTCGGCGTCCTGGGACAGGCCGACGACGCCGTGGCCCCACCGGATCTGCGCACCGAGCTCGATCGCCCGTTCCGCGAAGAGCTGGACGATCCGGTGCTGCGGCACCGGCAAGGTGTAGATCGGGTTGTCGTCGAGCAGGCCCAGGTCCAAGCCCATCCCGGCGAACATGAAGTACGGCGCCGGTCGGGGCGGCTCCGGGCTGCCGCTGAGGCGTTCGTACAGGCCACGGTGATCGACCATGCGCACGACCTGCCCGAGCAGGCCGTTGGCCTTGGCCTCGTCGCTCGGCTCGGTCAGCCGCTCCAGCACGATCGGCCGGACATCGGCCAACCCGAGCTCGCAGGCCAGCATCAATCCGGTCGGGCCGGCTCCGACGATGACGACGTCGACGTCCATTCGATCGCTCCTCCGGGATCGGGCGGGGTGTCATGGGACCGGGAGGCCGGCCCGAAGCTGCTCGAGCGCGTCCCGCAGGACCGGCCCGAGCGGTGTCGGAGCCTCGGCGCGCAGGCAGTGCTCGATGGCCACGGCGACGGCCGAACCGGCCGCGGCGGCCACGAGAGCGGGGTACAGGTCACGAGCGGGGTCGGTGCCGGTGCGCTCGGCGATCGCCGCGGCCAGCTCGTCCTGAGCCAGCGCATGCGCCCGGGCCAGCTCGCCCTGCAACGCCGGCTCGGTGAGCATCACCCGCACCCCGTCGACCTGCGCAGGGTCGGGCGCGGGCACGGCGTCCAGGTCCTCGTCGGGGGCGAACTGCGCCTCCACCGAGGAGACGAGGGCCTCCCACAACGGCTCGTCGCCCGGGCGGACGCGCAGCTCGTCGGCGATCCGCCGCATCCGGTCCAGGTGCCGGGCGGCGACCGCCTCCGCCTTACCGGAGAAGTAGTTGCGAAACGTCCGCACCGAGACGTCCGCGGCCGCGGCGATGTCCTCCACCGTCACCGCGGCCCACCCGCGCTCCACGGCCAGCCGGATCGCCGCCAGGCTCAACGCCTCGCGGGTCCGCTGCTTCTTGCGCTCCCGCAGCCCGCCGCGGCCGGCATGTCCGCCCACCATGCCGACAAGCCTAAACAGAATATGCCGGATCGGCAATATTGCTGATACGGCAAGATAGGGCGCCGCCGTCGAGAGAGCCGTCGTGTCCGGGGCGGCCGGGGCGCGCGTTCGGCCGGCATCCGGCGGTTGCGGGGTTCGCCTCCGTTTGGTAGCTTCATTCATAAGTTGAAACTTATTTATGGAGTGAGTGGGCATGGCGATCGATCTTGTGGCCACGGCTGGTCTGGTGACTCGGGAGGTCCGTAGCGGCACCCGCGACGGGGTACCCACGAAGATCGCCGTCGCTCGTCGTCGCTACCCCACCGATCAGGCCGATCTCTGGGACGCGCTGACCAACGGTGACCGCATCCCCCGGTGGTTCGTGCCCGTCAGCGGGGATCTCCGCGTCGGCGGCCGCTATCAGGTCGAGGGCAACGCCGGTGGTGTCGTCGAGCGCTGCGAGGAGCCGGAGATGTTCGCCGTGACGTGGGAGTTCGGGCCGATGGTGTCGTGGCTCGAGGTCAGGCTCACCCCGGCCGGCGACGGCACCACCCTCGAGCTGGCCCATGAAGCGCAGGTCGACCCCGACCTGTGGGGACAGTTCGGTCCAGGTGCGGTGGGCGTCGGCTGGGACCTCGGCCTCATGGGGCTGGGTCTCCACATCGAGAGCGGAGCACCGGTCGACCCGGAACTGGCTGCCACGTTCCCCACCTCGCCGGAAGGCGTCGAGTTCGTCCGCCGGGCCGCTGCGGGGTGGGCCGAGGCCGCTGTGATCGACGGCGACGAGCCCGGACCGGCGTACGAGGCGGCAGAACGCACGGTAGCCGCGTACACCACCCAGCCCGAGGACGTTCCCGAGGGCTAGATGGACGAGGTCTTCGATGCGCTCGGCGACCCGACCCGCCGGCAGATCCTGGAGCTGCTCGCCGCGGGTGAGCAGCCGGTGGGGACGGTCGTCGCAGCGCTTCAGGACCGAGCGCCGATCTCGCAACCTGCCGTTTCACAGCACCTCAAGGTGCTCCGCGAGGCCGGGCTCGTCACTGTGCGCGCCGAGGGGCCCCGCAGATTCTACGTCATCGACGGGGCCGGCCTCGATGCCGCCCGTGCCTGGCTCGCCCGGCTCGCCGACCCCCTCGCGCCGTTCGCCCAGCCGCTCGACGCGCTCGCGACCGAGATCGCACGCGGCCGACGGGCCCGTCGAGCTGCTCCCGTCGAGCGGCCCGGACAGCATCCAGGCGACCAGGACAGCCGGCTCGCCTGACCCGTGCAGGACATCCAGTGGCGCCGAACGAGTTAGAACGGTGGTGGGTCGTCGTCGGGGGTGGGTGGGGGTTCGGGTTCCGGTTTCGCTGCGACCGCGGCGGCGGTGAACTCGGCGCGCAGGGCGGCGAGTTCGGTGTCGGTGCGGTAGTCGTAGGGCTCGGTGGTGTAGACGTGCCCGGTCGGGGTGGTCCAGGTGACCCGGCCGTCGGGGTGCAGGGTGGTCTGCCAGCCGGCGTGGTGTTTGAGCTTGTGCCCGTGCTGGCACTTGGAATCGACGTTCGATTCGGCGGTCGGCCCGTCCGGGAACCGGATGATGTGGTCGAGCTCGCAGCCGGCCGCCGGGCGCATACACATCGGTTCGCGACAGTAGCCGTCGCGGGCGCGGATGTGATCGGCCAGGGCGACCGGGGGGTGGTAGGTGGTGCGGCCGTAGTCGAGCAGCGCCCCGGAGGCCGGGTCGGTGAGCAGGCGGTGCCAGACCGCGTCGGCGGCGAGCTCCCGGGCCAGCTCGGCCGGGAGGGTGCCGTAGCCGACCAGCTCGCACGGCTCGTCGGTCTGCCCGGTGAGCGTGGGGTAGGGGACCACGACCTGGATGAGGGGTTTGCCGGGGGTGACCGGGCGCAGATACATCCGGCCTGACCCCGCCTCGGAGGCCCCGGGCCCGGGCGGAGATTCCGGCGTGGCCGTCGCGTCTCCCTCGGGATCCGTGAACTGCTGGTCCGGATCGCTGTTGGTCTCGCCGGTGGTCTGCTCGGCGTCCCCGTTCTCGGGGGCGAGGAGATCGACGTCGGTGCTATCGGTGTCGGGGGCGACGGTGAGTCGGCCGGTGAGCAGGTCGCGCAGCAGGTCGGCGCGGCGGGCATCCATGCCGCGGGAGTCGGCGGCGCCGAGGCCGCGGGCCAGCCGGGTGAGCCACTCGTAGGCCGAGTACGCGTCCGGGGCCGAGAGCAGGGCCCACAGCGAGGCCATGCCGTCCTCGCGGGCCTGCACGGTGACCCGCCGGTCGTGCCGGGCGCGGCGGTGGCGGTTCGCGGCCCCGTCCGGGTCGACCGCGATCACCGCGCGGCGCAGCGCCGCGCGCAGCTGGGCCAGGCTCTGCCCGCCCGCCTTGGGGAGCACCCGGGCGGCCACCGCGGTGGCCTGGGCCGGGTCCAGATACAGGGTGGTCTCGTAGAGGGCGCGGACCTTGGCCGCGTCCAGCTCGCCGCGCTCGTACGCGTCGCGCACCGCGTGCAGGGGGCCGGCCAGGGCGGTGGCCTGGGCGAGCAGGAATGTCGCCCAGCCGCGGGAGACCGCAAGCGCGCAGCCGATCTCGTCGGGGGCGAACCGGCTGCCCACGCTGGGCTCGTTCGCCCGCAGCATGTCCGAGGGGTCGGCGGGGCGGCGGCCGGCGAACTCGGCCAGCAGCCGCGCCTGCCGCGCCCCGGCCCAGGACATCAGCCGGTGAAACCCGGCGATGGTCTCGACCAGCGCGGCGTCGTCCATCGAGGCCGGGTCGGCGGTGCCCAGCTCCAACTCCAGGGCCGCCCACCCGGAGGGCATGAACCCGGCTCCGGCCGGGCGACCCTCGGGTTCGGGCCGGGTCGACGGTGGGTCGACCGCCCAGACTCCCGGGGCGGGGGCGATCCCCGGTCCGGGGGCTTCGCGGCGGACGCTCACCGCCGACCAGGTCTCGAACACATGTTCGAGTATAGTCCATTCGGATCAACCACGCAAATGCATGCCGATCGCCTTGGTCAGTCCTGACCAGGCAGAACCTGCAGCCGTGGCCGAGCCGGTGAACGCATCGGAGGCGAAGGCGCACCTGTCGCAGTGGCTGGAGCGGGCGGAGGCCGCGCCGAGGAGCTGCTCACCACGGGCGCGGGCGGACACTTCCGGTTCGACCCGGAGCACGACCGGCTCCGGGCTCTCCGGCAGCGGGGAGACGCAGAACGGACCTGATCACGGTGCGACTAGGGTCGCCACGGACTGCGACAGTGGAGGAGCGAGGGGTGACAACTGCGGGACAGGCGGGCCGGCCACTCCTTCGCGAGCTGATCAGGATCCCGGAACGGATCCACCAGGGCGATTTCGTCCTGCGCCTCACCGAGGGCGTGCAACACACGCGATCCACCCTGGACAGCTACGTCATCACCCCCCAGCTGCGCGTGGCGTTCGACGAGGCACTCGGGCTGATCGGTTCCGCGCTCGCCGAGGGCCGGTCGAAGGCCAGCTACCTGCACGGCTCCTTCGGGTCCGGCAAGAGCCACTTCATGGCGGTGCTGCACGCGCTGCTGCGCGGTGACGTCGCCGCCCGGTCCCGTCCGGAGTTCGCCGACGCGCTGGCCCGGCACCGCTGGCTGGGCCAGCAGCGGTTCATGCTCGTTCCGTACCACCTGATCGGGGCGGAGAGTCTGGAGGCCGCGATCCTCGGCGGCTACGTCGACCACGTCCGCCGGGAGCACCCCGACGCGCCGCTGCCGCCGGTGTACCGCGTGCAGGGCCTGCTCGACGACGCCCGCGCGATCCGCGACAGCATCGGCACCCGGGCGTTCCTGGACCGGCTGCCCGCTTCGCAGGACGACGAGTGGGGGACCGTCGAGGCGCCGTGGACGCCCGAGCAGCTCGACGAGGCGTTCGCCGCCGCGCCGGACTCCCCGCTCGCCCAGCGCCTGATCAGCGACGTCGTGCCGGTCTTCATGCCCAGCTACGCCGACTCGGTGCGTGGTGCCGCCAACGCGTTCGTGCCGCTCGACCCGGGGCTGGCCGCGATCAGCGCGCACGCGAAGCGGCTCGGCCACGACGCGGTGATCCTCTTTCTCGACGAGCTGGTGCTCTGGCTCGCCGGCAAGATCGGTGACCCGGCGTTCGTCTCCCGGGAGACGGAGAAGGTCGCGAAACTGGTCGAGTCGTCCGACGCGTACCGGGCCGTGCCGATCGTCAGCTTCATCGCCCGGCAACGCGACCTGCGCGAGCTGATCGGCGCCAAGCGCACCGGCGCGGAGACGCTGTCGTTCCAGGACCAGCTCTCCTATTGGGACGGCCGCTTCGCCACCGTCACCCTGGAGGACCGCAACCTCGAGCTCATCGCCGAGAAGCGCATCCTCGCGCCCATCGACGAGGTGGCCGCGCAGCGCATCGCCGAGGCGTTCCGTCGCACCGACAACCTGCCCGGCGCCACCCGGGACGTACTGCTGACCGACGGCGACGGCGAGGCGTTCCGGCGCACCTATCCGTTCAGCCCGGCGTTCATGCAGACGCTGGTGCACGTGTCCTCGGCGCTGCAGCGCGAACGCACCGCGCTGAAGCTGATGCAGCAGATCCTCGTCGACCGCCGCGACGACCTGCGCCTCGGCCAGCTCGTCCCGCTCGGCGACCTCTTCGACGCCATCGCCGACGGCAACGACCAGCCGTTCACCGAGAAGCTCAAGCACGAGTTCGACCAGGCTCGCACGCTCTACCAGCGCACGCTGCGGCCGATGCTGCTGGAGCAGCGGGGGCTCACCGAGGAACAGGCCGCCGGGCACACCGAGGCGCCGCCCGCGGTCCTGGCCACCTTCCGCGCCGACGACCGCATCGTCAAGACGCTCCTGCTCTCCGCGCTGGCCCCGGACGTGCCCGCGCTGCGCGGCATGACCGCCCGCCGGCTCGCCGCGCTCAACCACGGCACCGTCATGACCCTCATCCCCGGCCAGGAGGTCGCCGAGGTCATCCGGCGGCTGCGCAGCTGGGCGGGTCACGTGGGGGAGCTCAAGGTCGGCGAGGAGGATGATCCGAGCGTCCGGCTGCAGCTCGTCGGGGTCGACATCGGACAGATCCTCGACCGCGTCACCCACGTCGACAACGACGCCAGCCGCCGCCGCCTGTTCCGCGACCTGCTGCTCGGCGAGCTCGGCATCCGCGACGACGGGGCGTTCGAGCTGGAGCATCCGGTGGTGTGGCGGGGGAGCAGGCGCACCGTCGAGATCGTCTACGGGAACGTCCGCGACCGCACCGAGCTGCGCGACGAGGTGTTCGAACCCTCCCAGCCCGGGCGCTGGCGGCTCGTCGTCGACTACCCGTTCGACGCGGCCACCTACTCCGCCGCAGAGGACCGGATGCGGCTCATGGAGCTGCGCGCCCGGCCCCGCCGCTGCGTCGCGTGGCTGCCGGCGTTCGTCACCGGCAGCGTCCTGGCGAAGGTCGGCACGCTGGTGCGGATCGACCACCTGCTGTCGGGGAACCAGCTCGACGAGAACGCCGCCCACCTCGGCGCCGACGACCGGCAACGCGCCCGCGACCTGCTGCGCAACCAGGGTGACGCGCTGCGCGCCGAGCTGCGGATGGTGCTGCGCGAGGCCTACGGGCTCGCCAAGGCGAACGAGTCCCACGTGCTGGACTGGTCCGACCACCTGATCAGCCTCGACCCGGCCCTGACCCCGCGGCTGGACGTCGGCCGCCCCTTCTCGGACGCGCTGGCCCACCTCGTCGACCAGTGCTTCGCCGCGACGTACCCGGATCACCCCCACCTCGACCCGCAGCGCAAAGGCACACCGGTGACGACGGCGGAGCTGCGGACCGTCCTGGAGGTGGTACGCCGGGCCGCCGACGCCGAGGGCGGGCGGACCGAGACCGACAAGTCCGAGCGCTCCGCGGTGGCGAAGCTCGCCCATCCCCTGCGCCTCGGCGAGGAGCACGGCGGCCCGTTCGTCCTCTCCCGCGACTGGGAGACCGAGTTCGAGCGGCGCGCCGCGCAGGCCCGGACGGACGGCGCCGACCTGCCGGTCCGGCAGGTCCGCGGCTGGCTGGCCGAGCTCGGTCTGGAGGACCGCGTCGCGAACCTCGTCATCGCGACGTACGCGGAGCTGAGCCGCCGGGCGTGGGTGCGGGCGAACCGGGTCGTCGAGCCGCCGAGGTCGGTCGACGAGGTGCGCGACGACATGCTGCTACGGCCACAGCCGATGCCGGACCCCGCGGACTGGGCGGTGGCCGTGGAACGAGCCGGCGTGCTGTTCGGCGAGAAGATCGACGCCCGGGTGATCTCCCCGCGGTCGGTGGCGCGGTTCGCCCGCGTCGGCGGCAAGGCCGACCAGCTGCGCGCCCCGGCGGCCGACCTGCTGGCCGTGCTGGAGAGCATGCTCCCCCGCCTCGAGGTGCCGAATGAGCCCGTCGCGCCGCGGCTGCACACCGCCGAGACCGGGATGCGGCTGCTCGACGCGCTGCGGCGCGCCGACGGCCCGACCGAGCTCGTCGCCGCGCTGGCCCGCGAACCGATCGACGTCCCACTGGTCACGCTCAGCCGGTCGCTCTCCTCGGCCGCGACCGTCGCGCAGGCGCTGCGGGACGCCGACTGGCAGGTCCTCGACCGGCTGTCCTCGCTCGATCATCCCGACGCCGACCCGGTCCGCGAGACACTCCGGACCGGAGCCGCGACGAACGAGAACGCCGCCTCGCTGGCCGAGGTCATCGCCGAGGCGCGGCGACGGGTGCTCGACCTGATCGTCGTCGCGGCGCCGGGCCGGCCTCCGCGTCCGGCCCGGTCTCCACAGCCGGCCCAGTCTCCGCCGGTCGGCCCCGCTCCGGGTCCGGCGCGCGTGCGGACGCTGCGGGGCCGCCGGGACGAGGTGCTGGCGCAGCTGCGAGAGGTGCTCCCGCGGGGTGTGGACGTCGAGATCACCGTCCGGGTCCTCGGCGATGTCCACGGCTGAGATCGCGTCGGCCGGCGAGCGCGCCGTCCTCGAACGGGTGCGCAGCCAGCTGGCGCGGGTCACCGAGCCGCACGGCCTCGTGATCGGTATCCGGACGCTCGAACCCCCCGTCTGGCAGAGCGAGCCGGAGCAGCGGATCGACGAGCGGCCGGTGCGGATCGCCGCGTGCCCCTCCGTGCTGGCCGTGCTCGACGCGCTGGCCGGCGCCGACCGGGCGGGCGTGACCGTGCTGCTCACCGACCAGCCGGAAAGCGAACTCGGCGACGCGGTCCTCGCCCGGCTGCATCGCGGCAAGCTCCTGGAGGCCGACCGGTACACGCTGCTGGGCGATCTGCTCGACGCGCGCACCCTCGACCCCCGCATCCGCGCCGAGAGCTGGCTGGTCGACGCGCTGATCGCGCTCGCGGGGGCCGAGGCGCTGCCGTCGGTGACGGGGGCGGCCGTCAGCCGCCGGCGGGCCGTCGGCCTCGTGGCGGCCGCCCGCCTCGGCGTCGACCCGGAACAGCAGGATCTGCCCGGCCTGGTCGCGGTCTTCGACGAGACCGCCGTCCGGTCGGGCTGGCGGGTGCTGGGCGAGGCCGAGCGTGCCGGCCTCGTCACCCACCTCGAGGAGCTGCACGGGCGGGGCGCGGGGGCCGTCGCGACGCTCGCGCAGCAGCGCGACGACGTCCTCGCCGAACTGCTCGTCGCCGCAGCCATCACCGCGGCCCCGGCCTCGGAAACACGCGCGGCGATCGCGCTCGGCGGTTTCACCCAGTCGCGTTTCCCCACGCCGCGTCCCACCCCGGCGGATCTCACCGCCGCCGGGCGCGCCGCGGTCGAACACACCCGGCGGGCCACGTCCGCGCGGGTGAGCCAGCAGATCCGGCGTGCCGAGGCGCTGCTCGACGAACTCGACGCCGCGGCCGTCGCGACATACAGCGACGTCCTGCCGCGCGGGTTCGGTGAGCGCCTCGCGCACGCCGCGACGTCACTCGAGGCGCCGGCGCTCACCGCGCTGGAGGCCCATGTGGAGGCGCGCGCGCAGCAGCACCGCGTCTCCCGGGTCCGCGCTGCGCTGCGCCTGCAGCGGTGGCTCGACACCCGGCCGACCGCCGACTACCGGACCACCGGCGAGGCCCTTGCACACCACGCCCGGGAACTCGCGTGGGTCGACAGGGCCCTCGCCCAGGTCCGTGCAGGCGATGCGGATCCGCGCGTCGCCGCCGTCCTCACCCGGGTTGCCGCGCAGGCAGGGCCGGCCCGCACCCGGTTCGACTCCGCCTTCGTGGCCCGACTCGCCGTCGCCCCGGACACCCCGGCCGAATCGCTCGCCGTGGAGACCCTGTTGCCCACGGTCGTCGGTCCGCTCGCGCACACCCGCGGCGTCCTGCTGGTCGTCGTGGACGGAATGTCCGGTGCGGTGGCGGGTGACCTCGCCGAGCGGCTCACCGACCATCGCAGCGGATGGACCGAGATCGTGCGCTCCGCCGACGGCGGGCGAGAGGCCGTCCTCGCCGCGCTGCCCAGCGAGACCCGCTTCAGCCGGGCGAGCCTGTTCCTCGCGGCGCTGAGCGTCGGGGGGCAGTCCGACGAGCGAGCCGCCTTCGCCGCCCACCCCTTCTGGCCGCCCGGTGGTGCGGTGCTCATACACAAGGCGGGCCTGGCCCCCCGCAACGGCGGTGACCTCGGGCCCGAGCTGGAGACCGCGCTCGCGCCCGCAGAGGGAAGCCCCCGCGTCATCGGGGTGGTCCTCAACGCCGTCGATGACGCGCTCGGCAAGGGCCGACAGTCGATCGACCCGGCGTGGCGGCCGCAGGACATCCCGGGGCTGCCCCAGCTTCTGGACCGCGCGGCGACCGCGGGCCGGGTCGTCGTGCTGACCAGCGACCACGGCCACGTGCTCGAACACGGATCGCAGCTGCGCAACCACTCCGGCGGCGGGGCGCGCTGGCGGCCGGCCACCGAGCCGGTGGGCCCGGATGAGGTGATGGTCGCCGGGCCGCGGATGCTGTCGGGCGACGGGCGCGCGGTGCTCGCGGCGACCGACGGCCTCCGCTACGGCGCCCGCGCCTACGGCTACCACGGCGGGGCGACGCTGGCCGAGGTGGCGATTCCGCTCCTGGTCCTGCTGCCGCCCGGCGTCGACGTTCCGCCCGGATGGAGGCAGACGCGCGGCGCGCCGGAATGGTGGACCGGGGCCGCCGCGACGCCCGCTTCCGAACCTGCACCGGCGCCGCGCAGCGCCGAGACGACAAAGACGAGAAAGAAGCCGTCGGCGCAGGGCGAGGGCCTGTTCGCCCGGCCGGCGCCGGCGCCCCGGCCGGCCCGCCGCTCCGGCCGCGGGGCCGCGCTGCTGGCCTCGCCGATCTTCCAGGCCGCGCACGCGGAGATGCCGGCCAACCGGGTTCCGGCGCCCGCGGTGTTCGCCGCTGTGGTGGACGCGCTCGTCAAGGCCGGGGGCCGGTTGCCGTCGGCCGCGGTGCTCGCCGCCGCGAACAGCCCCGGACGCAACCCGCGCGGCCTGGTCACCGCGATGGGCCGCGTGCTGAACCGGGACAGCTACGCCGTGCTGACGCCCGTCGACGGCGGTCGCGCCGTCGCGCTGGACCTCGCCCTGCTCGACGAGCAGTTCCCACCGAAGCGGTCGTGATGTCCGGCAACGTGTCCTCGGTGAGTCCCGCCCGCCGCCGCACGGTGCTGGCGGCGCTGCGGCGGGGCACCGTCCCGGACAGTGGGCTCGACCTGCTCGCCGTCGGGTTGGAGCGCCTGGCACCCGCGTTCCAGGCCGAGCTGACGGCATGTCGCGCCGGCGGTGCGGCCTTCACCGCGATCCGCGGTGAGTACGGCTCGGGCAAGACGTTCGTCTCGCGGTGGCTCGGCGAGCGCGCCAAGGCGTCGGCGATGGCCGTCGCCGAGGTACAGATCTCGGAGACGGAGACCCCGCTGCACCGGCTCGAGACCGTGTACCGGCGCCTGTGCGAACGACTGGCGACGGCGACGGATCCGCCCAGCGCGTTCCGTCCCGTCCTCGACGCCTGGCTCTACGCGCTGGAGGAGGACGTGCTCGCCGAGGGCACGGTCGCGGCCGATGACGCGGACGCGCTCGGCGCCGCGGTCGACGCGCTCCTGGAGCAGCGGCTGGCCGCGCTCGCCCGGGTGGCGCCCGGCTACGCCGCCGGGCTCCGCGGATATCGGCGCGCGCTCGCCGACGGCGACGTCGACACCGCGGACGGGGTGGTGGCCTGGCTGGCCGGACAGCCGCACGTGGCCGCGGCGGCCCGGCGGACCGCCGGGGTTCGCGGGGACATCGACCACTTCCTCGCGCTGGGGTTCCTGCAGGGCCTGCTCACCGTGCTGCGCGACGCCGGGCACCCGGGCCTGATGCTCGTCCTCGACGAGGTCGAGACGCTGCAGCGGGTGCGCAGCGATGCGCGGGCGAAGGCGCTCAACGCGCTGCGCCAACTGCTCGACGAGCTCGACGGCGGCCGATTCCCCGGGCTCTACCTCGTGATCACCGGGACGCCGGCGTTCTTCGACGGGCGCCAGGGTGTCGCGCTGCTCCCACCGCTCGCGCAGCGGCTGCACACCGACTTCTCGACCGACCCGCGGTTCGACAACCCGCGGGCCCCTCAGGTGCGGCTGCTCGGGTTCGACCTGGGCGGGCTCGTCGAGCTCGGCGTGACGGTCCGCGACCTCTTTGCCGCGGGGGCGTCGGACCCGGCGCGGATCCGCCAGGTCGTCGACGACGGGTACCTGCGCGTTCTCGCCGGCGCGGTTGCCGGCGGCCTCGGCGGGCAGGTCGGCGTCGCGCCCCGGGTGTTCCTGCGCAAGCTGGTCGGAGACGTCCTGGACCGCGTCGACCAGTTCCCCGACTTCGACCCGCGCGTGCACTACACGCTCACGCTGTCGGCGTCGGAGCTGACCGCGGTCGAGCGGAACGCCGCCGCCCGCCGCGCCGACGACGTCGAGCTCGACCTGCCGTGACCGTCGACCGGCTCCACCCGGTGCTCGTGCATCACCTGGTCAACTCCCTGGGCTGGCGCTCGCTGCGGCCCCTGCAACACCAGGCCGTGGCACCGCTGCTCGACGGTGCCGACGCCGTGCTGCTCGCCCCCACCGCGGGCGGCAAGACCGAGGCGGCGATGTTCCCGCTGCTCACCGCGATGGAACAGCAGGGGTGGTCCGGGCTGTCGGTAGTGTACGTATGCCCGCTCAAGGCGCTGCTGAACAACCTGACCCCGCGGTTGGAGAGCTACGGGGCGTGGCTGGGCCGGCGCGCCGCCGTCTGGCACGGCGACGTCGGGGCGTCGGCCCGCCGGCGGATCCTGCGCGACCCGCCCGACGTGCTGCTGACCACCCCCGAGTCGCTGGAGGCGATGCTGGTCAGCGTCAAGGTCGATCACCACCGGCTGTTCGCCGGGCTGCGTGCGGTGGTCGTCGACGAGGTGCACGCCTTCGCCGGCGACGACCGGGGCTGGCATCTGCTCGCGGTGCTGGAACGCCTGGCCCGGGTGTGCGGGCGGCCGGTGCAGCGGATCGGGCTCTCGGCCACCGTGGGCAACCCGTCCGAACTGCTGGCCTGGTTGCAGGGCACCGGTCGAGGATCGCGGGAGGCCACCGTCGTCGCGCCCGAGGCGGCACCGGCCGCCGAGATCGACGTCGAGCTCGACCACGTCGGCTCGGTGGACAACGCCGCGACCGTGCTCGCCGCGCTGCACCGGGGCGAGAAGCGGCTCGTGTTCTGCGACTCGCGGGCGCTGGTCGAGAAGCTCGGCGCGGCGCTGCGCGAGCGCGGCGTGACGACGTTCCTGTCCCACGCCTCGCTGTCGGTAGAGGAGCGCCGCCGCGCCGAACAGGCCTTCGCCGAGGCCCGGAACTGCGTGATCGTCTCCACCTCGACCCTGGAGCTGGGGATCGACGTCGGCGACCTCGACCGGGTCGTGCAGGTCAACGCGCCCACCACCGTCGCGTCGTTCCTCCAGCGCCTCGGCCGCACCGGACGCCGGGCGGGCGCCACCCGCAACTGCCTGTTCCTCGCGCTCGACAAGCACTCGCTGCTCTGGTCGGCCGGGCTGTTGCAGCTGTGGGCCGGCGGCTACGTCGAGCCGGTGACCGCCCCGCCGCAGCCGCGCCACATCGTCGCGCAGCAACTACTCGCGCTGTGCCTGCAGGAGGGAACCGTCGGCAGCCGGCTGTGGGCGCAGACCTGGAACGGGCTCGCGCCGTTCGACCGCAGCGCCGAACCGATCGTCACCCACCTGCTCGACGAGGGGTTCGTCGAGCGCGACGGCGAGCTGCTGTTCATCGGGCCGCAGGCCGAGCAGCGGTTCGGCCGACGGCATTTCATGGGAATGACGGCCGTGTTCACCGCGCCGCCCCAGTTCACCGTCGTCGAGGGGCGCCGCGAGATCGGCCACGTCGACCCGTCGCTGCTCACCGACCGGGTGGAGGGCCCGCGGCTGCTGCTGCTCGCCGGGCGCAGCTGGCGGGTGACCTGGGTCGACTGGACCAGGCAGCGCTGCTTCGTCGAGGCCGTCGACGCCGGTGGCCGCGCCCGCTGGCACACCGGCGGGGTCGGCGGGGCGAGCTTCACGCTGGCCCGCGCGGCGCGGGAGGTCCTGCTCGGCGCGGACCCACCCGTCGCGCTGACGAAGCGGGCGGTGCGGGCGCTCGGACAGATCCGCGACGAGCAGATCGCGACCGTGCACCCCGGAGGGACGGTGATCCTGCGCCATGGCGGGGAGGTGCGCTGGTGGACGTGGGCGGGCTACCGCGCGAACGCGACCCTCGCCGCCACCGTGTCCGATCTCGTCGACGCGACCCAGCGCGCCGACGACGTCTCGATCCGGCTGCGCGGCGATCTCACCCCGCAAATGTGGCGCGGCGCGACCGCGGATGCCGCCGAGCGGCTGTGCCTGCCAGACGTCGACCGGCGGGCCCTCGACGGGCTGAAGTTCAGCGAGGCCCTGCCCGAGCGGCTGGCGACCATGACCCTGGCCGCGCGGTTGGCCGACCTCGACGGGGCGGCTCGCGTCCTCGCCGAACCCACCCGGATGGTGGGTTCGTGACCGCGCAGTCGCAGTGTTGACGTTGACCGATCAGCAACACTCGATCTCGACCCCCGGTACGCTGCCGGACATGGCTCAGCCGGACGATCTGGAGGCGCGCGTGGCCGCGCTGGAATCCCAGATGCGAGAGCTGGCTGAGTGAACGAGGTCCGCGGCGAGACCCCCGCCGGGTCATCGGTCCAAGGCCGCGGCGATCGCGGCCGCAAGCGCCGTTCGCCCGGCCGCGGTCGGGTGCACCTGGTCCGGGCCGAGCAGCCCGGGATCAGCGGCCGCGACCGCCGCCCAGTCCACCAGCACCACGGTCGGGTGCCGCTGGGCCGCGGTGGCGAGCGCGGCGTTGTCGGGCTGCTGCCAGCGGCGGGGCACCGCGACGGTGACCAGCACCACGGGCCGCGGACCGGCGGCGGCGACGACCGCGTCGACGTCGGCGTCCCGCACGATCCCGTTGCTGCCCAGGTGCACGACGACAGGGCCGGGATGCTGGGCGACCCAGGCCGCGACGATCGCCGGCGCCGTGCTGAACTGGCGGCCGACCACGGCGTCGACCGTCGTGCCCGGGCCGAGCGCGGACCGGATCGCGTCGGCGCTGCCGAGCACCACCGAGTCCCCGACGACCAGCGGCGGCGGGGCCGGTAGTGCCGGGGCGGACGGCGCCGGAGTGGACGGTGCCGGTTCCGCCGACGGCGCCGCGGGCGCCGCCACCGGGGTCGCGGGTGGCCTCGGCCCGAGGGCACCGGGCACCGGCGTCGCGGTCAGGGCCAGCACCGCGACGGCGGCGGCACCGGTCGCGCCGACGGCGGCCACCGCCGGCCGCCACCGCGCCCAACCTCCCGGGCCGCGCCGCAGGCCGCGGCGCACCGGGAGCTCGATCCAGCGGTAGGACACCGCGGCCAGCAGCAGGGTCGCTCCAACCCGGCCGAGGTCGGCCAGCCGCGGCTCCCCGGACGGGTCCCGGATCAGCACGAAGATCGGCCAGTGGTAGAGGTAGATGCCGTACGAGCGCTGCCCGAGCCACACCAGCGGGGTGACACCGAGCAGTCGCGACAGCCCGGTCGCGGGGTGCGCCGCCGCGGCCACGACCGCCGCCGTGAGCAGCCCGACGAGGGCGAAGCCGCCGCGCCGGTACAGCTCTTCGTCGAACTCCGACACGCGCACGAACGCCCAGAGCAGCCCGATCAGCGCGGCCGCCCCGACGACGTCGAGCGCCCCCGACGCCGCGGTGCGCCTCGGCCGCGCCGTCCGGGGCAGCACCGCCAGTGCCAGGGCCGCGCCGATCAGGAACCCGGCTGCCCGGGTGTCGGTGCCGTAGTACACCCGGCCCGGCTCGTCCAGGTCGACCAGCGCGGCCATCGCCACCGCGGACGCCGCGGCGAGCGCGAGGGTCACCGCGGCGGCGCGCCGCCGGCCGGCGTAGGCGAGCGACCCCACGAGCAGCAGCGGCCACAGCAGGTAGAGCTGGCCCTCGACCCCCAAGGACCACAGGTGCAGCAGCGGCGACGGGCGGTCGAACACCTCGCCGTAGGGCACGTGGCCGAGCACGAGCTGCCAGTTCTGGACGTAGGCCAGTGAGGCCAGTGCGTCCCGACGCCACCGCGTCAGGTCCCCTGGCGAGACCCAGGCGACCAGGGCGACGGTTCCGACGACGCAGACCAGCAGCGCCGGGAGCAGCCGCCGGGCCCGCGCCAGGGCGAATCCGCCGAGGTCGACGCGGCCGGTGCGGCGCAGCTCGGCCACCAGCAGCGCCGTGACCAGGTAGCCGCTGAGGGTGAAGAACACCTCGACGCCGAGGAACCCGCCATCCGCCGGGCCGCCTACGTGGTAGGCGAGCACGGCGACGACGGCGACGGCGCGCAGCCCGTCCAGGCCGGGGCGATGCGGGATGCCCCGCCGCGGCGGACGTGGGTTCACCCGCCGGGCCGGGACGATGCCGGGCTCGATCACGACGTCACCCCCCAGCCGACGGACGCCGCGCCGCCGACCCCCCGTTCGGGACTGTCGCACACCGGGCCCCGGCTGATCGAGGGGACGCGCGGGCGGGCCGCGGATGGGGTCTCACGCGCGGTGGCGTCGCCCTCTCACTCGGTGGGAGGGCGAATCGCGACCACCTCCGCGACGATCTCACCGTCCGGACCGGCGTAGGTGATCCGCTCGCCGGGGCGGGCGCCGACGAGCGCGCGCCCGAGCGGGCTGTTGCGGGTCAGGGTGTCCGACGAGTCCGGCGCCTCCTCGAGGATCGCCACGACCCGCATCGTGTCGGTGGTGCCGTCGCTGAACCGCACCGTCACCTCGGTGCCCGCGGGCAGGGAGTCCGCGGCGGACGGCGGGATCCTGCCCGCAAGCACGTCGACGAGCTCCCGGATGTGCTCCGCGACGCGGGCGAGGTCGTCGGCGAGCTCGAGCCGCTGCGCCTGATCGGCGCGGTCCTCCACGCCGTCGATGCTGGAGATGACCTCGTCGAGCGCGCGGTGCCGCGCGCGCAGCTCGGCGAGCTCCCGTTCGAGCCGCTCCCGGGTCTGGGCGCTCAACCGAAGGCCGCCGCGTTGTTGCTTGTCCACGATGCTTGCCTCCCCGCTCGCCGATGAGCTCGCCGTGCCATCATCATCCCCTCTTCCACCCGCCGGCCGGGTCTCCCGCTACCCGGGAGACCTGCTGGGTGAACCGCCCCGGGTTTCATGGAGGCGCTGAACCCACGACAAGGTGGATCAGCGCCTGCTTCCCGGAGGTAGCCCCTGAGCTGCGTGAGCGCGCAGCGGCTGGTCGCGAAGGCGATG
The DNA here is from genome assembly GCF_000423625.1 of Pseudonocardia asaccharolytica DSM 44247 = NBRC 16224. Taxonomy (GTDB): domain Bacteria; phylum Actinomycetota; class Actinomycetes; order Mycobacteriales; family Pseudonocardiaceae; genus Pseudonocardia; species Pseudonocardia asaccharolytica. Next base: position 359,563 of record NZ_AUII01000001.1, read on the forward strand.
ACGGAGGACCCGTCGCTGCCGCGAACGCGGCGGTGAAGCGGATCGGCCCGCGAGTCGGCATCGTGCCGGTAACACTGCGGCCTCGCTTAGTACCTCGGCCCGTACCTCCGAGACCGCCACGCGGAGCGAGATCACGAAGTCCGGCTGGACCAGATCCTCGCCGAGTGTGGGGCAAGCGTGTGGTTGTCGGCCTTCTCCGTGGTGATCGGCGACCGGGAGTCGCACGCCGCGGCACGCGCGGCCGCGGGGACCGAAACGGCGATCATGAAAGCAAGGCGATCATGGAGACAAGGCGCGGTTTCGAGGAGCGCCTGGAGGAGAAACCCACCGCACGGCCCGGCCGAGGGCGGCGTTGTGGCGCGGTCAGGACAGCGGGTGGGATCAGGACACGGCGATGACCGCGCTGCCGGCGACGGTGACGGTGCCGTCGGCGAGGGTAACGGCGAGCTCCAGCGTGGCGCGCCGCTCGCCGTCGACCTCCTCGATGGAGACCACCCGGCCGGTGCAGGTGGGCCGGCCGTGCACCGGGGTGACGGCGGTGAACCGGACGCCGAACGAGCGGAGCCGGCGCTGGTCGACCCAACCGGTGAGCAGCCGGCCGAGGTAGGCCATCGACAGCATGCCGTGGGCGAGCACGTCGTCGAGCCCGGCCGAGCGGGCCACGTCGAGGTCGAGATGGATCGGGTTGAGGTCGCCCGATGCCGGGCCGAACAGCGCCAGCGTGGTGCGGCTGATCGGCGGCAGGGCCAGCGGCGGCAGTTCGGCCCCCACCCGGACGTCGGAGAGGGTCACGGTCACGACGCACCTGCGGGCTCGCGCACGATCAGGGTCTCCCGCAGGTCGGCGATCGGGCTGCCGTCGTCGCGCCGGACGGCGATCTCCCGGATCAGGAACTGCAACGAGCCCGCGCGTTTGCTGAACACGTCGACGATCCGCGGGGTGAGGGTCAGGGTGTCCCCGGCGTGCGCGACCTGGTGGTAGGTGAAGTGCTGCTCGCCGTGCAGGACGCGGCGCAGGTCGACGCCGAGCCCGGTGAGCCAGGCGAAGTCGCCGGCGCCGAGGCCGAACAGGAACGTCGGGGGCACCGGCAGGTCGGGGTGCCCGGCCGTGCGGGCGGCCTCGAGGTCGGTGTAGACCGGGTCGGTCTCGCCGATGGCATGGGCGAAGGCGCGCAGCCGGCCGGGCTCGACATCGACGGTCACCGCCGGTTGCGCGGTGCCGACGACCGCGGGGTCGATCGCCATCAGCCGGTTCCTCCCCAGGTCGTAGGGCCGTCCGGATCTTCCCCGGCGTGCAGCCACGGTACCGCCCTCGATGGTCGGGCCCGAGGCGGATCCGGCGGTCCGTGCCGTGTCAGCCGCGGCGCCTCGGTGCTGCCCGTGCGGCCCGGCAGGAACCTCTCGGCCGCGCACCTCGCCGTCCGGCGGATGCGAGACCGGGCGCGCCACCAAGCCGTATGACTCCCGTCCTGCGCGACCGAAGCCATAACCGGTGGTGATGACCAGCCGCTCGGCAGGAACGTACGCCAGTGCGCCGGATGAAATTCGCTGCCTGATCCGGGACTCGACAGTGGTTCAGGAACGAGCAATGGCAGGTACTGACCATTTGGGCCGTGCCGTGACAACCAGCCTGCGCGGGTCAGGCGCCCTCGACGGAGCCCGGCGGCAGGAACTGGACGTCGCACTCCGCCGAAAGGCGAACCACCTCCGCGGGGTCATCCAGGTTGTGCAGTTTGTCGAACAGTTCGGCGAGGCGGCCTGCGGGGCTCACCCAGAACAATCCGCGGGTCACTTCTTCGCTTCGGTTGTAATACGCGTGCGGAAGGTTCTTCGGCATCAGTACGGTGTCGCCGGGACCCGCGGTCTCCCAGTCGCCGTCCAGGTACAGGGTGAAAACACCTTCGAGCACGTAGATGTGCTCGTCCTGGGTCGGATGGACATGTGGCGGAACGCCCGTCCCGGGTGGGTCGAGCGTTTCGAACGCGAAGCTGGAGTCACTGGCCGCCTTCATGAAGTAGGTGTGGCCAAGAATGTTCCACACCTTCTTCTTCATGCCCTCCCCGGCCAGGGTTATACCCTTCGGAAGTGGTCCGAGAACGATTTCATCACCCGTCATGGCTTCTCCTCGATCCGGGGAATCGTGACATCGGTTTGGGCGGACTGGCCGAGGCGACGCCAACCGTATGCACGCATCGTGACGCCCGTCAAGAGAGAGGCAATTGGCGCGGAGATCCATGGACCCTGCCTACGAGATCAACGTTCGGGCAGCGGGAGCCGCGCAGATCGCGGCCGGCCCTGCCGATTCGCTGATCATGGGGCCCCGATTGGGAGCGTCTGCGCGGTGTTCCGCCCAACGCCGCACGCACAGGGGCATCAGGCCAGGGGGACGACCTGCGGCGGGCACGGCTCGGCGCTGAGCAGGGCGACCTTGTCGGCGCGGCGTTCCCGGACGGCGCGCTGGTTGACATAGCCCTTGTCGGTGCTCTCCCCGGTGTCCAGCGCGGGGGGTTCGAGCAGGACGGCGAGCCGGTCGATCCGCTGGGACGAGCCGCTGCCCTCGGCGGCGAGCCGGGCCATGGTGGCCGCGAGGTCGGCGCGCAGGCCAGCGTCGGGGACGCCATCGGCGTCGCAGCGGTGGGCGTGGTCGGGGTGCAGCCACACCAGCGCGGTCACGCGGTCACCGTTCTCCCCGCAGATCACGGCGTCGGTGAGCAGGCCGGCCGACGCCGAGAGCAGCTGCGGGCGCAGCGTGCCGACGCTGACGAAGGTGCCGGTGGCGAGCTTGAAGTCCTCGGCGATCCGGCCGCGGAAGACGAGGCCGGCGGCCGGGTCGTCCGGGTCGGCGAGCGCGACGGCGTCGCCGGTGCGGAGGTAGCCGTGCTCGTCGAAGGCGGTCTCGGCCAGGTCGGGACGACGGTGGTAGCCGGGGGTGATGTTCGGCCCGCGCAGTCGGACCTCGAGCTTCTCGCCGACCGGCACCAGGGCGACCTCGATCCCGGGCAGCGGGACACCGAGGCAGTCGCTTCGGGTGATCGGGAAATGCGCGGACGTCGCCGCGGGCGACGACTCGGTCAGCCCCCACGACGTCGTCATCCGCATCGACGAGTGGTGCTCGGCGGCCAACCGGGACAGCCGGTCCCACATCTGTTGTGGCAGCGCCGCCGCGGCGAAGAAGCCCAGCCGCAGCCGCTCGAAGAACGCCCTGGCCGCGGCCGGGTCCCGTTCGAGGTGCGGTAGCAGCGCGGCGTGGCCGGCGGGGACGTTGAAGTAGGTCGTCGGGCGGGCGTCGGCGAGGTTGCGGACGGTGCGTTCGATCAGGGCCGGCGCCGGGCGGCCGTCGTCGATCCACAGCGTGCCTCCGCCGGTCAGCACCATGTTCAGGTTGTGGTTGCCGCCGAAGGTGTGGCTCCACGGGAGCCAGTCCAGTAGAACCGGCGGCTCGTCGAGGAGGAACGGCCAGACCTGGCGCATCTGCTGCTGGTTGGCCGCCAGCATGCCGTGCGTGTTGAGCACGCCCTTCGGCACACCGGTCGAGCCGGACGTGAAGAGGATCTTGGCGACGTCCTCGGGCCGCAGCCGGGCGCACCGCAGGTCGACTTCCGCGCGTGGCTCGGCGGACAGTTCGTCGAGGGTCATCGAACCGGGGATCCCGCCCTGGCTGAGCACCGGTCGTCCGGCGGCCACGGCGGGGGCGAACGCGGGGTCCTCGGCCACCATCAGGCCGGGGTCGGTCAGCTCGACCATCGCGCGCAGCTTGGCGTGGTCGGTGCTCTGCAGCGAGTAGGCGACGCTCGCGGGCACCAGCGGCACACCGACCGTCATAGCGGCCAGCGTGACCACCAGGTGCAGCCGGCTGTTGCCCGACAGCACCATCACAGGACGGTCGGTGAGGCCGCGGTCGAGCATTCCTTGGGCCAGCCGGTCGGCCTGCGCACGGACCTCCCCCCAGGTCGAGCGGGCCCACTGCCCGTCGGCGTCCCGCTCGGCCACGAGCAGCCGCTCGGGGTGCGCCTCGCTGTGCGCGCGGAACTCGTGGATGACGCTCGTCGCGCGGGGGCCGAGTGGCTCGGCCGAGCGCAGCAGCAGGCGCCCGTCGGGACAGGCCTGGGACTGAATGTGCGGGAGTGCAAAGGTTGGGCGGCAGGCGGGCGGGGCGGTGGTCATGGGTCGGTCACCTCCACGACGAGGGCGGCACCGGTGTCGCCGGCGGCGCAGCCGGTGAACAGGCCGACGCCGCCGCCGCGCAGCCGCAGGGTTTCGATGAGCTCGGCGATCGAGCGCAGACCGGTGGGGCCCTGCGGGTGGCCGAACACGAGGCTGCAGCCGTAGGCGTTCATGTCCTCGGGTTTGACCCCGGTCTCGCGGGCGAAGTACAGGTCGTTGACCGCGAATGGGTTGTGCGTGGTGATGGCGTCGACGTCCGTGATCTCCCGCCCGGCGGTCTGCAGGGCCGAGAGCGCGGCGGGCACGGGCGCCTGCGGCATCCGGCTCTTGGCCACCCGCGCGAAACCGCTCGCGAGCACCCGCACCACGCCCTCGCCGGTGGCCAGCGTCAGCGTGCCCTTCCGCTGTGGGAGCTCCACCGGCACCTGGTAGCGGCGCTGGAACGCCCGGTCCTCGGCGAGCCCGGCGGCGTACTGCGCCCAGCGCAGCGCGGTCAGATCGTCGAGCTCCTCACGGGTGGCGCCCATCTCCGCGGCGACCGCCTCGGCGGCGTCGAGCATCCCCGCACCCGCCCACGGGTCCCGGACGAAGCTGTCGAGCACCCAGTGCGAGGTGACCGGCGCGCCGCCCTGCCGGCTGGGCGCGGGCCAGCTGAGCAGCGCCCGTTGGAGATCCGGTCGGCGGTGACGACCAGCTGGGGCCCCGCACCGGCCGCGACCGCGCCCGCGGCCGCATGCAGCGCGGCGACGCTCGTCGCGCAGGCCTGGCTCACCATCGGCCCGGAGATGCCGGTCGCGCCGAGCCTCGCGGCCAGCGTCGGAGCGCCGTAGAAGATGTCCGGCTGTGGCACGGTCCAGCCGAAGACGATGCCGGCGAACCAGGCGGGATCCACCCGGCGGTCGGCCAGGGCGCGCGCCGTGACCGCGGTCGCCACGTCCACAGTGGACAAATCGGCCAATGTGCCCTGCCACTTCGCGAACGGCGAGGACCAGGTATGTCCCAACGGAATCGCGACGTCGCAGTACCGCATACAGCTCCTTCGACATACGCACGTGTGATGTAGACCATCCACCCATACGGGAGGGATGGGTCAAGATGGACACTTGACTACTTCATTGGACGATGCGGTCCGGTAACTCGATCAACCGCTGGCGAACTGCTGCACTTGCGGAACGGTCGTGACGACGTGCAGCACCGCCCGGCCCGACGTGCAGCGGAACAGATGCGGGAGATCTCCGGGGAATCGGATGAAGTCCCCCTCGGCGACCGTCGTCTCCTGTCCGACGGGACCCGCGACCACGGAGCCCGCCACGACGAAGACATGCAGGAGAGCGCCGGTCGGCAGGGCGGGAAGGACCTCAGGACGACCGTCGACGAGCTCCATGACGAACGTGGTGACCTGGCCCGATCCGTATGTCTGGTCGAGGGTTCGCACTCGTCGGTGCCGTTCTGGGTCCATTCGGCCTCGTCGGCGCTGCACGTAGACCGGGGTGCCCCATTCGGTGAGCAACCACGTCACGCCGACGTCGAGGGCGCGAGCCACCGCGAACAGCGTCTCGATCGTCGGGTTGCCCGTCCCGTTCTCCAGGTTGGCGAGGGTCTGCTTGGCCAGCCCCGCGGCCTGGGCGAGCCCGCCGAGGCTGAGGCGGCGCTCGTGCCGAATGCGCCGGACGTTGCGCCCGACCATCGCGCTGCCGTTCACGGCGGCACCGTGCCGCACCGCGCGGTCCTTGTCCAGCACGATGGACGGCGGTCCAGCTCTACGGGCGGGACGTTGCGTAGAACCCGCGTCCAGCGGTCACCCGTCGGGTGCGCCGTGTTGACCCGGATCGAGTGCGGCGCAAGCTCGTTGGCCAGCGTGCGCATCAGCCCGACGAGCCCGTGCTTGGCCGACACGTAGTGGGCGGTGTGGGTCATCCCCTTGATGCCCGCGGTGGAGCTGGTGATCACGATCGACCCGCCGTCGCCGGTCTGGAGCAGCGGCGGGTCAACTACAACCAGACGTCGGCGCTGCTGACCGAGTGGAAACGCGACCCGGAGCTGGCGTTCCTGACCGAGGTGCCCTCGGTGCCGCTCCAACAGGGACTGCGGCACCTGCAGACGGCGTTCGTGAGTTTCTGGGACAAGCGCGCCCGCTACCCCCGGCACAAGTCCCGCAAGCGCGGCAAGCAGTCCGCGGAGTACACCCGCTCGGCGTTCCGCTACCGCGACGGTGTCGCTCGACCCGGCCGGCCGCTGGCACGTGTCCCTGCGGTGCGAGGTCACCGTGCACGACGGCCCGGCCACGGACTCCGTCGTCGGTCTCGACGCCGGCAGCACCTCCCTGGTCACCCTGTCGACCGGGGAGAAGGTCACCAACCCGCGGCACGAACGGACCGACCGGGCCCGCCTCGCGCGGGCCCAGCGGCAGCTCGCCCGCACGCAGAAGGGCTCGAACAACCGAGCCAAGGCTCACCGCCGGGTGGCCCGCGTGCACGCGCGAATCACCGACCGGCGCCGTGATCACCTGCACAAGCTCACCACCCGGCTCGTCCGCGACAACCAAGCGGTCGTGATCGAGAACCTGAGCGTGCGCAACATGCTCGGCCACCACTCCCTCGCCCGCGCCATCTCCGACGCGGCCTGGGCACAGATGCGGGGCATGCTGGAGTACAAGTGCCAGTGGTACGGCCGCGACCTGGTCGTGGTCGATCGCTGGTTCCCGTCGTCGAAGCTGTGCTCGGTGGGCGGGGCCGGGCAGGACAAGATGCCGCTGGGCGTCAGGGAGTGGACGTGCCCCTGCGGGGCGGTCCACGACCGCGACGTGAACGCGGCCCGCAACGTGAGAGCGGCCGGGCTGGCCGTGCTCGCCTGTGGAGACGGTGTGAGACCGGCCAGGGCGGAAGCCCCGGCAGGCAGTCGTCGCTGAAGCAGGAAGGTCGCTGCCGCGAGGCAGGGAATCCCCCGCCTTTAGGCGTGGGGAGGAAGCCAACATCCAGGTGTTCTCGACCCGGCGATGCTGGCGTTGGCGCACACGATGTCGAGGCGCCCGAGCGCGCGCACACCCTCGTCGACGACCTCCTGCACCGCCGCGAGGTCACAGACGTCGGCCTCGCGCGCGACGATGCGCCGGTCGAGCTCCTCGACCTGCCGCGCGGTCTCCTTGAGGTCGTCCGCACTTGCCATCGGGTACTCGACGGTGTCGAACTGCCGGCAGATGTCGAACGCGATGATGTCGGCGCCCTCCTTCGCGAACGTCACCGCGTGCAACCGCCCCTGACCGCGGGCGGCCCCCGAGATCAGCACGACCTTCCCGTCGAACTTCCCCGTCGCTCCTCCTCGAGTTCGTGAGTCCAACGGGGCCGGGGCGGACGGTCGGCGCTGACCGCCCGCCCTGTGGTGTGTACCACTCGATCGACTGAAGATTCAAATCTTCGGTCAGTCGCTGACAGAGTCCGGCAAGCCGCGGTCAAGCGCCGGGCAAGTGCAGATGCGCAGGCTGAGCGCATGACAACCACCACAACCCCCACCCAGGTCGACGAGACGCGGATCGAGCAGTTCGCCGGGCAGTTCGGCACCGACCTTTCGGCCGCGGCGGCCACCGCCATGACGGTGATCGGCGACCGTCTCGGCCTCTACCGGGCGATGACCGGTACCGGGCCGCGCACCGCGGCCGAGATCGCCGCCGACACCGGCCTCAATGCCCGGCTGGTCACCGAATGGCTGGCCGCACAGACGGTCTCCGGTTACCTCACCTACGATCCCGCGGCCGAGCGGTACGAGCTGCCGATCGAGCACGCGATGGTGCTGGCCGAGACAGAGTCACCGGCCTACGTGATCCCCGCCGCCGAGGTCGTCGCCGCCCAGTACCTGACGCTGGAGCACCTGGAACGGGCGCTGCGCGGCGGGGGTGGCATCGACTGGGCAGCGTTCCCCTCGACGCTGCACTCCGGCGTGGCGCGGTTCTTCCGCACCGCCTACCTGCACCAGCTGCCGACCACCTGGTTCCCCGCGGTACCGGGCCTCGTCGAGCGGCTCGACGCCGGTGTCAGGGTCGCCGACGTCGGCTGCGGCCACGGGGTGTCCACGCTGCTGATATCGCGGCACTGGCCGGCATCGACGTTCGTCGGCGTGGACTTCCACGAGCCCTCCATCACCGCCGCGCAGGCCAAGGCCGTCGAGGCGGGAAACCCGCCGAACGTGTCCTTCGAGGTCGGTGCCGCCACCGGCACGACGCCCGGCGCGTTCGACGTGATCGTCTTCTTCGACGCGTTGCACGACATGGGCGACCCGCCCTCCGCGCTCCGCCGCGCGCACGCGTCGCTGACCGACGGCGGCATCGTCGTGGCCGTCGAGCCCTGGTCGACCGACCGGCTCTGCGACGGCATCGGCAACCCGGTGGTCCGGATGAACTATGCGATCTCCACCTCGGTGTGTACGCCGTGCGCGCTGGCCCAACCCGGCGGGCACGGGAGCCGACAACCCCACAACCCACAGGGAGACATCGATGTACGTACAGATCATCACATTCCGGCTCGACGGCCTGAGCCCGGCGGAGTTCGCCGAGGTCAACGCCCAGGTCGCCACCCAGTACGGCGGTGTGCCCGGCCTGGTGAGCAAGATCTTCCTCGCCGATCCCGACGACGACCACGCCTACGGCGGGGTCTACCTCTGGGAGAGCAGGACCGACGTCGAGCGGTACCTGCGCGAGGGTCTCGCGCAGATCCTGGTGACGGATCCGCGGTTCGTGGACCTGCACACTCGGACCATGGCGGTGCTGGCGGCTCCGACATCGATCACCGGAGGCCCGGTCGCGGATCTCGTTGCGCGGCCCGCGGCCTGAGCGACACCCGAGCCACCCGGCGCACCCATCCGGCCATCCCCAACGTCCGGAACTGCTCGGCGGCGGCAGCGGCCAACGGGCGCGCAGCCTGGCCGTCGCCGAGGTTGCGTGATCGACTGCTCCCACCCGGTATCCAGCGCCATGGCCAGCGCGTCCCGAGCTCCGATGTGGGTGGTGAGCTGCCAGCTCATCCGGTCCGTCGGCACCCGGGCCGCGAGGGCGTCGGCCGCCCCCAACGCCGCCGTCGCGGCAGCCAGATCGCCGAGCGCCGTGTGGCACCGGGCGACACAGGAGCGGCAGTACAGCTCCCAGGCAAGCTGGCCTCGGCTCTGGGCGGCTACCGCATCGGCCGCGAAGCGGGGCAGGGCCGCGGCGAAGTCACCGACCAGCAGCAACGCCACGGTCGGGTCGTCGGCGGCGTCGTCGGGGAGCCGTGCTCGGCTGCCGTACACCGCGGCCATCGCGTAGCGCCCCAGGTCGGCGCGCCCGGAAAGGCGGCCGGACTCGCTGAGGATCCACAGTGCACGGCGGCGCTCGGGAACGTCGAGCGGGATGCCGGGGTTGGCGGGGTCGGTGGCCTCGCGCCGATCGAGGTCGAGCAAGGTCAACGCGGCCCAGCTTGCCTGGTCGGCCCACGCCTCGAGCTCGGCGAAGCCGAGCCCGAGCTGCGTCAACTGCCACGCGTGCACGTTGCTCCCCGCTGCGGCGAGGGTGGTCGCGATCTCGGCGGCGACGGCGGCAGAACCGCTGTCGCGGGCGGTGGCCTCCACCGCGGCTCGGCCGACCGTGACCGCCTCGTCGAATCGCAGCGACCAGGCCAGCGCGATCGCGGAGCGGGCCAGCAGCTCCGGCAGCCGGGAGTCCCCGGGCGGCGCGAGCTCGCGGGCGAGACGGAGGAATCGGGCGTCCTCGTCGTGGGCGCCGGCCGTCCGGGCGAGATCGGCTGCCTCCAGCGCCGGCTCGACGCCGTGGTGGGCGCCGGGCAGCGCGGCCGCGAGCGGGCGGCCCGCGGTCGCACCGAGCAGCCGATCCACCGCGTACGGCTCGAGCCCGCCGAGCTGGACGGCCGTGCACTCGGTTTCGCTGCGCAGCTCGGCCAGCGCGTCGCTGAGCGGATGATCGGCCGCCAGCTCGCTGCCGCGATAGGCGCCGATCAGCACCAGCCGTGCATCGCGCGTGCTCCGGGCGACGTGACGCAGCATGGCGATCGTGCTCGATTCGGCCCAGTGCAGGTCGTCGATCGTCACCACGACGGTGCGCGTCCTGGTCGGCGAGAGCAGGAATCGGACCACCGCATCGAGCAGCCGCAGCCGCAGCTCGTCGGGCTGCAGGCGTGGTCCCGAGGGCTGCTCGGCCGCCGGCCTGGCCCGTCGGGGAAGGAGCGGGGCAACGGCGGCGAGGTCCGCGGGCGTGCTCTCGTGGCCGGCGGCCAGCAGGTCCTTGAGCGCGTCCGCGAACGGGTGGTACGGACCTGCTCCCGCCCCGCCAAGGCATCGGCCGGACAGCACGAGCGCCCCGCGGCGGGTGGCCACCGCGTCGAGCTCGGCCAGCAGCCGGGTCTTGCCGATCCCGGGTTCACCCGCCACCAGCACAACCCCGCCCCGGCCGGAATCGGCCTCGCCGACCCGTTGCAGCAGCCGGCCCAGTTCCACGCGGCGACCGACGAACTTCCCGCCCGCCACCCTGCGGCGCGACTCGGGCGAACCGGTGGGCGCCGGCGGCGGGCGCGGTGTGCGCCCGCCGGCGAGCAGGCGCCGCCGCAGGTCCGCCAGCGCGGGACTCGGGTCGAGGCCGGAGTCGTCGGCCATCCGGCGGCGGAACCCGTCGAGCGCGCGCAACGCCTCCGCGGTGCGTCCAAGGTCCTGCAACGCCCGGGCGAGGAGGAGGCTCAGGCCTTCCCGGAGCGGGTCGGCACTCACCGCCAGCTCCAGATCGGGCAGCGCAGGCCCGGCCTGTCCCGCGGCCAGGCGCAGGGTGAACCACTCCTCCTGCAGTTGCCGACGCCACTTGGCCAGGCGGGCCAGAGAGTCACATCCGGCGATGGGCCGGCACCTGCGCGAGGCGGTGCGGACCGGAACGTGGTGCTCCTACCAGCCCGTCGACCCGATCCGGTGGCAGCTCTGATCGCAGCTTTCGAGCCGACTAGCGCTCCGGGCGGAGCCAGACAGTCCATCTCTCGAGGGCGACATAGCCCATCCGTTCGTACACCGGCCGCCCGTCGTCGCTGGCGATGAGCACCGCGGGTGCCTCGGGATCGGCGAGCGTGGCGGCCCACGTCACCGCCGCCCCGGCCCCCCGACCGCGCGCCACCGGCAGCGTCGCGACGTACTCGACCAGCGTGATCCCGCCATGGGAGTGGGCCGCCGCCACCGCGACTGGCGAACCCTCCAGCCACGCGAGCCACACCCTGGTATCGGCCTGCAGAAGCGCCGGTCCGAGGAGGTCCCCCGGCTGTAACGGTTCGAGCTCCGGCATCGGGTAGCCCTCGACGAGAACCCGCTCGGCAAGCGCCAGCCCGTCCGCGTCGTGGACCTCGCGCACCTCGACCGCCGAACCCGGCCGCCCCGGCGGCGGACCCGGGAACCGCACCATCAGCGGCGGGTGCCCGACCAGCCCCAGCCCGTGCGGTCGTAGATCGGGAGTGGGCCACGCGCTGATCAACGCGTAGGGGACGTGGGATGGGAACAGATCGGCGATGTCGGCGAGCGTGCGTTCGGGACGAGTCAGCGGCTGCATCAACACGACCGGGTTCGTCAGTGCCCCACGGTCGCCGATCCAGCCGCCCGCCCACCCTGCCCCGGATCGCCCCGGCCGCCCCGCGGCGCGCGCGACCGCCACCGGCCAGGACGCATGCACGAGCACCGCCTGCCGCAGCAGGGTATCGCCGGGCGGGAGGTCCGGCTCCCATCCCGTCGTGAGGTGCTCGCCCTCCGGCGGGAGTATCGACGCGCTCATGGAGGAACGATGACGGCGCGTCCGCCGGGCCACAAGGCCGCACGCGGATCGAGCGGCCGTGAGGTTCGGCCTTCCGGCGTGCGGGCCATCCTCCCGCCTGTCCGGGTGCAGGCAACACCGACGAAGGAGCACCCGATGTCCGCCACCACCCTCGACGAGCGCCTCATCGAGGCGACCGCCGGCACCCTGGAGCTGTTCGGGATCTACCTGGGCGCCCGGCTGGGGCTGTACCGGACCCTGACGCAGCGCGGCAGCTCACCGCCCGCGGGCTCGCCGACGCCGCCGGAATCCACCGCCGTCCCGGCCGCGGCAGCGCGGGCCAGGAACGGCTGCCGGACCGTCGAGCACGCTACCGGCGATGGAGGTTTCGCGTATGGACCGGATCCGGTGTGGTCGCTCCGTCGCCGACGTGGCTCAGTCCGCGTGCGGCGGGCCTGCGCTGGTCGAGGGCGGTTCGACCAGCAGGGACTGCACGCGCGCCCGGTACTCCTGGTAGATGGCGCGGTAGCGCTCGACGGCCGCAGGTCGATCGCCACCCTCCAGCAGCGTGAGCGTCTCGCGGTACCCGTCGATCCAGATCTGCCACAGGTCGCTGTCGGAGTTGAGGGCGAGCAGCCGCAACGTGCGGGCGACGACGAGGTCGACGTGGGTCTGCAGCTCCCGGTTCCCACTCGCCATGATCATGATCGTGCTGACGTCGGCGCCCGCCGCGGCGGCGGCCGTCACGTCCCCGCGCTGCAGGCCGGTCACGAACTCGTCGAGACGTTGCCGCATCCGCTCCAGGTGGGTCTCGGTGAGGTTGTCCACCCCCCATTCGACGCCGGCGCATGCCAGCACACCCATGACGTCGATCAGCTCGAGCGCGTTCTTCTGGGTCACGTGGGTGACCCGTCGGACGCGGTTGGGCGCGATGTCGATGAGCCCTTCGGCGGCGAGCTGGGCGATGGCCTCGCGGACCGGGGTGATGCTCACCCCGAGTCGCGCGGCGAGCTCGGCGTCCTTGATGACCGTGCCGGGGGACAGGGTGCCGGTGACGATCTCGTCGCGGAGCTGGCGCACGATCGCCTCGCGCCGGGTCAACGGGACGGCATAGGACATCGCGGCGCTCCTCCATCGGCTCGGCACCCGAATGCTAGAGGGCAGGAGGACCGGGGACGGCACGTCGTCGGGCCGCCCGCCGGTCCGGTCCGGGGTCGCGGTGGTCAGGCGCGGGCCAACGCCCCCTCGAGCGCGAAATCCTCGTACCCCTTCGCCGCGATCTCGTCGCACAGCTGGCGGTAGACGCCGACGCCGCCGATGTAGGCCATGAACACCCGCGGCTTACCCGGCACGTTCGAGCCCATGTACCAGGAGTCGGCGGTCGGGTAGAGCGTCGCGTTGCCGACCTCCTCGACGTGTGCGACCCACGCGTCCTCGGCCTCGACGGTGGCGTCGATCTCGGCGAGCCCGCGCTCACGCAGGTAGGCCAGGCAGTCGCTGACCCAGTCGACGTGCTGCTCGATCGAGACGATCATGTTCGACAGCACCGAGGGGCTGGACGGGCCCGTGATCGTGAACAGGTTCGGGAAGCCGGCGACGGTGAGCCCCAGGTATGACCGCGGACCCTCGGCCCACTTCTCCTTGAGCGCCACCCCGCCCTTGCCGCGGATGTCGATCGCGCCCAGTGTGCCGGTCATGGCGTCGAAGCCGGTCGCGAAGACGACCGCGTCGAACTCGTACTCCCGCTCCGAGGTCCGCACGCCGCGCTCGGTCATCTCGACCAGCGGGGTCTTGCGCAGGTCGACCAGGCTCACGTGGGGCTTGTTGAACGTCTCGTAGTACCCGGTGTCCAGGCAGGGCCGCTTGGTGCCGAACGGGTAGCTGGTCGGGCAGAGCGTCTCGGCGACCTCGGGATCCGTCACGGTCTCGCGGATCTTCCGCCGGACGAACTCGGCCGCCGTGTCGTTCGAGGCCTTGTCCGTGATCGAGTCCGTGTACGCGGTGAGGATCGCGACGAGGTTGCCCTTGTCCCACCCTGCCTGATAGACGGCGTTGCGCTCCTCCTCGGAGGCCTCCAGCGCCGACTTCGTGGGCAGCGGAACCGGCACCCCGAACCCGGAGGTCCGCTGCGCCTCGCGCCAATCCCGGTAGTTGGCCTTCATCTCCGCGATCTCGTCCTCGGACAGCGGACGGTTCCCGGCCGGCATCGAGAAGTTCGGCGTGCGCTGGAAGACCGTGAGCGTCGCGGCCTGCTCGGCGAAGATCGGGATCGACTGGATGCCCGACGACCCGGTGCCGATCACGCCGACGTTCATGCCGGAGAAATCGACGCCCTCGTGTGGCCAGTGCCCGGTGTGGTAGGTCGGGCCCTGGAACCTCTCCAGCCCGGGGATCTCGGGCAGTTTCGACGTCGACAGACAACCCGTCGCCATGATCAGGTACCGGCTGTCGATCGACTCACCGGTGTCGGTCTCCACCCGCCACTGCCGACGCGCCTCGTCGTAGTGGGCGGTGGTCACACGGGTGTTGAAGGTGATGTCACGGCGCAGGTCGAACCGGTCGGCGACGTGGTTGACGTAGCCCAGGATCTCAGGCTGGGTCGGGTACTTCTCGGTCCAGGTCCACTCCTGCTCCAGCTCCGGGGAGAACGAGTAGGAGTACGACATGCTCTCCACGTCGCAGCGGGCCCCGGGATAGCGGTTCCAGTACCACGTGCCGCCGACGCCGTCGGCGGCCTCCAGCACGCGGGTGGTGAACCCGAGCTCCCGCAGGCGGTACAGCTGGTAGAGGCCGGAGAGTCCGGCTCCGACGATGAGGGCGTCGAGGGTTCGGGTGGCGGTCATGGGCATCCTCCTGATCGCGGCCGGGTCGGCCGCTGTCCTGGCGTCGTTGCGAGGTTCGTCAGGGAGCGTGAGCGCAGCACGGGGACCGGTGGCGGCGTTCGGGCCGCCACCGGTGGGCCGGGCCGGGATGGTGTTCGGGGGTGGTCGGTCGTCGGGTCAGGCCGTGGCCGTCGCGAGGTGCCGGTCGATCTCCTCGGCCACGTACGCGAGCCCGGCCGCGGCGCCGGGCAGCACGTTGACCATCGTGAAGAAGCCGTGCATCTGCCCCGCGAAGCGGCGGCGTCGGACGGGGACGCCGGCCTTCTCCAGCGCGTCGGCGTAGGCCTCGCCCTCGTCGCGCAGCACGTCGTGCTCGGCGGTGAGGACCACGGCGGGCGGCAGGCCGGAGAGATCCTCGGCCTTGATCGGGCACGCGTCGGGGTGCTGCCGCGACGCGGTGTCCGGCGCGTAGTGATCCCAGAACCAGATCATCGAGTCGCGGGTGAGCATGAGCTGGTTCTCGGGGTCGCGGTAGCTGGCGTTGTCGACGTCGGCGTCGGTGACCGGGTAGACGAGCACCTGCAGGGAGATCTCCGGCCCGCCCTCGGCCTTGGCGCGCTGCGCGACGATCGCGGCGAGGTTGCCGCCCGCACTGTCCCCGGCGACGATCAGCGGCAGCGTCTGTCCCTGTTCGTCGAGGTGCGCCCGCGTCCAACGCAGCGCCGCCCGGGCGTCCTCGACGGCGGTGGGATAGCGGTGCTCGGGGGCGAGCCGGTAGTCGACCAGCGCGACGGCGGCGCCGGTACGCTGCACGATCTGCCGGGCCAGCGTCTCGAACTCGTCGAGGGCCCCGATGACCCAGCCGCCGCCGTGGTAGTAGACGATCATTGCGCGCGGCTTCTCGGGCGCGAGGATGCGCACTGCGATGTCCCCGCCATCGACCCGCACGGTCTCGTTGACGACGCGGGCCACCTCGGGGCCTGCGCCGTACATCTCGCGGAGCGTGGCGCCCAGGCCGCGGGCCTCGGTGGGCGTCATCTCGTGAAGCGGCTTCATGCCGCTCTCCGCCATCTGGGACAGGAACGCCGTGGTCGCTTCGTCGAGAGCCATGGCTCACCTCGTCTTGGCCGGCACTGTTGTGATGTTCGCCACGGAAGCTACTGGGGCGGCGCCATCAGGGGCAGGGCTGGACGGGTGAGAAATGCATCCTGCATTCTCAAACGGATGCATCACCAGGGCCGGGGATACCACCCGGGACCATGAACGATGCGCGCTGTGCCGATGAGCGCCCGCGAACCCGGTGACCGGAGGGAAGAACACATGATCGTCCGCCTCGAGGCCGACACCGTCACCGGCGAGGACGCCCTCGCGCTGCTCGACGTGGAGGTTCTGCACGCCCGTGCCCGGGCCGCCGCACGCGCCTCCGACTGGGATGCCCAGTGGCGCGCGATGATCGACTACGCCGGACGGAAGGGGTGGCTCTCGGCCGGCGGACGGACCGTGCAGGCCCACATCGAGCCGGTCGGCTGACCGGCCGGCGCCGTTCAGGCGGGCACGCGGAGCCGGTAGTCGCCGGCCCCGTCGTCCCAGTCCATGGTGACCAGACCGCGGGCCTGGGCGGCTCTGGTGAAGGACAGGAAGCTGTTGAAGCCGTGGCGTTTCTCGCTGAAGTCGGGAACGCGCTTGCGCAGCTGGTCCTTGAGCCCGCTGAGCTGCGGTCCCGCTCCGGGTGCCTGCAGCCCGGCGACGACGTCGACGAGCAGCCGGAACGCGTCGTCGTCGGCGGAGCCGTCCTCCGGGAAGGTGACCTGGGGATCGCCCTTGGCGATGCCCTCGACCAGCTCGACCACATGCCGGCTCTCGAGGTTGCGCAGCAGCTCACCGAACCCGCGGAAACCGTGGTCGGCCTCGTCGAAGGTGGGGTCCTTGCGCAGGATCGCGCGCTTGAGGCGGGAGGCCAGTACCGGCCCGTCGGTATGGCGCTGGAGCCCGGCGAGGGTGCGCGCGACGAGGGTGCCGACGTCACTGTCCGGCCGGGTGCTCGTCGCCGCCTCCTCGACGGGGAGAACCTCGTCCGCGGGCGCTGGCGGGGCCAGCACGGGCGGCGCGGGTGGGGTGGCGGGTTGGCGGGCGCGTCCGCGGCCCCGCCGGGGCTCGGCGGACGGCTCGACACCGGGGAGCCGGTCGTAGAAGAGGAACTCGTCGCAGGCCGGGGGGAGCAGCGCCGACGTCGACGACTGCACCCCGATACCGATCACCCGCTTGTCGAGGGCACGGAGCTTGTGCACCAGCGGGGTGAAATCGGAGTCGCCGGTGCCGATGGCGAAGGTGGTGATGAAACCGCGTTCGTAGGCGAGTTCGATCGCGTCGACGGCCATCTTGATGTCGGCGGCGTTCTTGCGGGAGCCACCGAGGCGCTGGGGGATGTCGATGAGCTCGACCTGGGCCTTCGCCAGCAGCCTGCGGTCCTCGTCGAAGGACGACCAGTCGGCGTAGGCGCGCCGGGCCACGACCCGGCCCCGTTCGGCGAGCGCGTCGGCGACGGGACCGATGTCGAAGGGGGCGACGCCCAGGCCCTCGCGGGCCCCGATCGCGAGGTTCTCGTAGTCGAGGAACAGGGCGATTCTCTCGTCGTCGCCGTTCACGCGGCTCCTCCCTGATCGGACGATCCGGAGCCTAGCGGCACCGCGCCGCAGAGCGGCCGAACCCTGGACAGAAGCTCGCTCTGTCATCCAGAGTGAATGGGCTCAGCGTTGAGGAAGCCCGGCGGGCGCCGTCACGAGGTGAGGCCATGGACGTCCAGCTCTTCGACTACAGCCCGATCGTCGAGCGCGAGCCGCTGCGGTGGCCGGCCGGCGCCCGGGTCGCGTTCTACGTCGGACTGAACGTCGAGCACTACCGGATCGACCGGCCGTCGACGAGCATCTTCCCCGGCACGGCCGGTCTCGTACCCGACCCGCTCAACTACGGGTGGCGCGACTACGGGGCGCGCGTCGGAATCTGGCGGTTGACCGAGAGCCTGGACCGATACGAGATGCGGGCGAGCGTTCTGCTCAACTCCGACGTCTGCACCCACTATCCGCAGATCATCGACGCGGGGCGAGCCCGGGACTGGGCGTGGGTGGCACACGGGCGGGACAACTCGACCTTTCAGGCCGGGATGTCGCGGGAGGAGGAGCGTGCCTACCTCGTCGAGATCGTCGACACCATCGAGAAGGCAACCGGACGGCGCCCCCGCGGTTGGCTCGGGCCCGCGCTGACCGAGACGTTCGAGACGCCGGCGCTGCTGGCCGAGCTGGGGCTGCGCTACGTGCTCGACTGGTGCAACGACGACCAGCCGTTCCGGCTCAACGTGCCCGGGATGCTGAGCGTGCCGTACTCGATCGAGCTCAACGACGTCACGCTGTTCGCCGGGAGGAACCTGAGCGGACCGGAGTTCCTGCGGATCGTGCAGGATCAGTTCGACCAGCTCTACGTCGACTCCGCGGACAGCGGCCGGGTGATGGCCCTGTGCCTGCACCCGTTCATCGTCGGCCAGCCGTTCCGGCACCGGTATCTCGACCAGGCACTGGAGTACATCGCGAACCGGCCCGGGGTCTGGTTGACGACCAGTGACGAGATCGCGGAGCACTACGACGGTGCGACGGGAGGGGCATCGTGATGGCCGGCCCGGATCTGGTCGCGCAGTACGCGGCGCTGCGGGCGGACTTCCGCGCCCGGGGCTTCGGTGGCCGGGTCGGGTTCGGCGGCAGGCCGGCGGTCATCGTGATCGACCTCATTCGCGGGTTCACCGATCCGCGTTCCCCACTGGCCGGCGAGCTGGACGCTCAGCTGGCCGCCACCAACGAGGTGCTCGACGCGGCCCGGCGGGCCGGCGTCCCGATCATCTTCTCGACCATCGAGTACGACTCCGACCTGCAGGAGGCCGGGCTGTGGATCCGCAAGATCCCGTCGAACAAGTTCCTCGTCGAGGGGAGCGAGTGGGTCGAGGTCGACGAGCGGCTGGGCCGCAAGCCGTCGGAGATGGTCCTGGTGAAGAAGTACGCCTCGTGCTTCTTCGGCACCGATCTGGCTGCGCGGCTGCTGTCGCGGCGGATCGACACGCTCCTGATCACCGGTTGCACGACCAGCGGATGCGTCCGCGCAACCGCGGTGGACGCCTGCTCGTACGGGCTGCACACCATCGTCGTCGAGGACGCGGTCGGGGACCGGGCGGAGCTGGCACATCACGCCAGCCTGTTCGACATCGACGCCAAGTACGGCGACGTGGTCGGTCTCGCCGAGGCGACGGCTTATCTCGGCACGCGGCTGAGTGCTACATAACCACGACGCCCGCCGCTGAATCAGCACGGATATCCTGAGGCCGGCTGCGGGAGGTGGCTGTCTAATGCTTCTGTCAAGCGGCTGCCGTGATCATCGGCCGGTAGGGCTGACGTGTGCGCAGGATGGCGTGGAGGACGTTGACTCGTCGTCGGGCAAGCGCAATGACGGCCTGGTGGTGGGATTTTCCTTCGGCGCGTTTGCGCGCGTAGTAGGCCTTGCTGGCGGCGTCTGGGCTGCTGAGGGCGCAGAATGCCGAGCGGTAGAAGACGTGTTTGAGGGCTCGTTTCCCGGTCGTGGCTCGACGGCGGAACTGCACTCTGCCGGATTGGTGGAGTACGGGGGCGAGCCCGGCTGCGGCGGCGAGCTCGTCACCGGTGTCGAATCGGGCCAGACCGCCAGTGGTGGCCAGCAGTTCGGCGGTCAGCGTCGGGCCCATACCGGGCAGGCTGGTGATCAGCTCCGCGTCGGGATGAGTGTCGAGGACCGCACCGATGCGCGTGTCGATCTCGCGCAGTCGACGCCGGACCCGCAGCGCTTCCTCGGCCAGCTCGCGGACGATCTCGGCGACGATCGACTGGCCGGTCACCTCGATGGTCTGATCAGCGGCGGCCGCGAGCACCCGCTTGGTCAGCGTGTCTGCACGGGAGGTCTTCACGCCTGCGTCGCGCAGGTACGCACGCATCCGGCCGGCGCCGGTGTCGCGGATCTCGGCGGGGGTGACATACCGGGCGAGCAGGATCAGGTCCGAGTGGTTGGTCGGGTCGGTGGTGCGCTCCAGAGCTGGGAAGATGGCCACGAGGTGCTCGCGGAGTCGTTGCACTCGGCGAGTCTGTTCGGTGACCAGGTCGGTGCGGCGCGAGACCAGGACCTGCAGCTGCGCAATCTGCTCGTCGGTGATCGTGATCGGCCGCAGCTCGGGCCGGTGACGGACCTGGTCGGCGATCACCCGCGCGTCGCGGGGGTCGCTCTTGTTCTCCCCGCCGACGGTGGCTCGCCGCGCTCGGTTGACCACCAACCCGGGCACGTGGACCAGCGTCAGGCCGGCCGCGGCCGCCGTGGCGGTGAGCAGCCCGGCGATGCCACCGACGATGTCGAGTCCGACGGTGGCTCGGCCGTGTGCGGCGGCCAACGCGTTGATCTCGGCGAGCGTCGCGTTGATCTCGAGTGGGTCGTTGCGCAGCCGGTGGCTGAGCAACTCGGTGCCGTCGGTGGCGTCGACCACGACGATCCAATGCACCTCTTTCGCGACGTCGATTCCCACAGCCATTGGCACGACGGAACCTCCTTATTCGCAGGAATGCAGGTACAGCCCGCACCCGCCGTCCACGCCCTACGCAGCGATTCGTCGCCCTGCCTAATCAGCGGTCGAGAGCAGGCGACGGGACGGGGGGAACAGCCACCTATGGCCATCGAGGGCAGCTCTGATGTCAGCCATCCCCGTCCCGCCTGCACACCTCGCGATCCAAGCCGCTTCCGGTGCACTCAGGAAGGTAGGGCGTGAAGGCCCGGTCCTTGGTCTTCGACCTGTTCGGCGACTACCTGCGCTACCGCGGGAGCGAGGTCCGGCTGCGGGCGCTCGTGGCGCTGATGGACTGTTTCGACGTGCCGAAGCCGACCGTCCGGGTGGTCGCCGCCCGGCTGCGCAAGGAGGGCTGGCTACACAGCCGCCGCGAGGGGCGCGAGACCAGCTACGCGCTCACCGAGGCCGCCTGGCGCCTGCTCGACGAGGGCCGCTCGCGCATCTTCGCGCGCGCGGCGGGCCCGTGGGACGGGCACTGGCACATGGTCATCTACCAGGTCCCGGAGACCGAGCGGGCGCTGCGCGAGCAGCTGCGCAAGCGCCTGTCGTGGTTGGGGTTCGGGGCGCTGGCGCCGTCGGTCTGGATCTCTCCGCACGACCGGGCGGCGCAGCTGTGCGCCGAGTTCGCCGACCGGCCGGCGGCGCGCCTGGACGTTCTGCGCGCCCGGTCGGAGGGCCTGGCGGCGGACCGGGACATGGCGGGCCGCGCCTGGGACCTCGAGGCGCTCGACCGGGACTACGCCATCCTGCTGGCCGACTACCGACCGCGACTGGCCGACTACCGCGGGGGTGCGGTGCGCGGCCGGGACGCGCTGGTGGAACGGATGCGGTTGATCCACGACTACCGGCGCTTTCCCTTCCGTGACCCGGACCTGCCTCCCGAGCTGTTACCGGAGGGCTGGCCGGGCCGGGCCGCGCACGAGGTGTTCCTCGAGGCCCATGGACTGCTGCGCGCGCCGGCCGAGGCGTTCGTCGACGGCGTGCTGGGAGCACTGCCGCAGGCGTCCTGACGCCGGACAGCTCATCTCGCCCGAAATTGTGTCAATCAATATACGTTCGTCATGATTTCGTTGTATTATTTCGGCAGCTGTCGCCTACCGGAGGTGACGGCTGCCCCGCGCCGCGCCCGACCACCGACTCACGCACGGAAGAACCGGGAGCGTGACCACCGCCGATGTGGTAGCCCGTGTCCAGGTCGTCGGCGAGTGCCGCACCGTCCGTCCGGCCGGGGTCGGGTTCGGGCAGGGGTGTCGAGGAGGTCGAGGGCATGCGCATCGCGGTGATCGGCGGTGGACCGGGCGGGCTCTTCCTCGCCGCCCTGATCCGCAAGGCCGATCCCGCCGCCGAGGTGACCGTCTTCGAGCGCAACCGCGCCGATGACACGTTCGGCTTCGGGGTCGTCTTCTCCGACCGCACGCTCGCCGGCATCCACGACGCCGACCCGGTGCTGCGCGAGGCCCTCGAGGTCCACGGCCGGCACTGGGACGCCATCGAGATGCGGCTCAAGGGCGAGCGGATCCGCTGCGGCGGCAACGGGATGGCCGCGATCGTGCGCCGCACCCTGCTCATGCTGTTGCAGGAG
Source organism: Pseudonocardia asaccharolytica DSM 44247 = NBRC 16224 (assembly GCF_000423625.1). GTDB lineage: Bacteria > Actinomycetota > Actinomycetes > Mycobacteriales > Pseudonocardiaceae > Pseudonocardia > Pseudonocardia asaccharolytica. The sequence continues at coordinate 381,509 of NZ_AUII01000001.1, forward strand.
CGCGCCCGCGAGCTCGGCGCGGACCTGCGGTTCTCGACCGAGGTCGGCCTCGACGACCTGCCCGGCCACGACCTCGTCGTCGCGGCCGACGGCACGGGCTCGCGGATCCGTGAGCGGCTCGAGCCGGCGTTCGGGTCGGCGGTCGAGACTGCGACCGCGAAGTTTATCTGGTTCGGCACCGACTACACCTTCGACGGGCTGACGTTCGTCCACGAGCGAGGCCCACACGGTGTGTTCGCCGTGCACGGCTACCCGATCAGCGACGACGCCGGCACGTTCATCGTCGAGACCGACGAGGCGTCGTGGCGGGCGGCCGGGCTCGGCGAGTTCGACGTCACCCAGCCGCCCGGACCGAGCGACGAGAAGACCCGCGCCTACCTGGAGGAGCTGTTCGCCGAGCAGATCGACGGCCACAAGCTGCTGGTGAACAACTCGCGATGGGGCAGCTTCCGGACCCGCCGCACGGCCCGCTGGACCACTCTGGACCCGCGCCCGGTCGCGTTGCTCGGCGACGCCGCGCACACCGCCCACTTCTCGGTCGGGTCGGGTACCAAGATGGCGATGGAGGACGCCGTCGCGCTGGCGCGGGCGCTGGTCGCGCATCCCGAGGACCTGCCGGGAGCGCTCGCCGCGTACGAGGCGACGGCCCGGCCGTCGGTCGACAAGATCCAGGGGTCCGCCCGGCCCAGCCTGTCGTGGTGGGAGCACTTCGGGCGCTACCACGACGCGTTCGAGCCATGGCAGTTCGCCTATCACTTCCTGTCGCGCAGCATCACCGACGCCCGGCTCGCCCGCCGCGACCCCGGGTTCATCGCCGCCGCGCACGACGCATGGCGACGCGAACACGGCGCCGAACCCCTCGACACCCCGCTGCGGGTCGCCGGCGCGACGTTCCCCGGCCGGCGCCTCGCCGAGGTCCCGCCGGGTGCGGCGCGGGTCGAGGCACCCCGGGACGAGGCGGACCTGCCCCTGGTCCTCGCGCGGGTGCGCGCGGCCGTGGAGCGCGGGGCGGACCTCGTCGCGGTGCACGGCGGGGCGGCGTTCACCCGCACCCTGGTGGGCGAGCAGGCGCGGCTGGTGCACGGTGTCCGGGCGCTGCTCGTCGACCCCGGCCTCGACCGCGACGGCGCGCTCACCGCGGTGCTCTCCGGCCGGGCCGACCTCGTGGTCTCCGCAGCCGCGTCGCGATCACCGCAGGACGGGCAGGAGGAACCCGATGGCCACCCCCATCCGTGACGGAGTCGTGCCCTGGCCCGCGGATGTCGCACGGGCCTACGTCGAGGCGGGCTACTGGCTGGGGCGCCCGCTGGGCGCGCTGCTGCGCGAGGCCGCCGACCGCACCCCGGGCGCGCTCGCGCTCGTCGACGGCGACGGTGTCGACGCGCCCTCCGCCGGCGCTGCGGGCGTGCGGCTGACCCATGGCGAGCTGCTCGACAGGGCCGACGCGATGGCCGCCCGGCTGGTCGATCTCGGTCTCGAACCCGGCGACCGCATCGTGGTGCAGCTACCCAACCGGTGGGAGTTCGTGGTGCTCACGCTGGCCTGCCTGCGCGCGGGGATCGTGCCGGTGATGGCGCTGCCCGCGCACCGCCGGGCCGAGCTGGCCCACCTCGCCGCGCACGCCGAGGCTGCCGCGATCGCCGTGCCCGACCGGCTGCGCGAGTTCAACCACCAGGCCCTCGCCGCGCAGCTCGTCGCCGCGGTCGCGCCGCTGCGACACGTCCTGGTCGCGGGCGAGCGGGTGGCCGACGGCCACGTCGACCTGCGCACGCTCGGCGCGCCCGGCTCTGCGGTTTCGATGCGGAGACGATCTACCTGGTGAGCCTGCCTGCGGGGCACAACTTCCCGCTGGCCTGCCCGGGGATCCTCGGCGCGCTGCTGGCCGGCGGCCGGGTCGTCATGCTCGGCTCGCCCGAGCCGACGCGGGCGTTCGCCACGATCGCCGCCGAGGGGGTCACCCACACCGCGGTCGTCCCCGCGGTCGCCGGGCGGTGGCTCGAGCACGCCGCCGCGCACGGCCCGCCCGAGCCGCTGCAGGTGCTGCAGGTCGGCGGGGCGCGGCTGGCCGACGAGCTGGCCCACAAGGTCCGGCCCGTGCTCGGCGCGCAGCTCCAGCAGGTGTTCGGGATGGCCGAGGGGCTGCTCAACTACACCCGCCTCGACGACCCCGACGACGTCGTCTGCACCACCCAGGGCCGCCCGCTCAGCCCGGCCGACGGGGTCCGCCTCGTCGACGAGCACGACCGCGACGTCCCCGACAGCGAGCCCGGGTCGCTGCTCACCCGCGGCCCCTACACCCCGCGCGGCTACTACCGGGCCCCCGAGCAGAACGCCCGCGCGTTCACCGCCGAGGGCTGGTACCGCTCCGGGGACATCTGCCGGCGCACTCCGGACGGCAACCTCGTCGTCGAGGGCCGCGACAAGGATCTGATCAACCGCGGCGGGGAGAAGATCTCCGCCGAGGAGGTCGAGAACCTCGTCTACCAGCTGCCGCAGGTCAGCCAGGTCGCCGCCGTCGCGATGCCCGACCCCGAGCTCGGCGAACGGGTCTGCGTGTACGTCGTTGCGCGCCTCGGCGCCACCGTCACCCTCGACGAGATCCGCGGGTCGATGCGGGCGGCCGGGGCGGCGCGGTACAAGCTGCCCGAACACCTCGTCCTGGTCGACGAGCTGCCCGTCACGACGGTCGGCAAGATCGACAAGAAGGCGCTGCGAGCCGACGTCGCGGCCGCGCGGGCGACGACATGACGGGCCTGGCTCAGGCCTGGGCCGACCCGCCGGCGATGTTCACCAGCCAGTCGATGCCGAACTTGTCGGTCACCATCCCGAACTTGTCACCCCAGGGGGCGTCCGCGAGCGGCATGGTGATCGTGCCGCCCTCGGCCAGCCGCTCGAAGTAGCCCGAGAGCTCGGCCTCGTCGTCGCCGCTCAGCGACATGCTGATGGTCGAGCCGGGCCGGTACTCCATGCCGCTGGGCGTGTCGGCGGCCATGAAGACGATGCCGTTGTCGACGGTCAGCTGCGCGTGCATGATCTTGTCGTCTTCGGCGGAGTCCTGGGACGCGCCGTACTCCTTGAACGTGTGCTGCTCCAGCTTGCCCCCGAAGACGGTCCGGTAGAAGTCCATGGCCTGGCGGGCGTTGTCCTTGAAGCTGAGATATGGGTTGAGCCTGCTCTGCACGATTCCTCCTCGTGGGCTCCCGGTCAGTTCCCGGCCGCCGGGAGTCTCCTCCCACATCCGGTCCGGCGAAAGGCGCGACCGGTCGGCTCAGCCCCCGTGCGTCGCGCCGCTGGCGTAGTCGGTGTAGGTGTACGGGTTGTCGAGGATCTTCGTCTCGGGGACGTCGGGGTTCATGCCCTTCTGCCACGCCTGTTCGCCGAGGGTGGAGCGCAGATGCGCCACCGTCGCCTCGACCTCGCGGCGGATCGATCCCAGGTCGACCCCGACGAGCCGGTGCTCGTGCTTCACGATCCGGCCGTTCACCAGCACCGTGTGGACGTCGCCGCGCTGGGCCTGGAACGCGACGTGGCCGTGCGGGTTGAGCAGCGGGAACGACACGGGGGAGTGCTCGTTGCGGAGCAGCACGAGGTCGGCCTTCCTCCCGACCTCGACGCTTCCGAGATCGCCGTCGCGGCCCAACGCTCGGGCGCCGCCGCGGGTGGCCCATTCGACCACCTGCTCGGCGCGCAACGCCCAGGTGGGCGGGTAGCCCTGGCCCGCGCTCTGCTCGCTCTCGGTGGAGACCGAGACCGAGCCGCCGGTGGCGGCGATGCGGTGGTAGGAGTCGGCCGCCAGCGTGGCGGCGTGCACGAAGATGCTGGTCTCGTCGAGGAACCCGGCCTCGTGGGCGAGCCGGATGCCGTTGTCGTTGGTCGCGCCCCCCACGCCCGCGTGCGTGGTGACCGGGACGCCGAGCTCGCGGGCGACCTCATAGGCCGCCTTCTCCGGGAACGCCGGGTCGCCGGTGACGTCGAAGGCCATCTGGAAGCCGAGCATGTCGTCGCGCTCGTCGATGCGGCGCCGCGCGAAGGCGCGGAACTCCGGCGAGGTCGCCCACTCCCAGGGCGCCTGCTGGATGTTGCCGTAGGCGAGCACGAACCGCCCCGGCACCGCGCGCAGGGCGTCGACGGCGGCCTCGGCGTGGTCGGTGGTCTGCAGCCCGTGTGACCAGCCGACGCAGGTCGTCACGCTGGCGTCGAGCGCCTCGGCCGCGGCGAGCAGGTTGCCGGCGTGCACGTCCTGCGGGCGGAAATGCCTGCCCGACTCGAGGTAGTACCAGACGAAGTACTGGGTCAACGTCCAGTCCGCGCCGTAGCCGCGCATCGCGGTCTGCCACATGTGCCGGTGCGTGTCGATCATGCCGGGCAGCACGATCCCGTCCCGGACGTCGATCTCGCGGGTGCCCTCGGGGACGTGCAGGTCCGGTCCGATCGCCGCGATGCGGTCGCCCACGACGAGGACGTCGGTGCCGGGCAGGACGCGATGCGCGTCGTCGAGGGCGAGCACCGTGCCGCCCCGCAGGACGACCGGCCGTGGCGTTGCGAAGTCCCCGTCCAGCGCCATCGCCGCACCCCGGCCACAGTTTCGGACAGCTGTCCGCTGTTCGGTCAGCCGTACTGTGGGTCGCCGCGGTCACGCTGTCAAGCGAGCGCAGTAGCCTCGTGCGGACCGACCGGCCGACGAGCGGGGGACGCCATGTCGCGCAGGGGCGCAGGGCCCGACTTCATCGAGGCGCTCGCCCGCGGCCTCGAGGTGATCGCCGCGTTCCGGCCGGGCGTTCCGCTGATGACGCTGACCGAGGTCGCGACGGCGACGGGGCTGGCCCGGCCGACCGCGCGCCGGATCCTGCTCACCCTGCGGGAGCTGGGGTACGTGCGATCCGGCGACGGCGGGTTCGCCCTGACCCCGCGGGTGCTCGACCTCGGTGTCGCCTACGTGCGCTCGCAGGGACTGTGGGACATCGCCCGCCCGCATCTGGAGAAGCTGGTCGCCCGGACGAACGAGTCGTCCTCGATCGCCCAGCTCGACGGGTCGGACATCGTCTATGTCTGCCGGGTCGCGGTGCCCAAGATCGTCGGCCTTTCCGTGCAGATCGGGACCCGGTTCCCGGCGCTGCCGACCTCGCTCGGAAAGGTCCTGCTCGCCGCCCTGCCCGCCGACGATCTGGAGCGGGTGCTGGCCGAGCCGAGCCGGTCCGGGCTGGTGCCCCGCTGGCAGCCCGGCCGCGCCGAACGCGACGTCGAGCTGCGGGAGGTCCGCGCGCGGGGATGGGCGCTGACCGATGAGCAGCTGGCCATCGGGATCCGCTCGGTGGCTGCCCCGCTGCGCGACGGCTCCGGCCAGGTGATCGCCGCCCTCAACGTCAACACGCACACGGCGGAGACCCCGACCGAACGCCTGCTGGAGGAGCATCTGCCGCTGCTGCTGCGCACCGCGGGCGCGATCAGCGCCGACTTCGCGCGCCTGGAGGCGGTCCCGCACGTCACCGTCGCGGTCTGAGCGAAGCTTGCGGAGCGAACATCGGCACTGAGCGGAGCTTGACCGATGCCTGAGGTGTGGCACGATCGCCGAATCGGACAGGTGTCCGATCAGCGGCGGAGGGTCAACTGATGCCAGATGCCACGGGGGAGACCCGCGCCGCGACCGCACCGCTCGCCGGCCTCTTGGTCGCCGACTTCTCCCGGGTGCTGGCCGGGCCGTACGCGACGATGCTGCTGGCGGACCTGGGGGCGGAGGTGGTGAAGGTCGAGTCGCCGGACGGCGACGAGACCCGCACGTGGACGCCGCCGACGCGCGGCGACGTCTCGACGTACTACCTGGCGATCAACCGCGGCAAGCGCTCGGTGGCCCTGGACCTGCGCGACCCGGCCGACGCCGAACTCGCCCGCGAGCTCGCCCGCCGGGCCGATGTGATGATCCAGAACTTCAAGCCGGGCGGGCTGGCGCGCTACGGCCTCGACTACGCGGCGGTGCGGGCGGGCAACCCCGGGATCGTCTACGCCTCGATCAGCGGGTTCGGTCCGCGGGCCGGCGCGAAGGTGCCCGGCTACGACCTCATGGTGCAGGCGATCTCCGGGCTGATGAGTCTCACCGGGGACCCGGAGGGCCCGCCGTACCGCTCGGGCATCTCGGTGTTCGACGTGATGGCAGGCAACCACGCCGTGATCGGGATCCTCGCGGCGCTGCGGCACCGGGACGCGACGGGACAGGGCCAGGAGGTCGAGGTGAACCTGCTGGCCTCGGCGCTGTCGGGCCTGGTGAACCACAGCTCGGCGTATGTGGCCGGGGGAGTGGTGCCCTACCGGATGGGCAACGCACACCCCAGCGTCTTCCCCTACGAGCCGCTGCCGGCCGCCGACCGCGAGATCATCATTGCCGCCGCCAACGACCGGCAGTTCCGGAGGCTGTGCGAGGTGCTCGGCGTCCCGGAGGTGGCCGACGACCCGCGGTTCGCCCGCAACCGCGACCGCACCGCCAACCGCGACCAGCTGCGACCGATCCTCGTCGAGCGGCTCGCGACCCGCGGTGCGACGGAATGGTTCGAGCTGCTGGTCGACGCCGGGGTGCCGTGCGGGCCGATCAACACCATCGAAGGCGGCTTCGCCATGGCCGAGCAGTTCGAGCTGGAGCCGGTCGTGCAGGTCGGGCCCGGGGAGCGGGCGCTGCCGATGGCGCGGCACCCGATCACGCTCTCCGCGACGCCCGCGCGCTACGAGCTGCCACCCCCGGAGCTGGACGAGTACGGCGCAGAGCTGCGCACATGGCTGGCCGCACCGCGACCGGAGCCGCAGGAGGGGCCCCGTGGCTGAGCCGAGCCGGAAGTATCCGACGGCGCTGGGCGCGTCCACCCCGGACACGATCACGCTGCTCGGCCACGACCTGGCCCGCGACGTCATGGGTGAGGTGGGGTTCGGCGAGCTCGCGTTCTGGCTGGCCACCCAGCAGCGCCCGACGAAGGGTCAGGTCCGGGTGTTCGAGGCGGTGCTCGCCGCGCTGGCCGACCACGGCTTCACCCCGACCGCGATCGTCACCCGGCTGACGTATCTGTCGGCGCCGGACTCGATCCAGGGCGCTCTCGCGGCGGGTCTGCTCGGCGGGGGTTCGCGGTTCCTCGGCGTCACCGAGGACACGGGCAACTTCCTCCACGACGTGCTCGCCTCGGCGGACGAGCTGCCGGCCGACCCCGACGACACGGCCGGCTGGGACGCCCTCGCGCTGGCGACGGTGCGCCGGCAGCGGGCGGCGGGGCGGTTCGTGCCGGGCCTGGGGCATCACGTGCACAAGGACGGCGACCCGCGCACCCCGCGGCTGATGCGGATCGCGCGCGAGGAGGGCTGGTTCGGGCCGCATCTGCAGCTGTTCGCCGCGATCGGCCGGGTGCACCCGCAGGTGCTCGGAAAGACGTTGCCGCTCAACGGGGCCGGGGTGTGCGGGGCGGCGCTGGCCGATCTCGGGCTGCCGCTGCCGCTGCTGCGCGGGTTCGCGCTGCTGGCCCGCACGGCGGGGCTGATCGGGCAGCTTGCCGAGGAGCTGCGCCGTCCCGTCGCGAACGAGATCTTCCTGTCGGTCGATCGCAACAGCCGTTCGCTGCCGCCGGAACCGTGGAAGCCGGAGTCGTGATGCCCGTCCTGCCCGCGTCCCTGGTCGGCAGCTATCCCCAGCCCGAATGGCTGATCGACCGCGCGAGGCTGGCCGGGCGGTTCCCGCCGCGGGTGCGGGCGGAGGAGCTGTGGCGGATCGAGCCGGGGCTGCTGGCACAGGCCCAGGACGACGCCACCGAACTGGCGATCCGCGCCCAGGAACGCGCCGGGCTGGACATCCTCACCGACGGCGAGATCCGCCGGGAGAGCTACTCCAACCATTTCGCCACCGTGCTCGAGGGCGTCGACCCCGACAACCCCGGCACCGCGCTCGACCGGTCCGGCCACCCCAACCCGGTGCCGCGCATCGTCGGGGAGATCCGCCGCCCGCACCCCGTGCAGGTGCGCGACCTGCGGTTCCTGCGCGCACACACCGAGCGTCCGGTGAAGATGACCGTGCCCGGTCCGTTCACGATGAGCCAGCAGGCGCAGAACGACCACTACCCCGACCTCGAGTCGGCGGCGATGGACTACGCGGCGGCGGTCAACGCCGAGATCCGCGACCTGTTCGCCGCGGGCGCCGACGTCGTCCAGATCGACGAGCCGTATCTGCAGGCCCGTCCCGACGCGGCCCGCGGCTACGGGCTCGCCGCGCTGGGCGCCGCGCTCGACGGGCTCACGGGAACGACCGCGGTGCACCTCTGCTTCGGCTACGCCGCGATCATCCACGAGCGCCCGGAGGGCTACTCGTTCCTGCCCGAGCTCGCGGGCTGCCCGGTGCGGCAGGTCTCGATCGAGACCGCCCAGTCCGGGCTCGACCTCGGGGTGCTGGCCGACCTCGCCGACAAGACCGTGATCCTCGGGGTGATCGACCTGTCCACGCCCGAGGTGGAGCCCGCCGGGGTCGTCGCCGACCGGGTGCGCCGGGCGTATCCGTACCTGCCGCCGGAGCGGCTCGTGATCGCTCCCGACTGCGGGATGAAGTATCTGCCGCGGGAGGCCGCGGAGGGCAAGATGCGCGCGATGGCGGGCGCGGCCGCGCTGCTGCGCGCGGAGCGCGAGGAGGAGTAGATGCAGCCGATCACGGAGGAGAACATCACCGGGCTGGCCGCGCAGCGGTGGGCGAGCGCCCACGACCCCCGGCTCGCCGAGATCATGGCCGCGCTGGTACGGCACCTGCACGAGTTCGCCCGTGAGGTGCGGCTCACCGAAACCGAGTGGATGGCCGCGATCCAATGGCTCAACCGGGCCGGGCAGACCAGCGACGACAAGCGCGAGGAGTTCATTCTCGCCTCCGACGTGCTGGGGCTGTCGATGCTCGTCGTGCAGATGAACCACCGCCTCGACCCGGCCGCGACGCCGGCGACGGTGCTCGGGCCGTTCCACATCGAGGGATCCCCCCAGCTGGGGTTCGGTGCCGACATGTCCGAGGGCCTTCCCGGCACCCCGCTCTACATCCACGGCACGGTGCGCGATCTCGGCGGCAAACCGGTCGGCGGGGCGGTGCTCGACGTGTGGCAGGCCGACGCCGAGGGCGTCTACGAGGCCCAGCTCGACGTCGACGAGGCGCGGCTGCGGGCGAAGTACACCATCCGCGAGGACGGCAGCTACTGCATCCGCACGATCACGCCGAGGGGCTACTCGATCCCGATGGACGGTCCCGTCGGCGATCTCATCGGGCGCACCGCGATCAGCCACTCCCGTCCGGCGCACGTGCATTTCCTGATCGACGTGCCCGGCTACGAGCCGCTGGTCACGCATCTGTTCCAGGAGGGGGCGGACTACCTCGACAGCGACGTCGTGTTCGGCACCAAGCGGGAGCTGATCGTCGCGTTCGAGCCGCGCGAGCCGGGGCCCACACCCGACGGCGGCACCTCCGACCGGGCATGGGCCGAGACGCGATACGACTTCGTGCTGCAGCCACGACCGTGAGAGGCCCCCGCTCTGCGTGCGACGAACTCGGCCACCTCGCCCGGGGTGCTGCGGCCCCGGAGCCGGGCGTGGTGCCGATCGGCGGGATCGTCGGGACGGCCGGTGGCCAGCGTCCAGCCGTCGTCGAGGTCCCAGTGCGCGGACAACGGCTGCCCGCGCCGGGTCGACGAGTCGATCGTGACGGCGAAGACGACGGTTCCGGCGGGGTGGGGCGAGCCGTGCAGGACGGCGGCGTCCACCGGGAGGCGCCGCTCGGTGAGCTCGCAGACGACGTCGGCGAGGTACTGTGCCCATCGGGCGCGATCGGCACCCGTGCGATGCGCGGGCCTCGTGCTCACCGGCTTCATGTCGTCGTCTCCCTCGGATCTGGCGGCGGTGACCCTCAGCCTGCGCGACGACACACGTGGTGACCAGCGGCCACCGGACCCTCCATGCGGGACCAGTCGCTCAGCTGGGCCGGGACCTTGGTCCCGTCGGCGGCGCCCTTCGACCGTGCGTCCTCGGACGTGACCGGCCGATGCTCACCGTCGACGGACGAGATCCCGGCCGATCAGGTCCTTCATGATCTCAGTGGTACCGCCGTAGATCGTCTGGACCCGTGCGTCGACGAACGCTCGGGCGATGGGGTACTCACGTATGTAGCCGTAGCCGCCATGCAATTGCAGGCAGCGTGAGATGACCCGTTGTTGCAGCTCGGTGGCCCACCACTTCGCCTTGGCGGCGTCTGTGGGCGTCAGCCGCATGTCGTTCAACGCCAGTACCGCGTCCGCCATGAATGCTCGGGTGATATCGAGTTCTGTTCGCATCTCGGCGAGTTCGAATCGGGTGTGCTGAAACTCGGCGACAGCCTTGCCGAAAACGGAGCGATCCCTGACGTGTGCGAGGGTCCACTCGAACGCCGCCTCGGCGGAGGCGAGCGCGTACACCGCGATCGACGTTCGCTCGGTCGGAAGGTGATCGCGCAGGTGCCTCATCGCCTGTCCTTCGGTCCCGAGCACCGCCTCGACCGGCACGTGCACATCGTCGAAGAACAGTTCGGCGACGTTCTCCCCGCGCTGCCCGAGCTTGTCCAGGCTTCGCCCCGCGGTGAACCCCGGGGCGTCCTTCTCGACGAGGAAGAGGGTGAAGCCGTCGGCGCCGCCATCCGGATGGGTGCGGGCGACGACGATGAGTACGTCCGCGTGGCCACCGTTGGTGATGAACGTCTTGCCGCCGTTGAGCACCCAGCCGTCCCCGCTCCGGCGGGCTCTGGTACTGATGCCACGCAGGTCGCTGCCAGCCCCAGGTTCAGTGATCGCCAATGCCGGGGTTGCTCGGCCGCTGCACAGCGCAGGCAGCCACCGCTGCTTCTGCTCCGGGGTGCCGAGGTCGAGCAGGTACGGCAGGACGAGGTCGTCGTAGAGGCTCATGTGAGAGTTGACCGAGGCAGCCCCGACCCTCGCCAACTCCTCGCTGATAACGCAGCGGTAGCGGTAGTCCGCTACCCCGCCCCCGCCGTACTCCTCTGGGACGGCAAGCCCGAGCAGCCCTTGCTTTCCGGCGGTGACCCAGAGGCCGGGGTCCATGTGACCCGCATCGTCCCACTCGAGATGACGCGGCTCGACCTCGCGCTGGACGAACGATCGGACAGCGGAGCGGAATGCCTCGTGATCGGCCTGGTAGAAGTCGCGACGCATCGGGTCAGGCGTAGTGGCGGTAGACCGCTCGCGCGACGCACGCCGGCTTGTCGGAACCCTCGATCTCGATGGTGAAGTCGAGCACCATCTGGACCCCGTTTCCGGCGACCTCGCTCACCGACTCGACCTTCCCAATCAATCGGATCTTGTCGCCGACCCGAACCGGACTCGGGAAACGCACCTTCTCGAGCCCGTAGTTGAGGCTCATCGTCACGCCTCGAACGTCCAGGAGCTCACCGAAGAGAGGGATGAGCAGCGACAGCGTCAGGTAGCCGTGCGCGATAGTGCCGCCGAACGGCCCGTCCTTCGCGCGCGCCTCGTCGACATGGATCCACTGGTGATCGTCCGTGGCATCAGCAAACGTGTTGACGCGGTCCTGGGTGATCTCTCGCCAATCGGTCTGCCCGAGATCCTTGCCGGACAGTTCCTTGATCTCGTCGAGTCCGTTCACGGTGGTGGTCATGGCTTAGTCCTCCTACTTGTTGCCGGCGAGGCCGAGCAGCCGCACGGCGTTGTCCTTGAGAATCTTCGGGCGGACCTCGGGTTTGATCTCGAGCTTGTCGAAATCGGACAACCAGCGGTCCGGGGTGATGACGGGATAGTCGGAGCCGAACAGCACCTTGTCCTTGAGCAAGGTGTTTGCATACTGCACTAGTTGCGGTGGAAAGTACTTCGGTGACCAGCCGGAGAGGTCGATGTAGACGAACGGCTTGTGCGTCGCGACCGCGAGTGCCTCGTCCTGCCAGGGGAACGACGGGTGGGCAAGAATGATCCTCATCTCGGGGAAGTCCACTGCCACATCGTCAACCAGCATGGGGTTGGAGTGTTTGAGGCGGATGCCGCCCCCTCCGGGCACGCCAGCACCGATTCCGGTCTGCCCGGTGTGGAACAAAGCAGGGACGCCGAGTTCCTCGATCGCCTCGTACAGCGGATAGGCCATGGTGTCATTGGGCGCGAAGCCTTGCACGCTGGGGTGGAACTTGAACCCGCGGACGCCGTACTCCTCGACCAGTCGCCGCGCCTCACGCGCACCGCTGCGACCCTTCCACGGATCAACACTCGCGAAGGGAATCAGCACGTCGGCGTGTTCGGCACAGCTCTCGGCGACTTCTTCGTTCGCGATCCGCGGATGTCCGGTCGCATGTTCGGCGTCCACGGTGAAGACGACGGCTGCCATTTTCCGATGGCGGTAATAGCCGGCCATCTCGGTGACGGACGGCTGCCGGTGGCCCTGGGCCTTGAAGTACTCGGCGGAGGCACCGAGGAGATCGGGGCTCAGAGAGGCGTGGCCGTCCCGCGACACCTCGGCATGCGTATGCATGTCGAGGGCGACCAACTCATCGACGTTCATCACAGGATCGGGCATGTCAGGCCCCAGGGGCCTGTGGAACAGGCATACCGTAGGTTTCGGGCTGCGCGCCGACGCCGGTCGTCCATGACTCCGCGATGGCCGTCGCCGTCCATCCACCGTCGGAGAAGCTGACCGACTTCTCCTGCGGATGCGACCACAGGGCAAGCTTGTCGCCCCCGAGGCCGATTGCTTGGCCCGTGATCCCGCTCGACCGGTCTGAGGCGAGGAAGACAACCAGCGGGGCGACGTCCTCGACGGTGCCCATACCCTCGTCCTTGCGCAACCAGTCCGGGAACGGCCGTCCGGTGCGCTCGGACTCCTCGATGACCGGGGCCAGCGCGGGAATAGTCTTGGTCATCTCGGTCGCCGCGACCGGGACCACGGCATTCACCGTGATTCCTGCCTTCGCCAGCTCCATGGCCCAGGTCCGGGCCATCGCCACGATGCCTGCCTTGGCCGCCGAATAGTTGGTCTGCCCGAAGTTGCCGCGCTGCCCGGCAGGCGATGAGACAAGGATCAGCCTGCCGCCGGTACCCTGCTCCCGCATCCGCAGCGCTGCAGCACGCGCGCAGGTGAACGTCCCGCGCAGGTGGACGTCGATCACCGCATCGAAGTCCTCGTCGCTCATCTTCCAGAGAACCCGGTCGCGGAGGATGCCGGCATTGGTCACCATCACATCGAGCCGGCCGAACTCCTCGACAGCGGTCGCCACAAGCTGCTCCGCCACTTCGGCGGTGCCCACAGGAGCGACGACGCCGACGGCGCGGCCTCCTGCTCCGGTGATCTCCTTGACGACCTGACCGGCCGACTCGGCGTCGATATCGTTGACCACTACCGCGGCACCCGAGGCGGCGAGTGCCTCCGCGTAACCACGACCGAGTCCTCGGCCGCTACCGGTGACTACGGCGACCTTCCCCTGCAGATCCATGCACGCTCCTTCAGTACTGCTGTTTCTGATGCGCACGCCGATTTACCGACAATGCGAGTGACTGATGTCTGGGACTTCCGATGATTCTCGTGTCACCCCGGCCACTTGAGGTATCGCCTCGAGGTGAACCGCCACTCTCCTGATTCCTTGACCAGTAGATCGTCGTATTCGCCCGCCGCCCGTACCTCGGCGTGCTCGCCGACGAGGACCACGGTCAGGTAGGAGCGGGCCCGCACCGCGTTGCCCTCGGTACGGGTGAGTACGGTGTTGCCCACCCAGTGCTGCATGCTGCACTCGGCCGCATTTGCCTTGGCCCGCTTGACGAATTCGCGCAGGGCGGAACGGCCCTCGATCGGGCCTGACGACCCGTGGAACACACCGTTCTCGGTGAACAGAGTCGCGACCCCGTCGGCGTCACCGGCGTCGAAAGCCCAGCTGTACCTGGCCAGCAGTTCGATGATTAGTTGCCGATCCTCCGCGCTGATGGCCTGGTGATCTGACACGGCCCGCTATCCTTTCGCTAGAGTCCGAGAGTTTCCGGATCGACACCGGCTGCGTCACACGCGGCCAGCGAGCCGAATATCATCGCGCGCATATTTGCGTAGCCGCTCTGATATCCGGTACCCATTTCGTGTAGTGCCATCGAGTTTCCGGTCACATACAGCCCGGGTATCGGTTTGTTCGACCAGTCCAGCACTCGGCCGTTGAGATCAGCGGCCAGGCCGACGTTGGGAATGCCGATGCTTACTGACCGCAGTTCGACCGCGTAGTACGGGGCGGTGTCGATCGGGCCGAGCAGGGGGTGCGGCGCGGTGCCATCGCCCTTGCCTACCGCAACTGGGCGGCTGCCGCGCCTGAACCGGTCGTCCCTGCCCTCGGAGGCTGCCGGGTTGAACACTGCCAGTTCATCGGCAAATCCCTCAGGATCGAAGCCGGCCTTCTCCGCGAGGCCCTCCGGTGTCGATGCGCTCACCACCTCGGCGGGAAGCTCGTCGGCCGGACCCCACGGCCCCACGCCGTAGTGGCGCCGGTAGTGGTCGTCGAAGACGCCCCAGAACGGCTGATTGGCCAGGCATGGCTGGTCGACGTCGACATTGGATAGTGCTGCGGTGTAGGACGGACCGAACGACTCGTCGCAGAACCGCCGGCCGTGCCGGTTGACCATGATCGCGTGGGGCAGCTCGGTCTTGAGGCGGGGCAGGGTTGTCCCCACCCGGAACCGATGATCCACCCATTGCGGCCTGGCGGCGGAGAACACCGGTTTCGCACCGAGCATCCCGGCCAGACGCAGGTGATCACCTGTCACCTCTGGCATGGTCAGGCTGGCCCCGCCAGGTCGCGCGTCGAAGCTGCTGGCCAGATCCGCATTCCAGTCGTAACCGCTGGTGGCGAGGAGGATCCCGCATCGGGCGCGGACCTTGACCTGCTTCCCTCCGACCCGCACCCGCAGACCGACCGCGCGACCATGCTCGCGAACGAGCTCGGTGGTCGCGGCCTCGGTCCACATCTGGATCCCGCGGGAGAGCGCGCCGCCGACCAGGTAACCGGCCAGCCCGCCGCCCAGCGTCCGAATGTCGTCCGCCTCTCGTCGCTCGGCGACCCCCGCGGGAACGCTGCCACGCTTCTCCTCGTTGGTGAGCCGCATCCTGTTCGAGTCGCGGGTGCTTGCCGCCCACTGACCCAGGCACCGACCTGGATATGGCTCGACTTCGAGACAGCGGCCCTCTGCCATCGAGCCGGGCGCCTCGGGGTAGTAGTAGTCGGGCTGCCCCCGCCAGAGACGCCAGCGGATACCGGCACGATCCCGGAAGAACCGCACGACTCCGGGTGCGCGCTCGCAGTAGGTCCGGGCGTGGTCGGGCATGCTGAATCCGCCGCCGACCCACATCATGTAGTCCTGTCCCCGTCGGGGCGAATCTGCGATCCCGAGCTCGGCTTCACAATCGTTGCCGGCCACCCAGACCTGCCCGAGCGACAGCGCGGCGACCCCACCGACCTGGTCGCTCTTCTCCAGCACGAGGACCGTCAGGCCCGCCTCGTGTGCGACGATCGCCGATGCCAGCCCGCCGATACCCCCGCCGATCGTGACGAAGTCGAACTCGGCGTCCCATGAGATCACGACACCCGACCTCCTCCGAGTACGCCCGCGCCGATCAAGGCGACGATGTTGCCGAACACGTCCTCTCCTCGTCCCATCGCGGCGTGCGCGGCGGGCAGCTCCTCGAAACGGATCGCGCGGCCAAGGCACGGGTCGATCCGTCCGGCGAGCACGAGATCGTTGTAGGCTCGGGCCTGCTCGTCGTTGGTGCCGTGGCTTCCCTGTAGCCGCTTCTGCCGGGTCCAGTGGTAGCGCAGGTCGACCATGGCCTCGTACCCGGTGGTGCCCGCGCAGATCACCACCATGCCGCCGGGTTCGCAGACGAAGATGCTTGTCGGAACCGTGCTCTCGCCGGGATGCTCGAACACGATCGCCGGGTCGCGCCGCTCACCCACGATCTCCCAGATCCGTTTGCCGAATGCGCGTGCGCTTGCCGACCAGGCCTCCTGGCCGGCCTTGTCGCTGATCTTCGGCGGGAGGCCCCAGTGGCCGAAGTCGTGGCGGTTGATCCACCCGATTGCCCCGTACTTCACGGCGTACTCACCGCGGCGTTCGTCGGAGACCACGGCGACCACCCGGGCGCCGGCCGCGGCGGCCAGCTGGGCCGCCTGAGTCCCCAGGCCGCCCGATCCTCCCCAGACCAGAACGACGTCGCCGTCGCGGACCTCGTTGCCCGCCCAGCCGTGCAGCATTCGATAGGCGGTGGTGCCGACCAGCGTCGGTGCGGCTGCCTCCTCCCAGGTCAGGTGTTCGGCCTTGGGTAGCAGCTGGTGGCGCTGAACTCGGCAGAACTGAGCGAACGACCCGAAGTTGATCTCGGCGTCGTAGCCCCAGATCCGAGCTGACGGCGCGAGCATCGGGTCCTTGCCCTTGGCGATCCACGGGTCGTCCGGCTCCCAGTACCCGGGGTGGACGACGACGTGCTGGCCGATCTCGACGTCGTCTACGCCGTCGCCGACGGCGTAGACGATGCCGGAGGCATCGCTGCCGCCGATGTGAAAGTCCTCCGCGCCCCCGGCGCGCATGCGCTGGGCGATGACGTCGACGGGATAGCCGCGCGCGGCCCAGACGTTGTTGTAGTTCACTCCGGCGGCCATCACGGCCACCAGCACCTCACCCGGACCGATCCTCGGCGTAGCGATCTTCTCGACCTGGAACGCGGTCGCCGGGTCGCCGAACCGGGACTGCCGGACCACCTGGGCGTACATGTTCCGCGGCACGGTGCCGACCGGAGGCAGCTCGCCCACAGGCACGCTTTCCAGCCCGGGTGTCGTGACGTCGACTCGTGCCTCGTCTGAGATGGACACTGCATTCCTTTCGATGTGGTCCGTGGTCAACGCGGTAGCCAGAGGGGCATGGACGCACCGGCGGGGACCGTGGGCTTGTCCCAGTAGGCGAGGGTTTCGGAGAACTGCGTCACCGGCGCAAGGTGCTCGAGGCGGCCGTAGGGCGTGTCCATCGCGGCCGTCCGCGGCGGGGGCAGAACGAGCCCCTCCGGGACGTCTGGCAGGAGACCGAGGTTCTGCACCCACATTCCGGTACGTGCCAGGGAGAGCTTCACGTGGTAGCTGCCGCCTTCGCGGGAGCGCCGGATGAGCGCAGCGAGAGCGCCGGCCGCCCCCAGGAACCCGGCGAGGAAGTCGCACAGCAGCAATGTGGGCAGCCGCTTCGGCTCGTCCAGCGATCCTTCGGCCGCCGCGATGCCGATCGCGGCCTGGGTCTCTGGGTCGAAACCACGCCGCAGCGCCCACGGTCCACTGTGCCCGAACGCGTTGAGCGAGACGTAGATGATCCCGGGTCGTTTCGCTGCGACCTGGTCGGCCGAGAAACCGCGCCGGGCAAGGGCTCCGGGTGCATACGACTGGACGAAGACGTCGCTGTCGGTCGCCAGCTCGGTGAGACGGCGGCTGTTGTCGGGGACGTCGAGGTCGAGGTAGGCGTGGCGCTTGCCGAACCCGGTGTCAATGACGTTGGTCAGGACGTCCGGCTCCCGGGGAGTCGCGATTCGCAGCACGTCGGCGCCCTGCTCGGCCAGGGTGCGGCTGGTTCCGGGGCCGGCGAGCAGGTGTGCGACATCCAGAACCCGGACTCCGGACAGCGGCCGCGCACCGGGACCGAGCGGTTCGGGGTCGCTGTCGCCGATCTTCTCGATCTCGATCAGAGGAGCCGCGTCGAGAGCCTGTCCCTGGGGATGTCCGCGCCATTCATCGCTGGTGCGGACGACGAGCGCGACCAGGCCGCGAGCTGCGGCTGCCTCCTCGAGCTCGAAGGCCCGCCATCGGGAGACGGCGGCCGCCACCGCGTCCTTGGTATTCGCGCAGTCGAGCAACTCGAGCAGACCGTTGCGCAATCTCAGCCGTGGGCCGATCAGTGAGATCCACCGCCCGTCAGCCGTCCGGTAGAAGCCGTTGATCGGCTCTGGCGGCAGCAGGCTGAGCCCGATCGCCACATCGTTCTGCTTCAGCAGCTTGACCGAGTTCAGCGCGTGCACGGCCTGCGCCGCGTCCACTGTGACGTCTTGGCCTCGGCCCGACCGCATCCGCCAGATGGCACCGACCGCCACACCCTGGGCAGCCAGGGCGGCCGCGGTGGCCGCCGCCAGGCGGTGACGCGAGCTGACAAGCGGATCGTCGCCCTTGATCGTCACTGTCCCGCCCAAGTCGGCCACGGACAGATCCAGGGATGCGAGCAGATCGGCGAGCACCTGATCTGCGGTGGGGGTCGGAGCAAGCCTGCCCTCGGCAAGTGCCGTCATCGGGTTCCTCTCGTTTCGCCAAATGCGGGTGTGGTCATGCGGCTTCGATGATCTTCTTCGCCCAGACCAGATTGGCTTTACCAGCAGGAGTTCGTTCGATCTCGGGTACGAACACCACCACGCGGGGCTTCTTGTAGTCGGCGAGCTGCGCCGCGACGGCCTCGACTACCTCGGCGTCGGTCATGGAGGCGTCCGGCTCCAGGCTGACGATGGCGGCGATGCATTGTCCCCATCGCTCGTCGTCGGCGCCGATCACCACGGCGTCCTTGATCCGCGGCTCCCGGCAGAGGGCCTGCTCGATCTCCTCGGCGAAGACCTTCTCGCCGCCGGTGTTGATGACCTCGCTGCCGCGGCCCAACAAGCGCACCGAGCCGTCCTCGTGCAGCTCAGCGACGTCGCCGGGCACGACCATGGTGCGCTCGTCGATGGTGCGGTAGACGTGCGCGGTCCGTTCGGGGTCGTCGAGATAGCACGCGAAGCCGGGGACCTCGGCGCACAGCAGCCCGGTTCCACGCTGACCGGCTCGCAGGAGCCGGCCATCGAGTGTCAGCACGCCAGCGCCGGGCACCAGCTGGAACGTCGCGGTCTCGGGTCGGGCCTCCCGGCTGCTGACGGAGACCGCGTACGGGCCTCCCTCGGTGGAGGCCAGGACGTCCACAAGCCGGACATCGGCCCGCGACAGCAGCTGGTCCTTGAGGTTGGCCGACCAGACCAGGCCGGAGCTGGAGATCCTGCGAAGGCTCGATAGGTCGTACGGCTGACCGGCCTCGGCGGCCCGCTGGAGTTCCTCCACCAGCGGTTTGGCGAATACGTTGCCGACGATGGCCAGCTCCGTGACGCGATGCCGTTCGACTAACTGCCAGATCTCGCTCGCCTGGAACGACGCTCCCGCGGTGAGCACGACCGTGCCCCCGACGAGCAGCACGCCGAGGCTGTGGAAGAGCCCGGTCCCGTGCATGAGCGGTGACGCGGGGATCGCGACCGGGGCACGCTTGGCGGCATTGACACTGTCGACGATCCGGTAGAGCTCGGCCGCCGTTTCCGGGGGATCGAGCTCCAGCCCGAGGAAGGCGCTCGTCGCGCAGGTGCCGAAGAGGTTGATCTGGTCGCGCAAGACACCCCTCGGCCGACCCGTCGTTCCGCCGGTGAACAGGAGGAAGCGGTCCGTCACACTCAGGCCGAGGTCGGTGATCGGGGCGTGCGCGGCGAGGAAGCGTTCGTAGTCCAGCATGCCGGCCCCGATCTGGCCGGCATCTGGATCGAGCCCGATCAGGACGGGCCGAGACGACAGGGATGCTGAGATCTCAACGGCCTGCGGTGTGCGCG
This sequence comes from Pseudonocardia asaccharolytica DSM 44247 = NBRC 16224, assembly GCF_000423625.1. Taxonomy (GTDB): domain Bacteria; phylum Actinomycetota; class Actinomycetes; order Mycobacteriales; family Pseudonocardiaceae; genus Pseudonocardia; species Pseudonocardia asaccharolytica. Next base: position 401,156 of record NZ_AUII01000001.1, read on the forward strand.
CGGGATTCACGATCATCGCGTCGATGCGAGCGCCTTCGAGCAGGTCGGTCAGTTCGGACGCGCGGTAGCGGTAGTTGACGTTTACCGCGAGCGCGCCGAGCTTACCCAGCGCGAGGACCACCTCGAGGTATTCAATGCAGTTGTGCAGCACGATGGCCACGCGTGAACCATTGCGCACTCCCACGGAGGAAAGGCCGGCTGCGAGGCGGGCGGAGCGCTCATCGAGTTCGGCATAGGTGCGGGACCGGTCGCCCTGTACGACAGCAATCGCGGCAGGTACCTGCGCCGCCACACCGCTGAGGAGAACTGCCACGCTTTCCTTCACGAGGCCGTGCTCCGGCGCGAACTGAAAATGAATCTGCAGCATCGTGCTGGAATCGCATTATAGCGACTCATAACTTGCATGACGCACCTCGACGAACGCGTGGACGAGTGGGTAATGAAATGACGCTGATGCCGAACATCGTTGTGGCCTCGGTGTCCGTTCATATGCGGTCCAGAAGCTAGGTGGGCCCGGGCCAAATGTCAAGGTTCTTGATACAGACCCTGGCTCACGGTGTCCGGCGTGCCGTCGCAGGGTGCGACGAGCGCGGGTGGCTGCCGCTCCTCGCCGCACTGTATCAAGGCTCTTGACATAGATGCCACTCGTGCCCATGCTTGCGTGCGCCGCCTCGCGGTCGATCGAGAGCGGCCCGCCGCCTCCGCAGCCGCCCGGAAGACGGCGGTGCGGGTGCCACGACCTCACGCCGGGCTGGAGTAGGTCGATCGGACAGGGAAGTCAGGAGACCGTCGGTTGTCTGTAGTCAGTGATGCCCTGCGGGCAGGTTCGGCCACCCTCCATGAGGCCATGGGGCGTCAAGGCGCTCTGCCGGCCGCCGTCAAGCCTGTGTGCGAGGGGTTCGAACTCGCCGGACCGGCCTTCCCGGTGCGGTCCCCGGTCGGGGACAACCTGTGGTTGCACCGGGCTGTCTACGCTGCGCAGCCGGGCGAGGTGCTCGTGGTGGCCGTGCCGGAGCAACCCGAGTTCGGGTACTGGGGGGAGATCCTCTCGGTCGCGGCCGCCGCCCGAGACCTTGCCGGCCTCGTCATCACGGGGGGCGTCCGGGACGTCGCTGCGCTGCGGGACGTGGCGTTTCCGGTCTTCGCGGGCGTGGTGTGCATCCGCGGAACGATCAAGGATCCGGCCGGCAGGGGAGCGCTGGGCGAACCGGTGCGCATCGGCGACGTTGTCGTCCGGCGTGGCGATTTCGTGCTCGGTGACACCGATGGGGTAGTTGTCGTGCCCGCCGCCGACCTGCACCGCACGATCGAGGCGGCCGGAGAGCGCACCGCGAAGGAGAACGAGGTGCTGGCCCGCCTGCGTGCCGGAGAAAGCACGCTCGACATCTACCAGCTTCTGAAGGTGTGAATTTCAATGCCTCAGTTCGATCTGTTCGATCCGGAATTCCTGGACGACCCCTGGCCGACCTACCGGCTTCTCCGGAACGAGGCACCAGCCTTCTACGTCGAGGATCTCGGCGTGTGGTTGGTGACCCGGTACGACACGGTGCTGTCCGCCACCACCGACACGCGCACCTGGTCGAACGCGAAAGGCAACGCGTTCCCGCGCGATATCCCCGAACGGATGGGGAACACCCTCGGCGCGACCGACCCGCCCAAGCACGATCGCCTCCGGCGCCTGGTGATGAAGGCGTTCACCCCCCGGCGGGTGGCCGCGATGGAGCCGGTCGTGCGGACGCGGACCAAGGATCTGCTGAGCCGGCTCGCGGGCCGTGACCGGTTCGACTTCGTCGGGGATTTCGCCACGGACCTGACCTCGAGCCTGGTGGCACTGATCCTCGGCGTGCCCGAGGAAGATCTTCCCCGGGTCTCCAGGATGGTCGATGAGAGTTTCACCGTGGTGCCGGACCAGCCGACCGCCGGTCTGCAGCCGGTCTTCGACTACCTGGCCGGCCTGGTCGAGCAACGGACCCGCGAACCGCTGGACGATGTCATCAGCGGACTGGTGCAGGCCGAGGTCGAAGGGCGGCGGCTGGATCAGCACGAGGTGGTGGTGACCGCCGGGACGATCATGGCCGCGGGATACGCCTCGACCGTGCACGCGCTGGGCAACATGTTCGTCGCGCTGGCCAAGAACCCAGATGCCCGGCGAGAGATCCGCGAGGACCCGAGTCTCGCCGCGGCAGCGTTCGAAGAATCGCTGCGCTATGACGCCGCCGCGCATATCTTCGGCCGGACCACCCTCGTCCCCATCGAGGTGCACGGCAGGGTGATTCCCGAGGGCGCGCGCGTGGGCCTGTGCTATGGATCGGCGAACCGGGATGAACGGGCCTACCCGGAGCCGGACCGGTTCTGGGTGGGGCGCCCGCTGGACAGCCGGCACCTCGGTTTCGGGATGGGACCGCACTTCTGTCTCGGGTCACCGCTGGCCCGCCTGGAGGCGCGGGTCCTGCTCGAGGAGTCGCTTCCGGTCCTCGGGGACTACTCGGTGGACGTCGGACCGGCCCAGCGTCTGCGGACCCCGGCGTTCCACGGCTACACCAGCATTCCGACCCAGGTCTCGACGTCATGAAGCGGCGGACGATCGAGGTGCCCGGGCTGCATCACGGCGGGGCACCGTTCCCGATCGCGGCGGTCGTCGATCGGTTCCTGCAGTCGAGTGCGGTGCACGGGATGGACCCGAACACCGGGGAGATCGCCGGTACCGCGGAGGACCAGGCCGAGCAGGTCTTCCACAACGTCCGGCTCATCCTCGAGGCAGCCGGCAGCGGTCTTGACGACGTGGTCGCGGCGACGGTGTTCATCGCCGACGAATCGGTGCGACGGGTGGTCGACCCCGTGTGGGTGAAGACCTTTCCCGATCCGCGCTCCCGGCCGACCAGACACACGGTTCTCGCCCCGCTACGGCGGCCAATGCTCATCCAAGTCCAGTTCAACGCCGTCCTAGAGGAACGACAGTGATCATCGACAGCCACGGCCACCTCGTCGCCCCTCCCTCGTTCTACGGATCGTGGACCTACCTCGAGGGCGCCGGAAGGCACCACGGGCGACGCCACCTGGAGATCGACGAGGCCGCCCACCGCGCGGCGGCCGACGAGCACGTCCGTCTGCTCGACGCGGTGGGCACCGATGTCCAGCTGGTCTCCCCCCGCCCGTTCGTGCTCAAGCACTCGGCACGCCCCAAGGAGATCGTCCACTGGTGGGTGAGCCACAACAACGACGCGGTGGCCTTCGAGGTGAAGCAGCATCCGGACCGTTTCCGTGGGCTCGCCGGACTCCCGCAGGCCGACGGTGAGCCGATCGAATCCGTCTTCGAGGAACTGGAGCGCTGCCTCGACATGGGGTTCGTCGGGGTCCTGCTCAACCCCGACCCGAGCGAGGGGCGCGGCACCACACCCACGCTCGGCGACCCATACTGGTACCCGCTCTACGAGAAGCTCTCCGCATCGGACGTTCCCGCGCTGGTGCACAGCGCGGGCTGCTTCGGCCGGGAGAACTACAGCGAGCATTTCATCAGCGAGGAGAGCCTGGCCATCGGTTCGTTGATCGAGGCCGATGTGCTGGGCAGGTTCCCAGATCTGAAGCTGATCATCCCCCACGGCGGCGGCTCGATCCCGTACCAGCTGGGCAGATGGACCGCGCACTACGCGAGGGATGCACGGCCCGGGGACAGACCGTACCTCGACCGGCTGCGTGACCTGTGGTTCGACACCTGCCTGTACACCCAGGAAGCGCTGGAGCTGCTGATCAAGGTGGTTGGGCACGACCGGGTCCTGTTCGGCACCGAGCGCCCCGGCAGCGGTGGACATCTAGACGACCTCAAGCCGGTGGTGGAGGCGATCGAGTTCCTCACCCAGCAACAGCGGAACGATCTCTTCGAAGGAAACGCGCGCACGGTTTACCGCAGGATCTGACTCAGGAGTGAAAATGTCAGAAATCGTTGCTGTGGCGGGGAGCTCGCACAGCCCAATGCTGGCGCAGGAACCGGCGATGATGTGGAAACTGCGCGCCGAGCAGGACAAGACCTACGACCAGTTGCATGACACCGAGGGCGCCCTGGTGCCGTATGCCGAACTGGAGGCACGGGCGGGCGAAAGGTTCTCGTCCGACATCGTCCCCGAGATCTGGAACGAGCGCTATGCGCGGGCGCAGGCGTCGATCGAGCGGCTGAGTGCGGACCTGCGCGCGCTCGACCTCGATCTCGTGATCATCGTCGGCGACGACCAGGAAGAGCTGTTCGATTTCAGCAACCTTCCGGCGATCAGCGTGTTCTACGGCGAGATGATGACGATGGAGGACCCGGACGCCGACAATCACGGGCGGCCGATCCCGGCCGAGATCCAGCGCCGCCTCGGCAACGACGGCGCCGTCTATCGCGCGGACGCGGCGGCAGGCCGGTTCCTGATCGAAAGCCTGATCGAGCAGGAGTTCGACGTCGCCTCGACGAATGCCGAGCCGACGGGAACCGGTTTCGGGCATGCCTACGGCTGGGTCCTCGGACGCCTGCTCAGTGGGGCCGACATTCCGGCAGTACCGATCATGCTGAACACGTACTTCCCGCCCAACCAACCGACCGCCGCGCGGTGCTACGAACTCGGGCAGGCCCTGCGCAAGGCCGTGGAATCCCTTCCGGGGCAGCGTCGCGTCGGCGTCGTGGCATCGGGCGGTCTGAGCCATTTCGTGGTCGACCACGACCTCGATCAGCGTGTCCTCGAGGCCATGCGGGCACACGACGCGGCCTTCCTGCGCAGCATCCCCCAACGCAAGCTCCGCTCCGGCACCTCGGAGATCAGGAACTGGGTGACGGTCGCGGGTGCGTCCGAGCATCTGACGGCGCGATGGATCGACTACATCCCGGCGGTACGCACCCTCGGCGGCACCGGCATCGGCCTGGCGTTCGGGCTGTGGTCATGACCATCGACGAGATCATGCAGCGCCTGGCGACGCTGGACACCCCGACCGTGTCCGACGCGCTCGACCGTCTGGACTGCCCCGGCGCGGTGCTCGGGGTCCACGGACTCAGCGGGGGATCCCGGATCAGCGGCCGGGTCGTGACCGTCGAGCTCGGCCCGCCCGACGCCGGCCCGCCCGCGCCGAGCGGTCAGCCACCGTCGACCCCGGCCAGGCACCTCGGAACGGCCGCGGTCGAGGCGAGCGGGCCGGGTGACGTGATAGTCGTGGCCAACGGCGGGCGAACCGAGGTCGCGGGTTGGGGCGGGGTACTCAGCCTCGCTGCTCACCTGCGCGGTGTCGAAGGCGTACTGGTCGACGGCGCGGTCCGGGACGTCGACGACGCGGTGCGGCTGAGCTTCCCGGTCTACGCGCGGCGGGCCGTACCGCGCACTGCCCGTGGTCGCGTTGTGGAGCACAGCTGGAATGAGCCCATCCGCTTCGCCGACATCGCCGTGTCGCCAGGTGATCTGGTGATCGCGGACCGCAGCGGCGTGGTGTTCGTGCAGCGGGTGGCGGCCGTCGACGTGCTGCGGGTGGCGGGAGAGATCGCCGCCCACGAGTCGGCCATGGTCCGGCGGTTGTATGCGGGTGAGCCGGTGTCCCAGGTGATGGGCGCCCACTACGAGGAACTACTGGAGGACCGGTGAGTCAGCTGAGTGAGCGGGAGATTCTGGACCGGTTGCGTGCGCTCGATACGAGTGAGCTCAGCGACGCCCTCGACCGGCACGGGGTCGCGGGACAGTGCCACGGGTTGTTTCCGGTGGACCGCGCCATGCACTTCGCCGGCCAGGCGTTCACCGTGCGCTACGGCCCGGCCGGCTCACCTCCGGGCGACGTGGGTGATTTCATCGACGACCTCGGCCCCGGCACGGTTGTCGTCCTCGACAACCAGGGCCGCACCGACGCGACGGTCTGGGGAGACCTGCTCACCAGCGTCGCGAGCGTGCGGGGCGTGGCCGGCACAGTGATCGACGGGGTGTGCCGGGACAGCTCGGTATGTGTGGACCTCGGCTATCCGGTGTTCAGCCGGGGCCGCTGGATGCGCACCGGGAAGGACCGGGTCCAGGTCGAGGCCTACCAGGCCCCGGTATCGATCGGCGGCGTTCGCGTCGTTCCCAGTGACTACCTGATCGGCGACGCCGACGGCGTCGTGGTGGTACCGGCCGGCGAGGTCACGACGGTGCTCGCCAGCGCCGAGGAGATCCGCGATGCTGAGCAACAGATCCGCAAGCTCGTCGGGGCGGGTGCTCGCTTGCGCGAAGCACGGGAACAGACCGGCTACCACCGGCTGCAGTCGCGGGCCGAGGGCTGATCCGGATGCATGTGCGCATCGATCAGGAACTGTGCCGCGGTAATGGGGCATGCGTCGTCGCCGCGCCCAATGTCTTCGACTACGACGAGGGGACCGACCGGGGGACGGTGCTGATGCCCGACGTTCCCGCGTCCGAGGAAGCCAACGTGCGGATGGCTGCCATGCATTGCCCGACACGAGCCCTCGCTGTGGTGGAGCCGTAGGGCGCGTGCGCCCCGCGATCGGATTCGGTGAGAAATGACGAGGAGTAACAGTGTCGGCAATCACCGATCTGAATCCGGACGACACCCGCGAGGACAAGATGCTGGATTGTGTGAAGAACCGGCGTCGACCGCTACTCGGGACCGGTACATGAGCACCGAGCGGGGAACCGTCGTCGTCGGCGCCGGGCATGCGGGAACACAGGTCGCGTTCTCTTTGCGGGAGGCCGGATATCGGAAGCCCGTGGTCGTGATCGATTCGGAACCGGACCTGCCGTACCAGAAGCCGCCGCTGTCGAAGACCTTTCTCAGCGGTGACCAGAGCATCAGTCAGATCGTGTTTCGCCCGCGTGAGTTCTACTCGTCCCAGGGAATCACGCTACTGGCCGGTCGGCAGGCGGATGGAATCGACCGGAAATCTCGCACGGTCTTGCTCGCCGGAGGTACCGGTGTTCCCTACGAACACCTGGTGCTCGCGGTTGGGTGCACTCCGAAGCGGCCAGACATCGAGGGCGCCGGGCTGGATGGCGTGTTGACGTTGCGGAGCCTCCGCGACGCAAGGCGGCTGAGGAGCAGCCTGCTGACCGCCAGCAGAGTGGTCATCGTCGGCGGCGGATTCCTCGGGCTCGAGATCGCGGCGGCCGCGCGCACCCTGGGCAAGCACGTCTCCGTGATCGAGGTACAGGATCGTCTGCTGGAGCGTGCGGTATCAGCCCCGGTCGCAGCGCATGTCGCAGGCGTGCATGCCGACCGTGGTGTGAACGTTCGCTGCGGAGTCCAGGTCGGACGGATCGTCGACGACGGCAGCGGTCGGGTGGCAGCGGTCGAGACGACCGACGGCTCGGTCGTTCCGGCCGACCTGGTGGTGGTGGGGATCGGCGTGTCCCCGAACGAGGAACTCGCCACCACCGCGGGACTGGACGTGGCCGGTGGGATCGTGGTCGACTCCGAATTGTCGACGAAGGATCCGTGCATATCGGCCGTTGGTGATTGCGCGCGGTTTCCGAGCCCCGATGGAGCCGGCTCGGTGCGTATCGAATCGGTCCAGAACGCGCTCGATCAGGCAAGGTCGGTCGCGAAAAAGATCGTGGGGAGGCCGGCGCCCTACCACGCGATGCCGTGGTTCTGGAGCGAGCAGTTCGGCACGAAGGTCCAGATGGTGGGGCTGACCGGCGGTTGCGACAACGTGCGGCTCACCGGAAGCGTCGACGAGGGAAAGTTCTCCGCTTTTTGTTTCCGCGATGGTCTGCTGCGTGGTGTCGAATCCGTCAACTCGCCTCGCGACCATATCGTGGCCCGCAAGACCATGTCCGTTACGCGACTCTTGTCGCTCGATCAGCTGGACCGAGCCGGCTTCGATTTGCGAGATCTCGGCGGCATCCCGAGATAAGTCCCGCCTCGGTGCCCGACGGCGTACACCGGAAAGGAAGAACGGCGATGAAGAAGATCCTCGTCTTGGTGGCAGGTCTAGCCCTGCTGCTGTCGGGGTGCTCGGGTAACCGGGCCGGACAAGCCGGCCAGGGCGGCGACGCGGTCATCGATCGCAACGCCGAGATCCGGATGATCTACTTCCGGGACAGCCCGACCTGGGACCCGCACAGATCGCCCGCCACGATCGACGAAACCATGCTGTTCCTCGCGTACGACCGCCTGCTGCACCTGGACCGCGAAGGAAAGGTCATTCCAGGGGCGGCCGACCGATGGGAGCTCAGCCCGTCGGGGCTGAGCCTGCACATCCGGGAAGGACTCAGCTTCCACGACGGCACGCCACTCGACGCCGCAGCGGTGAAGGCCAATCTCGACCGGGCGCGCACCCTGCCTGAGTCGGTGGTACGAGGAGACCTGGCCAGCGTGACCGCAGTGGAGACCGAGGGGACGTCCACTGTTGTCCTGCGGACCGGCACCTCCGAGGTAAGCCTGCTCGGCGCCCTGACCGGGCGCGCTGGCGCGCTGATCAGCCCCAAGGCGTTCGACGATCCCTCGCTCGGCGTGAACGCCGCGGGCTCGGGCATGTATCAGATGGTGGCGCACAACCCCAACATCGCGGCCACGTTCCAGCGATTCGAGAAGTACTGGAATCCGGGGGCGGTTCAGGCGGCCGGGATCGAGCTGCGCTTCGTGTCCGATCCAGCCGCCCGGGTCAATGCGTTGCGGTCGGGGCAGGCCGACATCGTCTACCTCGACACCGATCAGATCTCCCAGGTGACCGACATGGGCGATGTCGGGGTGGTCTCGGGCGGTGTCGCGGGAGCGAAGGTCGTCCAGCTCAACCCAGATCGGGTCCCCGCCCTCAAGGACAGCCGGGTTCGGCAGGCGCTCAACTACGCGATCGACCGCCAGGGGATCATCAACGGCGTGATCTTCGGGAAGGGGACGCCGGCGTTCCAGCTCTACCCAGAGGGTCATGCCGCCCACAGCCAGGAAGCCGAGGGTCGTTACCCCTACGATCCGGAGAAGGCCAGGCAACTGCTGACTGAGGCCGGTTACCCGGACGGTTTCGAGTTCACCGTCCTGGCCGGTGTGGACTCCCAGGTCGACCTGCAGGCTGTTCAGTCCCAGCTGGCCGCAGTTGGGGTCAAGATCGGGATCGAGGTCGTCACCGGGAACAACGGGATCACCAGATTCTGGGTCGAGAAGGCCGCGGATGCTCTGGCGTTCCGGATCGTGGCCAAGGCGGACCCCGGGTCGACGTTCGCGCAGTACTTCCTGCCCAGCGCCAGCAACCCCGGTGCTGTGACCAGCGATGCCGTGGTGTCGCTGATGAAGGAGCAGGGTGGTGAGCAGGATCAGGAAAAGCGCGCCTCCCTGCATCGTTCGATCGCGAACCAGGTTTCTGAAGAGCCGTTGAGCCTGCTCTTCCTGTACAGCCCGCAGTTCGGCTGGGCGACATCGGACAAGGTGGCAGGTCTGCGTGTCCCCCTGGTCGGCATGACAACATTCGACGGAGTCGGCGTGGGTCGGTGAAGCGCCGTGTCGAAATTGACACCTACTTATGAGGGCCGATGACGAAATACGATGATTCGTCGATTGAGCGCAGGAAGGTCCCGAGAACTCGGACCATGTATCTAGTGAAGCAGCTGGAGATGGCGATTCGCGGCAAGATCGAGCGAGCCACTCGAAACGTCGGGCTGACGGTGCCGCAGTACATTGCGCTCACGATCCTGCAGCGAAACCCGGGAATCTCGTCGGCGCAGCTTGCCAGAGGGACCTTCGTGAGCGCTCAGGCAGCGAACGAGCTCGTCAACGCCTTGGAGGCGAAGGGGTTCATCAATCGTGCACCGAGCCCGAAACACGCGAAGGTACTTGAGATCCGGCTGTCGAACAAGGGCTCGAGCGTTCTGGATTCCTGCGAGATCGAGATCGACGAGATCGAGGAACAGATGCTCAGCGAGGTGAGTGAGTCCGAGGTCCTTGATTTCCGGCAGACACTGCGGGCCTGTATCACCGCGATGAGCAAACCGGCTGCCGACTGACGCTATTCCCACGTTTCGGCACGAGGCCGATTCGGTGCTAGATCCCGGTCCGGCGAGTGGATCGGGCATAGGAGCACGATCCGGCAAAGACGTCGGCAGTGCCGGCAAGTCAACCCGAGAGGAGTCACCTTGGCCGGTCTCCTGGTAAATCGAATCCTGCGATCGGTTCCCCTGGTCTTGCTCATCACACTCGGTGTGTACGGGCTGGTCTTTCTGATTCCAGGAGATCCCGCGGCCACCCTCGCCGGGGACAATCCGACCCCGGAGCAGATCGCGCACATCCGGCAGAGCCTGGGACTGGACCGTCCAGCGGTCGAGCAGTACCTGGGGTGGCTGCTGGACGCAGTCCGCGGGCAGCTCGGCCAGTCCCTCTACACCGGGGCCGACGTGACCGGGATGATCCTCGACCGGTTCGGCGTAACCGCGTGGTTGTCCGTCCTCGCCGTTCTGGTAGCCGTTGTCATTGGGATTCCGGCAGGAGTTCTCGCCGCGGCTGCGCGAGGGTCGTGGATCGATCGGGCCATCACCGTTGCCGTGACCGCGGGCATCGCTATCCCGGGCTTCTGGCTGGGGCTGATGCTCATCATCGTGTTCGCATTGCAGGCGGGCGTCTTCCCCGCCGGGGGTTACACTCCGATCTCGGAAGACTTCGGAGAGTGGCTCCTACATGTCACTCTGCCGGCGGTGACGCTGGCCGCCGCGCCGGCCGCTGAACTGGCGCGGCACACCAGGAGTGCGATGCTGGGCGTGCTCGAGCAGGACTACATCCGTAGCGCACGAGCCAAGGGCGTCGCGGAGTGGGCGGTGCTGATCCGGCACGGCCTGAAGAACGCCGCCGGTCCGGTCATCACGGTCCTCAGCTTCCAGGCTGCCCTCCTGCTGGGTGGATCGGTGATCGTCGAGCAGATTTTTGGGATGCCCGGGCTGGGCAGCCTTGCGATCCAGGCGGTTCATGACAAGGACCTTCCGGTCCTGCAGGGCGTCGTCCTGGTCGCGGCCCTGATCGTGATGATCATCAATCTCCTCACCGACTTGGCTTACGGCTTCCTCAACCCGAAGGTCCGCGCGGTATGACACACACGACCACCACCTCGAGCCCGGACTCGGCCACGACCTGTGGCGACGCCGCCTGGGAGCGACTGAACGCGACGTACGTCGATGCCGCGGAGGAGACCTCCGCAGCGCCTCCGGTGAGCGCGAAGAGGCGGTTCCTGCGACGTTTCCTGCGCTCCCGCGTTGCCGTCGTCGCGTTGCTCGTCCTGCTGCTCGGAGCGGCTGCTGCCGTCTTCGCGCCCGCGCTTGCGCCCGTCGACCCGCTGGCGCAGGACCTTGGCAAGGTGCTGCGGCCGCCCGGCGGGGAGAACCTCCTGGGAACCGACGAACTGGGGCGTGACGTTCTGAGCCGCCTGCTCTTCGGCGCGCGGGTATCCCTGCTCGCCGCCGTCGAAGGCACCGCGATCGCCCTACTGCTCGGGGTCCTGCCGGGCTTGGCCGCTGGATACCTGGGCCGTCGCGTCGACCGGATCATCATGTTGTTCACCGATGCGCTGATGAGCTATCCAGCGATCATCCTGGCCATTGCCATCATCGGTGCGATCGGACCGGGCCTGACGAACGCAATGCTCGCGGTCGGGATCATCACAGCACCCCGGGTGGTCCGGCTGGTGCGCGGTGTCGTGCTCGGCATCCGCGAGGAGACCTATATCGAGGCTTCGCGGACGATCGGAACGCCGACCGCGCGCATCATCGTGCGCCATGTCCTCCCCAACGCGCTCGCCCCTGTGATCGTCTTCGGATCGATCATGGCTGGGCAGGCGATGCTGATCGAGGCGGGTCTGAGCTTCCTCGGCCTGGGTGTCCAGCCGCCCGATGCGAGCTGGGGCAGCATGCTCGGCACCGCGTTCCGCTACGTCAGCCGCTCACCGACGCTCATCGTCTTCCCCGGTCTCGCGATCGCCGTGACGGTGCTGGCCTTCAACGTGCTGGGTGACGGACTTCGGGATTCGCTCGGCAGGGAGAACAGGGGTGAGCGATGATCACGAACGGGTCACGCGTCGAACAGCCAGCCATGAACGAGACGTCGGCACCGGTGCTGGCTGTGGAAGACCTGACGGTGGAGGTGCCCGTCGATCGTATTTGGCGGCCGGTTGTCGAGCAGGTGTCGTTCTCGGTGCGGAAGGGGGAGACGCTTGGGCTCGTCGGTGAGTCCGGGTCTGGAAAGACCATGACCAGCCTCGCTGTCATGGGCCTGCTCTCCAGGAACTCGGCCCGTATCGCACATGGCAGTATCCGCCTCACCGGGCAGGAGCTCGTGGGTGCGGGTCGCCGCCAGCTCGACCAACTCCGCGGCGACCGAATCGCCATGATCTTCCAGGAGCCGATGACATCGCTGAACCCCAGCATGAAGATCGGCGAGCAGATCGTCGAGGCCGTGCGGCGACACCGACCGGTGTCCAGGGCCGAGGCCCGGCGAAGGGCAGTGGAGGTGCTGGATCTCGTGGGCGTCCCCTCGGCCGCGAGCAGAGTGAACAGCTATCCGCACGAATTCTCCGGCGGGATGCGGCAACGCGCGATGATTGCGATGTCGCTCGCCTGCGATCCCGACGTCCTGATCGCGGATGAGCCGACGACCGCACTCGATGTGACGATTCAGGCGCAGATCCTCGACCTGCTGCGGCAGATGCGCGATGAGCTGGGGCTGGCCCTGCTGTTCATCACCCACAGCATGGGGGTGGTCGCCGACATCTGCGACCGCGTCGCGGTGATGTACCACGGCCAGGTCGTGGAGCAGGCAGACGCGGATGACCTGTTCGAACGGCCGAGGCATCCCTACACCGAAGGTCTGCTGCGGGCGATGCCCACGCTCGTCGTCCGGGAAGGTCGCTTACCCCTGATCCCGGGGCGGCCGCCGCAGGCGACGATGAGACCGACGGGATGCGCATTTTCTCCCCGCTGCCCGTACCGCATCGCCGCGTGCACCGAAGTGCCCCCGGCACTCTTCTCGACCGGTGATACGGGTGTGACGCGCTGCATCCGTCCCGGCCTGCCACTGCAGGGAGCAACATGAACGGCAACGTTGTCCTCTCCGTCTCAAACCTCTCGGTCGAGTTCCCGCTTCGCGGCGGCCTGTTCCGGCGGGCCGCGCGGTTGCAGGCCGTCCAGCATTTGAGTTTCGAGCTACGGCCGCACGAGGTGCTGGGCATCGTCGGTGAATCCGGTTCCGGCAAGTCGACCACCGCGCGAGCGATACTTCGCCTCGAGAAGCCGTCCGAAGGCACGATCTGGATGGACGGCGAGGATGTCTCGACGCTGTCGGAACGGCAGTTCCGGATGCGTCGGCGCAAGATTCAGATGGTCTTCCAGGACCCGTACTCCTCGCTCGACCCGTCCATGGTGATCGCGGACAGCATCGGCGAACCACTGGAGATCCACGGCGGGCTGCGCGGGGGAGAGCGCGATCGCCGGGTAGCCGAGTTGCTCTCACTGGTCGGACTCGGCCCACAGCAGATGAACCGCTATCCGCATGAGTTCTCCGGCGGGCAGCGGCAGCGGATCGCCATCGCTCGGGCCATCGCGATGGAGCCGAGCATCCTGGTGTGCGACGAGGCCGTCAGCGCACTGGACGTCTCGACACAGAACCAGATCATCAACCTGCTGGCGGACCTGCGTGAGCGGCTGGGCATGGCGTACCTGTTCATCTCGCATGACCTGGCGGTGGTCAGACATATCGCCGACCGGGTGCTCGTCATGTACCTGGGTCGTGCGGTCGAGGAGGGCCCCAGCACGCGGATCTTCGAGGCTCCAGCGCACCCGTACACGCGCGCGTTATTGGATGCCTTGCCGACGCCTAACCCCGCGACACAGCGGCGCAAGCGCAAGAACCGTCTCGAGGGCGAACTGCCGGACCCGGCGAGCCTGCCGAAGGGATGCGCCTTCCAGACTCGCTGTCCGCGGGTCATGCAGATCTGCCGCACCGAGGCTCCATCGGCGCGGCCCGTGAGCGGCGGCGGATCCGTCGCCTGCCACCTCCATCCCGACGAGCCGGCAGCGCCACCGCAGCACATTTCCGTCACCTCGGCCGGAATCGACCTCACCGATGAGACGAACGAAAGGCAGCCCCGATGAGACTTCGGGTGGCCACTCTCCTGACGGCCCTCTCACTGATCGCCGCCACGGCATGCGGGAACCCGTCCGGCGCGGGTCCGAACGGCCCGCCCGACCCGAACGCGGTCATCAGGGTGGCAAACCACCTCGCTTTGACCACATGGGATCCCGCGCGCAGCATCGGTGGGCCGGAGACACAGCTTCTCGGCCTCGTCTACGACCGGCTGGTCCACAGCACTCCGGAGGGGGAACCGGCCCCCGGAGCGGCGGAGTCATGGACCTTCGAGAACAGCGGACGGACTCTGCTCCTCAGCCTTCGGCACGGTCTGCGCTTCTCGGACGGCACAGCGCTGGACGCCGAGGTCGTCAAGCAGAACCTGGATAGGGCAAGGGACCTGCCGACATCCACCATCGCGGCCAATCTCGCCAACATCGAGTCCGTGGAGGTCACGGATGCGGTGACGGTTCGGATAAGCCAGCACAATCCGGACTTTGCGCTACCGATGTTGTTGGCCGACCGGCCAGGGATGATCGCCAACCCGAGGACCTTCGCCCAACTGGATGCGGCAGAAACTCCGATCGGTAGCGGACCATTCACCGTCGTTGCGCAGCAGCCGAGTGTGTCCATCACCCTCACGAAGAACTCCTCGTTCTGGGACGCGAACCGCATCAAGGTCGGTGGCGCCGAGATCCGAGTGATCCCCGACCCGACGGCGCGACTCAACGCGTTGCGATCCGGCGAGGTGGATCTTGCCTCCCTGGAGGCAGAGCAGGCAGAGGACGCCCGGCAGCTGTCGGAGCTGCGGGTGGACGCCGGCCCCAGCCTGGAGTCCGCCTATATCTGGTTGAACCCGAGCTTCGATCCCGCGTTGGCCGATCCCAATGTGCGAAAGGCGATCAGCTACGCGCTCGATCGGAACGAGATCGTGAACGGCGTCATGTTCGGGGAAGCCCGGCCTACGGCGCAGAGTTTCCCCAAGGGGCACTCGGCGTACGACGACGCCCTCGACGGGCAGCCCCAGCATGACCCGACGCGAGCCAGAAGACTTCTCGCGGACGCGGGTCTGCCCAACGGATTCTCGTTCGAGGCGGTCGTTTATTCACCGAAGATGGATCGGGTGGCGCAGGCCATCCAGTCCCAGCTGGCGGAGGTCGGCATCACGCTCACACTCCGTGCGCTGCCCGCATTTGGCTCAGCGACCGAGTATTTTCAGAAGAAGAGCGTCGACGCCGCGATCTTTTCGACCCGCAGCGGCCTGGAGCCAAGCCTGCTGTACCGACAGTTCTACCTTCCGGGACAGTACTACAACCCCGGTAATGTGAGCTCTGACGAGGTGTCCGGGCTTATCGAGAAGGCGAAACACGAGCCGAGTGTCGACGCCCGTATGGCACTTTATCGGGAGATCGCCCAAAACGTCGTCGCTCAACCACTCGGTGTCATCCCCGTGTACAGCGCGAATCAGATCGTCGCACACTCGAGGGTGGTTTCCGGTGTGCGGACGTGGATTGACGGGTTTCCTCATCTCGATGAGATCAGTATGAGCAAATGAGTTGACCTGCCCACTCGGCTTCGATTGTCGATACATCATCGGAGGTGTCGGGTGCGCGGAGAGTGAGAGTGTCGAAGTCTCGCTCGAATGATATTTGTTCTCGACTCGGGAGAAATATCTATGCGTGAGGTGGACGTTCTCGTGGTCGGCTCCGGCGTGGCTGGGCTGACCGCTGCACTGGCGGCGAGCCTCAAGGGCGCCGAAGTCGCCGTCATGGAAAAGTCGGCCTATATCGGCGGCACCAGCGCGATGTCCGGTGGAGTGTTGTGGATTCCCGCGAACCGCCACATGGTGTCAGCCGGTCTGGCTGATACCGGCGCCGAAGGCCTCCGCTACCTGGAGCGGGTCACGATGGGGCGGGTGCCGATCCCGGTGCTGTCGGACTACATCGACAGCGCAGCGGGAATGCTGGAGTTCCTGGAGGCCAACACCAGCCTCGAATTCGTATCACGGTCTGATCATCCTGACTACCTGCCCGAGAGTCTCGGCGGCAGGCTCGGGCGGGGTGTCCAGCCGAAAGAGTGGGACCCGTCCCCGCTCGCCCAAGCCTTCGAGCTGATTCGGCGCAGCCCGTCCGGATGGAAGGAGGACCTCCCCGACGTCGAGAAACCAACGCCAAGAAGAACCTTCGTCAGTTTCGGGCGGGCTTTGGTCGGTGGGCTGTTGTTCGCCTGCCTCAGGAACGGTGTGCATGTGCAGACTGCATCGCCGGTGGTCGACCTCTGGTTCGACAACGGGCGAACGCGCGGCGTGTGGATCGAGCACGACGCACATCGCTCGAAGATCGGTGCGCGATGTGGCGTCGTCCTTGCCAGTGGCGGCTTCGAATGGAACCAGGAACTCGTTGACACCTTCCTGAGCGTACCGCTCACGATGCCGGTCAGTTCGCCGTCCAACACCGGAGATGGCTTGCGTATGGTCATGCGCGCCGGGGCGGCGCTGGCGAACATGGGCGAGGCGTGGTGGACGCCGGCTATTCACATCGACGGAGAGTCGTACGAGGATGGCCCGTTGAATCGGTTCATCACGGGCGAGCGCTCAAAGCCGGGCAGCCTGATGGTGAACCGTCGGGGTCGTCGGTTCGTTCGCGAAAGCATGAACTACAACGACATCGCGAGGGCGATGGCGGCGTTCGACCCACTTGGGTGTGAGTATCCGAACCTGCCGTGCTTTCTGATCTTCGACGCCAGGTATCGTGAGTCTTATTCCGTCGCCGGAATTACGCCGGCAGATCCCACGCCTCGGTGGATGCACGAATCCGGTTCCATCGACGTGCTCGCAGCGAGGCTCGGTATTGATGCGGTGGGCCTGAATTGTCAGATTCGGGAATTCAATATGCATGCCGGACGCGGTGTGGACTTGGCTTTCGGCCGTGGAAGCGACCTTTACGATCGTTACGCCGGCGATCCGGTCGTCGGCGTGAATCCGACTCTCCGTCCGCTCGGTCGCGGCCCGTATTACGGGATCGAACTCCATATCGGCGCCCTCGGAACGAAAGGTGGACCGCGCATCGACCGCTGCGGTCGGGTACTCGATTTCGGAGGCGCTCCGATCCCGGGTCTCTACGCCGCCGGAAATGTCACCGGCAGCGTCATGGGTCCCAGCTATCCGGGGCCTGGTGCCACTCTGGGCCCCGCAGCCACCTACGGGATGAAGGCCGGAACGACTGTTGTCGATGACGCCAACTTCCGTAGCTGATGAGGTCAGCGTGGCACCCTCCTGTCAGGCCACCCACAGCCACGGAGCGGGCGCACCATCGCTTCCCAGGCCGGACGCTTCTTCTTGAGCCGCCCAGGTGCTGACGTCGGTACGTGTGCCCGTGTCGACATGCCGGAACGGGGTGACCAGCGGCCACCGGACCCTCCGTGCGGGACCAGTCGCTCAGCTGGGCCGGGACCTTGGTCCCTCCGGCACCGTCCTTCGACCGTGCCCGGCGGCGGTGGCGGCCGCCTACCGTCGGGCGACGGAGGTGACCGATGACGGACGCGTGGACGCTCGTGTTCGACGGGTGGGATCCCGCCGACGAGGGCCGGCGGGAGGCGTTGTGCACCCTCGGCAACGGACGGTTCGCGACCCGGGGCGCCGCCCCGGAGTCGGCCGCCGACGGCGTGCACTATCCGGGCACCTACGCGGCCGGCTGCTACAACCGGCTGCGGGACGAGATCGCCGGGCGGTGCGTCGAGAACGAGAGCCTGGTGAACCTGCCCAACTGGCTGGACCTGCGGTTCGCCGTCGGGGACGGGGAATGGATCGAGCTGTCCGGGGTCGGTGTGCTCGAGCACCGGCTGGAGCTGGACCTGCGCCGCGGGTTGCTGAGCCGCACGACGCGGTTCGTCGACGGGGCCGGCCGGCGGACCTCGGTGCACCAGCGCCGGTTCGTGCACATGGCCCGGCCGCACCTGGCCGGGTTGCACACCGTGATCACGGCCGAGGACTGGTCCGGACGGCTGTGCGTCGCGTCCGGGATCGACGGTTCGGTGACCAACTCCGGCGTCCGGCGCTACCAGGGCATGTCGAGCCGGCACCTCGAGATCGTCTCCACGGAGCAGCCGGACCCGGGCACGCTGCTGCTGGTCGCCCGCACCACCCAGTCGCGGCTGCGCTTCGCGGCGGCGGCGCGCACGCGGGTGTGGCGCGACGAGGTGCCGGAGGAGCCGCCGCGCCGGTTGCGAAGCGAGGCCGACCGGATCGCCCACGAGCTGGATCTGGAGCTGCGCGCCGGGGAGGCGGTGGCGATCGAGAAGGTGGTCGCGCTGGTGACCTCGCGCGACGTCGCCGTCTCCGAGCCGGCAGCCGCGGCCGTGGACCTGCTCGCCGACGCGCCCGGCTTCGACGAGCTGCTGGAAAGCCACGCGCTGGCCTGGCACCAGCTGTGGCGGCGGTTCCGGTTCGAACTCACCGACGGCCGCGGCCCCGGGACCGTCGAGACGCTGCGCACGCTGCGGCTGAACGTCTTCCATCTCCTGGCGTCGGTGTCGTCGCACAACGTGGATCTCGACGCCGGGATCCCGGCGCGCGGGTTGCACGGCGAGGCCTACCGCGGCCACGTGTTCTGGGACGAACTGTTCGTGTTTCCGGTGCTGACCCTGCGCCTGCCCGAGTTGCCGCGCGCGTTGTTGCGGTACCGGACGCGGCGGCTGGACGCGGCGCGGTGGGCCGCGCGGCTGGCCGGGCATACCGGGGCGATGTACCCGTGGCAGTCCGGCAGCGACGGCCGCGAGGAGACCCAGCAGGTGCATCTCAACCCGCGGTCGGGCCGGTGG
Organism: Pseudonocardia asaccharolytica DSM 44247 = NBRC 16224; assembly: GCF_000423625.1. Lineage (GTDB taxonomy): Bacteria > Actinomycetota > Actinomycetes > Mycobacteriales > Pseudonocardiaceae > Pseudonocardia > Pseudonocardia asaccharolytica. Next base: position 420,011 of record NZ_AUII01000001.1, read on the forward strand.
CTGCCGGACACGAGCCATCTGCAGCGCCACGTCGGCCTCGCCGTGGCCTACAGCATCTGGCAGTACTACCAGTCCACCGGTGACATGGAGTTCCTCGCCACCCACGGCGCGGAGACGATCCTGGAGATCGCCCGGTTCTGGGCCGGGCTCGCGAGCTACGACCCGGCGATCGACCGCTACCGCATCTGGGGCGTGATGGGCCCCGACGAGTACAGCACCCGCTATCCCGGGGCGGCCGAGCCGGGCATCGACGACAACGCCTACACCAACGTGATGGTGGTGTGGCTGATGCTGCGGGCCGAGGAGGTACTCGCCGCGCTGCCGCCCACCCGGCGCATCGAGCTGGAGGAAGGCCTGGGGCTCTCGCGGGCGGAGCGGCTGCGGTGGCAGGAGCTCAGCCGCCGGATGTATGTGCCGATCGCCCCGGACGGGATCATCTCCCAGTTCGAGGGCTACCGGGAGCTACCCGAGCTGGACTGGGACGACTACCGCCGCCGCTACGGCGATATCCAGCGGCTCGACCGCATCCTCGAGGCCGAGGGCCGGTCGGTGGACGACTACCAGGTCTCCAAACAGGCCGACGTGCTCATGCTCTTCTACCTGATGTCCGCCGACGAGCTGCGCGAACTGCTGGGGCGGCTGGGCTACGAGCTGCCCCCGGAGGCCATCCCGCGCACGATCGACTACTACCTGGCCCGCACCTGCCACGGGTCCACGCTGAGCGCGCTGGTGCACGCCTGGGTGCTGGCGCGGGCGCATCGGGAGCAGGCGATGGAGCATTTCGACCGGGTGTTGAACAGCGACATCGCCGACATCCAGGGCGGCACCACCGCCGAGGGGGTGCACCTGGGCGCCATGGCCGGCAGCGTGGACCTGCTGCAGCGCTGCTTCGCCGGGGTGGAGACCCGCCAGGATGCGCTCTGGTTCAACCCGCATTGGCCGGACCGCTACGGCCGGCTCACGTTCGCCATGGAGTACCGGGGACAGCCGCTGACCGTCGAGGTGTGCGGGCGCCGGGTGCAGGTGTCCGCTGGACCCGGCACCGGCCGCCCGATCCGGGTCGGCTGCGGGGACGAGGTGCGCGAGCTGCGGCCGGGCCAGACCGTGGGATTCGTCGCGGAGGGCACATATGCGGCCTCCGCGAGGGTGGACGCGGATTAGCACCGGGGCGTTGCTCCGCGATCCGGGGTCACGAGGGCCATCAGCATGGGCCGTTCGGCCCTGCCGGATGGGCATCGCCTCGTCGATTCTGGTCCCTGCCGGAGAAGCGCGGCTGGCGTCATACGCAGCCACCGTTCGCGGGCATGGGGGGTGCACGCGGCGCGTCGGCGCGATGACCCAGCCCTGGTCTCGTGGGATGGGCTGGAGTTGCACGAGGCCGGACCTCCGGCACGCCCGGGGGCTGCAAACCGTCCTGGGGAGCGACGGGCTGGCAGCCCCCGGGCGCCTACGGCGTTCATCCAGAGAAGACGGGCGGTGCACCCAGGCGTCCATCGCGCTGCCCGGCCCCGACGCGGCGGCCCGGGCCGTGGCGCCCGCGCGCCCAACCCCGACCTGCACGCCAGCGGCGACCACCGCCGCGACCTCCTCGAGGCACTGGTCACCGAAAGCCTGCTCACCGCACACACGCGGGCATCTGGAGTTGATCCACCATGACAACCCGTCGGATTGACACCGTGGTCAACGGCGTCGACATCGAACGCGTCGTGGACTCTAGAATGCTGCTCTCCGACTTCCTGCGCCACGAACTCCGGCTCACCGGCACCCACGTCGGCTGCGAACACGGCGTCTGCGGCTCCTGCACTGTGCAGTACGCGCCGCGGCACAGACAATAGCTGTTGCCACTGAGGGTGCAGTTCAGGTACGCGACCGTGCGTCCGATAATTCCGGGACAGATGGCGAGGGGAAGCGCGTGGACACGTAGGCCAACGGCGCCTGACATGAGGCCACCGGGAGTTTTGCGCTTTCACTCAGAACGTGTTTGAGAGGTGATCCTGTGGTTCACCGAACGTATTCCAGTGGACGGCGTCCGGGGCGCTGCGCGGGCTGGCCGCGGGCCAGGCGGCGGACCAGGAGGTCGATCGCGGCCCAGCGGATCATCGCCTCGGAGATCTCCGGGTGCCGCTCATAGTCACGGGCCAGCCGCCGGTGCGCCAACAGCCAGCCCAGCGTCCGCTCGACCACCCACCGCTTGGGGTGCACTTGGAAACCCCGCTGGCCAGCGGGTTTACCGACGATGTGCACGCTGACGCCCAGCAGCCGCCGCGCCCAGGCCACCAGCCGGCCGGCGAACCCCTGATCGGCGAACACCACCCGGGCCGGCGAGGTCAGGTACAGCCCCAGCAGCATCGTGGTGGCCCCGGCCCGGTCCTGCACGCTGGCCGGGCGGACCATCACCGCCAGCAGCAGCCCGAGCGTGTCGGTGAGCACGAACCTTTTGCGCCCGTTGATCTTCTTGTGTGCGTCGTAGCCGCGGGACTCGCGGCCCACGGTGTCGGCGCCCTTGACGCTTTGGGTGTCCAGCACCGCCGCCGACGGCTCGGGCGCGCGGCCTTCGGCCCGGCGCAGCCGCCGCCGCAGGATGTCCAGGACCTGCCGGGTGACGCCCTGGGCTTCCCAGCGGGCGAAGTGCCAGTAGACCGTCTGCCAGGGCGGGAAGTCCCGGGGAGCTGCCGCCACGCACAGCCGGTGCGGTTGACATAGGCGATCGCGTCCACGATCTCCCGTCGGGGCCACTTCTCCTTGCGGCCGTCCCAGTGCGGAGGCGGCAGCAGCGGCTCGATCAGCGCCCACTGCTCATCGGTCAGGTCCGAGGGGTAGAACCGGTCTCGCATACCCAGCGCGTACCCCGCCAGACGACGACCTCACGATCACCTCTCAAACACGTTCTCAGAGGCGTTCGAGATGCGGGGATCGAGAACGGACTCGGTGTACGAGGCGAGTACTCGTGCAGCAGGGAGATCGGCCTCTCTGGCCTGGTAGGAGCGGAGGGGAGGGGCTCCTACCAGGAACTGATCGTATCTAATCCATCGCCGGATCCGGATATTCTCCTTTTCAGACCGAAGGAGTCGTCCCGGTGCCACCGCAGTGGTGCTTAGCGGAGCGGGCAGCGGTTTCTGTTAGGAGGCCATGGCGATGGCCTGGACCTCGACAAGCAGCTCCGGAAAAAGCAGGCCGTGCACGGAACAGGCGAAACCAACGGGTCCGGAGCCCGGCAGCACCTCGTTCTTCGCCGCGACGAAGTCGGTGAGCGCGTCGGCGATCACCAGGTCCTCCGTGTGCTTGTAGAAGATCATCATCTGGGTGAGGTCGCTCGGCCCTACCGCCGCCAGTTCCAACACCTCGCGCAGGTTCCCCAGGGCCTGTCGGGTCTGTTGCGCCAGCCCTCCTTCCACCACCTTCAGGTCCCGATCGAGGCCGACCTGTCCGGCGATGAACACGACCCCGTCCTGCCGCACCGCCGAGTGGAACCCCGGCACCATTCCGCGCATGTGCTCGGGATCGAAGACGTCGCGTTTCATCCGACCTCCGTTCCTGGCTCTGTCCGACTCACGTGATCCGGCCGTCACCGACCGGCGCTACCCGCGCGATGCTGTTCGGCGCCTTGAAGTGCGGGATCACGTGCCGGCCGATGAGTTCCATCGAACGCAGTACCTGCTCGTGACCCATGCCCTCAAGCCGGAGGGTGACCTCGTCGTATCCCATGGCCTCCAGACGCCGGCCACGCTCGATGAAGTCATCCGGCGTTCCGATGAGGATGCTCGGCGTCCGCTCGATCAGCGCATCGAGATCGTTGTTCTTGATGATCTCCTGGAGTTCCTCGCCGGTGCGGGCCATGTAGGCGTAGTCGGGCGACTCCTTGGCCAAGCGGCCGTAGGTGAGCTCCGAGATCGCGCCGAGGAAGCTCATCGCGATCGGCCCGGCAATGGCCTTGGCCTCCTCCCGCGTCTCCGCGCAATATGCCGTGATCACGCAGTTGCACATCCGGTCGAACACCGCACCGCCCACCTGGCGCGTCGGGTTCTTGATGGCCGTCTTGTACGCCGCTGCCTTTTCCTCGAGTTCGTCCCAGCCCAGCCAGTTGTCGAAGTTGATGATGCCGATCCCCATCTCACCGGCATAGCGGTTCGACTCGAGGCTCGTGCCGACCATCATGATCGGCGGATGCGGATTCTGGTACGGCCGCGGGGACAGACTCATTCGAGGAATGTTCAGGCGCTCCCCGACATGCTCGAACTCCTCATGGGAGAGAGCCTTGCCGATCACCTCCAGGGATTCCATCATCTCTGCGCGGACGGTCGTCGCATCGGCGCCGAACGCTGCGAGTTGGAACGGGTTGTTGCCCCGTCCGACCCCGAGGATGGCTCGCCCATCGGACACGATGTCCAGCGTCGCGATCCGCTCGGCCACCCGAAGCGGATGATTGATCTTGTGCGGGAGGAGCACGATCTGGTGCATGAAGTTGATGCGGCTCGTCTGCGCCGCGATGTAGGCGTAGAGGATGTCCGGCGCAGATGTCGTCGCAATCGGACTCAGGCCGTGCTGTTCCGACCCACCCCAGAAGTCGAAGCCCATCTCCTCTGCGAACTGGACCTCCTTGACGAGCTGCTTGTAACGATGGTAATGCGACGTTCCAAGTGGCGTTTCGCCCTCCTGTAGCAGCCCCCAGTGCAAGCCCATCTTGAAATCCTTTCTCACATTACTGACGACCGTTTTTCGGCGCGGTTCCAGCCTATGACGCGCGGTCAGGTTCTCCGACCGTCGGGGAATTTCGAGTTCCTGAACGCCCTACTCCAGGCCGAAGGGATTGTCGATCACGATGAGCCAGTGTCCCTCGGTCTGACGGCGTACCACATCGATGTTGGTTGCGTTCATCTCGATGGGGGAGCCGTCCGGGGCGGTTCCGGTGAGCGTCCAGTCGCCGGCGACGAGGGCGATCTCCTCGGACTCGACCACCTTCCTCACAGCGGTCACCGTCAGTGTCGGCTGGATCGCGAAGTACTCCGACAGCGCTTCCCGGACGGCTTCTCTACCCACGTACCTCTTGCCGTCCTGAGCGACGAAGGTGGCCGTCGGCTCATAGAAGGAGAGGGCGCCCTCCATGTCCTGGCCATTGATCGTTTTAACGGCCATCTGGACGACATCTTCCGGCCTGCTGGCACGCACGTTGACTCCTCTTTGGGGATCCGATGGTGTGTTCACCGAATTTCCTGATCCACTGTCGATCGAAGGGACAGCGGTCCCGGGCGGACGCGCTGACCATATGACCGCAGCGGCACCTTGGCGCCGCCATCGCCGGATGGGGATGGAGACAAGTGACCATTGGTTTATCCGGTATCCCCAATGGTTTTTGAACCCCCTGTCGACCACGCTGCGGTCGACGGCTACCGTCGCCCGAGGTTGTGCAGCCAGTGGAATCGGGGACAACGATGTCGAACGAGCCCGCCGTCCTTGAACGCAGCCGCGAACTTGACCGGTTCTGTGAGGCGCTGCGGTTGGCCCGGAGCGGCCACGGTCGGGTGCTGGTCATCGAGGGCCCGAGCGGAATTGGCAAGACGCGGCTGCTCGCGGAGGCGCGCGGGCTCGCCAGCGAGATCGGGCTTCGCGTGTTACACGCCCGCGCCGGAGAGCTCGAACGCGACTACGCATTCGGCGTCGTGCTGGGGCTGCTCGATCCTGTCGTAGCCAGCGCAACCACCGAGCGGCGCGAGTTCATGCTCCGTGGCCGCGCCTCGTTGGCGGCGCCGTTGCTCGACGGGATGGACGACGGCACTCGACGTGTTGCCTTGAACGACGAGCACTCTTTACTGCACGGTCTGTACTGGTGTCTGGTCAATCTCACCGAGGAACAGCCCACCGCGTTGGTGATCGACGACGTGCATTGGGCGGACCAGCCCTCACTGCGGTTCCTCGTCTATCTCGCACAACGCCTCGCCGACCTGCCGCTGGCGATGATCGCGGCCATCCGCAACGGGGACCCGGCCGAGGAACCAGAACTGGTAACCCGGCTCGTCGACGCCTCCTCCGCACCGACAGTGCGGCCCGCGGAACTGAGCCTGGACGCTAGTCGGGAGCTGCTGGTCGAGGCGCTGCCGGACGCCCTCGGGGACGATTTCGTCCAGGCGAGTTGGGAGGCGACGCGGGGGAATCCGTTCCTGCTCCGGGAGATCGTCTCCGAGGTTCTCGCCGATCCAGTTGCCTGGCGGGAGAACGCCGCGGCCCGGGTCGCGGCGTTCGCCCCACACTCGGTGAGCCGCAACGTGGCCCTTCGGCTGACTCGGCTCGGCCCCGACGCCCTGCTCCTGGCACAGGCTCGTGCCGTCCTCGGCGACGGATACCCGCTGGTTATCGCCACGGCATTGGCGGGGCTCGACGGTCCCGCCGCTGCCACCGCCACAGAGCGGCTGATCGACGCGAACATCCTCAGCGGGGCCGAGACGATCGCGTTCTCGCACCCCATGATCCGATCCGCGGTCTACGAGGGGCTCGGCTCCGCCGAGCGCTCGGCCATGCACGTGACTGCCGCGTTGCTGCTGCACCGTTCCGGGGCGACCGCAGAGATTGTGGCTCACCACCTGTTGGCAGGAACCCCGACCAGCGCTGGATGGGCGCTCGCCACGCTCCACGACGCAGCCCGGGCCGCCGCTCGCAAGGGTTCGCCGAAGTCCGCGGTGCGACTCCTGCGCCGGGCCGTAGAGCTCTGTCCCGACGATCGGGCGGCCCCGCTGTTGATCGATCTCGGCCTCGCCGAGGCGGCCGCCGGCGAGCTGACCGCACTCGGCCGGTTCGAGGAGGCCCTGAGCATTCTCGACGACCGGCAGGAACGGATCCGCGCGATGTACGCGCTGGGCCAAACCCTCTATCGCTACGGACGCCACGACGAGGCCGCGACGATCTTTCGCCGTGGCGCCGAGCTCACCCGCAATGATCCCTCCGCCATGTTGACGTTCGAAGCCGGGTTCATGTGCGCGGCGCAGTATGTTGTCGCGCTGCGTCCCGAGCTGCGTGCTCGGCTGCGGGCACAGGGAGACCTCCGAAGCCGTTCGCGTGGGACAACGGCCGACCGGGCGTTGCTGGCCAACCTGGCTCTCGACACCGCGATGAGCGTCGGCGACCAGCCGGCGACGTGGACGGCGGAGCTGGCCCAACACGCACTCGACGACGACGCCCTGTTTCGCGCGGAAGGCTCGGAGAGCATGGCGATGAACCTTGCGATCCTCGCGTTGCTCTGGTCGGGGCGCCCTGGCGATGCCCAGCGGGCGATCGACCTCGTCCTCGCCGATGCCCGCGAACGTGGCGCGACGCTCGCCTTCGCCGAGGCATCGATGGTCCGTGCTTTGATCATGTACACCCGTGGGCAGCTGGCGGAGGCGGCGGCCGATGCGCAGGCTGCTATCCACGGTATGGAACGCGGCTGGCATTCCGGTGTGCCCGCCCCGCAGTCCGTCCTCGCGCAATGCCTGATCGAACGCGGCGAAGTCGATCGCGCCGCTGCCGTGCTGCGGGAGGTCGCGCCGCTCCTGGGCAGCGTTGCGACTCGCGGCATGAAAGCGTGGTTCTATGCGGCCCGCGGTCGATTGCGCCTCGAACGCCGTGACGCTCCTGGGGCGTACGCCGACTTCCTCGCCGCCGGGGAATGCCTCGATGAGTACCTCGCCCCGGCCAGCCCGGCGCTTATTCCCTGGCGTTCGCTTGCCGGGCTCGCCGCGTGTGCCGCCGGTGACCGGAAGGGTGCCCTGGCTCTGATCGACCACGAGTTGGCGCTCGCTCGCCAGCTCTGCCTGCCAGCACAACTCGGTGCCGCGCTGCGGCGCCGCGGCACCGTCGAGGCGGGGCCCGAGGCGCTGGTCCATCTCACCGCAGCTGTCGCAGCGCTCGAAGTGGCCGACTCGCAACTCGAGCTCGGGCGTGCATTGCTCGAACTAGGCAGCCGACAGCGTCGATCGGGGGCTGTGACCGAGGCGCGGGAGAATCTCCGGCGCGCCCTCGATCTCACCCATCGGGGTGGCGCCACCGCGATCGCCGAGCGGGCGCGCGAGGAGTTGCTGGCCAGCGGGGCACGCCCCCGACGACACGTACTGACCGGCGTTGCATCGCTGACCCCCAGCGAGCGCAGGATCGCCGAGCAGGCCGCAGCCGGCCATACCGCTCGGGCCATCGCCGAGGAGCTGTTCCTCAGCAAACACACGGTGGAATGGCACCTGCGGCGGGTCTACCGGAAGCTGGACGTGTGCTCGAGGGTGGAGCTCAGGGAGAAGCTGGACGGGCACCACTCCGGTTCTCCGGTGAGGTGACGGGCCGGTGGGCCACGGCCTGCATCTCGATCAGCAGCTGTGGATGCGGTAATTGGTGGACCGCCACTGTGGTACGGGTCGGCCCGGACTCGTCGAAATACTCGCCGTAGATCTCGTTGTATCCGGCGAAGTCGTTCATTGACACCAGGTAGGTGGTGATCTGGACGAGATCGGCGAGATCGGCGCCTACGGCCTGCAAGATGTCACGAATGTTCTCGATGACCCCGCGCGTCTGCTCCCGGATGTCCAGCCGGATCGTCCCGTCCTGGTCAAGCCGAGCGCCGGCGATGGTGTCGTCTGGTCGGCGGCTGCTCGTCCCCGAGACGAAGACGAACTCGCCGATGGTTTTGACGTGCGGGTATCTCCCTCGCGGCGTCGCCTTGCCGGGGAGCACCCGGCTCTGGTTCCTGGTCATGCTCCTCCTCGAGTGCGTGCTCATCCGTGCTCGGAGAGCTCGACGCAGACGTTGGTCAGCTCGGAGTAGAAGTCGAGCGAGTGCCGGCCGCCCTCGCGACCGATGCCGGAGGCTTTCATCCCGCCGAATGGCGAGCGCAGGTCGCGGAGGAACCAGCTGTTCACCCATACCAGTCCGGCCTCCAGACGGGGCGCCACGCGGTGGGCGCGGTGCACATCGCTGGTCCATACGGTGGCCGCCAGGCCGTAGTCGCTTTCGTTGGCGGTCTGCACTGCCTCGTCCTCGTCGTCGAACGGTTGGAGGTGGCAGACCGGCCCGAAGATCTCCTCGCGGTTCACCCGAGCGTCGGATCCCAGGCCGGCAAGCACGGTGGGCTGGATGTACGCCCCGCCGTCACGGTCGTCGCCGAAGGTGGGGACGCCGCCGCCGGCCAGTACTGTGGCCCCTTCCTGCGTCGCGAGGTGGTAGTAGCTGAGCACCTTGTCGCGATGGCCGTGTGAGATCATCGGGATGACCTGGGTGTGCGGGTCCGCGGGCCAGCCGTAGCGCTGTTGCCGGGCCTGGTCGGTCAGCCGGTCGCGGAACTCGGCGAACACAGCGCGCTGGACCAGTACTCGTTCGGTGCATAGACAGACCTGCCCGCCGTTGGTGAATACCGACCGTGTGGTGCCGGCCACCGCGGCGTCCAGGTCGGCGTCGGCGAAGACCAGCGCCGCGTTCTTGCCGCCGAGCTCGAAGGACACCGCCTTGAGCCCCGCCGCGGCCGAGCGCATGATCGCGCTTCCGGTACCGGACTCGCCGGTGAACGTGATCGCGTCGATCCCGGCGTGGCTGGTGAGCAGCTCGCCGGCCGCACCCGGCCCGTGGCCGTGCACGAGGTTGAACACCCCCTCGGGTACGCTGGCGCGGTCCATCACCTCGGCGAGCACGGTCGCCGACGAGGGAGTCTCCTCCGAGGGCTTGACGATCACGGTGTTCCCGCAGGCCAACGCGGGCGCGACCTTCCAGGTGGTGAGCAGCAGCGGTAGGTTCCACGGAACCACCACGGCCACCACACCCACTGGCCGCCGCACGGCGTAGTTCAGCGCCCGGCGGCCGTCCGCGGTGGTGGTTTGGAAGGCCTCCAGCGGCGCTCCCGCGATCAGGTCGGCGAACGCCCGGAAGTTCGCTGCGCCGCGCGGGACGTCCAGGGTTCGGGCCTGGGAAACCGACTTTCCGGTGTCGGCGACCTCTGCCGCGACCAGGTCCTCGTGGCGGCGCTCCAGCTCGTCGGCGATCCGCCGCAGCAGGGCGGCGCGGTCGTCGGGGGAGGTGCGGGCCCACGGCCCGTGCAACGCCCGGCGCGCCACGGACACCGCCGTGTCCACGGTCTCTTCATCACCTTCGGCGACCTCCAGGATCATCCGTCCGGTCACCGGGCTGATCTTCGGGAAGGTCGCATCAACGGGTAGGAACCGCCCACCTACGTAGTGGCGCAGCACGCCGCGCTCGGTGCCGGGCTGTCCGGCCATCAGCTCCGGCGACCATCGGGCAGCTCTCATCAGGGGTCCTCCCGTAGGGCGGCTAGGGTCGAGCCCGGTCCGGCGCTGGTGGCAGCCGGAACACGCGGCCTGGGACCGGGGCGTCCCCGTCGGCCAGCCCGACGGTCGTGCGGATGCGTACGGCGGACCCTTCGGGATCGAGCACGTCGAACAGCAGCGTGTGCATCCCGACCGCGCGTGCCCCGCTCAAGTTTGCGGGGAGATCGTCGACGAACAGGCAACGAGAGGGATCCTCGCCCAGCGTCTCCGCCGCCGCCGCGAATGCCTGCGGGTCGGGTTTGAGCACGCCGAGGCTGGCGGCCTCGAGGATCGCGTCGAAACACACCAGTTCCGGGAACCGCCGCGGCCAGTCCGCGCCGAACCAGTGGGCCATGTCGTTGGTGAAGGCCACCAACCGGACCCGCTCGGTGAGCTGGGTGATGAGACCGCGCATCTCGGCGCGGATCCCCCGGCATTCCCGCCACAGGGTTGCGATGTCGAGCTCGGGCCGACGCTCGCTCCATCGTCGCCAGTAGTCCCGCTCCTGTAGCACTCCCCGTTCGACGGCCTTGTACTCCCCGTCCCTGGCGAACGGGCCTCCGGGCAGACCCGGCGCACCGGTCAGCTCGAACAGGGTTGGGATCACCACCCCACCCATGTCGAGGATGACCGTGGTCAACGCCGCGCCGTCCACGGTGGGTATGGCCCGGCGGGCTGTCACTCGGCGCAGCGTCCGCCGTCGCCGTGCCGCCCAGCCCGACCACTGGGCCGACCGCGGAGCCGTTGGCTCACTCTGATCTCTGGGCACTGGTCAGTCCAGGACCGTGACGACGCCGGTGTCCCCGTCCACCCGGACGCGCTGGCCGCCCTTGAGCTTCGCCACCGCGTGGCCGGTCCCGACCACCGCCGGCAGCCCGTACTCCCGGCAGACGATGGCTGTGTGGCTCATGATGCCGCCCACATCCGATACCGTGGCCGCGATCTTGGAGAAGACCGGCGCCCAGGACGGCGAGGTCGCCGGGCACACCATGATGTCGCCCTGCTGGATGCTGTCGAGCTGGGACAGCTGCCGAATGATCCGGACCGGCCCCTCGACCACACCGGGTGAACCGGCCACTCCCCGGAATACCCGCCCCGAGCGGGTGTCGTCGGAGTCGTCGAGCCATTCGTTGACGGTCTCGGTGGTGATGCCCCACAGCATCACGGTGAGCGGTTCGGTGACCGCCTCCGGTGTGGGGCCGAGCGCCGGCACCGGCTCCCACTCCTGCAATGCCTGGAAGATCCGACGGCGCTCGGCGATCACCGGCCGCCAGTAGTCCCGGGACCGGGCCACGCCGCCCACCGACCAGGCCGCCACCAGGTCGTAGAGGGTTTCCGAGACCTCGTAGCGGCGGAGGAAGAACATGTCCTCCGGATCGTCGAAGATGCCGTGCGCGACCAGCGTCCGGGACAGTTCCTTGGACTTCGCCCAGAACGTCGCCCACATCCAGTGTTCGATGTAGAGCGCGTGCTCCTCGATGTAGACGAAGACCGTCCGCGCCAGTTCGACCACCTCGTCGAAGGAGAGACGGTCCTCGGGCACCAGCAGGTCGCGGTACTCCTTGGTGATCCGCTCTCGTTCGGCGAGCAAGCGTTCGGTGGGGCGGTCGATCACCTGGCCGGCCTTAAGTCGGGCGACGTAGTCCCGGACCGAGGTCAGCGGGATGTTCGGGTCGTCAAGCCACGTGTCGTACACGTGATAGCCGCCCGGGTGACCCGGGTCGGTGTTGACCAGGAACCAGGGATCTGAGGTGGCCTCCCAGTCGGCGACCCACTCCCGGCCGGCCTGGCTCCCGGCGAGCTGAGCAAACAGCGTCTGTGCGTCTTGGGAGGTGAGGACCTCGGCGTCGATGCCGAGCCGAACCGCTTCTTTGGCCAGGCGCTTGAGTTCGTCGTCGGGGCGGTACAGGTCGACGTGCAGCCCGCCGATCATCCGTGCGATGGACTGATCGCTGATGTCGGGGAACGCCTTCTTACAGAAGCCGAAGAACGTAAGATAGGCGGCGTAACCGACGTTGAGCATCTCGAAGTGGTACTGGTACGTCTCGTACATCGTCTGAACGAGAATGTCGAAATCCCGAATCAACCGGTAGCCGGCCGAGTGCCCCAGGTGGGAGAAGACCGTCTCCTCCGGCTCGAGGTCGGGAAGCGGATCGAAGCGCAGCGCCCGAATCCGCTGGTGCGCCGCGACCACCTTCTGCTTCCACTTCGTGTAGATCTCGTCCCAGTTCTCGTAGTAGTGCCCGGCGCGGCGGGCGAACTCCTCGGCCCGGGCGGCCACCTGCTCGGGTGGCGCGGAGATCGGGGAGACGTACAGCCGACCGTTGACGATCCGCTGGTCGTTGCCGAAGGCCGGGGGCATGGCGAAGATCCGCGTGTTGAACGCGCCCAGCGCCTGCCACCAGCACTCGCACTGAATCTCGTCGTATGGGTGTATCACCTCCGGGTGGTGCAGCCGGTCCTGGAACCAGAAGCGGTTCTCGTCCTGCTCGCGGCGCTCCTCGCCGAACAGGTGATACCAGTTGTACATGCGCTCCCAGCCCTCCGCGCCAGGCGGCGTGGGAACCTCGAAGGGACTGGGGAACCGGTTCTCGGCCATACGGCTCGTCCTTTCCGGTGAGGGATCTGCGGGTGGTTCGATCAGCCGGGGTGGCCGCCGGCCGCGCCGGGCACACCTGCGCCAGCGGTGAGGGTGGCGAGGACGGACTGCAGAGCGGTGCGGCCACCGGCCACCCCGGACCGGGCGCGGCGGGACCACACCGTCTCCGGGCGGGTCTGCAGGAGGAAGACGTTGTCCGGCGCGGCACCCTCGTCGAGGGCGAACTCACCGTCCTGCGGACATCCGGACCGCTGCTCGACCAGCCGCGCCAGCCGGACCAGTTCGCCGATCTCGGCGTCGGTCAGGCTGGGTTGTTCCCGGCGGCCCTGCGGCACGGCGGCGGCGACGACGCCGTGTGCGGCATGGGGGTCGCGGACGGCTGCGCTCTTCTTGACGGCGACGTCGCGCCGCAGGATCTCGCCGCTGACCTTGTCCACCACGAAGCGGTCCGGGGTGACCTGACCGGATACCAATGGTTCGCCAAGTCCCCAGACCGATTCGATGACGACCTTCGAGGGGTCCCCGTTGGACGGGTTGAGCGTCATGAACACCCCGGCCGCGGTCGCCGGCACCATTCGCTGCACCACCACCGCCATCGCGTCGTCGAGGGCGGCGGAGCCGATGCGCAGCCGGTAGCTGAGGGTGCGGGCGGTGAACAGGCTGGCCCAACAGGACCGGACGCAGTCCTGCAGCGCCTCCGCGCCGTCTACCCAGAGGTAGGTGTCGTGCTCGCCGGCGAAGCTCTTGTCCGCTGAGTCCTCGGCCGCCGAGCTCGATCGCACCGCGACCGGGAGATCGGTCCCGACGGTCCGACGCAGCTGCTCGTATGCCTCGTCGATCGCGTCCCGTGTGCGGTGTCCCGCGGTGGCCTCGACGACGCGGCCACGCAGCTCGGCGGCGAACCGCTCCAGCTCGCTCGTCGGCTGATCCGGGTCGAACCTGGCCAGCTGCTCGTCGATGTCGCGCCGCAGGTCGGGACCGAGCGCTGCGCGAAACGCCGCGGTGGTGACCACGAACCCGGGTGGGACCCGCAATCCGGCCTGGCTCATCTCGGCCAGTCCGGCGCCCTTCCCGCCGACCAGGGCGCGATCGCGACAGCGGGCTTCGTCGAACCAGATGATCGTCGCGGTCACGTTCGTCCTCCGCCCGCCGCGGTGGGCGGTGCTGATGGTTCGTCAGCGACCGCCACCAGCGCGACGACGGCCGCGTCGACGGTCGCCTCGCCGGTGGCGGCCTGGGCCGCCTCGTCCGTGGCGACCAGCACCCGAGAGCCGCGCCCACATTCCATCAGGTCGACCGCGACGAGCGGGTGCCCACCGATCGGCTGCACCAGCACCAGACGCCGCCCGTCCAATCCGGTGACCTGCCGGTCCGCCCAGACCGGCCCTTGCACCTCCCCGATGAGCATCAATCCACCCGTCCCTCGATGGCCTCGACGACCTGCCGGATGACCTGGCCCGGCCCTGCCGCGAGAACCTCCGCGGAGGCGCTGTGCGGCTTGGGGTACACCTGAGCGCTGTGCACCAGTCCGTGCTGCTGGACCGCGGCGGTGCCGGCCTCCACGGCCTGACGGACCGCCGCGAGCGTGCCCTGGATGCCAGCGACCAGATAGCCGCTACTCACCCGCTCGATCGCAATGCACCGGACGTCGGCGGTCTTGAGCATCGCCTCGATCCCGGCGGACAGCGCAACCACGCCGCGCGTCTCGATCAGACCGATCGCTCGATCCGATGCCATGCCTAACCTCCAAGGAAACTGTCAAGAAAGATCAACTGGGCAGGACGGCCTGCGGGTCGAGACCCAGGGCCGCCACCGGGGGACTCGGGCTGGCGAACACGATCGAGGAGACCGCCCGGCCGGAGACTGCCCGCGCGGTCTCCTCCCCGATGTCCGCGGCCTCCTCCACTGTCGCCAGGTCGCCGGCGATCGCCACCGACACCAGACCGCCGCCCACCTTGATCACGCCTCGGATCTCGACGTCGGTCGCTTTCGCCATCGCATCGACCGCGTCGAAGATGGGCACGAAGCCCTCCGCCTCGATGAAGCCGACCGCCTGATTCGCCATGGTTCTCTCCTCCTGAGCAGGGTGGGTGCACTCGAGAAGGCCGGTCAGGCCGGCCAGTGGACGACCGCGGCACCGGTCCCCCAGATCGGCCCGGAGGCGAGGACCTCGCCCGGACCGACTGCGCCTTCGGCGCCGACCAGCCAGGGCAGCACGCGCAGCTGGCTGTCGGCCGCGGCCGCCCGGCTGTATGCTTCGCGCAGATCGAGCGCGGCGGCGAGGTCGCCGGCGGCGAGCAGGCCGAGCAGCCGGCTGTTCCACTGCTCATGTGCCGGGTCACTGATCTCGTCCTCCTTCGGACTGATCCAGCGTGGGGTGAGCCCGGAGGACAGGCCGGAGACTCCGACGACGGCGATCCGTCGGCCGAGCCGGCGGGCCGCTGCGACACCGGCCGCACCCACCCGGAACAGTGCGTCGGCATCCGCGTAGAGGTTGCAGGAGACCTGGGCCATCGGCAGCGTGCGGTCCGGGTCGAGAAGTCGGCTCGCCACGACCGTGCCGGTGTCGATCGGGAAGTGCTCGTAGTGGGTGCGCCGGGCCTGCATGCCGACGGTGTCGATCTCGGCTGCCCACGCCTCGGCGAGCGCGGTGTCGGTGCGCAGGTCGTAGTCGAGGTGGCCGAAGTCGTAGGCGTACCAGTTCTCGTCGGTCCGCTGCCCGCGCGGGTTCGGATCCAGCTGAACCTGGTGGCCGAGCACCGTGAACCACTGGGTGGACAGCAGCAGGACCGCGTCCGGGTTCGCCGCCCGAAGCCGGGACCCGACCTCGAGCACCGCCTCGGCCAGCCGCTTCCAGCTGGGCGCCGGGGAAGCGGCGAGCAGGTGCGGCATGCCGGGGACCAGCGCACCGCCGACAACTGTCGCCTCAGACATCGCTGAACTCCTCCGGCACCCACTCGACGACCGCGTTGCCGGTGCCGATGATCGTCCCGTAACCGAGTACATCGCCCGGGATGGCCGGCCAGTCCAGCGCGGCCAGCAACCAGGTCAGGCTGCCGGCCTTGGTCTCCGAGGCGGTCTGTGCGATGTGTTGGGGGACGAAGTCGGCCACCGCGCGGGTCGGGCCGGTGCGCACCAGATCCAGCAGCCGAATGTCCCACTGGTACTGGTGGTGACTGAAGGGGTGCTCGCGCGACATGTCCTCGGGCAGGTCCGCCTCGACGTCCCAGTGCAGGTGCGACAGCGAGTTCGAGGCGAGCAGTACCGCGCGTCGTCCGGTCGTCTCGATCGCCCTGCGGGTGGCCGCGCCGAGCACCTCCATCTCGTCCAGCGCGGCCTCGGCGTAGAAGTAGGGGTTGTTGTTGGCTGACAACGAGACGACGGGGATGTCCCAGGACGGGTTGGCCAGGTGCAACGCGCCGATCGTGGCGTAGTCCACCCGAACGCCGGGTTCACGGAGCTTGCTCGTGACCAGCCCGGCCTCGGCGGCGCAATCGGCGATCGTCTCCGCGAGCTCGACGTCGGTCGTCATGTTGTAGTGGTAGCGGAACAGGTGCGGGAAGATCGGCTCGACGGAGACCCCACGCGGGTTCGGCACGCAGTTCACGTGATGGCCGACCATGGTGATCCAGTGCGGTGCATGGACCACGAGCACGTCCGGGCGCAACCGGGTCAACCGGCGGCGGAGCTCGGCGTAGGCCCAGCGCAGCACCTCCCAACCACCGGTCGAACGCGGTTCGTTCTGCGGGGGGTTCTCGGCGTAGATCAGATGCGGTGGATGCGGAGCGAGGTAGCCGGCCGCGATCCCCGGCCGCGGCCGGTCGGTAGAACCGACCACGGCCGGGGCTGCGATGGCGGTCCGTCCGGTCGTCACCGGGAGCTGGAACACGCGCGCCATAGCGCTCAGCCCTTGGCGAGCCCGAGAACCCGCTCGGTGAGCTCGCTGTCCGGCTCGGTCAGCGCCATGATCTCGTCGAAGTGGTTGAACTCCGGGCGCGGCCAGTACTCCCCCGGCAGCCCGGCGGCCCGCCAGGCGGTGATGTAGTCGACCGACTGCCGCTCCATCTCTGCAGGCTGGAGCCCGCCATGCGTCACCAGCAGCGGCGGTGCCGATTCGGGCAGGTTGAGAATGGGACTGTTACGCATCACCTGGTCCGCCGTGAACTGCAAGTCGGGCTGCGCGAACGTGTAGGGGATCGGACGGAGGTCGAACAGGCCGCTGATCGCGCAGGCGCCACGCACCAGGTCCTGCGGCAGCCCGTAGTCGTCGGCCCAGTAGGTGTCGAGCACCATCGCCGCACCGTGCCCGCCCGCGGAGTGCCCGACGACGGCGAGCCGTTCCGGGTCGGCGCCGTAGTTGGCGATGTTCCGGTAGGTCCAGGCGACCGCCGCCCGGTGCTGGCGGACGATCTCGTCGATGGTCACCCGGGGACACAGCGCGTACGTCGGGATCACCACGGTCGCGCCGCGGGCCACCGGCCCCCGGGCCACCAGGCTGAACTCCGCGCTGGTCAGCGATTTCCAGTAGCCGCCGTGGATGAACACCACGACCGGACCGCCCGGCTCACCCGGGAACACGTCGAGGCGTTCGTCGAGGGTCGGGCCGTAGGAGACGTCGAGGTGGCAGGTGAGCTCGTCGCGGGCCCGGGCACTCTCGCCGACGTACTGCTCGGCGTAGGCACCGAAATCCGGCACCGACACCTCGATGTCGTACTGCTGGTTGAGCTCCTCCCGAGAGCGGAACGCGATACCGCTGGGAGCACGGTAGAGGGGTCGCATGGCCGTGGACGCTAATCCCGACGAGCCGGGGATCCAGACGTGCTGTCCGGAACCGCTGGACACCCCTGACAAACCCATTACCAGGGAAAACCCATCCCCCAGGGGGTGTTTCGGGGTGCATAGACTCCGGCCATGGTCGGCATCGATCGGGTGCCTGGCGCCGGCGTCGCCTCGGTGACCAAGGCTGTGCGCCTGCTCCGGATGTTCACCCCGTCGGTCAGCGTGCTCTCGGTCCGTCAGCTCTCCGAACGCACCGGTATCCCGCGTAGCACCGTGCATGCCCTGTGCACCTCGTTGGCGGCGGAGGGCATGCTGGAGCTGCTCCCACAGGTCGGGTACCGGCTCGGACCGACGCTACTCGAGCTGGGAGGTCAGCTCATCGAGCGGAGCGGGCTCGTCGAGGCCGCCGAGCCGGTGATGGGCCGGCTGCCCCGGATGCGCGGGCTGGAAGCGCACCTGGGGCAGCTGGTCGGGGGTTGGGTGGTGTACCTGTACCACCGCAGCTTTGACGCGCAGCGGATCCCGATGGCCAACTGGGTCGGGCTGCGCGCACCCGCGTTCCTGACCGGCTGCGGCAAGGCCCCGCTGTCGCTGCTCGAATCCGCCGACGTCGAGGCCCGGCTGCGGAGCCTGTCGGATCAGGTGCCGGCGCCGGACACAGCCGCGCTGCGCGATGAGCTGACCGCCGCCCGGGAACGCGGCTACGTGGTGTCCCGAGCCTTCCAGCAGGACCGCACCTCGGTCGCCGCGCCGGTGGTCGGGCCCGACGGCCAGCCGATCGGAGGGCTGTCGCTGGCCGGCCCGTCGTCGCTGTTCACTCGGGGCCTCACCGAGCAAGCCGCGCAGGACGTGCAGGAAGCTGCCCGGCACGCTGGGATACGGCTGCTGCGTGAGCGCCCGGTACCGCCGCGGGCACACCCGACCAACTGGTGACGGTCAACTGATCGGCCGGCCGCAGCCGCGGGTGTCCAGCCATGCCGGACCGGCGCCTCGCCTTACCCCGAGCGGGCATCCAACATGCCTGTGGAACCGATCACAGCCGGCGTGAGGAGACCCGCCGGCGGTTCTGCATTCGCTTTCCCCGCCGGCGACCGATACCGCCGGTTGATCCGAGAGGAGCCTCGCAGTGACCGACCGTCCGGTTTCGCTCTCTGCCGCAGATACAGTCATCGTCAACGGTAATGTCCTCACGGTCGATGCTGAATTCAGCAGCGCCGAGGCGATCGCCGTCAAGGACAACAGGATTGTCGCCGTGGGCCGCAACGACGCGGTCCTGGAACTGGCGGGTTCCGCCACCAAGGTCCTCGACATCGACGGCGCCACCGTTATTCCTGGCATCATCGACCCGCACGGGCACATCGGCACGTTCGGGATGGAAAAACACTTCGTCGATCTGAACGGGGCCCGCTCGGTCCGGGAGATCTGCGCTCGTATCCGCGAGCGGGCCCAGCAGGTACCGGCCGGAACCGTGATCGTCACGACCCCGGTGGGCGATGGCCCCTACTTCTTCAACGTGCCAGGGGCCTTGGAGGAAGGCCGGTTCCCGACGCGCCGCGAGCTGGACGAGGCCGCCCCGGAGCATCCGGTCTACATCACCGCCCCGACCAACCGCATTCCCAACTCCGCGGTCTTCAACAGCCTCGCCTTCGAACTCGCCGGGATCACGGCCGATTCGGTTCCGGCGGGCAATCCCAACCGGGTCCAGATCCGCAAGGACGCCTACTGGTTGGACGGCATCGAGATCCCCCGTGATCCCGCCACCGGCGAACCGACCGGCGAGTTGCGCACGATGAACCCGCTCTACCCGCAGTCATCGTACTTCGATGTGGTCACCGGCTTCGTTCCGAAGCCGACATACGAGTTCGTCCGCGAGGGCATTCGTCTGCTCGCCCCGGATTTCGTTTCGCTCGGCACGACGACGCTGCTGGAGAACCACCTCACCTCGCCCGAGGAGTTGCGAGCCTACGCCGAGCTGGATCTGCCACTGCGGGTGTTCTACACCGTGGAGCTGGACCCGAACCGTCCGATGGCCGAGCTCGAAGAACTGGTCCGGGCCATGGCATTCGCCGCAGGGAAGGGTTTCGGCAACGACCGGGTCGGGATCGCCGGGGTGAGCATCGGGCTGGACGGCCCGCACTGGCAGGGAACGGCGGTGCTCGATGAGCCGTACGTCGGCCCCTTCGGGGACCTTGTGTCGCCGGGGACGCTGGCGCCGGTCGAGGCGTACCGGGCGGTGGTTCGGCTCGCTGCCCGGTACGGGCTGCGCATCCACGGCGAGGCGGCCGGGCGCGGCGCGATCCAGATCTTCCTGGACACCATGGCCGAGCTCGACCGGGAGACGCCGATCGCAGACCGTCGGTTCATCCTGGAGCACTGCGAGTTCCCGACCCGCGAACAGATCGCGGAGTGCAAGCGGCTGGGCATCATCCCGACGACGGCGACCAACTTCATCTGGGGAAAGGGCGACGAGGTCTACCTCGACCGGCTGGGCCCCGACTACGCGGAGAACGCCATCCCGCTGCGATGGTGGCTGGATGCCGGGGTGCCGGTCTGCCAGGAGACCGACTGGGGTCCCCGGTCGCCGATGTTCACGATCTGGGAGTCGATCACCCGTCAGACCGGACTCACCGGAAAGACGATCGGCGCCCACCAGAGCATCACCCGAGAGGAGGCGCTGCGCATCTTCACCATGAACTGCGCGTACGCGCTGTTCATGGAGGACAAACTCGGCTCGATCGAGACCGGCAAGCTCGCCGACCTCGCCGTGCTCTCCGCGGACCCGATGACATGTGCCGAGAACGACATCAAGGACATCGACGTGATCGCCACCATGATGGACGGCAAGGTGGTGCACGCCCGGGACGACTTCCCCGCCTGATATGACGCCAACCCAGCGAGTGACACGACATCGGCACTGTTCGATCTTCCACTCTGCCGCTACACCACACTAGAACCGGCGGGCACGACGGGGCGACCGACCATGCCGCAATCGGAAGGAAGTGAGGCATGTCGAGCAGCGCGGCGCTCGGGCAGCCAGCCCGCGACGGGGACTCACGCTGTCCGGTGGGGGCGGCGCTGGCGGAGCTGCGGCGGGGACGGATGGTGCTGGTCGTGGACGACGAGGACCGGGAGAACGAGGGCGACCTGATCATGGCCGCGGAGAAGGTCACCCCGGAGGCGATGGCCTTCCTGATCCGCCACACCAGCGGGGTGGTGTGCGTCGGGCTGTCCGCCGAGCGCGCCGAGGCGCTGCGTCTGCCGCCGATGGTGGCCGAGGGCGAGGACCCGCGGGGGACCGCGCTCACCTACCGCACCCTGCCCGAGGGCCCCGCCCCCGGCACCGAGCACGTGGCGCTGGTGCGCGGGCAGGTCGACCAGGCCGGCGACCCGGCCGCCGCCCCGGTGCTGGTGCGGGTGCATTCGGAATGCCTGACCGGCGA
>NZ_AUII01000002.1 GCF_000423625.1 Pseudonocardia asaccharolytica DSM 44247 = NBRC 16224
GTCCGGGCGCGGGCGGGGACGCGGACGGCGTGCGGGTGGTCGTGTCCGCGGTCGCGAGCTCGGCGGTAGAGGTCGGCGGCCCAGGGGTTGGCCTTGACGCTGTCGCCGGCGAAGTCGCAGAGCGCGTCGCGGAGTTGCTTGTCCGCGCCCCAGCGGAAGCCGAGGGCGCGGATCTTGCCGGACTGCCGGGTGGAGGGTGCGACGCCGGCGAGGCAGGCCAGGGAGTCTGCGGTGGGGAATCGGCCGCGGGCATCGCCGATCTCGGTGAGCAGCCGGGCGGCGCGCAGGGTGCCGGCGCGGGGCAGGCTGGTGAAGATCGGGGCGTCGGGGTGCAGGGCGAGCTGCTCGGCGATCCGGGCGGCGAGCGCGTCGATCTGCGCGTTGATCGCGCGCAGGGTGGCGACGAAGGCGGCGGTGACCGCGGCGGCGGTGTCGCCGGCCGGGCCGGTCGCGCCGCGGGGGGCGCCGGTGAGCCGCTCGTGCAGGGTCTGCGCGGGGGTGCGGCCGCGGTGGCCGACCGAGGTCAGCCAGGCGGTCCAGCGCTTGATCGAGAGCCGGTCCGCGCGCTCCTGGGTGCCGAAGCGCTGCAGGAAGCGCGGGCTGATCTGGGAGTCGATGTCGGCGAACAGCCCGACCGCGCCGGGAAAGCAGATCTGCAGGTGCGCGCGCAATTGGTCGGCCACCGCGATGCGGTGGGCGAGGAGGGCCTTGCGGGCGCGGGTGAGCGGGCGCAGCGCGGTCGTGGCCGGCTGGTCGACCAGCGGCGGGCGCAGCCGGCGGCGGTCGGTGCGCACGACGTCGGCCAGCACGTAGGCGTCGAACCGGTCGTCGGTGTTCCCGGCCGAGCCGTAGCGGCTGCGCAGGTTCTTCAGCTGGCCCGGCGGGATGACAAACACGACCAGGCCCGCCGCGCGCAGCGCGTCGACGATCGGCCCGTCCGGGCGCTCGATCCCGACCTCGACCACTCCGGCCTTGACCAGACGCTTGACCAGGGTGCGCAGCCCGGACGCGTGGTGGGTCACCAAGAACCGGCTGGTCTGCTCGCCGTCGGGGGCGACGATCGACACCGCGTGGTCCGCGCTGGCCCGGTCCACCCCGCCGGGGGGCCGGGGCGGCTCGAGGCCGCCGACGGTCTCGGTGACACTCAGCGTTGTCTCCTCGCTGTTGGCGCAGTGGGAAGAGACCCGGTGGTCCCCGGACGCGGCAGCCGGTCGCTCACTGATCGGCACTCGGCGGTGCACGGCCCTGTAGCCAGTCGGCGCGTCCTGGGCCACCGGACCTCGCAGAACTCATGCCCGACCTCGGGGGTCGAGCGAGCAGGGCGATGGCCCGGTGGGGACCTTGGGTGCGCCCGAATCCTGGATCAACAACCAGGCTCGGACATGAGGAGGGTGCACCAGTGAGCACCGCGCAGCGGACCGGAGCGCCACCGGGGGGCGCGTATACGGCCGAGGAGATGATGAGTGTCGCCGCGGCGCGGGCGTTGCGCGACGGACAGCTCTGTTTCGTGGGCATCGGGCTGCCCTCGACCGCCGCGAACCTCGCCCGCAGGCTGCACGCGCCTCGGCTGGTCCTGATCTATGAGTCGGGCACGCTCGATACGAAGCCTGAGCAGCTGCCGCTGTCGATCGGTGACGGCATCCTCGCCGAATCGGCGCTCACCGTCGTCTCGGTTCCGGAGGTCTTCAACTACTGGCTGCAGCCGGGGCGAATCGACGTCGGGTTCCTCTCCGGAGCCCAGATCGACCGCTTCGGGAACATCAACACCACCGTGATCGGCGACTACGACGCACCCGATGTGCGGCTTCCCGGGTCCGGCGGCGCCCCCGAGATCGCCGCCTCGTGCCGCGAGGTGATCGTCGTCATGCGGCACCGGCGACGGGCGTTCGTGGAACGGGTCGACTTCGTGACCTCGGTCGGGCACGGTGCCGGCCCGGGTGACCGGGAGTTGCTCGGACTGCGCGGGGCCGGACCGGTCCGGGTGATCACGGATCTCGGTGTGCTCGAGCCCGACCCCCAGACCCGCGAACTCGTGCTCACCTCGGTGCATGCGGGGATCACCATGGAGCAGGCGCGGGCCGAGACCGGATGGGACCTTGAGATCGCCCCGGAGCTGGAGGTCACCGCGCCACCCAGCGACGATGAGCTCGCGGTGCTGCGCGGGATGCGGACGGTGGGGGAGCCGGGATCATGACCGGGCGGCCGCCCGAATGTGGCAGCCGACGTACTCGGCGCGCGACATCCGCCACTCCCCACCCAATGTAACGATCCGATCACATATCCTGGCGGGCATTGTTAACCCCCGGGTCGGTGGGGAGCCGGGTCTCAGCCCGTCCCTGCCGACCGTGCCCGCCCATCCCCCGGAGTCCACCTGTGCTCAGTGATCGCGAACGCGGCATCCTCGCCAGCATCGAGCGGGACCTCGTCACCAGCGACCCACATTTCGCCCGCCGGTTTCAGGTACTCGCGATGGCCCGCCCACGGCGCCCTCTCGCCCCGAGCGGCATTCGGGGGGCCGGACCGGCGCCGTTCGTCCTGCTGATCACCGGGCTCACCCTGCTGGTGCTCGGCGGGGTGACAGCCACGCTTCCGATCGTGGGCACCGGCGTCGTGCTGGCGCTGCTCGCGCTCGTCATGGCCTCGCTGATCACGGCGCCGCGTCCCGGTCCGGCCTGATCATGCGCGTTATGGAGCCATAATGCGCTCAGGCCTGGCGGGTTCCGCGCATTGTGGAGCCATAAACGCGCTCAAGCGGCTAACCGTGCGCGAGATCGGCAAACCGGCTGTAGTGCAGCTGGTGCGCCACGGTGATGGTGTTGGTGGGCCCGTTGCGGTGCTTGGCCAGGATCAGATCGGCCTCGCCCGCGCGCGGGTCATCGCGCTCGAACGCATCGGGGCGGTGCAGCAGGAGCACCATGTCGGCATCCTGTTCGATCGAGTTGTGCGCGGCGACGCCGTTGGCGATGAAGTTGTGGGTGCCCGGCACCGTGGCGTCATAGACCGGCTGCTTGCCGAGGCTCGTGATCTCCACGATCTCGTCCCAGAACACGTCGTTGGTCGCGAGCATCTCCAGGCCCGAGTCGAGCAGGACCGCGGCCGCCCGGGCCAGCGGGGCGCGGCTGGGCGAGTGCTTCCACGCCGGCGAACTGCTCGCACGTTCGAGTCTCGACGCCGTCGAGCCGCAGAAGCGCGAGCCCATCGCGGTGGCGACGTCGCGGTGTGTCATCCGCCGAACGGCGAGCAGCGCGCGCACCCGCGGCCACACCGCAGGCGGGATGGTGTCGAGATTCGTGTTGGCCGCGATCGCCCCTAGCCGCTCCGCCACCTCGTGTGCCGCCGCACCGCGGACGCCGTGGACACCGATGAGCTGGACGAATGCCCGCTGGTGCTCCGAACCGGTGATGTGCAGGTGCCAGCGGTCGCGGTGTCCCGCCTCGCGGATCCGTTTGCTGCGGCTGAGGATCCCGAACCGCAGCAGGAGGCGGGAGACGTCGTCGACCAGCCTGCGGCTCGTCGACACGTAGGAGATCCGGTCGAGATCGGCGTGCTCGCCCCAGCTCACCGATCCGTCGGTGGCCCAGAGGTGGCTCAGGAACAGCGCGAGCTGCTCGTCGGGGAGCGCGAAGACCGGCTCGGGGACGAACGAACGGGCTGCCACGGCGACCACCTCCCGGTTCGCCTCGTCCGTTCCGGCGTACCGCAGTGGCCGGCGTCGGACGAACGAACCGTCACCGATCAGGTGGGCCAGCAGGACGACGTGCTCCTCCGGCATCGACACGGCCTGCAGCGGTGCCGGGATCCGCCGGGGGGTCGCGAGCCGCTCACCAGGGCCCAGCTCACCGAGCGGGCACCACCCGTCCATCGTGAGGAACGGGTGGTTCGCGGTCGCCTCGACCTCGCGGCCCGAGGCCAGACGCAGCCGGAAGACCTCCTTCACCCCGCTCGGGAAGACCGCCGTCATCTCCCGCGGAACCATCCGCATCCGCTCGTCGAGCGACCACAGCCGCACGCCGGGCTCGCCGGACGCGAGCAGCTCACCGAACGTCACCTCGGCGCCCGTATCGGCCCTCAGCAGGCGCGTGCCGGCGGTCAGGCAACCCGACTCGCGGAGGTCGGCGAGCATCGGCCGCTTGTCCGTGCGCTGCTCGGGGCCCCGGTTGAGCTGGCTGATCGCGACGATCGGCACCTCGAGCTCCTTGGCCAGCAGCTTGATCTGCCGGGAGAACTCGCTGACCTCCTGTTGACGGGACTCGACCCGCCGGCCCGAGGTCATCAGCTGCAGATAGTCCAGGATGATCAGCTTGAGGTCGTTGCGCTGCTTGAGCCTGCGCGCCTTGGCCCGAACCTCCATCAGGGTCAGGTTCGGCGAGTCGTCGATGAACAGCGGCGCCTCGCTGATCTCGCTCATCCGTCGGGCCATCCGGGTCCAGTCGTCGTCGCTCATCCGGCCCGCGCGCATATCGGCCAACCGGATCCGCGACTCGGCCGACAGCAGCCGCATGACGATCTCCGACCGGCTCATCTCCAGGGAGAACACCACGCTGGTCAGCCCGTGGCGGACCGAACAGGAGCGGGCAAAATCCAGACCCAGTGTGGAGTTGTGCGTGGGCACCATCGACCGGCCGGCGAGGTACAGGTGCTCGCCGTTGTCGACCTCGATGCAGCGCACGGGGACGCTCGGCACGGAGCGCACGGCCACCACGTAGCGGGGACGAGCGCGGTGCGCGTGCTCATCGCTGCGCTCCTTGTGGACGCGCCGCTTGCGATCGAGGCGGAACACCTCGTCCTCGGTGGTGAAGTCGAGCGTGTAGGCGACCGATGGCTCCTCGCTGCGTCCGCGGACCCGCGTGCGCGTGGTGGAGCAGCGGTGGCCGAGCCCGACGACGAGCTCGCGCACTCCGTCGAACAACCGCCGGTTCATGGCGCTGAACTGCAGGTTACCGGTGCTCGTCACCGTGCCGCCGGTGTCCATGAGGCCGGCGAGGAGTTCCCGCCGCTGCCGCGCGGAAGCACGCAGGTACTCCGCGGGAATGTGCTTGTCGCCGAGGACCCGGAGAGCCCGCAGCCGAGCCTGGGTCAGGCGGCGGCCCTCACTCTCGACGTACTCCGCGATCTCCGGATCGTCGGAGGTGAACGCGGCCGTATCGCTCGATCCATCGCCCAGCCAGACACCGAGCGCATACGGCGCGACGGGCAGGACCCGCTCGGGCAGCCGCAACGGCGCGCAGGTCTCGACGGAGTGGTTGAGCCCGCCATCGGCGGTGGCACACCGCAGGGTCGCGGCAATCTCCTCGGTGGTGCGGACGGCGGGCAGCACCGCCGGCGCCCCGCCGCGATCACGCGCCTCCTGAGACGCCCGCCGCGCGGCCCGGTCGGCCGTGAGCCACTGATGCTGGGCGTCGGCGACGATCACCGTGCCGTCGGAGAACTCGACCTCGCAGCACGGTCGG
Source organism: Pseudonocardia asaccharolytica DSM 44247 = NBRC 16224 (assembly GCF_000423625.1). Taxonomy (GTDB): domain Bacteria; phylum Actinomycetota; class Actinomycetes; order Mycobacteriales; family Pseudonocardiaceae; genus Pseudonocardia; species Pseudonocardia asaccharolytica. The sequence continues at coordinate 5,451 of NZ_AUII01000002.1, forward strand.
CCGATCATCACCTCGGTGGCCGCGACAACTCTGGTCGGCCGGCCGTCCGCGCCGAACAGCGCGTCACCGACGCCGACCTCGCCCATGGTGGTCCACCCCATGGGCGTGGGCAGTGGCGTGTCGAGTGCGAGCGCCTTCCCCAACCCTGGCCGCGCCGCGACGACGATCATCTGCCCGGGGTGCAGGCCGTTGGTGCACGCGTCGAGATCGGCGAAGCCGGTGGGTACCCCGAGGGCCACCCCACCGCGGGTGGCGATCGCGTCGATCTCGTCCATCGTGGGCTGCAGCAGTTCCTCGAGCGGGACGTAGTCCTCGCTCGTCGAGCGCTCGGTGACGTCATAGATGGCGCTCTGCGCGCGATCGACCACCTCGTCGACCTCGGCGCCCTCCGCGCCGTGGTAGCCCAGCTGCACGATCCGCGTGCCGGCCTCAACCAGCCGGCGCAGGATCGCCTTCTCCGCGACGATCTCCGCGTAGTACGCGGCATTGGCCGCGGTCGGCACGGTGGCGATCAAGGTGTGCAGATAGGGGGCACCACCGAGCCGGATCAGCTCGCCGCGACGCTGCAGCTCCGCCGACACCGTGACCGCGTCGGCAGGCTCACCGCGACCGTAGAGATCGAGAATGCACTCGTAGACGGTCTGGTGCGCGGGCCGGTAGAAGTCCTCCGGATGCAACACCTCGACCACGTCGGCGATTGCGTCCTTGCTCAGCAACATGCCGCCCAACACGGACTGCTCGGCCGTGAGGTCCTGCGGGGGCTGACGGTCGAACGGCGCCTCGGAACCACCCTCGTCCGCGCGCACCGCGCGCGGACGCCCGGCCAGCCGATCATCCGTCAGAGCCATACGCAGAGTCACCCCGCTTTCCATTGTATCGAACATCAGTTCGATCCGCATCTGGCCGGTCGCCCCGCGCGACTACCGATCGGTGAACGGTCGGCGTCCTCAGGCGGGCCTGCGCACTCCGGAGAACGTGAGGCTAGGTGGGTTCGCGGCCGAGATCAAAAGAGCGTGTGCACCAACCTGGGGACTAGCTGGGGACTAATCCGCCCACACCCAGGACAGGTTCGGGAGAACGCTGTGGATGGCATGTGGACAACTATGAAAATCATGGTGTCTCTGCAGGTAGCAGCATTCGCTACAGGTGTGGACAACATCCCGTGGGCGTGTCGCGCACGGACGCGCCCCGGCGTGTCGCGACGGCGGCGGCCCACCCCTGTCCGGCAGCCCGCTCCGCGCCGCTGCGGCGGCTCGGGACCGCCGGTTGCGCACCTGACGGGGACGGCCGCACCCCAGTTGCGGACACGACAGGGGCAGGACCGAGGCGAACGTGCCTCGATCCTGCCCCTGTTACGCAGCGTGTTCAGTCCGGCCAGGGGCGCCGACCCTGGTCAGCCCGCGACGACCGCGATATTCAGATCGGTGGTCACCTCGGGGTGCAGCCGAACGGTCACCGCGTGCGTCCCGACCGTCTTGATGTGGCCGGGCACCTCGACCGCGCGGCGGTCGAGTGGCGGACCACCCGCGGTCCGCACCGCCTCGACGACGTCGGCCGCGGTGACCGAGCCGAACAACCGCCCGGAGTCGCCTGCCGCCTTCGCCGTGACGGTCACCGAGAGGCCGCCCAGCTGTCCGGCGACCTCCTTGGCGTGGTCGAGGTCGCGGATCTGGCGAGCCTTCTGGGCCCGCTGGATCGCGGCGACCTGCTTCTCTGCCCCCCGGGTAGCCGGGATCGCCAGCTTGCGTGGCAGCAGGAAGTTGCGGCCGTAGCCGTCCTTCACCTCGACGATATCGCCGGGCGCACCCAGGTTGGGTACGTCGGCGGTGAGGATGAGCTTCACTGCGGTCCTCCTCAGCGGGCCGTCGAGGTGTAAGGCAGCAGGGCGACCTCGCGCGAGTTCTTCACCGCGACCGCGACGTCCCGCTGATGCTGACGGCAGTTGCCGGTGACCCGGCGAGCCCGGATCTTGCCGCGGTCGGAGATGAACTTCCGTAGCAGGCCGGTGTCCTTGTAGTCGATCTCCTGGGCCTTGTCCTTGCAGAAGGCGCACACCTTCTTCTTCGGCTTGCGCAGGACGGGCTTGGCCATTCGTGGTGCTCCTGGAGGGTCTTAACGGGTCTCAGAGTGGTCTCGGCGTGACTTCAGAAGGGGGGCTCGTCGTCGGCGGCGGGGCCGCTGCCCGCGGGCGGCGCGGAACCCCACGGGTCGTCGTAGCCGCCGGCGGCAGAACCGCCGCCACCGCCACCGAAGCCGCCGCTGCCGCTCCCCCGGCTGACCTTGTTGACCTTGGCGGTGGCGTAGCGGAGCGAGGGACCGATCTCATCGACCTCAAGCTCGATGACGGTGCGCTTCTCGCCCTCGCGGGTCTCGAAGGAGCGCTGCCGCAGCCGGCCGGTCACGATCACCCGCATCCCGCGGGTGAGGGTTTCGGCGACGTTCTCCGCCGCCTGGCGCCAGATGTTGCAACGCAGGAATAGTGCCTCACCGTCGCGCCACTCGCCGGTCTGGCGGTCGAACATACGCGGGGTGGAGGCCACGGTGAAGTTGGCCACCGCGGCGCCCGATGGGGTGAATCGCAACTCCGGGTCGGCGGTGAGATTGCCGACCACGGTGATGACAGTCTCGCCAGCCATGGCGATCTCCTCAGCTCGCGGCCGGGGCGGGGGTGCGCTTGCGCTGGTCGCGGCGGAGCACCTTGGTGCGCAGGACCGACTCGTTCAGACCGAGTTGCCGGTCGAGCTCGGCCACGGTGGCGGGCTCGGCCGTGATCTCGAGGACGGCATAGATGCCCTCGGAGTGCTTCGCGATCTCGTAGGCGAGCCTGCGCTTGCCCCACACCTCGACCTTCTCGACGGACCCACCGTCGGACCGGACGACGTTGAGGAAGGTTTCCAGGGACGGCGTCACAGTGCGCTCGTCCAGGCTCGGGTCGAGAATGACCATGAACTCGTAATGACGCATGAGAACCACACACCTCCTATGGACTCGTAGCGGTCGCGGTCCACCCGCGACAGGAGGTTCTCACCGCGCCCCGACAGAATCCGGCCACCAGGAACATCCGGCGGTTTGTCCTACGACGCCCAGGTGGGCGCCGGTCAGGGCGACAGGCCGAGGTTACCAGGGCGGTTGTGACTGATCCGGACCGCCCGGGCCCGAGCCGTCGGGGTTCGCCACTACGCTCGATGCATGCTCATCGGGGCCCACGTCCGGGACGACGATCCGGTCGGCGCCGCGGCCGAGCGCGGGGCCGACGTCGTCCAGTTCTTCCTGTCCGACCCGCAGGGGTGGAAGAAACCACCCACTCACCCTCAGGCCGAGCAGCTGCGCTCCTCGGACGTCACCGTGGTGGTGCACTCGCCGTACGTGGTCAACGTCGCGTCGCCGAACAATCGAATCCGCATCCCCTCGCGCAAGCTGGTGGTGCAGCACGCCACCGCCGCGGCGGCGGTCGGCGCCATCGGTCTGGTCGTGCACGGCGGCCACGTCACGCAGGCCGACGACCCGGCAGTCGGCTTCGACAACTGGCGCAAGTTCCTGTCCCGCCAGCAGGACGAGGGCGGCTTCGCCGTCCCGGTCCTCATCGAGAACACCGCGGGCGGGGAGCGGGCGATGGCCCGCAGGTTCGACGCGCTGGCCCGGCTGTGGGACGCCGTCGGCGAGTTCGAGGTGGGCTTCTGCCTGGACACCTGTCACGCGTTCGCCGCCGGCGAGGAGCTCGGTGACGTCGTCGACAGGGTCAAGGCGATCACCGGTCGGATCGACCTGGTGCACCTCAACAACTCGCGCGACGAGTTCGGCTCGGCCCGCGATCGGCACGCCAACATCGAGGGGGGCACGATTCCGCCGGACCAGCTCGCCGCGGTCGCCGCCGCCGCGGGTGCCCCGATCGTGGTGGAGACCCCCGCCGACGGCCAGGCCGCCGACATCGCATTCCTGCGCGAGCGGCTCGGACGGTGATCGGGACGGCGGTCGGTCAGGCCCGGGGGCCGGCTCGCACGGGTCCCGAATCGGAAACGGCGGCGGGCGGGCCGCCACGCAGCAAGCTGCTGCTCGCCGTCCTCGTGCTGCTCACCGGCGTGACCTTGGCGCTGGGCTTCGTCAACAAGGACCGGTGCACCGGCCCCGGCTTCGACGACGCGGGTCGCAGCGTCCCGGACTACGACATCCGCATCGACCGCGACGTCTGCTACTCCGATATCCAGCATCTGTGGCTCGGCCGCGATATCGACCAGCACGTCTTCCCCTACGTCGACGGCGATATCACGCCCGAGGGCCAGCTGGTCGGCGGAAGCGTCGAGTACCCGGTGCTCACCGGCCTGCTGATCTGGGTGGGCGCGCTCGGTGCCGGCACCGACGCCGAGTTCCTGCTCGGCTCCGCGCTGCTGATGGCCCCGTTCGGCCTGGCGACCGGGTGGCTGCTGGGCCGGCTGTCGGGGTGGCGGGCGTTGCTCTGGGCAATCGGCCCTCCGCTCGTGCTCTACGCCTTCCACAACTGGGACCTGCCGGCCGTGGCGTGCGCGGTCGGCGCGGTCTTCGCCGTGCACGGCTGGCGGACCGAACGGCCGCTTCGGCAACGGGCGACCGTGGCCGCGGTGCTGCTGGGGCTCGGTTTCGCGTTCAAGCTCTACCCCGGTGCGTTCGTGGTGCCGCTGGTGCTGCACGTACTCACCCGGGGTGGGGCCGGGGCCGAACGAGCCGTCCTGGACTGGCGCGGCGCGCTGCGGGTGTCGATGGCGGCGGGTCTGACCGCCGTGCTGGTGAACCTGCCGTTCGCGATCGCCGGCTACGAGGGCTGGCGGGCGTCGGTGACGTTCCAGCAGCTGCGCAAGGTCGATATCACCACCAACTCGATCTGGTTCTGGGGCTTCCGCCCGGAGTCCGACCCGGACAATGTCGCGTTCCAGGAGCTGGTCTCGTGGCTGTCCCCGACCTTGGTGCTGGTTTCCTTCGTGCTGGCCGTCGCCGTGGGCTGGTGGCGCTGGCGGCGCGACGGCGTCTACCCCTGGATCGGGGTCAGCGCCGCGATGCTGTGCGGGTTCCTGCTGCTGCACAAGGTGCATTCGCCGCAGTACACGCTGTGGCTGCTGCCGTTCTTCGTGTTGCTCCGGGTGCCGTGGACCGTGGTCGGCGCCTATCTGCTCGCCGACCTGGCGATCGGCATCGGCATCTTCCGCTGGTTCTACGCGATCAAGGTGGGTGCTGGCTTCGATATCTTCACCGGCTTCTCCGCCCAGGCCGTCGCGATCGGGGTGTGGGGACGGGCCGCACTGCTCATCGTGCTGTTCGTACTGTTCCTGAAGGTGCCCGAGACGGTCCCGAGGGCCCGTGAGCCCGCCGTGGCGACCGCCACCTGACCCTCCCCCTCACCCCGGCTACCGGGCTCAGCGCCAGGCGAAGACGGGCTGTTCCAGATGCGCCACCCGCGTCGGGCGCCGGTGCAGCACCAGCTCGCGGAACTGGTAGAGCACCGCCCCGGTGGGGGCGTGCAGGAAGCGGTCGAACAGCGGCACCTGGATCACCGGGGCGTCGGACTCGGGGATGGTGCGGAACCGCGGCTCGACATCGATCTGGCGCAACGGAATGCGGTAGAGCGACTCGACCTCGTCCGGGTTGGGCCGCAGCTCGTCCACGTGGCCCGCCCACAGCACCACCGGAGTGATCAGATAGCCGGAGCGGGTCGGATAGTCATCGAGCAGCCCGAGCACGGCGTCGGAGCCCACATCGAGGCCGAGCTCCTCGGACAGCTCGCGGCGGGCGGCCGCGGTGACGGTCTCCCCGGGATCGACCCGCCCGCCCGGCAGCGCCCACTGGCCGGAATGCCTGCGCATTCGCGCGGCCCGGCGGGTCAGTGGGAACGCCAGCCCCTCGGCGATATCCGCGCCCTCGCCAGTGGTCAGCAGCGTGATCGCCACCGCCGCGACCGCCAGGTCGGGGCGGTCGACGGGCCGTCGTTCGAACCCGGCCATGGCCTCGGCCACCATCCGTCTCAGCGCGCCCATCCCGCCCACCTCTCCCGGCTCTGCGCCACTCCGTCCGTGCCGGACTGCCCGGCGTCCCGGGCTCCGGCGACCTCGACCCCGCCGTTCACCCGGCCGAACGGGCGGACCGGCCAGTCGGGGTCCTCGGAGCCGAGGGTCCGCAGCGGGTCGGTCGTCGGCCGCAGCACCGTGCGTACGACGAGCACGCACAATCCGACGACCAGCGCGTCGCGCACCAGCACCGTCGCGAGGAACCAATCCGGCGGCAGGCCCTTGTGCTCGGGGGTCAGGTAGTAGTACATGCGCGGCACCCAGACGAGGGCGTCGACGAGCATCCACCCGAGCAGCAGCCGCCAGTACGGCAGCGCGAGCACCGCGAGCGGCACCAGCCACAGCGAGTATTGCGGACTCCATACTTTGTTGACCAGCAGAAACGCCGCGACGACGAGAAAGGCCAGCGACGCGAGCCGCGGCGGCCGGGGTGCCATGGCCGCGAGGACGACGATGCCCACACAGGCCGCGGCGAACAGTCCGAGGCTCACCGCGTTGAGCATCGACGGCGGCTGGCCGGGCTGCAGCGGGCCGTCGAAGCCCAGCCAGCCGGTGAAGTAGCTGACCACGAAGTAGAGCGAGTCGGGGTCGGCAGGCCGGGTCCCGTTGAGCCGGAAGAACTCCCACCAGCCGGTGGTGAACACGAGCGCGACGGGCGCGTTCACCAGCACCCAGGCGGCGACGGCCGCCCCGATCGTCCGCCCGGCGGTGCCCACGTCACGGCGTCGCCAGGCCACCAGCAGCACCGGCAGCAGCAACAACATCGGATAGAACTTCGCGGCCCCACCGATCCCGATCAGCACCCCGGCGAGCACGGGCCTGCGCCGGGCGAGCGCGAGCATCCCCGCCGTGGCGAACGCGACGGCGAGCGCGTCGAAGTTCGTGAACACATGGACGAGGGTCAGCGGGGACAACGCGACGAGCGCGGCGTCCCACGGCCGAGACGGTCGCAGCCTGCACACCGCCCACACCGCCACCAGCCAGGCCAGCGCGAGCCATGCCGCCGAGATGTCGAAGTAGACGACCACGGGCAGCGCGGTGGGCAGCGGCAGCCGGTCCGCCAGCCACAGCCATCCGGCGGCGAGGCGGGCGTTGCCCCACTGGAAGAATCCGGTGAGCACCGGATACTCCATATAACGGACCCGTTCGTCCGGGGTGCCGGCGTCCTCGACCCAGGAGTCGCGATAGGGCAGCGCGCCGACGTCCACCCGCTCGATGCCGTAGAGCGGGACGGTGTCGGAGTAGCACATCGCGACGTACTGGCGGTTGTTGCGCCAGTCGAGCGCGAGCGCGCCGTCCGCGGTTCGGTACTGCTGCAGGCACGGCGCCTTGCCCAGCCAGCCCAACGCCAGCACGAGCACGCCGAACAGCAGCACCACCCGCAGCGGCGTCCAGAACCGGCCGCGCCCGACCAGTGCGTGCCTGCCGAGCGGGCCCCCGACGATGCGGCTGGCGGCGGTCGCGAGCGGCTCGGTCCAGGTGGGAACGACGCGACCCCGGGGGGCTCGGGTCGTGCCGGTCGCCGGGCCGCGTTCGCTCACCCTGCCCCCGGCGTTGCCGGCCCCCGATGGTTCGGGACGTTCGGTCGCGGTTCGGCGAAGCTGTTGGGCTGGAAGTCGAAGTTCTCGCCGTTCGGGAACGTGAACTCGCTCTGGTCGTCCCGGTCACGGGAGCGACGGTTGTTCCGGGTGGTCTCGGTCGAGTCCGAGTCCGACCGGCTCGATGCGCTCGAGCTCGCCGTGGAGCTGCTCGAGCCGGTCGAGTCCGCTCCGGTCACCTCCGCGTACGGGGCCTGCCCGATCGGGACGAACCTTGAGAACTGCTGCTTCGGCGTGCCCCTGAGCGCGGCGTTCATGTACGCCTGCCAGATCGAACCGGGCAGCATTCGCCCGTAGATGGGCCGTCCGGACGCGTTCTTGATCGGCGAGTTGTCGTCGGTGCCGACCCAGACCGCAGTGGATATCGACGGGGTGTAACCGATGGTCCAGGCGTCGTTGTTCTGGCCCTGGATCCGGCTCTGCACGGTGCCGGTCTTGGCCGCCACCGGCCGCCCGTCGGACAGCGCGATCCGCGAGGAGGACGCGACATCGGTCATCGACTCGGTCACGTTGCGCGCCACCTTCTGGGAGAACACCTGCTGGCCCGGCACCGAGCTGAGGTCGAACAGCACCCGGCCGTCGGCAGCGGTCACCTTGGTGACCATATGCGGTTCGCGATGCACCCCGTCGGCGGCGAAGGTACCGAAGGCCGACGCCATATCGACGGGGTGAACCTCCTTGTCTCCCAGGGAGATACCGCCGGTGGGGTTGGGCAGAAGGTTCTCCGGGATGCCGGCCTTGTGCGCGGCCTCGGTCACCGCCGCGGGCCCGATCTGCATGGTGATCTGATAGAAGACGGTGTTGATCGACTGGGTCATCGCGGTCTTCACCGTGCAGCTCGGGCAGCTGAACCCCTCGGAGTTCGACACCTTGACCCCGCCGAAGGTCTGCGGTGACGAGCCGTCGAACACCGAGCCGAGGCCGATCGGGTTCGGCTGCTGCAGCGCCGCGGCCAGCACGAACGGTTTGAACGACGAACCGGGCTGCTTGAGCACCTGTGCGTAGTCCAGGCCGACGCCGTTGTCCCCGCCGTAGTAGGCCAGGATTGCGCCGGTCTGGGGATCGAGGGACACCAGCGCCGTGCGCAGGTTGTCCGGCTGCCCCTTCGTGATCTTCTTGACGGCGTTGACGGCGTCCTGCTGCTTGTCGGGCTCGATCGTCGTCGTGATCGTCAGACCCTCGGTGTTGATCTCCGCGTCGGTGATGCCGCGTTCCTCGAGCTCCGCACGCACCTGGTGGTAGATGTGCCCACGGCTGTCCCCGGGGATGCCCCCGCCCACCGGCTCGGGTTGCTTCCACCGGGGGAACGTCGCCCCGGCTCGATCGGCTGGGGAGAGCCAGCCCTGCGCCACCATCCCGTCGAGCACGAAGTTCCAGCGCTCGAGGGACTTCTCCGGGTTCTTCGCCGGATCCCAGCGCGACGGCGACTGGATCAGCCCGGCCAGCATCGCGCCCTCGGAGACCGTCAGGTCCTCGACGGTCTTGTCGAAGTAGGCCTGGCTCGCCGCCTGCACGCCGTATCCCCCGCGGCCCAGATAGATGACGTTGAGGTAGTTCTCGAGGATCTGGTCCTTGGTCTGCTCCTTGGACACCTTGACCGCGAGCACGATCTCCTTGTACTTGCGCCACAGCGAGAACTCGTCGGCTCCGGTGGTCACCTTCACGTACTGCTGGGTGATCGTGGATCCGCCACCGATTCCGCCGGTGAGCTGGTTCCACACCGCGCGCGCGATGCCGGTGATATCGAAGCCGGGATTGGAGTAGAACGAGCGGTCCTCCGCGGAGAGCACCGCGTTGCGGACGTGTTCGGGCACCTGGTCGAGCGTCACCTTGGTGCGGTTGACGTTGTCCGGGCGCACCGTGGCCAGCGGGCTGCCGTCGGCGTAGGTGAAGGTGGCCACCTGGGTGATCGCCGCGTCGTCGGCCGTCGGGACGGCGAAGATCATCCAGCCGATGACGAACGCCAGCAGCGGGCCGATGACGGCGAGGCCGGCAAGGACGTAGAGGGTCCGGCGGATCCGTCGCCACATGGTCTTCCGCCGCTCTTCGGAGCCGGGCCGGTCGGCGCTTGCCGCGCCGGGCTGCGAACTGCCGGAGCGGGGCTCGGGCCCCCCGGGGCCGTGGCGCTCGGCGAGCGCGAGCCCCGGTGCCCGCGCGCCCTGCTCACCGCCGCCCGTGTCGTGGGTGAGCAGCCCGGCCTCCTCGGGCCGGCTCGCGCCGCGCCGGTCCGGCGGGGGATGTCCCGGCGCAGGGCCCGCCGGCGGGCCGGGCGGGCGAAGGGGCGGTGGCACGCGGCCGGGCGGAGGGCCACCGGGCGAAGGGGCTGGCCGCGGCGGTGGTCCGCCCGGCCGCCGCGGTGGTCCGCCCGGCCGCGGCGGTGGTCCGCCCGGCCGCGGTGGCGCGGCGGGGCCGACCGGGCCGTGCGGACGCGGTGGTCCGTCCGCCGGCGGCGGGACAGCCCGGACACCGTCGTTCCGGGGGCGCCGCTCGAACCGGGGGTCGCGCTGATCACTCACCATTGGGCTCCGTTGGTCCGATCGCTGCGCCGACCCATCCCAGCGAGCTGGGCATGGGTCCGAGGGGGGCGCAGCTCGGCACCACGGGGCCCGGTCTGGCGGGCGGGCGGTGCCAGATTCGTCGATCGATCACTCGGCGGCGGTCCTCCGTCGACCCGACCGACCGGATCGCCCGCCGGTCCCGAGCACGTAGGACAGCACCAGATGGTTCCAACTGCAGGTGCGGCAGACTTCCACCGTGTAGACGGAGAACTCCGCGAAGAGGGTCTCGAGCCGGTCCAGCTCCTCGGCCTTCCGGGCGGAGCCCGCGGCATGCCCGAGCTCCTCCCCGAAGATCCATGAGACGTGGACCAGCCGCTCCTTCCGGCAGACCGGACACGTCTCCGCACTCGGCTCGCCGTGGAAACGAGCCGCTCGGAGCAGGTAGGGATTGGCATCGCAGACCTCGGCCACCCCGACCCGACCGGAGTGGACGTCGACGAGCAGCGCTCTGCGCTGCAGCGCGTAGTCGACAACCTGTCGCTGGGTGAGCACCCGACCAGGGTACGCGCGCCGGCCGTCCACCTCCCCGGACCGCCCGGCAGGAGGACCACCGGCACGGATCAATTCCCAGATGTATCGGAACGATATAATGCGGTACGCCAATACCCGGCCGGGCGCATCGGCAGGGTGAGGCCAGGCTGTGGAGGGGGTCGTCGATGCTGGAGCTGGCGATCCTGGGGCTGCTCAACGAGGCCCCGATGCACGGCTACGAGCTGCGCAAACAACTCGGGGTCCGGCTCGGCGGCTTCCGTGTCTTCTCTTACGGCTCGCTGTACCCCGCGCTACGCAGGCTCACCCGCGCCGGCCTCATCGCCGAGGACACCGACCAACCGGTCCCGGAGACCACGAGCGGCGCGTGGTCACGACGCAGCAGACGGGTGTACCGGATCACCGCGGAAGGGAAGGAACGCTTTGCCGACCTGCTGTCTGACGGGAGCCGCCAGACGTGGGACGACGAGAGCTTCGGCGTCCATCTCGCGTTCTTCTCGCGGACACCGGCGGAGACCCGCATGCGCATCCTCGAGGGTCGCAGGCGGGCCGTCGAAGAACGCCGCGAGGGCCTGCGGTCGGCGCTCGCCCGAGCCGGTGAGCAGATCGACCGCTACACCCGCGAGCTGCACCAGCTGGGCCTGGACAGCACCGAGCGGGAGGTGCGCTGGCTCAATGAGCTGATCACCCGCGAGCGGGCCGAACAGGGAGAACACGAGAACACTCCGGCGTCCGCGCCGGAGCCACACGAGAAGCCATGAAGGAGGAGCCGGCCATGAGCCAGGTGCGTGTCGCCATCGTCGGCGTCGGCAACTGCGCGGCGTCACTGGTACAAGGCGTCCACTACTACTCGGACGCCGACCCGGCCGCACGCGTCCCGGGGTTGATGCACGTGGACTTCGGTGGATACCACGTGCGCGACGTCCAGTTCGTCACCGCGTTCGATGTGGACGCCAAGAAGGTCGGCCGTGACCTCTCCGAGGCCGTCTTCGCCAGCGAGAACAACACGATCAAGATCGCCGATGTGCCGCCGCTCGGCGTGCCCGTGCAGCGTGGACACACCCTCGACGGGCTCGGCCGCTTCTACCGAGAGACGATCACCGAATCCGATGAGGAGCCGGTGGATGTCGCGCAAGCGCTCCGGGACGCCGAGGTCGACGTGCTGGTCTCCTACCTCCCGGTGGGCAGCGAGTCGGCCGACCGGTTCTACGCGCAGGCGGCCCTCGATGCGGGTGTCGGCTTCGTCAACGCGCTGCCGGTGTTCATCGCCTCTGACCCGGTGTGGGCGGAGAAGTTCCGCGCCGCGGGTGTCCCGATCGTCGGTGACGACATCAAGTCGCAGGTCGGCGCGACCATCACCCATCGCGTGCTCGCCAGGCTCTTCGAGGACCGGGGCGTCCAGCTCGACCGCACGATGCAGCTGAACGTCGGCGGCAACATGGACTTCCTCAACATGAAGGAGCTGGAACGCCTGGAATCAAAGAAGGTCTCCAAGACGCAGTCGGTGACCTCGCAGGTCGACCGTGACCTCGGCCGGGACAACGTGCACATCGGCCCCTCGGACTATGTGGCCTGGCTCGACGACCGCAAGTGGGCCTACGTCCGGCTCGAGGGCCGCGCGTTCGGCGATGTGCCGCTGAACCTCGAGTACAAGCTCGAGGTCTGGGACTCGCCCAACTCCGCCGGCATCATCATCGACGCTGTGCGCGCCGCGAAGATCGCCAAGGACCGCGGGATCGGCGGCCCGATCCTCTCCGCGTCCAGCTACTTCATGAAGTCGCCACCCGTCCAGTACAGCGACGACGTCGCCCGCGAGGCGGTCGAGCAGTTCATCCGGGACGAGCGCAAGGACTGACGCCTGCCTGCCCGAGAGGGCCCCGGTGCCCGGCTTCCGCCGGCCGCCGGGGCCTTTTTCTTGTTTGGAAATCGAAAAGGTTTCAGGGCGGATCCTGAACTTCCAAGATGGAAGATGTTTCACTCGGCCGGCGTAATTACAGACAGATCTCGGCGATATGTGTGAGGTACCTCACCCAGCTGACCACTCGCTCTTGTGACGCCCGAGCTAAATAACACCGATGACATTCATCTATCCGTGCCATTATTGATGTGATTACAATCACACAAGAATCCGAGAAAACTGAGATTCTTGTCATGACAACTCACCGAGATCTGTTCGTAATTTCTCCGGCGGCCCCGTGAGCCGTCGTTCATCCGGAACGGCGGGCATCGGGTCACCGTCCGGACGGACGGGTCGTGGCTCGGTCGACTCCCTCACGGCCGGGCGTGCTCGCGGCCCGACCTGAGCCCGCTCCCGGCTTCCCCGAGCCGCGGAGCGGGCCCCTCAGCACGCGTCCGGCGGTGCGACCGAAGGAACTCCGCGTGTCCGAAGATCGATCCACCCTGCCCAGACCCGCCCCGCTGATCCGCACGGCCGTCGTCGCCGCCACTGCGGCCGCTGCGGCGATGTTCGCGCTGCTCCCAGCCACCGCGTCGGCGCCGGCCGCCCCCGGCGCGAACGCGGCGAACGTCGTCATCCGCGACGTCCAGACCCTCGCCGCGCACGCCCCGGTCGCGGCCCGCACCTCCGGCCTGCAGAACGCGCTGGGCAAGGTGGGCGCGCCCTACCGATGGGGCGCCGCCGGACCCAGCGCCTTCGACTGCTCCGGGCTCGTGGTGTGGGCGTTCGGCAAGGCGGGAGTCTCGCTGCCGCGCACCAGCCGGGCCATGTCCACGGTCGGCACTCCGGTCGCCAAGAGTGACCTGCGCCCCGGTGACCTGGTCTTCTTCTACCGGCCGGTCAGCCACGTCGCCATCTACGTCGGCAACGGCAAGGTGGTGCACGCCAGCACATCGGGCCAGCCGGTCAAGATCAGCGACATGAACCGGATGCCGTTCAGCGGCGCACGGCGCGTCTGACGCGACGCACCCGGGTTCGTCCGGCTCCGATGGAACGAATCGATTGCGTAGGGTCGGGCCGTGAACACACCCACCCGTCCGCTCGCGCTGGTCACCGGCGCATCCCGGGGCATCGGGGCCGCCGTGGCCCGGGCTCTCGCCCCGCGGTACGACCTGCTGCTCGGCGGCCGGGACGTGGCGGCCCTCGACGGGGTGGCAGGTCAGCTGCCCGGAGCCAGACCCTGGCCGGTCGAGCTCACCGACCCCGCGGCGGCAGCGGCCGCCACCGCCGGCATCGAGCGACTCGACGCCCTCGTGCATTGCGCCGGCGTCGGCCTGCTCGGCACCGTCGCCGAGACCGACGTCCAGACCTGGCGACGTCAGTTCGATATCAACGTCGTCGCGGTGGCCGAGCTCACCCGGCTGCTGCTGCCCGCGCTGCGGGCCGGCTGCGGCGACGTGGTGCTGATCAACTCCGGTTCGGGGCACAACGCGCGGGCCGGCTGGGGCTCGTACGCGGCGAGCAAGTTCGCGCTGCGCGCCTTCGCCGACGCGCTGCGCGCCGAGGAGGCGGGCAACGGGCTGCGGGTGACCTCGGTCCATCCCGGCCGGGTCGACACCGATATGCAGCGCGCCGTCGTCGAACAGGAAGGCGGTACCTACGAGCCCAGCCGCTACCTGCGGCCCGAATCGGTGGCCGGAGCGGTGCTGCTCGCGGTGACCGCACCACGCGACGCCATGCTCACCGAGGTGTCGGTCCGCCCGACCGGGCGCTGAGCGGCGCTTGCGGAGCGAACATCGGCGCTGAGCGGCGCTACCATCACCCCATGCTCGACCCCGACGAGGTGGACCTCGCCGAGCTGGTCGATGCCCTCGCCGACCGGTCCCTCGAGATCAGCTGGTGGATCGACCCACGAAACGGCCGGATCCGTTCGGTCCTGCCCGATGTGGATCGTGAGGGACCCGGGGACGACGGCTGGGTGCTGATCACCCCGACGCAGTCGCGGGAGAGCTATCGCGATATGGCCGACTTCGTGGAGGGCGTCCAGCATCGCCGCGCCGCCGAGCTGCTCGACCGGGCCCTCAATGGCCGGGGCGCGTTTCGCCGGTTCAAGAACACGCTGTTCGAGTTTCCCGAGCTGCGCGACCGGTGGTACCGCTTCCGCGATGCGCGCTCGCGTCGCCGGGCGTTGGACTGGCTCGCCGACAACGGGCTGGTCGAACCCGAGGCCGCGGCGCGGGCCCGGCTCCACTACCCCGATCCGGAGCCGACGAACCAGGACGTCCCGGCGGCGGTCGCCGGCGATCTGGCGACGCTCTACGGCGAGCGGCTCCGGCAGGTCCTGCTCTACGGTTCATGGGCTCGCGGCGAGGGCGGCGTCGAGTCCGACCTGGATCTGCTGGTGGTGCTCTCGGACCTCGGCTCGGTCTGGGACGAGCTGCGCCGGATGGACGACGTGCTCTGGCGGCACACCCAACGGTCCGGGATCACCATCACCGCGCTCCCGGTGAGCCAGGCGGAGATATCCCGTCCCACGATGCCGACGGTGATCCGAGCCAAGGTCGAGGCCGTGCGAATCGCATGAGCCCACCCGGAGTCGCCCGAGCCCGCGAGGAGATCGCCGCGGCGGCGCTGCTGCGCGACCACGGTTTCACCGCGCAGGCGGTGTCCCGCTCGTTCGACGCCGCCCACCACGCCGCCGAGACCGCCCTGTTCGTGCTGGGCGAGACCCGGTCGGAGCATTCCGATGTCATCTCGGCGGTCGTCCGACGGCTCGTCCGGGAGCGCGCTCTCGACCCGCAGGCAGGCCGGCTGCTGCGCTCGCTGTTCAACCGGTCGGCGCTGGCCGACCGCTGCTACGACCCGGTCCCACCCGCGGAGGCCGCGGCCGCCGTCGCGGATGCGACCTGCGTGGTGAACCTGGTCGCCGAGTGGATCGACGACCTGGATCGCAGCGGGCTGCGCGGCCTCGGCCGCAATGCGACCCAGCTACCCGCCAGGCCAGCCAGACGGCGGCATGGCTGAGCGCAGCCCTGGTTCAGCCGACGACGTTGACCAGCCGCCCGGGCACCACGATGACCTTGCGCGGCTCCCGGCCGTCCAGCAGGGCCGCGATCTTCTCGTCGGCCAGCGCGGCCCGCTCGACGGCGTCCGGTCCGGCGTCGGCCGCGACCGTGATCCGCGACCGCACCTTGCCGTTGACCTGGATCGGATACTCGATCGTCTCGGCCACCAGATACCGCTCGTCGGCCTCCGGGAACGGCTCGTAGGCCAGCGTCTGCTCATGGCCGAGGATCGACCACAGCT
Organism: Pseudonocardia asaccharolytica DSM 44247 = NBRC 16224; assembly: GCF_000423625.1. GTDB lineage: Bacteria > Actinomycetota > Actinomycetes > Mycobacteriales > Pseudonocardiaceae > Pseudonocardia > Pseudonocardia asaccharolytica. The sequence continues at coordinate 21,331 of NZ_AUII01000002.1, forward strand.
CCTCGGCGATATGCGGGGCCAGTGGGGCGAGCATCAGCACCAGTGGCTCCGCCACGGCGCGCGGCACGCCCCGGCCCGACCCCGGTGCGTAGGACTTCGTGAGGTGGTTGTTCAGCTCGATCAACTTGGCCGCGGCCGTGTTGAAGTGCAGCGCCACGAAGTCGACGTGCACCCCGGCAATGGCCTTGTGCAGCGCGCGCAGGGTCTCGGGCTCGACCTCGTCGACCTCCACGACGTGCGGGCGGCCGGTCTGCTCATCGACCAGGTTGCGCCACACTCGCTGCAGGAACCGCAGCGAACCCACCGCATCCCGGGTGGACCACGGCCGCGAGACATCCATCGGACCCGTCGACATCTCGTAGAGGCGGAACGTGTCGGCGCCGAAGCGTTCGCACATCTCGTCGGGCGTCACCACGTTGCGCAGCGACTTGCCCATCTTCCCGTACTCCCGGTTGACCGGCTGCCCGTTCCACGTGAAACGCCCCGGCCCTTCGACGTCGGGATCCTCGACGACCTCCTCGGCCGGCACGTATGCGCCACGGGCGTCGGTGTAGGCGTAGGCCTGGATATAGCCCTGGTTGAACAGCCTGCGGAACGGCTCCTCGGAGCTGACATGGCCGAGGTCGAACAGCACCTTGTGCCAGAACCGCGCGTACAGCAGGTGCAGCACCGCATGCTCGACGCCACCGACGTACAGATCGACGCCGCCGGGGTCGCCCGGCTGCGCCGGGTCCTTGCCCAGCCAGTACTGCTCGACCTTCGGGTCGACGAAGCACCGGTCGTTGTCCGGGTCCAGGTAGCGCAGGTAGTACCAGCAGGAGCCGGCCCACTGCGGCATCGTGTTCGTCTCGCGGCGGTAGCGGCGCGGTCCGTCGCCAAGGTCGAGCTCGACCTCGACCCAGTCGGTCGCGCGGGACAGCGGCGGCTCCGGCTCGGTGTCGGCCGTCCCCGGGTCGTAGATCTTGGGTGAGTAGTCGTCGACATCGGGCAGCTCGATCGGCAGCTGCGACTCGGGCAGAGCGACGGGTAGGCCGTCGGCGTCCCAGACGATCGGGAACGGCTCACCCCAGTACCGCTGCCGGGAGAACAACCAGTCGCGCAGCTTGTACTGGACCACGGCCTCGCCCTCGCCGCGGGCCACCAGCCAGTCGGTGATGCGGGCCTTGGCTTCGGCGACACCGAAGCCGTCCAGGCTGATCTCGTCGTTCGCGGAGTTGATCGCGCGGCCCTCGCCGGCGTACGCCTCACCCTCCCACCCTGCGGGCGGGGAGACGGTGCGCACGATCGGCAGGCCGAACGCGGCGGCGAAGTCCCAGTCGCGCTGGTCCTGGCCGGGCACCGCCATGATCGCGCCGGTGCCGTAGCCCATCAGGACGTAGTCGGCGACGAAGACCGGGATCGGCTCGCCGGTGACCGGGTTCGTGGCGTAGCCACCGGTGAACACACCGGTCTTGTCCCTGCTCTCCTGGCGGTCCAGCTCGGACTTGCGCGCGGCGGCGTCCCGGTAGCCGGCGACGGCCTCCCGCGGGGTGCCGGACCCACCGGTCCAGCGGGGGTCCACATCGGACGACCAGGCCGGCGGCGTGATCGCGTCGACCAGCGGGTGCTCCGGCGCCAGCACCATGTAGGTGGCCCCGAACAGCGTGTCGGGACGTGTGGTGAAGACCTCGATCGAGGCGTCCGTGCCCACGACCGGGAAGCGCACCCTCGCCCCCTCGGAGCGGCCGATCCAGTTGCGCTGCATCGACTTCACCGAGTCCGGCCAGTCCAGCCGGTCCAGGTCGGCAGCCAGCCGGTCGGCATAGGCGGTGATCCGCATCATCCACTGCTTGAGGTTGCGGCGGAAGACGGGGAGGTTACCCCGCTCACTGCGGCCCTCGGCGGTGACCTCCTCGTTGGCCAGCACCGTGCCCAGCCCGGGGCACCAGTTCACCGGCGCCTCGGAGACGTAGGCGAGCCGGTAGGAGTCGATCATCCGGCGCCGCTCGACCGAGCTCAACCCGGCCCAGTCGCGCCCGTCCGGGGTGCGCCGGGCCCCGCTCGCGAACTCGGCCTCCAGCTCGGCGATCGGCCGAGCCTTCTGCCGCTCCTCGTCGTACCAGGCGTTGTAGATCTGCAGGAAGATCCACTGCGTCCAGCGGTAGAATTCGACGTCGGTGGTGGCGACCGAACGCCGCTCGTCGTGGGCGAGGCCCAGCTGGCGCAGCTGCGCCTTGTACCGCTGGATATTGGCCTCGGTGGTGACGCGCGGATGCGTGCCGGTCTGCACCGCATACTGCTCGGCGGGCAGGCCGAACGCGTCGAAGCCCATCGCGTGCAGCACGTTGCGGCCGGTCATCCGCAGGTAGCGGCCCAGCACGTCGGTGCCGATGAAGCCGAGCGGGTGCCCGACGTGCAGCCCGGATCCGGACGGGTAGGGGAACATGTCCAGCAGGTAGGTCTTGTCCCGGTCGGCGCCCGGCTCGCCGGGGTTGGGCGAGTGGAACGTTCCCTCGGACTCCCACCGCCGCTGCCACTTGTGTTCGATCCGGGCGGCCAGCGCCGGGCCGTAGCGAAACGGCGGGGCCTCCGCCTCCACGCCGTCGGCCACAGCACGCTGCGTGGTGGTGTCCGTGGTCATCTCCCGCTCACCTCGAGGCTCGTGACGGCCGTGACGTAACCGCCGATCAGTACCGAATCAAGGAACCCCGGCCCGACGGGCACAGGGGTCGTCGCGCCGGCGCTGGTTCAGCTCGGCGCGACCTCGGTAAGTCGGGCCGCCTGCACGTCCTCCAGCGTAACGCCGCTGGCCGGAGCGCCCCGAACGGGCTGGCTTACCCTGGCCGGGTGCCCGAACTCGCCCGCCTGATCCTCGGTGCCGTCCTCGTCGCCGCCGGTGTGCTGTTGCTCACCGTCGCCCTTCTCGGAGCCCGCGGCCGGCTTCCCCGCAACCGGTTCGCCGGGGTGCGAACCGCCGCGACGCTGCGCTCGGAGCAGACCTTCACGCTGGCCAACCGGGTGGCCGCGCCGCTCATCGGGGCGGCCGGTGCGGTCGGGATCGCCGGCGGAGCGGCGCTGCTCGCCGGCGCGCCCGGCATGGCGAGCTGGGTGCTGCTGATCGTGGCCGGGGCCGGGAGCCTCGTGCTCACCGGGCTGGGCGGGGCGCTGGGGGACCGGTCCGCCGCCCGGCTCGCCGCCGCCGAGCCGGAGCCACCGGCGTGCGGCGGGGTGTGCGCGGGCTGCGACCTCGTGGCGGGCTGCCGCCCGGCCGAGTCGTCCGGCTGAATCAGTCCGGCAGGAACATTCGGCACAGCGCGTCGGCGATCCACTCCTCATACCGCTGGGGCGACCAGCCGCGCTCCAGCACTACCTTGCGATAGATCATCGGCGCCCCGAGGGACCACAGCGTGTCGGTAACGGCCTCCTCGTCGTACCCGGCGCGCAGCGTCGCCTTGCCCGTGAGCGCCGCGGCCACGGTGCGTGATCCGGCCAGGCGCTGGGCCTGCAGCGTCTCCCAGAGCGCGCCCGCCTCCGGGTCGGCGGCGGCCGCCGCTGCCTCCACGGCGCAGTACACGCCCGCCACGCGCTCGTACATGGTGCGGATGTTGCGGGCGTGCAGCCGCAGCATCCGGCGCGGGTCGGGCTGGTCGATCATCTCCCGGAACCAGGGCCGGTCGCTGACGGCGACCTCCTCCTCGTCGCCCGCGAGCGCGATGTCGACGACCTCCTTGAGGATCACGCTCTTGCCGCCCACGGCGGTGAACACCGTCGGGCGGGCGACCCCGGCCGCGGCCGCGATGTCCTCGATCGACGTCGCCTGGAATCCCCGTTCGGCAAAAAGGCGGCCCGCGGCGGCGAGGACGGCGGCGCGGGCCTGGCCGCGCGGGATCGTCGAGCGGTAGCGCCGCCGCTTGACAGACCCGGCCACAGTCTTAGACTCCCAGTCTAACTAATCAGACTTCTAGTCTATCTGGAGGTCGGCGTGTCATTGGTCCGTGGGCAGCACCTGGTGGACGGCGCGGGTGAGGCGTGGTGGTTCCTCGGCACCCGCATGACCGTCAAAGCCGAGACCGCGCGTACCGCCGGCGCCTATACGCTCCTCGAGTTCGCCGCGCCCGCCGGCTTCGGCCCGCCCCGCCACGTCCACAAGGTCGAGGACGAGGCGTTCCTGGTGCTCGATGGCGACCTGCGCGTCGAGTGCGGGGACGACGTGTGGGAGGTCGGCCCGGGCGGATTCGTCTTTCTGCCGCGGGCGGTGCCACACGCGTTCGTGGTGAGCTCGGCAGAGCCCGTGCGGGCGCTGCAGATCACCAGCCCTGGCGGGTTCGAGCAGTTCGTGGCCGCCGTCGGCACGCCCGCGGCCGGTCCCGGTCTGCCGGTGCCGTCTCTGCCCGATGTGCCGCGGCTGGCCGCGGCCGCCAGCCGCTTCGACACCGAGATCACCGGTCCCCCGTTGGGTGTGCCCACTCCCCGCGGATGAGAGGCCACGCCGCGAGACCTCAGTTGAGGCCGACCTCGGCGGGGAAGGTCGCCAGCAGCGCAAGCGGCGCGCCCTGGCGGCGCAGCACCTGACCCCACAGATCGCTGTGCCGGCCGGTGAGGATGTCGTCGGGCAACGCCGGAACCACGAACCAGTCGCCGCGGTCGATCTCCTCGCGCAGCTGTCCGGCCTCCCATCCGGCGTAGCCCGCGAACACCCGCAGCCCACGCAGCCGGGGGGCCAGCGCGGCCGGATCACTCTCCAGGTCGACCAGCGCCACCGGGGCGCGCACGGCGACGAGCCCGGTCAGCCCGTTCGTGGTCTGGCCGGTGCGCAGGGTGGCCAGGCACAGGGCGGTGCGCCCGTCCACCGGTCCGCCCACGAACACCGACTGCGGCCGCGACGACAGCGGTGCCCAGGACGGCAGCACGTCCCGCACCTCGACCTCGCTCGGCCGGTTGAGCACGACGCCAAGGCTGCCCTGCTCGCGATGCTCGATCATGTACACGACGGTCCGCCGGAAGTTGGCGTCGCCCAGCCCGGGCGACGCCACCAGCAACGTGCCCGGCGCCACCGGAACCGTGGCACCGGCGCCGGCCCGGTCGTCCCTCACGGATCCATGTTCGCATCCGCCCGCGGCCAGTAGCCTTCAGGCCGTGCCTACGTCGCCCCCGACTCCGACGCAGGACAGGGCGCACCCCGGGACGGCCGCACCGAGCACCGAGAAGCTCGGTTTCGTCGGGTTGGTGCGCGGGAGTGGGTTCCGCAGACTGCTGGGAGTGCGGCTCACCGCGCAGTTCGGCGACGGCATGTTTCAGGCCGCACTCGGCGGTGCCGTGCTGTTCAACCCCGAGCGCCAAGCCGATCCGATCGCCGTCGCGGCCGGGCTCGCGGTGATGCTGCTGCCGTACTCGTTGATCGGCCCGTTCGCGGGCGCGCTGCTCGACCGCTGGGACCGGCGCCGCGTCCTGCTGGTCGCCAACCTGCTGCGCGCCGCGCTGGTCGCGCTGGTGGCCGTGCTGGTCGGTACAGGGGTCGCCGATGCGCCGCTGTACCTGGGCGCCCTCGCGGTGGCGGGGGTGAGCCGGTTCGTGCTGTCCGGGCTGTCGGCGGCACTGCCGCACGTCGTCCATCCGCGACATCTGGTGGAGGCCAATGTCGTCGCGGCCACCGCGGGGGCGGCCGCGGCAGCCCTCGGCGGCGCGACCGCGATCGCGCTGCGCGTCGTCATCGGCGCGGGTGATGCGGGCTCGGCCGTGGTGACGGCCATCGCCCTGACCGGATCGATCTGCGCGGCCGGAATCGCGGCCGGGTTCCGCCGCAGGCTGCTCGGGCCCGACGAGACCGACGAACCGAGCCGCGCCCTGCTCGCGGTGGCCCTCGGATTGGCCGACGGGGCGCGCGCCACCGCGGCGACCCCGACCGTCGCCGGGTCGTTCCTCGCGCTGGCCGCGCACCGGCTCGCGTTCGGCCTCAACACCCTCCTCTCGCTGTTGCTGTTCCGGCACGCGTTCACCGACGAGGGCGTGCTGCGCACCGGCATGGCCGGAGTCGGTGAGGCGGTCCTGCTCGCCGCTCTCGGGCTCGGCGCCGCGGCGCTGCTCACCCCGTGGCTGGTGCGCCGGTGCGGCCGGGCACGCACCGTGCGGATCGCCGTGGTCGCGGCGGCGGTGACGCAGCTCGGCCTGGCCGCCACGCTCAGCCTGCCCACCGTCCTCGCGGCGGCGTTCCTGCTCGGTACGGCGGGCCAGATCGTCAAGCTGTGCGCCGACGCGGCGGTGCAGTGCGAGGCGGGCGACGCCGTTCGCGGCCGGGTGTTCGCGCTCTACGACGCGGTGTTCAACGTCTGCTACGTCGTCGCGGTGGCCGCCGCGGCGCTGCTCAGCCCACCGGATGGCTGGGCCCCCTGGCTGCTGGTCGCGGCCTTCGGGGTCTACCTGGCGGGGCTGGCGGCACACGACTGGCAGCTGCGACGCCTCCGGGTCGGCGGCCGCCCCGGCACTCGAGCGGCGCAAGCGCCACCGAACGTCACTTGAGCGGCGCAAGCGCCGTACCTCGGACGCTCAGCGCGCCACGCCGTGCTCCGCGGCCCAGTGGCGCAGCTCGGCCTCGGCCTCGCCCCGCTCCAGCGGGCCACGCTCCATCCGCACCGCGAGCAGGTGCTTGTAGGCCTTCCCGACCAACGGGCCGGGCGGGATCCCCAGCAGCTCCATGATCTCGTTGCCGTCGAGGTCGGGCCGGATCGCGTCGAGCTCCTCCTGCTTGCGCAGCGCCTCGATCCGCTCTTCCAGAGAGTCGTAGCTGCGCTGCAATGCGGCCGCCCGCCGCCTGTTGCGCGTCGTGCAGTCCGATCGCACCAGCCTGTGCAGCCGATCGAGCAGGGGTCCGGCGTCGGTGACGTAGCGGCGCACCGCCGAGTCGGTCCACTCGCCCTTGCCGTACCCGTGGAATCGCAGGTGCAGGTAGACGAGCTGGGCGACATCGTCGATGACGGACTTGGGAAACCTCAGCTCACGCAACCGCTTGCGGGCCATCTTCGCCCCGACCACCTCGTGGTGGTGGAAGCTGACCCGCCCGTCGGCCTCGAATCGTCGGGTCGCAGGCTTGCCGATGTCGTGCAGTAGCGCGGCGAGCCGCAGCACCAGGTCGGGCCCGTCGGTCTCGCGCTGGATCGCCTGCTCCATGACGACCAGCGAATGCGTGTACACATCCTTGTGCTGCATGTGTTCGTCGACGGCCAGCCGCATCGCGGGCACCTCCGGCACGACATGCTCCGCGAGCCGGGTGTCCACCATCAGCTCGATCGCGCGCCGCGGGTGATCACCGAGCATGAGCTTGGTGAACTCCGCCTGCACCCGTTCCGCGGCGATCCGCGCGAGCTCACCGGACATCTCGGTCATCGCCTGCTGCACCCGGGGCGCGGGCGTGAAACCGAGCTGGGAGACGAACCGGGCGGCGCGCAGCATCCGCAGCGGATCGTCGGCGAAGGAGTCCTCCGGGGCCGCCGGTGTGTCCAGAATGCCGTGGGCCAGCGCGGCCAGCCCGCCGTACGGGTCGACGAAGCGCCGCTCGCCCGGCGAGCTGTGCAGCTCCACGGCCATCGCGTTGACGCTGAAGTCGCGGCGCACGAGGTCGTCGGTGATGTTGTCGCCGAACGCGACGACCGGCTTGCGACCGACGCGGTCGTAGGCGTCGGCACGGAACGTCGTGATCTCCAGAACATGTCCGCGGCGGCGCGCACCGACGGTCCCGAAATCGATACCGGTCTCCCAGACCGCATCCGCCCAGCCCTCGAGGATCCCGAGGATCTGCGCGGGGCGGGCATCGGTGGTGAAGTCCAAATCGCGCGGCGAATCGGCCTCGTCGCGGCCCAGCAGCGCGTCCCGGACACTGCCGCCGACGAGGTAGAGCCGATGCCCCGCGGCGACGAAACGCGCGGCGAGCTCGTCGGCGACCGGCGCGATATCGAGCATCTTCACAACCGCATTCTCCTGAGCACGGCGCAACTGCGCCGTCTCGGTGTCCGGAGCGGCCTGCGAATGTCCGGACGCGAACGCCGACTTGCCGGGGATCAGCAGTGAAGAAGACACGGCGGGCGAGTGTAGGCGGCCCCACAGCGGCACCGCGCCACAGATCCGGTCACCGGTTGCGCGGTGTGTACACGATGGGGCGGCCTCGCGTCCTCGTTACCATCGCCATATGTCCACCTCACGCGGCCGCTCGGGAGGGCGCCGCGCGGGGCGTCCGAACAGTCGTCGCCGTCGGCTGCGCACGGTGGCCGAGACATCCGCCGGTGGACTCGTCGTCGACCACCACCACGGCACGGCCGCCGTGATCGGCCGCCTCGACCGTCGCGGCCGGTTGCTCTGGTCGCTCCCGAAGGGCCATATCGAGGCCGGTGAGACCGCCGAGGAGGCCGCGGTGCGCGAGGTCGAGGAGGAGACCGGCATCATCGGCCGCGTGGTCGCACCATTGGGCACCATCGACTTCTGGTTCGTCGCCGAGGACCGCCGCGTGCACAAGACCGTGCACCACTTCCTGATGCGCGCGCTGGGCGGCGAGCTGTCCGATTCCGACGTCGAGGTGTCCGAGGTGGCATGGGTGCCGCTGGACGAACTGGAATCCCTGCTGGCCTACGCCGATGAACGTCGGCTGATCCGGCGGGCGACCGAACTGCTGGAGGAGACGGCGTGAGACTGGTCGCGGCCATGGCCGCGATCGCACTGCTACTGCTCGCCGGACCGCTGACCGGTGCGGCGCGCGCCGCGACGCCTGCGCTCGGCGCCCCCGCCGAGGCCCCGGTATCCGGCTCGCCGCTCACGCTCGTCCTCGAACAGGTGACACCGCGACTGGTCACCGCCGACGGCCCGGAGACGATCACCGTGGCCGGAACGCTTGTCAACAACGGGCCGGTCGCCGTCGACGAGATCGAGATCCGGCTGCAGCGCGGGGACGAGTTGCGCACCGAAGGCGAGATCCGCACCGCGATCGAGGGCAGCGCGGCCGCCGATGCGGTCACCCCGCAGTTCACCGATCTCCCGGGAGTGCTGGTGCCGGGTGAGCACATCCCCGTGCGCTTCACCATGCCGCTACGCGGCGACCCCGGCACCGGTCTCGCGCTGTCCCAGCCCGGCGTCTACGAGCTGCTCGTCAACGTCAACGGCATGCCCGCGGGCGGTGCGCGGGCCCGGCTGGCCGCGGTCCGCATGCTGCTCCCGGTGCTGTCGCTGCCCCCGGACCCGGCCGCGGGCGCATCCCTCGGCAGCGCCTCCACCCGGACGCCGACCACGCCCTTCACGCTGCTCTATCCGATCGCCGATGCGCCCCGGCGGCTTCCGGGTGTCCCCGGCGAGATCACCACCCTCACCGATGACGACCTCGCCGACTCCTTCGCTCCCGGGGGGCGGCTCAACGGCCTCGTCGCGGCGCTCGCCCAGCGCGCCCCGGTCGGTTCGCGGGTGCGCGAGGCCACCTGCCTCGCCGTCGATCCGGACCTGGTCCAGACGGCTGCCGCGATGCGCGACGGCTACCAGGTCCGCGCTCCGGACGGCACCCGTACCCCGGGCCGGGGCGCGGCAGCGGCGGGCAGCTGGCTCGATGCGCTCGCCGCGACCGCTCGCGGCAGCTGCGTGCTCGCGCTGCCGATGGCCGACGCGGACCTCGTCGCGCTCACCCGCGGTGGTCTCACGGAACGCGCCGCGCAGGCCGTGACCGACGGCCGCGAGCTGCTCACCGAGGCGCTCGGCACCCCCGTTCTCGACGGAACGCTCTGGCCCGTCGACGGGCTGCTCGACGAACCCACCCTTGCCGCCGTCGGCACCACCAGCGCCGCCTCCACCAGCACGTTCGTGCTTTCCGCCGAGGGCATCGAGCGGAGCCGGACCACCACGACGACCGGGGTGGTGCGCATCGCCGCCGCCCAGCCCGGCGAGACCGCCGTGCTCATCGATCCGCTGCTCAACCGGGCCGCCGTCGAGCACGCCGGACCGGGCTCGGCCCGAGACTCCGACAGCGAGACCGGGGCCGTTCCCACGACCAGTACCGCGGCCGGGACGTCGACACCCCTGTCGACGCAGGACATCATCGGGGCGCTCCTCTTCCGGGCCCAGCAGGGCCCGAGGGCCGATGCGAGCGGCCCGCTCGTCCTCGCCCCGCCACACCAGTGGGCCGCCGACGGGACCGGCGCCGACGCGCTGCTGTCGGCTGTCAGCCGGATGCTGGACGAGACGCTGCTGCAGCCGCGGGCGCTCGCGACCGGGGTTGCCACGGGCCCGGCGGCGGCTTCCGGTTCGCGGCGGCTGTTCTATCCGGTCCGCGCGGGCGCCCGCGAGATCCCGCCCGCCGTGATCGACAGGGTCCGCACCGTCGGTGACGAGGTGGAACGGCTGCGCGGCGCCGCGGAGATCGAACCGGGAGTGGGGGTCAGCCCGGCCGAGGTCTTCGACCCGGTGATGCGGGCCACGCTGCGGGCGACATCCGCGGCCTGGCGTGGGTATCCCGATCTCGCCGAGCGGAGCATGACCCTGATCTCCGACCGGATCGGTGAGCTGCGGTCCTCGGTGCGGGTGCTCGAGCCGCCGGGTCCCTATTCGCTGGGCACCAACGAGGCGCCGCTGCTGCTCACCGTCGCCAACGGCCTCCCGGTCGCGATGAAGGTACGGGTCGAGCTCCGCAGTACCGCCGGCCTGAAGGTGGCGCCGATCCCGCAGCAGCGGGTGCCGCCATTGGGTCGGATCCAGGTCCGGGTGAACGCCGAGGTCACCCGCTCCGGACAGTTCGCGGTCGATGCCACGGTGCGTACCCCGGACGGCGGCGCGCTCGGTCCGCCGACCCGGCTGCAGGTCCGCTCCACGGCCTACGGCACGATCACCGTGTGGCTGACCGGGGTCGCCGGGGTGCTGCTCGTGGTGCTCGTCGTCCGCCGGATGCTGCGCCGGGACCACCGGAAGGGCGGTGCGCCCGCGCCATCCCGCCTTCGCCCGGTCGAGCCCGATCCCGGCGGTGGCGCACCCCGGCCGGCGGCCTCCGACCCGTCCCGCCCGACGCGTCCAGGGCCCGGACCGGCAGCGCCGCCCCGGGTGCCGACCCAGCGCCCCTGACCTGCCCTGACGAGATTCTGCTTACCCCGATCGCGTCGAACTCGTCGCGAAACGCTTCGCTGCCGTAGCCTGGCTCCGGGGCGTCGGGACCGGGCGGGATCGTGCTGCTCGGAGGGGGGAGGTCAGCGCTGGTGAGCGGGCAGACGGAGCAGCCGCCCGCAATCGCGCGGAGCATGACGGCCGCCAGGGTGCCAGAGCAGAACCGGGTCGACGACGACCGCAACGGCCGCCCGCCGCGTCCTGGGCCGATCCGGACCGGGCCGGGGTCGATGCTCGTCGGCCGCTACCGGCTGCACGCCCGGGTGGGCGCGGAACCGCGTACGGGCGCCGAGTTCTGGCAGGCCGAGGACATCGTGCTGCAGCGGGACGTCGCCGTGACCGTGCTGCGCAGACTCGCCGGCGACCTGGATTCCGATGATCCCGACGGCACCGCCCGTGCGGGCGAGATGATCGTCCGCACGCTGCGGGCGGGCTGCTTCGAACATCCGGGCTGTGCCCGGCTGCTGGATGTGCTGGCCCCCGGCGCGGCAGGCATGCCCGCGGACGTCCTCGGCGCCGCGGTCGCCGAATGGGTGCCCGGCCACAGCCTGACCGAGTTCGTCTCGGGTGGCCTGATCAGGCCGCTCAAGGCGGCCCGGATCGTCGAGCCGCTGGCCGCCGCCGCGGAGGCCGCGCACCACCGGGGCCTCACCCTCGGCTGCGACGACGCGCAGCGGATCCGGATCACGCCCGACGGACGCGCCCAGCTCTGTTTCCTGCTGACCCGTCCCGACCTGAGCCCGGCCGACGATGTGCGCGGCCTCGGCGCGCTGCTCTACGCGCTGCTCACCTCGACGTGGCCGCTGTCGGCCGCAGATGCTGCCCGCGTCGGGCTGGCCACGGCCGAACGGGCCGCCGACGGGAGCGGACCGATCGCGCCGTCGGCGTTGCGGCCCGGGGTGCCGATCGAGCTCGATGCGCTGACCAGCGGCACTCTCGGCTCGTCCGAGGACCCGGTCGGGCGCGTGCGCACGGCGGCGGCGGTGCACCAGACGCTCGCCGAGGTACTGGCCGAAGCCGATCGGAATGCGCTGTTCCCGCCGGTGCACGACGGCGTACCGCCCGAGCCGGAGGACGTCTGGCAGGACGGCGGGCGCCGCAGACCGACTCCCGACCCGGGACGCCGCCGCAAGCTCGCGATCGGACTGGCCGTGCTCGGTGCGGGCATGCTCATCGTCCTCGGATACCTGGGCGTGCAGCTCGGCTCGATGTTCGGTGACTCCCCGGGGCCGCGGATCGTGATCAGCAATCCGGTGCCGCCGTCCGGCGCCGCCGACGAACCCACCCCGGCCGATGACACGAGGAGGTCGGTGGCCGCCGCCGGCGTCGAGGTCTTCGACCCCACCGGGAGCCCCGACAACATCGGGCACATCTCCCGGGTGATCGACGGCAACAACTCGACGAGCTGGCGCACGTACTCCTACAAACAGCAGTTCCCCGCGCTCAAACCGGGTGTCGGGATCATGGTCTCGTTCGCATCGGCGGTGCAGCTGTCGAGCCTGTCGATCGACTCGCCGAGCCCGGGCAGCGTCGTGCAGATCCGCTCGGCGACCGCTGGCGATGCCAAGTTCAACGAGACCGTGCCGATCACTCAGGTCACCCTGAGACCGGGAGTGACACCGGTGTCGCTGGCGGACAGCCAGCCGGTGCAGCATCTGCTGGTCTGGATCACCAAGCTCGGTGGTGGTGGGGAGGAGAACACCACCGAGATCAACGAGCTGCGGTTCCAGCGGGTCGGCGACTGAGGCGTCGAGCTCTCCGAAACGGCGAGTTCTCCGAAACGCCCACGGGGGGCATGCGGGCCGACCTAGTCTCCGGCTCGTGCCCGCGCCGAGCCGCTCCGACCACGAGCTGGTCGCGGCCCACCGGGGCGGGGATCGGCGGGCGTTCGACGAGCTCGTGCGCCGGCACGGGGATCGGATGTGGGCGGTGGCGGTCCGGACCTTGCGACACTCCGACGACGCCGCCGACGCCGTGCAGGAGGCGCTGGTGGCGGCCTACCGCCGGATCGACGGCTTCCGCGGAGAGGCGGCCGTCGCCACTTGGCTGCACCGCATCCTGGTCAACGTCTGCATCGACCGGCTCCGCCGCGAACGGGCCCACCCGACCGTACCCTGGCCGGAGCGGGACGTGCCCGACCGCCGCGACGACCCCGTCCGGGAGGTCACCACCCGGCTCGACGTGGACGAGGCGCTGGCTCTGCTTCCCGTGGACCAGCGGCTGGCGATCGAGCTCGTCGACGTGCAGGGGTGGCCGGTGGCCGACGCCGCGACGATCTTGCAGGTCGCACCGGGCACGGTGAAGAGCCGCTGCGCGCGTGGCAGGCTCCGGCTCGCCCGGTTGCTCGGCCATCTGCGGGAGGGGGATCGGTGACCGGCTCGCCCGACCCGGTCCGGCTCGCGGAGCTCGACGCCGGGCTGCTGGACCAGGAGGAGGCCGCCGCCGAGCGCGCCCGCGCCGCCGCCGACCCGAACGCGGCCGCCGTCCTCGACGCTCTCGCCGCCACCCGCGCGGAGCTCGCCGCGCTACCTCGTCCGACGCTGCCGCCCCCGGTTCGCGCCCGGCTCCGCGTCGCGCTGGATGCCGCGGCCGCCCGCCGGACGTCCGCGACCCGCCGCAGGCTCCTCGACACCCGGCGCAGGCTCCTCGCCACAGCCGCGACGCTGGTCGGCCTCGCCGCGACGACGGCCGGGATCGTGGGCCCCGGACCGGTAGCCGGGCCACGCCCCGCGCTCGCGCTGCACGCGGCCGAGCTGCCTTCGGTGGCCGCGGGCGCCATCGGCACCACCGATCTCGGTCCGCTCACCGACGCCGCCCGGCGCGCTGCCTGCCTGCGCACGGCCGGCGTCCCGGGGCCGCACGAGCCGGTGCTGGGCGGACGACCGGTGGTGCTCGACGAGCGGCCGGGGACGCTGCTGGTCCTCCCGACCGGTGCGCTCGGCAGCTTCCGGGTGCTGGTCGTTGACCGCGGCTGCGGGCCCGCGGGGGGCACGGTCCTCGCCGAGCGCACCGTTTCCCGGTGACCGCCGTCATACCAGCGGTGACCGAGCGTCCGAACCCGGAATGACCGCTCCTAGGATCGCGTTGTGCCGACCGAGCGGCAGACCTGCCCGCAGCGCTGCCGGAACCCGGCGAGGAAGGAAGGCCATCGGTGACCACCACCGACAAGGTGCACGAGCTGATCATCATCGGATCCGGCCCGGCCGGATACACCGCGGCGATCTATGCCGCACGGGCCCAGCTGGCCCCGCTGGTGTTCGAGGGCTCACAGTTCGGTGGGGCGTTGATGACCACGACCGACGTGGAGAACTACCCCGGCTTCACCGACGGGATCATGGGCCCCGAGCTGATGGAGCAGATGCGCGGCCAGGCCAAGCGCTTCGGGGCCGAGCTGCGCCCCGAGGACGTCGAGGCCGTGAACCTGACCGGGGAGATCAAGGAGGTCACGGCGAGCGGGGTCATCTACCGCGCGAGGGCGGTCGTCCTCGCGATGGGCGCCGCGGCTCGCTACCTCGGCGTTCCGGGCGAGCAGGCCCTGCTCGGCCACGGCGTGAGCTCGTGCGCGACCTGTGACGGGTTCTTCTTCCGCGACCAGGACATCGCCGTCGTCGGCGGCGGTGACTCCGCGATGGAGGAGGCCACGTTCCTCACCCGGTTCGCCCGGACCGTGACGATCATCCATCGGCGCGACGAGTTCCGCGCCTCGAAGATCATGCTCGAGCGGGCGGAGAACGACCCGAAGATCCGTTGGCGGACCAATGCCGAGATCGTCGAGGTCATCGGTGACGGCAGCGTGACGCAGCTGCGGCTGCGGGACACCAGGTCCGGCGAGGAGTCCACCCTGGATGCGACCGGTATGTTCGTCGCGATCGGTCATGACCCGCGCAGCGAGCTCGTGCGTGACGTGCTGGAGACCGAC
Organism: Pseudonocardia asaccharolytica DSM 44247 = NBRC 16224; assembly: GCF_000423625.1. Taxonomy (GTDB): domain Bacteria; phylum Actinomycetota; class Actinomycetes; order Mycobacteriales; family Pseudonocardiaceae; genus Pseudonocardia; species Pseudonocardia asaccharolytica. Next base: position 36,347 of record NZ_AUII01000002.1, read on the forward strand.
GAGAGCGGCTACATCAAGGTGGCCGCGCCGAGCACCAAAACCCGGATCCCCGGCGTTTTCGCCTGCGGCGACCTCGTCGACCACACCTACCGGCAGGCCGTGACCGCGGCCGGCTCGGGTTGCAGCGCCGCGATCGACGCCGAACGCTGGCTCGCCGAGGCGCCGATTCCGGCCGAGCTCGTCGGCGGGGGCTACGGCTCCGCTCCGGTCGAGGCCGCGGCCGTCAGCAAGAGCTGACCATCGATATCGGCATGACCATCTTCGCGAAGGGAAGATTCTGATGGGCAACAACACCGTGGACGTCACCGACGCCTCGTTCGAGGCCGACGTCCTGAAGAGCGACAAGACCGTGCTGGTCGACTTCTGGGCGGCCTGGTGCGGTCCGTGCAAGATGGTTGCCCCGGTCCTCGACGAGATCGCAGGCGAGCACGCCGACTCGCTCACGGTCGCCAAGCTCGATATCGACGCCAACCCGGCCACCGCCCGTGACTACCAGGTCATGTCGATCCCCACGATGATCCTGTTCCAGGACGGCAAACCGGTGAAGCAGATCGTCGGCGCGAAGCCGAAGGCCGCGCTGCTTGCAGATCTGGCCGACTATCTGGGCTGATTCACCCACACGATGTAGGTGAGGCGTGTCCCGGTCGCGGATTGCGGCCGGGACACGCGTGTTTTTCCCACCGCCGTCCCCGGCCGCGGGTCGGCAGGGCACAATGGGCGCTGCGGCCAGCGGTCGAACCGGGGCCAGGACGTGCAGGGCAGGAAGGCGCCGCTCGCGCGGCACGACAATCGAGCGAGGGGTGCATGCAGCTGCTCCGCCGCGGGGACAGCGGTCCGGCAGTCGCCGAGATCCGAACGATGCTGACGGGGTACGGATTGCTGCCCGACGTTCCGGGTGGCCGGAATCACGGCGCCGCCGCCCAGTTCGATCGCGACGTCGAGGATGCCGTCCGCGCGTTCCAGCAGCGCCGCGGGCTCATCACCGACGGGATCATCGGGCCGTCGACGTATCGCGCGCTGCGCGAGGCGCGCTGGAATCTGGGCGATCGTATGCTCGCCTTGATGATCTCCGCACCGATGAGCGGCGACGACGTCTTCGCGCTGCAGGAGCGGCTCCTCGAGCTCGGCTACGACGTCGGCCGTCCTGGTGGAGTGTTCGACGAGCAGACCGAGCACGGGTTGCGCGCCTTCCAGCGCGACTACGGACTGACCCCCGACGGGGTCTGCGGGCCGCAGACGCTGCGGGCGCTGCGGCAGCTGGGCCGCAAGGTGACCGGCGGCCGTCCGGGTCTGCTGCGCGAGCAGGAGCTGTTGCGCAGGGCAGGTCCTCGGCTGCGCGGAAAACGCATCGTCATCGATCCCGGGCACGGGGGCGCCGATACCGGCGTGACCGTGGCCGGGATCACCGAGGCCGATCTGATGTGGGATCTCGCTCGCCGGCTCGTCGGGCGCATGTCGGCCACCGGGATGGAGGCGTTGCTGTCGCGCCAGGAGAACTCCTGCCCCCCCGAGAGTGACCGGGCCGCGTTCGCCAACGCCGCGGGCGCCGACCTGGTGCTGTCACTGCACACCGACGCGAACCGCAGCATGCGGGCCGAAGGTCTCGCGACGTTCCATTTCGGTAACGGCTCCGGCGCGACGTCGACAGTCGGGGAGGCGCTCGCCGGTCTGATCCAGCGGGAGCTCCTCATCCGCACCTCGCTGCTCGACTGCTGCAGCCAGCCCCGGACCTGGGAGCTGCTGCGGCTGACCCGGATGCCTGCCGTACGCGTCGAGGTCGGGTACCTGACCAATCTCGATGATCGACGAAAGCTGCTCGATCCGGGGTTCCGCGATGTGGTGGCCGAAGGCATCCTCGTCGGGGTCAAGCGGCTCTATCTGCTCGGCCAGAACGACCAGCCGACCGGAACGTTCACCTTCTCCGACGTCCTGGCTCGCGAGCTCGGCCGCAACGAGGCCAGAGCGATGTGAGCGTCGCGGCGGCCCCGACCGGGGACATCACCGGACCGGAACGCTCGACTCCGTAGGAGCGCTCGCCTGCATCGGGATCGTCACGCTGCCGAAGATCTGCTCGAGCGCCGCCTCGACGTCTTCCTTCCACGTCAACGCCGCGCGAAGTTCCATTCGTAGCCGCGGCCACCGCGGATGCGGGCGGACGGTCTTGAACCCGACGTGACGCAGGAACTTCGCCGGGATGACGCATCCGGGTTCGGTTCCGGGGCGAGCGTCGCCGAACACCTCGATCGCCTTGACCCCGCGCCGGGTCAGATCCTTCACGACCGCCTGCGCAAGCATCCGGCCGAGGCCTTCGCCGGCGAACTCCGGGCGGACCTGCATGGTGGTCAGCAGCACCGCATCGGCGCTGACCGGGCCGGTGGGCATCTCCGCGGTGCGGGGGACCGCCGAGGGCGGAGCGTACATCACGTAGCCCGCGGGTTCGCCCCGGACATAGACGATCTTGCCGCAGGAACCCCACTCGAGCAGCACGCCGGAGACCCAGGCCTCCTTCTCCAGATCCGTCGACCCGAACTCGGCGGCCTGCTCGCCGAGATGCGAGGACAGCTCCCAGAACACGCAGCTGCGGCAGCGCTTGGGTAGATCGTCCAGATTATCCAGCGTGATGCCCGCGACGTGCCAGGACAAGACCAACCTCCGGCGGCTGAGCGGGTTGCATATGGACTCGAGACTGCCGCCACCCTACGCGCCAGCACCCGACAATAGATCGATCCAGGAGTGATCCGACAGCTTGAATGCTGCGATCGGTGTCTCAGGCTCGGCGAAGAGCGGGATCGTCCCCCGTCCCGGTTACACTCGGCCCGTCCGGATGTCATCTTCTCGTCAGCCCGGGGAGGCTCCGCCCGTGCCCATACCGACCCCCGCAGCGCCCGGTCCGCAACCGCCTGTGCCGCCTTCGGGTTCCGCGGCGGAGATCGCACCCACCGAGCGATTCGCGGCGCGAACGGCGGGCATGGCGGCGTCGGAGATCAGGGCGTTGTTCGCGGTCGCCAGCCGGCCCGAGGTGGTCTCGCTCGCCGGCGGCATGCCTAACCTGGCCGCGCTGCCCCTCGAGGCGCTGTCCGCGGAGGTCGCCGATCTCGTCCGGCGCGAGGGTCAGGTGGCGCTGCAGTACGGATCGGCCCAGGGTGTCCCTGCGTTGCGCGAGCAGATCTGCGAGGTCATGCGTCTGGAGGGGATCAACGCCGATCCGGGTGACGTCGTCGTCACCGTCGGTTCGCAGATGGCCCTCGATCTCGTCACCCGGATCTTCTGCGATCCGGGTGACGTCGTGCTGGCCGAAGGCCCCTCCTACGTGGGAGCGCTCGGCAGCTTCGCCGCCTACCAGGCGCGCGTCGTGCACGTCGGGATGGATGAGCACGGTCTGGTTCCCGAGCTGCTGCGCGACGCCGTGCGGACGCTCGCGGCGCAGGGGATCACCCCCAAGTTCCTCTACACGATTCCAACCTTCCACAACCCCGCCGGGGTCACGCTGACCCTCGAGCGGCGTGCCGAGGTACTCGAGATCTGCGCGCGGTACGGCATCGGCGTCATCGAGGACAATCCCTACGGCCTGCTCGGCTTCTCCGGGCGCATCTACCCGGCGCTGCGCTCGTTCGACCCCGGGGTGATCTACCTCGGCTCGTTCTCCAAGACCTTCGCCTCCGGGCTGCGGGTCGGTTGGGCACTCGTCCCGCCCGCGGTGCGCGACCGGCTCGTGCTGGCCGCGGAATCGGCCACCCTGTGCCCGCCGAGCTTCAACCAGATGCTGGTGTCGCGCTACCTCGAGGGGCACGACTGGCGCAGCCAGGTCAAGACCTTCACCGAGGCGTACCGTGACCGGCGCGACGCGATGCTGTCCGCGCTGGAGACCTACCTGCCCGACGACTGTCGCTGGAACGTGCCGGACGGCGGGTTCTATGTGTGGCTGACCGTTCCGGAGGGCGTCGACACGAAGGCGATGCTGCCGCGTGCGGTCACCGCCCGCGTCGCCTACGCATCCGGCACCGGCTTCTACGCGGACGGGCTCGGCAGCCGGCAGCTGCGACTGTCCTATTGCTATCCGACCCCGGAGCGCATCACCGAGGGCGTTCGCCGGCTGGGTGGCGTGTTGGAGGCTGAGCTCGACGTCATGCGGACCTTCGGCTCCCCGGCGCGGATCTCGCCCTCCCGGTCGGGGGCGGTGCGCGGCCCGCAGTCGCCGTCCCCGGATACCGCCTGACCGACGGGGCGCGCCGGATGGCACCGTTTCACGTGAAACGCCCCGAGGTCTCCCGGTGCTCTCCGCTGGCGGAGAATCCACGCCGAGCGAGCCCGACACGGCTGCCCCGGTAGCCGTCGACCAGCGAGGAGCAATCGTGAACCAGCGGACCGTCGCGGTGTTGACCGGCGGCCTGTCCCACGAGCGCGAGGTGTCGTTGCGCTCGGGGCGCAGGCTCGCCGCCGCGCTCCGCGCGACCGGGATCGATGTCCACGAGTGGGATGCCGATTCGAGCCTGATCGAGCGGCTTCGGTTCGACCGACCGGATGCCGTCGTGATCGCCCTGCACGGAGGAGAGGGGGAGAACGGCGCGATCCAGGCCGTTCTCGAGCTGCTCGGCGTTTCGTTCGTGGGGACCCCGGCTCCCGCCTGCCGACGCGCCTGGGACAAGCCGACGGCCAAGGCCGAACTCGCGAGGGCCGGGTTGGACACCCCCGACTGGATCGTGTTGCCGCATTCGACGTTTCGCGAGCTGGGCGCGCGCGCCGTGCTCAACGCGATGGTCGAGCGGCTCGGCCTGCCGCTGATGCTCAAACCCGACCAGGGTGGCTCGGCCCTCGGCGCTCAGGTCGTCACGGACGCCGACGAGCTACCGGCCGCGATGGTCAGTTGCCTCGCCTACGCCGACACCGTGCTGGCTGAGCGTTTCGTGGACGGGATCGAGGTCGCCGTGTCCGTGGTCCACGACGGCGGTACCGAGCCGCGTGCACTGCCGCCGGTCGAGGTCGACATGCAGAGCGGCTTCTACGACTACACCGCCCGCTATACGCAGGGGGCGACGAAGTTCCACTGTCCGGCCCGGCTCGATCGGGCGGTCCTCGATCGCCTCGAGGAGACCGCGCTCACCGCCCACCGGCTGCTCGGTCTGCGCGATCTCTCCCGGATGGACGCGGTGGTCGACGCCGAGGGGCGCGTTCAGATCCTCGAGGTGAACGTCTCGCCAGGTCTCACCGACACGTCGCTGCTGCCCACCGCGGTCGCGGCGGCCGGGATGGAGCTCGGCGAGCTGTTCGCCGCGCTCGTGGAACGCGCGATCCGGCGTGGCGGCTGTTTCACGTGAAACGCCGTCAGTCGGCGTCGCGCTGAGCGCTCCCTGGGCTCATCATCCCGGCGATGCGCTCCAGGTCCTCCACCGAACCGAACTCCACGACGATCCGGCCCTTGCGCTGTCCCAGCTCCACCCGGACCCGGGTGTCGAACCGATCCGACAGCCGCTCCGCGAGTCGATCCGCCCCCGGCGCGTGCATCGGCTTGCGCCGGGCGGCCCGCGCCGGGGTCGGGGTCTCCCGGCGGGCGAGCAGCACGGCTTCCTCGGTGGCGCGCACGGACATTCCCTCGGCCACGATCCGCGCGGCCAGCTCCTCCTGCCTGCCCGGATCGTCCAGCCCGAGGAGTGCCCGGGCGTGCCCTGCGCTGAGCACGCCCGCCGCAACGCGTCGCTGCACCGCCACCGGCAGCTTGAGCAGCCGGATCATGTTGCTGACCACGGGCCGGCTGCGGCCGATCCGATCGGCCAGCTCGGTCTGCGTCACACCGAACTCGGCCAGCAATTGCTCGTAGGCCGCCGCCTCCTCCAGCGGATTGAGCTGGACCCGGTGGATGTTCTCCAGGAGCGCGTTGCGCAGCATTGCGTGGTCACCGGGGTCACGGACGATGGCCGGGATGCGCTCCAGACCCGCCCGCCGGGCCGCCCGCCACCGGCGCTCGCCCATGACGAGCTGGTAGCCGCCGCGATCGCGCTCCCGCACCACGATCGGCTGCAGCAGCCCGAACTCACGGATCGAGTGTTCCAGCTCGGCGAGCGATTCCTCGTCGAACGCCGTGCGCGGCTGCTGCGGGTTCGGTTCGATCGCGCGGACGTCGATCTCGCGGTACACCGCTCCGGCGATCGATCCGGCGGCCTCGGTTGCCGCGGTCGCAGCAGTCGACCACTCGGTGGCAACGACGGGCGCTCGGCCGGTGGGGACCGGGCCGTCCGAGGCCGATCCCGCGGACAACGGCCCGACAGCCGGACGATTGCCGAGCGCGGGCGCCGCGGCCGGCGGTCCCGTCGGGATGAGCGCCGCGAGCCCGCGACCAAGTCCGCCTTTGCGCTCGGCCACGTCTACCGCCCGTTCCGCTGCGGGCCATCCGGTGTCGGCCGCTCCATGAGTGCGCCCCGCGCCGCGATCTCGCGGGCCGCGTCGACGTAGCTCATCGCCCCGCGCGAACCCGGGTCGTACGCGAGGACGGTCTGGCCGTAGCCCGGCGCCTCCGAGACCTTGACGCTGCGCGGGATCACCGTTCGCAGGACCGTGCTGCCGAAGTGCTGGCGCACCTCGGAGGTCACCTGGTCGGCCAGCTTGGTGCGCCCGTCGTACATGGTGAGCAGGATGGTCGAGACGTGCAGCTGCGTGTTCAGGTGCGAGCGCACCAGATCGATATTGCTCAGCAGCTGCCCCAGCCCCTCCAGCGCGTAGTACTCGCACTGGATCGGGATCAACACCTCCTCGGCCGCCACCAGCGCGTTGACGGTGAGCAGGCCCAGGGAAGGCGGGCAGTCGACGAGGACGTAGTCCACACCGAGATCGTCGAGCATCGGTGGCTCGAGCGCCTGCCGGAGCCGCTGCTCGCGGGCGACCATACTGACGAGCTCGATCTCCGCGCCCGCCAGATCGATCGTCGCCGGGACGCACAGCAGGTTGGGGGACGCCGTGCTTGGGGCCACGGCGTCGACCAGGCCGATCTCGCCGAGCAGCACCTCGTAGATCGACGGCGTGCCGACGCGATGTTCGACGCCGAGCGCGGTGCTGGCGTTGCCCTGTGGGTCCAGGTCGAGCACGAGGACGCGAACGCCGTGCATCGCCAGCGCGGCGGCCAGGTTCACCGTGGTCGTGGTCTTGCCGACGCCGCCCTTCTGATTGGCGACGGTCATCAGCCGGCGGCGGGCGGGCCGGGGCATGGCGTGCCGGTCCGGATGGAGCACCCGCGCCGCGCGCGCGGCCTCCTCGGCGATCGGCGTCCAGGCCGGATCGGCGGCACCTCCGCTCGGTGTTTCACGTGAAACACCGGTCTCGTTGACGCTCTCCCGCCTGACGACGGGAGATTCCTGCTTCACCAACAGATGCCTCCTCGCTTCAGGAGCGAGGCGGTCTCACTCCGTCTCCACCGGCAGACACCGCCAGCCCGGCGGCCAGGATCACCTTTGCGGCGCTCACCTCGCGGCCATACCGGGCCGCGTCGTACTCCAGCGTCCGACGCAACTCCGACCACGACGCATCCGGCATGGCCGAGGCCACGCTGACCGGTCACGATCGACGTTCCTTCCTCCGGCTCGTCCGAGCGCGGGGTACACCGTGCCGGCCCGCCAGCCGCTCGACCAGCACCACCGTGGTCGGGGGTTCGATCAGGCCGACCCCGCACTGCACGATGCGCGGCTCACCGCCACCCGATTTCCGGACCCCAGCGACGTCCCGGGCCACCTCGTCGGCCACGGATGTCCCTTTGATCGCCGCCAGAATGCCCCCCGCACGCAACAGCGGGAGAGCCCATCCGGCCAGCCGGGCCATCGGCGCGACGGCGCGGGCGGTCACCACGTCAGCGCCCTCCCATTGCCGTCGTACTGCCTTCTCCTCGGCGCGGCCCCGCACAACCTGCACCGGAAGATCCAGGTCGGCGATGATCTCGTCGAGCCAGTCGACCCGTCGAGCGAGCGGCTCGATGAGAACGACGTGCAGATCCGGCCGGGCCAGTGCCAACGGTATCCCGGGCAGGCCGGCCCCCGAACCCACATCCACCAGGCGGGCGCCGGCCGGGACGACCTCTGCGACGACCGCGCAGTTGAGCAGGTGCCGGTCCCAGAGCCGGTCCGTCTCGCGCGGGCCGATCAGCCCGCGCTCGACCCCGCTCGTCGCCAGGTGGGCGGCATAACGCACCGCCGCCGGCAGCCGATCACCGAACACATCGGCGGCGGCTGCCGGCGGGTGTTTCACGTGAAACAGGTCCTCGGATGCGGGCCCGTTCGCGCCACCCGCCGTCCGCTCCGGCTCATCCACTGCGGAAGACCACGACCTGTCGCCGCGGCTCCTCGCCCTCGCTCTCGCTCGAAACGCCCTTGACCCCGGCGACCGCGTCGTGAACCACCTTGCGCTCGAACGGCGTCATCGGACGCAGCCGAACCGACTGACCCGTCTCCAGCACGTCCTTGGCCGTCCGGTGGCCGAGCTCGGTGAGCTCGTCCCGGCGGCCCTGCCGCCATCCGGCGATATCGAGCATCAGCCGGCTCCGGCTGCCGGAGACCTGCTGCACGGCGAGCCGGGTGAGCTCCTGCAGCGACTCCAGGACATTGCCCCGGTCGCCGACCAGCTTGTCCAGGTCGTTCCCGCCGTCGATGCTCACCACGGCCCGACCGGCCTCGACGTCGAGGTCGATGTCGCCGTCGTAGTCGAGCAGGTCGAGCAGTCGCTCCAGGTAGTCCCCGGCGATATCGCCCTCGCGGATCAGTTGCTCCTCCGGCGACGGCGATTTGGTCTCACCGGTCTCCACCGGCCCATCCGCTGCGATTTTGGGCACAGTACGTCTCCTCTCTGAAGATTCGGCGCGCTGGTGGTGGGTCCCATCGCACCACCAGCGCGCCGCGACCGGTCCCCGCAGAGACCGGTCTCAGGCTCAGGTCAGCGGCGCTTGCGCCCCTTGCGGACGGCCGGCGGCCGGGAGGTACCGCCTGCCGCGCGGCCGTTGCGGGCCGCGGAGCCGGTGCCTCCGCCACCCGCGGGCTTCGCGCTGTTGGGTCCCCGCGGTACGGGCTTCCCGCCCGGCTTCTTGGCCGGGGGAGCCGCCTCATCGTCGGTGCCGGAGTCGGCCTCGGAGTCACTCACGGAATCCTGGGCCGCCGCCTTCTGCTGCTCAGCGGCGGCGTCCCGGTTCGGCTTCTGCCCGGGACGTGGGGCACGCGACCGCCGGGCCGCGGTGGCCTCCTCGCGCTTCGCGGTCTCCTCCGCGTCGATCCTCCGATAGACCACGTACTGCTGGCCGAGGGTCCACAGGTTGTTGGCGACCCAGTAGAGCAGAACGGCCAGCGGCAGGAACGGCGCACCGACCACGACACCGATCGGGAAGATGTACAACATCAGCTTGTTCATGATGGCGGCCTGCGGGTTCGCCGCCTGCGCCTCGGTCTGGCGCGCCACGGAATGCCGGGCGGTGATGTGGGTGAAGATCCCCGCCGCGATCATCAGCGGGATCATCACGATCAGCATCTGCGGGATCGAGGTGCCGAGCCGAGCCAGCTCTTCGGACCCTTGGGTCACCCAGGCGCCGAGCTTGGCGCCGAACAGGCTCGCATCGTTGAACGACTCGACCTCGGACGCGCCGAACACGTAGTTCTCGGTCTTGCCCGGCTTGAACTCGCGAAGCACGTGGAACAGGCCGATGAACACCGGCACCTGGACGAGCACCGGCAGGCAGCCGCCGAGCGGGTTGACCCCGTGTTCGCGCTGCAGCTGCTGCATCTCGGCAGCCATCCGCTGCCGATCGTTGCCGTATTTCTTCTTGAGCTTCTGGATCTCCGGCTGGAACTCCTGCATCTTCCGCATCGAGCGGACCTGATGGACGAACGGCTTGTACAGCAGCGCCCGCAGGGTGAAGACCAGGAAGACCACCGACAGGGCCCAGGCGACCCCGCTCGCCTCGCCGAGCACGTACCCGAAGACCTTGTGCCAGAACCACATGATGGCCGAGACCGGGTAGTAGATGAAGTTCAGCACGGGGCTTGCTCCTTGTGGTTCTCGCCGTGGTCCTCGGCCGAGGGCGTAACGTCATCGCGGCGCGGCGGCACCGGATCGATACCGCCAGGGTGCCACGGCGCACAGCGGGCGAGTCGCCACAGGGTCAGCCAGGTGCCACGAAACACCCCGTGGACCTGCAGCGCCTCGATGGCGTATGCGCTGCACGTCGGGTAGAAGCGACACGTCGGTGGAAACGCGGGAGAGATCCAGCGCTGGTAGCCGCGAAGCAGAACGACCAGCGCCCGGCCGATCGGCGAGGGACGGCGGGTCCCGGCCGCGCTCACCGCGGGCCCCCGGCGGATTCGAGTCGGCGCAGCGCCGCCCGCAGGGCGCTGTCGAGGTCCTCACCGAGCTCGGCGGCCGATGCGGTCACGGCGGGCGGCAGCGCGCGCACGACGAGTCGCGCACCCGGAGGCAACGCGGGCAGCCGAGCCGTGACCAGATGCCGGAGCCGCCGTGTGACCCGGTGGCGCGTCACCGCGTTCCCGACGGCCCTGCTGACGACGAACCCGGCGCGGGGCGCCTCCGAACCCGTCACGTCGAGGTGCACGACCAGCCGTGATCTCCCGGCGCGCCGACCACGGCGCATCGTCGAGGTGAACTCGTCCCGACGGGTCAGCCGGGCGCCGGCCGGCAGCACGCCCGCGACCAGATCACGCCGAGAGCTTCTCGCGCCCCTTGCGGCGACGCGCGGCGATAATGGCGCGCCCGGCCCGGGTGCGCATCCGCAGCCGGAAACCGTGCGTGCGCGCCCGACGGCGGTTGTTCGGCTGAAATGTGCGCTTGCCCTTGCTCACGGTCGCTCTCCCGGTCGACGGCGACGGTACGGAGGCCGGCCGTCGGTAGCTGTGCGATAGGTCTGATCAGGTCGATCTGGTCGTGCCCACGGCCCGGCTCACGGCACGCGGAACGTGCCGGTCGGCGGACGCAGCGGAGGTCAGGGTACGCAGCCCCGTCAGAGAGGGTCAAACCGCCTCGGGCCACCATCAGCCCGACGGGTCTTGCATCGATCAGCCGCCTTGTGGCAACCGGCGGGGGTTGTTACCTTGCCACTTCCAAGTTCGGTCCGGGGGGACCGACACGCACCCGCTTCGACATTGCGCGCTGGGCCCGCGCGGCGCCCCGCCCCTGACCCATGCGTACCGTCTGCGCACAGGTGTGGATAACTCTGGGGATTGATGATGTCCTGTGCGCCCCCGCCCGGCGGCGGACGTGACGGCAAGGCAGCGAGATCGGAGGGGAGCGGACCGGTGGCCGACCAGCCAGCGGATCTGGGACGGGTCTGGGAGCGGGTCATCGCTGATCTGTCCGGCTCCTCTGCGGAGTCGGCCGCCCCGACCTTGTCCGCTCAGCAGCGGGCCTTTCTGCGACTGACCCGCCCGCTCGGCCTCCTCGATGGCACCGCGCTGCTCGCGGCGCCGAGCGAGTTCGCCAAGGACGCCATCGAGCGGATCCTGCGCAGGCCGATCAGCGACGCCCTCGGCCGGCACCTCGGCGTGGCCATCAACCTGGCGGTCGTCGTCGATGCCTCGGCGGCCTCCGGTGGCTCCGACGTACCCGACCCGCCGGAGCGCATGGCGCCGCCTCGGATGTCGCCGGCCGGCGAGACCTACCCCATCTACACCCGCGCGCCGGGTGCCGAGTTCGGCCCGGTCGACCCGATGCCGTTCCCGGAGGGCCAGACTGATGGCGTCCCCGTGCCCGTGGACAACGGCAACCACCCGACCCCCGACACCGAACGGCAGCCACCCGGGGCATGGCCTGCGTACTCTCCGCCACCGCCCGACGGTCAGGTCACCCCGCGATCCCAGACCCGGCTGAACGAGAAGTACACGTTCGACACCTTCGTCATCGGGGCCTCGAACCGCTTCAGCCACGCCGCCGCGGTCGCGGTCGCCGAGGCGCCGGCGCGGGCTTACAACCCGCTGTTCATCTGGGGTGACTCCGGGCTCGGCAAGACCCATCTGCTGCATGCGGTCGGCCACTACACCCAGCGTCTGTTCCCCGGGATGCGGGTGCGATACGTCTCCACCGAGGAGTTCACGAACGACTTCATCAACTCGCTGCGCGACGACCGCAAGGTGGCGTTCCAACGCCGCTACCGGGACATCGACGTGCTGCTGGTCGATGACATCCAGTTCCTGGAGGGCAAGGAAGGAACCCAGGAGGAGTTCTTCCACACCTTCAACACCCTGCACAACGCGAACAAGCAGATCGTCGTGTCCTCGGACCGGCCGCCCAAGCGGCTGGAGACCCTGGAGGACCGCATGCGCACCCGGTTCGAGTGGGGCCTCATCACCGATATCCAGCCGCCCGAGCTCGAGACCCGCATCGCGATCCTGCGCAAGAAGGCGGCGCAGGACCGGCTGGCCGTGCCCGGCGACGTTCTGGAGTTCATCGCGGAGCGCATCGAGCGCAACATCCGCGAGCTGGAGGGGGCGCTGATCCGGGTCACCGCGTTCGCCTCGCTGAACCGCCAGCCCGTCGACACCCAGCTCGCCGAGATCGTGCTGCGCGACCTCATCCCGGACTCCGCGGCGTCGGAGATCACCGCACCGACGATCATGGCGGTGACCGCCGACTTCTTCGGCGTGACCATGGACGAGCTGTGCGGGCCGGGGAAGACGAAGGCGCTCGCCCAGGCCCGACAGATCGCGATGTACCTGTGTCGGGAGCTCACCGATCTGTCGTTGCCCCGAATCGGGCAGACCTTCGGCGGCCGCGACCACACCACCGTCATGCACGCCGACAAGAAGATCCGCAACGAGATCTCGCTTCGCCGCAAGACCTTCGAGCAGGTGCAGGAGCTCACCGCGCGGATCAAGCAGCGATCCCGGTACTGACGACAGCTCCACCCGGTTCCGCCCACCGCGCCGCCGCCGTCTCCCGAGGATTCGCGGCGCACCGCCGCTCACGGCGAGGCCGACCGCTCGTCGCGCGCCGGCCCTCGCTGGGCCCGCGACGCAGGCGATCCGCATGACCGAACCGCTCGCCCTCCGTCCATCTCCTGGGTGGTGCGGGTTTCCCCGCGGTCGCCGTGATCCGGTGACCGGTCGCGCTGTGTGGACGAACGACCACAGTTCACCCACATCTGTGGACAACTCTGTGGATCGTTGGCGCCCCGGCGGTGGATCGTTGGGGCCCGACCCGTGGACAACCTCGTCTCAGGACGGGGATAGATCGGGAGACAGCCGTGGATCGAGCTCCTCCATCCACTACCGGCCGGAGTTACCCACCGCCGATCCCACCTTCCATCCACATCTCGACACGCCATCTGAACTGCGCAGATGCCGGATATCCACACTATGCACAGGACCTACTACTACTGCTGGAGATCTCTTCAAGAGGAACTACCGAAAAAACAACCCGGTGGATGGCTGGCGCGGTCGACCAGTACCGCGGTCGACCGGAGCCGGTTGCGGCCCGAGGTGACACCCGGTCGCGCGAGGCTCTACGGTGAACCGGCCGACCTGGTCCACGCCGGGTGCTTCCCACCCCGGCTCGTGTGGCCGGAGGAAGCACCCGTGTGTCCACGCCATTCGGTTGCAACCAGTGACCGCCGGTGAAAGGTCCGTCATGAAGTTCCGGGTCGAACGCGACGTTCTGGCCGATGCTGCCGCGTGGGTGGCCCGCAGCCTGCCTGCCCGCCCGCCGGTACCGGTGCTGGGCGGGGTCCTCATCGAGGCCCGGAACGAGCCCACCGCCGAGACGCTGACGGTCTCCGGGTTCGACTACGAGACCTCCGCCCGCGTCGAGCTCGATGCCACGGTTGGTGATCCGGGCCGCGTGCTGGTCTCCGGACGGCTACTGGCCGACATCACCCGCGCCCTGCCCGCGAAGCCGGTGGATCTGGTCGTCGACGGCGCCCGAGCCACGATCAACTGTGGGAACAGCCGCTTCAGCCTGCCGACGATGCCGGTGGAGGACTACCCCCAGCTGCCGGCGATGCCGCAGCGAGCGGGCTCGGTCCCGGCCGACGAGCTGGCCGCCGCGGTCGCCCAGGTCGCGGTGGCCGCGGGTCGCGATGACACGCTGCCCATGCTCACCGGCGTCCGGCTGGAGATCGAGGGCCCGCGGCTGACCCTCGCGGCGACCGACCGGTTCCGGCTCGCTGTCCGCGAGCTCGACTGGCAGCCCGAGGACCAGGATCTCTCCACCGCGGTGCTGATCCCCGCGCGCACCCTCGCCGAGGTCGCCAAGACCCTCGCGGGCTCGGGAACAGTGGAGATCGCGCTGTCCGCGGGGGACGGCATGCTCGGAATGACCGGCAGTGGCCGGCGGGCCACCACCCGGCTGCTCGACGCCGAGTTCCCGCGCTTCCGCCAGCTCATTCCGACCGAGCACACCACGGCCGCGGAACTGGAGGTCGCGCCGCTCGTCGAGGCGATCAAGCGGGTGTCGCTCGTCGCGGACCGGGTGGCCCAGATCCGGATGGAGTTCGGTGCGGACGGGCTGCGGCTCGCGGCAGGCGGCGATGACGTCGGCAGCGCCGAGGAGGAGCTGCCCTGCGTCCTCGACGGCGCGCCGCTGACGATCGCCTTCAACCCCGGCTATCTGCTCGACGCGCTAGGCGCCCTGCACACCGAGCGCGCACAGGTCACCTTCACCACGCCGAACCGCCCGGCGCTGGTGCGACCGGTGCCGTCCCCGGCCACCGAGGACGCTGCCGAGGAGGCTGCCGGAGAGGCGTCCGTGCCGGAGGATGGCGCCACGGCGGGGTACCTGCACCTGCTGATGCCGGTGCGCCTGCCGGGCTGATACGAACACCTCGATAGCCTCGACGGGGCGGTTGCTTGGTCGACAGGGGGCGTCTCGTGCAACTGGGACTGATCGGTCTGGGCCGGATGGGCGGCAACATGCGTGACCGGCTGCGGGCGGCCGGTCACGAGGTCGTCGGGTACGACCCGCGCCCGGAGGTGACCGATGTCGGATCGGTCGCCGAACTCGCCGCGACGCTCGCGGCACCCCGCGTGGTGTGGGTGATGGTGCCCTCGGGCGAGCCGACCCGCAGCACCGTGCGTTCGCTCGCCGACGTCCTGGAGCCCGGGGACCTGGTCATCGAGGGCGGTAACTCGCGCTATACCGATGACGCGCCGAACGCCGCGCAGCTCGAGGCGCGCGGCATCGGCTATATCGACGTCGGGGTGTCGGGCGGGATCTGGGGCCGCGACCACGGGTACGGGCTGATGGCCGGGGGTGCGCCCGAGCACATCGAACGGGCGATGCCGATCTTCGACGCGCTGCGCCCCGAGGGGCCGCGGGAGGAGGGTTTCGCCCACGCCGGCCCGGTCGGTGCCGGGCATTTCGCCAAGATGGTGCACAACGGCATCGAGTACGGCCTGATGCAGGCCTACGCCGAGGGCTTCGAGCTGCTCTCGGCGACCGAGCTGGTCACCGATGTGCCGGCCGTGCTGCAGGCGTGGTCGCGCGGCACCGTGGTGCGGTCCTGGCTGCTGGACCTGCTGGTCCGCGCCCTGCACGACGATCCGGGCCTGGCCTCGCTCGACGACTACGTCGAGGACTCGGGCGAGGGCCGCTGGACGCTGCAGGAGGCGATCACGCACGCCGTACCGCTGCCGGTGATCTCCGCCGCGCTGTTCGCCCGGTTCGCCTCCCGCCAGGACTCCTCCCCCGCCCTGCGCGCGGTCGCCGCCCTGCGCCGGCAGTTCGGCGGCCACGCCGTCAAACACGCCACGGGTCCGACCGGCACGCCGGGCCACCTCGCGGGCCCCAGCTCCGCAGGGGACTGACCACGACGTGCATCTGCGTCGTCTCGAGGTCGCGGACTTCCGTTCCTGGGAACGCGCCGAGCTGGAGCTCGAGCCCGGGGTCACCGTCCTGCTGGGACCCAACGGTGCCGGGAAGACCAACCTCGTCGAGGCGATCGGCTACCTGGCGACGCTCGGCTCGCACCGGGTGGCCACCGACGCTCCGTTGATCCGCCGCGGCGCGCCGCGGGCCATCGTGCGCGGGCTGGTGGTGAACCGAGGCCGGGAGCTGAGCGTCGAGGTGGAGATCACCGCGGGGAAGGCCAACCGGGCCCGGGTCAACCGTGCACCGGTGAGCCGTCCGCGTGACGCGCTGGGCGTACTGCGCAGCGTGTTGTTCGCGCCGGAGGATCTGGTCCTGGTGCGCGGGGAACCCGGGGAGCGCCGCCGGTTCCTCGACGACCTGCTCGTCGCGCGGCACCCCCGGTTCGCCGCGGTCCGCACCGACTACGAACGGGTGCTCAAGCAGCGCTCGGCGCTGCTCAAGACCGCGCGTGCGGCCGGCGACCTGCGCACGCTCGATGTCTGGGACGGGCATCTGGCACGGCACGGGGCGGCGCTGCTGGCCGGGCGGCTCGAGCTGGTCGCCGATTTGGCGCCGCTGGCCGCGGAGGCGTTCGTCGAGGTGGCACCGACCTCGGATCCGGTGACGTTGCGCTACCGGTCGAGCCTGGACAGCGAGCTGTGCCTCGATCCCCGGCAGCTCGAGGCGTTGCTGGGAGAGGCCCTCGTCCGGATGCGTCGCCAGGAGGTCGAGCGCGGGGTCTGCCTGGTGGGGCCGCACCGCGACGATCTGGACCTGCGGCTCGGCGAGGGCCCGGCCAAGGGCTATGCCAGTCACGGGGAGTCGTGGGCCTTGGCGCTGGCCCTGCGCCTGGCGTCCTACCGGCTGCTGCAGCGGGATGATGTCGAACCGGTGCTCATTCTCGATGATGTGTTCGCCGAGCTCGATACCCGGCGGCGGCGGGCGCTCGCGGCAGTGGCCGCCCGCGCCGAGCAGGTGATCATCACGGCAGCCGTCGCGGAGGACGTTCCGGCGGACCTGGCCGGAGCCCGTTTTACGATGAGCGGCGGCGCGATGGCCCGCATGGACGGTGAGCCGGCAGATGCCGAACAGTCAAACGCCTCCTGACGAGGGACGGAACATCGGAGACCGGGAAACGAGGATGATCACGGGACTCTGTGGACAAGGTTGTGGATACTGTGGATAACTCGGCCTCGGCTGGTGATGGTCGGCGCCTGCGACCGTCTGACGACGGCGAAATACCGCCGATCGTGCGAGAGCTCCCCCAAGTTGTCCCCAACCCTGTGGATAAGACTGGGATGACCATTCAGCGCGATGCCGATGCGCGCTCCGCGGACGCTCCGCGCGGTGCCGACCTTGCGCGGGAGGCTCTGCGGGCCGCCCGCGAGGCGGCCGCCCAGCGTGCGGCCGGACCCGGGGGACGCAAGCGCTCGGTGGTCGGGCGCGGTCGCCGCCGCCGCCGTTGGTCCGGCCCGGGCCCGGACGACCGCGACCCACAGCCGTTCGGCCGGTTGATCTCCCGGGTGTCGATGGACCGCGGTTGGTCGCCGCGACTGACCGACGCGACCGTGCTCGGTCGCTGGCCGCAGCTGGTCGGCCCCGATATCGCCGACCACTGCACACCGATCGCGCTGCGGGACGCCGAGCTCACCCTGCAGGCGGAATCGACGGCCTGGGCCACCCAGCTGCGTACCCTGCAACGCCAGCTCCTGGCTCGGCTGGCCGCCGCCGTCGGTCCGGACGTGGTCCGCCGGATCCGGGTGGTGGGCCCGACCGGCCCGAGCTGGCGGCATGGTCCTCGCCACATCCGCGGTCGCGGCCCGCGCGACACCTACGGCTGACCAGGACGTATGCCCGATGGGCGGGCGCCGAACCGGCCACGGGCGGACGTTGGGAATCCTTCGCTGCACCTGGTCGGCGCGGGACGGCGCACTCAGGACGGCATGACAGCGCGTCAGGCGACCGATACCTCTGTCCCGGCCCTCGCGACCCGCCTGGGTCGTCGTTCGCCGCCCTGTGACGTTCCTAGAGGTGTCCTAGACGCCGTTTTGTCGGCGTGGGCCAGTAGAATCGAGAGTGTGTTCCGGGTGGGCCCCGATCCACCCGGGTGATAGCCCGTGTCACTCGCGCATCCACGCGTGGGCGGAGCGGCTCGTGGGACGAGGAGATTCGAAGGCCCGTGGTTGCGGAGAAGAAGAACGCCTACAGCGCATCGTCGATCACTGTGCTCGAAGGCCTGGAGGCGGTCCGCAAGCGCCCCGGCATGTACATCGGGTCCACGGGCGAGCGGGGTCTGCACCACCTGATCTGGGAGGTCGTCGACAACGCGGTCGACGAGGCGATGGCGGGCTACGCCAGCAAGGTCGAGGTGACCCTGCAGGACGACGGCGGGGTCCGGGTCTCTGACGACGGCCGCGGCATCCCGGTCGACCCGCATCCGGTGGAGCGGGTGCCCGCGGTCGAGCTCGTGCTCACCCGGCTGCACGCGGGCGGCAAGTTCGACGACAAGTCCTACGCGGTGTCCGGCGGCCTGCACGGCGTCGGCGTCTCGGTGGTCAACGCCCTCTCGGTCGCCCTCGACGTCGAGATCCACAGCGCGGGCAAGGTCTGGCGCCAGCGCTACGACCGGTCCCGGCCGGGGCCGCTGCGCAAGGGCGAGGACACGGCGCGCAGCGGTACGTCGATCACCTTCTGGGCCGATCCGGACGTCTTCGAGACGACGTTCTACAACCTCGAGACGATCTCCCGGCGGCTGCAGGAGATGGCGTTCCTCAACAAGGGGCTCACCATCGTGCTGCGCGACGAGCGCAACGGACACAGCGACGAGCAGGCCGAGCCGGACGCCGAGGGCTACGTCGCGAAGATCAAGGAGACCACCTTCCACTACCCGGGTGGTCTCGAGGACTTCGTCGCGCATATCAACCGGAGCAAGGACCCGATCCACAAGAAGCTCGTGGCATTCCAGGCCGCCACCGAGAACCACCAGGTCGAGGTGGCGATGCAGTGGAACTCGGGCTACACCGAGTCGGTCTACACCTTCGCGAACACGATCAACACCCATGAGGGCGGCACCCACGAGGAGGGTTTCCGCGCGGCGCTGACCAGCACGGTCAACCGCTATGCGCGGGACAAGAAACTCCTGAAGGACAAGGACCCGGCGCTGTCCGGTGACGACATCCGGGAGGGACTGGCCGCGATCGTGTCGGTCAAGGTCAAGGAGCCGCAGTTCGAGGGCCAGACCAAGACGAAGCTGGGCAACACCGAGGTCAAGTCGTTCGTGCAGCGGGTCAGCAACGAGTGGCTGGCCGACTGGCTCGAGCGCAACCCCACCGAGGCCAAGACCATCGTCAACAAGGCGGTGTCCTCGGCGCAGGCCCGGATCGCCGCGCGCAAGGCCCGCGAACTGGTCCGGCGCAAGAGCGCCGGCGACATCGGCGGCCTGCCCGGCAAGCTGGCCGACTGCCGCTCCTCCGACCCGAGCCGCTCGGAGGTCTACATCGTCGAGGGCGACTCGGCGGGCGGCTCGGCCAAGTCCGGGCGCGACTCGATGTTCCAGGCGATCCTGCCGATCCGCGGAAAGATCATCAACGTCGAGAAGGCCCGGATCGACCGCGTTCTCAAGAACACCGAGGTCCAGGCGATCATCACGGCGCTGGGCACCGGCATTCACGACGAGTTCGACATCTCCAAGCTGCGCTACCACAAGATCGTCCTGATGGCCGACGCCGACGTCGACGGCCAGCACATCCGCACGCTGTTGCTCACCCTGCTGTTCCGGTTCATGCGCCCGCTGGTCGAACAGGGCCACGTCTTCCTCGCGCAGCCGCCGCTCTACAAGATCAAGTGGGCCGGTCGAGGGGCCGAGCCGGAGTTCGCCTACTCCGACCGCGAGCGCGACGGCCTGATCGAGGCCGGCCGTGCCGCGGGCAAGAAGCTGCCCAAGGACGAGGGCGTGCAGCGATACAAGGGCCTGGGCGAGATGAACGCCAAGGAGCTGTGGGAGACCACGATGGACCCGGCTCACCGGGTGCTGTTGCAGGTCACGCTCGACGACGCCGCCACCGCCGACGAGCTGTTCTCGATCCTCATGGGCGAGGACGTGGAGTCGCGCCGGTCGTTCATCACCCGCAACGCGAAGGACGTGCGGTTCCTGGACGTCTAGCCGGACCTCGAATCCGCAGGGACGTACCGCCCGCACGAACAAGAGAAGGATTTCATGACCGAGCCTGTGAGGTCTTCGTTCACCGCAGGACCGCCGGCCGCGGCGGCGACGAGCGCGGTGAGGAGCTGACGTGACCGACACCCTGGACCCCAGCGTTCCGCCGCCCCCCGGCGGTGGCGACCGGATCGAACCGGTCGACATCCAGCAGGAGATGCAGCGCTCCTACATCGACTACGCGATGAGCGTGATCGTCGGCCGCGCGCTGCCGCTCGTCGAGGACGGGCTCAAGCCGGTGCACCGGCGCGTCCTGTACTCGATGGGGGAGAACGGGTTCCGGCCCGAGCGCTCCTATGTCAAATGCGCCCGCGTCGTCGGCGAGGTGATGGGTAACTACCACCCGCACGGCGACTCCTCGATCTATGACGCGCTCGTCCGGCTCGCCCAGCCGTGGTCGATGCGGTACCCGTTGATCGACGGCCAGGGCAACTTCGGCTCCCGCGGCAACGACCCGGCCGCCGCGATGAGGTACACCGAATGCCGGCTTTCGCCGCTGGCGATGGCGATGCTGCAGGACATCGAGGAAGACACCGTCGACCTCCTCGACAACTACGACGGCAAGACCACCGAGCCGGTCGTTCTGCCCTCGCGGGTGCCGAACCTGCTGATCAACGGCAGCGCCGGCATCGCGGTCGGGATGGCGACCAACATCCCGCCGCACAACTTGCGCGAGGTCGGGGCCGGCGTGGCGTGGGCGCTGGAACACCCGGAGGCCTCCGACGAGGAGCTCCTCGCCGCGCTGATGAGGCTGATCAAGGGCCCGGACTTCCCGACCGCCGGACTGATCGTCGGCCGCGACGGCATCGAACAGGCCTACCGCACCGGCCGCGGCTCGGTGCGGATGCGCGCGGTGGTCGAGGTCGAGGAGGACGCCAAGGGGCGCACCGTCCTGGTCGTCACCGAGCTGCCGTACCAGGTCAACCCGGACAATCTCATCGAGTCGATCGCCGGGATGATCCGCGACGGCAAGCTCGCCGGGATCTCCGAGATCAACGACGAGTCGTCCGACCGGGTCGGCCTGCGGATCGTGTTCACGCTCAAGCGTGACGCGGTGGCCAAGGTCGTGCTGAACAACCTCTACAGGCACACCCAGCTGCAGTACAGCTTCGGCGTCAACATGCTGGCGATCGTCGACGGCGTGCCGCGCACGTTGCGGCTCGACCAGGTCGTGCGCAACTACGTGCGCCACCAGATCGAGGTCATCGTCCGGCGCACCCGGCACCGGCTGGGCAAGGCCGAGGAGCGGGCCCATATTCTGCGCGGCCTGGTCAAGGCGCTCGACGCGCTCGACGAGGTCATCGCGCTGATCCGGGCGTCGCAGACGGTCGATGTCGCGCGCCAGGGCCTGATCGACCTGCTCGATATCGACGAGGCGCAGGCCCAGGCCATCCTGGACATGCAGCTGCGCAGGCTCGCCGCCCTGGAACGTCAGAAGATCATCGATGAGCTGGCCGAGATCGAGCGCAGGATCGCCGACCTGCAGGACATCCTCGCCCGGCCCGAGCGGCAACGTCAGATCGTCCGCGACGAGCTGGCCGCGATCGTCGAGACGCACGGCGACGACCGCCGGACCCAGCTGGTCGCCGACGACGGTGACGTCAGCAACGAGGATCTCATCGCCGTCGAGGACGTGGTCGTCACGATCACCCAGACCGGCTACGCCAAGCGCACCAAGACCGATCTGTACCGGGCGCAGAAGCGCGGCGGCAAGGGTGTGCAGGGTGCGACGCTGAAGCAGGACGACATCGTCGCCCACTTCTTCGTCTGCTCCACCCACGACTGGATCCTGTTCTTCACCAACAAGGGCCGGGTGTACCGGCTCAAGGCCTATGAGCTGCCGGAGGCCAACCGCAGCGCTCGCGGGCAGCATGTGGCGAACCTGCTCGCGCTGCAGCCCGACGAGCACATCGCGCAGGTCATGCAGATCAAGGACTACGATGCGGTGCCGTATCTGGTGCTGGCCACCCGGACCGGCTTGGTGAAGAAGTCGAAGCTGACCGACTTCGACTCCGCCCGTACCGGCGGCCTGATCGGTATCAACCTGCGCGACGACGACGAGCTGGTCGGCGCGGTGCTCTGCTCGGCCGATGACGACCTGCTGCTCGTCTCGGCGGAGGGCCAGTCGATCCGGTTCACCGCGACCGACGAGGCGCTGCGCCCGATGGGCCGGGCCACCTCCGGTGTTCTCGGTATGCGGTTCAACGACGGCGACCAGCTGCTGTCCATCGGTGTTGTTCGGCCCGGCACGTTCGTGCTGGTCGCCACCGCCGGTGGGTACGCGAAACGGACCCCGATCGAGGATTACCCGGTCCAGGGCCGTGGCGGGAAGGGCGTGCTGACCCTCCAATACGACCGTCGGCGTGGCACGCTGGTCGGCGCACTCATCGTCTCCGTGGACGACGAGCTGTACGCGATCACCTCGACCGGAGGGGTGATCCGGACATCGGCCCGCGAAGTGCGCAAGGCCGGTCGGCAGACGAAGGGGGTCCGGCTGATGAACCTCAGCGAGGGAGCCACGCTGCTGGCGGTCGCGCGCAACGCCGAGGACGATGCGGATGCGGACGACCAGAGTTGATCGGCTTGCTGAGCCGATCAACGCGCCGAGCATCGAGGAGAACTCGCCCTCGTGAGCGACACGAACAGCAGCGACGAGGAACCCGACGGCGGGCGGTTGGCAACGGGGGGTCAGCCCGCCGGTAAGGCCGGTGCCGACGGCCCCTCGAAGAGTGAGAAGACCGAAGGGACGGTGCCCGAGCAGACGAAGCCGGACGAGGCCGAACCTCCCGTCTCCCCGGCCGCCGAGGGTACGTCTGACGAGGCCAAGCCGTCGCCGGGTGCCGCTTCCAACAGCGACCGTGCAGACGGTGCCGGGCCTGCGCCAACCGCGGCCGCGAGCTCGGGCTCGGGCAATGGTCGTTCCGATGGTGCCGGGCCGGTTTCGCCGGGATCGGACGATCCGGCCGGGGGGCGGCGGCCCACGCCGGCCCCGCGGCAGGCCGCCGCCCCCCATGCGACGCCCCCGCCCACCCGCGCCGGCGCCGACTCGAAGCCGGCACCGCCCCCCGGTCCGGCCGCCGAGGCGCCGCCGCCGTGGCGGCGGATACCGGGTGAAGACATCAGCGAGCCTCCGACGGTCGTGCACAGCAGGCCGGTGGCGGGCGGATTGCTCGACGCACCGACGGCGTTCATCGATCGCCCCACCGAGGTGCTGACGGCACCGGACCATGCGGGCGGCGCCGAGGGCGGGCACGACGGTTCCGGTGCCGAGGCCAACGGCAGCGTGTCGACGGTGCGAACGTCCCGCGGCCGTCCGCCCCGCCAGGCCGCCCTGCAACTCAAGCGCCTCGACCCGTGGTCGGTGCTCAAGCTCGCCGGGGTGCTGGCCGTGGTGCTGTTCTTCATCTGGCTGGTCGCGGTGGGCGTGCTCTACGGAATCCTCGACGGGATGGGCGTGTGGGACCGCCTCAACGGCACCTACGCCGACCTGGTGTCAGGGGAGACCCACAGCGGCAGCACGCTGATCAGCGCCGGCCCGGTCTTCGGTTTCGCCGCGGTGGTCGGTGCGATCAACAGTCTGTTGTTCGCCGTCGCGCTGACGATCGGGGCGTTCGTCTACAACGTCTCGGCCGATCTCGTCGGAGGCATCGAGGTCACCCTCTCGGAGCGCGATTGACCGGTCGTGGGCTCCGCACCGGCCGAGGCGCGAACCCGGAGCCGGTGCGGGGCGCCGCGACGGGTTGATGTAAGGTCGGTCCCACGTACGGGCCCATAGCTCAGTTGGTTAGAGCGCGTCGCTGATAACGACGAGGTCGCTGGTTCAAATCCAGCTGGGCCCACTCCCCCGCGGTGCCGGTCACAGAGACCCTCTTGAGGACGTGATCTCATGAAGAAGTTCTTCGCTCTCGCGGCTGTGGCCGGTGCGGTTTTCCTGGTCGTCACCAGGCTGCGTGCCCGCCAGGAGACCGATCTCTGGCACGAGGCCACCAGCCGCTGACGAGCGCCGCGTCGCTGGGCGGGTAACGTCTCCGCTCAGCACGGGGACGTAGCTCAATTGGCAGAGCACCGCCTTTGCAAGGCGGGGGTTAGGGGTTCGATTCCCCTCGTCTCCACGACACTGACCAGGCATAACGAGGACGTTTCCGATCGGTAGTCGATCAATGACTGCGGTGCTGACGGCGAGTATGATCGCGCCGTGTCGCCGAAGGACTCGAAGTCGCGCGCGTGGCTCCATCCGGCGGCGCGGCAACTCGTTCCAGGTCGCCGTCTATGTCGGACTAGATCCGCTCACAGAACGTCGGCTCTACCTGACCGAGTCGACGACGACCGAGGCGGAAACACGACGGGTCCTGCGCCGGCTCGCCCTCGACCCGGCCACGGTCGAGGTTCTGGTCGAGCACCGCGGCCGTTACGAGGCGTTCTACCGGGGCATCACGACGTCGCCACACCCCACACGAGGACATTGTCGGCGGCTCCGGTGGCGGGGTTGCGATAATCGGTGCAGGTGATGAGGGCGATCGCCGGCACGGGTTGGGGTGCCCAGATCTGGACGGGGAAGTCCTCGAAGGTCTTCGGGAAGGTGACGGTGGCGCGCACCTGGTAGTACCGTCTGCGACCACTTCTCAAGCACGGGCTGATCCAGGAAGATCAACAACCGGGTCCGGAGCCTGCGCCGGGCGATCGGTGCAATCAGCGAGCAGGCGCCCCGGCTCGGCGCCCACCTCGAGAAGTCGGTCCCGCACCGGCCGACACTGCATCTACCTGCCGGAGCCGCCCAGCGCCCTGACCTGGACGGTGGAGCTCGACCGCCCAGAGGCTCCCTGACCCCTCCCGCGAGGCGAGTGGAACGAATCGTTCCGTCGCGTTGAACGCCTCCCGGGTGTGGGGAGCGGATCGGACGAGGGTCGGCGAGCACGCCCGTGCGGGGTCAGCCATGTCGCCGTGGTGACGGGCGACCTCGACGGCTACCGCCGGTTCTACAATGACGTCATCGGCCTCCGGACGAACATGGTCCTCGGCGCCGGGGCCGGCCACGGCCGCCAGGCGGTGCTCGACGCCGGCGAGGTCATGCAGGAAGTCTGACCCGCGAGGGTCGGAATCCCCCGGCTTCAGTCGTGGGGAGGAAGTCAACACGTCGATGTTCGAACGCGGACGGCTCGACCACCTGGGCTTCACCGTCCCCGACGAGGCCGTGCTCGACGCGCTCGACATGCAGGGCCCCTACGTCCTGGCCGCCCACTCCTTCGCCGGCAACATCGCCCGCGTCTTCGCCGGCGAGCACGCCGCCGGCGTCAAGGGCATCGTGTTCGTCGACGTGCTCTCCCCCGAGC
This sequence comes from Pseudonocardia asaccharolytica DSM 44247 = NBRC 16224, assembly GCF_000423625.1. Taxonomy (GTDB): domain Bacteria; phylum Actinomycetota; class Actinomycetes; order Mycobacteriales; family Pseudonocardiaceae; genus Pseudonocardia; species Pseudonocardia asaccharolytica. The sequence continues at coordinate 61,706 of NZ_AUII01000002.1, forward strand.
TCCGGGCCCAGATGACGCCGGAGGAGTGGCGAACGTGGGTCGGCGCCGACAACCGCACGCCGGCGCAGATCGCGGCCTACCCAGACCTGGAGCGGTACGACTTCGACGCCAGCCTCGACCAGGTGGAGCAGGTGGAGGCGGCCGATCCGCTGGGCCCGATGCCGGTCGTCGTGCTGACGGCCAGCGTGAAGTTCGCCGAGCTGGTGCCCAAGTACCTCGACGAGGGCCTGCTGCCCCCGGACGTCCCCCGCAACTTCGGCGAGGTGATCGACCGGACCAACACCGCCGCCCAGGCCGAGCTCGCCGGATACTTCCCCGGGTCGATGCGGATCACCGACACCGGCGCGGGGCACAACATCATGATCGACAACGCCCCCGTGGTCATCCAGGCGATCGAGGACGTCCTCGCCGCCGTCCGGGCCGGCCGCACCACGCTCACCGGCGGCTGACGACCACATCGCCCTGGCTCTGGAGGTCGACGGGCGGACCCTGTCCTGGAGTGCAGTGGCATCGGGAGCCCGACGGTGATCCTGCAGTCCGGCTACGGGAACTCCGGCGACGTGTGGAGCCTCACCGACACGACGTCTCCGGCGGTGTTCCCCGCCCTCGCGGAGACCAACCGGGTCTGCACCTACGACCGGCCCGGATCGATGATCACCACGACGAACGCGAGCGGGGCCCCGACCCTCGCTGAGACGGCCCGCCGGGGCCGCAGCGACTCGGCGCCCATGCCCCGTGATCCCGCCGATGTGGTGACCGAGCTCCACGACCTGCTCGCCGCTGACGTGCCGGGGCCCCACGTGCTCGGTCGGAGAGGGTGCGGGTGAACAGCCTCGACCCGAGCCTGGTGGCCGGCTACAAGCTCGAGCCCTATGACCTCGGCACCCTGTTCACCGAGGCCGAGGTCGATGCGATCAACGCCGCGCAGTGGGAGGGCCAGGCGCAGTGGGCGGCCAGCGTGCCCGGCGCCGAGGTGATCACCGTCCCCGACACCACCCACTACGGCCAGAACCAGCGTCCCGACGCCGTCGTCGAGGCGATCCGCCAGGCGATCGCCCGCAGCTGACCGGGCACCGACCGCACGACCGCGGGGCCCGACGGAGGAGAGCCTGACCATGCCCACCCCCACCGCACCGGATCCGACCCCACCGACCCAGGAAGATTGCGTAGAGCCGCTAAAGCACGGGTCGATGAAGTCGCGCTTGGCTTGACTGCCGCGCAGCCCATTTCGATCGACGTTCGTCGACACCGCCGGGCTGTCGGCATACCCGGCTGAACCCTGCGCTGGCCGGGTGAAACGGGATCCTTCGATCGGCCCCTTCCCGTCCCCGCTCGCGCCTCCCACGCTGAGAGCCATGGAGGCTCGTCCGGTCGTGGACGTCCCGGTGACAGGCCACGCGTGCAGCGACGATGTCACCGTCGGTCGAGACCGGGAGCTGGCCGTGCTGCACAGTGTGTTCGACGCTGTCAGTGCTGGCCGACCGACCATTGTGCTGCTCACCGGAGAGGCCGGGATCGGCAAGACCCGCCTCGCCGACGAGGCGGCGCTGATGGCAAGGAGCCGGCGGATGCGGGTACTGCGCGGCGAAGCGGACACCTCGACGCGCCAACCCATGGAGCTGTGGCGGGGGGTGTACCGCTCGCTCCACCTCGTTCCAGCCAGTGATCCGATACTGTCGGCGGCGGAGCGCCGGTGGGAGCATCTCGAGTCGCTGGTCGAAGCGCTGATCTCGGCCGCGCCGGCAGTGGTGGTCCTCGAAGACCTGCACTGGGCGGATGCGATGGCGGTCTGGTTGCTCGAGCATCTGCCGCGGGCGCTGGACGGCGCGCGAGTGGCATTCGTGGCGACGAGCCGGAATGCAGAGCCGGACATGCCGCGCCTCGACACGCTGCGCCGGGTCTCGCGGATGATGCCGCTCGCTGGGCTCGGCGTCGATGCAGTGCGCCAGCTCGCCGCCGCGGAAGCGCCGGGGTCAGTCGACGCCGCTGGCCTCCACGCCCGGACCGGTGGCAATCCCCTGTTCGTCAAGGAGCTCGTGCGCTCTCCCGACGGCAGCGGGGTCATCGGCGAAGTTCTCCAGCGGTCCCTCGACCGGTTCGACACCGAGAACGCAGCGGTGCTGGCGACCGCCGCGGTCGCCGGTGCAGGCGCCCCGCTGTCCGTGCTCGCCCTTGCATGCTCGTGCACGACGGACGTGGTGGTCGAACGCCTCGAGCCGGCAGTCCGCGAGGGCGTGCTCGACGACGTTTCACCGGCAGGCGTCCGTTTCCATCACGCGCTGCTCGCCGAGGCGGCCGAACGGCTCGGCGATCCACGGGAGCTGCACGACCGGCTGGCGGCGGCGTGGACCGTGGTCGATGGTGTCGACGGGCGGGCAGCGGCGGCAGGGCACCGGCTGCGGGCCGCCGTCGGCACGTCGGCGGTTGCCGGCAGCGTCGAAAAGGCGTGCGCGGTCGCTGCTGAGCTGGTCGCCCTCGGCCAGCAGGCGCGCGCCGCTGCTCTGTTGTGGGATGCCCACGAGGCCGCAACGGGATACGTGGAGCCATGCGCGCTGCGGGCGAATGTGGCCCTTGACCTGGCGGAAGTCCTGAGCTGGCTCGGCGACCTCGACCCGGCGTTGTCCCTGTACCAGGAGGCGGCGCTGCTGGCCCGCGAGTGCGAGGACCCCGTCACCCGGGCCAAAGCCGAGGTCGGCGCCAACCTGTGGGCGACGGCGTTCGTACCCGACCTTCCTCGCATGCGCCGGTTGGAGGAAGCGCTCGACAGACTTCCTCCCGAGGAGCTCCACCTCCGGGCGAGGCTGCTGGGACGCCTCACGATCGTCGGCGGCGCCGACGTCGATGCCACCGAGCGGGTGTGGGCGTGGGCCGATGAAGCGGTCGCCGTGGCCCGGGCCACTGGCGATCCCGTCCTCATCGCCCAATCGCTGCTCGACCGGACGATGTCCTCGACGAGCCGATCGGCACTGGACGCCAGCATCGTCGCGGCGGACGAGGTCGTCCGCCGCGCCGAGCACGCTGGTCGGTCCGACCTCGCGGTCTACGGTCATCAGCGCCGCGCCGGCTACTACCTCAACCGCGGCGACATAGGCGCTGCCAGCCAGGCCCTGGGGCGAGCCGAGGTGCTGGCCGCGCTGCTGCCTTCCCCGGGGTGGCGCCAGAGCACGTTGCTCCAGCGCACCACGCTCCTCGCGCTGAGCGGCAGTCGCTCGGCCGCGGCCGCGGCGATGTACGAGGCGGTGCGCGTCGGAACCGGGCACATCGAACAGGTGGTCGTGCTCGGGTGCGAGGCGCTGCACCAGCTGATGCTGTTCGACCTGTACGGTCACCCGGACCCGCGGGCTCAAGAGATCCACCGGATCACGATGGAGATGCTCGACGCCGTGCCGTCGCCGGTGTTCCAGGTGCAGAAGGGGTTCGGCGCGCAGTTGTTCGGCGACGAGTCGAGCTTGCACGAGGTGCTTCACCGCTTCGGGTCTGCGCCCGACCAACTGCTGCGGTCGATGACCGGCGACCACCTGCTGCGCGTCTTCGGCGACACGGTTGCCCGAGCCGGCGCCACGACTTACGCCGGGCCCGTGTACCAAGCGCTGCTTCCGTATGCCGGGCTGCTCAACGTCGGCGGCGGCCACAGCGCCGGACTGCCCGTCGACGACGTGCTCGGGCGCCTGGCCGCACTTGACGGTGATGTTGTCGCCGCGGTCCGCCACGCACGCGACGCCGTGACCCTCGCCCGCTCGATGTCGTCACCGCCGCTGCTGGTGCACTGCCTCGATCACCTCGCCGACGCCGTCGAGCGCGCCGGGGACAGCACTGCGGAGCTGGACGTCGAAGTGCTGCGTGCTGAGGCCGACACCCTCGCCTCTGCCATCGACATCCAGCGGCCCGGCCGGGCTGTGCCGGCCGGGGTCAGCGATACGTCGGCCTCGGCCAGCATTCGTCGCGACGGACCGATGTGGGTGCTCGCTTCGCCCCTGGGTACCGCCCGGCTGCCCAACAGCATTGGCCTGCGGCAACTGGCGCGGCTGCTGCGGACGCCACGGGAGGAGGTGACCGCCGTCGAGCTGGGCGGACGCACGGACACGCCGGTCGCCGCCGATCTCGGGCCCGCCCTTGACGCCGACGCCAAGCGCGCATACCGGCGGCGGTTGCTCGTGCTGCAGGGCGAGGTCGATGACGCCGAGACCGCGGGCGACTCCGTTCGCGCTGAGCACGCCCACGTGGAGATGGAGGCGCTGCTGCGGGAACTGAAGCGAGCGGTTGGCCTGGGCGGTCGGGACCGGCCCTCCGGATCGGATGTCGAGCGTGCGCGGATCAACGTGGTACGCAGCCTGCGGCGGACCATCGCCGCCATCGCCCAGCAGGCACCGTTGCTCGGCGCCCATCTCGAGGCGTCGGTGCGGACGGGCGGGCACTGCATCTACCTTCCGGAGCCCGGCTCGGCGTTGTCGTGGACGGTGCCGGCCGACACGAACCAGGTCGCGGCTTCGACGGGTCCCTGACCAGGGCGGAACGAATCGTTCCACCCTGGTGAACGCCTACTGGGTGTGAGCCTCGAACCGGGCGGTCCGGTGATGAGCAGGCCTCGCGGTCTCAGCCACGTCGCTGTCGTGACTGCCGATCTCGACGGTTTCCGCTCGTTCTACGAGAACACCATCGGACTGCAGACGACGATGGTGTTCGGCGCCGGTCCAGGACACTGCCGCCAGGCCGTCCTCACAGCCGGCGACGCAATGCTCCACGTGTTCGAGGTAGCGGGCTACCACCCGACCACCTACGGGTTCTCCAACGCGATGTTCGAACGCGGCCGGCTCGACCATCTGGGATTCACGGTTCCCGATCTGGCGGCACTCACCGCGATCCGCGATCGGTTGCTGGTGGTCGATGCCTCGAGCGGAGATATCCATCAGCTGGGACCGATGCTCTCCGTCCGATTCGTCGATCCCGACGGGTTGGAGAGTGAGATCAACTGCTTCAACCCGGATTTCGATCCATCGACGCTGCGTGCCGGAGACGAGATCGTCGATCCCACCTGGCTCGACCGAGTCAGGTGGGCCCTGCACACCCCACCTGATCTCCCACCGCACAGCGCACCCCGCCCGGCCGCGGATCGCCGGAAGTCCACCCCGAAGGGGAACGACCGATGACCAGCAACACCACCAGACGGTCCCGCCGCATGGGCATCGCTCGCTGGTGTAGCCGGGCCACGGTCGGCGCTGCTGCCGCGGTGGCCCTGCTGGTGACCGCATCGTGCGGCGGCGGGTCCGGCGCGACACCCACGACAGCGACGACATCGGCGCTGAAGCCGATCGACCAGGCTGCGCTGCAAGCGCTGGTGGACACGACCATGGCCGATCGCATGATCCCGGGCGGGCTGGTACTCCTGCGTGGCCCGCAGGGCGAGTACGTCGCCGCATACGGCACCACCGAACTTGGCGCCGAGACCGCACCGACGGATGTGAACCACACCTTCGCCTTCGGCACCGGGGGCGTCATCTCCACCGCCAACGACCTCGCCACCTTCTTCAAGGCGTACGTCGGCGGCGGCCTGCTCGATCCCGAGTACCAGGCTCTGCTGATCAACAGCCTGCAGCTGGAACACGCGGACAAGCCCGGGCAGTACTACGGGTACGGCTTGAGCGCGCTCCGGTGGGCCGAGAACTCGATCGAGTTCCACGGGGGAGAGACCGCCGGCTTCAACCTGTTCGCCGGCTATGACCGCACCAACCAGCTCGCGATCGTGGTCTGGACGAATCCCACCCTTGGAATCGATGACGGCATGGCGAACGCCAACCAGATGATGCTGAAGGTGCTCGACCAGATCTACACCCCGTCACCCCTTGCACCGCTGCCGCCGAGGGAAACCGGCTGACCACGACGCGCTGCAGCTCAGCCGGTTGCCCGATCAACTCCCGGAGGTCCTCGTCATGAACAACTCGCAGCAGCTCCGCGCAAGCGCCGGTCGACGTCGGCACATGGCCGCGATGGTGGCAACTACCGCGCTGGCACTGGTCGCGGTCCTGGTGATCGCCGGCTGCTCGGCGAACTCCTCGCCGGCATCGACCGGGTCAGCTGAGGCCGGCGCCACGCCGAGCGGCTCGTCCCCGCTGAAGACGATCAACCCGGCCGCGCTGCAGGCCGCGGTGGACGCGGCTGCCAAGGAGATGATGATCCCCGGCGCCGTGGTCGAGGTTCGCACCCCCCAGGGCGATTTCACGGCTGCCGTCGGCACGACCGAGCTGGGCGCCGAGGTGCCGCCGGGCGGTGACACCCACTTCCGGATCGCGTCGATTACCAAGACGATGACCGCCGCGGTGATCGTGCTGCAGGCCCAGGAGGGCAAGCTTCGGTTCAGCGACCCGATATCGAAGTACGTTCCGGACGTGCCCAACGGCGAGAACATCACCATCGCCGAGCTACTGAGAATGCGCAGCGGCCTGTACGGCTATACGAACGATCCCGAGTTCGCGGCGACTCTCGATGCGGACCCGGCGAAGGTCTGGACGCCGCAGGAGGTGTTGGCCATCGCGTTCCGGCACCCGCCGGAGTTCCCACCCGGTACGGACTACGACTATAGCAATACGAATTACGCGCTACTTGGCCTGGTCGCCGAGAAGGTCGATGGCAAGCCGCTGGCACAGGCCTTCCAGGATCGATTGTATGGTCCGTTGGGGATCAAACAGTCCGTGCTTCCGGCGAGCACGGACACCTCGATTCCTGATCCTTACTCGCACGGCTACATGTATGGCGGCTCCGCGTTCGCCCTGGTGGACACTCCCTACCCGCCTGACATGGAGTCCGCAGCCAAGGCGGGAACACTGCAGCCCATCGACTACACCAATCAGAACTCGTCCTATGCCACCGGCGCCGGAGGAGCCATCTCCACCGCCGACGATCTCGCCACCTGGATCCGAGCGCTGGTTGACGGCCAGGTGTTCAACGCCGATTTTCAGCGTCAGTGGTTGGAGGGCCCGCAGCCCACCAACCCGGCCGAGCCAAAAGCGCCGTACTACGGATATGGCATCGAGCGGCAGAGCTTTGCCCCGGATGTTACGATGTATTACCACTTCGGCGAGCTCCCAGGATTCAACTCCTTCAGCGGCTACGATCCCGTCAACAAGGTGACGATCGTGCTATGGAGCAACTTGACTGTGTCACCCGACAGCCGGCCGACGGCGAATGCGCTGCTGCTGGAAGTGGTCAATCAGGTCTACACGTTGCCATCGTAGGCACCTCCGTCAGCGCCAACCCCACGGCTATTTCAAGATCGACAAGCGCTAGTCGTGGCCTGACCTGGGGTCAGCGGCTGGGCTGAGGTATCGGTTCGGTGATCTTCGGCGTGTCCTGCAGGGGGCAGCGGAGCCCCGGTAGCAGGAGGAGTCCGTCCAAAGACTTCTCTTCACCGCGATCGCCGGCACCGCCGCCATCGCCTACGCCAACAAGCCCGGCAAACGCCCCCGCCTGGCCGCCGCGCATCCCGACGCCATCGTCGATGACCTCGCCGCCATCACCGCCGCGGTCACCCGCTGAACCACCGACGATGGCGCCGACAGCCCTGTCTGGTCCCAAGTGATCCGGGACGTTTTGGCTTCAGGTGATGGGTGACGCTTCCTAGCCTGCGTTGCGGTTGCGGCTGTGACCGTACGCCTTGTGCCGCTTGAGGTCCGTGGTGCTGGTGCGCGAGACGACGGTGATGGGTTCGTCCCGTTCGTCCAGGACGCGCAGGGTGCGGTCGTTGATCTCGATGGTGACGATCCGCCCGGCGTGGCGGAGTCCGACCTGGAGCTTCTGGCCGATGACCATGATGCTGCCGCGGGCGGACACCCGGCGTTGCGTTCTGGCCGGGCGCCGGTCGATCTGTGGTGGTGGGCCGGCGTGCTGGGTGCCGACGTTGACCAGCTGGTTGGCGACGGAGACGCAGCCGACGTGGTTGACCGTGCGGTGGATCTCGATCGGCAGGCCGGCGGCGAGGTGGCCGGCGGCGGGGCGGGCCGGTGGTGGCCCGGCGGGTTGGGCGCCGTCGCGAGGTCGTCGAGCGTGGCCAGTGGTTGTCCGGTGGGCTCGATGGTGTGGCCGGCCTGTTCCAGCAGGTGTCGGTGCTGATCGGGCCGGCGCGGGCGTCCGACCTCGCGGTGCTGATCGGCTGGGGCGAACCGACGATCAAACTCGGTCGGGAGTTGCAGGCGCGCGGTCGAGGTCGTGATGACCACGCTCACCCCGGCGGAGCCGAGGACACCTCCGAGCGCATCGCCCGCGCGGCCAGCATCGTCCGGACCCGCACCGACGCGCCCATCGTCGTTCGCCCGCGCGACGCCCGGACCTCGCCGAGAGCCGGGGGAGACCTGGGCCTACTTCTTCCTCGACGAGGTCACTGCCCCCGCCCCGGCACCGGCGCCCCACAGTCCGGCCGAGCCTCGATGGCGAGAGACACCGTCCTGCTCCGGGAGAGCTTCCCGATCATGACCCAGGTCGTCACGGGCGACGGCACGAAAGGCGAGGGTCTCGGCGGTCAGGCCGATGGCCCCGGTCATCCGCCAGCAGGGGTGGGGTCGGCGTAGATGCCCTCCAGCATGCCGGTGGCCTGGCCGATCTCGATGAGGTAGCCGTCGGGATCGCGCAGGTAGCAGCGCAGCTCGGCCTTGCGGTCGAGCGGTTCGGTGAGGAACTCCGCGCCCTTGGCGGTGGCGTCGGCATAGAAGGCGGCGATGTCGGCGACCCGCACGTTCAGGAATGCCGAGACCGGGTCGCCGGGCTCCGGCGGGCTCAGGGTGACGTCGGGCTTGTCCGGGGTCGGGCCGCCGCCGGGGTTCAGGATGACCCAGCCGTTGGCGATCTTGACGATGGCGGGGTTCTCGGCAAGCACCACCTGCCCGTCGAAGATGTCGGCGTAGAAGTCGCGGGAGACCGCGACGTCGCGCACGGTCAGGAAGTGGGTCAGGACCAGCCCCTCGGCCGGGGCCGGCAGATCCTCGCGGTCGACCATCGCTACTACCGTTCCTCTCGCCCACTGATGGTGGTGGCGTGTGTCGGGCCGGGACGCAGCGCGGCCGGGTCCTCGGTGCGGATGCGGGCGGTGAACTCGGCGTCCTCGGCCTCCGCCGGCGGGCCTCGGCGGGCACCCGGTCCAGGCTGGCGGCGGAGACCACCATCGCGCCGGTCACGCCGGCGTAGATGTAGCCGCCCGTACTCGCTCTCCTCTCTGCATCGTCGGCCCCGTTCTGGAGGCACCCAAGGCCTACCCGCGTTGCCCAGGGAGCCGTCCTACCGGCGGTCGCGCCAGCGGTGCGGGTCGTCCTCCAGCGCCGCCCGGTCCCAGCCGCCGCGTTCGGCGGCGGCCTCGTAGGTGGTGTGCAGGAACTTGGTCAGGGTCCGGTCCGGGTCGGTCGTGGTGCGCACGACCTCATAAGGCAGGAGAAACTGCCGGTACTCGGTGCTGTAGAAGGCCGCGGCCGGGCCGACGGGGTGGGTGGCGAACCCGTCGGGTTCGGGGTAGGCGTAGGCGTAGAATGCGCCCTCCTGCCCGCCGCCGGGCCAGAACCCGCAGCTGGACAGCTCCCGGGAGTAGCCCTCGACCATCACCCAGTCCCCGCAGTTCGGGGCGCCGCCGGGGTGCGGCGGCGCGGGCCGGCCGGAGAACCGGGTGCAGGCCAGATCCATCGCCCCCCAGAAGAAGTGCACCGGGCTGACCTTGCCGACGAAATGCGCCCGGAACTCGCCCATCACCCGATTGCCCTGCAGCAGCTGCCGCCAGAACAGCTGCGCGGCCTGCGCGTCGTAGGAGGCGTGCTCGTGGTCCTCGGCGAACGGGATCGCCGGGTCCACCTCGTTGGGCCGCGCCTGGATCTTCGTCTCGATGCCCAGCTCGCCCAGCGCGGCCATGGTCTGAGCGTGGAACTCGGCCACCGGCTTGGGCTCCAGCGCCACGCTGCGTACGCCGCCGGTGCTGCTGCGCACGTGTAGCTCGTGGTCGACGAAGTCGAACTCCATGTCGAACGCGCCCGACTGGTAGGGGATCACCGAGGTGGTCAATCCCCGCGGACTGACGTACAGCGTGACCTGCCACCAGTGGTTCACCAGCGGCGCGTGCGCCAGCCGGATCTTGCCGATGATCTGGGTCCACATGTGCAACGTGTCCCGGGTTGCCGCCCAGTCCTGCACCCGCAGGCTCGGCCAACCCGTGGCCGCGAGGGCGCCGTGTCCTGTCACCAGGTCTCCCTCCTCGAGTGGCCGGGGTCGCGTCTGTCGCACTCCGAGTCTGCTGAAGGTGCTGAAGGTGAGGCCAACGGAGCAGGGGTGCCTGGATATCCGGTACGGCCGCCGACGAAACCACCCCGGTTTCCAAGCCCTGAGCCCGACCGGGCACGCCGCGGATGAACTCCACGGCGTCGATCCGGGCCCGCGACTCGGTGCCGCGCAGATACGCTCCGCCGGGCTGACGGGGGGCGAGTCGGCGGCCCCGTCCTCCGGCAGCGGAGTGAAGATGGTCGGCCAGGGTGGCCAACTCGGAGCCCCGCCCGCCGACGACTGGGCACAACACCCCGCCCACGCCCAGAGTATCCCCCGGAACTGTGATCGGAGAGGCCCCGAGAACCGCCCGGACCGGCGGCCGCGCCGCGCTGTGCGTGCCCGCCGTCAGGCCGGTGCGGGCCGCACGATGGCAATCGAGGCCATCCCGGAGAGCTCGATCGCCCGCCGCGTCAGGGAGCCTGGCGGAACGACGAGCTCGAACGCGATCTGCAGCATCTCGAGCCGGGTCCCGAGCGCGAACAGCACCCGCAATCCCGCGCTGTCGATGTAGCTGAGGTCGCTGAGGTCGACCGAGACCGCCTTCATCTGGTTGGTGACCGCGCCCAGGAGCCGGTGTTCGACAGTGGCGGCGTTCGCCAGGTCGATCTCACCGGAGACCGCGATGCGTACGGTGTCGTGGGTGGAGTCGATGTCGACACTGGCGTCGGTCATCTCCATCCCTCTCCGGCGAGCGCCTTGCGGATCAGGACCTCGGTGCCGGTGTCCTTCCGTTCGATCCGCACCTCGTCGGCGAGTCCCTTCATCAACAGCACCCCCCGCCCGCGGTTTCGCCCGTGGGCCGGGCGCCACCGCCCGGTGTCGCACACGGTGGCCACCACGTGAGGCGTCTCGACGGTCAGATGCACCGAAACGGAGCCGCCACGGGGACCGTAGGCATGTTCGATGACGTTCGTGCAGGCCTCGCCGACGGCCACGAGGACATCGCCGATCTCGTCCGGCTCGGCCCCGACACCCGTCAGCCACTGCCTGGTCGCGTTGCGGATGGTCCGCAGCGACGACGGCACCGCGGGCTCGGTGATGTCGAGCGGCTCGTGGCTCGGGCCGTCGCTGCGCCTGAGCACCAGGAGCGCCACGTCATCGCGCACCGTCTCGCCGCCGATCAGCTGCAGCATCACCCTGGCGCACACGCTGTCCGGCGGACCGGCGAACATCGCCCTCCGCAGCCGGTCGAGGCCGACGTCGAGCGATATCCCCCGACGTTCGACGAGGCCGTCGGTGTAGAAACCCACCGCGGCACCGGGCGGAAACGCAACGGTGCTCGTACTCCGCCCTCGGCTGCCGTCGACGCCGAGCGGCAGATCGTTTCGCAGCGTGACGAACGCGGTGGACCGGTCGGCCATGGCCGCGATCGGCGGAGGATGCCCCGCGGAGGAGATGAGCATCCGGTCGTGTGATGGCTCCACCATGGCGCACAGGGCGGTGGCCATCACGTCGGGCTGGAAGTACTGCAGCTGCCGGTCGAGCCTGGTCAGCAGGTCGGCAGGGTCGTGGGACTCCAGCACGTAGGCGTACACGGTGCTGCGCAGCCGCCCCATCGTGACCGCGGCGGGCAGACCGCAGCCGACCACGTCGCCCACCACGATGCACAACCAGCCGGACGGGAGGTGGATCACGTCGTACCAGTCCCCGCCGACCCTGCCGTTGCCGCCGGGGACATAGCGGGCGGCGAACTCCAGGCCGGGGACGATGGGCAGGTCGGACGGCAGCAGGCTGCGCTGCAGCACGTTCGCCGCTGTGCGTTCCGCCTTCGAGCTCGTGGCCTGCGCGGCGAGCGCCACCCGGTCGGCCACCAGCTGCAGCAGCTGGACGTCCGCGTCCGCGAAGCGGCGGGGGGTCAGCGTCCCGACGTGGAGCACGCCGACGAGCTCGCCGCCGCACAGCAGCGGGACGCCCAGCAGGGAGCGGATCCCCTTGTCTCGCAGGATCGGGTTGAGCACATCGGAGTGGCTGACGTGCTCGATCACCACCGGTTGCTTCTGAGCGGCGATGCGGCCGGCGAACCCCCGCCCGAGCGGGATCCGTACGCCCTGACGCACCTCCTCCTCGAGGCCGCGGGCGGCGACGGCCTCGACATACCTCTTGGAGGGGCCGAGCAGGAGCACGGCGGCAGTGTCGACCGAGAGGAGCTCGCGTACCCGGTCGAGCAGCTCGATGTAGAGCTCCTCGACCTCGAGGTGCGCGAGGCCCGCGTCCGTCACCGCCTCGATGCGGCGCAACTGATCGCTCGTCACACCGAGAGCGGGGTCCCGCCTCGACATGAGCAGAGTCTAACGACGACCCTCTCTCTTCGTCGGGCGGCGAGCGTGGCGGTCGACGCGGCCTCGTCCGCCGGGCCGTCCGCGTCGGCCAGCAGCAGGATCGGCACGCGCAGCGCGGCAAACCGCTCGGGGTCGAAGCGGTACCCGTCGTGCGTGCGTATCTCGCGGACCACGGTGTGCGCGGCCGCCACCCGGCCCGGCCACGAGGGCTCCGAGATCAGCAGCGCCAGATGCTCCGCCGGCATCTGGAGGAGGTCGCGGCACAGCGCGGTCACGACATCCTCGCGCCGACCCTGGGCGAGTAGCCCGGCCAGCCGGTCGGCGAACCCCGGCGGCGTCGTCGCGCCGATTCCCGGCTCGTAGAGCACCAGCCGGCGTGTTCCGGTGGTCAGCCGCGCCGCCTCCAGGGCGCAGCCGGTGACGTGCGGCTCCAACAGCGGCAGCACCGTCTCCCACCTGGTGTGATCGGCGAGGCGCCGCGCACCAGGACCAACGCCGGGCCCTGCCCGCTGCGTCAGTATGCGATCGGGGTGCCGTCCCGCGAGATCGCCTTCTCCAGGATCGGGTCCATCGTGCGCTCCTTCCCCGGGATCGAGAGGAAGGAGCCTGGCCCTGGGCCCGACCCGCGCCGAGATCGGCCACCAGCGCGGCGCGGCGCAGCACGGTCAGGTCCGCGGCGGGCAGGCCGCAGGTCCGCCCGGCCGCCCGCGCGACCTCGGCGAGCCGGACCGAGCGGCCCCTCGTCCACCTCGATCGCAGATCCGCGAAGTCCCCGACCGCGGCCAGCGCGCGGTCCAGGGCCACGGCGCCCGACCCGCCGGACCGGCTCCGGTTGGGCCGCGAGGACGTCCTCCCACACCGACCGGTCCGCCCCGTCGGATATCCCGACCGCGCGCACGGTGTCCACCACCGCCGGGTCATAGGCGCGGTGCGGCCGAGGAACCGCAGCAGGGCGACATAGTGGACGTCGGCGGCGGTGCGGGCATCCACGCCCAGTCCGTCGGCCACCGCTCTGGACAGCCGGCAGGTCCGCAGCGCGTGCTCCATCGGCTGGCCCGTGCCGAGATCGGTGGCCAGCGAGATCGCCGCGACCAGCCCGGTCAGCCGGAGCCCGTTGTCATCCGCGGCCGCAGGCACGGTCCCCGGTATCGCGCGCGGAGTCCCCTTCCCGGCTGCCCGGCGAAGGAGCATGGTGAGGGCGGCTCGGGAATCGAGGGGAGGCATCAGAATGCCGGATTTCGAGAGGGACAGAGTTCGGGCCAACCAGCTGACGTTCGAGTACCTCGCGATGGGCGACGGCCCGCTCGCGCTGTGTGTACACGGTTTCCCTGACTCGCCCTACAGCTACCGCTACCTGCTCCCGGCGCTCGCCGACGCCGGCTTCCGCGGTGGCGCCGTTCAATCGCGGGTTCGCGCCGACGCAACTGCCGGACGATCGTCATCACGTGCACACCAGCACGATGGTCGCCGACCAGATCGCGTTGCACGAGGCGCTCGGCGGCGGCACGGACGCGGTCCTGATCGCCCACGACTGGGGCGCGGTCGGCGCGTGGGGCGCGGTCGGCAAGGAGCCCGGCCGCTGGCGACGCTGCGTCATCCTCAACATCCCGCTGTTCGCGATCTTCGGCGAGAACATCGTGACCTACGACCAGATCAAGAAATCGTTCTACTTCTGGTACTTCCAGATGCAGCGCGTCTGCGAGGAGGTCATCGCCGCCGACGACTTCGCCTTCATCGACCGGATCTGGGGGGACTGGTCCCCCGGCTACGACGCAGCCGAGGACCTGCCGAAAGTCAAGGAGTGCATCCGCGATCCGGCGCATTTCCAGGCCGCCCTCGGCTACTACTGGGGGCAGTTCGACCCCAGCCGGTTCGGCTCACCCGAATGGGTCGCCGAGCAGGCGGCGGCGTGGGGCGCCGACATCACCCAGCCGACGTTGTACCTGCACGGCACCCAGGACGGCTGCCACGGGATGACCCAGGAGCAGGTGGACCGGGTCCCGCGGCACTGCGGCGCGGGCTCGCAGTCCGAGCTGATCGAGGGGGTCGGGCACTTCCTGATGGTGGAGCGGCCGACGGACATCAACAAGCGGATCCTGGGCTTCCTGGAAAGGGCCGCCTAGCAGGCTCCAGGCTCGACCACCATGGGCTGGACCCGGCGACGGGTCGGGCGCGGCATGGTCGCTGTGCCCTGATCGTGCCGCTAGCGTGTCCCCGCAACCCCGACCTTCGCGATCCGGCAGAAGGGATCAACGCATGATCTTCATCGTCGTCAAGTTCACGATTCGTCCCGAGCACACCGACGAGTGGCTCTCTCGGGTCGACGAGTTCACCCGGGCAACCCGCAACGAACCGGGCAACCTTTTCTTCGAGTGGTCCAAGAGCGTCGACAACCCGAACCAGTTCGTGCTCGTCGAGGCGTTCGCGTCGTCCCAGGCGGGCGAGGAGCACGTGAAGTCCGACCACTTCAAGACCGCCATGGCGTGGATGCCGGACGTGGTCGCGGAGACCCCGGAGATCATCAACGTGGAGGTTCCGGGAGACGGCTGGTCTCGCATGGCCGAGATCCAGCCGACCCAGCGCGGGTGACGGCCCGGACGAACCAGGTTTTCGTCAGTTTGACGATCCGGTGGCTCGGCGCAGACCGGCCCACTGCAGTTCCGCGAAAATTGCCACGGCAGCGGCTTGAACAAGCACCACGGCCACCCCAGGGGCGGTCAGCGCCGACCACCCGATCACCACCGCGAGCACGCCGGCGGCCGCCCAGGAGACGTTCACGATGAGGACCGTGCGCACGGCGGCGGGTGACACGGTCGGCCGGGCGACCATGAGCAGCCCGGCCGCGAAGAGCACGAGGAAGATCCCGACTCCCACGAGCACCCCGGCGGGGATGCCGAGAAAGTCGGTGAGCAGCGGAGCCGTCACGGCGGCAGAGGCGCCGAGCGCGCCCGACGCGGCGGCGTCGAGACGCAGCGCGGCGCGCAGCAGACCGTCGCCGATGCGGACGGGCGAAGCGGACAGGGCAGTCATGGCGACCTCCATGCGGTGCGGTCGAGAACTCTGACGCAGCCACCATCGCCATGGCGGATCGCGCTGTCGATGACGCCGCAGGTAAAGCCGCAGGTCGGCGAGGGATCGACGAAACGAAAACGCGACGTGCCCCGCACCGGTCGCTCCACATTGAGCGCCGGGCGGGACACGCCGCTTCCGGAGGGGCGGTCCGGGGGATCAGCCGATGCTGAAGTTGGTGACCTGGCCGGGCTGGCTCGCCAGCTGAGCGATCTGCGCCGGGTCGACCTGCGGGGCCTCGCCGGGGCCCACGTCGTTGGTGCCGATGGACGCGGGGTCGACGGCGAGCCCGGAGATGTGGGTGCCCGCGGTGTTGACGAACGGTGCGAGAACCTCGGCGCCGGGGACAGCGGGCAGCGCCGGTGCGACCGGGAGCGAGGACACATCGGGGAGCGCGGGGGTGGCGGGGAGCGCCGGCCCGGCTGTGTTGATCGCGGTGGCGTCCGGCTCCGCCTGGGTCTCGACGTTCGGCATCTCGAACGCGAACGGTTCGGGGAGCTCGGTGAGGTCGGACGCCGGCGTGGCCGGGACGGCTGCGAGGACATCCTGAACGGCGGTGGCGTCAGGTGCGGATGGCACGCCGAGGGCGTCGGTGTCCGGCGCGGCAGGGAGTGCCGGGGCAGCGAGGGCACTGCCCGCGAAACCCACGCCGAGGGCTGCGATGCCCGCGACGGTTGCGGTCGTGCGCAGACTGCGCCGGGCGAGGCTGCTCATTGCGAGTGGATCCTTCCGATCGGGGTTCGGATTGTCGCGACGGTGATCTGCAGACACAACGAAGGCGGAGCGATCAAGTTGTGGGGCGAAGGACATCGACAGCGCACTTCACCCGTTCCGGTGGCGGGAGAAACGTGCAGGTCGGATGGTTTCATCACTACGGATGATGCGTCGCCACTTGACGTTGCGGGCCCGTCGAATCGTGTGTCGGGTGATTACGTCATGATCGTCCTGTGATAAGGAGCGAGTGGGTCCGAACCGGCCTCCTCGGTATCGGCGCCGGGCTCGGTGCGGGCGTGCTCGGGGTCGGCTGGCACTACTCGAGCATGCTGCTCGACACCCGCCAGCGACCGGCCTTTCCCGAACGTGTCCTCGCCGCGGCCGACGGCCGGCTGACGCTGGCCCGGTCGAGGCTGGTGGAGCAGCCGGGGATCTGGGGGCTGCGGTGGAGCGACGGTCTCGCCGTGCTCGGGCCGGTCGAGCAGGTGCGGCGCGATCGCGTCGTCCGCCGCCTGCTCGCCGGACCGGTGCCCGCGGCGGGCACCCTGACGGTTCTCGACACGGGCCCCTACGACCCGGATCCCGGCGCCCGAGGGCTCGTCTTCACCGAGGTCGACGTGGCGACACCGCTCGGTCCGGCGCCCGCATGGTGGGTACCCGCACCCGGCGACACCTGGGTGGTGCACGTTCACGGCCGCGGCGGGGCCCGGCGTGAGGCGCTGCGGATCCTGCCCGCGCTGCACCGGTTGGGCCTGCCGCAACTGGTCATCAGCTACCGCAACGACGACTGCGCCCCGCCGAGCCCGGACGGGCACTACCACCTCGGGGACACCGAGTGGCAGGACCTGCAGGCCGCCGTGCGCCACGCCCGCGACGCGGGGGCTCGACGGATCGTGCTCTACGCATGGTCGATGGGCGCGGCGATCTCGGGCGCGTTCCTGGACCGGGCGCCGGAGGCCGCGGCCGTCGCGGCGATGATCTGGGACGCGCCGTTGCTCGACTGGTGGGCCACGCTGCGCCAGCAGGCGCGCAATCGCAGGCTCCCGCCCGCGCTGTCGCCGCTTGCCGCCGCGTTCGCCCGGCACCGGATCGGCATCGACTTCGACCGGTTCACCCTGCGCACCAACCCGCCCGCCGTTCGCCCGCCCGTGCTGCTCATCCACAGCACGGACGACACCGCCGTTCCGGTCACGGTGAGCCGTGACCTGGCCGCCGCCGCGCCCGCACTGGACTGGGCGGTCGAATACCTCGAGGTGCCCGGCGTCGAGCACACGGCGGCATGGAATGCCGATTCGCAACGCTACGAGGACGCGGTGACGGCGTTTCTGCGATCCCGGCTCGGCTGAACGGCCGGTGGCCCGGTCGAGGCCGCCCCCGGCCTGGCACGATGGTGGACGTGACTGACCCAGCCAACCCGGGGCGGACCGCGACGTTGCGGACGTCCGAGGGCGACATCCGGATCAACCTGTTCCCCGACCACGCGCCGAAGACGGTGGCGAACTTCGCCGGACTGGCGAGCGGCTCCAAGCAGTACACGGAGCCGAACGCGAGCGGCGGCGACAGCGGACCGTTCTACGATGGCTCGGTCTTCCACCGGGTGATCAGCGGATTCATGATCCAGGGCGGCGACCCGACCGGCACCGGGCGTGGCGGGCCGGGATACGAGTTCGCCGACGAGTTCCATCCGGACCTCTCGTTCGACCGGCCCTACCTGCTGGCCATGGCCAACGCCGGGCCCGGCACCAACGGCTCCCAGTTCTTCATCACCGTGGGGCCGACCCCGCACCTCAACCGGCGGCACACGATCTTCGGTGAGGTGGCCGACGCCGAATCGCGCGCCGTCGTCGACGCGATCGCGGGCACCGCCACCGACCGTTCCGACCGGCCGCTGAACGACGTTGCCATCCGGCACGTCGAGATCTCCGCCTGAGCGGATCGCGAGCTGAGCCGATCGTGAGTCATCCCGCAGGATTCCCGCAGGGCGGACCACCGCCCGGGCCCGGCCAGGCGGTGTGCGTCCGCCATCCGGACCGGCCGACCGGCCTGCGCTGCACGCGCTGCGGTCGTCCGGCCTGCCCGGAGTGCCTGCGTGAGGCCGCGGTCGGCCACCAATGTGTCGACTGCGTCGCGCCGGGCGGACGGACCGCCCGGCGCGCGACGACGGTCGCGGGCGCCGCCCTCGGCTCCCGGCCGGTCGTCGTCCCCGTGTTGATCGCGCTCAACGTCGCGGTCTTCGCGCTGACCGTGCTGCAATCGGGCAGTCTCAGCCTCAACGCCGCGGCGCCGCTGTTTCGGCAGTGGTCACTCGTCCCCGGCCTGGTCGCCCACGGCGAGTGGTGGCGGGTGCTCACGGCGGGCTTCCTGCACTACGGGCCGCTGCACCTGGTGTTCAACATGCTGGCGTTGTGGGTGATCGGCAAGGACATCGAGCTGGTGCTCGGCCGGGGCCGGTTCCTTGCCGTCTACTTCATCGCGCTACTCGGCGGCTCGGCCGCGGTGATGTTGTTCTACGCCCCCGGTGCCCAGGTGGCCGGGGCGTCCGGCGCCGTGTTCGGGCTGATGGGTGGACTCGCGGTGGTGTTGCGCCGGCTGCGCGTTCCCGCGGGGCAGGTGATCGGCCTGATCGTGGTCAACGTCGTGATCAGCGTCGTGTTGCCCGGCGTCTCGCTCATCGGGCATCTCGGTGGTCTCGTCGTGGGTGCCGCGGCCACGGCGGCCCTGGTCTACGCGCCGGCGCGCAACCGGGTGCCGGCGCAGATCGGCGCGCTCGTCGGGCTGACCATCCTGGTGCTGGCCGCCATCGCGGCGCCCGCCCTGGCCTGATCGGTCCCGGACGGCTCAGCAGCCGGGGACGTCGACCATGGCCGACGTCCCCGGCCGCCTCGCCGATTCACGTGGTTACTCCGGGGTCCCGCATCCACATCCGGTGGAACAACCATCGGTCCCGCGCATCGGCGACCTTCCCATTCGTGACTCCCTTCGATGGCCTCGACGTCAGATCGATGCTAGAAAACCGTTTCGGCCCACACGATCCCCCGAGAGACGGGGAGCGATCACGCTGCGTCAGCGGTTCTGCGACGCGCGGGTGAGTACCTCTGCGACGTCGTCCGGATCGTCGCCGAGATCGAGCCGACCGAACACCAGCAGGCGATCACGCCCGTTCTCATCGATCACATCGATCTCGAGCATCCCCACCTCGCGACCCAACCGGTGGATACGCATCACCCTGATCCCGGAAACCCGCTGCCACGGATGGTGCTTCGCCCCCGAGAGCCCGCGGACGGTCACGCCCGCGGCGTCGGCGGCGAGCCGCGGCCGGGCGAGGGTGCCGAACACCGCGGCGACGAACAGGAGCACCGCGGCGACGCCGATGAGCAGCCGGCCTGCGGGGTCGGCACCACCGCTGATGAGCAGCGCACACCACGTCGCGGCGCCGGCCGCACCGGCCCACGCCAGACCGACGAGCGCCGCCGGCGGACTCCACCGGATCAGGTCGACCTGGTCGGTCACGGTGGCTGTGTGTTGCTATCCACAGCGGTTATCCACACTGGGGATGGCCTACATGAGTGTTTTTCCCCTGTTCACCGCCACCTCATTGTCATCAGCAGGCCGACGACGATGAGGGAGAAGCCGATGAGGAAGTTCCAGGAGCCCAGGGCCGCCATGAAGCCGATCGTGTGACCGGCCAGATAGTTCACGACGAGCCAGACCAGGCCCAGGAGCATGAGCCCGAGCATGACGACGACGTACACCGGATGTGTCGGAGCCGTCGCGCGGGCAGCCTGTGGACTGTGCCGATCGGCGGGCGGCGGCGTGTACGCGGCCTTCTTGCGGACCTTGGACTTGGGCATCGAGACCTCGCCTGACGGTTGTGCTCGGCCGGGCATATGCCCCGGCGTCTGGGACCACCGTAGCCCGGCCGTCCGCGCGGCCGCGCCCGGCACGGGAGGTGGGCGTGGGCCGGAGCGGGAGAAACCGCCCGCTCAGAGCCCCACGCTGAGGGCGGCGACCTCAGCGGTCAGTTCGGCGACGACCGGCTCGGGGACGGCATGCCCCGCGCTCGCCATCCAGTTCGCCAGCAGCCGGTGCCCACCGTGGGTGAGCACGGACTCCGGATGGAACTGCACGCCCTCCAGCGGCAGGTCGCGATGCCGGATAGCCATGATCAGCCCGCTCTCCGTGCGACCCGTGACCTCGAGCTCCGACGGTAGCGAGTCGGGCCGGATGGCCAGCGAGTGATACCGGGTCGCGATGAACGGGCTGGGCAGGCCGCGCAGCACGCCCACGCCGTCGTGGTGTACCAGCGAGGTCTTGCCGTGCAGCAGCTCCGGGGCTCGCTCCACGACGCCACCCCAGGCCACCGCGATCGACTGGTGCCCCAGACACACCCCGAGCACCGGAAGGTTCTGCTCGCCGCCTCGCCGGATGATCTCGATGCTGCGCCCGGCTCGCTCCGGCGTACCGGGTCCCGGGCTGACGAGCACCCCGTCGACCGTGCCGAGCTCGTCGAGCTCCACCTCGTCGTTGCGTCGGACGATCGTCTCCGCGCCGAGTTGGGCGAGGTACTGGACCAGGTTGTAGACGAAGCTGTCGTAGTTGTCGACCACCAGGACGCGCATCAGTTCTCCCCGTCCCTTCCGCCATTGCCGAACACCCCGCCCGTGAACTGGCCGACGGTCAGCACGACGGGCTTGTTCGGGTCGGCGGTCTGCCCTGCCGACGGGTTCTGTGCGATCACCCGGTTGTCCTGGCTGCGGTCGGCTACCGGCTGGCCGCGCAGGACGGCCTGGTAGCCCGCGTCGGCGAGCTCCTGGGCCGCGTCCTGTGCCTTCATCCCGACCACGTCGGGCACCGGTTCGGAGTTCTGGTTGCCCTTCGAGACCTGCAAGGTGACCGTGCTGCCCTTCGGCGCCCGGGTCCCCGCGGACGGGCTGGTGCCGACGACCGTGCCGGCCTCGTTGCCGCCGTCCACCTCAGTGACCTTGACGTCGAATCCCGCCTTCTCCAGCGCGTCCTTCGCGCTGGACTCGTCCTGCCCGGTCACATCCGGCACCGCGACCGTGGTCTGCTGCTTACCGACGACCACGGCGACCGCGCTGCCGCCGGGTGCGGTCTCCCCGGGCCCGGGGGTGGTGGAGATGATCCGACCGATCAGCGAGGAGTCGGCGGTCTCCGCCTCGGTCTGCTCACCGAGCCGCAGCCCCTGGCCGATGAGGGTGCGTTGGGCGTCGGAGACCGTGCTTCCCTTCAGCTGCGGCACGGTGACCTGGGCCGGTCCCTTGCCGACGAAGATGCGTACCGCGCTGTTCTCCGGGACCTCGCTGTGGGCGGCGGGATCGGTGCGCACGACCTTGCCGATGTCATCGGGCGAGGATTCGGCCTCCTGCATATCGGGCCGTAGATCGGCCATGATCATCGCCGTCCGGGCCGCCTCCTGCTGCTGGCCGATGACGCTGGGCACGGTCACCTGCCTGGGCTGCGCCGGCCCGCCGAGCAGCTGGTAGCCGACGAAGGCGACGAGCCCGAGCACCAGCGCGATCCCGGCCCCGATGGCGATCTTGCGCCCGGTTCGCCGGGGCGGCTCCTCGTCCTGCCAGACGGGCACGGCCGACGGCGGCAGCGTGTGCCGGCCGCCCGAACCGCCGGGGTTGATCCGCCGGGTGGGGCTCGCGGCGAGCAGCGCGGTGCGCTCGTCGTCGCTCATCACCATCGGTGCCAGCGGGCGCTGACCGTTGCGCACCCGCAGCAGGTCGCTGCGCATCTCGGCGGCGGACTGGTAGCGGTTGGCCGGGTTCTTGCTCAGCGCCTTGAGCACGATGGCGTCGAGCTCCGGGGGGATCTGCGGGTTGAGCGCGGACGGCCGCTTCGGATCCTCCCGGACGTGCTGGTAGGCCACCGCGACCGGGGAGTCGCCGGTGAACGGCGGCTCCCCGGTGAGCAGCTCGAACAGCACGCAACCGGCCGCGTAGACGTCGCTGCGGGCGTCGACGGCCTCCCCGCGGGCCTGCTCCGGGGACAGGTACTGGGCCGTCCCGATGACCGCGGCGGTCTGCGTGACGTTCTGGCCCTCGCCCAGGGCACGGGCGATGCCGAAGTCCATCACCTTCACCGCACCCGCGCGGTTGATCATGATGTTGGCCGGTTTGACGTCCCGGTGGATGATGCTGTGCCGGTGGCTGAAGTCGAGCGCCGCGCAGACGTCGGCCATCACCTCGATGACCCGCTCCTGCGTCATCGGGCCCTGCGTCTTGACGATCTCGCGCAGGGTCTGCCCGTCGACGTACTCCATCACGATGTAGGGCAGCGGGCCGAATTCGCTGGACACCTCGCCGGTGTCGTACACGGCGACGATGGCCGGATGGTTGAGCGCGGCGGCGTTCTGTGCCTCCCGCCGGAACCGCAGTTGGAACTGCGGGTCGCGGGCCAGGTCGGCGCGCAGCACCTTCACTGCGACGTCACGGCCCAGCCGTGTGTCGGTACCGCGGTGAACCTCGGACATGCCGCCATATCCGAGCGTTTCGCCCAGCTCGTATCGCTCGGACAGCAGTCGGGGGGTCGTCATGGGTGCCGATTCCTGGGGAGTGTCATGGGTCAGGTCATCATGCCGGGCGGTACCGCCCGTTGGCCTGTCGTCCTGACGGAGCAGCGCCGGGACGCCGGTTGTGCGGGTTCACCGGACCCTCCATGGCTCGATCGTCGCGACGAATGGCGGCCGAACCGCCCGACCGGCCAAGACGTCCTCCTGGCTCGACACCGTACCGGTAGCTGCATCGGACGACGGGTGCGCTGCCGGGTCGGATGCGAACAGACCGGGCACCACGAGCACGGCCAGCACCAGGGCGGCCAAGGTGAGGATGAGAAACAGCACGAGCAGCAGCGAGCGGCTCGGCCCGGCGGTGGGCTGCAGGGAGAGCGGCTCGGTCGGCAGCACCGTCCGGGTCTCGCCGGTTCCGTCCGGACGCACCGGTGCGACCGCGGCCGGACCGGAACCGGTCGTCGAGCCGGGGCCGGACACGGCGATGGGTTCGGAACCGCTGTCGGGCCCGGTCACGGCGGTCGCTCCGGTTCCCCTCGCCCCGGGCATCGGCACGTCCGACGGCATCCCGGACGGCCGGGGCACCCGTTCGCCGCGCCGCACCGCGGCCACCGCGGCGGCGAACTCGCCTCCGTCGGCGTAGCGATGACCGGGGTTCTTCACCAGCACCGCGTTGACCAGCTCGCGGATCCGGACGGGCACCTCGTCCGCCAGGGCCGGCGGCGTGTCGCGGACCTGCATCATCGCGACGGCCACGGCGCTCTCGGCGCGGAACGGCCGGTGGCCCGCGAGGCATTCGTAGGTCACGATGCCGAGCGAGTAGACATCCCCGGCGGGACCGGCCTCGCCGCCGCTGGCCTGTTCGGGCGCGATGTAGTGCGCGGTGCCCATGACCATGCCCGAGCGGGTCACCGGGACCGCGTCGGCGGCCTTCGCGATGCCGAAGTCGGTGAGCTTCACCAGCCCATCGGTGCGCAGAAGGATGTTGCCGGGCTTGACATCGCGGTGGACGAAACCGCGCTCGTGCGCGGCCTGCAGCGCGCGGGCCGCCTGTTCGACGATCTGCAGCGTCTCGTCGGGGTCGATCGGGCCGCGACCGATCAGGGAGGACAGCGGCTCGCCGCGGACGAGCTCCATGACCAGGTAGGCGGTCCGTCCGGCGCCGCCGACCAGGCTGTCGTCCTCGCCGTAGTCGTGCACCGCGGCGATGCCGGAGTGATCGAGCGAGGCCACGGTGCGGGCCTCGATGCGGAACCGGTGCAGGAACTCCGGGTCGTCGGACAGCTCCGGCCGGAGCACCTTCACCGCGACGCTGCGACCGAGCCGGTTGTCCGAGGCCTCCCAGACCTCACCCATGCCGCCGATCGCGATGCGCCGGTCGAGCTGGTAACGGTCGGCGATGAGCTGACCGGCCGCGAGCACCGTCATCGGCCCGTCCGCAGCGCCTCGGCGATCACCGCTCGTCCGATCGGAGCGGCGACCGAACCGCCGGTGGCCTCGAGCGAGCGGTCACCGCCGTCCTCGACCAGCACCGCCACCGCGACCTGCGGGTTCGAGGCCGGGGCGAAGGCGACGTACCAGGCGTGCGGCGGGGTGTTCTTCGGGTCGCTGCCGTGTTCGGCGGTCCCGGTCTTCGAGGCGATCTGGACGCCGGTGATCTTGCCGCCACCCTGGGTCCGGTTCTCCGACCCGATCATCATGTCGGTGATCGTCGACGCGACGCTCGCCGGAACGGCGCGCCCGATCCGGTCCACGGAGGTCGTGTCGATCGTGTCGAGCTCCGGCCCCTGGATCTCCTTGACCAGGTGCGGCACCATCAGCTGCCCGCCGTTGGCGATCGCCGCGACGACCATCGCGTTCTGCAGCGGGGTCAGCCGCACGTCGCGCTGGCCGATGCCCGACTGCTGCAGCGCGGCGGTGTCCGGGATGGCACCGATGGACGACGGCACCACCGGCATCGGCACCGTGAGGCTGGAGCTGCCGATGCCGAATGCCTCGGCCTGCGTGCGCAGCACGTCCTCGCCGAGGTTCCCGGCCAGCTCGGCGAAGGCGGTGTTGCAGGAGCGGGCGAGCGCCTCGCGCAACGACGCGGTTGCCGCCGTCCCGCAGGGCGTGCCCGCGAAGTTCTGCAGCGTCGTGTTCGTGCCGGTCAACGTCAGGCTCGAGGCCGCGGTGAGCTGGCTGTCCGGGGTGTAGCCGTGCTGCAGGGCGGCGGCCACGTCGATCAGCTTGAACGTCGAGCCCGGGGGGTAGGTCTCGGAGATCGCCCGGTTGGTGAGCACCGGTGGGGCGGCCTTGTTGAGCTTCGTCCAGGTGTCCTTCTGGGTCGCCGAATTGTGGCTGGCCAGCGGGTTCGGGTCGAACGACGGGGTCGAGACCATCGCCATTATCTCGCCGGTCTGCGGTTCGAGCGCGACGACGGCACCGGCGAAGCCCTTGTCCGCCATCGCCTTGTAGGCCCGCTGCTGCACCGAGGGCTTGAGCGTGAGCACGACGTTCCCGCCGCTGGGGTCGCGCCCGGTGATGAGGTCGGACAGCCGGCGGGCGAAGAGCCGGTCGTCGCTGCCGTTGAGCACCGGGTCGGCCGCCCGCTCGAGCCCGCTGGAGCTGTAGATCACCGAGTAGTAGCCGGTCACCGTCGCGAACACCGGACCGTCGGGGTACTCGCGCTGGTAGCGCAGCCGGTCGTCGGTTGCCGTGCTGTCGGCCAGTACCTGGCCGCCCGCGCTGATCTGGCCGCGTTTGCGGGCGTACTCGGCGAGCAGCACGCGCTGGTTGCGGGGATCGCTGCGGTAGTCGTCCGCCTTGACGACCTGGACATAGGTCAGGTTGGCGAGCAACATCACGATCATGGCCATCACGGCGATGGCGATGCGGCGGACGGGTGTGTTCACGGGCGACCCGCCTGGCCGGATGCCGGGCGCTGCACGAGCTCGGTGCTGGCCTCGGCGAGCGGGGGCTGCGGGTGGGCCGGGCGTCGGGTCAGCGGCGCGCGGGCGGCGTTGGAGATCCGCAGCAGCAACGCGACGAGCGCGTAGTTCGCGACCAGCGAGGACCCTCCGTAGGACAGGAACGGCAGCGTCAGCCCGGTCAGCGGGATCAGCTTGGTGACCCCGCCGATGACCACGAAGATCTGCATCGCCATCGCGAACGAGAGCCCGGTGGCCAGCAGCTTGCCGAAGCTGTCGCGGACCGCGAGCGCGCTGCGCAGGCCACGGGTGATCAGCACCAGGTACACGATGAGGATCGCGGCCAGCCCGATCAGGCCCAGCTCCTCACCGAGCGAGGACCAGATGAAGTCGCTTTCGGCGTACGGCACGAGGTCGGGCCGTCCGGCGCCGAGCCCGGTGCCGCCGACGCCGCCGGTCCCCAGGCCGAACAGGGCCTGCCCGATCTGGTAGCCGGAGCCGCTGAAGTCGGCGAACGGGTCCAGCCAGATCTGCACCCGGACCCGGACGTGGTTGAAGAGGTTGTAGGCGATGACGCTTCCGGCCACGAAGAAGCTCAGCCCGATGATGAGCCACGACACCCGCTCCGTGGCCGCGTAGAGCAGGACGAGCACGATACCGAAGAACAGCAGCGAGGTGCCGAGGTCGCGCTCGAACACGAGCACCCCGACCGAGAGCCCCCACGCCACCAGCAGCGGCGCCAGGTCGCGCGCCCTCGGCAGTTCCATCCCGAGGACGCGCCGGCCCGCGGTGCTGAACAGCTCGCGCTTCTGCACGAGGAAGGCCGCGAAGAACACGATCAGCAGGATTTTGGCGAACTCGCCGGGCTGGAGGCCGACCCCGCCGAAGCGGATCCACAACTTCGCGCCGTTGACCTCCGAGATCGACGAGGGCAGCAGGCCGGGCAGCGCGAGCAGGATCAGCCCGGCGAACCCGGCGGTGTAGGCGTATCGGGACAGCACCCGGTGGTCGCGGACGATCGCGAGCACCGCCACGAACAGGGCCAGCCCGATCGTCGTCCAGGCGACCTGCCGGCCGAGCAACGCGCTCGGCGCGTCCGAACCGAGCAGCGCGGCCCGGTCGCTGGAGGCCAGGTCGAGCCGGTGGATCATCACCAGCCCGAGCCCGTTGAGCAGCGCCACCGAGGGCAGGATCAGCGGGTCGGCATAGGGCGCCCAGCGGCGCACCGCGAGATGCGCGGCGGTGAACAGGCCCAGATACGCGGCGCCGACGTAGAGCAGCGCCCGAGTGAGCTCCTGCTCCTGGTTCGCCTCGACCAGGGCGAGTGCCCCGGTCACGAGCACCGCGGCGAAGGCGAGCAACACGAGTTCGATCCCGCGCCCGGTCGGGAGCGGGGACGGGGCGGGTGTGTCCGGCGCCTGCGCTTGGGCGCTTCCGACACTGTTTCCGGGGGCCGCCATCAACTCACCGATCGACAGGTCGTCCCCGGCTCGGGGGGCACGGCTTGCAGGGGGGTGGACTCCGGCTGTGGCGGCTCCGGAGTGCCGGGCTCGGGGGGCGCCGGATCGAGCGGTGCCACCGGCACCGCGGAGGGAGCCGGGACCTCCGGGCACGGCGCCAGCATGCGGGCCCGCAGCCGTTCCAGCGTGTTCCGCGCGCTGACCAGCCCGTCGGAGGCGATGATCCCGTCCCGGACCTGGCTGCGGGCATCCTCCGGCAGGTCCGTCAGCGCGATGTCCGAGGTCTCTGCGACGCGCTGCAACGGGACGCCCAGTACGCTGCCCCGGACTCCCTGGAAGATCGTCACCTGGTCACCCGCCGCGCCCACGTAGTACTGCTGGAGCACCCAGGCTCGGGCCAGCCAGCCGCCGGCCGCCAGCACGACGAGCACCACGAGCACGCCGACCGCGAGCCGCAGCCGCCCTCCGGGATGTCGCTTCGCGGGAGCCTCGGGAGGCGCGATGCGCCGCGGTGCGACCCGCGGCAGCGTGGTGGCGCAGGCGCGGCTCGCCGCCGTATCGAGCCCGGATCCGCCGACCTCGTCGCTGCCGTCGCCCGCAGCGCCCCCGACGATCGGTGCGTCCTCGCCGTACTCGATGTCGACGACATCGGCGACGATGCAGGTGATGTTGTCGGGGCCGCCGCCGCGCAGCGCCAGCTCGATGAGCCGGTCGGCACACTCCCTGGGGTCGCTGTAGGTTCGCAGCGTCTCGGCGAGGGTCTCGTCGCTGACCGGGCCGGACAGGCCGTCGGAACACAGCAGATAGCGGTCGCCCGCACGGGCTTCGCGGATCGTCAGCGACGGGTCGACGTCCTGGCCGGTGATGGCGCGCAGCAGCAGCGAACGCTGCGGGTGGGTATGCGCCTCCTCCTCGGTGATCCGGCCCTCGTCGATCAGCGACTGGACGAACGTGTCGTCCTTGGTGATCTGGGTGAACCGGCCGCCTCGCAGCTGATAGGCCCGCGAATCGCCGACGTGCACCAGGCCGAGGCGCGACCCGGCGAACAGGATCGCGGTGAGCGTGGTGCCCATCCCCTCGAGGTCGGGCGCGTCGGCCACCTGGCGGGTGATCGCCGCGTTGCCCTGGATCGTGGCCGCGCGCAGCTCGGCCAGCAGGTCGTCGCCGGGGTCGTCCTCGTCGAGCGGGGCCAGTGCGGAGATCACCAGCGACGACGCCACCTCGCCCGCCGCGTGCCCGCCCATCCCGTCGGCGAGCGCGAGCAGCCGCGGACCCGCATAGACCGCGTCCTGATTGCTCTGGCGCACCAGCCCACGGTCGCTACGGGCCGAATAGCGCAGGACCAGGGTCATCGTTCGACTCCGTCGGCACCATCGGCTCGACCCGGCGAGCAGGTCGCGCGGGAACGGCCCGGTCCATGCGGTGGCGTGGTCGATCGCAGGGTCATGAGCGTAGCTCGATCACCGTCTTACCGATCCGGACCGGGACCCCCAGGGGGACCCGGGTGGGTCCGGTGACCTTAGCCCGGTCGAGGTAGGTGCCATTCGTCGACCCGAGATCTTCGACGTACCACTCCTCACCCTGCTGCGCGATCCGTGCGTGCCGCGTGGAGGCGTAGTCGTCGTCGAGCTTGAGCGTGGAGTCGTCGGCCCGGCCGATGAGGATCGGCCGGGAGTCCAGCGAGATCCGGCTACCCGCCAGCGGCCCGTGGGTGACCAGGAGTTGGCGGGCCGTCCGGCTGCGGCCCGCGCGCATCGCGGTGCGGCCGCCGCCGGGCAGAATCGCCCGCAGCCCGGACGCCGCGTACAGATCTGAGCGCACGACACGCAACGCGACCAGCACGAACAGCCAGAGCAGGGCGAGGAAGCCCGCCCTGGTCAGCTGCAGCACCAACTCGGGCACGCGCCGTGCTCTCCGCTCTCGGGTCGCCGGGATTCGGGAACCGGCGATCAGGCCTGGATTCGGAAGACCAGGCTCGAGTGGCCGACGCGGATGACGTCGCCATCGGTGAGCTGCCAGGTCTGGACCGGGTTCCCGTTGACCGTCGTGCCGTTGGTCGACCCGAGGTCCGAGAGGGTGGCCGTCTGGCCGTCCCAGCGGATCTCCAAGTGGCGACGCGAGACGCCGGTGTCCGGAAGCCGGAAGTTCGAGTCCTGCCCGCGGCCGATGACGTGTGCGCCCTCGGTGAGCTGGTAGCTGCGGCCCGATCCGTCGTCGAGGTTGAGCGACGCCGTCAGCCTGCCCTGCTGCGGGTAGCCCGCGTACCCCGGCTGGCCGTAGCCCGGCTGCGCGTACCCCTGCTGGTCGTACCCCGCGTCGTAACCGGGGGCATAACCCGGCTGCGCGTAGCCCGGCTGCGCGTACCCCTGCTGGTCGTACCCCGCGTCGTAACCGGGGGCATAACCCGGCTGCGCGTAGCCCGGCTGCGCATAGCCCGCGTCGTAACCGGGGGCGTAGGCCTGCTGGTCGTACTGCTGGTAGCCCGGCGCGCCCTGCTGCGGGCCGTAGCCGGGCTGGCCGTAGCCGGGCTGCTGGCCGTAGCCACCCTGCTGGTCGTAACCCTGCTGGTCGTACCCGCCCGGTTGACCGTAGCCCTGCTGGCCGTAACCGCCCTGCTGGTCGTAACCCTGCTGGTCGTAACCCTGCTGGTCGTACTGCTGGCCGTAGCCCTCGCGGCCCTGCTGCTCGCCGCGGTCGTACCCGCCGGGCGGGGCGTAGGTCTGCTGAGCGTACCCACCGGGGGCTCCCCGGTCGTATCCGTACTTCCCGTTCTCCTCGGGGTGGCCCGGTTGCTGGCTCATGGGTGCTTCTCCTGCGTTGCGAGCTCGGGTGGGCCGACGGTAAGCGTCGGGGTCCACGGACGAGCGGGTGCGGAACTGTCCCGTGTGCAGCGCCTCGGAGCGCTCCAGCAAGACTACGACCTCACCGTAGGTATCCCATCCTTGGTCGGCGAGATGTGCGGCGACGTAGCTGGACAGCCATTCTGTGATCTGGTCCGTGTCCCCCGCCATGCGTTCGAGATCGGCGGCGCCGAGCTGCACGACGTACCGGTTCGGTGCCAGCAGGCGTCCGCCGGCGAGCGGCTCGATGCTGTCCTCGGCTTCCCTGAGCAGCGCCTGTGCGACTTCCTGGGGAACGACACTGCCTCCGAAGACCCGCGCGAACACATCTCCCACCATCCCCTGGAGACGACGCTCGAAGCGGACGACGCGGCCCAACCGATCTTCCTCCGTTCGCAGCGGCGTGTTACCGGCGTCCTCGATCGTATCTGTGCTAGGCCACTCTGTGCCGCCACCACCTCCACGCGGTGCCCGAACGGGCCCTCCCGTGGGCCCGTCGGGGGGGTCGTGCTAGCTTCTCCACGTCGCTCGGGCGAGTGGCGGAATGGCAGACGCGCACGGTTCAGGTCCGTGTGTCCGTAAGGACGTGAGGGTTCAACTCCCTCCTCGCCCACTCATCCGCCCTCGCGCATCCGCACCGCAGGCCGGTCCGGATGATCGGCCAGCACCAGCACGTCCGCCTCCGCGGCGGGACGCCGTTCCGTCTCGTAGCGGGCGAACGCCACCAGCTGCCAGTGATCCTTGACCGGTAGCTGCCGTGCCAGGGCAGCCGGGCTCATCCGCAGGTGCACGGCCAGCTCCGCCGGCAGCCCGCGGCCCAGGAGCAGCGCACCCGCCAGCAGGACCACGCCGTCCACGGGCAGTTCGCGGTAGCGATCCCGGTGCGCGCGGTCGCGTTCGGCGTCCCACAGCCTGGGCAGGACCCGGCCGGATCCGCTCGTCGAGGCCGGGTCGAGGACCTCCCGGCACAGCCCGCCCTCGTCGAGCCGGCCGTCGAGGAACATGTCGACGTCCCTGCGGCCGTGCTCGAGGCGCACCGAGGCCGGCCGCAGATAGTCTCCGGCGTCGACGACGAGCGCGGCGCGACCCCGTACCCGCAGCAGCTCCGCGACCGCCGCGGCCAGCTCGGCCGGCCGGGTGGGCGGTGCCCCGTCCAGGACGAGCCGGACCCGCCGGCCCGTCCGTTGCACGACGAGTCCCGCGATCCGGTCCGCCAGCGCGGCCGGGGTGATCGGGGTGATGGCGGTTCCGGGCACTGGACCGATGCTCCCTCCTATCCAAGACTGTGACCCGTGACACCCCAGCAGCCCCACGCCGGGAGCTCGGCCCTGCGGGCGCTGCGGGTCGTCGAGGCGATCGCGGCGGCAGGCGACGGGGTGACCGCGAAGGCCATCGCCCGCAGGCTCGGCTGCCCGCTGCCCACCATCTACCGGGTGCTGGGCACCCTGGTCGAGGAGGGCTATCTCGTCCGCCTGCACGACGTGCGCGGCTACGGACTGGGTTACCAGATCGCGCACCTGCACCGCAGCCTGGCGGATCAGGTCCTGCCGCCCACCGCGGTGCGGGCGATCGTGCCGGAGGTGCACGCCGCGGCCAGGGCGGCGACATATCTCTTGGTCTTCCGGGACCTCGACATCGTCGTCGCATACCTCGACACCTGCGCCGAACACCCCGGACTGCCCGGGATGCGGGTGGCCGAACCGGCCTCGCCGCATTCCACCGCGGGCGGCAAGGCGCTGCTCGCCGGCCTCGACGCCGCCCGGCTGGGCGCGGTGCTGGCCCGATCCGGGCTGCCGCGCATCAGCCGGCGCACCGTGTCCGAACGGCGCGCGCTGGACCGCGAGCTGATGCGGGTCCGCTCGGCGGGGGTCGCGGTGGAGGTGGAAGAGCACCAGCGCGGGTTCGCCGGGGTCGCGGTGCCGGTGCGCGGCCCGGGCGGCGAGACGACTGCGGCGCTGGGGGTGTCGGTCAGCCGCGGTGAGTTCACCGCGCGGCGTTGGGAGCTGGAGGACGCGGTGCGCTCCGGTGCGATACGGATCATTCGCGCCCTCGCCGTCACACCGGGGGCCGCGCTGGCGCCGTAGGGCGAGGATGCCGGTCGCTCCTATTGTCCTCAGCCATGGACCGGACCGTGCGATATGAGCTCGCCGACCACGTCGCGACGATCACGCTTGACCGCCCGGACAAGCTCAACGCGATCGACGGCGCCATGCGCCGCGACATCAATGAGGCCTTCGCCCGGTTCCGCTTCGACGACGACGCGTGGGTCGGCATCGTCACCGGCAACGGCCGGGCGTTCTGCGCCGGTGCCGATCTGGGTTCGCAGACCGGAAACCCGGCGGGCGACTTTCCCGGCAGCTTCTGGGAGCGGCCCACCGTCAACTCGTTCGAGAGCGGTTGGGAGATCTTCAAGCCGGTGATCGCTGCGGTGAACGGGCACTGTCTCGGCTACGGGCTGACCCTGCTGACCTGGTGCGATTTCGTGATCGCCGGGGAGCGGGCCACGTTCGGCTTCCCCGAGGTACGGGTCGGGATCCCGACCACCGTCGGGGCCCTGCGGTTGCCGCAGAAGATCGGTTGGCAGTACGCGATGGAACTGCTGCTCACCGGGGAGCGGATCGACGCGGCGCGGGCCAAGGAGATCGGGCTGGCAGGCTGGGTGGTCGGCCACGACGATCTGATGTCCGAGGCGCGCGCCCTTGCCGCCCGGCTGGTCCGCGGGGCGCCGCTGGCCCAGCGGGCGACCAAGGAGATGGCCGTGCGCGGGCCGGGGATGGGGGCGGTCGACGCGACCCGGTTCGGTGAGACCATGCGCCGGGTCGCCGCCGCCACCGAGGACGCCGCCGAGGGTGTCGCGGCGTTCCGGGAGGGACGCGAGCCGGTGTGGAAGGGGCGGTGAGCGCGCCGGAAAATGGCTCGCCCGGCCGGGACGGCCGGACCTAACGTGCACCGTATGGCGACGACCATCCCTCCTTGACGACTTCCCGCGCGTCTCACCCCGCTGCGTTTCCTGTTCGCCGTGCTGGCGGTCCGGCCGTGGCTCGCCGCCGGTGCGGCCGTGCTGGGTGCGCTGTGGCTGGTGCCCGGTGCGCTGCTGCCGCTCGTCGTCGGACACACCGTGGACGTCGGCGTGACCGGCGGCGACGCCGGTACGCTGCTCGCCCGGATCGGGCTGATCGCCGCGCTCGGCGTGACGCAGGCGGTCTTCGCCGCCGGACTGATGTTCGTCGCGCACGGCATGTGGATGCACGGGGCCGCGACCACGCAGCGGATGGTCACCGCGCATATCGCCCGGCTCGGGGCCGCGCTGGCCCCTCAGGCCGAGACCGGGGAGGTGATGGCGATCTCCTCCTCGGACGACAACCACATCGGCAACGCGTTCGAGGTGCTCGGCAGGTTGTTCGGCTCGGTGGTCGCGTTCCTCACCGTCGGCATCGTGTTGCTGGGGACGTCTCCGCTGCTCGCGGCGGTCGCACTGATCGGCGTGCCGGCCGCCGTGCTCGGGATGGGACCGCTGGTCGGGCTGCTGGAACGGCGCAAGGAGGCACAGCGCGCCGGGCTCGCCGAGGTCAACGCTCTGGCCGCCGACATCGTCTCCGGCCTGCGCATCCTGCGTGGTATCGGCGGTGAACGGCAGTTCCTGCGCCGATTCCGCGACGTGAGCCAGCGGGTGCGCCGCCGGGGCGTCGCGGTGGCCCGCAGCGAGTCGTGGCTGGTGGGTGCCGAGGTGCTGCTGCCCGGCCTGGTCACGGTGCTGATCACCTGGCTGGGGGCGCGGCTCGCGGCCGCCGGCACGATCACCGTCGGCGAGCTGGTGGCCTTCTACGGTGCGGCCGCGTTCCTGGTGCTCCCGGTCGCCACCGTGACCGAGGCGACCGGGTTGCTGGCCTCGGCGTTGGTGGCGGCCAGGAAAGCCTGCGCCATTCTGGCGCTGCGGCCGCTGCTCGCCGACCCGGCCGAGCCGGTCGCGCTCCCCGACGGTCCGCTCGAGCTGCACGACACGAGCACGGGGATCACCGCGGTCGCCGGCAAGCTCACCGTCATGGACGCCGATCCGCAGGCCCACGCCGTCGCCGCCCGGCTGGCCCGGTTCGCCGACTCCGAACCCGGTCAGCGGGTGCTGCTGTCCGGGATCCCGGCCGACCGGGTCGCCCTGGCGGCGCTGCGCCGCCGGGTCGTGTACGCGCACAGCCAGGACGTCTGGTTCTCCGGTGTGCTGCGGGAACAGGTGCGGCCCGACCGCGAGACCGGCGTGGACATCGAGACCGCGCTGTGGGCCGCGGATGCCGCCGACATCGTGGCCGGCCTGCCGAGCGGGCTGGACGAGCCGATCGGGGAGCGCGGCCGCGAGGTGTCCGGCGGCCAGCGGCAGCGGCTGAACCTGGCCCGCGCGCTCGCGCTGGACGCCGACGTGTTGCTGCTCGACCAGCCGACCAGCGCCGTGGACGCGCATACCGAGGCGCGCATCGCGCACCGGGTCGCCCGGCTACGCCGGGGACGGACGACGATCGTGTTCAGCGAGAGTCCTCTGTGGGCGCAGGTGGCCGACGATCGCGTCCAGCTTGCGGAGGTGACCTCGTGCGGGTGACGCTCCCGCTGGCCGGCCCGGCCGAGGCCCGCGGCTGGTTCCGCGAGACGGTGCGCGCCAACCGGCGGCGGTTCGCGCTGGCTACCGGGCTGCTGGCCGCGTCGACGCTGGCCGGGCTGGTCGGCCCGCAGCTGCTCGGCCACCTGGTGGACGTGGTGGTCACCGGCGCCGGCACCGCGCGGATCGACCTGATCGCCCTCGTCTTCATCGGAGTTCTGCTCCTGCAGGCGGTGTTCAAGCGTGCGGCGCGACTGCGCAGCGGCATTCTTGGTGAAAAGGTGCTGGCCCAGACCAGGGAAGGTTTCATCGAGCGGTCGCTGCAACTGCCGGTCGGCACGGTGGAGGCGGCCGGAACCGGTGATCTGCTCAGCCGCGCCACCGCCGACGTCGACAAGATCGATTATTCGGTCCGGTACGCGGTCCCGGAGATCGTCACCGCCGCCGTCACCGTGGTCCTCACGATCGCGGCGATGCTGCTGACCTCGCCGCTGCTCGCGCTCGGCGTGCTGGTGGCCGTCCCGGTGCTTTACCTCCCCACCCGCTGGTACTGGAAGTGCGTCCCGGCCACGATCGAGCGGGTCCTCGACGACTGGGCGTGGGTGCACACCGACCTGCACGAGACCACCGAGGGCGCGCGAACCGCGGAAGCGGTCGGGTTCACCGAACGCCGGGTGGCCTGCGGGTACGCGGCGGTCGATCGGGCGATCGGCGGGGAGCGGGTGCTGCGGCGGCTGCAGGTGCGCTGGGCACCGTGGATGGATGTGGCGCACACCCTGCCGGTCGCGGCCATGTTGCTGCTCAGCGGATGGGCGTACGCGCAGGGCTGGGTGCAGCTCGGCACGATCACCGTGATGGTGCTGTACGCGCAGGCGCTCGCGGCTCCGCTGGACGAGGTGCTGTGGTGGGTCGAGGACCTGCAGGTTTCCGGCACCGCGCTGCGGCGAGTACTGGGCGTGCGGCACCCGCCCGGCGACCCTGCCGGCGTCCGCCTGCCGCGCGGTCGCGACATCGAGCTCACCGACGTGCGTTTCGGCTACCAGCCCGGCCGGCCGGTGCTACACGGAATCGACCTGCGCATTCCGCCCGGTCAGCGGCTGGCGATCGTCGGCCCCTCCGGCGCGGGCAAGTCGACTCTGGGCAGGCTGTTCGCCGGGATCGCGGCCCCGACCTCCGGATCGGTGACGATCGGCGGGGCCGAGGTGTCGCGGCTACCGGAGGACGTGCTGCACGGCGAGGTACTGCTGCTCACCCAGGAACAGCACGTGTTCGCCGGAACGCTGCGGGAGAACCTCACGTTGCCGGCCCGGCCCGGCGGCGGCTGGACCGACGGCGAGCTCCGCGCCGCGCTCGCCGCAGTCGGAGCCCTGGAGTGGGCGGACTCGCTGCCGGACGCGCTGGACACCGCGCTCGGGTCCGGAGCACACGCCGTCCCGCCCGCGGTGGCCCAGCAGCTGGCGCTGGCCCGGATCGTGCTCGCCGACCCGCATACGGTGGTGCTGGACGAAGCGACGTCGCTGCTGGACACCTCGTCGGCCCGCGATCTCGAGCGGTCGCTGGGCGGTCGCACGGTGATCGCCATCGCGCACCGGCTGCACACCGCCGCCGCGGCCGACCGGGTGGCCGTCCTCGAGGACGGCCGGATCACCGAGCTGGGCAGCCACACCGAACTCATGGCCGCCGGCGGACCGTACGCGCGCCTGGTCCAGGCTCGCGACCTGCTTGGCCAGGACGATCGGGTCATGCTTGTTGATCAGTGACACCCCGGTTCCGAGGCCGATCCGGCTGGTCACCACGGCCATCGCCGACAGGGCCACGAACGGGTCGAACGTGTGCGCGTACCTCGTCGGCAGCTCGACGGCCCGAGCAAGGGTCACCGCGTCGATGTCGTGGTCGGTCAGGAAGGTGACCACCCCGGTGTCCACGCAACCACCTTGGCAGTGGCTGAAAGCGGCGACCACCGGGGATAGGTTCGGCACATGGCTGCGCGCACCGAGCCCCCGTTCCGGGCCGACCACGTCGGTAGCCTGCTGCGTCCACCCGCGTTGCTGCGGGCTCGCGAGAACCATGCGGCAGGCCGGCTGGACGCCGAGGGACTGCGTGCCACCGAGGACGCCGCGATCCGCGACGTCGTGGCGATGCAGGAGGAGATCGGGCTGCGGTCCGCGACCGACGGCGAGTTCCGCCGCGCCTCCTGGCATATGGACTTCATCCACCAGCTGGGCGGGGTCAGCAGGACCGACCAGCAGATCCGGGTGCGGATGCGCAACGAGTCCGGCGAGGGCGAGTTCGTCTCGGCGGGACTGGCGGTCGACGGCCCGGTCCGGCTGGACCGTCCGATCTTCGCCGACCACTTCCGGTTCCTCGCCTCGGTCACCACCACGGCGCTGCCGAAGCTGACGATCCCGTCGCCGAGCATGGTGCACTACCGCGGCGGCACGGCCGCGATCAACCGCGGCGTCTACCCCGATATCGAGCAGTTCTGGGCCGATCTCTCGGCCGCATACGACGAACAGATCCGGGCGCTCGCCGAGCTCGGCTGTCGGTACCTG
Organism: Pseudonocardia asaccharolytica DSM 44247 = NBRC 16224; assembly: GCF_000423625.1. Taxonomy (GTDB): domain Bacteria; phylum Actinomycetota; class Actinomycetes; order Mycobacteriales; family Pseudonocardiaceae; genus Pseudonocardia; species Pseudonocardia asaccharolytica. The sequence continues at coordinate 98,936 of NZ_AUII01000002.1, forward strand.
CAGCTCGACGACACCAGCCTCGCCTACCTGAACGACCCCGCCCAGCGCGCGGCGATGGCAGCGAAGGGCGAGGACGCCGAGCACGCGCATCTGCGCTACATCCGGCAGATCAACGCGGCCGTCGCGGACCGGCCCGTGGGCATGGCGATCACCACCCACATGTGTCGCGGCAACTTCCGCTCCAGCTGGGCGGCCGAGGGCGGCTACGACTTCGTCGCCGAGGCCCTGTTCGGCGAGCTGGACGTGGACGGGTTCTTCTGCGAGTTCGACGACGAGCGCTCCGGCGGGTTCGCGCCGTTGCGCTTCGTGCCGCCGGGCAAGCAGGTCGTGCTCGGCCTGGTCACCACCAAACGCGGGCGGCTCGAGGACCCCGACGCGCTGAAACGGCGCATCGACGAGGCGGCGAGGTACGTGCCGCTCGACCAGCTGTGCCTCTCCCCGCAGTGCGGGTTCTCCTCGACCGTCGACGGCAACGCGCTCAGCTACGACGAGCAGGTGGCCAAGCTGCGGCTGGTCGTCCAGGTCGCGCGGGACGTCTGGGGCTGATGAGCGCGATGGAACCCGGCCCGCGCGGCTGGGCGCTCCCGCTCTACGAACGGGTGCTCGTGCACGTGCCGACCGGCTCCGAGCTGCTCGACGTCGGCTGCGGATCCGGCGAGTTCGCCCAGGTGGCGGTCGACCGCGGGCTGGTGGTCTCGGGTGTGGATCTCGATCGGCGGGCGGTCGCCGCCGCATCCGACCGGGTTCCCGAGGGCCGGTTCCGGGTGGGCGACGCGCACGATCTCGACTGGCCCGACGCCGCGGTCGACGCCGTCGTCGCGGTGCAGCTGCTCGCGCACGTGACCAACCCGCTGATGGTGCTGCGCGAGGCGGCCCGGGTGGTGCGGCCCGGCGGCGCCGTCGTCGTCACCGTGTGGGGTCGCGAGCCGGAGTGCGAGATGCGGCTGTTCGGCGAGGTGCTCGCGCCGTTGCTGCCGCCGCGGCCTGCCCGGCGCTCGCCCGACGGTGCGCCCCCGCTCACCGAGCCGGACCGGCTGACCAAGCTGACCGGCCTGGCCGGGCTGCGGGTCGCGGCGGTCGACGAGGTGTGCTGCGCCTTCCGCTACACATCCGCGGACGAGCTGGTCGGCGCACTGCTGGCCTCCGAGATCGGGCGGGTCGCCGCCCGCCGGGTCGGGCCGGGCGCGGTGCGCCGTGCGGCGCTCGCCGGGCTGGCCGGCCACCGGGAACCCGACGGTGGCTACCGGCTGGACAATCTGTTCCGGGTGCTGGCGGCGCGGGTACCTCAGGAGACGACCATGGCGTAGCCACGAAAGGGGACCGGGATGAAAGCCGTCGTCTACCAGGAACCGTTCACGGTGAGCGTGCAGGACGTCGAGGACCCCCGGATCGAGGACCCCACCGACGTCCTCGTCTGGGTGACCTCCTCCGCGATCTGCGGCTCCGACCTGCATATGTACGAGGGGCGCACGGACGCCCCGTCCGGGCTGGTGTTCGGCCACGAGAACACGGGCATCGTCGAGGAGGTCGGTCCCGGGGTGGCGTCGATCAAACGCGGGGACCGGGTGTCGATGCCGTTCAACGTGGCCTGCGGCTTCTGCAAGAACTGCCTGGCCGGCCGCACCGGCTTCTGCCTGACGGTCAACCCCGGCTTCGGCGGCGGCGCCTACGGCTACGTCTCGATGGGCCCGTACCGGGGTGGGCAGGCGGAGTACCTGCGGGTGCCCTTCGCCGACTTCAACTGCCTGAAACTGCCGCCCGGAGACGAGCACGAGAACGATTTCGCGATGCTCGCCGACATCTTCCCGACCGGCTACCACGGGGCGACCCTCGCCCAGGTCGGGCCGGGCGAGACGGTCGCGGTGTTCGGCGCGGGACCGGTCGGTCTGATGGCCGCGTACTCGTCGCTGATCAAGGGCGCGGCGACGGTGTTCGTGGTGGACCGGGTCGAATCCCGGCTGCGCCTCGCCGAACGGATCGGCGCGGTCCCGGTGGATTTCAGCAAGGTCGACCCGATCGAGGCGATCCGCGAGCAGACCCAGGGGGACGGCACCGACAAGGGCATCGATGCGGTCGGCTACCAGGCCACCGTTCCGGAGGGCGAGGAGCAGCCCGCGATCGTGCTCAACCAGCTCATCCAGACGGTCCGGGCCACCGGGATGATCGGGGTGGTGGGGCTGTACGTCCCGGGCGACCCCGGGGCGCCGAGCGAGGAGGCGGGCCGCGGCGAGCTGCTCGTACGGTTCGGCAAGCTGTTCGAGAAGGGCCTGCGGATCGGGACCGGCCAGGCCAACGTCAAGGCCTACAACCGGCAGCTACGCGATCTGATCATCGCGGGTCGGGCCGAACCGAGCTTCGTCGTCTCCAAGGAGCTGCCGCTCGAGGACGCCCCGGACGCCTACGCCCGCTTCGACAAGCGGGAAGAGGGCTATTCGAAGGTCGTCCTGAAGCCCGGCCAGGCGAAGGCGGCGTAACGAGCGGAAACCCATCGCCGGCTCGATGTGGGCGGCGTCGGCGATGGGCTCCGATCAGGATCCGGACTTCGCGTACCGGGCGGCGAGCAGGCTCTTGCAGTACTCGCCGTTGGTCTCGATCCCGATCCGCTGCAGCCGCGCCCGGCGCAGGTGCAACGGCACCTGCGCCGAGGTGACCGGGCTGCCGTCGGGGTGCATGAGCAGCGGGGCGTCGTCGCCGGGCGGCAGGCCGAGCCGCTCCCGGCGCTCCCGCAGGCGGCGCTTGTCCACCGAGTCCGGCGCATCGCCGAGCGTCATGGCCGCCAGCTCGTCGGGCCCGGCGCCCGCGTCGACCAGCGGCCGGGCGACCCGGTCCTGGCCCGCGACGGCCGCCTTGGTCAGGAAGGTGCGGCGCAGCTCGTCGAGCTCGGCGACGGCCTCCCCGGCGAAGGAGCCGGTGAACCCCGCCTGCGCGGCCACCCCGCCGTTGATCTCGTCGGACGCGTGGTGGTCGGCCAGCGTCACCTCCGCGCGGGTCACCCCCTCGACCGCCGACACGGCGTCGTAGGCGTCGGCGACCATCAGGAACGAGAAGTTCGGCGCGCAGAAGAACGTCGGCAGCCGTAGCCGCACCCGGGCCACCCCGCCCCCGGAGACGGTGCACGACTCGACGAAGTCGAGCCCGGTGATGGGCTCGTCCAGTTCGGGGTCGAGCACCGTCTCCAAGGCCGCCCATACCGCGGGCGGCACCCCCGGGGGCGCGGTAGTGGTCATCGCATCCCCGCGGAACGTACGTGCAGCCGCCTCATGCCTGCGCCCCCGCGGTGCCCTCGACCAGCTCCTCACCCGGCTGCATCGGCTCGGCCGCGGTCGTGGGCAGCCGGCACTCCGCCGGTACCTCGATGCCGTAGAGCTTGGCCGCGTTCAGCCCGAGGATCTTCTTCCGGCTGGCGGTGGTCAGCCGCGGGTAGTCCGCGAGCGAGGGGTCGTCGGGCATCTGCCAGTCGACGAGGCCCTCGACCTGCCACTTCGGCTCCCAGATGCTGTAGTCGCTGCCGAAGAGCATCTTGTCCTCGCCGACCCAGAACAGCAGCTCGCCCATCACCTTGGCGAAGAACTTGGGCCGGGCGTGCATCAGGCCGCCGGTCACCACCGAAAGGCCCGCGTAGACGTTGGGCTCCTGCACCGCCATGAAGCAGAAGTCCTCGATCCGGGGCAGCCCGACGTGCTCGACGATGAAGTTCAGACCCTGGAAGTCGGTGGCGGCGTGGTCGACGTCCGCGACGTCGAACGCGTCCTTGTCCAGCGGCCAGATGGTCGGGCCCTTGTGCACGTGGATATTCGTGATACCCAGTTCCTCGCACTTTTCCAGGAACACGTAGGCGGCCGGGTCGGTCAGCTTCCACCCGCGGGACCCTGCGCTCCATTCCGCGGTGTAGAGCTTGACGCCCTTGAGGTTGTACCGCCTGGCGTCCTCCTCGAGCTGCCGGAGTCCGGCGTCGCCCTCGCGCGGGTCCCAGCGACCGTTGACGATGAGTTTGTCCGGAAACTTGTCGATCAGCGCGGCATTCTGTTCCGCGGTGTTGAAACCGTTCTTGTACCACGACTTGAGGTAGGTGGACTGGAAGATCGCGACATCGACGTGACCCTCCTCGAACACGTCCTTCTCGAAGTCCGATTCGGTGATCTTCAGGTACTTCTCCCAGTCCCACTGCGTCTCGGGCGGCCCGAGCTGGTGGTAGCCGTAGAAGCAGTCGATCCAACCCTTGGCGTACTGCTCCTGGCCCTCGACCCAGTTCTCCCGGCTCGCGTCCCAGAAGTGGCTGTGGGAGTCGACGATGAAGTACTTCTCGCCATCCTTTTCGTACATGTGGTGGAACCTCTCGCGTCACTGGGAGAAACGGTTACGGAACGAGAATCGCGCGGCCGCGCACCCGGCCGGCGTCCAGATCGTGCAGCGCGTCGAGCGCGGATTCGAGCGGGTACTGCTTGGTATGCAGTGTGACCTTGCCGGCCTGGGCGAGCACCATGAGCTCGGCGAGGTCGTTATAGGTGCCGACGATATTTCCGATGATGTTCTTCTCGCCCGCGACGAAATCGAGCGTCGGAATACGCACCTCGCCGCCGTAGCCGATCACGAACTGGTAGCCGTCCGGGCCGGTCATTGCCCAGGCGTCGTTCTCCGCGCCCTGCTCGGCGACGAAGTCGAACACGACGTTGGCGCCCTCACCGCCGGTCAGGTCCTTGACCGCCGCGACGTGGTTGCCGTCGACCTGGACGGTCTCGTCGGCGCCGATCTGCTTGGCCAGCGCCAGGGCGTCGGGGTTCTTGTCGACCACCACGATCTTCGTCGCGGTGAGCGCGGCGAGGCATTGGATGCCGATATGTCCCAGCCCGCCCGCGCCCTGCACGACGGCCGTGGTGCCCGGATACAGCAGCGGAACGGCCTTGCGCACCGCGTGGTAGGCGGTGATGCCGGCGTCGGCCAGCGCGGCGACGTCGGCCGGGTTGGTATCGGGGTTGAGCTTGACGCAGGCGCGGGCGGTGGTGCGCAGGTATTCGGCCATCCCGCCGTCGTCGTTGGACAGTCCCGGGAAGAACGCGTTCGTGCACTGCATGTCCTTGCCGGCGCGGCAGGCGCGGCACAGCCCGCAGCTCGGCTGTGGATGCAGGATCACCGTGTCGCCGACCGCGACATTGGTGACCCCCGCGCCGACCTCGTGCACCCAGCCGGCGTTCTCGTGCCCGATGACGTAGGGGAGCTGCGGGCCCATGGCCTCGGCCCACTGTCCCTCGAGGATGTGCAGGTCGGTGCGGCACACCCCGGCTCCGCCGATCTTGACGATGACGTCCAGCGGACCGCTGATCATCGGCTCCGGGATGTCGTCGATCTTGGGGTCGGAGTGGTACTCGTGCACCCGGACGGCTCTCACACCCGTACCTCCTTGGGTGGCCGTGACTCGGCTCTCGTGGTTCGGTTCTGTGGTTCGCGATCTCCTCCGATTCCAAACCCGGGTGCAGTGGGTCACAAGGGGGTGGATTCCACGGAGCGAGAAAACAGACACTGCGGACAGCGGCGTTGCGCTCAGTTCCGGTGGTCGACCTGCGGCGGACGCGACTACCGTGCGGGCCGTCGTCGCTCGAACGCCCGGGCGGCGCGTGGTCTTCGGCCCCTCGCGACGGGAGCAAGCCATGCCTGAGCGAACCTTCGACGTCATCGTCATCGGCGCCGGCCCCACCGGCGAGAACGCCGCCGACTACGCGGTGCGCGCCGGGATGTCGGCGGCGCTCGTCGAGTCCGAGCGGTTCGGCGGCGAATGTTCGTTCTGGGCGTGCATCCCCTCGAAGGCGCTGCTGCGCACCGGGCATGCGGTGGCGGCCGCCCGCAGGCTGCCCGGGGTGACCGCGGAGTTCGACCCGGCCGCCGTCCTGGCCCGCCGCGACGCGTTCACCCACGACTGGGACGACTCCAGCCAGGCCGAATGGGCGCGCGCCGCCGAGATCACCGCGATCCGCGGGCACGGGCGGCTGGCCGGACCGAAGGCGGTGCAGGTCGACGGACCCGACGGCGGGTTGCTGCGGGCCCGGCACGCGGTCGTCGTCGCGTCCGGGAGCGTCCCGGTCCGGCCACCGATCCCGGGCCTGGACACGGTCCGCTACTGGGGTTCGCGGGAGGCGACCTCGGCCAAGGAGGTGCCGCGCAGGCTCGGGGTGCTCGGGGGCGGTGTCGTCGGTTCGGAGATGGCGCAGGCGTTCGCCCGGCTCGGCTCGCACGTCGTGCTGCTCAACCGGGGGCCGCGGCTGCTGCCGTCGGCGGAGCCGATGGCGGGCGAGCGGGTGGCGGCGGCCTTCCGCGCCGACGGCATCGACCTGCGCCTCGAACAGGGCCTCGACGAGGTGTTCGCGGGTCCGGACGGTTCGGTCCTGCTGCGGGTGGGCGCCGAGACGATCGAGGTCGACGAGCTGCTGGTGGCCACCGGACGGCGACCGAACACGACCGATATCGGGCTGTCCAGCGTCGGGCTGGAACCCGGCATGCCGCTGCCCGCCGACGACTCGGGTCTGGTCGCCGGGGTCGAGGGGGAATGGCTGTACGCCGCCGGGGACGTCACCGGCCGGGCCCCGGTCACCCACCAGGGCAAGTACGCCGCACGGATCGTGGGCGCGGCCATCGCGGCGCGCTCGATCGGCGAGCCGCTCGATACCGCCACCTGGGGTGAGCACGCCGCGACCGCCGACCACGCGGCCGTCCCGCAGGTCGTCTTCACCGATCCCGAGGTCGCGTTCGTCGGGTGCACCGAGCACCGGGCCCTTGACGAGGGGATCCGGGTGCGGGCGATCGAGCTCGAGCTCACGGTCGCAGGGGCGTTCCTGCAGGCCGACAACTACGCCGGGGCCGCGAGGATGGTGGTGGACGCCGATCGGGAGGTCCTGGTCGGCGCGACGTTCGTGGGTCAGGACGTGGCCGAGATGCTGCACGCCGCGACGATCGCGGTGGTGGGGGAGGTGCCGCTGGCCCGGCTGTGGCATGCGGTGCCCGCGTTCCCCACGATGAGCGAGATCTGGCTGCGCCTGCTGGAGACCTACCGCTCCTCCTGAACGGATCAGATCGCCGTCTGGGTGAGCGCCGCGGCGACCCCGAGCGTCGCAGCCATGATCATGGTCTCCAGGCCCGCCCACCGCAGCACGGGCGTGCGTCCGGCGGCGAGCCGCCGCCGGGCCAGCAGGCCGAGATAGCCGAGCAGGATCACGCAGACCGTCTTCGTCACGACGAGCCAGCCGTAGCTGGTGGTCCACAGCGCCGCCACCGTGGGTAACCGGATCAGCGCGTTGAGCCCGCCGGTCAGGACCACCCCGCCGAGACAGACCCCGGCCAGCCGGGAGAACCTCGGCAGCACCGCACCGAGCAGCACCGCCCGGTGCGCGATGAGCACGAGCGTCGCACCCAGCCCGCCCACCCACAGCGCCGTCGCGGCCACGTGCATCGCGACCAGCGTCGCCGCGAGCTGGTGATCGGTCGAGGCGGAGCCCGCGTGTCCGGTGACCGAGGGGGTCAGGGCGCCGAGGATCGCGGCCACCAGCACGACCCGGACCGGGATCTGCTCGGGACGCAGCACCCGCACCACGGCGCAGCCGAGCACGGTGGCGGCGCAGCCCGCGGTCAGGAGCATCCCGCGTCCCGCGGCGAGCTGGGTTGCCCACCGTGCCAGCTCGCCGCCCTCGAGGTCGGTGACCTGGACCGCGAACGCTTCGGCGGCGCGGTAGACGATGCCGACCAGCACCAGGACGACCCATCCTCCGCCCAGCGCCACCAGGCTGCGGTCGACCCGCTCCCGCAGGTCCGCGGTCTGGCGCTGGGTGGCTGCCCGCGTCGGGAGCAGGACCCCGATCAGCGCGAGCCCGACGCATCCCACCGCGGCGAGGTCGATCGCGGCTCGCGACGCGGCGGCACCGACGAAGGTTGCGAACGGTGCGCCGCCGAGCGAGCCCGCGAGCGCGCTGGCCAGAACGGCGGCGGCGATCGCCAGCCCGGTCCAGACCGCCGGCTGTAGCCAGGCGACCGGACCGGGCCGGGCGATCGCCTGGCTCATCCCCGTCCCAGCCGCAGCGCGACGACGATCCCGCCGCCGACCACGACGACGGCGCCGACGATCCACGGCCAGATCGGCATGCCGCCGGACTCGTTCTCGGCCGCCGCGTCCGGGGCGGTGGCCGTCGGGGCCGCCGCGGCCGGGGTGCCGCCGCCGGGACCCGGTGTCGTCAGGGTGAACGACGTGCTGCCCTGCACGGGGTGGCCGTCATCGGAGACCACGCGGTAGCCGATGCGGTAGACCCCGGCCGGACCGAGCGGTTTGACCGCGATACTGACCGAGGTGCCCTCGGCGATGACCTCGCCCTCCTGGTATTCCGCGTTGTCCGGTCCGATCACCGTGAGGGTGTTGAAGCCCTGCTGCATACGATCGCTGAACCGGACCGTCACCTTGCTGGGGCCGGTGCTGAGGCTCGCGCCGTCCGCCGGGTCGCTGCCCAGGAGCTGGGCATGGGCTAGTGCCTGCCCGGCGCCGAGCATCAGCGCGAACCCGGTGAGGAGGGCGACGGCCAGTGCCCGCAGCGCCTTCATGAGTCACCCCCTCGCGAGCGGCCGCGCAGCACGGCCGCGCCGCCGAGACCGAGCCCCAGGACACCGACCACGAGGCCGGCGCCGCCCAGCCAGCGAGCGGTGGTGTCCGTTCCGGTGCCCGCGGCGACCGGTGTTGCCTGGTCCTCGTCCGCGGTGGCCACCGTCAGCCGCACCGTGGGGGCGGGGTGCTCGGGCTCGGCCCCACCCGCGTCCGCGGTCTGGTTCCACGCGACGACCCTTCCGTCGTCGTAGGTCTGAGTGGTCGGCAGGACGAGCGTGTCGGTGTCGGTGGGCAGCGGACCGACCGACAGCGGGAAGTCGACGAACTGCCCTGGTCCGATCCGGGTCCCCGGCTGGGCGGACCACGTCACCGTGCTGACGGCCTCGGTGATGGTGCCGCCGCCCCGCTGGACCGGCTTCGCGAGCGGTGCCTCGGTCACGGTCGCGGTCCAGCCGGGCATCGGCGTGGTCCGGGCCGAGGTGATCGGATGGTCGGTGGGCAGGATGACCTCGATTTTGACGGTGCCGGCGGTGTCGGACTCGTTGGGCACCCGGAAGTTGATCACGGTGTAGCCACCCTTCGCGGCGGTGCCGGGTTGGGCGGTGACGTGGGCGAATGCGGGCACGGCGCCGACGATGGCGGCTGCGGCAGCGATGCCGAGGACGATGCCGCCGCGAACGGTGCCGCGACGCAGGGTCTTGTGCATGAAGATCTCCGATGTGAGGGCCCGCGACGGGGGCGAGCTGAACGGGTCAGGCCCACATCGGAGGAGGGCCGCGCAGCACCAATGGCCCGAGCGCGGCGCGGGCGCAGCGGCCGATGGCGGCCGGCGCCGGCACCGCGAGGGTGGGCAGCGGACGGTTGACCGGCGGCGGGACGAGCCGTCGGGGCAGCCGTCGCAACAGTGCCGCGAACAGCGCCAGCAACGCCCGATCGGCCTCCCTGACCATGGCGCCCGTGACCAGCGTCGCCCCGGCGTGCATCGCGAGCATCCCCGGCCACGTGAAGGTCGCCGGGTCGGCGGCGTGCGGATGCGCGAGCACATGCATGACCTCGTGCATGAACAGCTGTCCGCCGCCGAGGACCAGCAGCAGCCCGAGGGTGGACCGGCAGGCGTCGGCCAGGCCGGACATCAGGCTCGCGAGCAGCGGGAACAGCACGACCAGCAGGGTCAGGTCGGGGATGGCGCCACCCGCTGCGACGTGGCCGACAGCCGTCAGGAGGGTGCTCATCGCGGCCACGGTGAGACCCCGTGCCCCACGCAGACGGCGTGCGCCGGTTGCTGCGGTGCGGCGCCTCATATCCGCGACGGTAACGCCTCCGGTGCCGCGTCGACGTCACCGGGGCGGTTCGGGCGCCGGTCGCCGCCCGGGCCGGTGGTCAGGAGCGAACGCCCAGATGGCCGAGCAGGTCGGTCTCGACCCGGTCCAGCTCCCCGGACACGGCACGGAACGCCGTGCGCCGCCGCGGCACCGGCATCTGCTCGGCGGCCCGTACCGCGACGGTCAGGTCCACCAGCCGGGGCCGGGTGTCGAGGACGAACTTGTGGGCCGCCCCGGTGGCGTACGCAGGCTCGCCCGCGTCGAGCTGGGTGAGCGCCTCGGCGACCCGGTCGATCCGGGCATGCAGCGCCCCCCCGCGGCCGGAGTAGGTCGACAGCTGATCGGGCGCGACACCGAGCTTGCGGGCCCGGTGGGTGTCCCATTGGGCGCGCGCCGCACCGGCCGCGGCGAGCGCGTACGGCGCGAGCAGCGGCGCGACGACCTTGCCGATGCCGATCAGCCGCTTCGCCTTGGCGGGGGTGAGCGTGCCGCGGTCCTTGCGGTCGGCGTCGGCCCGCTGCTTCTCGCCCTTCGCCCGCGTGCGGGCCTCCTCCCGCCCGGCGCCGTCTTCGGCCGGTGAACCGGATCTCCTCCGGAGTCGCATCTCGTCCTCCTCGTCCCCCGCACCCCGAGGTTGCGGGCAGCTTAGAGGCAGGACGTCGCCGTGGCAGGCGCGGAGGTTGTCGGACCGGGTCTCTACTCTCGGATATGTGACGGCGACGGTGAACAGCGCGACCGATTCGGCCGCATCCGGGCCAGTCGTGGTGTCGCTGGACGCCTCGGTGACGACGCGGTGCCGGCGGCGCGTGCATCTCGACCACGATCCGCGGGCCGCAGGCGAGCCTCAGGCCCTGCCCGATCCGCTGATCGAACAGCGCCGGGCCGACGCGGCTGCCCACCGCGAACGGATCGGCGCGGCGCTCGCCGCCGCGCACCCGGAGCACTGGTGGCGGGTACCGGCGGCGGCCACCGCGCACGAACGGGCCGCGGCCACCGCGGAGGCGGTCACGGCCGGTGCCCGGTTGATCTGGGGTGCGCAGCTGCCGCGCGACCAGGCCGCGGGCCGGCGGGGTGGCGCCGAGCTGCTGGTACGGGCGCCGGACGGCGGATATCTCCCGGTCATCGTCGTCCGGCATCGCATCACCGACCCGGGTGCGGGCGCGCTGACCTCGCCGGTGCTGGCCCCGTTCCCGGACCGGGCGGCGGCCAATCCCACGCGCAAGATCCGTTCGCAGCCGCGTGACCTGCTGCGGCTCGCGCATCTGGCCCGGATGCTCGGCGGCGCGGGATGGGCCCCGGCCGCCGAGCTGGCCGTGAGCTCGCTCGGCGGTGTCATCGGGATGGACGCCGATGTCGTGGTCTGGCATGACCTGCAGGCCGAGCATTGGCCGGGGGGCCGCAGCACCCTCGACGAGTACGACGAGCGCTTCGCCGACCGCGTCGCCGTCGCCACCGCCGCGGCCGTCGGCGCTCCGGCCATGGCGCATCCTTCGCGGATCACCGAGTGCCGCCGCTGCCCATGGTGGCCGACCTGTGAGGCCGCGCTGACCCGCGAGCAGGACGTGAGCCTGGTGGTGCGCGGCGAGGTGGCCGTGACGATGCGCTCGGCCGGGGTCGGCACGGTGGCGGACCTCGCCGAGCTCGATCCGGCGGCCGAGCCGCCGGTCCCGCTGCCCGGGATGTCCTTCCGCGACGCGGTCGCGCTCGCCAGGGCCTGGCAGCGCGGGCTGTCCGTGGTGCGCAGGGTGGCGCGGGTCCCGGTGCCGCGCGCCGACGTGGAGGTCGACGTCGACATGGAGAGCTTCGGCGAGGCCGGGGCCTATCTGTGGGGCGCGCTGCTCAGCTATCCCGGCGGCGTCCGTCCCGGGGACGAACCGGCCGGCTATCGGGCGTTCGTCACCTGGGACCCCGTCCCCACCCAGGACGAGCGCCGCTCGTTCGCCGAGTTCTGGACGTGGCTGTCGCGGATCCGATCCGCCGCCGCGGCGAGCGGGCGCAGCTTCGCCGCCTACTGCTACAACGAGCAGGCCGAGAACCGCTGGCTGATCGCCTCGGCCCGCCGGTTCGCCGGGCAGCCGGGGATCCCGCGGGTCGCAGAGGTCGAACGGTTCATCGCGACGCCGGCGTGGATCGATCTGTTCGCGCTGGTCAGCGAGTGGTTCCTGTGCGCGCACGGCAAGGGTCTCAAGCGCATCGCTCCCGCCGCGGGCTTCGCCTGGCGCGATCCGGAGGCCGGCGGGGAGAACTCGATGCGCTGGTATCGCGACGCCGTCGGCATGGACGGGGCGCCGCCCGAGCTCGCGCAGCGGCAGCGCCTGCTGCGGTACAACGAGGACGACGTCGTGGCCACGAAGGCGCTGCGCGAGTGGATGACCTCCCCCGCGGTGGAGCACGTCCCGCTGGCGGCCGACCTCTAGCCCGCGAGTCGGGGTATTTCCGAGCGCGAGTCGCGGTATCTCCGAGTGCGAGTCGCGGGATTCCCGCGAGCACGGGCGCCTTGCCAAGGTGTGGCATGGCGCCTCGTAAGCACGAGCAGCGCGGCCCGCACGGGGCCGCGTCGAGCACGCACTACCTGGGCACATCGACCGCGATGGCGGTGCTGGCCCGCGGCGGGAACGCGTTCGACGCCGCCGTCGCCGCCGGCTTCGTCCTGCAGGTGGTCGAGCCGCACCTGTGCGGGCCCGGCGGGGAGGTTCCCGCGGTCTTCGTCACCGCGTCCGATCCGAGGCCGCGGGTGCTGTGCGGGCAGGGCGTCGCGCCCGCCGCGGCGACCACGGCCCATCTGCGTGACGAGCTGGGGTTGCGGCTCGTGCCCGGAACCGGGCTGCTCGCCGCGGCCGTCGGCCGCAGCCGGGAGGCGCAGATCGACGCCGCCCGCGACGCGTGGTACCGCGGGTTCGTCGCCGAGGAGATCGAGACGTTCTGCCGCCTCCCGGTCCGGGACGAGTCCGGCCGCGACCACGCCGGGCTGCTCACCGCGGCCGATCTCGCCGGCTGGCGGGCGACGTACGAGGACGCGGTGTGCGTCGACACCGGCGACGGCTGGACGATCGCCAAACCCGCCGGTTGGTCGCAGGGCCCGGTGCTGCCGCAGATCCTGCAGCTGCTGCGCGGCTTCGAGCCGACCTATCGCGACGGCGTCGCCACGGCCGACACCGTGCACGTCGCGGCCGAGGCGGCCAAGCTCGCCTTCGCCGACCGGGAGGCGTGGTATGGCGACAGCCTCGATACCCCGGTGTCGCTCGACGCTCTGCTGTCGCGGGCGTACGCGGACGAACGCCGGGCGCTGATCGGCGCGGACGCGTCGACGGGGCTGCGGCCCGGTCGTCCGGGCGGCTTCGAGCCGCGACTCGCCGCCCGGCTCACCCGATCCGTTGATCTTCCCGAGGCCGAAGCCCCGGGGTCGGGCGAACTGACCGTGAGCCGCAGCGGGGTGACCCGCGGCGACACCGTGCACGTGGACGTCGTCGACGCGGCCGGAAACATGATCTCCGCGACGCCGTCGGGGGGCTGGCTGCAGTCCTCCCCGACGATTCCGGCACTGGGATTCTGCCTCGGCACCCGGGCCCAGATGTTCTGGCTGGAGGACGGGCTGCCCAGCTCGCTGGTGCCGGGCAGGCGGCCCCGCACGACCCTGAGTCCGTCGCTCGCGCTGCGCGACGGGGAGCCCCGGATCGCGTTCGGCACACCGGGTGGGGATCAGCAGGACCAGTGGCAGCTGTGCTTCTGGCTGGGGTACACCGTGGCGGGCCTGGACCTGCAGGCCGCGATCGACGCCCCGGCCTGGCACTCCACGGCGTTCCCGGCGTCGTTCGCGCCGCGGGGCTGGCAGCCGGGCGGGCTGGTCGTGGAGTCCCGGCTGGGTGCCGCGACGCTCGCCGAGCTGCGCCGCCGGGGCCATCACGTCACCGACGCGGGGCCGTGGGCGCTGGGCCGGCTGTGCGCGGTGGGCCGCGGCGGGAACGGGCTGCTGCGAGCCGCCGCCGACACCCGTAGCGGCGTCGGCGCCCCCTCCGCGTTCTGATGCCGAGCGCGCGGATACCGCGACTCGGGCTCGGAAACACCGCGCCTCGCGGGCGTAGCCTGGCGGGCATGGTGCTGTTCGGACACGGCAAGTCGCAGCAGGTCACGGCGGAGCAGGCGCTGCCGGGACGTTCCACGCCGTTGATGGTGCCGCAGCAGCACGTCGTCAACGGCAACCGCATCCAGCCGCCGTTCCCGGACGGGCTCCAGACGGCCGTGTTCGGGATGGGCTGCTTCTGGGGAGCCGAGCGGATCTTCTGGCAGGCGCCGGGCGTCTACTCCACCGCCGTCGGCTATGCGGGTGGGTTCACCGAGAACCCGACCTACGAGGAGGTGTGTTCCGGACTGACCGGGCACACCGAGGTGGTGCTCGTGGTGTTCGACCCGGCCACGGTGGGCTACGAGGGCCTGCTCAAGATCTTCTGGGAGAACCACGACCCGACCCAGGGCATGCGCCAGGGCAACGACCGCGGCACCCAGTACCGCTCGGCGATCTACTACACCGACGACGCGCAGCGCGAGCTCGCCGAATCGACCGCCACGGCCTACGGCGACGCCCTGCGCGCCGCCGGACGCGGGGAGATCACCACCGAGATCGCCCCGCTGCGCCAGTTCTACTGGGCCGAGCACTACCACCAGCAGTACCTGGCCAAGGTGCCGGGCGGCTACTGCGGCATCGGCGGCACCGGCGTGGCCTGCCCGGTCGGCACGGGCGTCACTCCCGAGCGAGGCTGACTGCGGGCAGCGGGTGGCGAATGTCCGGGGCCGCGCCGGGTATCCCGGGCGTGTGGCGGTGCTCAACGTTCTGATCGACCGCGACCCACAGCAGGTGTGGGACGTGCTCAGCGACGGCTCGGCGTACGCGGACTGGGTGGTGGGCACCCGGCACATCGAGGACGTCGACCCGCACTGGCCGGAGCTGGGGTCGCAGATCCGGTATGCGCTCGGGTTCGGCCGTTGGACGATCGAGGACGTCACGACGGTGCGGCTGGTGGAACCGGGACGCCGGCTGGAGCTGGAGGCGTACGCCGGCCGCCTGGGCAGCGCCCGGATCTCGATCGCGCTGCTGCCCTGGGGCGAGGAACGCACGCTGGTGATCGTCGACGAGCACCCGCTCACCGGCCCGGGAGCGCTGTGGCACACGCTGCTGGTGGACGTCCTGCTGCGCTTCCGGAACCAGCGCATGGTCCGCTCGCTGGCCCGGCTGGTGCACGAGCGGCACCCGGCCTGAGGCTCCGCGGCTCAGCGCCCGATGCCGAGCCGGATGCCGGCCGCGGCGGCGCGCTGCGCGTGGGCGCGGGTGGCGTGCAGCGCCGCCCGCGCCGCGTTGGCACCGCAGGCGCCGTGCACCGCCCCGCCGGGGTGCGCGGACGAGGAGGCCAGGTACAGGCCGGCGATGGGGGTCTCGGGCCGGCCCAGCCCCGGCGTGGGGCGGAACACCAGCTGCTGGTGCACCGAGGTGGTGCCACCGTTGATCGCGCCGCCGACGAGATTGGCGTTGCTGGCCTGCAGCTGTCCCGGCGCGGTGATGCGGCGCGCGATGACCAGCTCCCGCCACCCGGGCGCGTAGCGCTCGATCTGGGCTTCGAGTCGGTCGGCGAACGCCTCTCGTTCGCGCTCGTCCCAGGAACCGGTGAGGTCCCCGCCGGCGTCGCCGCGGACCCGGCGTGGCACGTGGGTGTAGGCCCACAGTGACTCGGTGCCCCGGGGTGACCGGCACGGGTCGGCCGTGGTCATCTGCCCGGCCAGCAGGAATGGGCGCGCCGGCACCCGGCCCATCGAGATCTGCGCGGTGTACTCGGTCATCTCGTCCAGGCTCGCGGCGACGTGCACGGTGCCTGCCCCGGCGACCCCGGTGGCCTGCCAGGGCACCGGAGCGCGCAGCGCCCAGTCCACCTTGAACGTCGAGTAGTCCCACTGGAAGCGGCGCAGGTCGTCGCGTAGCCGTGGTGGCAGATGCTCCCAGCCGACGAGCCCGCCGTAGAGCTGGGTCACCGCGGTCGCTGCGAGCACCGCGCGACGCGCGGGGATCTCCTCGCCCGACGCGGTGCGCACCGCGACGGCCCGCCCGCCTCGCACCACGACCTGCCGCACGGCGTCCCCGCACCGCAGCACACCACCGTGCTGCTCCAGCCGCCGCACCAGCGCCGCGGTGAGTTGCCCGGAACCACCCTCGGGGACCGGCCAGCCGTACTGGTGACCGAGCATTGCCAACAGCCAGCCGTATACGGTGCTGCCCGCGGACTCGGGCATCAGGTCCGCGTGCAGTGCGCAGCCGGCGAGCAGCAGCGCCGCCGGTCCGGAGAACTCCTCCTCGGCCAGCCTGCGCACTGGAAGCAGGGCGAACCGGGTGAATCGCAGCAGCCCGGTCAGGCGCAGCTTCGCGACCAGCCGCAGACCCGTGCGGATCGGCGGGAACGGGACGAACAGCGCGTCGAGCAGGTGCGGCCCCAGTTCCTCCCACAGCCCGTACAGCCGGCGCCAGGCCGCACCGTCGCCGGCGGCCAGCTCGTCGAGCCCCTCGGCGGTGCGGTGCAGGTCGCGCGACAGCACCGCGGCACGGCCGTCGGGAAGCGGGTGGGCGAGCACCTCGTCGGCGTGCAACCAGCGCAGCCCGTACCGTTCCAGCTCCAGCGAACCGATGGCGCGCGACGAGATGGCCATCGGGTAGAAGGCGCTGCAGTGGTCGTAGACGAAGCCGTCGGCCGGGCCGGGTCCGCTGCGTACCCCGCCGCCCGGTTCCGGCTGCTCCTCGCAGACCACGACCTGCCAGCCGGCGTCGGCGAGGATGTTGGCCGCGACCAGGCCGTTCGGTCCAGCCCCGATCACCACCGCGTCCGGGGTACCCACGCTGCTGGGTGTCGTCATTCCAGCGAGGTACCCCGCTCGCCCGCCGCGAACCGGACGCGCCGCTCCGGAACCGTCGGCCGCTACCCCGGGCGGGCGGCCCGGGGCGCGGCGTCGCGGGGAGCGGACATCCGGTCAAACGACGCAGGGCCGTTCGGGTGACGCTGGAGTTCAACCACGATGCTGGGCGAGGATGGGGACATGGCCATTGCCTGGACGACGGTGTCCGCTCCGGCCCCGATCGAAGCCCTCACCGTCGGCGCGAGCGCCGATGGCTCGGTCGTGCACGTCGGTTTCGGCGACGCTCCGGGCGGGGTCCGCGAGGCGGCACGCCGGCTCGGCGAGGATCTCGTGGCCGACCCGGAGCGGACGGCCCCGGTCGTCGCGCAGCTCACCGAGTACCTCGCCGGTACCCGGCGGGTATTCGATCTGGACATCGACTGGCGGGCGACCAGCGGTACCCAGCGCACGGTGTTGCAGACCCTGTTCGCCGGCGTCGGCTACGGGGAGACGATCAGCTACGGCGAGCTGGCGATCCGCTGCGGGGCCTTCGACGAGCACTGGGCGGCCGCCCGCGGCGTTGGTTCGATCATGGGTTCGAATCCGATCCCGGTGATCGTCCCGTGTCATCGGGTGCTGGCCGCCGCCCGGCCGAACCGGCTCACCCTCGGCGGGTTCGGGGGCGGGCGCGCCGCCAAGGAATGGCTGCTGGCACTGGAGGGTGTGCTCACCCCGGCGCTGGACTTCGACGCCTCCTGACCCGCGACCGCATGGGTCCCGGGTCAGGGAGCGGCGCTACTCCGGCTCGGCTGCGGCCCCGGTGCCGGTGCGCCGGCCGGACGGTCCGGTGCTCGGCTCGCCCGCCCCGTTGCCGGACGGCCCGGCGCCGACGATCTGCGCGCCGTCGCCCTCCGGCGCGGTGGCGGAGACCGCCGCGGGCGGGGGCGGGGTCTCGGCGTCCTCGGCGGCGCGGGCCTGCACGCCCGACATCGTGCGCAGCGGCAGTTCCTTGATGAGCAGCGCGAGCACGAAGGCCACCACGAGTACCCCGGCGACCACGACGAACGTCAGCGCCATCGACTCGGCGAAGCCGATCAGGAACGGCCGCGCCAGCCGCGGGTCGATGTGCTGCAGGAACGACGAGTCGTTGAGCACCCCGGTGCTGTCGACGCCGCCACCGCCGTTCAGCGCGCCCAGCACCGGCTCGTTGGCGGGGTTGCTGCGCACCGCGGGATCGGTCAGCGCGCTGCGGAACTCGGGCGTGCCCGCCGCGGCCCGGAAGGCGTCGGCGATCTTGTCACCGACGGTGGAGAACACGATCGAGAGGAAGACGGCGACGCCCATGGTGCCGCCGAGCTGCCGGAAGAAGGTGGCCGACGCGGTGGCGACGCCCATGTCTCGGGCGGGCACCGCGTTCTGCACGGCGAGCACGAGGGTCTGCATGCAGCATCCGAGGCCGAGCCCCAGCATCGCCATGTAGAGGTTGAGCTCCCACAGCGGCATGTCAACGGTGATCCTGAAGTGCATGAGCAGCATCGCGCCGATCATGAGCGCGGTGCCGATGACCGGGAAGATCTTGTACCGGCCGGTGCGTGAGGTGATCTGGCCGGTGGTGATCGAGGCCAGCATGATGCCGGCGACCAGCGGCAGCATCAGAAAGCCCGATTCGGTGGGTGTCACCCCGTGCACGATCTGCAGGAACAGCGGCAGCAGCACGATGCCGCCGAACATGCCCATCCCGATGACGAACCCCGCTGCGCCGGTCGTCGCGAAGACCCGGTTGCGGAACAGCCGCAGCGGCAGCAGCGCGTCGTCGCCGTAGTGCCGTTCGGCGAGCACGAACGCCACCAGTCCGACGATGCCGATCAGGTAGCAGACGAGGGCCTTGGTCGAGTCCCAGCCCCATTCGCGCCCCTGCTCGGCGACGATCAGCAGCGGCACGAGGCCGATCGCCAGCGAGACGGCGCCGGGCCAGTCGATGCGGTGCGCCCGCCGGGTGTGCGGGACGTTGAGCACCCTGGCCACGACGGCCAGCGCGATCGCGCCGAGTGGAACGTTGACCAGGAAGATCCAGCGCCAGCCGTCGATCCCCAGGATGGTCGGCTGGCCCGACAGCACGCCGCCGATGATCGGGCCGATCACGCTGGAGGTGCCGAACACCGCGAGGATGTAGCCCTGGTACCGGGCCCGCTCCCGGGGCGGGACGATATCGCCGAGGATGGTCAGGGCCAGCGCGAACAGGCCGCCCGCGCCCAACCCTTGCACGGCCCGGAACGCGGCGAGTGAGTACATCGACGTCGCGAACGTGCACAGCACCGAGCCGAAGATGAAGATCGAGATCGCGATCAGGAAGAACGGCTTGCGGCCGTAGAGGTCCGAGAGCTTGCCGTACAGCGGGGTACTGATCGTTCCGGTGATGAGGAACGCCGTCGTGGCCCAGGCCTGCAGACTCAGCCCGCCGAGGTCGTCGGCGATCACGCGGATCGCGGTCGAGACGACGGTCTGGTCGAGCGCGGCGAGGAACATGCCCAGCGCGAGACCGACCAGGATCGTGAGGATCTGGCGATGGCTGAGCTCTCCCGGGTCGCGCGTCGGCGGGACCGGTGCGCGAGTCGCTACGCCGGCGGCCTCCGTGGTCATCAGATTCCCCCTCCGGGCCGGCCCGCGATCGCGGCCGGTACGTCGTGACGTTGGAAGTCGGCGGTGAACCGCCCGAGGAGCTCGACGAGCTGGCGGCGCTGTTCGCGGGGCCAGTCGGCGATGGTTGCGGCGATGACCTCGGCCCGGTAGCGGCGGCTGTGCTCGAGCGTCTCCAGGCCCTGCTCGGTGACGGCGAGCAGGCTGGCGCGGCCGTCCTGCGGGTCGGCCTGCCGCTCGATCAGGCCCTCCTTGACCAGCGCCGCGACCCGCCGGCTCACGGTGGACGGGTCGGCGCAGACCGCCTCGGCGACGTCCACGACGCGCTGCGGACCCTCGGTCGCGAGGCGGACGAGGACCTGGAAGCCGGCCCGGTCCATCCCGGCGGCGCCCGGATATCGGGCGGAGCGTTTGACGAGCCGGATCAGCATCGCGAGCTCGCGGGCGAGCGCGTCCGCGAGCTCGAGGTCCTCGGAGGTGAGCGCCTCTCGACCCACCGTCATCACATCCTGACTTTGCCCCACCTTTACCTTGCGTGCGTCACGCAAGAAGTTGCAATGGTCAACCATGCACCTGCTCGGCGGCCCGCGGCAACCCGGATTCCCGGTGCCGGCCATGAGAGCCCGGCCACAGTGCCGACGGTCGTGCCTACGATTGCCGCGTGCCCGCGCCGCCCACGACCCAGATCCCGGACGTCTTCGACCCCCGGATCTTCGCCGCCGGTGTCCCGCACGACGCGCTGCGTTTCCTGCGCGACCGCCACCCCGTCTGCTGGCAGGACGAGCACGAGGTCGGCATCTGGCCCGCCGGCCCCGGCTTCTGGGCGGTCACCCGCTACGCGGACGTCTGGCATGTGCTGCGCAGCCCGCAGGACTTCTCCTCCGCGCTCGGCGCCACCCAGATCCGCGACCCGGACCCCGCCGACCTGCCGTTCATCCGCCGGATGATCCTGAACATGGATCCGCCCGAGCAGACCAGGCTGCGCAGGCTGGTCACCGGCGCCTTCAGCCGCCGCCGCCTCGAACGGTTCACCGACCAGATCACGCAGCGGGCCCGCGACCTGCTCGACACCGTCGCCGGGGCCGGGGAATGCGACCTGCCCGCCGACGTGACCGACGAGTTCCCGCTGCTGAACCTGGCCGACCTGCTCGGCGTCCCGGCCGCCGACCGGGCGCTGCTGCTGGAGTGGACCAACCGGGTCATCGGCTACCAGGACCCGGAGCACGGCAGCGTCGCCTACGACGCCGACGGCAAGCCGATCAACCCGCGCTCGCCGGCCGCGCTGGCCGATATGTTCGACTACGCGCAGGCGCTCGCCGAGCGCAAACAGCGGGAGCCCGCGGACGACGTGCTGACCGCGCTGGTGCACGCCGAGGTCGACGGCGAGCGGCTCACCGACGCCGAGCTGAAGATGTTCTTCTTCCTGCTCGTCATCGCCGGCAACGACACCGTGCGCAGCGCGCTGCCGGGCGGGGTACTGGCCCTCGTCGAGCACCCGGACGCGTACGCCCGGCTGCGGGCCGACCTCACCCGCCTGCCGCTCGCCATCGAGGAGATGCTGCGCTGGCACCCACCGGTGCTGACCTTCCGCCGTACCGCCACCCGTGACCTGACGCTCGCCGGCCGGCCGATCGCCGAGGGCGACAAGGTCGTCGTCTACCACGTCTCGGCACATCGCGACGAGCGACAGTTCCCCCGGCCCGATGTCTTCGACCCGGCCCGGGAGCCGAACGACCATCTCGCGTTCGGTCAGGGCCCGCACCTGTGCCTGGGGGCGGCGTTCGCCCGGATGCAGATGCGGATCTTCTTCACCGAGTTCCTCACCCGGCTGCCACAGGTCGAACTCGCCGATGCGCCCCGCCGGCTGACCTCGAACTTCATCAACGGGCTGAAGTCGCTGCTGCTGCGCTGGTGAGCCAAGACGCCCGTCCCAGATGCGTTATGGCTCCATAGTGCGCATCGGCGGCGGGCGCGGACCGCGTTATGGCTCCATAGTGCGCACGGCAGCCATTCGGTGATCGCCGTAGCGCGGGCCGCTATGGGAAAGTGAAGCGGGCAGCGACGAAACGGCGGAGATGATGGGGACGAAGACGGTCGCCGGGGCCGATGGGCGGACCTGGCTGGTGCGCCGGAACATCGAATGGTCCACCCCCGCCACCGGGGACGACTTCGAGCACGACGTGGACGGCGGGCGCGGGGCCGCCGTGATCATCCTCTCCGCGCTGTTCCTGTTCTGGGTCATCCTCATCGCGTGGGCGCCGGCCCAGGTGCACATCCCGTGGTGGCTCTGGGTGCTCGCGGTGCTGGCGGCCGGGTTCTTCCCGGTGCGCTGGCTGCTGCGCAGACCGTGGACGATCGTCGCCAAGACCGAGGGCAGCTACGAGGACGGCCTGCCCCCCGAGCACTGGTCGGGGATGGTCCGTGGTCTCACCCGGTCGCGCGAGGAGATGCGGGTGGTGATGCGCAGCCTGCGTACCCGAGCCACCCCGGGATACGCCGACAGCCCGTTGCAGCCGGTGAACTAGGTCGTGCCCGAGCTGCCGGAGATCGAGGCGCTGGCACACCACCTGCGCGAGCACGCCGTGTACCGGCCGGTCGCGCGGGTCGACGTGGCCAGCATGAGCGTGCTGAAGACCGTCGACCCGCCGGTGTCCGGGCTGGCCGGGCGGGTCGTCACCGGGGCGGCCAGGTACGGGAAGTTCCTCGCCGTCGAGTTCGCCGACCGGCCCGGAGCGCCGCTGCACCTGATCACCCATCTGTCCCGGGCCGGCTGGCTGCGCTGGCACGAGACCGCGACGGTCACCCCGCCCAAACCGGGCCGCGGGCCGCTCGCGCTGCGCGTCCACCTCGATGCGGTGGGCGGGCCGGGGTTCGACCTCACCGAGGCGGGCACCCAGAAGCGGCTGTCGGTCCACCTGGTCTCCGATCCGGCTCAGGTCCCCGGCATCGCGCGGCTGGGGCCGGACGCGCTGGCGCTGAGTCGCGACGAGTTCGCCGAACTGCTCGCCGACCGCTCCGAACGAATCAAGACGCTGCTCGTCGACCAGGCCACGATCGCCGGAATCGGAAACGCCTACAGCGACGAGATCCTGCATACCGCGGCGTTATCGCCCTATACCGGGGGCGGGCGGCTCACCGACGCACAGATCGACGCCCTGCACGCCGCGTTGCGCTCGGTCCTCACCGACGCCGTCGACCGGTCGGTGGGGCAGGGCGCCGCCACGTTGAAACAGGAGAAGCGCTCCGGGTTGCGGGTGCATGCCCGCACGGGGCTTCCCTGCCCGGTCTGCGGGGATACCGTGCGGGAGGTGTCCTTCGCCGCCCGCTCGTTCCAGTACTGTCCCGGCTGCCAGACCGGTGGTAAGCCGCTCGCCGACCGGCGGCTGTCCCGGCTGGTGAAATGAGGGTCGGAAGGTGGAGGATCTGCTCAACTCGCCGACCGCGCTGCTGGTGCTGGTGGGCATCATCGTCGCCGTCATCGTCGTGGCGCTGTTCCTGCAGCTGCGCAGGGCCCGGCGCAACACCTTCGCCACCCCGCTGGAGCGGGCCACCTTCGCCACCCTGCACACCGTGGCGCTGGCCGCGCCCGCGCTGCGCGAGGGCCTCTCGCCGAGCTCGGCCGCGTTCGCCCTGCCCTACCTGCGGACGTTGCTGGAGACCTGTGCGCTCACCATGACCGACGCCCGCGGCGAGACGCTGGCCTGGGACGGCGACGCCGACCAGCACGAGCCCGACGTCCGGTCGCTGGCCGACCAGGTGATCTCCACCGGGCGCCAGCAGGTCGCCTCGCACTCGACGATCTCGTGCGACCGCCCCGACTGCGAGGTCCGCGGCATCGTGGTGGTCCCGCTGGAGACCGACGGCGCGATCGTCGGGACGCTCGCCGCGCTGACGACCTCGACCGCGGGGCCGGTGCTGCTGCGGGCCACGGCCGAGGTCGCGCGCTACGTCTCCAGCCAACTCGAGCTCGCCGAGCTCGACGAGTCGCGCGCCCGGCTGGCCCGCGCCGAGGTCCGCGCGTTGCGCGCGCAGATCTCCCCGCACTTCGTCTACAACGCGCTGACCACCATCGCCTCGTTCATCCGCACGGATCCGATGCGCGCCCGTGAGCTGCTCATCGAGTTCGCCGACTTCACCCGCTACTCGTTCCGCGCCGCAGGCGAGTACACGACGCTGTCGGACGAGCTGACCAACATCGAGCGCTACATCTCGCTGGAGAAGGCCCGCTTCGGCGACCGGCTCAACATCAAGCTGCAGATCGCGCCCGAGGTGCTCAACGTGGTGCTGCCGTTCCTGGCGCTGCAGCCGCTGGTGGAGAACGCCGTGCGGCACGGGTTGTCCGGCAAGCCGCACGGCGGCACGATCACGATCACCGCAGAGAACGCGGGCGCCGAATGCGTGATCATCGTCGAGGACGACGGCGTCGGGATGGACCCGGCTCGGCTCACCGAGGACCTCGACGATGCCCATCTCTCCGGCGCGCACGTCGGCCTCGGCAACGTCGACGACCGGATGCGTTCGGCCTTCGGTGACGACTTCGGGCTGGTGGTCGACACCAACATCGGAGCCGGTATGAAGATCACGTTACGGGTACCGAAGTTCCGGGCGGGTATCCGCGTCTGAGCCCGCTCGCGCGTACCGTAGCGGCATGGATTCACTCCGCATCCCGGACCGGCTCGTGTCCCGCCTACCGGGACGGTTCGGGGAACGCGCGGATCGCAGCGTGGTGTCGCTGGTCCGGCTGCACGGGGTGATCACTCCCGCAGCCACGCCGGTCCCCCGGGCACTGATCAACATCGCAGTCCTCGACAAGGTCCTGGAGCGCGCGTTCGCTCCCGATCGGCTCGCCGCCGTCGCGCTGCAGATCAACTCGCCGGGCGGCTCGGCCACCCAGTCGGCACTGGTGGCCGACCGGATCCGAGGCCTCGCCGTTGAGCACGACGTCCCGGTGCTGGCCTTCTGCGAGGACGTCGCCGCGTCCGGCGGGTACTGGCTGGCGTGCGCCGCCGACGAGATCTACGCGCATGCGACGTCGCTGGTCGGATCGATCGGGGTGGTCACCCAGAGCTTTGGGCTGGAGGGTCTGCTGCAGCGCGTCGGCGTCGAGCGCCGCCTCTACACGGCCGGGGAGTGGAAGTCGCGGCTGGATCCGTTCCTGCCCGAGAAGCCCGAGGACGTCGAGTGGTTGCGCGGCCTGCAGGGACAGCTGCACGAGATGTTCCAGCAGTGGGTGATCGAGCGCCGTGGTGACCGGCTGAAGACCGGGGCGGACCTGTTCACCGGCGACGTCTGGACCGGCGCGAAGGCGGTCGAGCTCGGCCTCGTCGACGGGTTGGGGACACCGCAGGCGGTCCTGGCCGAGCGCTTCCCGGACGCGGAGATCACCACCGTCGAGGCGCGCAAGCCGCTTCTTGCCCGGCTTGGCCTGGGGGCCCCCGCGGCGCTGTCCGCGCCGCTGGACGCGCTGCTCGGAGCCGTCGAGGCGGTGGACGTGCGGACCCGCTGGGCGCGCTACGGTTTGTAGCGCGGCGTGACCGCTCGGATTCGTTCGGTACCGGAATGTGGATGTGCCCTGGCACTCCGCCCGATTCGCCGTCACGATAGTCGACGGGGTGGGGTGATCGTTCCGACCACCCGCTGGAGTGCCGAAATCGGCAGGATGAGGAGATCGTGGACAGTAGCGACAGCTCCGGAGGCCTGGTCGTCCTGGCGGTGGATGACGAGCAGCCGGCTCTCGAAGAACTGGCCTTCCTGCTCGCCGAGGATCCTCGGGTCGGCACGGTGCTCAAGGCCTCCGACGCCACCGAGGCGCTGCGCATCCTGAACAGCAGGCAGGGTGTGCGCGATGTCCCGCAGGTCCCCGGCCGCGGCGGGGCCCCGCACCCGGTGACCGGCACCAGGCTGGCCGAGCGCACCGACGTCGACGTCGTGTTCCTGGACATCCGGATGCCTGGTCTCGACGGTCTCGAGCTCGCCAGAGTCTTCTCCTCGATGGCCACCCCGCCATCGGTGGTGTTCGTGACCGCGCACGACGACCGCGCCGTCGACGCCTACGAGGTCGGCGCCGTCGACTACCTGCTCAAACCGCTGCGCTCGGAGCGGCTGGCGGCGTCGCTCGACCGCATCCTCGCCAGCCGCACCGCCACCGCCGCCGAACCCGCGCAGCCCGACAGCAGCGAGGACGAGGTCATTCCCGTCGAGCTCGCGGGCACCACCAAGCTCGTGCCACGGTCGGCGGTGCGCTATGTCGAGGCTCAGGGCGACTACGCCCGGCTGCACACTCACGACGGCAGCCACCTGGTGCGCATCCCGCTCTCGGTGCTCGAGGACCGCTGGCGCGACGCCGGGTTCGTCCGGATCCACCGGTCGTTCCTGGTGGCGCTGCCGCTGGTCACCGAGCTGCGGCTGTCCGGTTCCGGCTACGTCGTACGCGTCGGTTCGGGTCCGGACACCGCGGAGCTCCCCGTCAGCCGCCGGCACACCCGTGAGCTGAAGGACCGTCTGGTACGCGCGACGAAACAGGCGTGGAGCCAACGGTGAGCACCTACACCGACGGTGCTCCGCCGTCGGTGTCGTCCGGGATGCGAAATGGCCCGGACGGTCAGCAGGAGCCGAGCCCGGTACCCGCAGCCGGGCCGCACGACCCACCGCAGGCGGCCGGCGATCACACCGACCCGCCCGAGCCCGCCGAGCCGAGCTCGGGGCCGGTCTGGCTGCAGGCCGAGATCCGGCGGCGGATGGAGGTCAACCGCTCGGCGGGCGGGGGGCGGCACGCGCGCCGCGAGGGGGTGGACCGGCCGGGCATCGAGGACTACCTGGGGCGCGACGACGAGCCCGGGCCGGGCGTGCGCCGCCCCGCCTCCCCCCCGGCCGCCCCGGAATCCGACAACGTGCCCCCGCCCGGCCGCCCGGAAGCCTCGCCGGCCATCCACCGCCCGCCCCGGCCCGCCTGGATGGCCCGTACCGACACCGCCGACACCCTGCACCCGCCGATACCACCGGAGCCGGCTACCCCGCCGGCCAGGATCTTGGGCACTTCCGCGCCGCAGTCGCCCTCCGGCATCCCGGAGCCCGACCCCGGCCCCCCCACCGCCGATCTCACCAGCCGCGACGATCCCGCCACCCCCACCCCCACCCGGGTCCGTATCGTGCTCTCCGAACGTAAGGCCAGCGCCGCCCGCTCGGTCCGCACGGTCGTCGACGTACAGGAGCTGACGCCGGTCGGGGACCTCCTGCGCACCAACCTCATCGGCAGCCAGCTCGGCGCCGCGCTGCGGGTCGCGGCGGTCGCCGGACTCGTGCTCGCGGTGTTGCCCGCATTGTTCGCCCTGTTCCCGGAGCTCGGACGGATGAGCGTCCTCGGGCTCCGGCTGCCCTGGCTGCTGCTCGGCGTGCTCGTCTACCCGTTCCTGCTCGGGCTGGGCTGGTGGTACGTCCGGTCCGCGGAGAGGGCCGAGCAGGAGTTCGCCGACCACGTGCAGGACTGAGGGCAGTTGAGCACATCAGCACTCATCGCGTTGGCGGCGATCGCATTGGTCGGCGTCATCTCGGCCATCATCGGTTCGCTCGGGGTGCGGGTCGCCCGCAGCACCTCGGACTTCCTGGTCGCCTCCCGCACCGTGGGTCCCCTCGCGAACGCCAGCGCGATCTCCGGGGAGTATCTGTCCGCCGCGACGTTGCTCGGTGTCGCCGGGCTGATCCTGCGGGAGGGCGCCGATGCGCTCTGGTACGCGATCGCCTTCACGGCCGGGTATCTCGCGCTGCTGCTGTTCGTCGCGGCGCCCCTGCGCCGCTCGGGGGCCTACACGGTGCCCGACTTCGCCGAGGTCCGGCTCGGCTCGTCCCGGCTGCGCCGGGTGTGCACGCTGTTCGTGCTGCTCATCGGATGGCTCTACCTGCTGCCGCAGCTGCAGGGTGCCGGGCTGACGCTGACCATCCTGACGGGGCTGCCGGGCTGGATCGGGGTCGCCGGGGCCGGGATCGTCGTCGTGCTGACCGTGATCGGTGGCGGGATGCGGTCGATCACCTTCGTGCAGGCGTTCCAGTACTGGCTCAAGCTGACCTCGGTCGCGGTGCCCGCCCTGATCATCGGCGGGCTGTTCCTGTCCGACGCCCGCACCTTCGACCGGCCCTCGGCGCCGCAGTTTCCGGTCGATACCTCGGTGCGCATCCGCACCGACGTCGTGCTGCAGGTCGGCGGCCCGGTGACCTTCAACGCCACCGGGGAGGTCGACGGCCACGAGGTGGAGGGGCAGGTGCACTGGGAGCCGGGTGAGCACGTCATCCGGGCGGGCAGCTCGCTGCGGTTCGCGTCCGGCACCGAGGTGCCGACCCCCGTCGGCTCCCCGATCACCGACCAGGAGTGGCTCAACCCGATGTCGGGCTCGGCGCCGAACCAGCTGCTGGAGATCTACTCGATCTTGATCGCCGGATTCCTCGGCACCATGGGGCTGCCGCACGTGCTGGTCCGCTTCTACACCAATCCCGACGGCGAGGCCGCCCGCCGCACGACCGTCCTCGTGATCGCGATGATCGGCGGGCTCTATCTGCTGGTGACGCAGCTCGGCGCGCTCTCCCGGCTCTACACCCCGCAACTGCTGGTCACCGGGCAGACCGACGCTGCGGTGCTGATGATGCCGACGGCCGCGCTGGGTGCGGGCTGGTTCGGCTGGATGATCAGCGGGCTGGTCGCGGCGGGGGTGGCGGCGGCGTTCCTGGCGACGTCGTCGGGGCTGGTCGTCAGCCTGGCCGGGGTGCTGTTCACCGATGTGCTGACCGGGCGGCTGCGCGACTTCCGGTTCGCCGCGGTGCTCTCCTCGATCCTCCCGATCGTGCTGGCCCTCACGGTCACCCGCCTGGATTTCGCGTTGACCGTTCCGCTGGTGTTCGCCGTGGCCGCCTCGACGTTCTGCCCGTTGCTGGTGCTGGGCATCTGGTGGCGGGGGTTGACGCCCGCCGGCGCGATCGCCGGCGTCCTGGTCGGCGGTGGCCTCTCGGCGGCCGCGGTCGCGGTGAGCCTGTTCGCGTCGGTGCGGCCGGGGCTGCTCGGCGTGTTGCTGCTGCGGCCGGCCGCGGTCACCGTGCCCGCCGCGTTCCTGACGATGATCGTGGTCAGCCTGCTGACCCGCTCCGGGGTGCCCGCCGACGTCGACCGGACGCTGCTGCGGCTGCACGCCCCGGAGCGGCTCGGCCTCACCGCCTCCAGGTTCGACGCGCGCGACGATCGGTGAGTGCGGCGCTCCCCGATCGGGCCCGGTCGCTCACCCGTGCATGACGCCGGGCGTGCGAGGATTTGGCGCATGACTGGTCCCGCCGTCCCAGCCGTCCCGGCCGCCGACCTGCCCGCGGACGCTGCCCTGCTCGACATCCGGGAGGCCGACGAGTGGGCGGCCGGTCATGCACCGACCGCCGAGCACCTGCCGATGTCGGAACTGACCGGCAGGCTCGACGAGCTGCCCGACTCCGATCCGCTCTACGTCGTCTGCCGCTCCGGCGGCCGCTCCGCCCGGGTCGTCGCCTATCTGGCGGCGCAGGGCTACCCGGCCGTCAACGTCGACGGCGGGATGAAGGCATGGGCGGGTCTCGGCCGGGAGATCGTGGCCGAGGGCGGCCGCGCCCCGGAGATCATCTAGCCGCAACCCGGTGCCTGCCGTGTCCGCCCACCGACCGCAGTGGCTGACGTGCTCGCGCTGCGGGCGTCAGTCCGCGCCGGCGGCCGGTCCGTTCTGCCCGTACTGCGGGCGGTATCTGGCGCCGCTGCGCTGGGTGGCCGAGCCGCCGCCGTCCGCGTCGGAGTTGCCGGTGCCACCCCGGGGGCGGTCCGGATACGCCGGGCCGCCGCGGTATCAGGTCCCGCCGCTGTGGGGGTTCCCGGTCCGGCCGTGGGGCGCCGCGGAGCAGCCGGACCCGCCGCGGACGGTCGCGGCCGTCCGCTCGATCGCGCACACCGCGACCATGGTGCTGTGGGTTCTGGCGGTCGTCGCGGTGCTCGCGGCGGGCGCCGAGGCATGGCGCTACGGGCTGCTGGTCGCAAGCCGGTCGGGTGCGCTGGCGGCCGGCGCGGTCGCCGCGTCGGACATGCTGGTCGTCGGGGTGGGTTGGTTCGCCGCGGTGCTCGGTCTGGTCGCCGGCGTCCTCGTCGTGTGCTGGTCGGTGCGGGCGCAGCAGGCGGCGGCCGAACGCGGCGGGTACGTCCCGTCCCGCTCGCCGCGCGCGATGGTGCTGGGCTGGGTGGTTCCCGGGGTGAACCTGTCGGTACCCGGCGCGGTGCTCGCCGAGATCGAGCACGGCGGCCTCGACCGAGCGGCCGATGCCCGGCCCCGTCCCTCGCGCCTGCTGTTGATCTGGTGGGCGCTGTGGGTGGCCGGCCTGGTGCTGACCGCTGTGGTGTTGGCGTGGTCGTTTCGCTCCGGGGTGCAGGCGATGGCCGACGGTGTCGTGCTGCACGCGGTGCTCGACCTGGTTGCGGCGGCCACGGCGGTGGTCACCGCGCTGGTCGTGCACCGGCTGACCCGCCTGCTCGAGCCGCCTCGCGAGATGCGTCGCGAGGTGCTGGTCGCGGTGTACCCACCGGCCACCCACCGCTCCAGCCCGAGGCACCCGCTACGGTCGGCGTCCTGATGGCCAAGAAGACACGTAGCCGGGAGTCCGCCCCCGGTGAGAACCCCCGCCGTCCCTGCCCCTGCGGATCGGGCAAGCGGTATAAGGCCTGCCACGGCCGCGGCGACGACGTGATCGTCACGCGGCCGTTCGCCGGGCTGGCGGCCGAGCCGGACCTGGTGGCCATGCGCGAGTTCCTGCCCTCGGCCGTGGCGCCCCTGCCGCTGCGCGAGGCGCCCGACGTTCCGGTCACGCTCGCCACCGTGCTGCCCGGGGCGTCCGCCGCCCTGGTCCGGCCCAGCGGCGAGATCCTGCTCGCGATGCAGATGCAGACCCGCTCCGGCGACCTGTCGGCCGACCTGGCCAGGGCGTTGCGGTGGGCGCAGTCGGCGGCGCCGGGGAGCGCGCTGCCGGTGGTCGGACCCGGCATCGGCGGGGATGCTCTGGTGCGACTGCAGGACGTGCTGGATCCGGAGGCGCCGCTGGAGCTCACGGTGCACCAGGACTTCGGCTGGTGGCTTGACCGCAGCGCCGGCGAGCCCGGCCCGGAGATCCAGGCGACGCTGGAGCGGGCCAATTCGGTGATCATGCCGACGGAGCCGGTCATCGCGGAGGGGGTGCGCGCCGCGTACTGGGTCGACACCGGCAGCAAGGCCCATCTGCGCTGGGTGCGCCCCGAGCCGGAGGAGACGCTGATGGCCGCGCTGGCCCGGTTGCAGGCCCGCGGCGAGCTGGCGCTGGCCGAGGGCACCCGCTACGCGGGCGCGTTCCGGGCGCACGGGCTGGTCGTCCCGGTCTGGGACCTCGACCGGGAGTCGCATCCCAAGGAATGGGTCGCCCCGGCCGCCGGTTTCGCCGCCCGCCTCGAGGCCACCGTCGCCGGGCTGGCTGACGAGCCGCTGACCGATGTCGAGCGTCGGTCCCGCGACGCCCTGCTGGGCAAGCAGATCACCCTGCGCTGAGCCACCCGTGAGTGCGTAGCAGTGTTAGAACACTGTTACGCACTCACGGGCGCGGGAGCGCGGCGTAGCCGACGAAGGCCACGACGTCGATCAGCGTGTGCGCGGCCACCAGCGCCCAGAGCCGGTTGGCGCGCTGCCAGTAGCGGCCGAACACCAGCCCCATGGCCACGTTGCCGACGAACCCGCCGAGGCCCTGGTAGAGGTGGTAGCCGCCGCGCAGCACGGCGGCGGCCAGCACCGAACGGTTCTCCGACCAGCCGAGCTGGCGCAGCCGGGTCAGCAGGTAGCCGATCATGACGATCTCCTCGGCCCATCCGTTGGCCGCGGCCGCCAGCAGGAGCACGGGGAGTCGCCACCAGGTGTCGTCCAGTGTCGTGGGCGCGATGGTCACGCTGACCCCGATCGCCCGCGCCAGCAGGTAGAGCCCGAGCCCGGGGATGCCGATGAGGGCGGCCAGCCCGACCGCTGCGCCGGCGTCGTGCACCGGCCTGCGGGCGTCGAGGCCGACGGCGCGCAGTGCCAGCCCGCCGCGGATCAACAGGTATGCCCCGAGCGCGCCCCAGCCGACGAGCTGCAGGACCCGGGTGAGCTGGAACGCGAGATCGACGAGCCCGGCCCGCGCCGCGGGCGCGTTGAGCGCGACCTGCTGCTCGTTGAGCGGGATCGGCGCCAGCAGCGCGTCGACCAGCGACAATCCGCCCCGCAGCGCCGAGAGCCCCAGCGTTACCGTCAGGACGACGAGAATCTCGGTGACGACGAGCCGTCGTCGCGCCGGGTCGTCGATCACGGGGACGGCGGCGGGCGGCGGAGCGAGCCAGCTGCGGAGGCCGTCGGTCACGTTCGGTGACGTTACCCGTCGGCGTACTCTGGTCACCGTGCGACAGCTGATCCTCTCCCCACGGTGGATCGCCTGGCACCTGCTGACCCTCGGCGCGATGGCCACCTGCGGCTGGCTGGCCATGTGGCAGTGGGGCAAGGCCGGATCCGCGATGGGCTCGGCGCTCAACGTGGGCTACGGCCTGCAATGGCCGGTCTTCGCGGTGTTCTTCGGGTACATGTGGTGGCGGTTCCTGCGGCTCGAGGTACGACGGCTGAAGAGCCTCGAAGAGGGCGACTCGGCGGGCTCCGGAACACCCGAGCCGGAACTACCCGTGCCACGGCGGGCCGAGCCGACGTTCTCGCCATTCGGGATCCGCAGCGCACCCGCGCCTTCGGTCACCGACGACGAGGATCCGGAGCTTGCCGAGTACAACCGGATGCTGGCCCGGCTTGCCCAGCAGGACGAGTGAGGAAGGTCGAGAGTGTCGATCGCGATCGCGCTGCGCGCGTACCGGGTCGCAGCCTGGGTCACCGGTGTCGGGCTGCTGCTGCTGACGTTCTATGCGATCCCGGCGAAGTACCTCTTCGGTGATCCGCGCCCGGTGGCGGTGATCGGCATGCTGCACGGCTTTCTCTACATGATCTATATCGTGTGCACCCTGTTGCTCGCCGAGCGCTGCCGGTGGAAGCCGGTCCGTGCGCTGGTCGTGCTGCTCGCCGGGACGATCCCGATCGCGTCCTTCGTCGCCGAGCGCAAGGTCACCCGGCAGATCAAGGAGACCGCCCTCGCCACGATGGGCTAGGGGTTCAGGCCGGGTTGGGTGTCGGGCAGGCCAAGGCCGCGGAACGGGCAGCCCACCAGCAGCCCGAACTGCCGCCGCAGCTGTTCGACGGTGGTGGCCGCCTGCGGCCACGCGATCCGAACGTCGTGATCATCCGTTGGGGTTTCCACCCGCAGCCGCAGCCCGCAACGGTCCATCCCGAGCGGTCGGACCTGCGCGCCCTGGATGGACCGCAGCGCGGGTGGCAGATGCCGGGCCAGCGCCACGAACGCCTCGGGATGGGCCTCCTCCAGGTGGCGGAGCCAACGCCGCTCCAGCTGGCAGAACGGGTCGGGCTGCGCCGCGGCGAGCTCGACGGGCGCGAGCGCCGCGCTGCCCTCGGCGTCGGAGAGCACGGCGGAGTTGGGGTCGAGTCGCACGAGCGTTGCCCCATGCCCCAGATCCAGCAGTCGAGGGTGCGGGTGGACCTCGGCAATGCAGACCGCGGTCCGGCGGGCGGTCTCCGGGTCCGGGATGCGCAGCCAGCCGCTGATCCACAGCAGTCCGCGCACGGGCTGGCGCAGCTCGACCGGTGCGCGGTCGGTGACCTCGAGCATCACCGGGAGCTCGCCGCGGGCGGCGCGGCGGATCTGCTCCAGGAGCGGGGCGTTGTCGTCGAGCAGCAGCGTCGCGGAGCCGTCGGCCGCCACATGGTGGACGGCCACGGCGACGGGTTCGGGGGTGCTGGTGCCGACGAACGCGACGCTGTCGCTGCGGGTTGCGAGGCTGCGGGCGCGCTCGGCGGCCGTGGGTGCCGGCGGGCGTCGGATCCGGGTGTTGCCCAACGATTCACCTCCGAAATTAGGTGAGGCTAACTTAACCTCCGGATCAAGGCCCTGTCCAGGACGGATCCGTCCCGCCTCACCCGATGTGAGATGAATGTGAGCGACGGGTTAGCGTCTCGTTCCGTGACGACGGTGCCATCGGGAGGTTCAGCCGGGCCCTGGTCGATCCCTCCGCTGTTCGCCGACCTGGTCGACGACATCAGCCTGCTGCTGCCTCGGATGCTCGCCCCGGGGGTCGATGCGGTGGTCGCGCGCTATCTCTCGGCCCGGGACGGTCGCTACGGCGGCATGATCGGCCAGCTGGTGTGCCCGGTCTCGCGGCTGTCCGCGCTGGTCACCGAGCTGGCCCGGTTGGCGCCGAACCGTCCTGTCGACCTTTCGCTCGTCGTCGACACCGGGCTCGGGGCCGTGCCCAAGGCGCTGTCCATGGTGCTGTCCCGGTCCGGCCTGCTGACCCCGCGCACCGTCGAGACGGCCGCGCCGCCCGACGTCGATGCGGTCTGGCTCGAGCGGGTCTCGGAGTTCGTCCCCGAGGACGTGCTGCCGGTGATCGAGCCGCGGCGGCCGCTGAGCGGCAACCCCGCCGAGATCGACGCCTGGCTCGATGCCGTGCGCCGGGTGGCCGAGAACGGCTGTGCCCCCAAGCTGCGCTGCGGTGGGCCTCGCCCGTCCGACGTTCCGAGCGACGCGGAGGTGGCACGCTTCATCGAGGTCGTGGTCGAGGCCGGCTGCGGGTTCACGGTGCTCGGCGTGAACCAGGTCGTGCGTCCGGCAGCGGAGGACGGCGCCCAGCACGGAATGCTCAACCTGCTCGTCACGGTGGCGAGGGCCCTGCACGCGGGCGATATCGCCACCGCCCTGCGCTGCACCGACGGCGAGGTGCTGGCCCGAGAGCTCGCGGGCCTGTCCGAGCGGGCGGTCCTGGACGTGCGCGGCCTCCTCTCGCGGTGCGGCGCCGATCCGGAGCCGGCACCCGCCGACGCCTTCGCCGGGCTCGGCCTGCTCGCCTGACGTACCGACTGCAGGTCGGGTCCGCGGCCCCGGCTAGAGTCGCAGGATGTGAGCCGACTGGCGTTTCTCGGTCCGCACGGGACCTTCACCGAGCAGGCGCTGCGGTCGCTTCCCGAGTCACGCGGCGCCGAGCTGGTGCCGTGCGCCGGCAACCCCGCGGTACTGGCGGCCATCCGCGAGGGCCGGGCCGACGCCGGATGTGTGCCCATCGAGAACAGCGTCGAGGGCGCCGTGCCCCCGGTACTCGATGGGCTGGTCGAGGACCCGCCGCTGGTGATCGTGCGAGAGGCGCTGCTCGCCGTTCGGTTCGCGCTGCTCGTGCGACCGGGGACGACCGTCGCCGGCATCCGCACCGTCGCCTCACATCCGCACGGCATCGCGCAAACCCGTGGCTGGATCGCCCGCACGTTCCCCGACGCCGAGATCCTGCTCTCGACCTCGACGTCGGAGGCCGCGGCGCAGGTGGCCCGCGGCGAGATCGACGCCGCCGTCTCCGCGCCGGTCGCCGCCGCGCAACACGGCCTCGAGGTGTTCGCCGACGACATCGCCGACAACCCTGGCGCCGTCACCCGGTTCGTGCTGGTGGCCCCGCCAGGCCCGCCACCGCCGCCCACCGGGCACGATCGCACGACGCTCGCCGCCACCACCGAGAACCGGCCGGGCTCGCTGCTCGGGTTGCTGACCGAGCTCGCGGTGCGCGGCATCGACATGACCAGGATCGAGTCGCGCCCGATCAAGGACCGACACGCGGAGTACTGGTTCCACCTCGACTGCAGCGGGCACGTTGCCGAGCCCGCCATGGGGGAGGCCCTCGCCGGGCTGCATCGGCGCTGCGACGAGGTGCGCTTCCTCGGTTCCTACCCGCGCGCGGTGGGTTCGGCGGGTCCGGCGGCGGGATCGGGCGCGCCCGCGGTCCCGCTCAGCGTGGCAGGCAAGTCGGAGTTCGCCGCGGCCGAGGCATGGCTGGCGGCGGTGCGGACCGGAGGGTGTGGATGAGGGACGAGCAGGATGCGGGGATCGATGGCCTGCGACTGGTGCTGGTGCGACATGGCCAGACCGACGCCAACGTGCGCCGCGAGCTGGACACCGTCCCGCCCGGTTCGCCGCTCAACGCGTTGGGGCTGCGGCAGGCCGTTTCGGTCGCCGAGGTGCTCGCGGGCTGGCCGGTGCGGGCGGTCTACGCCTCGCGCGCCATCCGGGCCCAGCAGACCGCGGCACCGGTGGCCGCGACGCACCGGCTCGGTGTGACCGTCCTCGACGGGGTGCACGAGGTGCTGGTCGGCGAGCTGGAAGGACGTTCGGACCTGCCGGCCCGCACCGCCTTCGACGAGGTCTACGACGCCTGGTGGGGCGGTGACCTGGATCGGCGGCTGCCCGGGGGGGAGTCGGCCCTCGACCTGCGGGCCCGGTTCCTGCCCGCGGTCGATCGGATCGTCGCGCGCAGCAACGGGGAGCGGGGCGCGGTGGTGCTGGTCAGCCACGGTGCCGCGATCCGGCTCGCGGCCGCGGCGCTGCTCGGCGAGCTGGCCGAGACGCAGTACGTGCCGAACACCGGACGGGTCGTGCTGGCCCACGACCCGGGCGCGCCGACCGGCTGGAGCCTGTCGCACTGGGACAGCGGGCCGCCGCTGATCGGCGACGTCACCGCGGGCGCCGCCCCGGCCTGAGCCCGTCCAGAACGTTATGGAGCCATAACGCGCTTCCCGCCCAAGCCAGCACCGCGTTATGGAGCCATAACGTGGTCGGGGTCCGCCTGCCCAGCGCGTTATGGAGCCATGACGTGGTCGGGAGCGGGGTGTCTCAGCCCCAGCCGAGGCGGTGCAGGGTCTGCTCGTCGATGCCGAAGTGGTGCGCCACCTCATGCACCACGGTGATCGCGACCTCCTCGACCACCGTGTCCTCATCGAGGCAGATGTCCAGGATCGCGTCCTGGTAGATCGTGATCCGATCCGGCAGGACGCCGCCGTAGGAACTCGTGCGCTCGGTGAGCGCGATGCCCTCGTAGAGCCCGAGCAGACCGGGATCGTGCTCGTTGCGGTCCGCGACGAGCACGACCACGTTGTCCATCGCCGCGGTGAGCTCGGCCGGGATCGTGTCCAGCGCGTCGGACACCAGCTCCTCGAACCGGTGGCGCGTCATCCAGATCCCCATCCGCGGAGTCTCGCCGATCTCAGGCGGTTCCGCCCGCAGGCACCTCGGTGACCGGTGGGACCGGAACCGGGAGCACCGACGTGGCGGGCGGGTCGGACGGTTCCGGTGACGCCGGCGGGGTGGACGGGTCGACGGGCGCCGGGTTCGGCTCGGGCGTGGGCTCGATCGGCGCCGGGGCACCGGGCTGCGGGGTGTTCGTCGCGGGCGGCGCCGGTTCCTCGCCGACCGTCACATCGCCCTTGACCGGGCCGGTGACCGGAGCGAAGCCGCTGCGGTCGGGCAGCAGCGCGGCCAGGTTGCAGTTGACGCGGCGGGTGCCGGCGTTCCAGGACTCCTCGGTGAGGTTGTCCCAGTAGACGGTCAGCTTCTTCTCGCTGATCACGTCGGGGCCGCCGGCGTACTGGCCCGCGATCCGGGTGCACGCGGGCTGCAGGAAGGCGTCCTGGTCGGCGACGGCCGGGAAGGCGTCGGGGAATTTCTCGGAGAGGTCGATGACGCCGACGGTCTCCACCGCGTGTGGCCCGGCGCAGGAGACCGGATCCCCGATCGTGCGCCCGTCGATGGCCAGGCAGGTGCCCGGCTCGTACACCGCGGACTGGTCCTGCTCGGCCACCTTCCCGGTGATCGGGTACAGCGCGCCGGAACGCGACGCGCTCTGCAACCCGCACCGCAGCCCGCGGTCGCCCTCGGCCCATTTGCTGGGTGCCGGCTTCAGCGCGCCGACCCGGAAGCGGCCGTCCGGGTCGAACTTGCCGTCGAGGTAGGTCAGCACGACCGGGGTGCACCGCTCGTTCACGAGCTGACGCCAGCCGCCCGTGTCGGGCAGCGTGGTCAGGTCGACCAGCTGCACGGATCCGGCCTGCTCGAACAGGTGCGGCTGGGCGCAGTCGACCACCGTGGTGTCCGCGGCGTCGGCCCGGCTCCAGTTCAGGCAGGTTCCGGGCGTGGCGGGGGGCGGCGGGATCTCGGCTAGCTTCTCCGCCTCCGTCGGCTCGGGTACCGGTAGGGCGGCGAACGAGCCGAGGACGGGCACTGTCGTATTGCCGAACCGGTCCAGCGTGGCGACGCTGAGCATGATCAATGCTCCGGTCAGGACGCCGATGACGATTCGACGGGCGGGGTGGAAGGGGGTACGTCGCGGGCCGCCGGGCGCCGTGGGGGAGCCCAGCGCCTGCGGGCCGTCACCGGGGGAGCGGCGGGAGGCAGCTGGGGGGCGCTGCCTCTCCGGCGCGGTGAAGAGGTTGGCCATGACGGTTGTCATCATGCCGTTACCTCGAACGAGTGCCTCCGGTGGTCGCGGATCAGGCGGCCATCGGTCGCTGAGGTGCTGCGAGCGACCTCGATGACGCCGTGCGGGCTCGGGCTGTAGCGTGCGCCACGGGGGTGAACGATGAGCGAGAACGACGAACGCAACCGTCCGGGCGGCGAGCTGCCGCCCGACGGGTCATCCGAGCCTGCCGCCGGTTCGTCACCGGGTTCGCCCGACCGTACCGGCCGGATGCGCTTCCAGGACGAGACCACCGTGCCCCGCGAACCCACGCTGGCCGAGCGCCGGGCCCGCCAGCAGGCCGCCCGCCGCGAGCGGGAGGAGGCGGCCGCGAAGCTCGCGGCGCAGGAGGCGAGCGGGAAGAGGCGCAAGCGCATCCTCATCGGCGCCGGGGTGACGGTCGGCGTGGTCGCCCTCATCGCCGTCGGCTACTCCGTGGTGAACGCGGGCGAATCGGTCGAGGCGCGCTGCGTCGACCAGGCCGGCATCGTCGTCGACGAGAGCAACTGCGTGACGCCTGCGTCGAACACCACCTACCACTCCGGCGGCGGCTTCTACCCGATCTTCATCGGCACCGGCGGCCGCCAGTACCACTACAACTACGGGGGTAGCGGCAGCATCGGGCAGCCGGTCAGCGGCGGCAGCACCGCGCAGCCGAGGAACGCGACGGTGAAGACACCGTCCGGAAAGACGATCTCGCGCGGGGGTCTCGGGGTCTCCAGCGGCGGATCGAAGAGCGGATCGTAGATGCGTCGTGAGACCGGGGCCCCGCGTCCGGACTGGGAGAAGCGGGTCGCCGAGCAGGGCATGGTGTTCGGGACGCCGGGGCGCGGCGCGGGCGGTGCGGCCCGCCCGTACTGGGACGAGTCGGTGCACTACGTCTTCGAGATGGACGAGGTGCTCTCCCTCGAGGCCGACGTGGAGTTGCTGCACTCGATGTGCCTCGAGGCCGTCGACCACGTCGTGACCACCGAGCGGTTCCGCGACTTCGCGCTGCCCGAGTGGTCGTGGCAGAAGATCGCGGACTCGTGGAAGCGCCATGACCCGCACATCTACGGGCGTTTCGACCTGCGCTACGACGGCGGCGGCCCGGCGAAGCTGCTGGAGTACAACGCCGACACCCCGACCACGCTGCTGGAGGCGTCGATCCTGCAGTGGCACTGGCTCAAGGACATCCATCCCGACGACGACCAGTGGAACTCCCTGCACGAGAAGCTCGTCGAGCGCTGGGGGGAGGTCTCCGATGGGCTGCCCAGCTCCGAGGTGTATTTCACCTGGTCGGGCTCGGACGCCTCGGGGGAGGACCACCTGACCGTCGGCTACCTGCAGGAGACGGCCGCCGAGGCCGGCCTCGACACGGTCGGGCTGGCGATCGAGGACATCGGCTGGGACGCCGCGCTCGACCGGTTCGTCGATCTCGAGGAAGCCCCGATGTCGGCGGTGTTCAAGCTCTACCCCTGGGAGTGGGTGCTCACCGACGAGTTCGGCAAGCATGTGGTGCGCAGCCTGCCCGAGACGCTGTGGCTCGAGCCGCTGTGGAAGGCGCTGCTGTCGAACAAGGCGCTGCTCGCGGTGCTGTGGGAGATGTACCCCGGCCACCCCAACCTGCTGCCCGCCTACCTCGACAACCCCGGGCTGCTCACCGAGTACGTCCGCAAGCCGCGGCTGGGGCGGGAGGGCGCCAACATCTCGATCGTCTCGCCGGGCAGCGAGGTCGCGACCGGCGGCGTGTACGGCGAGGAAGGCTACGTCTACCAGCTGTTCGACCCGTTGCCGGAGTTCGACGGGTTCCGGCCCGCGCTGGGTGCCTGGATCGTCGGGGACATCTCGGCCGGGCTGGGCATCCGCGAGACGGTGGGACTGGTGACCGACGACGGTGCGGCGTTCGTCCCGCACCGCATTCCCAACTCCTGACGCTCCCCATTTCTGGAGGATCACCGTGACGACCCTGCTGGCCCTCGCGCCGGGGTACTTCGCCAACGTCGGCCGCGGCGTGGGCGCGATCCTGCTGTACGCGCTGATCGGGCTGCTGCTGATGCTGCTCGGCTTCTACGCCATCGACCTCACGACCCCTGGCAAGCTCAACCGCATGGTCCGGGCCGGACTGCCCAATTCCGTCATCGTGACCGCGGCCGGCATGGTGAGCATGGCGTTCATCGTGGTGATCGCCATCTGGGGCGCCTCGGGTGATCTCGCCGAGGGCCTGCTCTCGGCCCTGATCTTCGGCCTCGTCGGCATCGTTGCGCAGGTGGCGGCGGTCCGGCTGCTGGAGTGGGTGACGGGTATCGACATCGGTTCGGCGCTCGCCGCACCCGACGTCAAGCCGCAGGTCTTCGTCGTCGCGGCGGCGCATCTGGCGCTGGGCCTCGTCGTCGCCGTCGCCATCCTCTGACTCCGGGAGTCGGGGTATTTCCGCGACCGAGTCGCCGGGTTTCCGCGAATCCGCCTGCTCAATCCGCCGCCGCGCGCACCCGCTCGGCCAGCTTCTTGTCGGGCGCGACCCGGACCAGCGCCGCGGCGGCGCGGCCCGCCACTCTGTCGACCACGTATCCTGGTGACATGATCGACGGACGGCGTTAGGAGTGCAGGCACCTCGGTTGGTGGCCACGGACGTGGACGGCACGCTGCTCGACAACGACGAGCGGGTCAGTGTGCGGGCCGCGGCAGTGGTGGGCAGGCTGACGGCGGCCGGGGTGGGGTTCGTGCTGGTCACGGGGCGTCCACCGCGGTGGATCCCGCCGGTTGTCCAGCAGCTCGGGGTGGCCCGCCTCGCGGTCTGCGCGAACGGCGCGGTGCTCTACGACGCCGTCGAGGACCGGGTGCTCTGGGCCCGTCAGATCGCGCCGGAAACCCTCATCGATCTCGCCGCCGCGGCCGCGGAGGCGCTGCCCGGATGCGGGCTCGCGGTCGAGCGGGTGGGCACCGGCGCATTCGACGACGCGGCGGCGCAGTTCGTCGCCGAACCCGACTACCGGCACGCCTGGCCCAACCCGGACAACGCCAGCGTCTCCCGCTCGGAGCTGCTGGCCCGCCCCGCGGTCAAGCTGCTGATCCGGGCGCCGGAGATGACGAGCGGCGAGATGGTCGCGGCGTTGCGCCCGCTGGTCGGCGACGCGGTCGACCTCACGTTCTCCAACCCCCGGGGGCTGGTCGAGGCTTCCCCGCCGGGGATCACCAAGGCGACCGGGCTGGCCGAGGTCGCGCAGGGGACCGGGGTCGACACCGACGGGGTCATCGCGTTCGGCGATATGCCCAACGATCTGGAGATGCTGCGCTGGGCCGGGCACGGGGTGGCGATGGGCAACGCCCACCCGACGCTGTTCGACGTCGCCGACGAGGTGACCGCGTCGAACGTCGACGACGGGCTCGCGCTCGTTCTGGAGCGCTGGTTCTGACAGATCGTCTCCGGAGGGCTCGGGACGTCGGCGCCGAGCGTGATCCGCCCCCGCGTAGCATCGCCCGACGGAAACCACCGCCGACCCGCGCCCGCAGCTCGACAGCGCAGGTGCACAGGAGGCCCCACACCGTGGCCGAGCCCGCCGTCCGAAATGGCCTCGCAGCCCCGGCCCCGTCCGGGCACCCGATCTCCCCGACACCGGTCCCCGCCCCGCCATTCCTGCCCGAATCCGACCGCACCCTGGAGGTCCGGGCGCTCAACGCCGTCCAGGACGCGGCCGCGCGGCCGCCGCTCGTGCGTGTCGCGCGCGGAATGTCGCTGTTCGGCGAGCATGCGGGGGGTTGGCTGGCGATCGGGCTGCTCGGTGCGGCCGTCGACCGCTCCCGCCGCCGGGACTGGCTCATCGCCGCCGCCGGGGTCGCCGCGGCGCACGGCGCGTCGATCGCGGTCAAACGCGTCGTCCGCCGGCCCCGGCCGCAGGACCCGTCGGTGCGGGTGCTCGTCGGCACGCCCAGCAGGCTGAGCTTCCCGTCCGCGCACACGACGTCCACCACGGCGGCGGCGGTCCTGTACGGCAGGTTGCTGGGCCGCCCGCTCGTCCCCGCGCTGGTGCCCCCGATGGCGCTGTCGCGGCTGGTCCTCGGCGTGCACTACCCCAGCGACGTGGTCGTCGGCTCGGTCCTCGGCGCGATCGTCGCCCTCGGCTCGCGCCGGCTCGGCCGACGCCGGGGGGTGTCGCGATGACCAGCACGGACGCGGCTTCGGTGGAGGCACCGGTGCGCAGCGCCGCCGGGGTGGTCGGCGGCGTGCTCAAGACGATGCGCCCGCGGCAATGGGTGAAGAACGTCCTGGTGCTGGCCGCGCCGTTCACGGCCGGTGACCTGTTCAGCGGCGACATCGCGGTCAACCTCGTGATCGCCTTCGCCGCGTTCTCGCTCGCCGCGTCCGGGGTGTATCTCGTCAACGACGCGAACGACGTCGAGGCCGACCGCGCGCATCCGACCAAGCGCAACCGGCCGATCGCCGCCGGCATCGTGCCCGCGCGGCTGGCCATCGTCGTCGCGGTGGTGCTGTTCCTCGGTGCGCTGGCGCTGAGCCTGCTCGCGTCGATACCGCTGCTGATCACAGTGGCCGTGTACATCGCGGTGCAGCTGGCGTACTGCTTCTGGCTCAAGCATCAGCCGGTGCTCGACATCTGCATCGTCGCGTCCGGCTTCCTGCTACGCGCGATCGCCGGGGGCGCGGCGGCGGCCATCCCGCTGTCGCAGTGGTTCCTGCTCGTGGCCGGGTTCGGCTCGCTGTTCATGGTGGCCGGCAAGCGCTACGCCGAGATGATGCTCGTCGAGCGGACCGGCGCGAAGATCCGCAAGTCGCTGGAGGGCTACTCGGCGTCCTACCTGCGGTTCGTGTGGGCGCTCTCGGCCACCGTGCTGATCACGACCTACAGCCTGTGGGCGTTCGAGATCCGCGAGGTCCACCACAGCTCGGTGTGGTCGGTGGTCTCGATCGTGCCCTTCGTCATCGCGGTGCTGCGGTACTCCGTCGACGTCGACGGCGGTAACGGCGGGCAGCCCGAGGAGATCGCCCTGGCCGACCGGGTGCTGCAGGTGCTGGCCGCGGTGTGGATCGGCACGCTGGTGCTGGCGATCTACACGTGACGATGGGTCTTCGGGTATGAGCGATACCGTCCGCGGCCGGAAGGGCATCGGACTTTCCCGACACCTTTCGTCTCGGCGGACTGGTACCGCCACCCACCTTGCCCTGGGCCTGGTGACGGTCGGCCTGGCGGGCTACGCCTTCGTCGTCGTCGTCGGGCACACGTTTCCGACCCCGCCGTACGCTGCGGAGGTCGGCGCGCTGACCTCGGTGTACTTCCTGATCAATATCATCGGGCCCGGCGTCTTCTTCGCTGTCGAACAGGAGACGAGCCGGGCTGTCACCGCCGCCCGCAGCGAGGGCGGGTCGATCCGAGAGGTCGCCGCACGGACCGGCCGGATCGCCGCTGCCGTCACCGTCGTGGTCGCGGCGTTGCTGCTGTTGTTGTGGCCGCCGGTGCTGAGCCGCGTGCTCGCCGGGCAAGCCGGCCTTCTGCTCGCCGTGGTGGTCGCCGCGGCGGGCGCTGCGGTCATGTACTGGGTCCGTGGCCTCCTCAGCGGGCAGAAGAGGCTACGACCGTACGCGCTGACCCTCTATCTCGAGGGTGCCGCGCGGCTGCTCCCGGGTGTCGTCCTGCTGGCCTTCGCCGTGCGACAACCGACCTGGTACGCCCTCGCCTTCGCGCTGGGCGCACTGGTCGCGGGTCTGGCGCTGGCACCGGCCCTGAGGCTCGACCCGGGTTCGTCGGCTCGATCCCATGTGGCCCGCGCGGGCCGCTCGGTGGCCATGCTCGTCGCAGCGGGACTGTTGATGCAGGCCATGGCCAACCTCGGGCCTGTGGTGGTGACGTTCCGCATGCCGGACGCCCTGGCCGCCAGCGTGTTCGCGCTCATGTTCGTCGCCGCACGGGTGCCGCTCTTCCTCTTCTCACCGGTTCAGGCGCTCCTCGTCCCTGCGCTCGCTCGCGCGGTGGCGGCCCGGCGACCGGACCTGCTCAAGCGCCATCTGCTCCGCGCACTCGCCGTGCTGGCCGCGCTCGGCGCCGTCGGTGTCCTTATCGCCGCGATGCTCGGTCCATGGGCGGTGCAGGTGCTGTTCAACGCGGCTGAGCGCCCGCCCGCGCTGCACGTTGCGCTCCTTGCCGCCGCCACGATCTGCATGATGGCTGCGTTGACCTTCCAGGCTGCCCTCGTGGCCCTGGACGCTCAGCGGACCGTCATCGTCTCGTGGGTCGTGGGCTCGGTCGCCTTCCTCTCCGTGCTCCTCGTCTCGTCGGATCCCATCGGCGGCGCCCTGGCGGCGCAACTCCTCGGACCGGCGGTCGTGACGATCTGGGCGGCCCTGGGCACCGTGAGGGCAGTCGGCCGGATCCGGAGCGCGCCGACGCCGTGAGCGGGTCCGGACCGGTCGGGCTGACGCGGCGGGCGCGGCTACCCTCGTCTCATCAGCCCCGACGACCGGAGAACCGAATGCCAATTCCGCGAGGCGTCGACGACGTATGGCTCGTCGTGCCCGTCTTCAACGAGCAGGCAGTGATCGGGTCGGTCATCGAGGAGATCCTGCGCACCTATCCCAACGTGGTCTGCGTGGACGA
Source organism: Pseudonocardia asaccharolytica DSM 44247 = NBRC 16224 (assembly GCF_000423625.1). Lineage (GTDB taxonomy): Bacteria > Actinomycetota > Actinomycetes > Mycobacteriales > Pseudonocardiaceae > Pseudonocardia > Pseudonocardia asaccharolytica. Next base: position 143,342 of record NZ_AUII01000002.1, read on the forward strand.
CGGGAGTTCGGACGGTTCGGCCGAGGCCATCGCATCGACCGGCGCACACCTGGTGCGGCACCCGATCAATCTCGGCCAGGGGGCTGCGCTGCAGACGGGCCTGACCTACGCGTGTGCCCGTCCGGGCGCGCAGTACTTCGTCACCTTCGACGCGGACGGTCAGCACCGGGTGGAGGACGCACTCAACATGGTCGCCAAGGCTCGCTCCGGTGAGGCCGACGTGGTGCTCGGTTCCCGGTTTCTCGAGAGCGCGGCGACCGTGCCCGCGCTGAAACGGTTCGTGCTCAGATGCATCGCCGCGCTGAGCCCCGCGGCGCGGCGGCTGAACCTCACCGACGCACACAATGGCCTACGGGTCTTCACGCGGCCCGTCGTGGAGGAGTTCCGCATCAGTATGAACCGTATGGCGCACGCATCTGAGATCGTCTCCTACCTCTCGCGCTCTTCATGGCGCGTGGCGGAGATGCCGGTGTCCGTCCTCTACACCGACTATTCGATGAGTAAGGGCCAGTCGCTCGTGAACGGGGTGAACGTCCTGTTCGATCTGTCGGTGCGGCAACGGGGAGCGTGAAGCCGTGCTCATCCAGATCCTCCTGCTGATCGTGATCTCCGGGTTACTCGTCGTCTTCGTCCGGAGCCGTCACGGCGTCCGGATGCAGGCCGGCAAGCGCATCGGCCTGGTGCTGTTCGCGCTGGTGAACTTCTATGCCATCCTCCGGCCTGACGACCTGACGGCCGTCGCGAACTGGTTCGGGGTTGGGCGTGGCACGGACCTGCTGCTCTACGCGCTCGTCGTGGTGTTCCTGCTTGCGATGCTCAACACCTACCTGCGGTTCCAGGGCGTGGAGCGTCAGCTCACCGAGCTGGCCCGCACGCTCGCAGTCCGCGAAGCCGAGATCGTCAACCGTGACCGTGGGCTGCTCTCCGCGTCCGACCCGGTCGTCACGGCGGTGACCTCGGGCCAGCCCGAGCACCCCTCTGCGAGGGATTCGTGAGCATCCACTTCGTGATCCCGTATTACGGTGACCCCGGGTATCTGATCGACGCGGTCGACAGCGTCCGCAAACAGACTGTCTCCGACTGGGAACTCACCGTCGTGGACGATGGCTACCCCGGCAGGGTCGTCGCCGACCACCTGGTATCGCTCGGCGACAGCCGCATCGAGTACCTCCGCAACTCCGAACGACTGGGACCGAACGGAAACACGTACAAGTGTTCCCGGCTGGGCCGCCGCGAGTTGCTCTGCACCATGAACGCCGACGATCTGCTGGAGCCGAAATACGTCGAGATCGTCTCCGGCCACTTCCGGGACCAGTCAGTGGTAGCGGTGCAACCGGGTGTGACGGTGGTCGACGAGAACGGTGGTGTCGGTGACAGCCTGGCGGACCGGGTGAAGCGGGTCATCAGCGCCCGGCCCCGCTCGCGGGGAACCATCGAAGGGGAGGCGGGTGTGCGCAGTCTGCTGGCGGGTAACTGGTTGTACACGCCGTCGTTGACCTATCGAGCCGCGGCTGTGGTGGATATTCCCTTCCACGAGGGCATCGATGCGATCCACGATCTCGCGTTCGTGGTCGATCTCCTGCTCGGTGGCGGCAGGATCGCGATCGACCCGGCGCCGGCCTTCCGGTATCGGCGCCACGGCGCGAGCGACTCGTCGACGCGTGCCCGCGACGGCAGACGATACGACCAGGAGCAGCGGTACTTCCGGGAGATCGCATTGCAGCTACGTCTCCGCGGCTGGGCGCGGGCCGCCCGAGCGGCCGACCTGCACGTCTTCTCCCGGCTCCACGCGCTGAAGGTGGCGGTCGAAATGGCAACGGCAGGTGACCTGTCCGGCGCCCGGGCGATGGTCGGCCGGATGCTGAGCTAGCGCCTCGCACCTCAAGCAGATCACGCGACATCAGCCACGCACACCCGACCGCGAAGGAACCTGATGATCTACCGCCTCTTGGGTGCGTCACGTGGGGCGATCTCGCCTTCGTGGAGCGCGGCCGGGACGCCTGAACCGACCCGATCCTGGCCGTGCCCGGGGTGTGGTCATCGGTGACGTGGTTGCTCACCGGAGGGGCCGGCTATATCGGCGGGCACGTGCTGCGTGCCCTACAGGCCGGGGGCCGACAGGTCGTCGTTCTCGACGACCTGTCCACCGGTCTGCGGGAGCGGGTTTCCTGCGTGCCTCTCGTCGAGGCGAGCCTCCTCGAGGGAGAAGACGTCCTGGCTGCGGCCATGGCCCGACATGGGGTGACCGGGATTGTTCATCTCGCGGCCAAGAAGGCGGTCGCGGAGTCGGTCGAGCGACCCCTTTACTACTTCGAGCAGAATGTCACCGGCACCGTGGCGCTCCTGCGGGCCGCGGTTCGGGCCGGTGTACATAACCTGCTCTACTCCTCCAGCGCTGCGGTCTACGGTGCGAGCGAGGCTGGGCTGTTGAGCGAGGACCATCCCACGGTTCCGACCAGTCCTTATGGGGAGAGCAAGCTCGCCGCCGAGTGGCTGGTGCGGCGCACCGCCGAAGCGCACGGGATGGCCTGGACGGCGCTGCGCTACTTCAACGTTGCGGGCGCCGCGGATGCCATGCTGGCGGATCGGGGGGTGTCGAACTTGCTGCCGATCGTCCTGCGTAACGTCGAGCTGGGACGGGTGACCGAGGTGTTCGGCGGCGACTGGCCGACGCGGGATGGGTCGTGTGTGCGCGACTACGTGCACGTGGAGGACCTCGCCGACGCACACCGGGCGGCGGTTGACGGGCTGGAGAGCGGGCTGTTGCGGGCCGGGGTGTTCAATGTCGGCCGGGGTACCGGGGTGAGCGTGCTCGAGATGCTCGCCGAGGTCGAGCGGGTGGTTGACAGGCCGGTGCCCCATTGCGTGGTCGGGCGCAGACCGGGCGATCCGGCGTCGGTCGTCGCGGACGTCTCCCGGATCGAGTCCGACTTGGGATGGAAGGCCCGTTTCGGCGTGGAGGACATCGTGGCCAGCGCTTGGGATGCATGGTGGTCCGGCGCCGCGGGCTGATCCGGCGGAGGGCACCCCATCGACCCTCCGTCCGGTCTAGGCGGGTCGACGTGCCAACACCGCCTGCTGGCGGTAGCGAGGGATCGGGACACTTGTGGCGCGCAGGCCCTCGAGGCGCTGGGTTGTCTGCGGCGGGATTCGCAGCATCCGACGGACCAGTCGCTCGCCCGCTGCGAGCGGGAAGACGATCTTGGTAACGTCCTCGTCGAGGATCTCCAGGCCGGCTGACCGGAGAACCTCGTTCACCGCCGCGGCCGACCGATACTCGCGCACATGTGTGGGATCGAGCACCCAGCCCGCCTGGGGATTCCGGCGGAAGTACCACGCCCCTGGGAGCTTGACCGGCGTCTCGACGTAAACCAGTCCACCCGGCTTCGCCATATCGCGCAACGTGCGGGCGTACGCGCGGTCGTCCGGAGCGTGTTCGATCACGTGAGTGGAGATGACGAGGTCGAACGAGCCGGGTGGGAAGGGTACGGCCGCGCCCTCGTCGAGGGCGACATGATGACCGCGGTTGCGCGCAGCCTCGGCGCGAGTCGGGCTCACCTCGAACCCGGACAGCTCCCAGCTGTGGCTGAAGGCGTCGCGGAGCAGGGTCAGCAACGCTCCCTCACCGCAGCCCATGTCGAGCGCGGATCCCGACGACCCGGCCATGGCCTGCTGTAGCAGCGGGGGTACCGCGTCCTTGTCGTCGAGCTGGGGGTAGGTCTGCGCGTACTGATCCCAGTCCATGCAGCAGGAGCGTAGCGGCCGGGTCAGACACCACCGTCAGGGATCACATGGCTACGCACAGCGACCGAGGTCAGTGCACGACCTCGCGCTATCCGCTCGTCAACATCATGGCGTTCCTCAGGAGTCAGTCGCCCGAGGAGCCGGCCGCGACGTCCGACTTGATCCGGTAGATCACCACGTCGGAGTTGTGGTACACGCGCTCCAGCCAGGCCGCGTCGTCCAGCCCCACGAGCCCGGGCTGGCGGTGCGCCTCCGGGCGCAGAAAGCTCTCGCTGAGGATGACGTAGCGGATCCCGAGCTGACCGACGACAGCGCGCACGGCCGGATCGTGGGGATACTGGTTGAACCGCTCAGCCAGCAGCGTGGCCTCCGGCCCCACCTTCGCAGCGTTGTAATGCCCGGCCACGGGATGCAGCCCGGTCAACGCGTACATCCATGCCGTCCCGTCGCCGCGGTCGTTGAGCACCCGCGCTCCGGGTCTGGCCATGTCGGCAAGCACGTGCAGGCCGACCACCTCGTCGGGGGTGAGCGCGGGCCCGGGCGCGAAACTGACGGCCATTCGGGTTGTGTTGCGGTTGAGGTACAACCCCCCGGTGAGGACCGCGAACACCGTGAGCACGCTGACGGCAACGGTTGCGTGCCCCGCGATCGCGAGCCGCCTCGGCGGGCCGGATCGGTCGCGGCGTCGCATCCGCCCGGCGGCCGTGACGATCCAACGTTGGGTTTCGGCCAGCCCGTGCCCGGCGACGACGGCCAGCGCGATCGCGGCCGGTCCGATCAGGCGCCATCGGTCGTTCCACCAGAACCGGGTGATCGAGTTTGCCCATGGCGCGTCGGAGGACGCGGCGACGAGGAACAGCATGCCGAACGCCGCCGCCACCGCGCCGATCCAGCGCAGATCGCCCAGCCTGCGGTAGGCCAGCAGCCCGGCGAGGACGGCGACGACGATCCACACCTGCGGCGTGGCCGCGGCGTGGCTGAACGTGAGGAACTCGCCCAGCGCCGCTTTCGGCGGGAGGTCGGCCGGCCAGTCCATGGCGTCGAGATCCCCGGCGCTGCCCAACCCGGCGGTCAGTTGCATCGTCGTCAACACGGCCGCGGCGATCCCGGCCAGGATGACCAGCGGGGCATCGGACACGACCAGTCGCGGCCGAATCCACCAGCGCTGCAGGAACGCCGGGGCGCCGAACAGGACGGCGCCGAACAGGGACGCCGGTTGGAGGCAGACGAGGCCGGCCAGCCCGACGGCCACCAGCCCGCCGCACCGGACGCGGTCCCTGACGCTGGTCGCGTCGACGAGATCGAAGAGCATGACGACGACGAGCGGCGTCAGCGCCACAGCCGTTGCGTAGGGCAGCAGCGGCCCGCGCCACAGCATGTCGTACAGCGCGCTGAGCCCGACCACGACGATCGCGGTGCCTCCCGCGAGCACCGCCCGCCCACCCAACCGGCGGATCAACACGACCAGCGCGAGCGCCGTCAGACCCGGGATGAGCAGCGTGTGGGCGTTCAGGACGGCGGGGATCGACGCCCCGGTGAGCTGGTACACCACGGCGCCGAGCAGGTGGTACGCGTTCGGGTAGAAGACCGCGGTGCCCGGCTCGAACCAGTTCACTGTCGACATGCCGTAGAGGCTGCTGTCGCCGGTGTCGCTGAGGTAGCGGATGCCGTTGGCGTGGAAGAGTGCGTCCCAGTCCTGCGGGACGGCGGCCAGGTCGCTCATCGCGCGGGCGATCACGGCGCCACCCACCATGGCCGCCAGAGTGAGCACCCCGGCCACCCCGAGATGGGCGGCGGTCGACCAGCCCGCCGCGTCAGAACTCCGAGATCGCGGCCTCCGCAACGCCAGCCCGGCGGCCGCGAGTACGAGCACCGCGGTTCCGGTGAGATAGGTCGTGGCCGACCATGGCACTCCGGCCAGCGCGGCCAGCGGCCCCACAACACCCGCCACGCCGTACGTGACGAGCGGGGCGACCCCGATGAGCGTCCAGCCGCGGGCGCGGAGCGCGTGCGCCAGCGCGAGCCCGGGCGTCCACAGCACCACCAGGTACACGAACACGACCCACGCACCGTGCGCGAGCTGCGCTGAGACCACGAGACCACCAGACGTCCGGACATGAGGAACTTCGGCCGGAGCATAGCGAGCGGGCGGGCCCCACCCCCCGACTCGCCGCCGCTACCCTCGGGTGTCGTGACGTATGCAGCTTTGGATCTGGTCGTGGTCGGGTCCGGCTTCTTCGGGCTGACGATCGCCGAGCGCGCCGCCACCGAGCTGGACAAGAAGGTCCTGGTGCTCGACCGGCGCCCGCATATCGGCGGCAACGCCTACTCCGAGGCCGAACCAGAGACCGGGATCGAGATCCACCGTTATGGTGCGCACCTGTTCCACACCTCGAACAAACGCGTGTGGGACTACGTCAACCGGTTCACCGCGTTCACCGGCTACCAGCACCGGGTGTTCGCGAAGTACCAGGGCCAGGTCTACACGTTCCCGATGAACCTGGCGCTGATCAACCAGTTCTTCGGCCGGTCGCACACCCCGGACGAGGCCAGGGCGCTGATCCGCGAGCAGGCCAGCGAGATCGCCACCGCCGACGCGCAGAACCTCGAGGAGAAGGCGATCTCGCTGATCGGTCGCCCGCTCTACGAGGCGTTCGTCAAGGGCTACACGGCCAAGCAGTGGCAGACCGACCCGAGGGAGCTCGGCGCGTCGATCATCGCCCGGCTCCCGGTCCGCTACACGTTCGACAACCGCTACTTCAACGACACCTACGAGGGCCTGCCGGTCGACGGTTACACCGCCTGGCTGGAGCGGATGGCCGACCACCCGAACATCGAGGTCCGGCTCTCGACCGACTACTTCGACGTCCGCGAGGAGCTGCCCGCCGCGATCCCGACCGTCTACACCGGGCCGCTGGACCGCTATTTCGACTACGCCGAGGGCGAGCTGGGCTGGCGCACCCTGGACTTCGAGCAGGAAGTGCTGCGCGACACCGGCGATTTCCAGGGAACGTCGGTAATGAACTACAACGACATCGAGGTCCCGTTCACCCGGATTCACGAGTTCCGGCATTTCCATCCGGAACGGGACTATCCGATGGACAAAACAGTCATCGTGCGGGAGTACTCGCGCTTCGCCAACTCCGGTGACGAGCCGTACTACCCGATCAACACCGCCGAGGACCGCGCGAAGCTCGAACGTTACCGGGAGCGCGCCCGCAAGGAGACCGCTACGCAGAACGTGCTGTTCGGCGGCCGTCTCGGCACATACAAATACCTTGATATGCATATGGCCATCGGGTCGGCGCTGACGATGTTCGACAACCGCATCCTCCCGTTCTTCACCGAGGGCCGGCCGCTGTCCGGGACCGAGTCGGCCGACGATTGAGCGCCCACCGCCACTACGCTCGGCCGTCGTGCGCCCACCACGATCCGGGGGCGCGCAACCCGATACCACTGATTTGCGACCCATGAGGACCGAGGCACCCCACCCGATGACCGACGTCGCCACCGAGACCGCCCGTTCCGCGTCAAGCCCGCGGCCGGATCTCGAACAGCCGCCCGCCCAGGTGCACAGCCTGCTGCAGCGGGTGATCCTGCCCCGCCCGAGCGACCCGGTGCGGGTGCGCGCCCTCTACGTCGACGAGCGGACCGCCACCCGGCTCGCGCCCACCGAACCGGAGCCCGGCGAGCTGGCGGACCCGATGACGCTGACGGTCTCGACGGCGAACGGCAGGCGGCTGCGCGTCACCTCGCGCACGACGGCCGTCGTGCCCGCGCAGAGCGAGGTGTCCTTCGGCGCCTATTTCAACGGCTTCGCGGCCGGCTACTGGCGGCGCTGGTCGATCCTCACCGAGGTGCGCCTGCGGCTGTCGCTGGAGGGCGCCGGACGGGTCGACGTGTACCGCACCAAGGCCGACGGCTCGCAGATCTACGTCTGCGGCGGACTGCTCGCCGAACCCGACCGGCACGAGGTCGACCTGGGCCTCGACCTGCACCCGTTCGAGGACGGCGGCTGGTACTGGTTCGATCTCACCACCGACGACCACGGGCTCGTCGTGCACGAGGGCGGCTGGTACGCCGCGCAGGAGGCGCCGGGCCGGGCCGCGGTGACCGTCGGGATGCCGACGTTCAACCGGCCCGCCGACTGCGTCGCCACGCTCGCCGCGATCGGCTCGGACCCGGCCGTCCTCGATGTGGTGACCGCGGTGATCCTGCCCGACCAGGGCACCCAGAAGGTCCGCGACGCCGACGGCTATGCGCAGGCCGCGGCTCGGCTCGGTGGCCGGCTGCGGATCATCGACCAGCCCAACCTCGGCGGCTCCGGCGGCTACGCCCGGATCATGTACGAGGCCCTGTACGGCTCGGACGGGGCGGGCATCGACTGCGAGCAGATCCTGTTCATGGACGACGACATCCTGCTCGAGCCGGACTCGATCCTGCGGGCCGTCGCGTTCTCCCGGTTCGCCCGCGAGCCGATGCTCGTCGGCGGGCAGATGCTGTCGTTGCAGGTCCGCTCGCAGCTGTCCACGATGGGTGAGGTCGTCGACCGCAACACGTTCCTGTGGCGCAACGCCCCCCAGACCCATCCGCATCACGACTTCGCCGACCAGACCCTGCGCCAGACGCCCTGGCTGCACCGCCGCGTCGACGTCGACTACAACGCCTGGTGGATGTGCCTGATCCCGCGAATGGTCGCCGAGGATCTCGGGCTGCCCCTGCCGCTGTTCATCAAATGGGACGACGCCGAGTACGGGCTGCGCGCCCGGTCCCGCGGCTATCGCACGGCCACCGTGCCGGGCATCGGGATCTGGCACATGTCGTTCATGGAGAAGGACGACACCAGCGACTGGCAGGCCTACTTCCACTACCGCAACCGGTTCGTCGCGGCGGCGCTGCACGGCCCCGAGGACCCGAAGGCGCTGCTGCGCGACACGCTCAAGCGCACGCTGCGGCATCTGCTGCTGATGGAGTATTCGGCGGTGGCGCTGCAGGAGATGGCGCTGCGCGACTTCCTGGCCGGCCCGGAGGCGCTGTTCCCGAAGCTGCCGGTGGTGCTGGGGGAGATCCGGGCCAAGCGCGCCGAGTACGACGACGGCTGTCCGCTCGACTCCGCCACCGAGGTCCCGCTCTCGCATCTCGACGAGATGGCCGCGCAGATGTTCCCCGAACCCCCGGTCGGCAAGGTGGCGATCGCGAAGGGGCTGGTCAAGGGTGTGCTGCACAATCTGCGCCCATCCGATCCGGCGGACCAGGTCGTGCCGCAGCGCAACGTGTCGTCGCGGCAGGCGCAGTGGTTCGTGCTGTCCCGGCTCGACTCGGCCACGGTGACCACTCCGGACGGCCGCGGCGTCACCTTCCGGCGCCGCGACCGGCAGCTGTTCACCGCGCAGCTGCGCCGGTCGATGGCGCAGCTGCGGGAGATCGGTAAGGCCTGGCCCGAGCTGCGTCGCCGCTACCGGGAGGCCCAGCCGGAGCTGACCGGCCGCGAGGGCTGGCGGCAGATCTTCCAGCGCTGACGCCTTCGCCCGCCCAGCCCCGAACGACATTATGGCTCCATAACGCGCGTGGCGGCCGGGTTCGAACGACGTTATGGCTCCATAACGCTGTGGACGGGCGGGCGGGGCTGGTCCAGGCCGTAGAGGCGGGCCCAGTTCTCGCGGCTGGTCAGCCGCGGCTGCGCCGCCCGGTACCGCTCGACCACCGACGGGCCCTCCACGGCCAGCCTGCGCAGCACCCGCGCCCCGCGCTTGGCCAGCTCCAGCGCCAGGGCCCGGTCCCGGGTGCGGATCCGGATGCCCTGCTCGGACATGTCGGTGACGACCGCACGCTCGAAGTTCGACACGTGCCACCAATGCGCGTCACCGGCGGGCACCATCCCGGTCCGGTGCACCGAGCGCCCGGTCGCGTGGAACACGGCCCGCTTGAGCCAGGTCAGGCGCTCCTTGCCGGGTGGGTTGGCCGCCCGGACCACCTGCATATCGCGGAAGTCGTTCCCCCCCTCGCTGATCGGGTGCATCACGGTCTCGGGGTAGGCGGCCCGGATCTGACGGATCCTCGCGGCCGCGGCGGCCGAACCGTCGTCCAGGATCTCCGGGCCGTCGAGGAAGTCCTCGACGGCCTGCAGCAGCGTCGCCGACAGCCCGTACTGCATCCCGACCAGGTACTGCGCGAGAAGCTGCCCGACCCGGCGGCCGATCCGCCTGACGGAGAACCCGGTGTGCAGCGCGGCGGTGATCAAGCCGTTGCGGATGTTGAAGTACCGGTGCCACTCGTCCCAGTCCTTCCATCCGAAGTCGGCGTGCCACACCCCGGCCCCGGGCAGCGCGACCGTCGGGAAGCCGTGCGCCCGCGCCCGGTACCCGAACTCGACGTCGTCCCACTGGAAGAACAGCGGCAGCGGGTAGCCGATCGCGTCGACGATCTCCGCCGGAATCAGGCACGACCACCAGCCGTTGTACTCGGTGTCGACCCGCCGCTCCTGCACGATCGGTAGCCGGCGCTCGTCGAGACCGAGCAGATAGGCCTCCTTGAGCGCCCCGGGCACCGGAAGGCCGACCAGCAACAGCTCGGGATCGGCGTACTCTGCGCTGATATGCAGATGCCCGGGATGCAGCAGGTTGAGCATCTGCCCGCCGACGATCGTGGGGTGCGTCGTGCGGTTGGCGAACGCGGTGAGCCGGATGAGGATCTCCGGCTCCAGCAGCACGTCGTCGTCCATGAACACGACGTCGGCGCGCTCGTCGCCGGCGCCCGCGACCTCGAACAACCCGCGGGTGAACCCGCCCGCCCCGCCCAGATTCGGCTGGCGAATGTAACGAAGCCGGTCACCGAGCCGCGCCGCCACATCGGCGAACCGAGGCCGCGACTCGAGCGGGTCGCTGCCCTGGTCGACGACGTAGATCAGGTCGACGGTCGCGAGCGGCTCCGGGTCGTCGGCGAGCGCCTGCAGGGTGTTGAGGCCGTCCTCGACGCGGTTGTAGGTGCAGATGACCACGGACACCGGGCGCACGGCCGGCGCCGGGACGGTCCAGCGCACGTCGGAGACGGCGAGCTCACCGGTTTCGGTGGTGAACTCCAGCCACAGCCCGCCGCCGTCGACGAAGCGGTCGATGGGCGCGTTCAGCCGGACGGCGGCGCCCTGCGCGTCGGCCACGTCGTATGCGGCGACGATGCGCCACACCTTGTTGGTGTCCGAGGCCAGCACCCGGATCCGCCCCGACCCGCTGGCGCGCATCGAGACCTCGACCTCGGTGACATCGGTCCAGCGCTGCCAGTAGGTGGCGTGGACCCGGCCGAAGTAGGTGTTCGTGCTGACCTGGCTGGCCGGGGCGAGCTCGACGCGGTGCCGCTCACGGCGCGCCCCACCCCACTCGACCACGCAGTAGAGATCTTCGGGGACCAGCGCCGAGGGGCCGCGGCACAGGCCGCGCTGGATGACCAGCCGGGCCGTCGGTTCGGGAGGTGGCGCCGGCGCCGCGGCGGCGGATGGCGCGGGCACGTCGTTCATGGCGGCGTCCATGACGGTGCGCGCCTGCGTCTCGGTGGAGCCGGGTGAGCCAGGCATGCGAAAGGTCGTCCTCCGGTCGAGGGTGGGATCACGAACATTGTGGGTCAGACGGGCCGCTGATGGTGCTTCGGGGCCGAAGCGTGTCGCTCACCGACCGACCGGATCCAGGCCCGGCACGCGGGTGCGCCCCTCGGCGTACCAACCGGCGACGGTGCGATCGGTCACGCTCGGTGCCGGAGTGGCGAGCGGCTGGATCGGAACCCATCGATAGAGCTGCGCGGCGTCACGGGTCGGGTCGCCGCGCAGGTAGGTGGCCATCCGCTGCTCGGTGACCAGCAGCCGGGGTCCGGCGAAGGGGCCGCCATGGCCGGGCGAGTAGGTGATCGCCGCCGCCGGGTCGTCGGCCGGGGGACCGACCCGCCAGGTCGCGACGCCCGCCGTGCCGAGGGACAGGGGCTCGGGCCGCAGGCACGGGAAGACGAACGCCACCGGCCAGTCGAGGATCGCGGGCGTGCCCGGGGGCAGCAGCTCGGTCATCGGGGTCAGCCGCGGCACCCGGGGCAGCGAGACCACCGCGGGGGTGGCCGTCCCGGCCACCGGCAGTGCGGGGGCGTCGACCACGAGCCGGACGGCCGTGGCGCCGCGGGGAGCCATCAGCCGCACGTCGGCCGGCGTGGCGGCCTGCCCGGGCGAGGTCACGGGCTGCTCGGCGAGGACCTCACCGTCGGGCCGCGTCGCGAACTCGGCGTGCAGCCGGTCTCCCGGGCGCATCGATCCCGCCACGGTGACGACGACGGGCAGCCGTCCGGTCCGCTGGTCGTCGTCCAGCCCGAACCACGGGGTGGTGCCGGTTCCGGCGACGGCCATCCCGGGCAGCACGTGACCGCCGGTATCGGCGGGCACCACCGGCAACACCGGGGCGGACGCTCCGACCGTGGGGAGCACCCCCGCCGCCGGGTCGGTCTCCACCGAGAGATCCCGCTGCAGCCCGCACGGTTGGCCCCCCAGGACGGCCGCGGCGTCCGCGGCGAGCGTGTAGCCGTCGCGGTGCGTGAGGCTCGTCTTCGCGAAACCGAGCACCTGCAGCGCCACCACCCCGAACACCAGCACCAGTGCCACCGAGGCCGGGGCGGGCACCCGGCGGGGCAGCGGGACCGCCGCGGCCACCCGGCGCGCCGCCGGACCGGAGCCCGCCGCCGATCCGCGCCAAGCCGAACGCACCAGCAGCGCGACGAGCAGCACGACACCCGCGACGAGCCACACCACGGCGAACAGAACGCCGGCGAGCTGTGGCGACATCGTGCTCCAGGTGATCGAGTACCAGCCCGAGACATACGGCCACGAGTTGGTCCCGGCGAGCACGAGCGACCCGAGCACGGTGAGCAGCGCGAGCCCGGCGAGCACCGGCCTCGCGGTCCCGGCGCGGACCCGCAATGCGGGCGCCGACCAGGCGACGAACCCGAGCAGCAGCACCGCGGCACCGAGGCCCGCGACGTCGCCGAAATGCTGGGTCCACTTCGTCGGGGTGGCGGCCATCGCCACCAGCGAGAGCCCGAACGCGACGACAAGCCGGCGTGCTGGTCCGGCCGCGATCCCGGCCCGGCCGCGCGCGGCCAGCGACCAGACGACCCCGGCGGTGGCGAGCAGGGTGAGCAGCACGGGGGCGCGTTTCCCGATGGTGCCCTGGAAGTTGTCCGGTTCCAGCAACAGCTGGTAGCGCTGGTATTCCTGATACCACGGGACGCCGCCCCCGATCAGGCCGCGAACCCGCACGGCCTCCAGCGCCGCGGCCAGGCTCTGGTCGGCGAACATCAGCAGCACCGCGGCCGCGGGCGCCGCCACGAGCGCGACGAGCAGCGGCAGCCGGTGCAGATCGCGGCGTACGCGCAGCAGCCGCAGCAGCGGCAGGCCCGCCGCGAGCACCGGGGTGAATGCCATCAGCCCGCCGGGAGTGAGCGCGGTCGTCGCCCCGGCGAGGAGCAGACCCACCGCCAGCGGCAGCACCGCGCGGGTGGCCACCGCGCGTTCCACCGCGACGAACACCGCCAGCGACCCGAGCGCGACCCACGGCTCGGGCCGCAGCCCCAGGTTGAACGGCAGCCACCAGGCGGCGAAGGCGACCGCGGCCAGCCACGGCGCGCTCGGCCGCGCGGCGAACCGGCCCAGCCGGGGCAGCACGGCGCGGGACAGCACGGCCCAGCACGCCAGCCCCAGCAGGGTTGAGGGCAGCCGCATCCACAGCGTCGACGCCGAGATCTGCGACCACCAGTGGTAGAGCTCGTAGAACCAGCTGAACGGGGCCTCCGGCGCGTCGAGCCAGCGGTAGACGTTGCCGATGAAGCCGCTGCTGTCGCGGTTGCGGACGATCCCGGTGATATAGCCGTCGTCGACGGTGATCGGGCCGATCACCCACCACAGCCCGAGCAGCGCGGTGACCACCAGGTCCACCGGTCTCGGCCGCCCGATGCGACCGCGCAGCCGCACCCGCAGACGTACCGCCCGGTCGCAGCGGCCCAGCGCGATGAGCATCCCGAGCAGGCCGAGCACGCACAGCGCGGCCAGCGTCGCCTTGAGCGGGCCGATCGTGGTCTGGAAGCGGGTGTCGGCGGTCAGGTTCAGCGCGAGCCCGGCGGGGTCACCGGCTGCGGTGAAGGCGCCGGCCACCGCGGGCCGCAGGTCGCCCTCGCCCGAGAGCACCGGGATGCCGTCGCGCAGCAGCTGGGTGCGGTTGAAGTCGGAGGTGAGCGTGAAGGTGCAGTCCCCGGGGGGAAGCGCCGCCATCCCGAGGTCGACCCCCGCGCTTCGCACCTGCAGCCCCGATCCCGCGGCGCGCAGCTCCAGCCCGGCCAGGCGCTCGGCGGTCGGGTCGGTCTGCGGTGGGACCGTCGCCAGCACCAGGGTGCCGGGTGCCGCCGTCCGGACTGCCGTGCAGCTCACCGACGCCGAGAGGTCCACCGGCTGGTAGGGCATCAGCGGGATCGCGGCGGCCGTTCCGTCGGCGGGGGTCCACGAGTACTCGACGACGGGCTGGGTGACCGGCGCGAACGGGAAGGCCAGCGCGGCCAGCGCGGAGATCAGGCCGAGGACGAGGGCCCAGCGCCGCGGCCCCGTCGCGGGTGTCGGTGTGGGGATGTCCACGGATCCGCTTCGGCCGACGGACTCGGGTGCGGAAGCCGGCGACAGCACCTCGCCAGGCTATCGGCGCCCCGTCGCCGCCCCTCGCTCCGTGAGTGCGTAACAGTTTTCTAAAACTGTTACGCACTCACGGGTGGGGGGCCTGGGCTTGTCGTGGCGCGATCAGCTCGACGGTCGGGAAGTGCGTCCGTCGGTCGTCGGCGGAACGGGACTGCTCGGTCATTCCTTCGCGGGGCTGCGGTCGGGAGGTGGCGCCCCGATCGGACCCGCCTGCTGCCATCCCCACACCGTCTCGGTCCCCTCGACGACGTCCGGACGTCCGGCGTCGGGGGCATACGGCTGCAGGAGGCGGAGCTGGCCCCAGTCCCGGTCCCACTCGCCTTCGAGATAGGTCGGCACCAGCCGTTGCTGCGTCGTCTGCTGGATCCACCCGAGGGGCCCGCCGGCGGACGCGGAGCTCCAGTCGTCCCCGACCTCGCGCTGCTGCTGGTCGGCAAGGACCCGGTAGCGGGGCAGCTCCGCCACCCCGCGGTCGATGCCGAACGGACGCAGGCACGGGCTGGCGAGTGGAACCGGCCAGTCCAGGGCCCCAGCGGAGCCCGCCATCAGCTCGGTCATCGGCGTCAGCAGCGGCACCCGCGGCGGCGCGACCGCGATCCATCCGTCTGAGGTCACCGCGCGGTCCTCGGCGAGGATCCGCACCCGGTCGGCCTCCGCGGCGGGCCGCCCGGCCAGGTCGAGCCGCACATCGCGCCAGGCCGCGGTGCCCGCCGCCGAACCGAGCGGATCGGCGGTCGTGGTCACAGTGCCTGCGTGGCCCGCGGGTTCGATCCGCTCGACGACCTGGGTCCCGTCGGGGCCGGTCCGGGCGAACTCCAGCGTCAGCGACGTGCCGTCGCCGACCTGCCCGGCGATCCCGAGCACCAGCGGGGCCGCGCCGCTCGTGGCGTGCGCGGGGAGCGCGTACCAGCCGGTCCGCAGGGTGCCCGTGGCGTCGACGTCCGGAACGAAGCTCCCGAGAACAGGCCCGCCGAGCGGGCCGGTGCCGGTGATCCCGTCCTCCCGGTTGCCCTGGCCGTCGGTGTCGCGCAGCGAACCGGGGCCGGTGGGCGGAAGCCCGTCGGGATGGAAACCCTCCGCGATCGGATCCTGCCCGGGATCGTCGCCCACCGGCGGAGCGGATGGGAGAACCCCGGCCGACGGCTCGGTCTCGACGAACAGCCGTCCGGCGAGGCCGCACCGCGCACCCGCCGGGTCGGTGAGGATGTCCGCGCCCAGCGAGTAGCTGCCCGCCTGCTTCTGCATGCCCTTCACCATCGAGGCCATCTCGAACAGCACCACCAACCCGCAGATCACCGCCAGCGGGGCCGAACCGAGGCGCAACGCCCTCGTCCGGCCGTCCGGTCTGCGACGGACCGGCCGCGGGACCTCGGGCCCGCGCAGATGTTCGATCACCGCGACGACGAGCGCGGCGGCCGCCGCCATCAGCAGCAGATTCATCGCGGTGTACCCGTTCACCACCGGGGCCTTGTCGAACCACGGAACTCCCCAGCTCGACACGTAGTACCAGGCGTTGGGACCGGTGAAGGCCAACGCGGTGACGACGAGCACGACCGAGAGGAACGCGGCCTGGTTGCGCCGGGACCGGAGCACCTGGGTGCTCGTGGCCAGTGCCGCCAGCGCCGCCATTCCCGCGCCGAGCGCGGCGAACGCCCCGAAGTGGTGCGTCCACTTCGTCGGTGTGAGGGTCAGCACCGCGAAGGCGAACACGATGCTGCCGATCAGCCGGCGGCCCGGACCCAGGGCCGCCCCCGGAATGCGGCCGCGGCGCAGCATCACGACCGTCGCGACGGCGGTACAGAGCATCAGCAGCAGCACCGGGAACCGGCGGGCGAGCGAACCGTCGCGGCCGTTGGAGAACAGCAGGTTGTAGCGGTAGAGCTCGGCGAACCAGGACAGGTTCGGACCGATCTCGGTCCGGACCCTGGTCGCCTCGGCGATCGCGGCGTAGGTCTGGTCGCCGAAGATCGCGACGAGTACCACCGTTCCGGCGGCGGCCAGCGGGCCCAGCACCGCCGCCCAGCCGACGGTCGCGGCCCGTTCCCGGAGCAACCGCAGCAGCGGGCGCGCGGAGCCGAGCAACGGGGCCAGCGCCAGCAGCCCGGTCGGTGTCGCCGCCACCGCGAACGCACCGGCGACGAGGGCGAGCGCGACCGGAACCAGCCGCCGGGTCGCGAGCGCGCGCTCCATCGCGCACAGCGACAGCAGCGCCGCGATCACCACGACCGGCTCGGGTCGCAGGCCGTTGTTGAACGGCAGCCAGAAGCACAGGAACACCGCGGCGGCGGCCCAGCCGGCGGCGCGGCTGCGGCGAACCTGCACCCCGAGCCTCGGGAGCAACCACCGGCTGAGCAGCAACCAGGACGCCACCCCCATGACGAACGCGGGAATCCGCAACCAGAGGACCGCGCCGGAGACCCCGGACCAGAGCGAGTACAACTCGTAGAACCACCCGAACGGGGCCTCCGGCGCGTTGAACCACCGGTAGTAGTTCCCGATGAAGCCGGACGACTCCTTGGCACGGGTGATATCGAGGATGTAGCCGTCATCGGTCGTCGTCGCGCCGATCACCAGCCACACCGCCAGGACGGCCAGCACGGTGAGATCGCGGACCGGGTCGTGGCCGCGGAGCCTGCCGGGCAGCTTCCCGGTGCGGGGTAGCCGGCGACCCTCGCGCCCGTCGATCCGCCGCAGCGCCCACAGGCTGCCGACCATGGCCAGCACGATGAGGACGCCCGCGGCGATCTTCACGCCGGTTGCCGAGGTGTCGAAGCGGTTGTCCACCTCGATCCGCACCGCGGCGCCCGCGACGTCGTCCCGGGTGCCGTCGAGATCGGAGTAAACGCCGACGACCTGCGGCCGGTGGTCCCCGCGTTGGCTCACCAGGATGCTCCCGCCGAGACCGACCACCGTGTGCGCCGCGTCCGTGCGGATGGTCAGGACGCAGTCACCGGGCGGGACAGGGGCGTCGGCCACCTGCTCGCCGCGATTGACGACGGTCAGCATCCCGTCGCCGACCGTGGCCGTCAGCCCGACCTGCGCGCCGTCGGGAGACGCCGGTGGGGTCGTCGCGAACAGGGTCGCGGATGCCGCGCTGTGCGCGTCGAGGTCCCGGATAGCGGAGCAGCTGATCTCGGCGTCGAGGTGTTGGGGCCGGTAGGCGACCAGCGGGGCGGTCACCGGGGCGGTGCCGCCGGACGCGGTCGGCCACCGCAGCTCCGCGGTGTTCTGCTGCACCGGCAGGAGGGGGAACGCGACGGCGAGCAGGGCGGCCAGCAGGCCGAGCGCCGCGGCTGTCCAGCGCGATCGGGAGGGGCTGTGCGTGGGTTGGGGCCCCGGGCTGCCGGGGCCCCAACGTCTGTCGGTGATCGCCTGGTCGGACGTCAGCACGCGGCAGAGGCTAGACATCCTCGGCTGCGGTCCCGATTCCGCCCCGTGAGTGCGTAACAGTGTTCTAACACTGTTACGCACTCACGGGGCGGGATGACCTCGGCATTCGCGGCGACCGGATGGTGTCCGGAGGCGCGGGCCGTGCGGCTTCTGTGATCGGATCGGGCGCGATGAGTACGCAAAACGACGAGGACCACGCCACCGCCATGCAGCTCGAAAGCAGGCCACCGCTTCGCTGGTACGTCCGGATGGTCCGCCGCTACCTCGGCCCCGGCCCGTATCTGGACTTCGGTTGCGGTTCCGGGCAACTGCTGCGCAGGCTCGCGCGACACGGACCGGCCTCGGGTTTCGAGATCTCCGAGCAGGCGGCGCGCGCGGCGCGGGAGAACGCGCCGGGTTACCCGGTCTCGACGTCGATGGACCAGCTTCCCGATGGCGCGTTCCGCGGCGTCGTCGCGATTCATGTCCTGGAGCGCCTCGACGACGTCGCCGCAGCTGAGGCGGTTCGCACCTGGCGACGGGTGCTGCGTCCCGGCGGGCGAGTGCTGCTCGTGGTGACCGACCCCGGCGGGCGGGGACGCGAGCTGGGCGGTACGAACTGGTCCGGCTTCGCCGACCCGATGCGTATCAATCTCAAGCCGCATGCGCGGTGGCGAACCATTCTCACCGACGCGGGGTTTCGGATCGTCCGGGAGGGCAGCGACGGGCTGTGGGACGTGCCCTACGGGCGGATGCCGAAGCTGCTCGACCTGCGCGCCGCCCCGGCCGTCACCCAGTTCGTCCTGGGCCACCTGCTCGTCGCACCAGGATCCGGTGAATCCTCGGTCTTCGTTCTGGAGAAGACCGGGTGCCGGACCCGTGACGGTGGACGATGATCGGGGCATGACCGAGCTGCTGCCACTGAACCCCGACGAACTGCTGACGACCACGCGATCGGTGCGCAAGCGTCTCGACCTGGAGCGGCCCGTCCCGCTCGAGGTGATCCGGGAGTGCCTGGAAGTGGCGCTGCAGGCGCCGACCGGAAGCAATGCGCAGAGCTGGCACTGGATCGTCGTCACCGACCCCGGGCTGAAGAAGGCCATCGCCGGCTATTACGCGCAGTCCTTCGACGCCTACCGGCGCTCCGCGAGCTATAGCGGGGCGAGGAGATTCGACGACCCGGCGCGCGACGCCACCCAGACCCGCGTCGCGTCCAGCGCCGACCATCTGGCCGCGCATATGGCCGAGGTCCCGGTGCTGGTCATCGGCGCGATCTTCGTCGGGTTGCAGCTACCTGCCGGCAACCAGGCTGGGTTGTGGGGCTCACTGCTGCCGGCGGCGTGGAGCTTCCAGCTGGCGGCCCGGGCCCGCGGGCTGGGCAGCGCGTGGACGACGCTGCACCTGGAGTACGAGAAGGAGATTGCCGAGCTGCTCGGTATCCCGGCGCGGGTGCGCCAGGGTGTGCTGCTGCCGGTTGCCTATACCAAGGGCACCGATTTCAAGCCTGCCCCACGCCAGTCCCTGGACGCGGTCCTCCACCTCAACTCGTGGTCCCCTGTGAGTGCGTAACAGTGTTAGAACACTGTTACGCACTCACAGGGCCTCCCGGGCTGTCCCGCACACTTCCCGGCGCAGCTGGGACAGCCGACCCGTGACCGCGGGCCGTCGCGACGGGGAGGGTCGACACGTACCGGATCCCCGATTCAAGGAGCGTGTCATGACCGCCACCGATTCCACTGCCAGCTTGCCCCGACCGGTGACCACCGCCCCGCCAACGGCCAACGGCCAACGGCCACCGGCCGCGGCTGGGCGTGGGCCGGCGCCCTCGGCGGCCTGCTCGGCATCGTCGGGCTGATGGCCACGGGCGACCTCTACGACTTCAAGACCGGCGTCGTCGCCGACAACGGTGCGCTGGCTGCCGCCGTCGCCGAGCGCGCGACGCTGGTGTGGGTGCAGCAGGCGGTCTGCGCCGTGGTCGCCGCGTGCCTCGTCGTGTTCGCGGCCGGGCTGCGGCGCCACCTCGCCACCCAGGAGCCCGCTGGCGGTCTCGTGTCCCAGATCGCAGCGAGCGGGATCGTGCTGACCGCGGTCGCGCTGCTCGTCGGCAGCGGGATCTCCACCGAGCTGTACTGGGCGCTCACCGGCGCGCAGCCGGTTGACCCCGACACCATCGGCGCTCACGTCGCGATCTACAACACGATGGCGTGGCTGTGGGGTGGGCTGGCTCTCTCGGCGGGAGCGGTCGCGCTGGGTGGCCTGCGCCGGGGCTCGGTCGGCCGGGTCGTCGCCCTGTTCAGCGCGCTGATGGCGCTGCTGCTCGCGGCCACTCAGGTGCTGCCGGTGCAGTACATCGCCGTCGTGCCTGGCGCGCTGTGGCTGATCGGGACGGGTGCCGCGCTGGCGCGCCGAACCGCTCGCCCCTGACCGGATATCGTCTGCGCCGATGAACGCAGGCGCGCGGCTCGCCCGGCGGGCGGCGCTGCCGCTGACTGGTATCACCCTCGCGTTGGTCGGGATCGGGGCCGGGCTCGCCCTCGCCGCGGGCGTGCCCGTGATCGACCTGGTCTACCTGGTGTTCGTCGTCGCCTGCGGCGTCACCGGCGGCCTCGTCGTGCGGCAGCGCCCGGCCAACCCGGTTGGTGCACTACTGCTCGGCAGCGCAGCCTGCTTCGCCGCGCTCGAGGCCTGCGGGCGGGCGGCGCGGTGGCTCGAGGGCCCGCCCGCCGTCACACTCGGCTGGCCGCAGACCTGGCTGTGGGTGCCGGCGAACGCGCTGCTCGCCGCGGTGCCGGTGTTCTTCCCCGACGGCCAGGCCGGAGCGCGATGGCGGTGGCCGCTCGCCGCGTTCGCCTCGCTGGGCGTCGTGACCGCCCTGCTAAACGCGCTGCGACCGGGCCCGGACACCCAGCTCGGCGTGCCGGGCAGGCCCAACCCGGTCGGCGTGCCCGGCCTCGCGCCGCTCGCCGACGCGTTCGCCACGGTGTTCACCCTGGGCACCGGCCTGGTGCTCGTCGCGGCCGGGGTCGGGCTGGTGGCGGGGCTGATCCGGAGCGGCGCAGGCAGGTGGAGTGGCTAGCCTACGCGGTCGGACTCGCCGCGCTGGTGATCGTCGTACGGCTCGTCGCCGGGCTGACCGACGATAACCCGGACGCGGTTTTCCCGGTGGGCAGCCTGCCCTGGGAACTGGCAGGCGGGGTGGCAGGCGCGCTGCTCCCCGTCGCGGTCGGTATCGCCGTCGTCCGGCACCGGCTGTTCGACATCGACCGCCTCATCGGGCGCACCGTGCTGCTGGTGGTGCTTTCCGGCTGCGTGGCGGGCATCTATCTCGCGGTGGTCGCGCTCGCCGGAGCCTGGCTTGCCCCGGTGCTGGGTTCGGCGGTCGAGCTGCCCGCCGCGCTGCTCGGCGCCGGGCTCGCCGAGGTGCTGTTCGCGCCGCTGCGTTCACGGCTGCAGCGCCGCGTCGAGTGACTGCTCTACGGCGAGCGCGGCGATCCCTACGCGGTGCTCTCGCGGCTGGGGCGGCGTCTGGAGCTCGTGCAGGACGCTGGCACGTTGCCGACGGTGGCCGCGACCGTCCGCGACGCCCTGCAGCTCTCTTCGGTGGCGATCGAGGTCGACGGCGGGCGGCGGGTCGCGCTGGGCCCCGAGCCTGCGGAGCCCACCGTCGTGCCGCTCATCACGGAGGGCGAACGAATCGGCAGCCTGGTGCTCGGGCCTCGCCCCGGCGAGCGGACGCTCGGCCCGCGGGATCTGCGGGTGCTGCGCGAGCTCGCCCGGCCGATCGCAGTGGCGGCCCGCGCGGTGCGGGAGGCCGATCGCGCCGCCCGGCTCGCCGCCGACCTGCAACGCTCGCGGGAGCGGCTGGTCGTCGCCCGCGAGGAGGAGCGGCGCCGGCTGCGTCGCGACCTGCACGACGGCCTCGGGCCGGCGCTCGCCGGGTTGACGATGCGCGCTGAGGCCGCCCGCGAGCTCGGCCCCGCGCAGGCCCGCAACCTGCTCGCCGAGATCGCCGTGGACGCGCAGACCGCCCTCGATGACGTGCGCAGGCTGGTCGACGGCCTGCGGCCGCCCGCGCTGGACACGCTCGGACTGGCGGGCGCGATCGAGGCGCATCTCGCCGGCCGGCCCGGCGGCGGCACCCCCGTCGCGTTGGAGGTGCCCGCCCCGCTGCCCGCGCTGCCCGCGCTGCCCGCTGCGGCGGAGGTGGCGGCCTACCGCATCGCTCTCGAGGCGGTGACTAACGTCGACCGGCACGCCGCGGCGCGCTCGGCGTGTATCCGGCTGGCGGTGGGGGGCGGGACGCTCGTCGTCGAGGTGGCCGACGACGGGCGTGGCGGGGCGGCCGACCGGGACGAGAGCGACATGGGCGTCGGGCTGGCGTCGATCCGGGAGCGGGCCGCCGAGCTGGGCGGGAGCTGTACTGTGATCGACCGCGCCGGTGGCGGCACGCTGGTGCGTGCGGAGCTGCCGTTGAGGCGGGCGGAGGAGGGCGAGGGTGGACCGTGTCCGGATCCTGCTGGTCGATGACCACGCGCACTTCCGGGCCGGGCTGCGCGCCCTGCTGGCCACTGCCCCGGACCTGGAGGTGTGTGGCGAGTCGGCCAGCGGTGAGGAGGCGCTCGCCGCGGTCGCGGCGCACCAGCCCGACGTGGTGCTGCTGGACCTGACCATGCCCGGCATGGGCGGTGTCGCCGCCGCCGAGCGGATCGTGGCGGCCAGCCCGCACGCGCGGGTGCTCGTGCTGAGCATGTCCGACGACGACGAGTCGGTGTTCGCCGCGCTGCGCGCCGGGGCGCGCGGCTACCTGCTCAAGGGCGCGGACCGCACCGAGATCCTGCGGTCGGTTCGCGCGGTCGCCGACGGCGAGGCGATCTTCGGGCCGAGTGTGGCCGCCCGGCTCGGGGTGTACTTCGCGGCGCCGCCCGCGCAACCGGCCGCGCCGCCGTTCCCCGAACTCACGGTCCGCGAGCGGGAGGTGCTCGACCTTGTCGCCCGCCATCTCACCAACCCGCAGATCGCGGCGCGGCTTGGCGTGAGTGGCAAGACCGTGCGCAACCACGTCTCGAACATCTTCGCCAAGCTGCAGGTCGCCGACCGGGCCGCCGCGGCCGCGCTCGCCCGCCGCTCCGGGCTGGGCGGCTGATCCGGCCCTGTTTGCGCTGCCCAGGTGGGGCTGTGAGTGCGTAACAGTGTTAGAACACTGTTACGCACTCACAGGGGTTCACAGGCGGCGGAAGAGGGGGCGGGGGAGGTGGCGCAGCGCGCTCATCACGAACCGCAGCGGAGCCGGTGCCCAGACCAGCTCCTTCCGTGTCCGCACCGCGTCCACCACGATCGCCGCCACCGCCCCCGGGGTGGTGGAGAACGGGGCGGGCTTGAGTCCCTCGGTCATCCTCGTGTGCACGAAGCCCGGCCGGACGACCGTCACGGTCACGCCGCGCGGGCGCAGCGCCTCGGTCAGACCGGTGTAGAACGCGTCGAGCCCGGCCTTGGTGGAGCCGTAGACGAAGTTGGCCCGGCGGGCCCGCTCGCCCGCCACCGACGACAGCGCCACGATGCTGCCGTGGCCCTGCTCGGAGAACCGCTCGGCCAGCGCCACCCCGACCGCTACCGCGCCGGTGTAGTTCACCTGCGCGAGCTCGACCGCCACGGCAACGTCGGTCCAGGCCTTCTCGTTGTCCCCGAGCAAACCGAAGGCCACGATCGCGACGTCGATGTCTCCGCCGGCGAAGGCCTTGCGCACCACCTCGGTGTGGGTCTCCACCGCCCGCGCGTCGAAGTCGAGCGTCTCGACCGCGCATCCGGAGGCCTCCAGGCGCCCGCGCGCCGCATCGAGCCGGTCGGACGGCCGCGCCGCGAGCACGACTCGCGGCGGCCGACCCGCGGCGAACGCCTCGACGATGGCCAGCCCGATCTCGGATGTTCCGCCCAGCAGCAGAATGCTCTGCGGATTGCCCACGGCGTCGATCATTGCTCGCTCCGCACAGTGTCGATCATGTCGTTCATCGAAGTTGCGCCAGGAGAGCGCCCGCTTCGGCGGGCGGAGGACTGGCGCTGCCTCCTTTCCCAGGAACTGTCGGTGGGGCGTGGGATGGTGCGCACATGAGGCTCCGGCGCTACCCCACCCGCGCCCAGGAGGCGGGTCTGCTCGGCCACTGGGCGCACGCCCGCCACGTGTGGAACCTCGCCGTCGAACAGCTCGGCCACTCCCGGCCCGGCCAGCACATGCCCGGGTATGGGGAGCAGCTCAACCGCCGCAAGGCCAGACAGCGCCTGGCCCGGCTGCACGCCCGTAACGCCGACCGGCGCCGCGACTTCGTCGAGAAGGCCAGCACCGAGCTGGCGTGGCGGTTCGACCGGATCCGCATCGAGGACCTGCGGATCAAGAACATGACCCGGTCCGCCCGCGGCACCGTCGAGCGGCCCGGACGCAACGTCGCCGCCAAGGCCGCGCTGAACCGGTCGATCCTCGCCGGAGGCTGGGGCCTGTTCCTCCGGCGGTTGCAGGACAAGGCCCCCGGACGGGTCGAGAAGATCAACCCCGCGTACACGAGCCAGACGTGCTCGGCGTGCGGGCACATCGCACGGGAGAGCCGCGAGAGCCAAGCCCTCTTCTGCTGCGTGGCCTGCGGACACGCCGAGCACGCCGACGTGAACGCAGCGAAGAACATTGCGGCCGGGCGGGCCGTGCGTGGAGCCGAGAACTCGTCGGCGTCGAAGCGCGAACCTCAACACGCACCTCCCCGGGTCGCGTAGTGGAAATCCCGGCCCTTCAGGGCCGGGAGGACGTCAAAGCAGCTCCAGTCGTCGCGCCATATCGGAGACGAACACGCCCTCGGGGTCCACCGCGGCACGAACCTTGCGCCATTCGTCGAGCCGTGGGTAGCCGCGCCGGATCGCCTCCGGCGAGGTCCGCGACTCCTTCGCCAGGTAGTGGCGTCCGCCGGCGTCGAGAACGAGCTCGTCGAGCTCGTCGCACAGCTCCCGCAGGCCGGGACCGATGGGAATGTCCACGCACAGCGTCCAGCCGGGCTTCGGGAACGACAGCGGCGCCCGGTTGCCTGCCCCGAACCGTTTGAGCACGTTGAGCGCGGAGACCTGCCCGGCCGCGGTCATCCGCTCCAGCACGGTGTGGATCACTTCGCCGCGCTCGGGTGGCACCACGAACTGGTACTGCAGGAACCCGCGCGGACCGTAGCCGCGGTTCCATTCGCCGACGATGTCCAGCGGGTGCAGGAACTGCGTGATGTTCTGGATCGCGCCCATCCTGGTGGGCGACTTGCGATACCAGAGCTCGCTGAAGATCTTTCCGGTGACCCGGTTGAGGAGCCCGGACGGGAAGACGTCGGGCACGGTCAGCAGCTGCGGATCGTCGAACTTGAGGGGGTCGCGACGCAGCTTGGGGGGCAGGCCGTCGAGCTTCGCGTGGTTGGCGCGGGTGAGCAGCCCGCGGCCGAAATGCCTGCCGGTGGTGACCGCGTCGAACCAGGAGACCGACTCGGCGTATTTGTCGTCGTCCTGGGTCTGCCGGGCCATCAGGTCGGCGAGGTTGTCGATCTGTTCGGTGTCGACGACGAAGTACGCGGTCTCGACGTGCTGCAACAGCAGCGTGGCGCGCACGACGACGCCGGTCAGACCCATTCCGCCGACCGTCGCCCAGAACAGCTCGGCGTCCGCGCCGTCGGGCGTCAGCGTGCGCAACGTCCCGTCCGCGGTGACCAGGTCGAGCGACTCGACGTGGTTGCCGAAGCTCCCGACGACGTGGTGGGCCTTGCCGTGGATGTCCGCGCCGATGGCGCCGCCGACCGTCACCTGACGGGTGCCCGGCAGCACCGGCAACCACAGCCCGAACGGCAGCGCGTGACGCATCAGGGTGTCCAGGCTGACCCCGGCGTCGACGACGACCCGCCCGGACTCGTCGTCAACGGAATGAATGGTGTCCAGCCCGGTCATGTCCAGCACGGTGCCGCCCGCGTTCTGGGCGGGGTCACCGTAGGAACGACCGAGCCCGCGGGCGATGATCCCACGCGGACCGGCGGCGGCGATCGCGGCCGCCACGTCCTCGGGGCTGCGCGGGCTGATCACATCGGCGACGGTGGGTGCGGTGCGTCCCCAGCCGTGCAGGCTCCTGGTCCGGCTCGACATCGGCGCCAGGCTACGCGGTGGCGGGGACCGCCTCCGCGGTGACCTCGGCGCGGCTGTGCCAGGCTGCCCGGTGTGCTGGAGGTGAGGACCGGGTCCGCGGACACCGTCGCGCGCCCCCGGCCGGACCGGGTCCGACGGCTGGCGCCGCCGGTGCTGGTGGTGGCGCTGTACCTGGCCGGCTCGCTCGCCCTGCATCACCGCGTCCTCGGCGGGTTCACCACGACGACGATCGGCCGGGTCACGGCCGATTCGGACCTGTTCATGTGGTGGCTGAACTGGACGCCGTGGGCGCTGCTGCACGGCGAGAACCCGCTGTTCACGACGCATCAGCACTATCCGCTGGGCGTCAACGCCATGTGGAACACCGGGACGCCGCTGCTCGGTCTGGCGCTCGCCCCGATCACGCTCACCGCGGGCCCGGTCGCGGCCTACAACACCGGCATGATCCTGGGCCCGGTGGTGTCCGGGGTGGCGCTGGCGGCGGCGCTGGGCCCGTACGTCCGACGCTGGGCGCCGCGCGCGGTGGCCGGCGCGCTGTACGCGTTCGGCCCGTTCCACCTCGCGCACACCTCCGCGGGCCACCTCAACCTCGTCTGGTCGGTGCTGCCGCCGGTCCTGCTGTATCTGGTGCACGTGCTGTTCGTGCGCAGGCTGGAGCGGCCGCTGCGCACCGGCGCGCTGGTCGGGGTGGTGCTGGCCGCCCAGACGGTGCTCTACACGCAGACCCTCGCGTTCGGCGTGCTGATGCTCGTCGTCACCGCGGCCGTGCTCGCAGCCCGGTGGCCGCGCCGGGCGCTCGCGGCGCTTCCCGGCCTGTGCCGCGCCGGGCCGGCCTGCCTCGGGGTGTACGCCGTGCTGTGCGCCTACCCGTTGTACCTGATCCTCGCCGGACCGGTCCGGCCCCGGGCCCCGATCCGGGACGTCGAGTTCTCCGGGGCGGACCTCGCCAACGCGGTCGTCCCCACGTCCCTGACCGCGTTCCGGTTCACCCCCGACGGGCCGGCCGAGCGGATGCAGGGACATCTCGGCGAGCAGGGCGGCTACCTGGGGCCGGCGATGCTCGCGCTGCTGGTGGTGGCGGTGGTCGCGGTGCGGTGCACGGCGTTGCGGGTGGCCGCGACCGTGGGCGCCATCGCGTATGTGTTCTCGCTCGGGCCCACCCTGGTGATCTTCGACGAGCACACCGGCGTTCCGCTGCCGTGGCGGGTGTTCACCGGGGTACCGCTGCTACTGGAGGCCGAACCGGTCCGGCTCCAGATCGTGGTTGTGCTGTGTGTCGCGGTCGTGGTCGCGCTGTGGCTGGACCGGCTGCCGTCGATGGCACCGCGCGGCGCGCGCGTCGCCGTCGCGGCGCTCACCGCCGTCGCGCTGCTCTCCTGGCTGCCGGCCGACCGCCAGCAGACCCAGTCCGCCGCCACGCCGGCCTTCTTCGCCACCGCGGCGCAGCATCTGCGGGCCGACGACGTCGTCGAGACCTATCCGCGGCTGAACAGCTGGTGGTACGGCGGCGCCGAGCCGCTGCGCTGGCAGGTCGCGTCAGGCATGGCCTACCGCACCACCGGCGGCTATTTCATCGGCTCCGACGCCGTCCACGACGTGCTGATCGAGTCGCCGTGGAACCGCTACCAGATCGGCGCGGCGTGGATCGCGGACGGGAAGGGCACGCCGGACGAGGGCTACGCCGCCGACGCCGGTGCCGAGCTGCGGTCGATACGGGCGACGGTCGTGATCGTGGTTCCCCCGCCGGACGCGGCTGCGGGGCCGATCCTCGACTGGACCCGGCGGGTCACCGGGAGTCCGGGTGAGCGCGTGGCGGACGCCTGGCTGTTCCGTCTTTGAGCGGCGTCCGGGGCGGACGTCGCGGGCACCCGATGGCTAGGCTCCGTTCTGTGAGCCTGCAACCCCCGTCCGGTGACAGCCGCGGGATCCGCATCTCCGATGCGGACCGTGAGCGCGCCGCGCAGCGGCTGCACCAGGCGCTGGCGGAGGGCCGCATCACGGTGGCCGAACTGGAGGAGCGGCTCGCCGCCGTCTACGCCGCCCGATTCGGCGCCGACCTGGTCCCGCCGCTGGAAGATCTGCCCGGCGACCCGCTCGACGTCACCGGGTCCCTGCCCGTGTCGTCGACGCCGGCGGGGCCGCCGGTGGTGCTGCGGGCCGGAATGGGCGGGTTGCGCCGGACCGGTGTCTGGCAGGTGCCTGCGCGGCTGCGGGTGCACAGCGGGATGGGCTCGGTCCTGCTCGACTTCTGCGACGCCGAGCTGCCGCATCCGGTCGTCGAGGTGGAGTTGCAGCTCGGCGCGGGCTCGGCCCGGCTGCTGGTGCCCGACGGCGCCACCGCCGACGTCGACGGGCTCGTCGCCGGGATGGGCACCGTCCGCTCGAAGGTTCCCGCCACCCCCGTCCCGGGCCACCCGCATTTCCGGGTGTACGGGCGCAGCGGGATGGGCTCGGTGACGGTGCGCCACCGCTATCGCTTCGCGGGTATCACCTTCTGACCCAGCCCCGCCTCCGCCGCGTCGAGAACGAGGTTGCGGCGAGCTGGATCGATCCGATTTCGCCACGACCTCGTTGGCGACGGCCGGGTCAGGGCAGCAGGCGCAGACCCTCCTCGACGGCGCCGCGCGCGGCCGCGGTCCGGCTCGACGCCCCGAGCTTGGCCAGGACGTGTTCGACGTGGTGCGCCGCGGTCCGTTCACTGATCCCCAGCCGGTGCGCGATGGCCACGTTGAGCAGCCCGGCGCTGAGCAGGGTCAGCACCTGCAGCTCGCGTGCGGTGAGGCCGTAGGGCGGCGGCGTCTCGCGCAGCACGACCAGGGTGCCACCGGCGATCTTCACCAGCCGGACCCGATGCCATCGGTCGCCCGTCCGGTGCAGGAAGCGCGCCTCGGCCACGGCGTCCGGACCGCCACGCCACGCCGTCACCCGGCGGACGAGATCCGGATCCCGATCGAGGGGGACCGGCACGTCCCGGTCGGGTAACGGCACGACGACCGCCTGGTCGCTGACGACCGCCGCGGTGGCGTCGCGTTCGAGATCGTCCAGCAGCAGGCTGATCCGCCGCGTGACGTCGGTGACCGACGCGAGTAGCGGCGCCAGATGGTGCAGCGCGGCCATCATCGGCGGGGTGGGCAGGTCCGGGTCGGTGGTGCTCAGATGCAGGTCGCCGGTGTAGCGGCCGTCCCGGGTGGTCAGCCGGGCGGTCGCACCCCCGGCGTAGCCCGCGGGCTGGAAGACCTGGATCACCGAGGGCGTGCGTGTGTAGTCGACGTCGATATCGCGCCAGCAGCGGGCGCGCCGCTCGGGACGGGTCACCAGTAACCGGTAGCCGACGTCGTCGCGGAGAAACGCGGGCGAGCACAGAAAGTCCAGCACGTCCGTGGGGTAGCCGGTCACGCAGAGCGGGACGTGTTCGCGCACGATCGGGTCGAAGGCGACGACCGTGGCGGCGACCACCGGCGCGCGGGCGCAGAGCTCGCCGAGCACCTCCGCGGCCGCCTCCTCGCGGGTGACCGGACCGTGTGCGGCGGCAGCGAGGCTCATCGCCAGGGTCATGGCGTCCTGCACGACTGACTCCCTCCCGCGGTGGAGACGGTGTCAGTCTCTCCACCGCGGGAGGGGGTCACAAGCGCCGGTCGGACGCGGGTCAGGCGCCGAGTGGCATCGGCTCGATCGGTTCCGGGTCGGCGAACCGGGTCAGCACGTTCCGGGTGAGCCGGGAGATGTCGTTGTCGTAGTCGTTGTGCGCCAGACTGCCGGCCCAGGCGATCGAGCCGGTCGAGAACACCGCGCCGCCGCCCGCCGTGGTGAAGTAGACGATGTCCGCGCGGACCTGGAAGCTGTCGGTTCCGCCCATGCCGTCGAACGGGAAGAAGATGTCCTCCGCGACCAGGGGGTAGTTGTCCGAGTGGCGGCCCGCACTGGTGGCCAGCAGCAGCGCGTGGGCGGGTGTGCCGAGCGCGAGGTCGTAGCGGTCGCATTCGTGACCGGCCGCGCCGCCGCCGACCAGCCCGTGGTCACCGATCAGGGTGGTGTCGTCGAGACCGTCGGTGATGAAGGACGCCTGTGGATGGGCAAAGTCGGTGAGCGGTACGTAGGCCGACGAGCGGTCCATCCCCTCGGTGGCGAAGCCGACGCCGAACAGCTTCTGCGGGGCGCGGCCCCGGTTGCGCCAGATGCCGCCGCGTTCGGGGGTGAACGTCATGTGCAGCTCGCCGGGCCGGGCCTGCCAGGCCCGGCAGCCGGCCTCGCCCTTGCGCACCTCGATCAGGTACGGCTTGTCCGGGTGGTAACTGGTCACCCAGTAGAATCCGTTGCCGCCCATGTACATCGCCCGCCCGCCGCGGGCGAGGTAGGTCTCCCAGGCGTCGAGCATCCGCGTCGAGTAGTACTCGGGGTGGGTCCCGGTGATGACGACCTGGTAGCGGCCGAGCAGCTCGGTGCCCTCCCGTTCGAGGTCCTCGTCGGTGGCCACGTCGAACTCGACGCCGATGCCCATGAGCCAGTCCACGAGGTGCAGATCGGCGGGGAACTGCCACAGCGACCCGGTCGTGTGCCGGAAGCCGGGTCGCATGGTGACGATCGGACGCAGCCGCGACGAATGGGCCACCCCCGTGCCGTCGGCGTGGTGATCGTAGGTCGACAGCCCGAACTCGGGGTGCTCGAGCAGGTTCAGGTCGGCGGCGGCCATCACCGAGGTGTGTCCGAGGATCGACTGGGCGACCGGCACCTCGGGAACGATGTGGTCGTTGGCGTAGGCCAGATAGCTCGCGGTCGGGAACAGCAGCAGCACCCGTGACGTCGCGGTGCCGCGCGGCGGCAGCACCCAGAACGGGATGTGGTCGACGTGTCCGCCGAGCGTCACGCGCAGCGCGTACACGCCGCTGGGCAGGTCATCAGGGACGACAAGGGTGACATCGGTGTCCCAGCGCGCGTCCTCGAGCGCGTCCGCACAGAAGTGGAGGGCGCCGTATTGCTCGGGCGCGTGCCGGTAGTTCTCCTCCTCGCCGGTCCAGTTCCAGCCGGTCATGCCTCGGTAGGGCTGGTTGTGGCAGCGGCCGTGCCAGCTGTGGGGCCCGACGTCGGCGCAGCGGTCCGCGGCGACGCCCGCCGGTCCGATCTCGGCGCTGAACTCCCAGCGGGCGAGCAGTCCGGACGCCGGGCGTTCGCCCCGGGCGAGCGCCGCGCGAGCGGCGTCGTCCGGCGGGCCGTCGAGGATCGTGGGGGTATCCAGCTTGCCGTTGTAGTGGCCACAGATCATCCCGGCCGCGCCGTCCCAGCATGCGGCGAGCACCGTCGGAGCCGCCGCGAGGGCCGCCGCCGGGGCCCCGCTGCCCGTCCCGTCGGTGCTGGTCACGATTCCGATCGCCGGGCTCCACAGGCTGTTCACCGAGGTCAGGGTCGGATCGGCGGTGAGCTGGGTGGCGCCCTCGTGCCAGCTTGCGATGATCGAGTACCAGGTCCAGGCCTGCAGCGGCTGCTGCGTGACGGTCTCGTGCACCGTCGAGCCGTCGCCGAGACGCAGCGTGAGACGCCCGCCGTCGGTCAGGCCGAGCCACCACCCGGTCCCGATCGCGGAGTCCCACCGCGACAGCAGGGTCTGACCGTCGAGGGCCGGTGTGGTCGGCTGGGCGAGGACGTGCACGGCGCCCGCGGCGGTGAGCGCGAGACCGCCGGCATCGTCGACGATCACCGCCGAGCCGGTGCGAATCTCCTGCTTCCGACCCGGATAACGTCCCGTGGCCGGGGTCGGCACCACCTCCTCGCGGAAGCCGGGCCCGGCCGGATTGGTGTCGCCGTTGCGCAGCCGGACGACCTCGGCGGTGAACTCGCCGGGCTCAGCACAGCTGATCTTGAACTCGATGGGTTCGCCCGGGGCGACCGAGAACCGGTCGGCGTAGCCGGTGACCGCGGGACGCACGACGTCGACCATCATGCCGCTCCCCGTAGGTCGTCGACCCGCTTTCGGAAGACCGCGTGCATGGCCTCCTCCTCGGTGCCGTACGGGCCGTCGTCGAGCACGGCCGGTGCCTCGCCGCGCGCCGCGCTCAGCACCCCGATGCGGTATTCCTTCCACGGCTCGACCGCGACGATGACGTATTTTCCCGGCACCGGCGCACGGCGCAGGTAGCGCAGGACGCGCTGCAGGGCGTCGCTGTGCGGGCCCGACGGGTTGGCGGCGTGTTCGGCGATCAGCTCGTCGGTCAGCAGTCCGGCCACGCGTTCTCGCGACCGCTGTTCGAAGAGCTCGTAGACCTCGAGTTGCCGATCCCGCATCTGTTACCGCCTCTCGCTGGTGGGCCCCGGGTGGGAGCCTCAGCGAACCGGGCGGAGGCGGCGCGGCTCAATGGGCAGCTCTGCCCACACCGCCCGGATCAGCCGAAGCGACGTCCCTCGTCGCGCCGGTAGGCCCAGCCGGCCAGCACCGCGGTGACCACCGTCCACACCGCGAACGCCACCATCGCGACGGCATCCGGCGGCGCGCCGGTCACGGCCCCGACGACGAGGTCGCGGGCACCACGGGAGGGCAGGATCGCGGAGACGGTCTGGAGCCAGTCCGGGAAGATCGTCGGTGGCAGGAACAGCCCGCCGCCGAACGCCATCGGGAAGAACACCAGCTGGGTCACCGGCAGCGCGGCCTTGACCGGCAGCGCGTAGCCGATCGCGAGACCCCCGAACAGGAAGGGCAGCCCGGCCACCAGCAGCGCCACCAGCCCGACGACCAGCTGTTGCGGATCGACCGAGGCGGGGTGAAGAGTGCCCCGACCACCGTCACCGGAACGACGGCGATCACCGCGAACGCGAATCCGGTGAGCAGCCGCCGAGGTTCCGCGGCCAGATGGGTGCGGGCAGGGTGCGCAGGTAGGGATCCCAGGACTTCTCCCGGTCGTCGGCGACTCCGACGCCGAAGGTGAACAGGAAGCTGCTCAGCACCGCGAACACGGTCAGCTGTGCGACGGCGGTCGTCGCCGCCACCGGGTCGTCGCCGAAGTCGAAGGGCAGCACGAAGAACAGCAGCGACAGCGCCGGGAACACCGCGGCCGAGACGAGCCCGATCGGCACCCGCAGGTTCTCCAGCAGCAGATAACGGAAGTGGACCAGCGTCAGACTCATCGGTTCGCCCCCTCGGGAGTGGTCAGGGAGAGGAAGGCCTCCTCCAGGGACGCGGGCCGCACCTGGAGGTCGCTGAACGGCACCCCGCTGTGGACGAGGTCGTGGACCAGCCGGTCGGCGTCGGAGGTGTGCAGTTCGTAGCGGTCCCCGGTGCGCACGACTCGGCCGATCCCGGCCAGCGGCGGCAGCTCGGGGGTGCGCAGGCTGACCATGGTGAGCGCGACGACTCCGCGCACCTGGTCGAGATCGCCGTCGGCGAGGATCCGGCCCGCCCCGATGACGACGACGCGCTGCGCGAGCTGCTCGATCTCCTCCAGATAGTGGCTGGTCAGCAGCACGGTGCCGCCGTCGGCGTGGAAGGCACGCACCCCGTCCCACAGCGCGCGCCGCGCCTCGACGTCGAGGCCGGTGGTCGGCTCGTCGAGCACGACGAGCCGAGGCTTGCCGACGAACGCGACGGCGAGCCGCCGCCGCTGGCCGCCGGACAGCCTCCCGGTCTGGCGCCGCTCCAGCCCGGTGAGCCCGAAGCGTTCGAGCACCTCGGCCGCGGGCAGCGGTGCCCGGTAATGCCGGGCGACGAAGCCGAGCACCTCGGCCGCGGGCAGCCCGGTGTCCTGCGGGGTCAGGCCGAGGGCGCGACGCCGGGCCGCGTCGCGCGGCGAGCCGCCGAACAGCTCCACCTGTCCGGCGTCGGGCCTGCGCAGCCCGACGAGCAGGTTGAGCAGTGTCGACTTGCCTGCGCCGTTGAGACCGAGCAGCCCGGTCAGCGAGCCTGCGGGGACGTCCAGGTCGACGCCGTCGAGCGCGACCGTCGCCCCGTATCGTCTGGTGACACCGATGGCGCGGCGAGCAGTTCCGTCATGAAGCACCTCCGTTCGAGGGGGGTTCGAGCAGCGTGCGCAGTGCGGCGGTGTAGTCCTCGAACGCTCGCCGCCCGATCTTGGTCAGCTCGACGTAGGTGACCGGGGTGCGCCGCTGGTGGCTCTTGGTGATCTCGACGTAGCCGGCGTCCTCGAGCTTGCGCAGGTGCGTCGAGAGGTTGCCCGCGGTCATCTCGAGCAGCTGCTGGAGCCGCGGAAAGGTGATCTTGTCGCCGGCCGGCAGCGCCGCGAGGCTGGAGGTGACCCGCAGCCGCGCCTGGGCGTGGATGACCGGGTCGAGCTCGGGCAGGCCGATCATGCGCGCCGTCCCCTGGTCAGCCGAAGTCCCGCGACGACGAGCAGCCCACCACCGACGCCGAGCCCCAGCACCAGCGAGTTGCCCGGCAGCCCGGCGAAGACCGACGCGACCGCGACCACCATGACCCAGGCACCGAGGGCGAAGTCGGGAATGCTGCTCCACGTCGCCCCGGTCAGCAGGTAGAGGGCGCCGACGACCAGCGCGAGCAGGGCCGGGCTGAGCACCGCCATCGCCGTGCCCGGCACGCCGAGCGCCGCCATGCCGGCGACGAACACGCCGACCGCGGACAGGCTGATCGCCCAGCCGAGGCCGTAGAACAGCCCCTGCCGGGTGGATGCGCCGGTGACGCCACGCCCGGGGCGGGCGCCCAGCACGGCGCTGGTCACGACGCCGACGGCGACGACCGCGGCCGTCGCCCAGCTCGCCGTGGCCGGGTCGAGGAGGAAGAACAGGACGCCGGTGGCCAGCCAGATCGCGCCCCACAGCGCGTAGAACAGCGCGATGTTCGGCATCACCTTCGACGACGTGCGGGCCTGCTCGCGCTCGATGATGGCCAGCGCGTCGGCGGCGCTCGGCGGGCCTTCGGCATCGGTGTGGTGCGGGTCGTTCATCGCAGTCCCCCAAAGTGCTCTGTAGTGACAGCTACTTTGTAACACAAACTTGAGTGCGAGGTGTCGCCGCCGTGACGCCAACCACTGAATCCGCCGGGCGCCGGCCTGCCCGCTCGCCCAGCCACCCACGCCCCCTCAACAAGATCGGCACCTGGGAACGGGCAACCGCGAATTTCGCGGCTCCCCCGCCCAAAAGTCGATCACAGGAGGGCGCGGTGGGGGTTGGGTTCGAGCTGGCGGCGGGTCACGGCCGGGGACCAGCCCGCCGCTCGATACCCTGGCCCGGTGACCGCGACGCGCTCCGAGCCGGCCGGCATGAGCCTGCTGGCCCAGCTCAGCCGGTTCGTCGCCGTCGGGGCGGTGTCGGCGCTGGTCGACTTCGGCGTCTACCACCTGCTGCTCAGCCTCGGCACCTACGTGCACCTGGCCAAGGCCGTCAGCTTCATCCTCGGCACCACCACCGCATACCTGCTCAACCGCCGTTTCACCTTCACCGGGGTGGACGGCGGGACGCGCCGGTTCGCGGCGTTCCTGCTGCTCTACGGGACGACGTTCGCCATCAACGTGGGTATGAACGCGGTCGCGCTCGCCGTGCTGCCCGAGATCGCGTTCAGGACCTCGATCGCCTGGGTCATCGCCCAGGGCTGTGCCACCGCGATCAACTTCGTGATGCTGCGGACCGTGGTGTTCCGCGCCGCCAAGCCCGCGACGGCCTGACCTCAGCTCGGGCGGTCGAACCGCTCCCCGCGGCCCTGGCGCACCAGCCGCAACCATTCGGCGAACTCGGCCGGACGCCGCTTGGTGACCAGGAAGTACCAGGCGAACCGGGGCAGCTCCAGCAGCCCGATCCGGCGCATGCCGGGCTGGGAGAGGAGGTAACCGCGGTTGCGGTAGGTGTAGTAGCGCTTCACCGGATCGTCCGGGTCGCGGGCGTGCAACCGGCCGCCGAGCATCGGCTTGTCTTCGCTCAGGCCGGCCGGGTGCAGGTAGGCCGCCCGCAGTGCGGTGCCGAACGGCAGCCCGGAGCGGACGAGCCTGCGATGCACCTCCACCTCGTCGCCCCGGACGAACAGCCGCAGGTCCGGAACGCCGATGACCTCGAGCGTCGAGGCCCGCAGCAGCGCCCCGTTGAACAGCGCCGCGATCCCGGGGAGCAGCTCGCCGTCGACGCCCTCCAGAGCCGAGCGCGTCTTGTGCCAGGTCAGGCCGCGGCGCAGCGGGAACGCCAGCTTGTCCGGATCGGATTTGTCCGCGACGACGGGCGAGACCCCCGCCAGCCCCCTGCGGGAGGCGAGCTCGACGAGGGTGGCGAGCGTCGTCTCGTCGGCCGGGTACCCGTCGTCGTCACCGAGCCAGAGCCAGTCCGCGCCCAGCGCCAACGCGTGCAGGATGCCGAGGGCGAACCCGCCCGCGCCGCCGAGGTTGCGCCAGGAGGGCAGCCACGTCGCCGGCAGCCCGCAGGCCTCGACGACGTCGCGGGCCGGCTGGTCGGGCCCGTTGTCGACCACGATCAGATGGGCGATCGGATGTGTCTGCTTGGCCATAGCGGCCAGCGAGTCGATCAGCTGCTCGCAGCGGTGCCGGGTGACGACGACGGCGACGACGGAACCGGGTGGCAGCGGACCGGTCACCGCGACTCGAACTCCGCGAGCACGTCGTGGCCCTTGTAGTGGTGCAGAACCTCGCGCAGCGGCCCGTGCTCGCGGATGGTGCCGTGGTCCATCCAGATCGCGGTCTCGCACAGGTCGGCGAGGAACTCGTCGGAATGCGAGGCGAACACGAGGATCCCGGAGCGCTCGACCAGCTCGAACAGCCGGTCGCGGGCCTTGGCCAGGAACTCGGCGTCGACGGCGCCGATGCCCTCGTCGAGCAGCAGGATCTCCGGGTCGATGCTGGTGACGACGCCGAGCGCGAGCCGCACCCGCATGCCCGTGGAGTAGGTGCGCAGCGGCATCGACAGGTAGTCGCCGAGTTCGGTGAACTCCGCGATGTCGTCGATCCGCGCCTCCATCTGTTTCTTCGTCATCCCGAGGAACAGCCCGCGGATCAGGATGTTGTCCAGCCCGGAGATCTCCGGGTCCATCCCGACGGCGAGGTCGAAGACCGGGGCGACCTTGCCGTGCACGAAGGAACGTCCGCGGGTCGGCTCGTAGATGCCCGACATCAGCCGCAGCAGGGTGGACTTGCCGGCACCGTTGTGCCCGACCAGCGCCACCCGGTCGCCCTTGCGCAGCGACACGTTGATGCTGCGCAGCGCCTCGATGATCGGGACCTTGCTCTCGGTGCCGATGCGCCCGCCGGCCTTGCCGAGCACGGCCTTCTTCAGCGAACGCGACTTGGCGTCGAAGATCGGGAAGTCGACGCCGGCGTCGACGATGTCGATCCGCGGTGCGCCGTTGCCGTTCTCGGTGCTCACGCCCCTCACACCCAGTACGCGACGCGCGCGCGGTAGTTGCGCAGGCAGACCAACGCGGCAGCCCAGCCGACGATGGTGATCACGCCGACGACATACCAGTGTCGTAGGACGATCGGGTCGCCGAGCATCGGCTGGCGCATGATCTCGACGAAGTGCAGCGCCGGGTTCAGCTCGGCGAGCCGGGCCCGTTCCGCGACGGCGGGGTTCGAGACCAGCCGCTCGTAGGACCACACGATCGGCGTCATGAAGAAGACCAGCTGGGTCACACTCGCGATGATCGGCGGGATGTCCCGGAACCGGGTCGCGATGATGCCGGTCAGGATCGCGATCCACCCGCCGTTGGCGACCAGCACCGCGAAGGCGGGCAGCGCGACCAGCGTCGTCCAACCCAGCGGATGCGGAAAGATGATCATGAGGATCACCCAGACCACCAGGTTGTGCAGGAAGAACAGGGTCTGCCGCCACACCAGCCGGTAGACGTGCAGGCTCAGCGGCGCGGGCAGGAACCGGATCAGGCCCTCGTTGGCGATGAAAACCTCGCTGCCCTCGAGGATGCAGCCGCTGATGAAGTTCCAGATCAGCAGCCCGACCGCGACGTAGGGCAGGAACGTCTCGATCTGCTCCTGGAACAGCGCCCCGTAGAGGATGCCCATCGCGGTGGCGATGACGGCCATGCTGATGCTGATCCACAACGGGCCGAGCACCGAGCGGCGGTAGCGCTGCTTGATGTCCTGCCAGCCCAGGTAGCCCCACAGCGGACGCTGCCGCCAGCCCTGGCGCAGGTCGCCGAAGGCGCGCTGCCAGCTGCGGGGACCCGGGACGTCGTCGGCGAGCGGGCGCGCCCCCTCGGCGCGCTCGTCGTCGGCGGTCACGGTCACGGCCACGGCCCGAGGGTACCGGCGGGTGACGGGACGGCGACGCCCGGTCGGAGCCCGCCGTCCCGTCACCCGAGGCGGCTAAAGGTACTGGCCGGTGCCCCGGCCCAGGCCCTCCGGCATCTGCTGAGGACTCCCGCCCGCGCCCGGCGGCAGGCCGCGGCGCATCTGCTCCAGCTGGGCTCGGGCCGCCATCTGCTGGGCGAACAGCGCGGTCTGGATGCCGTGGAACAACCCCTCCAACCAACCGACGAGCTGGGCCTGCGCGATGCGCAGCTCGGCGTCGGACGGCGTGGCCTCGTCGGTGAACGGCAGGCTCAGCCGGTGCAGCTCCTCGCGCAGTTCGGGGGCCAGGCCCTGCTCGAGTTCCTTTATCGAGTTCTCGTGGATCTCGCGGAGCCGCGCCCGGGACGCCTCGTCGAGCGGTGCGGCGCGGACCTCCTCGAGCAATTGTTTGATCATGGTCCCGATGCGCATGACCTTGGCGGGCTGCTCGACCATCGAGCCGACGCCCTGATCCTCGCCGTTCTCGTCCTCGCTCGACTGCGGGACGTGGGCGACCCCCACGGGCCGTCCGTCCGGCCCGATCACCATGACCTGCTGCTCGGGGCTCTCTGCCGTGTTCTGGTCTCCCGGCTGGCTCATGTCTCCATGATGACGCCGACGTCTGCATCTGTCGCCGCGGCCCCCGGCGTCGAAGATCAGCGGGCCGCCGGTGCCAGCAGCAAGATCTTGCCGATCACGCCGCCCTCTTCGAGCATCCGGTGTGCCTCGGCGGCGTCCTCCATCGGGACCCGGGCATGCACGATCGGCGTGACCCGGCCGTCGGCGACGAACGGCCAGATCTCCTCCCGGACTCCGGACACGATCCGGCCCTTACCGTTGGGCCCCTCGACCGGCCGTCCGCGCAGACCCATCGCGGTGATGCTGGCCCGCTTGGCGAGCAGGGCACCGATGTTGAGCTCGGCGCGTACCCCGCCCTGCATCCCGATGATGATCAGACGGCCGTCCTTGGCGAGCGCGGCGATGTTGTTCGCCAGGCCCTTGGCGCCCAGGTTGTCGAGGATGACGTCGGCGCCGTGGCCGTCGGTGGCCTTCTTGAGCTCCGCGGCGACGTCGTCGTGGTAGTCGATCGCGATATCGGCGCCGAGGTCGCGGCAGCGCTGCAGCCGTTCCGGGGTGCCGGCCGTCGCGGCGACCCTGGCGCCGAGCGCCTTGCCCACCTGGATGGCGTGCGTCCCGATGCCACCGCTGCCGCCCTGTACGAGGAGCGTCTCGCCGGCGTTCAGCCGTCCCGCGGCGACGACGTTGGACCACACCGTGCAGGCGATCTCGGGCAGCCCGCCGGAGGTCACCACGTCGACACCGCCGGGCACGGGCAGCACCTGCGCCGCGGGCACCGCCACCTTCTCGGCGTAGCCGCCCCCGGCCAGCAGCGCGCACACCTCGTCCCCGATCCGCAGATCGATGACGCCATCGCCGATCGCGGAGACCGTGCCGGAGCCCTCCAACCCGATGATGTCCGATGCGCCGGGCGGGGGCGGGTAGTTGCCCTGCCGCTGCAGCAGGTCGGCCCGGTTGACCGCCGAGGCGGCCACATCGATGACGACCTCGCCGGGCCCGGCCTGCGGGTCCGGCACCTCGGTCCACCGCAGGACGTCGGGGCCGCCGGGCTCGCGCACAGTGATCGCGTACATGGACAAGGACGTTATGCCGTCCCGCGGTATGGGGCACCCTCCGTGGTCATGGACCCGGTGGACCATCCCGAGCCATGGCCGCTGCGCCTGCTCGTGCTGCGCACCCCGCGCCTCGAACTGCGTCCGGACGACGACGAGGGCCTGCTCGAGCTCGTCGCCGAGGCCTATCGCGGGGTTCATCCGCCCGAGGAGATGCCGTTCCTCGTGCCGTGGACCGACGCCGACCCGCCCTACCTCGGGCGCGGGATCCTCCAGCACTTCTGGCAGCAGCGCTCGGCCCTCTCGCCGACGAATTGGTCGGTGCATTTCCTGGTGCGTCTCGACGGGGCCGTTATCGGCGTGCAGAGCCTGAGCGCGGTCGACTTCGCGATCACCCGCGAGGTCAGCACCGGGTCCTGGATCGGCCTGCGCCATCAGCGCCGGGGGATCGGCACCGAGATGCGCGCCGCCGTGCTGGCCTTCGCATTCGACCACCTCGGCGCGCTGCGCGCGCGTTCCGCCGCGTTCGCGGACAACGCCGCGTCGCATCGGGTTTCGGCGAGGCTCGGATACCGCCGCGACGGCACGCTCACGGTCGCGCGCCGCGGCAGACCCGCCGAGGAGGTGCGATACCTGCTGGAACGCGAGTGGTTCGTCCGGCCGGACTGGACGCTGCAGGTCGAGGGCCCCTGTGAGTGCGTAACAGTGTTCTAACGCTGTTACGCACTCACAGGGGGGTTGAGCTGCGGAAACTCACCCCAGGTTGACTCCGCGGGAAAACGTGTCGCAGCGCGCCGGGTCGCCTGTCCGGAAGCCGGTCGTGTACCACTTCTCCCGCTGCGCGGAACTGCCGTGGGTGAACTGGCTCTCGTCGACGCGGCCCCCGCCGAGGTTGGACTGGATGAAGTCATCCCCGATCCGCTCGGCGGTGTCGAGCGCGGCGTTGACGTCGTCCCGCGTGACATCAGTGATCAACGGCCGGCCGCCGGCGGTCGGGACGCTGGTCGCGTGGTTGGCCCAGACACCGGCGTAGCAGTCGGCCTGCAGCTCCAGCCGCACCGAACCGGACGTGGGCCCGGAATCGCCCGCGCGCACGCGCCGGTTGATGCCGAGCAGGTTCTGCACGTGGTGGCCGTACTCGTGGGCGATCACGTAGGCGCGGGCGAACGGCCCACCCTGGGCCCCGAAGCGAGTCTCCAGTTCCTGGAAGAACCTCAGGTCGATGTACACCTCGGAATCCGCAGGGCAGTAGAACGGCCCGACATCCGATGTCGCGCTGCCGCACCCGCCGGTGTTGACCCCGCCCCTGAAGAAGTTCGTGCGTGGCGGACGGTAGGTCTGTCCGGACCGCGCGAACGCGTCGGACCAGTAGCCATCGAGAGAATTCGTGACGGCGATGACCTCGCAGTCGAGCTTTGTGTTGGCGTCGGCGCCGGTTCGACAACTCTCCGCGATCTCGCTGTTGTTGGCGCTCTGCCCGCTCCCGAGGCCCGACAGGCCGCCGGGTAGCGCGACACCGCCGCCTCCGCCCAGGCCGCCGAGCTGCGACAACAGGAAGAAGAGGATCAGCCCGACGATCCCGACCCCGCCGCCACCGATCGCAACTCGGCCCCCGAGCCCCCCACCTCCGCCGCCCGAGCCTCGCAAGTCGTCGATATGCGAGGTATCGAGATCAGCGTTCTCGTCGAACCGCATCGGCTTCTCCCCCGACCGTGCCAGCGCCCAGCGAGCAGAAATCCCACCACATCACCCGTACGTGGGCGACTGGGGCCCGCCGGGAGAGGACGAGGCACCGTGAGTCCGTGGGCAGGAGGGACGGGCCCCGGGTACCCGCCGACCCGCGCACCCCTGGGCCTGCGGCGCCGGCGGCTAGGCTGCGGTACGGAAGCGTGGCAGAGCGGCCGAATGCACTCGCCTTGAAAGCGAGAGACCCGCGAGGGTCCGGGGGTTCGAATCCCTCCGCTTCCGCAGGTAAGGAGCAAGATCAATGATCGTGCTGATCATTTGTGTCCCGTTGACAGTAACCATCGCGTCACGCGCGATAGCTGTGGCCGTCCTCTGTCAGGCGCCCGGCCGTGCGCTTCGTGGCCAGCGCGGAGCACGGACGCAGGAGGCCTCGTACGCTGAGGGACGTGGTCACCCTTGCCGAGGACCTCTTCCTGCTGGCCTGTGACGATGAGACCGGCAGGTTGCTGACCGGTCCCGCTCGCCTGGACCTCGGGCTCGGCGGTGCGCTGCTACTGGATCTGGCGTTGCGCGAGCGCGTGGCGCTGGTCGACTCCCACGTCACCGTCGTCGACCCCGCGGCCACCGGTGACCTGTTGCTGGACGCCGCTCTGTCCAAGATCGCCGGTGAGGCCAAGGCGCGAGACCGCGGCTACTGGGTCCGCCACCTGGCCAAGGGAGTCCGCGCGGCGGTGGAGGACCGTCTGGTCGCGGCCGGGGTGCTCCGGCACGACGACCACAGGATGCTGGGCCTCATCCCCACGGGGCACTGCACGCCCGAGGTCGACGGCCGGATCGAGCACGAGCTGGTGGGCCACCTGCACGACGCCGTGGTCCTGGGCCATCCGGCCTCGCGTGAGACCGCGGCCGTGGCCTCGCTGGCCTTGGCCGTCGGGCTGGAGCGGCACCTCTTTCCCCGGGCGGACCGGCGCGCGGTCAGGCACCGGATGCAGGAGATCGCGGAGGGGCAGTGGGTCGGCGCGGCGGTCCGGCAGGCCGTCGTCGCCCTCGACGCCGCCCTGGGGATCGTGCCTTCGCCGGGGTGGGCAGTGGAGTCCACGAGCTGGTGATCCACTCACGGGACGGCCTGGCCTGATCGGTGTCACCCGGTGGCGGGCTCGGTGAAGTCGGGGCGCTCCAGCAGCCAGGAGACGATGAGGCCGGCGATCAATCCCCAGAACGCCGCACCGATGTTCAAGAACTTGATGTCGGCCACGGTCACCACGAACGTGACCAGTGCCCCCAGGGTGAACCGGCTGCTGAACGCGGTCACGAAGGAGGACTGCAGCACCCGCAGCATCGCCAGCCCTCCGAGCGCGGCGATGAACGCCGGCGGGGTGGCCAGCATCAGCTGGGTGAACAGCGGCGCGAACAGTCCGAACAGGATCGCCAGCAGCCCGCAGACGATGCCGGCGGTGTAGTGGCGCGCCCGCTCCCCCGAGGCCGTCAGCAGGGCGTTCGTCGGCCCGGTCAGGCAGGTCGACACCGCCCCGACCACCGCGGCGAGCAGCGACCACACACCGCAGGCGATGGTGGTCACGTTGACCGGCGCGGCGTGCCCGGCGGCCCTCAGCACCGCCACCCCCTGACCGTTCTGCACCACCAGAACCGTGATCGTCAGCGGGACGACCAGCTCGACCATCGCCTGCAGCGACCACTGCGGCGCCTGGAAGACCGGTGCGGCGATCCACCCCGTCGCCGTGGGCCCGGGGTTGAAGCGCCCGGACAGCGCCACGGCGACGACTCCCACCAGCAGCGCGCCGATGATCGGCGGCAGCCAGCGACCAAGCGAGGCCCACGCGCTGAGCAGCAGGAACAGCAGCACCATCGGCGCGGCGATGAGTACGTCCCGACCCAGCGCGAGCACCAGTTCGGTGCCGAAGCGCAGGAACACCCCCGCGACCATCCCCATCACGATCGGCATCGGGATGGCAGCCATCGCCTTGCGGACCCATCCGCTCAGCCCCAGGACGAGGATCAGCAGCCCGGTGGCGAAGAACGCCCCGATGACCTGAGGCCAGCTCAGGTGGGTCAATGCGGGACCGACGAGCACGGTCCCGGGGATCGTCCAGAAGAATGCCAGCGGCTGGCGGTACAGCCAGCAGGCGAGCACGGTGAGGAAGCCGTTGAGGACGAAGACGCCGAAGATCCAGGACGCGAGCTGCTCCTGGGACAACCCGCCTTGGGTGCCGACCGCGAGGATCACCGCCACCGGCCCGGTGGCAGCGAAGATCAGCCCGA
Source organism: Pseudonocardia asaccharolytica DSM 44247 = NBRC 16224 (assembly GCF_000423625.1). GTDB lineage: Bacteria > Actinomycetota > Actinomycetes > Mycobacteriales > Pseudonocardiaceae > Pseudonocardia > Pseudonocardia asaccharolytica. The sequence goes on from NZ_AUII01000002.1 coordinate 187,141, forward strand.
TCAGCCCGTTGGCGGCGTAGCTCGCGCCGAAGTCCTTGGCCAGGCGATGCAGGCCGGGGGGAGGTTGAGCGGGACGCTCGATCAGACGAGGTGTGGTCCCCTTGCCAGGAGCGGCGTTCGGCTCGGTGTGCTCGGATTCCATGGTCACCCCTGTTCGCTCAGCGCCTCACGCTCTCCCGCGCAGAGCTGACGGCGTTCCCGCGGAGGGGCACCGTCGCACCTTCGGGGTGTTCCGCCCAGCCCTCTCGTCGGCTCGGCAACGTCGTCGTCGTGCCCCTGGTGGGTGCACCACCAGGGGCTGCCATCGGAGATCCTCAGCCCGTCAGACGTCCCGACAGCTGCTCGACGAGGCGTAGCAGTGCGGTGTTGTCGAGCACGCCGATGTCCTTGGCTCTCCCGGCCCCGGCCACGGTCGTCAAGGCCGACGAGCAACGGCCAGCGGCATCCGTTCTCAGACCGCGCCTCTCTCCGTGCGAGCCGGAACAGATGAGCCGCGGCGGCAGCGGGCAGAACGCAGACGAGGCCGAGGGAGACCGCCTTCGGGCAGACCGGCGGGTGGTGTGGACGGCGCGCGAACTGGCCCGTGAGCTCGCCGTCGGCCTGCCGTGCGCGGCGGCATCGAACTCCGCATTCCTGCCCAGCGAGGACCTCATCGGGGCGATGCAGGTCTCCTCGAGAAACGTGCCCCAGAGTTCAAGGGGCGGTGACGCCGACCAGCTCGACGCAGCAGACACCGGTCGCGGTGCGCGCCAGTCGGGTGTCGGATGTCACGAGGGTGAGTGCACGTTGCTCCGCGAGAGCCACGTACGCCGCGTCATAGCTGCTGATGTTGTCGCGAAGCTGCCACATTCGCGGGAGAAGCCCGTCGAGCGGTACGTGCTCGACACCCAGGCGCGGTATCCGTGCAACGGCCCACTCCGCGCGGTCGAGGGAGAGTTTTCCGGCAAGGCTCAGCCCGCGCAGGACCGAGAAGAGCTCGGCCTTCCAGTGTTCGGGAGCCGCCCATGCCGGGTCCCGGGTGAGCACGGTGCGGGCGGCACGTCCACGTTCCCCGTCGTAGACGAGCATGTTGGCCAGTGCGGATGCGTCGACGACGATCACACCGTCCCGCCGGCGCGGCCCGGTGCGGCCGTCCCCTCGGCGCGCTCGGCGCGAAGGACGTCGGCGGCGTCCGGTGCATCGTCCCCCACCCCGCCCCCGCGCGCGAGGTCACGCTCGATCTCCGCGATGATCTGCCGGTTGCGGCCGAACGCGGCCTGCTGTTTGAGGACTCCCAGCAGGAACGCCTGCAGTGATTGCCCTGCGCTGCGGGCTTCCCGCGCCAGGACGTCCTTCACGTCATCGGGAACGTCGCGAATCGTGATTACTGTCGACATGCATACATAATGAATTCATTCTGCTGCCTATTCAAGTTCACGCCGGGTCGGTCGCGGTCAGCATGCCGCGGGTGCCATCTCGGCCCACCGGGCTGCGGATAGCCACTCGGCACGCAACACGACCAGATCCCGCACCCGTTCGGCCCGAAGGCAGAGCCCGGCCAGGGCCCAGGCGTGCCGACTCAGCCCTTCGACCGGGCAGTTCGCACGGTCGGCTGACTTCGGCGGTAGGAGACCGCCGCAGCGAGTTCGGCGTCGAGGCTGCAGCAGTCGGAGCACGACCGTCGGACGACCATGCGTCGAGCGTCGAGATCCACGTCAGACCACTGCAACCGGACGATGGTCGGTCATCGATTCGTCAGCGGCGCGAGCACGAGATCGAACTTGATGCTGGTCCACGGATCATCGAGCGAACGCCCGTCCGGGGCCGTACCCGGCGAGTGCTCCGCGAAGTCGACCACCAGCTCATCCTTGACCCCGAAGACGGCGTCGCGGCCCAGGTACGGGTCACCGGCCCGGAAGATGTGCGTCACCAGCGGCCAGTAACCGGGTGCGGTGACCTTGAAGTGCAGGTGCGCCGGGCGCATCGGACTGCGGCCGGTGGCCGTGAGCAGGTCACCGACCGGGCCGTCGTCCGGAATCGGGTAGGGTGCCGGGCGGACCGACCAGAAGCGGTACTCGCCACCCGGCCCGGCGCGCAGCCAACCGCGCCCCGCTGTCCGGTTGCCCTCGTACTGCACATCGTAGAAGCCGTCCTCGTCGGCCTCCCAGACGTCGATCCGCGCATCGGGGATCGGCTCGCCGGATGTCGATCGCACGGTGCCGGACACCCAGCACGGCCTGCCCTTGGCACCCTGCGCGATGTCGCTGCCGAGCGGGATCTCCGGTGCGTCGGCGACGAAGAACGGCCCGAACACCGTCGACTCGGTCGCTCCCTCGGTGGCCGGCGCGTTGATGCCGACGGTGAGCATCGACAACCCGAGAACGTCGGAGAGCAAGATGAACTCCTGGCGGCGATCGTCGGTGATGTGCCCGACGCGGGTGAGGAACCGGATGCCTGCCTCCCACTCGGCCTGCGTGAGCCGGACCTCCCGCGCGAACGCGTGTAGATGCCGGGTGAGGCTCTGTATCACCTCGCGCAGCCGGTCGTCCTTCGTCTCAGTGAAGCTCGCGACGACACTGTCGGTCACCGCCTGCTCGCGCCCGTCCTGCTGGTTCACATGTCCTCCCCGTCCAGGCGGCTCCCACCCAGCCGCCGAAGCGACCCGTCTCCGACGGAAACGGAGTTGTCCTCCGGCACGGAAGGCTCGGTGAGCGCTGCGACGGTGTCGAGTTGGTCCTCTCGCAAGCCGAGCTCGCGCAATCCGCACGGCACGGCCGGCTCGTCGGCCAGGGCGCGAAGCTCCGCATCCCGCCTCCGGATCTCGTCGCGGCCCCGTCCACCCTGTCGCGTGGTCGACGACCTGTCCAGCGCCATCTACGGCCATGGTCTCGGACGTGCCAGAGTGCCGGAATCGTCGTCTTCGTAGACCAGAGCCGACGAGCCGAGATCGCTTGGCCACGACGCCGTGCGCGTCGAGAGCCGGAGGGACTGCGAGTCCCGCGCTCCCTCCCAGCGGTCACTGGTGGCGCTGTTCGCGATGGGACGCGAGCCGCCGCGCGAATAAGGCGTTCGACCTCAGGCAAGGAGGACGCGATGACCACGAAGACCGCCACGAGCCGATCCTGGCGAAGGTGATCTCGCGGGACGGCACCCCGATCGCCTACTGGCGCAGCGGGCAGGGCCCGGCGTTGATCCTGGTCCACGGCACCACCGCCGACCACACCCGGGTGGAAGACGGTGCTGCCGCTGCTGGATGCGCCGCCGAACCCGGCGCCGCACAGTGACGAGTCGACCCGTCCTGCTGCGCGGGCACCGGCGCGGTGTCGAGCATTCCGGGCCCGAAGACCTCGGTGTGGATGCGATCGGTTGGCATCCCCCGCTCACCAGGACCACCGGGACATCACCCGAATCCAGGGTGAGGTCGCCGGCTGGCGGACCGAGGAGCAGCACGTCGTCGGTGTGCACGTGCTCATGCAGACGGTCGGAGACCTCCCCGTCGGGAGCGCCGTTCTCGCCGCGCACCCGCCGGACGGTGATCCGCAGCGATCCACGACCGGGCCCCTGGGACAGCGAGTACTGGCGCGGCTGTCGGCGACCGTCGGGCAGGGTCACCATGACCGAGACGTACTGCCCCGGGCGAAAGTCCGGCACCGGGCCGTCATCGTCGGGCACGAGGGTGAACGTTGCCGCGTCGTCGGCGTCGTCGATGCGCTTGGCGACTCGCCATGGCCGCCACGGCTGGGCCGGGTCAATGTCACCCTGCTGGTACAGCCGGGCCTCCGCGGCGATCAACTGGCAGGCGAGCAGCCAGTACACCTCGTCCCACGCCGCGTGCGCCTCGTCGGTGACCGCCTGCCCCAGCACCTCGCGGACCGCGCCGAGCAGGTGCCGGCCGACGATCGTGTACTGCTCGGCGGTGATCCCGAGCGACACGTGCTTGTGCGCGATGTGCTTGGCGATCGGGGCGAACGGCGCCTTACGGTCCCCCAAGAGGTGCTCGGTGAACATCACCACCGCACCGGCCAGTGCCTGGCGCTGCTTGCCGTTGGCTTGTTCCCCTGGTTGAACAGATCCAGCAGTTCGGGGTGGGCGGCGAACATGGACGGGTAGAACTCAGAAGTGATCTTCACGGCGTGGGCGCGCACCGCGGGCAGCGTCGCGCGCACCACGCCGGCGGAGGACTCCGACAGCACAGTGTTCTTTCGTATGAGGTCAAGGCCGTTGCCAGCCGATGGCGAGCAGCAACGGGCCGGTCGGGGCCTTTACCAACTCCTGGATCTGCACCTCATCCCGGGGGCGAGGGGCCCGGGACGGGAGGCGGCGGCCCGGGGTCGGGGGCCTTCTCCGCGGCGCCGCGGAACGCCTCGGCAAGCCCCAGCAGGTGGTTGAGCAGGTCGCCGACGGTGGTCCGGGCGCAGGGCGTGGGCGCGGTGAGCCGGTCGTCCGGGATGCCGTCGAGCAGCCGGGCGAGGCGGGCGGCGGCGGGTTCGAGGTCTACGGGTGCTGTCATGCCAGGAAGGACCGGCGCGGGGGTCGCGACTCATCGGTCCAGGCCGGGCCGCGGCTCCCTGCCCGGCCGTGAGCCGGGTGCGTCCCGGAGCGGGAACCGGCGAGGGCTCAGGACGGATCGGTCAGGAACTCCGCCGCCGCGGCGGCGAGGTGCGCCGGATCGGCCACCCCACACAGCTCGCGGGCCGAATGCATCGACAGCACCGGAATACCGACGTCGACGGTCCGGATGCCCAGCCGGGTCGCGACGATCGGGCCGACGGTCGTCCCGCACGGCACGGTGTTCTTGCCGACGAAGTACTGGGTCGGCACTCCGGCGGCGCGGCACGCCCGCTGCCACGCTGCGGCGCCCGGAGCGTCGGTGGCGTAGCGCTGGTTGGCGTTGACCTTCATCGCCGGACCCCGGTTGGGCAGCGAGCGGTGCGTCGGATCGTGGTGGCCGAGGTAGTTGGGATGCGCGGCGTGCGTGACGTCGACGGACAGGCAGCGCGACGTCGCGAACAGCCGAGCCCGGGCGTCGAAGCCCCCGGCCAGCCGGGTGAGCACCGTCTCCAGCAGCGGGCCCGCCGCCCCGGTCGCGGTGCCACTGCCGATCTCCTCGTGGTCGAACCCGACGAACACCGGCACCACCGAGGGCTCGCGCGCGGCCGCGTCGAGCAGCGCGGTGATCCCGGCGTGCGCGGACGCGAGGTTGTCCAGCCGCGGCGCGGCCAGCAGCTCCTTCTCCCCGCCGAGCCGCGCGGGCGGGGTGAGGTCGTGGACGACGAGGTCGTGCGCGGCGATCTCGTCGGGGTCGACGTCCACCTCGCCGGCCAGGAAGCCGAGCAGGTCGCCGTCCGCGGCGGCGCCGAGACCCCAGATCGGCAGCAGGTGCTGCTGCGCGTCCAGCCGCAGCCCCTCGTTGTTCACGGATCGGTCGAGGTGGATCGCCAGCTGCGGCACCCGCAGCAGCGGCCGGGCGACGTTCACCAGCAGCGTCGATCCGTCGTAGCGGACGAGCCGCCCGGCCAGACCGAGGTCGCGGTCGAGCCAGGAGTTCCACAGCGCCCCGCCGTAGACCTCCACGGCGATCTGCCGCCAGCCGCCTGCCCCGGTATCCGGCAGCGGCTTGACCTTGAGCGTCGGCGAGTCGGTGTGGGCGGCGAAGATCCGCAGCGGCGCCGGCCCGCCGCGCTGCCACCAGGCGAGCACGGTGCCGTCGCGAACCTGGTAGCGCCCGCCCACACCGGTGTTCCATTCGCCCGTCTCGGGCTGTTCGGCGAACCCGGCAGCGGTCAACCGGCGTACGGTCTCCGCGACCGCGTGATACGGGGTCGGGCTCGCTGTGATGAACTCCGCGAGATCCAGTGCGAGGTCAGCCATATGAGGCATCCTCCCCCTGTGCCCGGGCAGCGCTTCGACGTGGTCATCGTGGGTGGTGGTTCCGCGGGTTGCGTGCTGGCGGCGCGGCTGTCGGAGGATCCCGGACGCCGGGTGCTGCTGCTGGAGGCCGGACCGGCGCCGCGCCGCGTTGCGGACTTTCCATCGGCGGCCCGCGATGTCACCTCGCTCGCCGCGACGGCCGCAGCACACGCGCTGAACTGGGCGTATCCGGTCGAGCTGGTCCCGGGTCGGGCCGATGTGGTGGCCCGCGGCCGGATCCTGGGTGGGTCGGGCGCGATCAACGGCGGGTACTTCATCCGTGCGACCCCCACCGACGCCGACGGCTGGGGGATTCCCGGCTGGACGTTCGCCGATCTGCTGCCCGCCTACGTCCGGTCCGAGCGCGATCTGGACCGCACCGGGCCCGGTCACGGCGACCGCGGTCCGATCCCGGTGCGCCGCCCCGCGGACGCTCTGCGCAGCCCGACGACCGACCCGTTCCTCGAGGCCGCCGCGCGGCTCGGTTTCCCGGCCGAACCGGACAAGAACGCCGGCGGGTCGCCGGGGGCCGGGCCGGTGCCGTCCAACGCCGTTGATGGCCTGCGGGTCAGCGCCGCGATCGGATACCTGCTGCCGGTGCTCGATCGGCCGAACCTATGCGTGCGCGGCGACACCCCGGTCGTCCGGGTGCTGCTCGACGACGACCGCGCCGTCGGCGTCGAGACGCAGCGCAGGGTCGTCGAGGCCGGGGAGGTCGTGCTCGCGGCCGGGGCGGTGAACACCCCGCACCTGCTGCTGCTGTCCGGTATCGGCCCCGCCGACGACCTGCGCGCCGCCGGGATCGAGGTCCGCCACGACCGGCCGGGGGTCGGCCGCAACTGGTCGGACCATCCCGCCGTCTTCGTCGGTTTCCGCCCGCGGGCGGCCGCTGCGCCGCATCCGCACGCCGTCACGGCGCAGGCGGCGCTGCATCTGGACTCGGGGGCCGACCCCGCCGGCGACCTGGAGATCCTGCTGTTCACCCGACCCTTCGTCGACGGCGGGCCGCTGCACCTGATGTGCGCGCTGCAGGCGCCGCGCAGCCGCGGCGTGCTCACCGTGACTTCGCCCGATCCGGCCGCCCGGCTGCGGATCCGGCAGCGCTACCTGCGCGATGAGGCCGACCGTCGCCGGCTGCGGCATGCCGTGCGCATCGCGGCCGGGCTGCTGCGCGCCGGGCTCGGCGAGCGCGACGGGCTCGACGGCTGGGTGCTCGGCGTCGATCACCGGCTCGACGGCTGGCTGCGCGAGCGGCTCACGACCTCGGCGCATCTGTGCGGCAGCGCGGCCATGGGACCGGCCGGTGATCCCGAGGCGGTCGTCGACGGGCGGCTGCGGGTGCACGGGATCGACGCGCTGCGCGTGGTCGACACCTCCGTGCTGTCGGTGGTGCCCCGCCGCGGCCCCGCGGCCACCGCGATCGCGCTGGGCGAGCGCGCCGCCGCACTAGGTTGGGGAGCTTGACGTCCTCCCCCGCCCGAAGGCCGGGGATTCCACTACGCGACCGGGGAGGTCACGGATTGAGGTTCGCGATTCGCCGGCGCCCGCAACCGGGTGCCTCCCCGCGCGGTCACGGCCCGTCCGGCCGCGATGTTCCGCGCCGCGTTCCGGTCGGCGTGGCTCGCGTGTCCGCAGGCGAAGAGAGCTTGGCGCTGGCGACTCTCCGCCGCGACATGCCCGCAGACCGAGCAGCGCTGGCTGGTGAACGCGAGGTTGATCTTCTCGACCCGGTCGGGGGCCTTGTCGGCCAGCCGCCGGACCAGGCCGCCCCATCCGGCGGCCAGGATGGACCGGTTGAGCCCGGCCTTGGCCCGCACGCTGCGGCCCGGGGTCTCGGCGGTGCCCCGCGCGGAGTGGGTCATGACGGTGATCCGCAGGTCCTCCACCCGGATCAGGTCGTAGCGGCGGGCCAGCGCGGTGGAGGTCTGCTCGATCCAGTCGCGGCGCCGGTCGGCCTCCCGGGCGCGCAGCCGGGCGATGGCCGCGCGGGTGCGGCGCAGCCGCACCCAGCCCACCTTAGGCACCCACACCCGCGACCAGCGGCGGCCCAGCTGCGCGACCCGGCGGGCCTGCGGCCCGACGATGCGGAAGCCCTCGTGCCGGCCCTTGCGCCGCCAGGTCGGGCGGCCCTGGGTGCCGCCCCGCCAGTTCCGTCGAGCACGTACCGGGCGTGCATGCAGTGCGCGAGCAGGCCGGCCTCCTGCTCGGAGGTCGGGTACAGGCGGAATCTCACCGTGTCACCGTTTCACGCCCCACCGACAGTTTCGCGAAGGGAGGCAGCGCCGTTCCTCCGCCCGCCGAAGCGAGCGGTCTCCCGGCGCAACTCTGATGACCGTGGCGGACAACCCGTTCCTGGCGCCGAGTCCCCTGCCCTACCAGCTACCCGACTACCGCCGGATCATCGACGAGCACTATCTGCCCGCGTTCGAGCACGGGATGGCGCAGCAGCGCGCCGAGGTCGAGGACATCGCCGCGAACCCGCAGCCGCCGACGTTCGAGAACACGATCGTGGCCCTGGAGCGCTCCGGACAGGTGCTGACCAGGGTCTCCGCCGTGTTCTTCGGCCGGGCCAGCGCCCACACGAACTCGGCCATCGAACAACTCCAAGCCGAGATCGCACCGCGGCTGGCCGCGCACCGCGACGCCATCGAGCTCGACCCACGGCTCGTCGCGCGCATCCGCGACCTGCACGACCGGCGTGACGCGCTCGACCTCGACCCCGAGTCGCTGCGGTTGCTGGAGCGCTACCACCTCGACGCGGTCCGCGCCGGGGCCGAGCTCGGCGAGGCGGACCAGCAGCGCCTGCGCGCGCTCAACGCCGAGCTGTCGACGCTGTCCACGGTGTTCGGTACCCGATTGCTGGCCGAGATGAACGATTCGGCCGTGGCGGTCGACGATCCCGCGCGGCTCGACGGTCTGCCGCCCGATGCGATCGCTGGGTTGGCGTCGGCCGCGACGGCTCGCGGGCGCGACGGTTACCTGCTCACCCTGGTCCTGCCGACCGGGCAGCCCGCGCTGGCGTCGCTCACCGACCGGGAACTGCGTGCCCGGCTGTTCGACGCCTCGGCCTCGCGGGGCGCGCGGGGCAACGACAATGACACGCGCGAGCTCGTGCTGCGGCTGGTGGCGCTGCGCGCCGAACGCGCCCGGCTGCTGGGGTTCGCCAACCACGCCGAGTATGTGATCGCGGACAGCACGGCGGGATCCGTCGAGAACGTGACGGCGCTGCTGGCCGGGCTGGTCCCGGCGGCGGTGGCGAACGCGGAGACCGAGGCGGTCGAGCTGCAGGCCGCGGTCGACGCCACCGGGAGCGGACACGAGTTCGCCCCGTGGGACTGGGGGTACTACGCCGAACAGGTCCGCCGCGAGCGCTACGACCTCGACGTGACCACGTTGCGTCCCTACCTCGAGCTCGATCGGGTGCTGCACGACGGCGTCTTCCATGCCGCCGGGTGGTTGTATGGGCTGCGTTTCGTCGAGCGCCGCGACCTGCCCATGTACCACGAGGACGTGCGGGTCTGGGAGGTCTTCGACGCCGAGGGCCCGCTCGGGCTGTTCGGCGCCGACCTGTATGCCCGCGAGACCAAACGCGGCGGCGCCTGGATGAACGCGCTCGTGGCGCAGGCGCATCTGCTGGGCACACGGCCGGTCGTGATGAACACGCTCAACATCGCGAAACCGCCCGCGGGCGAGCCGACGCTGCTGACGTTCGACGAGGTCAGGACGTTGTTCCACGAGTTCGGGCACGCCCTGCACGGGCTGCTGTCCGATGTGCGCCATCCCCGATTCTCCGGCACGAACGTGCCGCGCGACTTCGTCGAGTACCCGTCACAGGTCAACGAGATGTGGTCGGTGTGGCCGGAGGTACTGGCCAACTACGCCCGGCACCACCAGACCGGTGAGCCGATGCCGCCGGAGCTGGTCGAGCGGCTGCTGGGCGCGCGCCGGTACGGCCAGGGCTTCGCGACCCTGGAATACCTCGCCGCCGCGCTGCTCGATCTGGCCTGGCACAGCCTCGGTGCCGACGACGAGTTCGACGGAGACGATGTCGTGCAGCGCTTCGAGGCCGAAGCCTTGGCCAAAGCCGGGGTGGCGCTGTCCGTGGTGCCGCCACGCTACCGAAGCACCTACTTCAACCACATCTTCGCCGGTGCCTACAGCGCGGCCTACTACTCCTATATCTGGTCGGAGGTCCTCGACGCCGACACGGTCGAGTGGTTCAGGGAGAACGGTGGGTTGCGCCGTGAGCTGGGCGACGCGTTCCGGCGCGCGCTGCTGGCCAAGGGCGGCAGCGTCGACGGGATGGAGGCCTACCGCGCCTTCCGCGGCCGCGATCCCGAGATCGCCCCGCTGCTGGCCCGCCGCGGCCTCAGTTGATACTCGCGGGCTGATCCCGGCTCCGGGCCGGCGCCGGTGCCGCATCGTCCAGAATGGATCTGCCAAACCTGTTGACAATCGTTTTCATGCAGTCGGATTACAGCTGTGAATTCCAGTCAGGACGGGCGCTGATCTGTGATTTTACGTCCTTGTGGCCAGCCGTTTCCGAGCCCGCTGAGCTGCAGAAACGATCATGCTCGCTACATCAAACGGGCTATTGACGTGGCCTGCGTCACCTGACCACACTCGGTGTGGATCCGCATTCGGTTGCAGTGCCGACGGTTGCCAAAGGGGGCTGGCCGGTTATGGCGACGTATCAGTACCGATGTGCCGTCAACGGGGTCGGAAAATACCATGCCACCGATCTATTCAGCGATCCAGAAATAGCAGCGCCCCGGCATCGAAAACGTCCTTTCGCCGGTCTTCAGCCGTCGCGGAAATAGGACGCGAGGCCGTCCTGACCGGCCGAGTCCCGGCCGGATGCCGTACTCGTGACCAGAGAGGTGGACGTCCATGGCCAGCGTGGGGCTGCTCTATGTCGGAGCCGTGCTGTTCCTCAACGGAGTAATGCTGCTGGGTTGGGTCGACGCCCGTGCGGCCGCCCCGCTCAACCTGTTCGTCGGGCTGCTCCAGGTCGTCACCCCTACCTATCTGATCTTCACTGCCCAGGGCGACCCGGCCATCGTCCTCAACGCCTCCGGGCTGTACCTGTTCGGGTTCACCTACCTCTACGTCGCGTTCAACCTGCTCGCCGACCTGGACAGCACCGGCGTCGGCTACTTCTCCGCCTTCGTCGCCGTCTGCGCGCTGGCGTACTCCGGGCTGAACTTCTTCCAGGTGGGTGACAACGCCTTCGGGGTGATCTGGCTGTACTGGGCCTTCCTCTGGTTCCTGTTCTTCCTGCTGCTGGGTCGCAAGATGGAGCCGATCACCCGCTATACGGGTGCGGTCACCGCGATCCAGGGCTGGGTCACCGGGGCGATCCCGGCGTTCTTGCTGCTCACCGGACAGTGGGGGCGGGCCGACGCGACGACCGCGATCGCACTGGCCATCTTCGGTGTCGTCGTGTTCGGCGCGCTGTGGATGCGGATGCGTCCCAGCCAGCTCACCGTCTCGCCCGAAAGCCGTCACACCGTGGCCGAGAGCCACAGCTGACCCCGCCACGGATCCGCAATCTCGCGGACGCGACGCGTCCGTGACGGCGCCCGGGCCGCGGTGGCCCGGGCGTCCCGAAGACGCGACCGCATCCCGGCGGCCGCGAACGTCGAGTCGAAGGACAGCAAATGCCCGAAGTCGTGTTCCCGCTCGATTCGAACAAGAAGTTCACCGACCAGCAGATCGTCGGCCACAACCGGTGGCACCCGGATATCCCGGCTCAGGTCCAGGTCAAGCCGGGCGACGTATTCCGGGTGCACTGCCGGGAATGGTTCGACGGGGCTATCCAGAACGATGACTCCGCCGAGGACATCCTGAACGCGCCGCTGCCGAGCGTGCACACGCTGTCCGGGCCGATCGCGGTGGAGGGAGCCCAGCCGGGCGACCTGCTGATCGTGGACATCGTCGACGTGGGGCCGATCCCGCAGGAGGACTCCGGGCCGCTGGCAGGCCAGGGCTGGGGGTACACCGGCATCTTCGCGAAGCGCAACGGCGGAAGCTTTCTCACCGACCAGTTCCCGGACGCCTACAAGGTGGTCTGGGACTTCCGCGGTCAGGTCGCCACGTCCCGGCACGTGCCCGGGGTTTCCTTCACCGGCATCGTCCACCCGGGTCTGATGGGCACCGCGCCCTCGGCCGAACTGCTCCGCACGTGGAACGCCCGCGAGCAGGCGCTCATCGACACCGACCCCGACCGGGTGCCGCCGCTGGCGCTGCCACCCAACCCCGACTCGGCAATCCTGGGCAGCCTGGCCGGGGCCGAGTTCGACCGGGTCGCCGCCGAGGCCGCCCGGACGGCGCCGCCGCGGGAGAACGGCGGGAACCAGGACATCAAGAATCTGACGAAGGGGTCCCGGATCTTCTACCCGGTCTACGTCGACGGGGCGAAGCTGTCGGTGGGGGACCTGCACTTCTCCCAAGGTGACGGCGAGATCACCTTCTGCGGCGCGATCGAGATGGGAGGGTTCATCGACCTGCACGTCGACCTGATCAAGGGCGGGATGCAGACCTATGGTGTCGCCGAGAACGCGATCTTCATGCCGGGCAACACCGACCCGCAGTACAGCCAGTGGCTGGCGTTCTCCGGCACGTCGGTGACGCTCGACGGCGAGCAGCGCTACCTCGACTCGCATCTGTCCTACCAGCGGGCCTGTCTGCACGCGATCAACTACCTGACCAAGTTCGGCTACACGCCGGAGCAGGGGTACATGATCCTGGGGGCGGCACCGATCGAGGGCAGGCTCTCCGGGGTGGTCGACATCCCCAACTCGTGCTCGACGGTCTACATCCCGACCGCGATCTTCGACTTCGATGTCCGCCCCGGACCGGGCGGTCCGCACCAGATCGATCCCGGTCAGGGTGTGCCGAAGGCCAGCTTCTGACCAACCCCTGGCCAGCCGGCCTGTGAGTGCGTAACAGTGTTAGAACACTGTTACGCACTCACAGGGGGTTAGACCTCGTCGAATATCGTCCCCATGTCCGCCCAGTCGGTGGTGCGGAAGCGCCGGATCCAGGTGGCGACCATGGCACCGACCGCGGCGATCCCGAGGCAGACCCACGGGACGATCGCCACCAGCGCCGGGATGCCGGCTCCCGGGGCGGGTTCGACGAACGAGTAGTACAGGCTGCCGAACACGGCCAGCGCCCCGACGAGCGCGGCCAGCGCCCCCGCGGTCTGGAAGCCGAGCTTGCCTGTACGGGTGCCGTGGGTGACCCCGGCGATACCCAACATCAGGTACACCGCCATCACCAGCGGGGTGCCGATGCCGGCCAGGAAGGTGAACACGAACACCCCGCCGGTGATCGGTCCGTCGACGCCGCCGGCCAGCGCGACCTGGGTCTCCCGGCTGGTCAGCAGCACCGACCCGCCGGCCAGCACCACCCAGACCGCGAGGTCCAGCCCGATCGCCCGCCACGGGGTCTTCCACCGCGGGTGCAAGGTGCCCAGCCAATGCGGCAGCACCCGCTCCCGCCCCATCGCGAACAGCACCCGCGACACCGCGATGTGCACGCCCAGCGCGCAGAACAGGCTGGCCAGCGCGGCACACCCCAGCACGACGGCGGCGAACACCGTGTTCGGGGCGACGGCCGCCAGCCCGGCCACCGAGGCGGGCCAGTCGGTCGCAGCCTGCCGCACCCCGAAGCCGATCGAGGTGGCGTAGGTGACCACCAGGTAGAACAGGCCGGCCACCACGATCGAGCCGACCACGGCCTTGGGGATCACCTGCCGGGGGTTGCGGGTCTCCTCCGACAGCACCGCGCTCGCCTCGGCGCCGGTGAACGACAGCATCGCGAAGCTCAGCCCGAACAGGATGCCGGTCCATGGCACCCCGGCGGCCGACGGCCAGAACGCGCCGAGGTCGAGGCTCGCCCCGGCGTCGGCGACCGGTGTGGACCTGTCCAACACGCTGACCGACGGCGACCCGATCGAGATCACCACGACAGCGGTGATCAGCAGCGCCGCCATCGTGACGAGCAGGATCGCGAGCTGGGTCCGGGTCGAGACCTGGATGTTGAACATGCTCATCAGCGCGATCACGACGAGCCCGGCCAGCGAGAACCAGTACCACTGCGGGCTCGTCCCGGCGAGCAGTTCGACCAGGCTGGCGGTGAAGAAGCCGAAGCCGCACAGCACGGCGCCGCCCAGGATCAGGAACGCGGCGGCGTAGCACCAGCCACCCAGAAAACCCAGGCCGCGGTTCGCGCCCCGGGTGATGTAGGTGTACATCGACCCGGCCGAGGACAGCGAGCGGGCGAACTGGGCGACGACCGACCCGACGCACAGCATCGCCAGCGTGCCCAGCAGGTAGGCCAGCGGTGTCGCACCACCTGCCTTGGTGGAGGCCAGGTAGGTCAGGAACGCTCCCGACATCGCCGGCGCGATCACCGAGAGGCTCTGCGCGATGACGTCGCGCAGACCCAGTGCCTTATGGAATGCCCGCGTCGGCTCCGGGGCGCCGGATGGGGCGCCGATCGGGGCGGAGCTGGCGTCAGTCGCCATCGGAGTCCCCGTTCATGGAGCAATGCCCACCCCGGCTGGGCGGCACGTCGAGGGCGGGGTTGCGGTCGAAGAACCCGACCGGCTTGAGCGTGAAACCGGTGTAGTCGACCGGCATCACCGGCCAGTCCTCCGGCCGCGGGAAGTGCGTGGTGCCGAAGCTGTGCCAGACGACGATGTCCTCGCCGTCGACGCTCCGGTCGGCCTGCACCCAGACGGGCAACCCGGCGCCTCCCGGGTTCTGGTTGACGAAGTCTCCTGCGGGGTAGCGCTGCGCCGGGTCGTACCGGGTCACCCACAGGTGTTTGGTGGCGAAGGTGGCCCTGGCGTGGATGGACGACGCGTCGTCGGCCAGCAGCGCGGCCTTGCCCTCGGGAAGCAGCGCGTAGCCGACGGGCTTGCCGAACTGGTTGGTCACCTCCGGGTTGATGATGTGCCAGGTCCGCACGCGGGACTGGTCGGCGGTGCGCTGCGCGTCGGACTCCCGGCGCAGCCGGGTCCGGGACTGGCGGAACGCATTGCCGCGCGGGTTGTCCGGGCCCATCGGCATCGGCAGCGCCTCGACCTCCTCGACGGCGTTGCGCACGCCGTCGACGGTCATGTCCAGGCGCGCGGAGAACATGTGCTGGTGGTACGGGGCACCCAGCCCCGGCGCGACCTCGGTGGCATACGGTGAACCGCCCTCCGGGTAGGCCGAGGTGAACACGATCCCGGTGGCCTTGACCTCGAGTTGGATCGTGCCGTCGAGGTAGAGGTACCAGTAGAAGCCGTAGTCGTAGTTGCCGATCGGGGTGAAGAAGGAGAACACCATCCGACGCTGGCGGCGGACCTCGCGGCTGCCGGTGAACATGTCGGAGTGCTTCCAGAGGACGCCGTAGTCCTCCTCGTGCATGCAGATCGCGTTGCTGATCGTCTGCGGGTTGCCGAGGTCGTCGGCGATCACCGTGTCCAGGTAGTGGATCTCGCCGAGGCAGTCACAACCCAGCTGCAACGAGTCGGCATAGCGGGCGAACATGTACTCGCCGCAGTCGAAGTAGTTCTGCCAGAACCGCACCGGTGACGGGTCGGCGTAGGGCACCACCATCTCGGCCACCGACGCGCGGTAGATGATCGGGCGGCCGTCGAAGCTGATCTGGTGCAGGGTCAGGCCTTCGCGCTCGTTGAACCCGATCCGCAGGTCCCATTTCTCCCAGCGCACCCGGTTGCCCTCGACGGTGAAGCTGGGCCCCTCGGGCTGGGTGATCTCGATCGGCTTCAGGGTGGTGCGCTGCGGGCCGACCTGCTGTGGATCGTCGAAGTTGCCGGGGGTCTGCGGTACCGGCAGCTCCTGATGGTCGATCACGCGGGTGACCTGACGGCTGGTCAGGTCGACGTAGGCGACCAGCCCGTCTATCGGGTGCGCCCAGGGGTGGTCGCGTTCGTGGTCCTGCCGGAAGCCGAAGGCGCGCACGATGCGCCGCCCGATCTCCTCCGGGTAGTCGTAGACGCCGGCCGAGAGCGGCACCGCCCGCACCGAGGCCGGGTCGATCTCGCGGCGGCGCAGCGCGGCCACCCAGTCGGCGTCGGCGTTGAGGACGTCCTCGATCATCTCGAACTCGGCGTCGATGATCGGGGGCTGACCCTCGCGCGGCGGGTCGATCTCGCGGCTGCTCAGCACCTCACCGCGGGTCACCGACACGACGTTGTCGGTCGACAGACCGGTTGCCAGATCCAGCAGCACCGCCCGGAATCGGCGGTCCGCCGGAGCCCCGTCGCGATGGGCGAGCACCTCGGCCTTGGCCGGCTCCTCGTTCGCGAAGAACGCGAATCGCACATTCTGGCCCAGCAGGCCCGCCTCGGCGAGCACCTCCCTGGCCCGCACCACCTCGGCCTCGGTCGTGAGCTCGAGCGGGTGGGCGACGCCGAGGTCGGTGGCCGCCGGGGTTTCGGCAATGGTCATGGCGGGTTCCTCCGTATGCGACGACGGGACTGGTCGCAGACGGTCGCCGCCCGTCCGGGCGAGGTCAAAGGCCGATCATCCGTCACGCGAAAGCGTGGTGTGATCACTCTCACTACCCGGGAAGACCCGTGTGATTTTTCTCATTCGACGCGTGCAGCTGCCGCTGCGCAGCGTAACGGGGTTAACGTGTCCGGCCGACGCGGGCGCGAGGAGCAATGATGCAGCAGGATTCCGGGCGGATACTGGCCGAGCTGCGCCTGCGGTCCCCCGTTCACGGGCTGGCCCGACGCCACCTCGGCCCGCTCGACGTGTTCGCCCAGTCGGTCTCTGGTGCAGCGCCCGCCGCCGCCATGTCCGCCACTCCCGTGATCGTCGCCGCGACCGCGGGTCCGGCGACAACATGGTCGTTCCTGGTGGCCACGGTCCTGGCGCTGCTCATCGGGACCTGCATCGGCCGGTTCACCCGGCGGATGGCCGCGGCCGGCTCGCTCTACAGCCTCACCGCGAAAGGCCTGGGTCCGGGCTGGGCGTTCGGCTGCGGCGTGGCGCTGCTGGTCGGGTACGGCGCGCTGGCGATGGCCGCGCTGGCCGGTGCGGCGATATACCTCGACACCCTGATCGTCCGTGCCGGACTCGGAGCGCCGGGTTCGCGGCCGGTGCTGGTGACCGCTGTCTGTGCGCTCGCGATCCTGGCCGTGACCCTCGCGCTGGTCGGGGTGCGGCTCTCGGCGCGCGTGGTGCTGCTGGTCGAGGCCATCTCGATCTCGTTGATGGTGCTGATCTTCGCCGTGCTGCTCGGCTCCGAGGGATCGTCCGGCGTCCCGCCGGCCGACGCGGTCCCCGGCCCCGGGCTCGGTGGCATCGCCGCGGGCGTGCTCCCCGCGCTGGCCGCGTTCATCGGGTTCGAGGCGGCGACCGCGCTCGGGGTCGAGGCGCGCAGGCCGTTCCAGACGATCCCGCGGGCGGTGCAGTGGACCGCGGGGATATCCGGATTGCTCTACCTGTTCGCCGCCTACACGCAGGTCGTGGGCTTCGCCGATGTCCCGGGCGGGCTGGCGGGGCAGACCGAGCCGGTGCCGCAGCTGGCAGCCGCGCATGGCCGACTGTGGTTGTCGGTGCTGCTCGACCTCGGCATCGCGATGTCGTTCTTCGCCTGCGCCCTGGCCACCGGCAGCGCGCTGGTCCGGGTGTTGTTCTCGATGGCCCGCGACGGCATCGCGCCCGCCGCCTTCGGTGCGACGCACCGCCGCTACCGGACCCCGCACGTCGCGATCGCCGTCGCGCTGCCGATCGCGGCCGGTGTGCCCGCGCTGCTGCTGGCGCTGGGAATGCCCGCCGGCCGGGTGCTCAGCGAGCTGCTCACCGTGGCGACCGTCGGCTACCTGGTGGCCTATCTACTGGTCTGCCTGGCCGCGCCGCTGTTCTTGCGCCGCATCGGTGAGCTGACCACGCCGCCGGTCGTGGTGACCGCGGTGATCGTGCCGATCCTGCTTGTGGTGCTGATCGCGTTCGTGGTGTCATCGCTGGGACGGCCGCTGCCGATCGTGGCCGGTCTGCTGGTCGTCGTCGGCGCGGTCTGGCTGGTCTGGCTGCGGCTGCGGCGCCCGGATCGGCTGGCCGGGATCGGTGCGTACGACGAGACCGTCGCGGCCGACGTGTTCGACGAGCGGCAGGTGGGCATCCGGTGACGTCGCTCGACCCGGCGCCGCTGTCCGGGCGCCAGCCCCGCGCGGTGCGCAGCGCGCTCGCCGTGCTGGAGGAGGTCGTCGCATCGGGGTCCGGGGTGACAGCCAAGGAGATCTCCGCGGCGCTCAAGCTCCCGCAGGCGACGACATACCGGCTGCTCAACCTGCTGGTCGCCGAGGAGTATCTGGTGCGGCTGCCCGACCTGCGCGGATTCGCGCTCGGCCGCCGCGCCGCCCGGCTGTCGCCAGCAGTCGCCCCGGCCCTGTCGACGGCGGCGCGCACGGTCGTCGACCATCTGCGCGGCATGGTCCGCTGGGGGGTGCACCTGGCCTCGTTCTCGGCCGGGCAGGTGACCCTCATCGATCCGGACCCGGACCATCCGCCCAGCGACGGCCACGTCCTCGCGCGATACCCGCAGGTCACCGCGCTGGGCAAGCTACTGCTCGCCGAACAGCCCGACTGGCGGGCCCTGGTGCGGGATCTGCGCCGGTTCACCGAGTTCACCGTGACCAGCGGGGCGGAACTGTCCGCGCAGCTCGACGGCATCGCCGAGGCGGGGCTGGCCCGGCAGTGCGGGGAGCTGCGCGCGGATCGGGGGTGTCTCGCCGTACCGGTGCGCGGACCCGGCACCGGGATGCTGGTGGCCGGGCTCGCGCTGTGCGGACCCGCGCACCGGGTGGCCGAGTCGAACGAGGAACTGATCGGCCTGATGCGCGACCACGCCGAACGTCTCGCGCCCCTCCTGGCCTGACGGCCCTGTGAGTGCGTAACAGTGTTCTAACACTGTTACGCACTCACAGGGGGTGGGACGGGCGGTTATGCGTAGATGCGCATCCAGTCGACGTACATCTCGGACGGCTTCGGGGAGCCACCGTTCGGGAAGTAGTCGAGCTGGATGGTGGGGTGCATCTTGCCGGGCGGCAGCGTGCTCGGATCGCTGCTGGAGAACCACGGCACACCGTCGATATAGCCGGTGATCCCCTGCGGGGTCCATTCGACGGCGTAGTTGTGCCACTGCGTGATGTCGAGGGCCTTCTTCGCGTACTTCTGCTGGTTGCTCGAGCCGTAGTGCAGGAAGAACGACACGTCGTTCGACGCGCTGGTCGTCTCGGCGAAGTCGACCTCGCCGCCCTCCGGCCAGCCCATGTCGGTGGGCCACAGGATCAGCACGGGGTGGTACTGTCGGTCGCCCGCGGGGAACTTCGCGCGCATCTCCCATTTGCCGTACCGCTGGCCCTCAGCCCAGGCCATGCCGCCGGTCGTGCCGTTCGAGTCGCCCCGGATGACCAGGGACCCGTTCTCGACGCTGATCGCACCGGCCGAGCGGCGGCCGTTGCCGGCGTGCCCGGCACCGTCGTACTTGACCCATCTGCCGGAGAGGCCGCCGTTGAACTCGTCGCCACCGACGAGCTTCCAGCCCTTGACGACGGCCGCCTGGGTTCCCGCGCCGGCCGTTGCCGCGCGCTCGCCGCCCCCGGCGCTCGCGGCGGCGCCGCCGTTCGTGGTCGCGGCGGTGGGGCGGGGGGTCGCTCGGCTGGTGGCACGCTCCCGGGCCTCGGTCGCCGCGGCGGTTCCCGGCGCGAGGGCGGAGCTGGCGGGCGGGGAGGTTTCCGGTGCGGTGCTCGCGGCGGTGCTGCTGCCCGGGGCGCTGCTCACGGCGCCGTTGGAGGCCAGCGCGGCGTTGAGCTCGGGGCTGGCCTGGCCGGCCGGCTGGACGGCTGTCATGATCGTCGTGGCGAGGACCATGGCGGCCGCGCCGACGGCGAGCGGGGTGAGCTTGCGCAGGGCGGAGCGTCGTGCCGGGGGAGCGGTCTCGACCTCGACGTCGGCGGTGGATCCTCGCCGGTGGTGACGGCCGGAGGGCACTGGGGAGCCGTGCTCTGCGGTGATCCGTGCGATCAGCTCGCGGGGGTCGAGCCGATCATCCGCAGCGGAAGGTTTCCGTCGCATGACCGGGAACAGTAGGAAGGTCACCAGCCGTGATCGACAAACCTGAGAGCCCAGGTTGCGCGCTCTCGACGAGAGGACATCGCGTGGCGCCGGAAAGCGATCAACCGCCCGTTTAGGTACAGATCGCCCACCGAACGGAGTAGTGCGACTCTCAGGTTCGACCGTTCGTCGCGTGCTCACCGCCGGTCGTACCGTTAGCCGATTGTTATTGAGGGCTTCTCGCGAGAAGCTTGCGTCGATGCTCCCCGCTGCTCCCCCGGGGGGTGCGTCCACGGCCGTGCCCACATCTGTGTCGGCGCGCTCGTCCGTGCCCCCGTACGACCACGTCCTGCTGGCGCTGCCCCCGACCGCCGCGTCCGCCTCCGTGCTGCGCGGCCTCCGCTCCGAAGGGGTGCGGGTCAGCCTGGTCAGCGACGGCATCGGTGTCCTCGATGCCGTGCGCGGCGGCGAACCGGCGCTCGTCGTGCTCGACGTTGAACTCCCCGGCCCCGATCAGAACGCGGTGCTCGCCGCGCTCCAGGCCGAGGCGCCGAACGTCCCGGTCATCGCGGTGACCCCGCGGGAGCGCCGGAGCGGCCTGCTCGGCCTGCTGCGTGCCGACCGCGACGACTACCTGCTGCGCCCCTTCGCGATGGACGAGCTGGCGGCGCGCATCCGGCTACGGTTGCGCCTCGGCGCCGACACGGTCCCGATCGTGCTGCGCCAGGGCGAGGTCGCCGTCGACACCGAGTTCGGTGAAGTGACGGTCGACGGGCGCCCGGTCGCGTTGTCGCCCACCGAGTTTGCGTTGCTGATGGCGCTGCTCGCCGAACCCGGTGCCGTCGTCTCGCACGCGCGGCTGGCCAGCCAGGTGTGGTCCGAACCCGCCTCGGCCAACCTCGTGCAGGTCTACATCTCCTATCTCCGGCGGAAGATCGGCCCGGAACGTATTCGAACCGTCCGCGGAGCCGGATACGTTCTCGAGGGTTGACCGCTCGGAAACGGCCAGGTAACTCTTCCGCCTCTACCGCGTTTTTCGTGCTGCAGTGCCGGGAAACCTGTGCTAACCAGTGCCAACGCGGAGCGTCACCGGACGCGATCCGATCACAGTCGGGAGGCACAGTAATGATCGGCAGCATTATCGGTGCGATCGTCATCGGATTGATCCTGGGCGTTCTGGCCCGGATGATCCTGCCCGGCAAGCAGAACATCCCGGTCTGGCTGACGATCATCGTCGGGATCGTGGCGGCGTACATCGGCACCTGGATCGCCCGCGGGATCGGCATCGCCGACACCTCTGGAATCGACTGGTGGGAGCACATCATCCAGCTCATCGTGGCGCTCATCGCCATCGGTGCGGTGGCCAGCCTCTACGCGAGGCGCGCCGTCAAGAGCTGACTCGCGGCACGATGCGGCCCGGGCTGGTGGTCACCGGTCCGGGCCGTCGCACGTCCGGACCGATCAGCCGGTGAACGCGGTGGCTGCCGCGAGCAGCAGGTCGTTCTCCTCGGGGGTGCTGACCGTGATCCGCACCCCCTCCGGCGCGAACGGCCGCACGATCAGCTTGTGCTCCAGGCAGTGCGCCGCGAAGTCCGCGGTCTTCGCGCCCAGCGCGACCCACACGAAGTTCGACTGCGTGGGCGGGACGGTGTAGCCCGCGGCGATCAGTGCGTCGCGCACCCGCGTCCGCTCGCCGACGATCTCCGCGCACGAGGCCAGCAGCTCGTCCTTCGCCTCGAGCGCGGCGATCGCGCCGGCCTGGGCGACCGAACTGATGCTGAACGGCGAACACACCTTGCGCAGCGCCTGCGCCACGTCCGCCGCGGCCACGGCGTAGCCCACCCGCAGCCCGGCCAGCCGGTAGGCCTTGGAGAAGGTCCGCAGGACGACCAGGTTCGGGTGGGCGTCGACCATGCTGAGTCCGTCGACGACGTCCGGATCGGTGACGTACTCGTGGTAGGCCTCGTCCAGTGCGACCAGCACATCGGGCCCCATGGCGGCGAGGAAGCGCTCGAACTCGGCGCGGCCCACCGCCGTCCCGGTCGGGTTGTTCGGGCTGCACACCATGATCAGCCGCGTGTTCGGGGTGACCGCGGCGGCCATCGCGTCGAGGTCGTGCCGGAAGTCCTCGGTGAGCGGCACTGTCTGGGCGGTGGCGGCGCCGATCTGCGTCACGATCGGGTAGGCCTCGAACGAGCGCCAGGCGAACAGCACCTCGTCGCTCGGCTCCCGGCAGGTGATCTGGACGAGCTGCTGGCACAGGCTGACCGAGCCGCAACCGACCGCGATCCGGTCCGCGTCGACGTCGAGCGCGCCGGCCAGTCGCGCCGTGAGCGCGCTGACCGCGAGATCGGGGTAGCGGTTGCCCCCCGCGGCCGCCTCGGCGATGGCGGCGAGCACCGCGGGCGGCGGCGGCATGGGCACCTCGTTGCTGGCCAGCTTGATCGCGCCCGGGATGGCGCGACCTGGCACATAGGCCGGCAGGCTGTCAAGGTCGGCGCGGATCAGGCTCATGCCGTTCACCGTAGACCGGGTCTGTACAGCGTCGTCGAGCGTGCGACGCTTGGGGGTATGACCGAGATCCGAACGGAGACCGTACCCCTGGTCGACGGCAGCGACCTGCGGCTGACCGTGGCGGAACCGGTCGGTTCGGTACGCGGCGGCATCGTCGTCCTGCATGAGGCTCGCGGGGTCACCGCCAGTGTGCGTGACCTGGTGGCAGGCATCGCCGCCGACGGCTGGATCGCCGTCGCGCCACACCTCTACCATCGCGACGGTGCCGACGAGCTCGACCCGGCCGACACCGACGAGCAGGTACAGAACCAGATCGACCGCCTCGACGGCGAGCAGGTCATGGCCGACACCGATACGGCGTTCGGCTGGCTGGCCGAACACGACATCACCCCCGATCGGATGGGTGTGGTCGGTTTCGACCTCGGCGGATCGGTGGCCCTGCTCGTCGCGGCGAAACGCACCTTGGGTGCCGCCGTCACGGTGGCGGGCGGCGGGATCAGCTCGCCGCTGTCCGAGGGCCTGCCCTCGCTGGTGGAGGCGGCGCCGGGTTTGACGTGCCCGTGGCTGGGGATCTACGGCCGGCCCTCCGACGGAGCAGGCGATCCCGAGATGGAGCGGCTGCGCGTGGCGGCCGCGTCGTCGGAGGTCGCGACGGACCTGGTGACGTATCCGCACTCCGGGTACCGCTTCGACGCCGATCCGGACGCCTCCGCCGACGCCTGGCAGCGCATGCTCAACTGGTTCGACTCGCACCTGCGGTAGATCTCCGCCCCGGCCTGGCGCGCCGAGGTTCGGGCGGGGGATGCTGCCGGGTATGTCAACCGGAACCCCCGACGTTCTCTGGACTCCCGACCCCGACCAGGTCGAGCAGACGGCCATCGCCGAGTTCACCCGCTGGGTGCGCGAGCACCGCAGCATCGACGCACCCGACTATGCGGCGCTACACGCCTGGTCGGTCCGCGACATCGAGGGTTTCTGGTCGGCGGCGGCGGAGTTCCTCGGGGTCCGCTTCCACGAAGCGCCGACCGCCACGCTGGGGGCGCCGTCGATGCCCGGAGCGGAGTGGTTCCCCGGGGCGACGCTGAACTACGCTGAGCACGCGCTCACCCCGGGACCGGGCCGCGAGGACGCCGACATCGCGCTCGTGTTCGTCCGCGAAGACGGGGTCGAGCGCAACGTCCTCCATGCCGAGCTGCGTGAGCTGGTCGGCCGGGCGCGGGCCGGGTTGGTGCGTCTCGGCGTCGGGCGCGGCGACCGGGTGGTGGCGCTGGCGCCGAACTCGCCCGAGACGCTGGTGATGTTCCTGGCCGCGGCCAGCCTCGGCGCGGTGTGGTCGTCGTGCTCCCCGGACTTCGGTGTCCGCGCCGTGCACGACCGGTTCGCCCAGATCGAGCCCTCGGTACTACTCGCCGTCGACGGCTACCTCTACGGCGGCAAGCGGTTCGACATCCGGCCCACCGTGGCCACGCTGCAGCAGCAGCTGCCGACGCTGCGCGCGACCGTCCTGGTCTCCTTCCTCGGTGAGGAGGGCCTGGACCAGACCCTGCCGTGGACGGAGTTCACTGCCGAGCCCGGACCGCTGGAGTTCGAGCCGGTGCCGTTCGACCACCCGCTGTGGGTGCTGTACTCCTCGGGCACCACGGGCCTGCCCAAGGGCATCGTGCACGGACACGGCGGCATCGTGCTCGAGCACATGAAGGCGCTGCGGCTGCAGTTCGATCTGGGGCCCGGCGAGCGGTTCTTCTGGTTCACCACGACCGGCTGGATGATGTGGAACCTGCTCATCGGCGGGCTGCTGGTCGGGTCGACCATCGTGCTGTTCGACGGCAACCCCGGCCACCCCGACCTCAGGGCGCTGTGGCGGCTCGCCGCCGCGCACCGGATGAGTGTCCTCGGTACCTCGGCGCCGTTCATCCAGGCATGTCTGAAGGCGGGTCTGCGCCCGCGCGACGAGTTCGACCTCTCGACGCTGCGGGCGATCGGCTCGACCGGGGCGCCGCTGTCGGTGGAGGGCTTCCGCTGGATCGGCGACGCCGTCGGGGAACACATCCAGATCTGCTCGGTGTCGGGGGGAACGGATCTGTGCGCGGCGTTCGTCGGGTCGGCCCCGACGGTGCCGGTGTGGCTGGGTGAGATCTCGTGCGCCGCGCTGGGGGCGGCGGTGGTCTCCTACGACGAGAAGGGCCACGAGCTGCTCGACGAGGTCGGCGAGCTCGTGGTGACCAAACCGATGCCGTCGATGCCGGTGTCGTTCTGGAACGACCCGGACGGCTCCCGGCTGCGGGAGGCCTACTTCGAGGACTTCCCCGGGGTGTGGCGGCACGGGGACTGGGTGCGGCTGACCCCGCGCGGCTCGTACGTGATATATGGCAGATCGGACTCGACGCTCAACCGCGGCGGGGTCCGGATGGGCACCGCGGACTTCTACGCGGTCGTCGAGGGATTCGAGCAGGTGGTCGACTCGCTGGTGATCGACACCACCGAGCTGGGTGCCCGTGACGAGGGCGCGCTGCTGTGCTTCCTGGTGCTCGCGCCGGGTGCTGCCGTGGCGGACGTGGAGCCCGGGCTGCGCAAGGCACTGCGCTCAGAGCTGTCGCCCCGGCACGTTCCCGACCGGTTCATCGTCGTCGACGCCGTCCCGCGCACCCTCAACGGCAAGAAGTGCGAGGTCCCGGTCAAGAAGATCCTCGCGGGCGTGGCCCCGGACAAGGCGGTGAGCCGGGGCGCGCTGCAGAACCCCGACGCGCTTGTCCCCTTTCTCGACCTGGCGAAATCCTGATCATGGGCGCCGGAGGCGGGCCGCTTTGAACCCGTCTCCGGGCGCTGTGTACTCTTACCCCTGCTGGAGGCCGAGAGGCCCCGGGAGGCTTCGCCTAGTCTGGTCTATGGCGCCGCACTGCTAATGCGGTTTGGGGTCACCCCCATCCCGGGTTCAAATCCCGGAGCCTCCGCGCTGGTGTGGCCGACTTCCGGGTCGGCAGGCGCCGGATACAACTGAAGAGCACGCGCCCGTAGCTCAACGGATAGAGCATCTGACTACGGATCAGAAGGTTAGGGGTTCGAATCCCTTCGGGCGCACTACCTCTGAACAGGCGAAACGCTTCGCGCCGGTGATCTCCGCTCAGCTTCGTGGAATCAATCGTGGTGCGAACCGCTACGCTGATCACTCATGACGACCTCCGCGTCCCGCATCGCCCGCGCGGCGCGCTGCGAGTGTCGGTCTACGCCGGGGTTGATCCGCTGACCGAGTGCCGGCACTACCTCCGCGAGACCGTGCCGGCCGGCCCGCGCGCCGCCGCCGAGGCACAGAAGATTCCGCGCCGTCTCGCGGGGCAGGTAGACGAGCGGCGGAACCCGCGCACCAAGGCGACCGTCGACCAACTGCTCAACCGACACTTCGAGCTGCTCGACATCGAGCGCGACACCGTGGAGAACTACCGGCGTCTGGCCCGTCTGCACATCCGGCCGCTGATCGGCGGGCAGAAGATCGGCGCGCTGGACGCCGACGTGTTCGACACCGGCCCCGGTGAGGACTGGCTCGGCGAGTTCGAACTCGAGGTGCGCGATCCCGCAGACCCGGATCGCGGTCGGCGATGTCATCCACGATGCACGAACGCACCGTGCTCCCACCGGACGAGATCGAGCCCCTGACCAAGCTGCTCGCGGCGATGCGCGTCGAGCCCGGGCACGCGGCCCTGGTCGGCCCGGACAACATCAGGTGGGAGCTGCCCGCACTCGGCGCCGAGAGCACCTGGACGCGCTGGTCGACGAGGCGGGCAAGCACGATCTCTACGAGGCGACCGACACGCCGCGGCCCACTCGGTAGGAAGGTTCGGTCGTTGGCGTTCCCGGCGTTCCTCGACACGTGCGTGCTGTTCCCGCAGTACCTCACCGACACCCTGCTGGCGCAGGCCGACGCCGGCACCTTCCGCCCGCTGTGGTCGCGCGACGTGCTCGAGGAACTCGGCCAGGCCCTCGAGCACGAGACGCGGATGACCGCCCGCGACCGAGCGCGCGGCGGTCTGGCCCGACCAGCTTGTCGACGAGCATCTGCTGACCGCGCAGCAGCGGACGCGGACTGCGCCGCGCCGAGCTCGCCGGCAGGCGGGGCGTGCGGGTGCGGGGGCCGACAGCTCGGCTCGGCCGCGCCGTGGAGGGTCACCCCCGAGCGCTCGTACCGTTCGCGCCGGGCTGGGTTTCCGGTCGATGTGGCGGAGCACCTCCGGACATACCCAGGAGCGGGTCGACTGCGGTAGCGGTGCCTTACGGCGTGTACTGCTTGATGAGCTCCCGGCGCATGATCTTTCCGGTGGAGGTCTTGGGCAGGTCGTCGACGAAGCGGACCAGCCGCGGGCGCTTGTAGGCGGCCAGCGAGCGCCCGGCGAACGCGATCAGCTCCTCCTCCGTGGCTGTCGCACCGGCCGCGAGTACCACGTAGGCGCAGGCCAGCTCGCCCTTGACCGAGTCGGGCACCGGGCCGGCGGCGACCATCGCCACGGCGGGGTGCGCGGCGAGCACCCGCTCGATCTCCGCGGGGTAGACGTTGTAGCCGCCGGTGATGATCATGTCCTTGCGGCGGTCGACGACGAACACGTGCCCGGTGTCGGTCATGGTGGCGATGTCGCCGGTGTGCAGCCAGCCGTCGGGCTCGATGGTCTCGGCCGTCGCCTGCGGGTTGCCGTGGTAGCCGAGCATGACGATCGGGCCGCGCACCATCAGCTCGCCGGGCTCGCCGCGGGGCGCGTCGCGGCGCACGTCGGCCAGGTCGGCGACGCGCACCTCGACCCCGGGCAGCGCCACCCCGATCGAGCCGGGCACCGGCGGGGCGTGCAGCGCGTGGGTGGTGCCCAGCCCGGCGAGCTCGGTCATGCCCCACAGCTCGATCAGCGGCGCGCCGGAGCGCTCCTGCCAGCCCCGGATGGTCGAGAGCGGGATGGTCTGGCCGCCGACGGTGCACCGGGTCAGCGAGGACAGCTCGGCGGTCTCCAGCGCGGGCTCGGCGAGCATCGCGGCGTACATGGCGGGCACGCCCTCGAACATCGTCGCGGCGTGCTCGCCGATCAGCCGCAGCGCCTCGGCGGGAGCAAACCGCTCCATCAACACCACGGTGCCACCGACCAGGAACGTGCCGTTGATCACGACATTGCCGTAGACGTGCGGCGCGGGCAGCGCCGTGACGACCACGTCCGCCGAGGTGCGCCCGTGCATCGTGGCCGTGAGCGCACAGTTGAGCAGCACGGCGCGGTGGCTTTGGATCGCGCCCTTGGGATGCCCGGTGGTGCCGGAGGTGTAGCCGATGGTCGACGGCGCCGCCGGGTCCGGCGCGACCTGCGGGACGGGACCGTCGGCGGCCAGCAGGTCGGCGAACCCGACCGCGCCCTCGGGAGGCTCACCGAAGGCGACCACGAGGCCCAGGCCGGGCACGTCGCGGGTCAGTGCCACCACCCCGGCGGCCTGCTCGGCGCTGGTGAACACCGCGGCGGCGGCGCAGTCGCGCAGCACGAACGCCAGCTCCTCCGGGGTGAGCATGACGTTGACCGGGTTGACCACCGCACCGGCCTTGAGCGCGCCGTGATAGGCGACGACCCACTCCCAGCGGTTCTGCGCGTACAGCGACACCGGGCGGCCCGGGCGCACGCCGCGGGCGGCCAGCGCCGCGGCCACCCGGTCGCTCGCGGCGTCCAGCTCCCGGAACGAGAGCGTGCGGGCCGCGGTGACCAGGGCGACCTTGTCGCCGAACCGCTCCGCCGCATGCGGCAGGATTCCTCCGGGCGAGACCATGTCATCCATCTCGCACCTCCTCAGTGCCACGAGTGTGCTCGATGCCACAAGTCTCGCGTCCGGCGCCGCGCGGTGCCGCTATCCGGCCCGGACAAGACGGTCCGGCAGTTTTGTCCGAGCCATCCATCGGCGAGAGTGGTGCACCACGGCACTGTGACGTTCGCAACGCCGGGCGCCGGCGACCACGGATGCGGCGGACCGATGCTCCGCCGGCAGGACACGACCCACCAGTTCAAGGAGGAACCCATGGCCGAAGTGCTGGCAGAAGGCTACAACGTCTTCGACACCAGCAAGTCCCCCAGCGGTACGGTCAAGTACCTGTTCTCGCCGGCGGACGTGATCAGCCTGATCCAGTCCGGGAAGCTCGCCGAGCACATCCTGCTGGTGCGCGGCGGCACCACGACCTTCCTCGCGCCGGCCCTGAGCATGGGCGCCATCGGCGTGATCACGATGTCCGGCGCGCCGGAGTCGCACCTGGGGATTCTCTCGCGCGAGTTTCAGACGCCCTGCGTCATGACCGCCTACCTCACTGACAGCGAGTCCCGCTACGTCGTCGGCGACACCGACGAAGCCCATTTCGAGGAGATCGCGAAGGCCCTCGACGGCCGGCGGGTTCGGCTCGACTGCACCGACCACGAGGTCGGACGCGTCGTCGCCGACGACTGAGACCGGCCCCGATCCCATCCCGAGGCGCAGACAAGGAGAGAAGACCGACGTGACGACCACCGAGGGCAAGCGCGCGACCTACAAGCAGCGGTACTCCGAAGGCGACGACGGCCTCCGCTTCCAGGAGCTCACCTACACCGGCAACTTCGTCGGCATGGAGCCCGTCACCGATGGGATCAAGGGTGACAAGATGATGAAGGCGCGCGCCAAGAGCGGCGTGCTGGAGCGGGTGTCGAGGGAGGACGTCCTCCGCGATCAGTTCACCATCGACGAGCTCAACGACCTGAACAACTACCTGGCCTGGAACATCTGGGATGTGCTCGTCATGCGCGCCACGGAGGGCGTCAGCGGCATGATCCCGCGCCAGGAGTACGAGATCCTGGCCTTCATGCATGAGTTCTACCGGTGGCCGGAGATCCTGCGCATGACCACCGACGAGGTCGGCGGCGGTCAGGGGATCATGGACATCGGGGCGACGGCGCGGCGCGAGATCGGTACCAAGGTCAACGCCGTGCACGACTGGTGCATCGGGGCCGTCGGCTTCGGCATGGGTCGCTGCGGCTTGCTCGCCCTCGAGGCGATCAAGCCCGACGACTACATCGAGGAGTCGAACGAAATCCTCAAATTCATGCAGCGGGTGCTGTGGGGCAAGCGCCAGGACGGGTACATCCTCAACTCCCAGGACCGCTACCGCTGCCGGATCCACGAGCCCGACTTCATCGCGCAGCTCACTCCGCAGCTCGAGGCGCTCGAGGCAGGCAGCCCGAAGCACAGCGCGTTCACACAATTCAACGCGGCCGCTGAGCTGCTGTCCTTCCTCGACCACTACGACTGCCGACTCGGCCTGGGCGACACCGGCCCCTATGAGCTGCCGGACGGGCAGCTGCTTATCCTGCGGGATCTGTTCGTCAACGAGGAGGTCTTCCACTGGAGCGATGTGTGCGAGGACGCCGGCCTTCCGCACTGCTACACGCTCGCGCTCGTGATCGACCCGGAGAAGATGGGGCTGGAGGAGATCCGGGTCAATGACATCTCTACCACGTTCACCCGGCCGAAGAACTACATCGAGGCCATCACGGCCGGCGCGGTCTTCGTCCGCGAGAAGTGGAACACCCCGATGGGCGAGGTGTACCCGGTCAAGATCGACGACCTCGCCGAGCACCTCGGCCGCGTGCAGACCGCCACGCTGAAGCTGTACACCAAGACGTCGAAGATGTGCCGCCGGGACCTCATCTGGAACGGGCAGTACGTCTACTACGTGGACATGATCCTCCCGCACCTGCGGCTGGCCGGCACCTACGACAAGGCGTGCCGCGACTACGACCTGTGGGAGATCGACCAGCGGATCGCCAACTACTACTACGACATCACCAAGCGCGGCTTCGCTCAGGAGACGGTGCCCAGCAAGATCTTCTCGGGCGCTGGCTACCTGCCCTTCTCCGACAACGCTGACCGCCGCCGCTCGAAGTACCGCTGGCTGTAGGCGCCTCGCCGGCTTCGCCGCGGACTGACTGACCCAAAGCCGGCCCCGACGGGCGGCGCGGCAGGCCCCGTCGCGCCGCCCGTCCCCGTTCGAAGGACTCTCATGTGACAGCGCTTTCCCTGAGCAGGATGGACTACGACGTGCTGAACGTCGTGGTGCTGAAGAAGATGGCGACGGCCGACGCCGTAACGGCGGTCTCGGGTGTGGACCCGACGGTCGTTTCGGACGTCCTCGCCGCTCTCGCCGACCACGGCCTGGTGGTCGTCGCCGGCGGCTCGGCGCTGCCCACCGACGGAGCCGAGTCCGCCCTGGCGGCCACGGCCGCCGACCGGTACGCGGCGCTGCGCGACGACGACGCCGTTGCCGGATTGGTCGACCGCTTCGAGACCACGAACGCGCAGTTCCTCACCGCCATGTCGTCCTGGCAGCAGGTCGATATGGGTGGCCGCAAGGTGGCCAACGACCACTCCGCTCCGGACTACGACGCGAAGGTCATCGACCGGCTGCACAAGCTGGTGACGCGGCTGGGCCCGCTGTTCGAGGCGCTGGCCGGGCACGACCCGCGGTTCGCCCGCTATCCCGAGCGGTTCGATGCCGTGCTCGCCGCGATCGACGCCGGGGACCACGACCTGGTCTCGTCCCCGACCCGCGACTCGGTGCACAACATCTGGTTCGAGTTCCACGAGGACCTGCTGCGCACCCTCGGCCGGGAACGAACCGAATGAGCAGCCCCACCGTGGCGACGACGGGTCCCGGCGGCACCGCTGACGCCGGCTACACCCGGGTCTTCGCCGAGGCGGATCCCTCCGACGTCGACTGGCTCGGCGGCAAGGGCGCCGGCCTGGCGCGGATGACGCAGCAGGGCCTGCGGGTACCCCCCGGCTACGTCATCGGAACCGGAGCCTGCCGTCGCTACCTGGAGGAGGGGACGCTGCCGGCCGGCCTCGCCGACGAGGTCCTCGCCCGGCTGGCCGACTTGGAGCGCGCCGCCGGCAAGATGTTCGGCGGCGGCCCGGTGCCGCTGCTGCTCTCGGTGCGATCCGGGGCGCCGATCTCCATGCCGGGGATGATGGACACGATCCTCAACCTCGGTCTGGACCGCGCCGCCGCGCTCGCCATGGCGGAGGCGACGGGCGATGCGCGCTTCGTCGCCGACCTGGTCGCCCGGTTCCACGCGATGTACGCAGAGACCGTGTTGGGCGCGATGGACCGCGGCGAGGGGATCGACGAGCTGGTCGCCGGGGTCGCCCCCGCCGACGATCCCGGCGCCGTCTACGACCGGATCTGGGACGCCTGCCAACGCGCGTTGGCCGACGACACCTGCGATGCGGTCCCCGACGACCCGCGTGCCCAGCTGCTCGGCGCGGTCGAGGCGGTTTTCCGCTCGTGGAACACGCGCCGGGCCCGCACCTACCGCGACCACCACAAGATCCCGCACGACATCGGCACCGCCGTCGTAGTACAGGCGATGGTGTTCGGCAACCTGTCCGCGGACTCCGGGTCCGGCGTGGTGTTCACGCGCGACCCCGTCACCGGGGAACCGGGCCTGTTCGGCGAGTACCTCGCCCACAGCCAGGGCGAGGATGTTGTCGCGGGCACCCGCACGCCCGACCCGATCGCCGAGGCGCTCGACCCGGCGGTGCTCGACGAGCTGGGAACGACATGCTCCGAGCTGGAGCGCAGCCAGGGTGACGTCCTCGACATCGAGTTCACCGTCGAGCGGTCGGTCCTGTACTTCCTGCAGGTGCGCAGCGCGAAACGCACGCCGGAGGCGGCGGTCCGGATCGCCGCCGATTTCCTGCACGAGGGAACGGCACCGGCCGTGGCGACGCGCCACGTCTCGCCCGCGCACGTCCGGCAGGTGCAGCGGCCCGGATTCGATCCCGGGGAGGTCGACCGCGCCCGCTCGGGCGACCGGCTGCTCACGACCGGAATCGGCGCCTGCCCCGGCCAGGTCGGCGGCGCGCTCGTGCTGGACTCCGACCGCGCCAAGGCCGCCGCCGACGCCGGAGGCGAGGTGATCCTGGCCAGGCCGGTCACCAGCCCCGCGGACCTCCACGGCATGATCGCGTCCCGCGGCATCGTCACCGCGACCGGCGGGTCGACCAGCCACGCCGCTGTCGTCGCCCGCGCGTTGGGCACCGTCTGCGTGGTCGGCGCGGGGGAGATCCGCGTCGACGAGGCGTCCCGCACACTCGCCGTCGGTGATCGGACGCTGAGGGAGGGGGACGAGGTCTCGCTGGACGGATCGACGGGTGAGCTGTTCGCCGGGCGGTTCCCGACGGCCACGCCCGCGGCCGCGACCGACGCCCTCGCCGCGCTGCTGGCGGCCGCCACGTCGGCGAGCGGTTGCGAGGTGCTCAGCCGAGTCACCCTGCCCGCCGACGTCGCCGAGGCGATGGCCGCCGGCGCCGCCGGCCTGGTGACCGCCGTCGACGACGTCCTCGCCGCCACCGGGCACCTCGACGGCCTGGTCGAGGGGTTGCTCGGTCAGGGAGCGGGTGCGGACGGCTTCGGCGGAATCGCGGCCCTGGTGGAGGCCGAGTTCGCCCCGCTGCTGGCGGCCGCCGGCGACGTGGAGGTCGGCGTGCGCGCGATCGACCTCGTCGCCGACGAGGCCCGCGAGTTGCTGCAGCAGACCGCGGTCACCACCCGGCACCCGGAGCTCTCGGTCCCGCTCGGGCGGCCGGAGCTGGTACGGGCGCAACTCGAGGGCCTGCGGCGGGCACTGCGGGAGTCCGGGTCCGGGGCCCGCATCCATCTCGCCGTCCGACACGTCAGCGACCCCGCCGAGGCGCGGGCACTGCACGCCCTCGCCGAGCAGGTCGGGCCGGAGATCGCCGTCGGCACATACCTGACCAGCCCGCGCGCCGCGCACGGCGCGGTGGACATCGCCGCGGTCAGCGACGTCGTCTGGCTCGAGGTGCGCACGCTGCAGGCTGCGATGTTCGGCATCCCCGCCCGCCAGCTGCTCACCGCCGAGCCGCTGGACGGTTATCTGCGCCGCGGTTTGCTGAGCTGTGACCCGCGCACCACGCTGGATCCGTCGGTCCAGCGCCTGCTGCAGGGCGTCGCCGAGGCGACCGACCGATCCGGCGACAAGGTCGGGATGCGGCTGTCCGGCGAGGTCTCCGAGACCGCGGCAGCGCAGCTGTACGCGCTCGGCTTCCGCCGGTTCGCGGTGGACGCCGCGGAGACTCGCCCTCTCATCCTCGCGCTGGGCAAGGCCGGGCTCGCCCGCTGACCGCCACGTGGGAACCAGCACCGGCGGGCTCATCCACGACGGCACACCCGCCGGATCGCGGCCACGAGCTCGTCCTCCGCGGTAGCGCCCGGTCGTCCTGCCGTGGCCGCCCCGGACGGTGCCGGCCTCGGGAGCCGCACGCCGGCCATTCGCCTCCGGTTGCGGCGCACCGCCGCTGCGGCCGCCACCCCACCGTCGGCGCTCGCGGTACCGGCCGGCGCGCCGCCGCAGCCGCATCCGCAGTCCGACGTCGGCTCCGCGAGCTCCCTCGGCACCACACATGCACCGTCCGGTGGACGAGCGGCGGCGTCACCCAGTAGATACGGAGCGATCTCCTGGGGCCACAGCGCGACGAACTCGGCGCCGGCGGCGGTGAGCTCCTCGACCGTGTGCATGCCCCAGGCCACGCCAATGACGCGGATGCCTACCTCCAACGCGTCCCGCACGTCGCCCGCGGTGTCGGTGACCAGGACGGTGCTCGCCCCGTCGAGCTCCACCTGTCGGCCGGCCTCGTCGTAGTCGGCGCTGCACCGGCGTCCGAAGCCGCTGCCCCCGTCCGCGAGGAACGCGCGCATGGCAGTGCGCTTGTCCGGCGTCACGTCTCCACCGAAGACGTGCGCGAAGCAGAACGCCAACGCGTTCGATTCCAGGACCCGGCGCAGCACCTGGGTCGCATTCGAGGACATCACGGCGAGGGTGCAGTCAGCGGCGAGTCGGCGCACGACGTCGCCCACCCCGGGGACCAGGGGCGGGGTGTACTCGTCGCGCAGCAGCTGCAGGAAGGCTTCCTTGACCTCGTCGGCGTGCGCCTCGTCGCGGCACAGCTTCCGGATCGAGGCGTAGACGTTGCCCTGGAACAGGCCGAAGTACTGCTCCGGCCGGTCGACCCCGAGCCCGAACCGTCTGCTGACCTTCTCGAAGATCTCCCACGACGCCACACGGGTCTGCACCAGCGTGCCGTCGAGGTCGAAGATCACCGCCCGGACCGGCGGCCGGGCCTGCACCGGGATCATCCGCCCGACGACGCGTGCACCCGGTCATAGACCGCCCCGAGCTCGCCGAGCCCGATGAAGTCCATGCACTCGCCGTACCCGAGCAGGCCGTTCACGCTCCAGCGCAGCAGGCAATTGTGACCGACCGTTCCGGGCCACGCTTGCCAGGGGAAGGTGGTGAGAGCGTCGCCCTCGAGCTCCCAGGTGCGGTCGGCCGAGTCGGTCACCGAGAGCTGGATCGCCTCGGGGTAGAGACCCCGACGCCAGGTGGTGCCGCCGCCCGCCTTGAGCCCGTAGACCTTGCCGTGGTCGAGGACGTAGCCATGGGTCATCGTCTGGGCCGACGGCGCCTCCGGGCCGGCCTCGGTGTTGAAGTCGCAGATGACGTGGATCGCCAGGTCGGGCGAGACGTGCGCGTGCTGCCATGACAGTCGCGATGTCTGGCGTTCGGCACGGATCCCCCAGCTGTGGTCCATCGTGGACACGCAGTCGATGGGGGTTGTCGTCCCGCGCAGGACGATCTCGCCCTCGTAGCGCCCCGTCTGGTCGAAATGTCCGGCGTAGGCGTGGCCCCAGGTCTTGGCCAGATCGCGACCGGCCGCCATCGGGTCCATGTCCGGATCGTTGATGTCGTAGGGCTCCATCAGCGCCGTGTACCGGAAGTGCAGCTCCAGCCCGGCCGCGGCATCGGAGTAGTCGACGTCCCACACCTTGTTGGGTTCGGAGCAGCGAACCTTCAGGCCGTTGGCCAGTTCGTAGTCGAGCAGGTTCGACGGTTTCGGCACCACCAGGTGCTCCCAGGCGTCCCAGTAGTCCGCGGCCCACGGCACGGTGACGCGCCGGGAGTTGACCGACACCGTCGAGCCGACGACGCCGAGCGGTTCGCGGAACAGCCCGTAGACACCGATGTTCATCGGCCGATCGGTGTCCTGCCCGGCGTACAGGCCGAAGTAGTTGGTCTCGGCCCACAGCGGGTCGCTGCTGGTCGGGGGATGGAACTGCGCGTCCTCGGGACGGATCACCGGTGGACCTCCTCGCGTGTCGGGCGCGGCCGGTGTTCTGTGAGCGTGTCCGCTCCGCATCGCACCGGCCAGTGCGTCCGCAGACAACGGCATATCGCGACGTTGTCTCTCTCGGATAACGCAGCGCGATTCTGCCCGCCCTACTGTTCCGGCCCAGCGGACCGATGGAGGTGACCGGGCATGCAGCTGGCCAAGGTGCTCGGCCAGGTCGTCTCGACCGCCAAGGAACCCGGTCTCGCCCGGTTCACGCTGTTGCTGGTACAGGACGCCTCCGGCGCCGATCCCGAGCGGACGAGCGGGGCCGCCTACGTCGCGGTCGACCTCGTCGGTGCGGGCGTCGGTGAGGTGGTCCTCGTGACCACCGGCGGCGCTGCCCGGGTCGCGGCCGGCGCCGACACCCCGACCGACAGGGCCGTCGTCGCCATCGCCGACACAGTGGTGCGGTCCGGCTCGGTCGCTTACCAGAAGACGTGACCGCCGCGACGGCGACCACGACTCCACCCGTCCCGGCTCGGCCGGGAACCCCCGGCACTCGAGGACGAGACCACATGGAGGACGACATGGCTGCAACCACCGCAGGCGGGAACGGGGCGCCGGCGCTCCGCGGTGCCCTGGGTCTGATCGAGACGAAGGGCCTGGTCGGGGCTGTCGAGGCCGCCGACGCGATGGTGAAGGCCGCCAACGTGCAGATCGTCGGCCACCGCGAGATCGGCGGCGGCCTGGTGACGGTGATGGTGCGTGGCGACGTCGGGGCGGTGAAGGCCGCGACGGACGCCGGAGCGGTTGCGGCGGGGAAGGCCGGAGAGGTTGTCTCGGTGCACGTCATCCCGCGCCCGCACGACGAGACCGAGAGCATCCTGGCGGCCCTCACCCAACCGAAGGGCTGACTCGGGCCGGGTCACTGGGTCGACGCTGTCCGCCGACCCGCGCCGGCCCCTGTCCGTCCGCCCCGTTCCCATCGAGGTGAGAGATGACCGCCGCCATTGATACCGCTCTGGACGCCGATCTCGCCGCGCTCGCCGACGTGCGGGCCAAGGCGCGCGCCGCCCGCCGCGCTTTCGAGGCACTCGAGGGCACCGACCAGGAGACGCTCGACCGGTACGTGCGCGCGATGGCACTGGCCGGCACGAAGGCCGCCGAGGAGCTCGCCCGGCTGGCCGTCGACGAGACCGGATACGGCGTCTACGAGCACAAGATCTACAAGAACCGTTACAACACCGGGTTCGTCGCGAAGTGGATGCTGGAGCGTCGCGCCGTCGGAGTGCTGTGGGTCGACGACGCCGCCCGGGTCACCGCTGTGGGCGCACCGATGGGTGTGATCGGGAGCATCATCCCGGTCACCAACCCGACCTCGACCACCCTGTTCAAGAGCCTGGCCGCGGTGAAGTCGGGCAACGCGATCGTGCACGCGCCGCATCCCCGCGCCGCCCGATGCACGCTGCGGACCGCAGAGATCATGGCTGACGCGGCGGTCTCCGCCGGCGCGCCCGAGGACCTGGTCTCCTGCCTCGTTGAGCCGACGCTGCCGTCCACGCAGGAGCTGATGCGGCGCGCGGAGGTCGCGCTGGTGCTCGCGACGGGCGGGCCTGGGATGGTGCGGGCGGCCTACTCCAGCGGGAAGCCGACGATCGCGGTCGGGGCCGGCAACGTCCCCGCGTACGTGGGAGAGAGCGTCCCGGACGCCGCCGAGGCCGCCGAGATGATCATCGCCTCGAAGTCGTTCGACAACGGCACCGCGTGCGTCGCCGAGCAGTCGGTCGTGGTCGTCGACGCGGTCGCGCCGGCATTCCTCGCGGCGTTCGAGGCCAGAGGGGCCTATTGGCTGGACGCGGCCCAGCAGGACGCGCTGGTCCGGGTGCTGTTCGACGAGCGCGGGGCCCTGCGCCCGGGCGCGGTCGGGCAGTCCGCGGTGCGGCTGGCCGAGCTTTCCGGCTTCACCGTCCCCTCGACGACCCGCGTGCTCGCGGCGGAGTTGCACTCGGTGGGCGTGGAGACCCCGCTGTCGCGCGAGATCCTCGGACCGGTCCTCTCGGTCTACAGCGCCCGCGACGCCGCGGAGGGGCTGCGGCGTTGCCGCGAGATCCTCGCCCTCGACGGGGAGGGGCACACCACCGCCGTGCACGCCGCCGACCCGGAGGAGATCGCCCCGTTCGGGACGCTGCCCGCCGGCCGGATCGTGATCAACACCCCGGCGCTGTTCGGCGGGATGGGCTACTCCACCGAGGTCGACCCGTCCTTCCAGCTCGGGACGGGTACGTGGAGCGGATCCATTTGCTCCGACAACGTCACTCCGCTGCATCTGATCAACATCAAGCGCATTGCGCACGAGGTCCGGCCCTGGCGGACCGTCTACGACCCGGTGGAGCTCTAGGTGACGGCCCTGGCCTGCGATCCGCGGGAGCTGCTCGCGGCGGCGGCCCGGATCGGAGCCGAACCCCCCGACGCCGTGGTCGGCCCGCTGCGGGTCGGTGTCGACCTGGGCACGGCCAGCTGCG
The DNA here is from genome assembly GCF_000423625.1 of Pseudonocardia asaccharolytica DSM 44247 = NBRC 16224. Taxonomy (GTDB): domain Bacteria; phylum Actinomycetota; class Actinomycetes; order Mycobacteriales; family Pseudonocardiaceae; genus Pseudonocardia; species Pseudonocardia asaccharolytica. The sequence continues at coordinate 225,311 of NZ_AUII01000002.1, forward strand.
TGCTCGTGGTCCTCGACGCCGAGGACCGGCCCGTATGGGTGGAGGCCCATCCGTCAGGGGCACTGCGCGACGGCGTCGTCGTGGACTTCGCCCGAGCCGTCGAAACCGTCGGCCGGCTCAAGGCGGCCGCGGAGCGGGCGCTCGACGTCGAGCTGACGGCCGCGACCACCGCGTATCCGCCGTGCATCCCGGTGAAGGACGCGCGGGCGTGCACCTACGTCTGTGAGTCGGCGGGCTTCGCCGATGTCGTACTCGTTGACGAGGTCTCCGCCGCGCAGCGCACGCTCGGGGTGCGTGACGGCGTCGTCGTCGATGTCGGGGGCGGCTCCACCGGCGTCGGCGTGTTCCGCGACGGCGAGCTCGTCCAGCTCGACGACCGGGCCGGCGGTGGGCATCACCTCGATCTTATGCTGGCCGGGGCGCTGGGCATCCCGCTGGAGGAGGCCGAGCCGTACAAGCGCGCGCACCCGCGCGAGGCGTTCCCGATACTGGTGCCGGGGCTGCAGCGCGTCGCGGAGAACGTGCGCGCCCTCACCCGGGGTGCCGAAGACCTGCCGCTGCACCTCGCGGGCGGCGCCCTGATGATCGCCGGCGCGGGTGACGTGCTGGCCAGGTACCTGGAGCGGCCCGTCGTGACCTATCCGCACGCCCTGTTGATCACACCCGTCGGGATCGCGAGGGCGGCCTCATGAGCGGCCCGACCCTGCGCACCTACGCGTTCGTCGACCGGATGCAGCCGCAGTGCGCTGCGCATATCGCGGCCACCAGCCCCGGCGACGTCCCGCTGGCCGGCATGGCAGAGCTCTACATCGAGATGGCTCCCGGGAACGAGGTCTTCCGGGCCGCCGACATCGCGCTCAAGACGGCGGGCGTGCGCCCGGCGCTACAGATCATCGAGCGCGAGTTCGGGCTGCTCGAGATCCACTCCGAGCAACAGGCCGAGGTGCTGGCCTCCGGCCAGGCGATCTTGGACGAGCTCGGCATGACCGAGGCCGACCGGCTCAAACCGGTGATCGCCTCTACCCAGTTCATCACCAATGTGCACCCGTATCAGGCCCAGCTGCTCAACAAGTGGCGCAAGGGCTCGATGCTCATGCCGGGGCAGAGCCTGTTCGTGATGGAGGTCGCGCCTGCGGCCTACATCTCGATCGGCGCGAACGAGGCGGAGAAGGCCGCGAACATCACCGTCATCGAGCTGCGCGCCGTCGGGCGCTTCGGGCGGATGTTCCTGTCCGGCAGCGAGAGCGAGGTGCAGACCGCGCGCGACGCCGCCGTCGCCGCACTGGAATCGATGCACGGACGGGAGGAGCGGCGATGACGGTGTTCGGCGCCTCCGATGTGGACGCGGCCATCGGCGGACGGCTGCACGTCGGCCCCCGTGACCTCGTCACCCCGCTCGCGCGGGAGCGGGCCCGGGAGCTCGAGGTGGAGATCGTGGTCGGCCCCGCCCCGGCTGCGAACGAGCCGGCGGCGCCGGTGCCGGACCGCCCGACGTCCTCGGTCCCGCAGCCGACCGCGCCACCCGCGCCGGCGGCCTCGGTGCCGCCGCCTGGGCCGCCCGCACGCTCGCCGCGACCGTCCCCGACCTCGCCGATCCCGCGGGTGGCCCCCCGCCCGGCCGGATCCCGCCTGGCCCCGGCGCCGCTACGACCGCCGTCGGGTGCGCTCTACCGCAGGGGCGCACCGCTCGCCGCCGCGGTGCGGCTGAGCGGGGACTCCACACCCTCCGGGCGGGTCGTCGTGGTCGGTGCGGGCCACGTCGGCATGGTGGCGGCGATGCGGCTGGCCGACGCCGATGTGTTCGACGAGGTCGTCCTGGTCGACATCGACGAGGGCCGCGCCGCCGGCATCGCCGTCGACCTCGTGCACACCGCCGCGCTCGGCGGGTTCGCGACGAGGGTGCGCGGAGTCGGCACCGTCGAGGCCGCCGGACCCGCCGACTACGTGATCATCACCGCGGGGCAGCCGCGCCAGCCGGGGATGAGCCGCTCCGATCTGATCAGCACGAATGCCGAGATCGTCGGCGACGTGGCCCGGCGGGTCGCGGACACCTCACCCGGCGCCGTGATCGTCGTCGTGACCAACCCGCTCGACGAGATGACCCAGCACGCCTGGCGGGCGAGCGGCTTCCCGGCCGAGCGAGTGCTGGGTATGGCCGGTGTGCTGGACACCGCCCGGTTCCAGGCGCTCGTCGCGCTCACCGGGGCCGCCCGGGCCGACCGGGTGCAGGCGTGGGCGCTCGGCAGCCACGGCGAGGAGATGGTCATCCCGCTGTCGCAGGCCACCGCCGACGATCGCCCGCTCACCGACCTCGTAGCCGGTCCGGAGCTCGCCGCGATCGTCGACCGGGCGCGCGGCTCGGGCGCAGAGGTCGTCGGGCTGCTGAAGTCCGGCAGCGCCTTCTTCGCGCCGGGGCGGTCGGCCGCTCGCATGGTGCTCGCGATGGCCGCCGACTCCGGCGAGGTCATGCCTGCCGCGGTGCTCGCCGACGGCACCTACGGCATACGCGACGTCTACGTCGGGCTCCCGGCCCGGCTGGGGCGCGGCGGCGTGCGCGAGATCGTTGAAATCGACCTGCGCGCGGACGAGCTCGCCGCGCTACGCGAGGCGGCCGACCGCATTCGCGAGCGTCTCGCGGCGCTCGCCGAAGTGGCGTAGGGGGCGGCGATGCGGGCGGTCCTGTTTGCCGCGGATGGTGCGGTCACCGTCGAATCCGTCGCGGACCCGGCGATGGTCGAGCCGACCGACGCCCTCGTGCGCGTCCGGCGGGCCGCGGTGTGCGGCACGGACCTGCACGTCGTCGCGCATCCCGAGCATCTACCTCGGGGTACCGTGCTCGGCCACGAGTACGCCGGTGAGATCGTGGCGGTCGGCGCCGCGGTGCAGGGCCACCGGACCGGGGACGTCGTCGTCGGCGCGGACTTCACCGCCTGCGGACGCTGCTGGTGGTGCCGCCGAGGGGATCACTGGGAGTGCGACCGGCGCCAGTTCTTCGGCACCGGCTCGGCGTTTGGTCCCCCGCTGGCCGGTGCTCAGGCCGAGCTGGTTCGGGTTCCGTTTGCCGACACGGTGCTGCGCGCGGTCCCGCCGGACGTCCCGTTCGACGCTGCGGTGTTTCTCGGCGACACGCTCGCCACCGGCTACGCCGCCGTCCAGCGGTCCGGCCTGCGCCCGGGGGACAGCGTCGCGGTGCTCGGCGGCGGCCCCGTCGGCCAGCTCGCGAGCCTCGCCGCGCAGGCGTGCGGGGCGGGCGTGGTCGTCCTCGTCGAGCCGGTGGCGCAGCGGCGGGCACTCGCCGCGGCCGAGGGCGCGCTGGCGGCGACCTCGGAGGCGGCCCGCGGCGTGCTCGACCGCGTCACGGACGGGCGCGGCGCGGACGTCGTGGTCGACGCCGTCGGAGGTACGCGCGGACTGGACGCCGCGTTTGGGCTCGTCCGCCGGCGCGGCACGATCGTCTCGGTCGGCGTGCCCGCCGGGCCGACCTGGCCGCTGCCGGTCGAGCGCGCGTTCGCGGAGGAGCTGACCCTGCGCTTCGCGATCGGGGATCTGATGCGCGACGGGGATGCGCTCCTGTCGCTGCTGCGGTCCGGGATGCTGGATCCCACCGTCCTGGTGACGGACACCGTGCCGCTCGACGACGTTCCCGAGGCGTACCGGGCGATGGCCGAGCGCCGTACGCTCAAGTCCCTGATCGCGCTATAGCGGCGGAGGTGCAGTTGACCGCGACGCCCGACGAGCCCCCGAGGGCGGTGCCGGTGCGTGCGCTGTGGAGGCGCGGCGATGCAGCGGCCGACCTCGCCGACCTGCTCCGGACCCTCCCGTTCGACCTCGACGGGGCCGCCGGGGACCTGGCCGAACGCGCGTGCCGGCTCACCGGCACGCCGATCACGGTCGCCGCGTGGGCCGGCGACCGGTGGACGGTCCTCGCCGGGCCGCAGGCCGAGCTCACCGGGCTGCCGCCACACGGAACAGATCCCGGGGACCGCGCCGGCGTGCTCATGGTGGCCGACGGGGGCGTGGCCGTCTGCTGGGATCCGCAGGTCCCGCTCGAACCCGAGTGGCGTACCGCGCTGGGGCAGGCCTGCGCCTGGCTGTCCCTGTTGATGCTCCGCCGACACTCGGACGCCGAGATCGACGCGGCGACGGCCGAGGCTGCGGCCGTGCAGGACGTCCTGCGCCAGCTGCTATCGGTGCGCGATCTCGACCAGGTCCTGCACACCGTCGCCGAGCGCACCCTGCGGCTGCTCGACGCCGACATCTGCGGCGTGCTGCTGCGGGAGGGCGACGTCGTGCGGATGCGCGCGTGCGTCGGCAACCGCGTCGCCGAGACCGCGCGGTTGCGCATGCGTCGCGGCCAAGGCGTCGCCGGGCTGGTCTTCCTCACCGGCGAGCCGGCGAAGGTCGATTCCTACCTCGAGGACCGGACGATCAGCCAGGACTTCATGTCGTTGGCCGAGCGGGAGGAGACGCTGTCCGCACTCGCCGTGCCGCTGCGGCTGCAGGGCGAGTTCATCGGCGTCCTCGAGGTGTGGCGGCGACGCCCGTCGCGGTTCACCGAGCGGGACACCCGCCGGATGGTGACCCTCGCCGACTTCGCCACCATCGCCATCGACAACGCCCGCCTGCACGACGAGCAGGCCGCCGCCGCCGCCGAGGCCGAGAGCGCCCGAGACGCGCTACAGGGCCAGGTGGCCGTGCTACGACGCTCCTCACGCCTGCAGCAGACGCTGCTCAGCACCGTGATCGAGGGCGGTGGGCTCCCCGCCGTCGTCCGGGCGGTCGCCACCGAGCTCGGCGGCGAGGTCGGCGTCTACGCCGGCGACGGTGGCCTCGTCACCGGCCACAGCGGCACTCGGCTGCAAAGCGCGCTGCCGTCGACCGTGCGGACGGCGCCGGGCGGGGCCGAGCCCGACCTGCGCAACGTCGCGCCGCGCAGCTGGATCCGCCCGATCTACGCGGACGGCGACCGGGTCGGGCACGTCGTCCTACTTCCCGCCGACCACTCCGACGAGCTCATGGAGGCCGCCTCGGGGCAGGTCGCGATGGCGTGTTCGCTGGCGCTGCTGCGCGAGCGCGCCGCCAGCCGAGCCCGGGCCGAGGCGATCGAGCAGGTCCTGTGGGACCTGCTGCAGGGGCCGGTCGAGCACCGGCTCGCCGCCCGCACCCGGGCCCAGCAGCTCAACCTGTCGCTGCTGGGCGGCCTCCGGGTCTTCCACGGCCGGATCGAGAACATCGACGAGCTGGCCGCCGAACACGGCTGGGACACCTCGCACACCGACCGGGTCCGCCGCGAGGTGCTACGTACCGTCCGATCCTCCGAGGACGGGCGCGGGCTCGCCCTGGCCAGCCTCCGCGGCAACATGCTCGTGGCCATCGCCGCCGACCTCGGACGCCCTGAGGTCAAGGACCTGGTGAACGGATTCTCCGCAGCAATCCAACGCGCCCGGCCCGGGCTCAGATTGACGTGGGGCGTCAGCCGCGAGCACCGCGACGTCCTCGATCTGCCCATCGCACTCAACGAGGCCCGCACCGCGTCCTCGGCTGCCCGCCGGCTCGGCGGGGAGAACGTGTTCCTGTACGAGGAGCTCGGCATCGTCCGGCTCCTGCTCGGCTCCGGCGACGACCCCGACCTGCAGACCTTCATCGACGAGGTCACCGGACCACTCCTCGCCTATGACCGCGAGAACGATGGCGCCCTGGTGCGAACGCTGCGCGCCTACTTCGACGCCGACTGCTCGCAACGTTTGGCCGCTGAGCGGCTGTTCGTGCACCACAAGACGCTGCGCTACCGCCTCGAGCGCATCCGCCAGCTCACCGGCCTGGACCTCACGCGACACGAGGACCGCATGCGCGCGGACTTCGCGCTGCGACTCCTGCAGGTCAATCAGGGCGGGACCGACGAGCCGGGGGAGGAGTACCAGTCCCGCTGAGGATGGTCGCTCGGCACCGATGGTTGCTGCGCAACACTCGCTCAGGCAGGCGGGGATACCGCCTGGTCGACCACGGTCTCAGTCTCCCCGTGCGGGCGGGGGATGACGTGGCTGACGTACAGTTCACCGACCTGCCGTGCGGCGGCGGACCCGGCGTCTACGGCCGCCTTCACCGCGCCGACGTCCCCGCGGACGAGCACCGACACCTGGCCGTTGCGCAAGGTCCGGTAGCCTTCGAACACAACGTTCGCCGCCTTGACCATGGCATCGGCGGCCTCGATCGCACCGACGAGCCCCTTCGTCTCGATCAGACCCAGAGCGCCGCTTCGAGAGCTCTCCGCCATCCTGCAGTCCCCTTCGTCCGATGCGGCGTCGGCGCCGCGACCTTGCGTGCCGAAACTAGAAGCGGGCGGCGCCGGTGTCCCTGTCGTCCGCAGATAAGGGATGGCGCGCGCGTTGTCCGCTGTGCTGCGCGACGCGGCGCCGGCTGGTGCGGATCGCGGACGCCGCCGCACAGCGGGCCGATGGCCTGTCGCCAGCGGGATCGCCGAATCCGCCGCTGAGTCCTGGTGCGGCCTCTTGACATAGCAGGAGCGCGGAGCATACTGGTTTGGCCTACCGGGCCGGCAAATAGACCCGGTGACCAGCCCGAGGACGCAGTGGCCTTGACGACTTTAGGGCCGCCTAAGACCTAGCGATCGAAAGATTGCGAAACGTTCTCGGGCCTGGCCTATGTTTGGGGCCGATTTCCCGCTCGAGCACACCTGCCTGGGCCCTCCGTCACGCCAGCCCAAGCCGTTCGCCCTGGCCTCGGGCGCTGGTGTCCGGATTGTGCCGGCCCGCCATCGCGAAACCCACTGTGGAGCGACAGTAGAACGGGTAGAACGACAGTCCGACCGCGCCACGAGAATGACAGCGTGCTGCTCGACGCCGTCGGTCGGGCGTCGAGGGCTCCGAGGAGGTGCACAGCCTCGTCCCCGGCAAGGCCGTGACCGGCCTCGATCCGTTCCGCTGACGGTAAGGACCGCCGCCGGCCCGACATTGCGCCGGGGCACCGATAAGCGGGCGAGCCCGGCTGAGCGAGCGCGGGGCCGGCGGCCAAGGCATCGCAAACGAGCGATGGCAGCAGGCCGTGTGAGCAGCGACCCGCGGTGCAGCTAGGAGCAGCCTCGGGCTGACGGCCGATGGAGTCCGTGCTGCTCCGGATGCTGCCGGGGCTTGGCAGCCGGGTCCGGTGGCCGGGCGGAGCTGGCGGTGCGGGTCCGCTCCGCCTCGACGCCTCCCGGCCGGCGCGGAGTTCCTCCGTGGCGGCCGCTCAGGCCCGCACCGCCGTGGGCTGCTCGCCGCCGATGGGTGGCCGCCTGTCCGTCCAGGGCCGCGCTCGCTCGTACGCCGCGGCCGCGCGGAACACCGACATGTCGTCGAACGTCTTGCCCACGATCTGCAGCCCGGTCGGCACCCCGGTCTGCGGGCAGAGCCCGCTGGGCACCGAGGCCACCGGCACTGGCTCACCAGGTTGAACGGGTAGGTGAGCAGCCACCCGACGTAGGGGTAGACCGGTTTGCCGTTGATCTCGAACGTCGGATCGTCGTTGCGGTGATCCGCCTTCACCGAGGGCACGGCGAGCGTGGGGCAGATGAGGATGTCGTAGTCGTCGAGGATCGGCGCGAGCTTCTGATACATCTCGAAGCGGGTGCGCTGGACGGCGTAGAAGTCCGGCACGGTGTGCTTCGCGCCCGCCTCGAGGATCTTCACGACGAACGGATCGAGCTGGAACCGCCAGCGCTGGTACATGTCCTTGAGCAGCGCCCAGAAGAGCCCTTCCCAGTTCGTCAGCCAGGCGCCCAGGACGCCCTCGTCCCAGCCCAGATCGACCTCCTCGACGGTGCAGCCCAGCCCGGTGAACGCCTCGGCCGCGGTGCGGGTGTTCTGGCGGACGGTCTCGGCCACTTCGACGTACCCGAGGTCCATCGACAGGGCGACCCGCCAGCCGCGGATGTCCTCGAACTGTGTCGGGAGCTTGACCTCGTCGCGCAGCGAGTGTAGACGTCGGCCGGGTGTGCCCCGGACATCACGTTCTGCATGAGCGCCGCATCGGCCACCGTGCGCGTCATCGGGCCGTAGTGAAGGACAGTTTCGCCCGGGTGCTCGCGATCGGTCGGGTTGCGCCCGAACGGTGGCTTGTAGCCGAAGATCCCGTTGGCGGAGGCGGGGATGCGGATGGAGCCGCCGCCGTCGGTGCCGTCGGCGATGGTGGTCATTCCGGAGGCGACGGCCGCGCCTGCCCCGCCGGACGATCCGCCCGGGCTGTATTCGGTATTCCACGGGTTGCGCGTGATCCCCCACAGCGGGCTGTGCGTCGCGCCGGAGTGGGCGAACTCCGGCGTGGTCGTGCGCGCGTGCATCACCACCCCGGCCTCGAGCAGCCGCTCCACGGTGGGCGCGGACTGATCCGGCCGGAAGTCCTGAAACGCGCGCGAGCCGTAGGTCGTGATCGCGCCGGCGACCGAGTGCCAGTCCTTGATCGCGCACGGCACGCCTTCGAGCGGCCGCGCGGCCTCCGGGGAGTTGGCGTAGGTCTGCTCCGCCTGCCGGGCCTGCTCCATCGCCCGGTCCAAGGAGGTGTGGGTGAAGCAGTTCAGCTGATCGTTCACCTGCCCGATGCGGTCGATCACCGCTTGCAGGAGTTCGACGGGCGACAGCTCCTTCGCGCGGAAGCCGGCGATCGCCTCGGACGTCGAGATGTAGTGAAGGTCTGAGTCGGTGTAGTCCACCGCTCCTCCAATCCCCTTGGCGCCGCCAGGGCGGGACCCTGACGTGCGGGCCGCTCGATTGGGTGAACCACGATGCTAGAACCGGGTGGCGCGGCTTGCACCGGTCAGCTGCGCCATTCCCGCAGCCCGTCCGGCCCGCCCATCTGGTTCGCGAAAGATCAGCCGTGAAAGCACACGGCGATCACGGACTGGGCCCGCGATCCTTCGGGCGCGCGCGTGGAACCGGGCGAAATCCCGGTCACCGGGGACCGGGGTCGTCAGATCGGGGGGATCGGCCGGGTCAGCATCATGACCTCGGTGCCGCCCCCCTCGCGGGGCTGGATGCGCAGCTCGAGCATCAGCGCGGCGATCACTTCCAGCCCCCATCCCCTAAACCCCGGGTCGAGGCGCCGAGGACGCCACCGGCCCCGGTCGCGTACCCAGATCCGCAGCTGTCGCCGGTCGGCTCCGATGGCCTCGCAGTCGACCTCCACGATCCCGCCCACGGTCACCGAGCGGTACGCGTGCTCCACGACGTTCGTGACCGCCTCGCTGACCGCCAGCGCGATATCGTCGATGGCTCGGCCCGGCCAGCGCATCTCGGTCAGCCAGCCGCGCAGGTGCGCCCGCACCGCTCTGGGCGCCTCCGGCCGGGCGCTCACCGCCTGCGCACACTCGGTTCGGCCCGGGCACATGCCGCGGTCATACCCGTCCGCCGATCGGCCCAATCGGTCGACCGCCGCTTCCGGGACCCGCCGCGTCTTGCCGCCGGCCCGCCCCGACGGCCTCGCCATGGCCGGGCAGGCCGCCCTCGGTCGCGCCGCTCGTCCGGCGGCTCGTGCGCCCGGCGGGTTCACGGGGTCGAGGCCGGGTCTGGCCCGCGTCCGAGAACCACCCCCGCCGCGTCGCGGGAGCAGCCGGTGCTCCCTGCGCCACGACGCGGCGCGGCGGCCGTCGGCGGCCCCCCGGCCCCCGAGCCCTCGCCGGCCGTGCGCGGAGCGCCTCCCGGCGGCGGGGACGGCCACCCGCCGCCCCCCGGGGAGCGGGCCGACGGCCCTCCGGAGCGGGACGCGGGGCTCGTTCGTCATCGCCGTCTGTTTGGACTGGCTGGACCACCGAACGCTCGACCGGCACCAAGTCCTCGGGCTATGTGTGCAGAACCTGCTCGACCTCCTCGCCGCGACCGAAGCGGCAGGCGAACCAAACACCAGCAGCTGAACACGCTGAACTCGCCCCGCCGGGCCGACGCGCCCCGGCGCATCCACCCCCCGAAGTCGAACAAGTGTTCTAGAATGTGTGTCGTGTCGCCGCGGCCGCTACTCCCCGACGCCGCGCGCCCGGCCCGGGTCGCGGGCCTGGCCGGGCTGCTCTGCGGGCCCGGCCAGATCGTCCGCTTCGGTGCGGGAGACATGGCCCGGCTCAGCATCGTGCTGCCCGACCCATCCAGCGCCGCCGCCGTGGTCGCGGCCTGCGCGGAGGCCGGTGTGATCGTCGAGGTCACGACGACCGAGAGCGGGGCGACGGCGGTGCGTACCGCGTTCCGGCGTGACCTCACCGCCCTGGCCGCGGCCTGGACTCGCGGGGTGACCAAGGCCGTGCCGGCCGGAATGCGGCTCGACGGACCGCTGTTGCGGCTGTGGGCGCTCGCCGCGGGCCGCCCGGATGACTGCGGCGGGTACCTGCTCGCGCTCGACCCGCACGCCCCGGGAACCCACCGGCCGCTGGTCGCCGCGGCGACCGGGGCGGGCCTCGGACCCGTGCTCCTGGCCCGCCGGCCCGGCCTGCGGATCAGCGGGGCGCGGCGGCTGCGGCGGCTTGCCGAATTGATCGGGCCGGCGCCCCCGGAACTGCCCGCCGGGCACTGGCCGCGGGGTCGCATCGGCTCGTGACGGCGGCGGTGACGCTCCCGACATCGGTACGAGCGCGGTTCGCCCGGTCGGGGGCGAACGTGGCACTGCTCACCGCCCGAGCATCTCGGCGCCCAGCGCCAGATCCTCGATGTGGTCGGCGTGCACATACTGCCGCAGCGTGAAGCTGCTGTCGTGATGCCCGGCCCATGGGAGCCGGCCACCGTGCCGACCGGCCCAAGAATCGTGAACGGTTCCGCCACGGTCACCGTCGTGCCTCCTCCTCCACGTGCGCAGCAGAGGGTCAGACGCCGACCACCCGCTCCGGCTGCCCGTCGGGAATCCAGCCGAGTCCTCTCTCCTGTGCGGTGTCGCCGAAGCATGGCCGTGGCTCGTTCGCGGGCGGGAGCGGCGAACAGTGGAAGTGCCACATCTTCCAGATCGGCTGGCCGGTGCCGTCGTCGCGCTGGTAGAGCTCGGTCGCGCGAAGGCGGAAGGGGTCGTATGCGGCCTCGCCGGCCTCGCCGACCTTCCACGTCTGCGATCCGGTGCCCGACTGCCCGATCAGCCGGAGCGGGAAGACGCCCTCGCAGGCCAGCCACGCCATGTCGCCCGAGATCGTCAGCCGCATGATCCTGATGTCCGGCATCTGGATGTCGAGCTGTTCCTGGTACCACTCCCAGAGCCGGGTCTTCTCGTCGATCCCGAAGTAGGGGTGCCCGTTCAGGTTGAACATGAGGTAGCTCATTCCCGACGGAAACACGGACTTCATGCGAGGGATGTCGAGTCCGGCGTTGGCCTCCCACCAGTCCTTGTGCAGCTTGAGGATGTCGTTGCGATCGTGTTCGGTGTCCGGCATATCTCGTCCTTCCCGTGTGGCGGCTCAGGCCGCCCTCTCGGGTAGCACGGCCTGGGCGCACAGCTGGTCGGTCAGGCCCGCAGCTTCTGTGCGGCGTCCAGGACCGACTTCACGATCGAGTCGTATCCGGTGCAGCGGCAGAGATTGCCCGAGAGACACTCGCGGACCTCCTCGGCGGTCGGCTCCGGATTGGCCTTCAGGAACTCGGTGGCCGACATCAGCATCCCCGGTGTGCAGAAGCCGCACTGCAGGCCGTGGTTGGCCCAGAAGGCCTCCTGGAGCGGGTTGAGCTCGTCGCCGCGGGCGAGTCCTTCGACCGTCGTGATGGTGCTGCCGTCCGCCTGGACCGCGAGCACGAGGCACGCCCGCACGGTCCGGCCGTCGACGATGATGGTGCAGGCGCCGCACACCCCCTGCTCGCAGCCCAGGTGCGTACCGGTGAGCCCGCACCCGTGGCGGATGAAGTCCGCCAGCGTGAGCCGCGGCTCGCAGTCGGCGGTGTAGGTGTGGCCGTTGATGGTCATCGAGACCGTCAGCTTGTCGCTCATGATTTCGTCTCGCTTCGCTCGAGCGCGGCCTTCGCGACCCGCTTGACCAGCAACTGGGCCATGTCCCGGCGGTAGGACGCCGGCGCGTGGACGTCGTCGGCCGGGTGGATGGCGTCCGCGACGGTTGCCGCCGCGGCCTCGATCGCCTCGGCGCTCGGTCGGCCGCCGGTGAGCGCGTCCTCCGCGGCATGCAGCCGGACCGGAACCGAGTCCACCCCGCTCACGGCCAGCCGGACCAGGTCGACCGAGCGGTCCGGGGCGAGATGGACGGCGGCCATGGCGGCCACGATGGCGAAGTCCCCGTGCCGGCGGGCCAGCTCCTCGACGGCGACGCCGGTTCCGCCGGGCAGCCGCGGCAGCCGGACGCCGATGAGTACCTCGTCGGGTTCCAGCGCCGTGGTGAACGTGGACATGAAGAAGTCCTCGGCCGGAATCGTGCGCACCCCGTTCGGGCCCTGCACGACCAGCTCGCCGCCCAGCCCGGTGACCAGGGCCGGAAGCTCGGCCGCCGGGTCGGCATGGGCCAGGCTGCCGCCGACGGTCCCGCGGTTGCGGTTGGTGATGTGGCCGACGTGGCGGAGCACCTCGGGCAGCAGCGGCACCGAGGCGGCGGCCACCGAGCTGGTCTCCACGTCGCGCTGCCGGGTCATCGCCCCGATCGCGAGCGTGCCGTTGTCCTCGCGGACGTAGTCCAGCTCGCGGACGCGGTTGATGTCGATCAAGATCGACGGGCGGGCCAGCCGGAAGTTCATCAGCGGAATGAGGCTCTGCCCGCCGGCGAGCACCTTGGCGTCGCTCCCGTGCTCGGTGAGCAGGGCGATCGCCTCCTGGACGTCACCGGCACGGGCGTACTTGACGGGCGGGGGTTTCACGCCGACCCCTCCTTCCGCGATTGGGCTTCACGAATGAGTTCCAGGAGCCGGGGTGGAGTGCACGGGAAGCGTGTCACCGCGACGCCGAGGTCGCTCAGCGCGTCGTCGATGGCGCTGCCGACGAGCGACACCCCGGCGATCGGGCCGGCCTCGCCGACGCCCTTGATGCCGCCCGGGATGTCCGGGGCCGGGGTCTCCTGGTGGTAGAAGTGGAACGGCGGGATCTCCATCGCGGTGGGCAGCAGGTAGTCCATGAAGCTGGCCGTCTTCAGCTGGCCCTCCTCGTCGTACACCAGCTCTTCGAGAAGAGCTCCCCCCAACGCCTGGGCCAGCCCGCCCGCGAGCTGGCCGTCGACCAGCATCGGATTGATCACGGTGCCGCAGTCGTGGGCCTGCAGACAGTCCAGCAGCGACACCGTCCCGGTCTCGCGGTCGACCTCGACGAGCAGGGCGGTGCAGCCGTACGAGGTCGCCATGTTCGGTGGGTCGAACACGTCGACCTCCTCGAGCGTCGGCGTCTCCCCCTCGGGCAATCTGTTCAGCAGCCGTCGGTAGGCCGCGTCCCCGACGTCGCGGGTGGACACCGATCGGCCGGTCGTGCCCTTGACGCTGATCTGGCCATCCTGGATCTGCAGGTCCTCCGGGGAGGCTTCGAGCAGTTCGGCGGCGATTCTGAGGATCTTCGCACGCAGTCGCTCGCCTGCCCGAAGGATCGCTGCACCCCCGAGCGGTGCGGCTCGGCTGCCGCCCGTGCCGTACCCGGTGTAGGGGCACGAGTCGGTGTCCCCGGTGATCACGACCACGTCGTCCATCGGGATGCCGAGCGTGTCCGCGGCCAGCTGGGCGTAGATGGTGTGGGTGCCCTGCCCCATGTTGATCTGGCCGGAGTAGATCGTGACCTTGCCGATGGAGTCCATCCGAACGGTCACCTCGTCGAACCCGGAGTGCGCGAGGCCGACGAGGTTGAGGATCCGGCTCGGCCCGTAGGCGCTCGGCTCGACGTGGAAGGAGTAGCCGATGCCCACGGAGCGGCCTTCGGCCCGGGCTCGCGCCTGCCGCTCCCGCCACCCCAGCTCGTCGATCTTGCTCGTCGCCAGGTCGAGGCAGTCCGCGTAGCGACCGCTGTCGTAGGTGAAGGCGACTCCCGTGAAGAACGGGAACTCCTCGGGCGCGGGGAAGTTCTTGCGCCGGATCTCGGTCCGGTCCATGCCCAGCTTGCGGGCCGCGAGCTCGATCAGCCGCTCGTGCACGATGTTGCCCTTGGGGACGCCCCAACCGCGGTAGGAGCCGTATGGCGACCGGTTTGTCATGACGGCCTTCACCGTCACGTCCATGTTGGGGATCTTGTACGGTCCCATGCACGTCAGCACGGATGCCCACGGCGGCCCGGAGCCGACGGTGCCGAAGGCGCCGCCGAGCACGCCGTACGAGACACCGCGGAGCCCGAGGATGGTCCCGTCGCTGCGCAGGGCCATCTCGAAGTCGAGGCGCTGGTCTCGCGAGTGCGAGGTCGCGACGAAGCTTTCGGCGCGGTCTTCGATCAGCTTGACCGGGCGGCCGGTGCGTCGGGACAGGACGGCAGCGATGACCTCTTCGCCGTAGAAGTCGAACTTGTTGCCGAAGCCGCCGCCGAGGTTCGGCGTCCGGACACGGATCTTGTGCACCGGGATCCCGAAGACCTCCGCCAGCAGGTCGCGAGCCAGGTTGGGGGACTGCGTGGACAGCCAGACATCGAGGCTCCCCGCGAACGTGTCCCAGTTCACGATGCACCCGCGCGGCTCGAGCGGGCAGCCGAAGGCGCGGCCGTGCCGGAAACTGGCGCTCACCACGAGGTCGGCGGAGGCGAACGCGGCATCGGGATCGCCGGCGGTGTAGGTGAGCGAGCCACTGACGTTGTCGGGCCAATCGTCGTAGAGCTTGGGCGCGTCGGGTGCCAGCGCCGCGTCGAGGTCGGCCACGACCGGTAGCGGCTCGTAGTCGATGTCGATGAGCTCCAGGGCGTCCTCGGCGACGTAGCGGTCGACCGCGACCACCGCCGCGACCGCCTGCCCGACCCAGCGGACTTGGTCGACGGCGAGCGCGTGCGTCTTGGCGATCCGCTGCTCGGGAATCGGGAACCAGATCACCGGCTGCTGGCCCGCGACGGTGGCGAGGTCCTGTCCGGTGAGGACGTCGAACACGCCGGGGTGCGCCCGCGCCCGGCTGACGTCGATGTTGGTGATCCGGGCGTGTGCGAGCGGGCTGCGGAGCACCGCCGCCTCGATCATCTTGGGGACCGTGACGTCGTCGATGTACTGCCCCCGGCCGGCCAGCAGGCGGGGATCCTCGGTTCGCCTGACGCGCGTGCCGGTGTACTTGGTCTGACTCTCGACGGGTTCGATGATGGTCATGGCGCGACCTCCTCGTCGCTCCTCACGTCGCCAGCACTGCCCTGGATCGCCGCGAGCACGTCCTCCGGGATGATCGGGATGTGGTTCAACGGCGCGCCGATCGCGTCGCTGACCGCGTTGGCGATGACGGCGGCGGGCAGCAGGACCGGGCTTTCGGCCACTCCCTTCGCGCCGAACGGGCCGTCGGGATCGGGATGCTCGAGCGGGACGAACTCGACGCGCGGGATGTCGGTGGCCAGCGGCAGCCGGTAGCTCTCCAGGGTTCGCTCGCGGTAGCGGCCGTCCTCGCCGATCCGCAGGCTCTCGTGCAGGGCGTAGCCGATGCCCTGGGTGACCCCGCCCATCACCTGGCCGTATGTGCCGTCCGGGCTGATCACCCGCCCCACCTCCTGGGCCACCACGTACCGCAGCACGCGCACGTTGCCGGTGACCGGGTCGATCTCGACCTCGGCGAGGTGCACGTGGTAGGTCGGGGTCGGGAAGGACGGGAACATCAGGCCCGTCGCGCAACCCGGGTTGAAGTCCGGGAACGGGGTGACGAACGAGCCGGTGCCCTGCACGGGTCCGACCGTGTTCGTCGCCGCCACCGCCACCTCGGCGATCGGGATGCTGTTGCCCGGTACGCCCTTGACCCGAACCGTCCCGTCGGCGACCTCGAGATCGTCCGCGGCCGCCTCGAGCAGCCCGGCCGCCACACCCCTGAGTTTCTCGACGACCTCGTCCGCGGCGAGCTGGGAGGCCTTGCCGACGATCCGCGTGGTCCGGCTGCCCTGCGATCCCGCGTCGAACCCGGCCACGTCGGTGTCCGGCATGGTGACGAACACGTCGGTCGGCGGGATGCCCAGCCGCTCGGCGACGATCTGGGTGACGCCCATCGACACCGCGCCGGACCCGTTGTCGGTGGCGGCGGTGATCACCGCGACGGTGCCGTCCTCGTGCAGCTTCACGACCGCGGTGCCGGGCATCGGGTTGGTCACCCACCACGCCGCCCCGATCCCGATGCCCCGGTAGGGGCGCCGGCCGGCCTGCAGCTCCGCCCAGGGCGCGACGGACTCGACGGCGTCGAACCCCTCCCGCAGGATGCCCGCGTCGGCCAGCACCTGGCCGTTCGGCATCTCCGCGCCGTCGGTGATCAGTTGCTGCAGCCGGTAGTCCCGCCGGTCGAGCCCCAACTCGGTGGCGATGTGGTCCATGTGCCGCTCGACCGCGTGGTACAGGTAGGTGCCGTTGACGCCGCGGAACGCGCCGGTCGGGGCGGTGTTGGTGTACATCAGCCGCGAGACGACCCGGGTCGGCCCGCACCGGTAGACGCCGCGGGCGCAGTGCAGCGCGATGCTGGCCAGCCACGGCATCTCGCCGCTGTAGGCGCCGTTGTCCGCGATCACCTCGAGCTCGCGGGCGAGGATGTTCCCGTCGGCGTCGACCGCCGAGCGCAGCCGAGTGAGCGCGTTCTCGCGACAGGGGCAGGTCAGGAGGTCCTCGGTGCGGGTGTTGACCAGCTTGACCGCCGACCCGCCCACGACCTTCGACAGCAGGGCGGCGTAGGGCTCGAGGCTCGCGTCGAGCTTGGCGCCGAACCCGCCGCCGATCGTGTGCCCGACCACCCGCACCGCCGACGGTCGGACGTCGAGGAACTGGGACACCCGATCGCGCACGTTGTAGGGGAACTGGTGGGCGGTGTGCACGGTGTAGCGCCCGTCGCGGAAGATGCCGACCGCGCTCTTGGGCTCGATGTAGGCCTGGTACTGGCGCTGGGCGACGAACTCGTCGGAGATCACCCGGTGCGCCCGCGCGAACGCCTCGTCGACGCCCGGCGGGTCGGCGATGCACTCGGCGGCGATGTTGCCCCGACGCGGGAAGTCGGGGCCGGCGGCCGGGACGTAGCTCTCCCAGCCCGGATGGACCAGCGGCGAGTCCGGCGCCATCGCCCGGACCAGGTCGACCACGGCCGGCAGCGGCTCGATCTCCAGGACGATCGCCGCGGCCGCCGCGCGTGCCTGCGCCAGGGTGTCGGCGGCCACGGCGGCGATGGGCTGGCCCTCGTAGCGCACCGCGTCGGTGGCGAACAGCCGCTGGTCCCGCAGCACCCAGCCCGCGTGGACGTCGGGGGCGTCCGCGGCGGTCAGGACGGCGTGGACCCCGGGCATCGCCGCGGCCGCGGTGGTGTCGAGCCGGGTGATCCGGCCGGCGCTGACCGGGGAACGCAGCAGCGCGCCCCAGAGCATGCCGGGCTCGGCGTAGTCGACCCCGTAGATCGCCTCGCCGCTGACCTTCGTCTGCCCGTCCGAGCGGGGCACCCGCTCCCCGATGACCGTCATCGCTCGTTCCTCCCGGAGATCGTCGCGGCGACCGCGTCGAGGATCTGGCTGTAGCCCGTGCAGCGGCAGATGTTTCCCGCGAGCGCGGTCCGTACGTCCTCCTCCGACGGCTTGTCGTCCTCGCGCAGCACGGCGACGAGCGTGGTGATGAAGCCCGGCGTGCAGAACCCGCACTGCACGCCCCCGGCCGCGACGAAGGCGGCCTGCAGCTCGCGACCGAGCCCGTCGTGGGTCAATCCCTCGGCTGTCTCCACCCGGCGTCCGGCGGTCGCGGCCGCGGCGTAGATGCAGGAGTCCACCGGAAGGCCGTCGACCAGGACGGTGCAGGCGCCGCATTCG
Organism: Pseudonocardia asaccharolytica DSM 44247 = NBRC 16224; assembly: GCF_000423625.1. Classification (GTDB taxonomy): domain Bacteria; phylum Actinomycetota; class Actinomycetes; order Mycobacteriales; family Pseudonocardiaceae; genus Pseudonocardia; species Pseudonocardia asaccharolytica. Next base: position 243,167 of record NZ_AUII01000002.1, read on the forward strand.
CCCTCGTTGCAGCCCTCCTTGGTCCCGGTCAGGCCCAGGCGGTCACGCAGGACGCCGAGCAGGGTCTCCGCGGGGTCGATCTCGACCACCCTCGGTCTGCCGTTGACCGTGAACGTCAGTTCCACCGCACTCACCCTTCGCCCCCCGGGGAGGTCCATCCCGCTCGCTGCGTGCAGATCGCGGCCGCCCGGTGCAGCAGCCCGGGGATCACCCGGCGCCGGTACTCCGCGGTTCCCCGCACGTCGTCCACCGGCGTGATGTCACGCAGCACGGCGCTCGCGGCCGCGTCGATCGCGTCCGGTTCGAGCCGGCCGCCGACCAGCGCCGCCTCGGCCTCGACCGACCGGACCGGGCGGGGCCCGACCGAGGCCAGGGCGATCCTGACCTCGGTCACCGTGCCGCCGCCGTCGAACCGCAGACGCATCGCCAGCCCGACGATCGCCACCTCCATCGCGCTGCGCCGGCCGACCTTCAGGTAGACGTCGCCGCTGCCCTCGCCGGGCTGGACCAGGGTGATCTCGGTGAGCAGCTCGTCGGCTCGGCGCGTCGTCGCCCGCCGGCCGACGATGAACTCGTGCAACGGCAGCGTCCGGGTCGCCGCGGTGCTGCGCAGCGTCACCTCGGCGTCGTGGACGAGCAGCGCGGGCAGGGTGTCCGCGGCCGGTGAGGCGTTGCAGATGTTCCCGCCGATCGTGCCGACCACCTGCGTCTGCAGGCCGCCGCAGGTCGCGGCGGACTCGGCCAGCGCGCGGAACCGCTCGCCCAGCACACCCTTGGCCAGGTCGCGGTGGGTCACCAGCGGGCCGAAGCGAGCTGAGCCGTTGCCCTCGACCCCTCTCAGTGCGGCGATCTTCTCGATGTGGAGCAGGACCGAGGGAGCGATCTCGCGGCGGGCGAGCTGGATCATCACGTCGGTGCCGCCCGCGAGGACCTGGCACCGGTCGCCCTCGCTGGAGAGCACCTCGAGGGCTGCGTCGAGGGTCTCGACGGCGCGAAGCTCCATGGCGCCTCCTTTCGCAGTTGGTCAATGCGTCTTCAGCGGCCCGGCCGCCTTGACGCGGACGCGGGCGACCGGGTCGGTGAGGTACGCCAGCGGCACTTCCTCGATCTCGACCACCTCCACGTGCGCGGGGTCGGCGCCGGCGCGGATCGCCTCGTCGCGGGCCAGCCGCACGGCCTCGGCGATGGCCTCGTCACGGCCCTCCTTGCCGTAGGCGAACACACGGTCGAGCTCACCGGACACCGAGGCTATGGCCGCGCCGATCGCGTTGGCGACGTCGTGGTTCTCGGGGCGGTGGACACCGGCGACCCCGGCCAGCGTCTCGGGGATCAACCCGCTGCCGCCGCCGACGGCGATCAGGGGGAGTTCGCGACCGGACGTCTTCACCCGGTCGACCGCATCCTCGATCCGCACATCGCAGGCGGCGATGGCCCGCTGCAGCAGGTCTTCGCGACCGGCCGTCCGGCGCGCGTCGCCGATCCCGCTGCCGCGCCCGGAGGCCACAATCGCATCGGTGAGGGTCGGAACCGCTCCGCCGAACACCAGCGCCTCGGTCGTCAGCCGGTAGCCGACGCTGCCCGGACCGAGCGCCACCGTGCCATCGGACTCGCTGACGATCGTGCCGCCGCCGATCGCCAGCGACACCAGATCCGGCATCCGGAAGTTCGTCCGCACTCCGCCGATCTCCACGGCGGTCGACGACTCCCGCGGGAAGCCCGCGCTGAGGATCCCGATGTCGGTCGATGTCCCACCGACGTCGACGACCAGAGCGTCCGTCGCGCCGGTCAGGTAGCTGGCGCCACGCATGCTGTTGGTCGGTCCGCTACCGATGGTCAGGATGGGGTACCGGCGGACGTAGTCCAGGCTCATCAGGGTGCCGTCGTTCTGCGCGATGTACGCCTCGGCGGTGACGCCGTTGGCGGTCATCGCGTTGTTCAGGCCGGCGGTGACCCGGCCCGCGACCGCGACCAGCGCGGCGTTGAGGACGCAGGCGTTCTCCCGCTCCAGCAGGCCGAGGGAGCCGATCTCGTGGCTGAGCGACACGGGGACGTCGCCGAGCACCTCGCGGACCAGCTCCTCGACCCGATACTCCTGGTCGGACAACACCGGAGAGAAGACCCCGGAGATCGCGACCGCCTCGGCCTGTTCGGAGACGCTGTCGAGGAATCGGCGCACGGCGTCCTCGTCGAGTGGCACGATCGGCTCGCCGGTCATCTCGACCCCGCCGTCGACGATCGTCCCCCCACACGAGATCGCGGCCTTCAGGTCCACGGGCCAGTTCGACAGCGGGGGGATGGAGTGCGTCGCCGGACCGCCGAGCCGGATCGCGGCGACCCGGTTGAGGTTGCGCCGCTCGAGGATCGCGTTGGTGGCGTGCGTCGTCCCCAGCATGACGTGGCTGACCTTCGCTGCGGCCCCGTCCTGCTGTTCGAGGACGAACTGGAGCGCCGTCAGGATCCCCGTGGTCACGTCGGGGGTGGTGGGGTGCTTGACCTTCGCCAGCAGCCGGTCCTGGGCATCGATGATGACGGCGTCGGTGTTGGTGCCGCCGACGTCGATTCCGACCCGCAGTCCGCCGCCCTCACGCATGCCGGTCCGCCACGGAGAGGAAGTCGAAGTCGTAGCCGAACGCCCGGGGCCCGACCGCCCGGAGGCCCTCCGCGGTGGTCCACACCGGCGGTGACGGGAACGCGACGATCTGGATGCGCTGCCCGTATCGCGTCCCCTCGGTCACGATTCCGTGCCCGGTGTGGATGTCGAGCAGCGTGATGATGTCCGGGACGGTCGCCAGGGGCTCGCCGTCCTCGAGCACGACGAGGTTCTCGTTCTGGAACTCCAGCCGAAACAGTCGTCCCTTGTCGGTGCCGAGGCCCTCGATCAGGGCGGAGCCGCGGACGAATCCGCCGCTGGTGCGGCGCTCGATGTCGACCACCTTGCCCTGCCCCAGGCGCACCACCGGGGCGACCCGCACGATCGAGTCGATGGGGTCGCCGCCGCCGCGCCGGATCGTCTCCCCCATCCGGATCGCCTTGCTCACGGTCCCGGCAATGGCCGGGCGGCGGGCCTGACCGACGCTCATCGGGTAGAGCCCGCCGCAGGCCGACCCCCCGAGCGAGGCGACGCAGTTGCGGACGAGCTTCTCCAACCAGATGTTGTCGCGCGTGTTGAACACGACGGTCTGCATCCGCTCGTCGGTGATCACCGCGGGTGAACCCGACATCCCGTACAGGTGCGGCGTGAGCATCTGCAGCTCGGGGAAGGCCCGCCCCATGAAGTCCGCGTCCAGCAGCGGCAGACCTGCGTAGGCGGCCCACGCCACCGGCAGGACGCCGTTGATGCCGCCCATCTCGAACGGCATCACGGCGGTGACCGGTCGACCGAACATACGCTCGTAGGTCTCCCGGATGGCGCGCCCCTCGGCGCCGTTGGGGATCTTCTCCACCATGACGGTCGGGGCCCCGATCATGCCGCAAGGCATGATCAGGTCGTCGTCGTCGAACGCATCGAGCGACCTGATCTCGACCGGACCGAACTCACGGATCGCCTCCATCGCCATCTGCTCGCCGATCCGCGGGTCGCCGCCGCCGCCCCCGGCGAACACCGTGCAGCCCAGCGCGAGCGCGGGCAGGTTGCCCAGGTCGATGTGCAACGTCGTCATCCCCTCGCGACCGGGACGTCCGCGGTTCGGCGCGCGTCCATCACCGGTTCAGCCTCGGCAACACGTCGCCGGCGATCAGCTTGAGCTGGCTCTCCGCGGACTCGGCGGGCTGCGGGGAGAGGATCACGCTGTCCGCCCCGGCCGCCCAGTACTGCTCGATCCTGGCCGCCGCCTCGTCGGGGGTGCCGGAGATGGCCAGCACGTCGACCCAGTCGTCGGGCATGCCGTCCAGCAGCGCCTCGTAGCCGCCCGCGGCGATCAGCTCCGCGACCATGTCGTTGATGCCGATGACGCCGGTGAGCGGCGTCGGCCCGACCGCGTTGAGGTAGAAGGCCAGCGACTGTCGCACCGCGGTCCTGGCCCGGGCGCGGTCGTGGTCGACGGCGGTCAGTACAAAGGTCGGCACGCTGAACGAGCCGCTGCGGCCGGCCTGACTCATGCCCCGCAGCCCGAGCGAGCGCGCCCAGCTCACGTACTCGGTCGGCGCCAGCACGGACAGGACGTTCCCGTCGGCGATCCGGCCGGCCAGCTCGCAGCCCTTCTCGCCGATCACCCCGAGGTAGAGCGGAACGTTCGCGAGCGGCGGGTGGAACAGGGCGACGTCGCGGAGCGTGAAGTAGGTCCCCTCCGAGGTCTGCGGTTCCCGGGTCGTGAGGAGCGTGCGGATCGCGGTGACCGCCTCCTCGAGCGCGCGCATCGGTGATCGCGGCGCCAACCCCATCTGCTGCACCCAGGCCGGAACACCGTGGCCGATACCCGACAGGAACCGCCCCGGGAACGCCCGACCCAGCGAGGCGATCTCCATCGCCGCCACCGCGGGGTGGCGAGCGACGCAGGAGACCACCCCGAGGCCGACCCGGATCCGCTCCGTGGCGGCGAGAGCCTGCCCGACCCCGGTGAAGCCGCCGTAGAAGAAGTAGTCCTCGGCCAGCCAGATCTCGTCGAAGCCGAGCTCCTCGCACAGCCTGGCCAGCTCGGGCAGGCGCTCGGGCGGGGTGGTGCTGATCAGCAGGATGCCGAGTCGGTGATCGTTCGCCACGAGGCCCCCTTCACGTCCTGCCGTCGACTCCCGAGCCCGGGCCGAAACCCGATCCCGCGCCGGGTTCGTCGGTCACCGTGACGCAGGTCACGTTAATGAGGCGGGACCCGAGGAGCCATGGGCATCCTGCACAACATTCGGGTGTTGATTGTCTTGTTGGCACAATGCACAGTGAGGCATGGAGACGCTGACGGTCGCGGCCGTGCTCACGGAACTGGAGCGGCGTCACCCCGGACTCGTCGAGCTCATGGCCGGGTCGCCCGACCGGGAGATCCGGGCCGTCTGGCTGGCCGAGGACCTCGCGGAGGTCGGTGACGCTCCCGAGCAGGCACTCGTCCTCCTGGGCCGGGCCGCATCACGGCACGCCCAGGGGTACAAGCTCGACGTCGCCCTGCGCCGGCTCGGCAATGTCACCGGTCTCGTCCTGCAGACCGGCGCGCCACGACCTTCGCTCAGCGCTCTCGCCCTGGCGCGGCGCGAGGAACTGGTACTGGTCCGGCTGACGAGGTCCTCGGACGTCACCGAGCTGCTCACCACCATCGTCCGGATGCTCGACGTCCAGCTCCCCACGTTGCTCGAGCGGGCGATCCGCGTCTGTCAGGAGGTCGACCGGATCGAGGCCGAGGGCTGCGGCGACGACGATCTGCTGCGGCGATCCGGAGCGGCCGATCTGTTCGGCCTGACGCTGGGCGACCGCGACCCCGGGCTGGTCGGCATCCCGGCCGTGATGACGGACGCGGACGGCCCGTGGCTGCAGCGGGTCCCGACCACCACCTCCGAGGACTCCCTCGCTCAGCTGTCCATGTGGCGGCTGTCGGCCGCGATGACGAAGCGCTCCATCGAGACCGACCGGGCCGAGCAGCTGTCGATGCTGTCGGCAGGCGAGCTGGTGAACCAGCTGCTCGACAGCGGCGACGAGGACAGCGGCCCCCTGCTGCGCCGGGCAGCGGACATCGGCATCCACGTCGAGGCGTGGAACCAGGTCGTCAACGTGGAGTTCACGAATCTCCTGGGCATGGTGCAGGGCGACGCGGTCGCTGCCTACCACCACACCCAGACCCTCGGTCGCGTCGCCGCGCAGACGGCGGCGCGTCAGGAGGGGTGCTGGTCCATGGCACCCCGAGCCGGCGGTGTTCTCCTGCTCCGGACCGGGAACCACCCCGACGGGCCGACCGGGTTGCGGCGGCTGCGCTCGGGTGTGCAGACGGTGCTCGACCGGATCGCCGAGTCCGTTCCCGGCCTGCACGTCCTGTGCGGCATCGGTGGCTCGCACGAGGGCCTGCAGGGTCTGCGCGCCTCCAAGGCCGAGGCGGACTCGGCCCTGCAGAGCGCCCGGCTGCGCGGCGCCTTCAACCAGCCCATCCTGTTCGACGCGCCCGGCCTGAGCCGGCTCCTGGTGGAGTGGTATTCCTCCAGCTCGGTGCGCGAGAGCATCGAGGACCTGCTCTCCCCGCTGGCTGTCTTCGGGGCGAACAAGAAGCTGGAGTACACCGCCACGCTACGGGTCTATCTGGAGTCCAACCGCTCCGTAAGCCGAGCCGCGCAGCAACTCTATCTGCACCGCAACACGGTCGCGTACCGGATAAGGAAGGTGCTCGCTGTGCTCGAGGTCGACCTCGACGATCCCCACCAATTCCTCGCCCTCTACCTCGCCTGCTATGCGCAGTCGATGCCGCACAGCTCCAGAGGCTCCCAACATCGCGTCGCCCAGTCCCCGGCATAAACCCCGGGCGGGCCACGTTGCACCAGCAACAGTTGAGAGTTGAACGACCGGAGGTGCAGGGATGCAGTTCGGGATCTTCTCCGTCGGTGACGTCACGCCCGACCCGACAACCGGCCGCGCGCCGAGCGAGGCCGAGCGCATCCAGGCGATGGTCGCGATCGCGACGGCGGCCGAGGAGGTCGGGCTGGACGTGTTCGCGACCGGCGAGCACCACAACCCGCCGTTCGTGCCGTCCTCGCCGACCACGCTGCTCGGCTACCTCGCCGCACGCACGGAACGGCTGCTGCTGTCCACGGCGACCACACTGATCACCACCAACGACCCCGTGAAGATCGCCGAGGACTACGCGATGCTGCAGCACCTCGCCGACGGGCGCGTCGACCTGATGCTGGGCCGGGGCAACACCGGGCCGGTCTACCCGTGGTTCGGCCAGGACATCCGCGACGGGATCCCGCTGGCGGTGGAGAACTACGCGCTGCTGCGCCGGCTGTGGCGCGAGGACGTCGTGGACGCCGACGGCAGGTTCCGCACGCCGCTGCAGGGCTTCACGTCCACCCCACGGCCGCTGGACGGGGTGCCACCGTTCGTCTGGCACGGCTCGATCCGCAGCCCGGAGATCGCCGAGCAGGCGGCCTACTACGGCGACGGGTTCTTCCACAACCACATCTTCTGGCCGGCCGAGCACACCCGGCGGATGGTGCAGCTGTACCGGCGCCGGTTCGAGCACCACGGGCACGGCGCGGCCGACCAGGCGATCGTCGGGCTGGGCGGGCAGGTGTACATGCGTCCGCGCTCGCAGGACGCCGTCGCCGAGTTCCGCCCGTACTTCGACAACGCCCCGGTCTACGGCGGCGGGTCCTCGCTGGAGGACTACATGGAGCTGACCCCGCTGACCGTCGGGAGCCCGCAGCAGGTGATCGACCGCACCCTGGGCTTCCGCGACTACGTGGGCGACTACCAGCGGCAGCTGTTCCTCCTCGACCACGCCGGGCTGCCGCTGAAGGCGGTGCTGGAGCAGCTGGACCTGCTCGGCGGGCAGGTCGTGCCGGTGCTGCGCCGGGAGTTCGCCGCGCTCAAGCCGGCGCACGTCCCGGACGCGCCCACGCACGCGAGCCTGACGGCCGCGCGGGAGACCGACGAGGAGGAGCCGCGGGTGGCATGACGGCGATGAGCAATCTCGACCGAGCCCGGGTCTCGGACCCGATTCGGGCCGATGTTCGGGTACGACGGTGACCCGCGGCCGGCAGGCCGTCGTCTTCGATCTCGACGGCGTGCTTCTCGAATCCGAGCAGCTCTGGGACCGGGTGCGACGCGAGCTGGCTGCCCGCGCGCATCGGCCCTGGCCGGCCGAGGCCACCGCCGCGATGCAGGGCATGAGTACCGCCGAGTGGTCCGGGTACCTCGTCGAGACCGTGGGTGTGCCCGGCTCCGCCGACGACGTGGCACACGCAGTGATCGAACGGATGGCCTCCCGCTACGCCGAGCACGTGCCGCTGCTGCCTGGCGCGGTCGCGGCGGTTCGCCGCCTGGCCGCGCATTGGCGGCTGGGGTTGGCGTCGTCCTCACCGCGGCGCTTGATCGACGCCGTGCTGGCGGCGGGCGGGATGCGGGGCGAGTTCTCGGTCACCATCTCGACCGAGGAGGTCGAGGCAGGAAAGCCGTCACCGGCCGTCTATCAGGCCGTCGTCGCCCGCCTCGGGGTGCCGGCACACGGGACGGTCGCGATCGAGGACTCCAGCAACGGGCTTCGATCGGCGGCCGCAGCCGGGCTCGTCGTCATCGCACTACCCAATCCCGACTTCCCACCGGTCGACGACGCTCTCGACCTCGCCGCGGCCCGGGTCGACCGGCTGGACGATCTCACCCCGGAGCTCATCGAGGCCGTGCTGGCCGAGCGCTGAGCCTGCGCCTCATGCTCGAACGCGGCGAACGCGCGATCGAACTCCGCGCTCGAGGTGTCCATCTTCTCCAGGCCGGCCAGGAGCCGGTCGGCCTCCTCTTCCTCTCGACCGGGTTACCACGGGGTCGGGCTCCAAAACCGCTCCGGGCGTCGACGCCGAGCCCGGCGACGGTGCGTGGTCGACGCATCAGCCAATGGCGGCGTACCGGTGGGAGGCGGCGGCAATGCCGGCGACGATCTCCACCTCGACGGCATCGCGCGGCCCGGGGACCAGCACCATTCCGGGACTGAGGCGGAGCCCGGCGAGGGGATGGGCAATGGCCCAGCCCTTGGCCAGCGCGTCGTAGGCCAGCGCGTCGGGCAGCACGAGGTGCAGGCTGCCGTCGGGGTCCGGGTGCAGGTGGGCGAACTCGCCGAGGTCGGGGAGGATGAACGCCGCGTCGGGTCCCGCGGCGGTGTTGCGGTCGAGCAGCAGCGCGCGGGTGCCCGCCCCGCCCACCGTCGTCGGCGCCGTCGACACCGAGTCGAGCGCGGCGAGCCGCGACCACAGCTGCGCCTGCAGGTGCGCCGGCGCGTTCTGGGACTGCTGGTGCTGCGGGATTCGTGCGGTGACCTCGGGCAGCTCTCCGGCCCGGACCGGAAGCCGACCACCCGGCAGGGTCGGCCACGGCGGCTCGTCGCCGTCGGGCACCGGGTTCTCGCCGTGCGCGCGCAGGTGGTCGAGCCGGTCGGCGAGCCAGGTGCCGACGTCGCCGACGACCTTGCCGGCCAACTGCTCGCCGCCGGGCGCGCGCTCGGCCCACAGCGGGGCGCCGCTCTGTTTGGCCAGCCAGTCCCAGGTGCGGCTGAGCAGGTGCGCCGGGGTGCGGGTGTCGTCGGCGCCGTGGGCGAGAAACACCGGCATCCCGGCGAGCCCGCCGCGGGTCATCGGCGCGGGGAAATCGGGCGACGGGGTATCGAACGGCAGCGCCCCGTAGAGCAGCACCCCACCCGAGAAGCGATGCGGCGCACCGAGCATCAGCGCTCCGGCGAATGTCACGCCACCGCGAAACCCCATCAGCAGGACCGGCCGGCCCGGATCACCCTCGGTGTCGAGCCAGCCGAGGAACCATCGGCACGTCGCGGCCAGGCTGGCGGGATCCGGGCGGCCGTCGCCCGCGTCGAGGAACCAGGAGAACCCGGTGCCCACGACGAGCGGGGCCCGCACGGCCACGTACGCGACCGGCCCGTGCGGCAGCCACGGCGCGAGCTCGATCATGGAGTGCTCGCTCGTGCCGTTGCCGTGCAGGGCGACCACGAGCGGCGCCGACGGGTGCTCCGTGCCCCAGCGGGCGACCATCGGGGCATCGCCGGGGCCGGTTGATCGTCGGTCCTGCAACACCATCGCCCTCCACCCGCCGGCGCCCGAGCTGCACCGCACAGGCTCCCGCCGCGGGCCGGGAGCGGACAAGAGCCTCAGCTGGATGTCCGCGGGCCGTCGTCCCTCGCCTCACGGACATCGGCTCGCTCGCCGAGGCGGGTGACCAAGCCGCGCGCGAGCTCCCACGAACGAACGTCATGAGCGCGGCGGCGTTGACGGCGGGTGCGATGGACCGACAATGAACCATGGCGGATTCCCCTGAGCTGGCCGTCCGCAGGCGGCGGCCGCGGCCGGCACCGTGCTGATGGCCGTCGGCCCGTCGGTGTTCGCCGGGGTGATCCCGTGGTTGCTGACCCGATGGCGCGTCCGCCGCCCGGTGCCCGGCGGGACGCCCGCCCGCGCGCTCGGTGCCCTCCTGGTCGGGGGCGGTGCGGTGGTGCTGGCCTCCTCCTTCGTCCGCTTCGTCACCGAGGGGGTGGGCACGCCGGCGCCGATGGCGCCGCCGGAGAAGCTGGTCGTGGGCGGGATCTACCGGCACGTCCGCCACCCGATGTACGTGGCGATGGGGGCCGCGGTCGCCGGGCAGGCGCTGCTGCTCGGCCGTCCGAGGCTTCTGCTCTACCCGGTGATCGCGGCGGTACCGGTCGCGACCTTCGTGCGCCTGCACGAGGAACCGGTGCTGGTCCGGAGGTTCGGCGCCCAGTACGAGGAGTACCGCCGCAACGTGCCCGGGTGGCTGCCGCGGCTACGTCCCTGGCGCCCCGCCGCCCCGCCCGGTGGCCGATGAGGGTTGCCTGCGCGGTGCCGGTCAGCGAGCCTCACCCCTGGCTTCCGACCGCGCCTTGCGGAGCAGGAACCGCTGGATCTTGCCGCTCGGCGTCTTCGGCAGCTGGTCGACGAAGTGCACCCGCCGCGGGTAGGCGTGGGCGGCGTACCGGGTGCGGACCAGCTCCTGCAGCTCGACGGCCAGTTCCCCGGTGTCCGGCGGATTCCCTTCGGGCGACGGGCGGGGCACGACGAACGCCTCGACGACCTCCCCCCGCACCGGGTCGGGGGCGCCGATGACGGCGCATTCGGCCACCCGAGGGTGGCTCGACAGCACGGACTCGATGTCGAACGGGCCGATCCGGTAGCCGGCCATGATGATGACGTCGTCGTCGCGCCCGCCGAAGAAGACATGGCCGCCGGCGTCCATGAAGGCGGCGTCGCCGGTCAGGTAGTAGGCGCGGTCCGCGGTGAAGCGTTCGGCGGTCCGCTCCGGGTCCCCTGCGTAGCCGGCGAACCAGAACAGGGGGCTGGCCGCGACGTCGACGGCGAGGCGGCCGGTCGTGCCGGACGCGGCGGGCACGTCCTTGTCCTGACCGAACATCGTCAGCCGGAACCCGGGCATGGCCCGGCCCATCGACCCGGGCTTGACCTCGGCCCGCACCGACTCGTGGTGGCCGTTGATCGCGGCCATGCCGAGCTCGGTCTGGCCGTAGTGGTCGAGCACCGGGACCCCGAGAGCGTCCTTGGCCCACTCGACGACGTCCGGGGTGAGGGGCTCGCCGGCGCTGGAGACGACCCGCAGCGCCACGCCGGGAGGGACCTGGAGCCCGGAGCCGCGCAGGGCGCGGAACACCGTGGGCGCCGCGGCGACGTTCGTGACGCCGAGCGACGTCAGCACCGTCCAGAAGCTCGCGGGGCTGAAGGTGCCGGTCGACAGCACGCTGCGACGGCCGGCGGCGAGCGGGGCGCAGAGCGCGTAGTACAGGCCGTAGGCCCAGCCGGGGTCGGCGGCGTTCCAGTAGACATCGTCCGGGCGGACGTCGAGACCGAGCTCGAGGTAGGCGACGAACGCGGCGAGCGCGCGGGCCGGGACCACGACGCCCTTGGGTCTGCCGGTCGTTCCCGAGGTGTAGAGCTGGATGAACCCGCCGTCGGGACCCTGGACGGCCGGGATGGAGATCCGGTTGTAGCCGTCGGCGAGGTCGGCGTAGCCGATGTCGCCGGCCGGCACCTGTTCGTCCACCGTGACGATCCGCCAGGGGGCGTCGGCGGGCATGTCGGGGCCGGGTTCGAGCTTGGACCGCTGATCGGACGAGCACACGACCACGGCGGTTGCGCTCGACTCGAGCCGCATCGCGATCGCCTGCGCGGCGAACGCGGTGAACAGCGGCACGTACACGGCCCCGAGCCGCCAGATGGCGAGCAGCACGACGGGCAGCTCCTCGCCCTTGGGCAGCAGCGTGGCGACCCGGCTGCCGGGCGTGACCCCCAGCGACGCCAGGCCGGCGGCGAGCCGCTCGGACCGGTCCCGCAGTTCGCCGTACGTCAGATCGGTCCGGCCGGTCTCGTGCGCGATCGTGACGGCCACGGCGTCGGTGGGATGGCGGTCGCACAGGACGGCGGCCACGGACAGGTCGGCCTCGCCGTATTCACTCAGCAACTGCTCGACACGTTGTTCTGCGGACATCGTTGTCGGCACCTCGCAGTCGTCAGATCTACCTCGGGATCGCTGGGACCCCTCGCTATGCCTGCGGTTCACCACCGGATCAGCGAGAGTAGACCGCCTGCTCGCACTCCTCGACGGGTCTGGCCCGGGCATCGAGGTACCGCCGCTTTCTCGACTTCGGCGCCTACACGCTGCGCGAGCCGGTGGGTGTGTGCGGCCAGATCGTGCCGTGGAACTTCCCGCTGCTCATGGCGGCCTGGAAGATCGCGCCGGCGCTCGCGGCGGGCAACACCGTCGTGCCCAAGCCCGCGGAGAAGACGCCGCTGACCGCGCTGCTGCTCGGTACCTTGTTCGAGGAGGCGGGCTTCCGCCGGGCGTGGTCAACATCGTGACCGGCTTCGGCGTCGCGGGCGCCGCGATCGCCTCGGGCATCACCAGCCGCCCGACGAACCTCATGACCGGCTACCACGGCCGGGAGAACCTGGCCCCCTACCTACGGGTGCGTCGCCTCGAGCTCTGGGACCTGCCGAAGACGATCTCGGGGAAGATCCGCCGGGTCGAGCTGCGGGCGCGTGAGCAGGACGATCCGGCCGCGGCGGCGCGGACCGAGTGGCGCGACGACCAGTTCCCCGAACTCAGGGCGTGAATCTGTTCTTGCGGCTCGCCCGCGCTCCGGACCATGAAGGACCGGAGCAGTGCCGGGATCGGCAACAGCAGTGCTCGGACGTCCAAGCCACACCCGGCGGTGGCGCCGATGCTGACAGCCAGGACACCCAACCACCACGCACCGCCCGCCGGCCGGGGTGTCCAGGCCGGTGGCGTAGGAGCCCCGATGACGGCTGTCGCTGATTCCCCCGTGACCCCGGCCGAGAGGTCCACCGTTCGCGCCGCCTGTCCGCAGGACTGTCCCGACACCTGCGCCATGCTCGTGACCGTCGCCGAGGGCAAGGCGGTCGAGGTGAAGGGCGACCCGGACCACCCGTTCACCAACGGCGGCCTCTGCGTCAAGGTCAACAACTATCTCGACAAGGTCTATGACCCGGGCCGGGTGCTGTTTCCGCTGCGCCGCACCGGTCCGAAGGGCAGCGGCCGGTTCGAGCGGATCACCTGGGACGCCGCGCTCGACGAGATCGCGGCGCGGTTCACCGCGATCGCCGAGGAACACGGCCCTGAGGCGATCATGCCGGTGAGCTACCTCGGCACCCAGGGCATCCTCAACGGGCTCAACGTCGGCGACCCGTTCTTCGCGAAGCTGGGCGCGACGGTGGCCGAACGCACCTACTGCGACTCCGGTGCCTGCACCGCCTACGCGATGACCATCGGCGACACCGCCGGGGTCGACCCCGAGAGCCTGGTGCACTCGAGGTTCATCCTCGTCTGGGCCTGCAACATCATGAGCACCAACCTGCACCTGTGGCCCTACATCGCCGAGGCACGCAGGGGCGGCGCGAAGGTCGTGGTGGTCGACCCGGTTCGGACCCGTACCGCCGCGGCCGCGGACCAACACATCGCCCTGCGCCCGGGCACCGACGGCGCGCTGGCGCTCGCCATGGCGAATGTGATCATCACCGAGGGCCTCACCGACGACGACTACATCGCGAACCACACCGTCGGCTACGACGCGTTCGTGGAGCGGGTCGCGCAGTACACCCCGGAGTGGGCCGAGATCGAGACCGGCGTCCCCGCCGACACGATCCGCACGCTCGCCCGCGAGTACGCCGGCGCCCAGCCGTCGGTCATCCGCATCGGCGTCGCCATCGAGCGGCACGCCGGCGGCGGTCAGACCGTCCGCGCGCTGGCCTGCCTGCCCGGGTTGGTCGGTGCGTGGCGCAAACCCGGCGGCGGGATCCTGCAGCTGCCGCTGTGGGCGTTCCCGGTGAACTGGGGCGCGTTCATGCATCCCGAGATGCTGACGCCGGGCAAGCGCGTGGTGAACCAGTTCCAGCTCGGCGAGGCGCTCACCGGCGGGCTGGCCCTGGACCCGCCGATCACGGCGCTGATGGTCTACAACTCCAACCCGGTCGTGGTGTGCCCCGACCAGGACACGCTGATCGAGGGACTGAAACGCGACGACCTGTTCACCGTCGTCAGCGAGCAGTTCATGACCGACACCGCGGAATACGCGGACATCGTGCTGCCGGCCACCACCCAGCTCGAGCAGGACGACATCATGTTCTCCTGGGGCCACCTGTACGTGACCTACAACCATCGCGCGATCGACCCGATCGGTGAGGCCGTCCCCAACACCGAGCTGTTCCGTCGGCTGGCCGCGCGGATGGGCTACACCGAACCTGTCTTCCGGCGGACCGACCAGGAGATGATCGCCGAGGCGTTCGACTGGTCCCACCCGCACATGGCGGGGATCACTGTCGAGTCGCTGAAGGAGAGGGGCTGGCAGCGGCTCAACGTCGCACCTCCGGAGTCCTACGCGCCGCACGCCGAGGGCAACTTCCCGACGGCGTCGGGCAAGGCCGAGTTCGTCGCCTCCGCCGCGGCGGGCGGCAACTTCGTGCTCCCGCTGTTCCGCCAGGGTTCCAACGACCACCAGCCCGGTCAGCCGGTCGACCCGCTCCCGCACTACATCCCGCCGCGCGAGTCGGTCCACACGGACCCCGAGCTGGCCGCGCGTTACCCCCTCAACCTGTTGACCCCGAAGGCACATGCCTACCTCAACTCCAGCTTCGGCAACCTCACCTTCCACCGCCAGGTGCAGAAGGAGCCGAACGTCCTGATCCATCCCGACGACGCCGCCGCGCGCGGCATCGGTGACGGCGACCCGGTGCGGATCTTCAACGACCGGGGTGAGTTCACCGTGCTCGCCAAGATCGACGACGCGGTGCTGCCCGGAGTGGTCGTGTCCAGCCTGGGTGGCTGGCGGAAGCACTCCAAGGCCAGCGCGACCCTCGCCGCGGTGACTCCGACCGCGTTCGCGGACCTCGGGAACGCCCCGACGTTCTCGGACACGCTGGTCGAGGTCGAGATCGCCTGACCGCTGTTCACCACGCTCCGCGGCCCGCACCGATCCCGGCGGGCCGCGGTTGCGCCAACCTTCAGGAAGGACCCCGATGGCCTACGTCGTCACCGATGCGTGCGTCGACGTCCTCGACCGGTCGTGTGTCGAAGAATGCCCCGTCGACTGCATCTACCAGGGCGACCGGATGATGTACATCCACCCGGACGAGTGCGTGGACTGCGGCAAGTGCATGCCCGCCTGTCCGAGCGACGCGATCTACTGGGAACACAAGATCCCGGATGAGCTGGCCGTGTTCACCGCCGCCGCGGCCGAGTTCGTCCGGGCGCAGCAGCTGGGCGGCGGCGCGGCCGACACGAGCGTGGGTGTCGACCATCCGATCGTCGACGAGCGGAAGCCCCGCTGATGACGGGGCACGCGGACGCGCTCGATGCGGATCTGGTGATCGTCGGGGCCGGCCCGTGCGGGCTCTACGCCACCTACTACGCCGGTTTCCGTGGGCTGTCCGTCGTCGTGATCGACGCTCTCGAGCAGCCAGGCGGTCAGATGGCGGCGCTCTACCCCGAGAAACCGGTGTTCGACGTCGCCGGGTTTCCCCGGATCAAGGCCCAGGATCTGGTGGACTCCCTGGTCGAGCAGGCGTCGCTCGGCAAGCCGCACTACCTGCTGGGGCACCGCGCCGTCGAACTCGACGAGACGCCCGAGGAGGTGGTGGTGACCACCGACCAGGGTGCCGTCGTCCGCGCCGGTGCGCTGCTGATCACCGGGGGGATCGGCGGCTTCCGACCCCGGCCGCTCCCGGTGGGTGGGGAGTTCGTCGGGCGGGGGGTGCGGTACTTCGTGCCGCGCCTGGCCGAGCTGGCGGGACACGACGTCCTGGTGGTCGGGGGCGGGGACTCGGCCGTCGACTGGGCACTGAGCCTGGAGCCGGTCGCCCGGAGCGTCGCCCTGGTGCACCGGCGCGAGGCGTTCCGGGCTCACGAGCACAGCGTCGCCCGGCTCCGTGCGTCCTCGGTCCGCGTCCTCACCCCGCTCCAGGTCGCGAAGATCCGCGGCGGTGACCGGGTGGAGGAGGTCGACGTCGTCGACGCCGGCGGCACCGCCACGACGCTCGCCGTCACCGAGGTGGTCGCCGCGCTCGGGTTCCACGCCGATCTCGGCGCGCTGGCCACCTGGGGGCTGGACCTGCGACGGCGGCACATCCTGGTGGACCGCTCCATGCGCACCAACCGGCCCCGCGTCTTCGCCGCCGGGGACATCACCGACTTCGACGGGAAGGTGAAGCTGATCTCGGTGGGCTTCGGCGAGGCCGCATTGGCGGTCAACAACCTCACGCCCCTGGTGCGGCCCGGCCTGTCGACGGTGCCCGGCCACTCCAGCGACGCGGCCTGACGAGGAGGGACGCGATGGCTCGCTCCGTGGCCGAGCACGCGGCACTGGCCGCCGCACTCGTCGGGCCGAGCGGGGTGGAGCGACGAGCGCTCGGATCGTGTGCGGGACGCGTGCTGGCCGAGCCGGTGCACGCCATGGACGACCTGCCCGCCTTCGACAACTCAGCCATGAACGGCTATGCGCTGCGCGTCGCCGATATCGATACGGCCGGGATGCCGGTGGCCGCCGAGATCCCGGCAGGCCACGGCGTCCCGCCACCCCTGGCGCCCGGCACCGCGCACCGGATCATGACCGGGGCCCCGCTGCCCCGCGGAGCGGACTCCGTCGTGCCCGTCGGGCTGACCGACGGCGGCCGGGACATCGTGCGCGTGACCGGGCCGGGCCGTTCACCGCGGGCCGGCACGTCCCGGCGGCGCGGTGAGGGCATCGCCGCGGGCGAGGTGGTCCTGCCTGCGGGCACCCGGATGGGGCCGGCGCAGCTGGCCGCCGCGGCGGCGGCCGATGCCACGGCGCTTGCGGTTCACCGGCGGCTGCGCGTCGGTGTGCTCTCCGCCGGATCGGAGCTGGAGGCGGTCGGGCGCACCCGTCGGCACGGCCAGATTCACGACACCAACGGGATCCTGCTCGTCACGGCCCTGGCGGAAGCAGGAGCGCAGCCCGTCCAGCTGCCGCTCGTCGCCGACCGGCCGGGTGAGCTCGCCGCGTTACTCGCCCGGTACCTCGGGGAGCTCGACCTGCTGGTCACGTCCGGCGGGATCAGCGCCGGTGACCATGAGGTCGTCAAGGACACCCTCGGTCCGCGCGGCGTCGGGTTCGGGCACCTCGCGCTCAAACCCGGTGGCGCACAGGGCCTCGGAATCCTCGACGGAACGCCGGTGATCGCCCTTCCGGGCAACCCGGTGGCCTGCTGGGTGTCGTTCGAGCTGTTCGTCCGGCCGGCCGTGCGCGCGGCGATGGGCCTGCCGGCGGGCCGCCCCCGGCGAAGCGTCCGGTCCGGGGTGGCGCTGCGCTCCCGGGCCGGACGGTGGGAGTATGTACCCACGGTCCTCGACGATGCCGTGGACGAAGCCCGCCCGGTCGATGCTCCCGGGCCGCACTCCTACCGGGCGCTGGCGGGAGTGAACTGTCTGCGCGAGTTCGACGCGAGCGGCCGCGGCGCGCGGGCGGGCGATCCGGTCGACGTCCTGCTCCTCGCCACCGGCGAGGAGGAACCGCTGGTCAGGGCGGGCGAACGACCATCCCCGAGTTCTGCAGCCGGTGCTCACTGGGTGAGATCCCGAAGCGCGCGCGGAACAGCCTGCTCAGATGGGCGGGATCGGGCAACCCCCACCGGGCCCCGATCGCGGTCACGGTGAGCCCGGCGTACCGGGGCGCGCGCAGGTCCCGCCAGCACCCCTGGAGACGTTGCTCCCGGATATATGCGGTGACCGTCGTGCCCGACTCCCTGAACAGCTTGTGCAGGTAACTCGAGGAGATCGCGCACGCGGCAGCGACCGACTGCGGGCTGAGCCGACGGTCGGAAATGTGTTCGGCAATGTGCGCCTGGGCCCGCTCGAGATGCACGTTGTCCGGGGCCGCGGAGGGTATCTCGCTGGTCACCACGGCGACGAGCAGATCGCCCACGGTCTGCGTAATGGCGATCTCGGTGGCTTCGTTCAGATCGTCTCCGAGTCGACGCATGGCCGACAGGAGCGGAGGAATCATGGCGCCGATACCGTGCCGTCCATTGAACCGCACGGCTGTCGCCGCGGCCAGATCGGCGGCCGGCAGCGGGATCAGGCGCTTCGGGAACAGGCAGACCACGTATTCGAAGTCGTCGTCGGTCACGAAGGTGAACGGACGGCTGCTGTCGTAGAGCACGAACTCGCCGGGCCGGATGATCGTCTCCCGGCCGTCCTGGGTGACGAGTGTGCTGCCGCGGCGGGCCAGTGCGATCTGGTAGTAGTCCTCGTCCGCGCCGCGGATCAGGCCGGGGGTGCGCTCGAAGCGGTGAGCGCTCGCACCGATCCCGCGAAGCCGGACGTCACCGACCGAACTGGCGACGACCTGCCCGTGCATCCGATCACCGTCGGACGGCACGACGTCGAGGGTCACGAACTGGTCGCATACTGCGGAGCACCAGAAGTCCAGTCGTTCCCCACGAGCGACCGCCGAGACGTCGATGGTGGTGGTTGCCATGGGACTCTCCACGTGTCATGTGGCGATGGCATTCAGCGCGAGAATCTAACATGAACAGTGGCGCATCCCGTCTTGATGAGCCGGTAAGTCCTCGTCGCGCACGGCTGCTTGGCTCCGTATCTGCGGAGAAATATTCCATGAATATCCACATACTCGGAGTTATTGGCATTGCGGAGCTGTCGGAAGTCGGCCGACCCGCGCCTTCGCGCGCGCCCGGCAATGAGCCTTTGCCAACCTGGATCAAGCGCTCGCGATCATGAGGGTTTGGACGGCGGCGACGAGCTCCGCGGCCCGGCCGGGGCTGGAGCGGATCTTGCGCAGGATCTTCCAGTGCTTCAGCTCGGCGTTGACCCGCTCGCCCGGGCCGCGTCGGTGAGCGTGCGCGGCGTTGACCTCGCGCTGGTTGCGCGACAGCGGCCGGTAGCGGCCGGTGTCGGGGGCGAGGCGACGTCGCCGCTGGGGCACGGCCACGGTGGGTCCGGCGCCCTGGTAGACGGTGTCGGCGACCGCCCGGACCCCGGCCTCGGCCAGCGCGTCGAGGATGCCGTGCTCGCGGGCGGCACCCATGTCGTGCCGGGCGCCGGGCAGCGGCGGGGAGATCCACACCGGCCGTCCGGCCGGGTCGGCGATGACCTGCACGTTCAGCCCGTGGCACGTGTGTTTGCCGCTGTGTGCGCCGTGAGGCGCTTGTTGTTCGAGTGGAGGTGAGAGACCGCCATCGTCGTCCTGTCGCAGCAGGGCGGTTGAAGCTGGGGGCAGCCCGCGCCGGGAGGTGCCGGGGTGGGTGGGAGCAGCCCTGACGAAGCCGGGACGTGCCAGCGCTGCCAGATGGCGCGGGTCCGGCGAGCGAGACGGAGAGGAGTACGCGAGGAACCGGCGTCTACGCCTCCTTAAGGCACGCCAGCTCGAACCTGGTGGATCTGGGCTGGATGCGGTGTGTCCCCGCCGAATATTCGGTCGGTGGGGACTTCCCCGGGCGGTCTACTGCGGTCGCGCGGGGAGGCCACGGTGAAGTGCTGCGGGGTAGCCGTGGCGAGGGCCGCGGGGGTATAGCCGGGCTCCTCCTTCGTCGATCGAACAGCGAGTGAACACGGGAACCGTCCCGGATCTGCCCCGTTCCCCGCGTATCCGGCGCGGCGTGGGGCTGGGCCCACCGTCGGCCGATCGGTCCGGGGCGGGGCGGAGCCGCTGTAGTACTCCGAGTCGGGGAGAGCCCGGCACATGGGGAAGGGCGGCAGCGGTATCGAGAAGGGAGGAGGCTGCAATGCCGAAAGACGCGCCGCTGAACAGCAGCGCCGCGCCGGCTGAGAATCTCGGTCCTCGCCGGCGGGTATCGGGGATGCAGGCCAAGCTTCACCATTGGGCGGCGGCCGACCCCGGCCGCAGGTTCGATGACTTGTTCAACCTCGTGTGCGACCCGGCGACGCTGCTCGTGGCGTTCGAGCGGGTCGCGGGCAACCGGGGAGCCCGAACCGCCGGAGTCGACGGCCTCACCGTCGCCGACGTCGAGCGGGAGATCGGCTTCCCGGGCTTCCTGGACGACGTGCGCCACGCGCTGAAAACGGGACAGTTCCGCCCGTTGCCGGGGCGCGAACGCGCGATCCCCAAGCCCGGCGGGAGCGGGAAGGTGCGCCGCCTCGGCATCCCGACCGTCACCGACCGGGTGGTCCAGGCAGCGCTCAAGCTGGTGCTGGAGCCGATCTTCGAGGCCGACTTCGAGCCGGTCTCCTACGGCTTCCGGCCCCTGCGGCGGGCCCACGACGCCATCGCCGAGATCCACTACTACGGCACCCACGGCTACCGCTGGGTGCTGGACGCGGATATCGAGGCGTGCTTCGACTCCATCGACCACACGGCCCTGCTGGGCCGCGTGCGCGCCAGAGTCAAAGACAAGCGCGTGGTGGGGCTGGTCAAGGCGTTCTGCAAGGCCGGTGTCCTCACCGAGACCGGCCAGGACCAGACGACCATGACCGGCACCCCGCAGGGCGGCATCCTGTCCCCGCTGCTGGCCAACATCGCCCTATCAGCACTCGACGAGGCGCTGATGGAGCCGTGGAAGCCCGGCGGGACGATGTCGACCAGAGGCAGACGGGCGCATCGACGCCGCTACCGTCGACCGAACTGGCGGATCGTGCGCTACGCGGACGACTTCGTCGTGCTGGTCGACAGCACCGGTGACGGCGCCAGCGACGACGTCGCCCGGCTGCGCGAGGAAATCACCGACATCCTGCGCCCTCTGGGACTGCGGCTCTCACCGGCCAAGACCCAGATCGTGCACATGTCGGAGGGGTTCGACTTCCTCGGCTTCCACATCCAGTGGCGCCGCAAGCGAGGCTCGAACCGCTGGTACGTCTACACCTTCATCGCCCAGCGTCCGCTGCGGCAGCTGAAGGACAAGATCCGTGCCCTGACGAACAGGACATCGCAACAGGCCCCCAGGGCCGTGCTGGTCAGGCTCAACCAGATCATGCGCGGCTGGGTCGCCTACTTCCGGCACGCGGTATGCAAGACCACCCTGAAGGCCCTCGACCACTTCGTGTGGCGGCGGGTCTCCAGCTGGTGGATGGTGCTGCACCGCTGGAACTGGACCGACCTCCGGCGACGCTTCACCGACCGCGACGGCCGGTGGAGAAGACTCTCGGCGGACGGGATCGAGCTCTTCGCCACGGTGTCGATGCCGGTCACCCGGTACCGCTACCGCGGCAACACGATCCCCACCCCCTGGAGCCTCAACCACGCCTGAAGGCAGAGACCGTGGAGAGCCCGGTGCGGTGAGAGTCGCACGCCGGGTTCGGCGAGCGGCACGGAGAAACGGACCGGTGGCAACACCGGCACCGCGCTCCGTGCCGACTCAACAGAACGCCCGGTCGTACCCGCTGGCCATGCCGACCCGGTCGATGCGCAGCAGGGTGCCGTCGCCGATCATGAACGCCTTGCGCGAGGCGACCTCGATCGCCTGCTCCAGCGTGGGCGCCATCGCCGCGAGCAGCGCGAGGGCCTCGCGCACGTACCGGTACACCGTCGACGTGCCGACCCGGAATCCGCAGGCCAGATCGGCGTAGGTCTCGCCCTTGCCCAGGTAGGCCACCACCAGCAGGGCCTGGCGGCCGGGGTCCAGGCGTCGCCATCGGGTGCCGATCTGGGTGCGGCGCTGTCATAGCGCGTCGGTGAGCATGATCAGCGCGCGGGTGGACACGCTCATCCCGGACGGGTAGGACAACACATGAAGCTCCTGGCTGGACGAGTTGATCTAGGCAATCGCCCGTCTACCAGGAGCTTCACCCATTCAAGGTCACGCCACGCCGCACACTCCCGACCTGCTCAGGCAGGTTGGCAAAGGCTCAGTGTCCCACCGGCCGCGGTCCTGCTCCGCGAGCGGCACCAGGCTGCCGTCGGGCGCGGTCCGGGTGGCGCGCCGGGCGTGGTGGAGCAGCATGAGGGCGAGCAGCCCCGCCACCTCGGGGTGGTCGATCGCGGCCGCGAGCTGCCGGGTGAGCCGGATGGCCTCGGCGGCGAGGTCGACGTCGCCGGAGTAGCCCTCGTTGAAAACCAGGTAGAGGACGCGCAGCACGGTGGCGACGTCGCCGGGCCGGTCGAACCGCACGCCGGAGACGGTGCGCTTGGCCCGGCTGATGCGCTGCGCCATGGTCGCCTCGGGCACCAGGTAGGCCTGGGCGATCTGGCGGGTGGTCAGCCCGCCGACGGCTCGCAGCGTGAGCGCGACCGCGGACGACGGCGTCAGCGTCAGGTGGGCGCACAGGAAGTAGAGCTGGAGCGTGTCGTCCACCGCAGGCCCGGTCACTCCGTGATGGTGGGCGGCGCGGCCAGGAACGGGCGCACCTCGAGCCACTCGTGGATCGGCTTCCCGCCCGCCCCCGGGGCGGCCGACAGCTCCCCGGCCAGCTCGATGGCGTGCTCGTAGCTGTCGACGTCGATCACCATCCAGCCGGCGATGAGGTCCTTGGTCTCGGCGAATGGGCCGTCGGTGACCGGCGGGCGTCCGTCGCCGTCGTACCGGACGAACGTCCCCTCAGGGGCGAGCGCCTGACTGTCGACGAACTCGCCGGTCCCCTCCAGCCGGGTCGCGAAGTCGTGCATGTACTGCACGTGCGCCGAGATCTCCTCCGGCGTCCACCGGTCCATGGGCACGTCGTTGACCGAAGCCGGAGCGCCGCGGTAGTGCTTGAGCAGCAAGTACTTGGCCATCGTGTTTCTCCTCGATGCTGGTGCGACCCATTTCGGTCACGTTCACCGCGGGGACGGAGCCAGACCCGGGTTCTCGACATCGCCGTCCGAAATTTTGGCTCTCGTAGATGAGCCTGGGTGAGCCGTCTCGCGATGTCCGGTCCATGGCGTGGCGCGACGGCGAGACGGAACGAGGCCTTCCAAGATCAGCAGCGACCGTCCAGGACGAGGTCGCCCCCTCGCGAGCCTCGTAACCGGCAACTCGGCACCGAGGATGCGGCTCCGTGCGGTGCGGACGATCTGTCCGGCCACGCGACGGAACGCGGACAGACAAAAATTGTCCATCAGCGTACAGTCTTGTACATGACGCGGCTGAGTGTGAGCGAGGCTCGGGCGATACTTCCCGAGGTTCTCGATCGGGTAGCCAGCGGTGAGGAGATCACGATCACCCGTCACGGCAGGCCGGTCGCGGTGCTGCTGCGTCCGGACTCGGTTCGCACCCGCCGGGCCGAGGAGACGATCGAGCGCGCGCGGGAGATCGGTGAGTTGCTCACGGCCGCGCGTGAGCAGCCGCTGGGGTCCGCCGGGGTCTCGCTGGAGCGGGCGGAGGAACTGGTCGACGCCGTCCGCGCCGATCGTGATCGGCCCTGATGGATGCGTTCGACGCCGATGTGTTGATCTATGCCGGCGCTGTCGGGCATCCGCTGGGCCGGCGGGTGCGATCCTTGTTCCCGGTGGAGGCCGGAGGTATCGCGGGAATCGGTTCGGTCCTGCTGTTGCCGGAGGTCCTCGCGAAGCCGATGCGGGAGGGCGCGACGGAGGAGGTTGCCGCGCTCGTCGGGCTGTTGAGCCGGCTCGAGCTGCGCGTGGTTGACTCGGTGACGGCCGAGGTGGCGACCTCGTTGGCCGTCGCCCATCGGCTTCGGGTGGTCGATGCGGTGCATCTGGGGACGGCGGTCGTGGGCGGGGCCGATCGGTTCGTCACGAACAACCGCCGGGACTTCCCGACTTCGATCTCCGAGATCGACATCACCTACCCGGAGGCGCTGGACTAACGGTGAACGGCGGGACGCAGGACGTGCCTGGGCCGCTGCCGTATCAGGCCTTCCGGAGCCGAAGCGCGTTCCACGAGACCGGCGGCAGCTCCACAGCCGCGCCCGGCGGTGGCGAGAGCCTCCGCGGGCGGACGCGTTCGGGGGCGTCGCAGGTATTGGTGGCGGTCAGGTCGGCATCGGTCAGCACGATGTGCTCGGCGATGGCGTGCCCGGCCACGGCGGCGGGATCGACGGTCAGCTCGATCGGCTCGTGCCGGTGGCGGTTGACCGCGAAGACGACCGCCTCCCCGTCGGGCTGGTGCGTCACCGTGGCGCTGACGAGTGGGACGCGGCCGTATCGCGCGGTGTCGTACTCCGGGGCCTCGAACTCGGTGCGCAGCACCGTCGCGCGGGCCAGCCGGGCCGTGAGGGCGAACGGGTGGAAGATCGTCTGGCGCCACGCCGGCCCGTCGGGCTCGGTCCGGATCGGTGCGAGAACGTTCACCAGCTGGGCCTGGCAAGCCACCGCCACCCGATCGGCGTGGTTCAGCAACGTGATCAGCAGGTCGCCGGCGACCACGGCGTCGGCGACGGTGAAGGTGTCCTCGCTGATCCGCGGCGCTCGGGTCCACTCGTCGGGCGGTTCGGACGGCTGGTGCCAGACGTTCCACTCGTCGAAGGCGACCGTGATCTTCCGACGGCTGCCGGCCCGGGCCGCGACGGCATCCGCGGTCGCGACCACCGACGAGATCATGCGATCCATATCGGTGGCCGAGGCCAGGAAGCTGCCCAGATCGTCCGCGGGCGCGTAGTAGGCGTGGGCCGAGATGTGGTCGATCTGCTCGATTGCCCGCTCGAGGACCGTGGACTCCCAGGCGCCGAACGTCGACATCCGGGAATGCGAGCTGCCGCAGGCCACCAACTCCAGCCCGGGGTCGACCATCCGCATGGCGCGTGCAGTCTCGGCCGCGAGCCGGCCGTACTCGTCGGCGGTCTTGTGCCCGATCTGCCACGACCCGTCCATCTCGTTGCCCAGGCACCACAGGCGGATCCCGTGGGGCACCGGCGTGCCGTTCGCCGTCCGAAAGTCCGACAGCCGGGTGCCGGAGGGATGGTTGGCGTATTCCAGCAGGTCGAGAGCGTGCTGCACGCCTCGGGTGCCGAGGTTGAGCGCGAGCATCGGCTCCACCTCGGCCCGTCGCGTCCACCGGTTGAACTCGTCGAGGCCGACCTCGTTGGTCTCGACGCTGTGCCATGCCGGGTCCAGCCGCACCGGCCGGTTCGCCCGCGGGCCGATCCCATCCTCCCAGCGGTAGCCGGAGACGAAGTTGCCGCCCGGGTAGCGCACGACCGTGACGCCCAGCTCACGGACGAGCGCGAGCACGTCCCCGCGGAAGCCGTCGGCGCCGGCGCTGGGGTGGGCAGGATCGTAGATGCCGCCGTAGACACAACGACCCATGTGCTCGACGAACCCGCCGAACAACCGCCTCCGGACCGGGGCGAGCGGAAACGCGGGGCTGAACGACAGGCGGGCGGTGAGCACGGTCAGGCCCTACCGCTGACACGTGAGCGGCGCAAGCGCCAACCAGCGACGCTTGCGCCGCTCAGGCGGCGGTGCCTCGCCTCGAAGGTGCTCAGGCCGGCGAGCCCGGGCGCGTTGATACTTGTCGTGTGGAGGCCGGTCCCGACCTGGACTACGCCCGCACCGGTGACGGCGTGACCATCGCCTACCAGGTGCTGGGCCGGGGACCGGCGGTGGTCTGGCTGCCGTCGTTGGGCAACCTGCGCGCCCAGTGGCGGGTCCCGGTGCTGCGGGCCGCCTACGAGCACCTCGCGCGGTCGGTGACGTTGGTCCTCTACGACGGGCGCGGGATGGGCAGCTCCGACCGTCGGGTCGATCCGGGCGATCTGGGGCTTGCGGCGCATCTGCGCGATCTGGACGCGGTCCTCACCGCGGCCGGGCTGGAGTCCACCGCGCTGCTGGGCTACTACCACTCCACGGCAACGGCGATCGCGTTCGCCGCCGAGCGTCCGCAACAGGTCACAAGGATGATCTTGTTCGGCGGGTCGGCCCGGATTCGCGATGCGATGAGCCCGGCGCAGACCCAGGCGTTGCTGTCGCTGGTCGACCAGGACTGGGACCTGTTCGTCGATACCGCGGCGCACGCCTGGCTGGGCTGGGGCGCGGGCGAGTCCGGGCGGCTGGTTGCCGACGCGTTCCGCACCGCAGCGGCTCCGGCGGTGGCGAAGGCGTGGTTCGCGGCCGCCGCGGACATCGACGTCACCGACCGCCTGCCCGACGTTGTCGTGCCGACACTGGTCCTGCACCGCCAGGGGGAGCGGCAGATACCGGTGGAGGTATCACGCCGGCTCGCCGACGCCCTCCCGCGCGGCCGGCTGGTGGAGCTGGCCGGCTCGTCGCCGACGCTGTTCGTGGAGGACGCCCGCGCGGACCTGGATCTGGTCACCCGATTCCTGACCAGCGGTGACGTCGTCCCACCCGCGACACCCGTCACCGCCTCGGCCGACGGGGTGACCGACCGTGAGCTGGACGTCCTGCGGTTGCTGGCCGCAGGGGACTCGAACGCCGAGATCGCCCGCAGTCTGGGCATCACCGTGCACACCGTCGAGCGGCATACCGCCAACCTGTATCGCAAGATCGGAGCCCGGGGCCGGACCGATGCGACGGCCTACGCGGTGCGCCGCGGCATCGCCTGACGGATTCCCGTCACCGGGTCTACCCGGTGACCTGGATGCACGGGGCTCGTGGCGGCACGACGATGACGGGCATGACGACAACGCAAGCCATCTCGCCCGCCACTCGCCCCTGGCGGGCGGCCCGGGTGACGGCCCCCGTGGCCCGCGTGCTCGCCGGCCGCCGCTTCTTCCCCCTCTGGGCGGTCGTGCACCACCGTGGTCGCAAGACCGGCCGGGCGCTGTCCGTGCCGGTGGCCGTACGGGCCAGGGCCGACACCTTCGTGATCACCCTGCCGGGGGGGCCGCGCACCAACTGGGCACAGAACGTGCTGGCGGCCGGTGACTGCGTCGTCCGGTGGAAGGGTGTCGATCACCTCGTCACCCAGCCCGAACTGATCGGGACGGCCGACGCGAAACCGTACTTCGGACCCGTCACCTGGGCCGTGGTCCAGCGGGTCATCCGGCCCGATACGTTCCTGCGGCTCCACCGGTAGTTCACGACGCGTGCGGGGCGGTCTCGGGCGCATGGCGATGACGGTGGGGTGGCGCCAGGTGGATCTCCGCGGCATAGACCACCCAGCCGATCAACGAGAGACCGAGCCAGCTGATGGCGCGGTAGATGAGCACGGTGGCCGCGGCGGGCGCGACGGCGACGCCGGAGGCGACGAGGACGCCGAGCAAACCGGCCTCGGCCAGGCCCGCACCGCCGGGCAGGACCTGCAGGGCGATGCTGGCCTGGACGGCGAGGAAGCCCAGCGCAAGAACGGTCCAGGACGCGGGGACGCCCACGGCGGCGGCGCTGGCGTGCAGGGCCAGGAAGTCCAGCGTCCAGGTGAGGACCGAGACGACGATCAGTGCCACCCACTGGCCGGGGGTGGGCCGCAGCAGGCCGATGCGGGTCGCCAGCCGGGCCGAGATGCCGTCGGGGTCGACCGTCCAGACGCGGCGGCAGTGGTGGCAGAGCCAGGGAAGCCGCCGACCGACGTGCACCAGTAGCACCAGAAGCCGTCGCAGCACGGCGCGGTGGGTCAGCACTTCCCAGAAGGCCACGGCCACCGTGACGGTCAACGCGATGAGCGGGACGGCGACCGCGACGGGGAGCGAGCCTCCCACGGCCGTCACGATCATACCGAGGACCACCAGGGTGAGCATCGACATCACCCCCGGCAGGAACACCGACCAGGACGCCAGGGCGGCGTCGACGCCGCGGCGGCGCAGCCGCGTGATCGCATACGCGATGGAACCTGCTCCGCCCACCACGGGCACCGTGTTCGATATGGCGTTCTCGGCGAACGTGATGGCCTGCACGGTGCTGACCGGCACGGACGCGGCACCGATGACCAGCAGCCGCCGGTGCAGCTCCCCGTACAGCATCAGCGCGCCAACGCCGAGCCCTACGGCCGCGGCCACCCACACCCAGTCCAGGTGTTCGAGCGGCGTGCCTGCCTCGACCGCGGAGCGGCGCAGCTCCGGCAGCTGCCATACGAGGTAGCCCATGGCGGCCAGCACGACGGCCCAGTGCGCGAGGGACTTCCAGTGGTGCGCCAACCAGCCGGCGGCCGCGTCTCGGACGACGATCCAGCGATCTGCCATGTCAGGTCCTCCCCGGAGGCGCCGCAATCGTGGCGCGGCGGGAACCTCCAACGGCCCTGTCCGACGGGCCGGTGCTGGCGGCATGGAAGCAGGAGCATGGTAGCCCTCGCTGTCGCCGCTCCGGGGTTCGTGGGTCGCTCGCCACGCACGGCTCGGCGAGCCGATTTTGTCATTGACAAGATGGCACCTCACGGGCCATCTTGTCAGTGTCAAGTTACGGGGTTCGGAGAAGGGAACCGACATGGAACCGCTGATCACGCTCGTCGTCGTCACACTGGCGGTGCTGGCCGCCGGACGCGCCGGAGTGAAGAAGCTGAGGGGATGGCCGGTCGCCCTCCGCGGCGGGCTCGCGGCGATGTTCGTGCTGACCGGCGTGGCGCACTTCGTGGGGATGCGCGCCGAACTGATCAGCATGGTCCCGCCGGGCATACCGGCGCCGGACCTGATGGTCACGGTCACGGGTGTGCTGGAGCTGGCGGGTGCGGTGGGGCTGCTACTGGGGCCGACCGCGCCGATCGCCGCCGCGGGCCTCAGCGCGCTGCTCGTCGCAGTGTTCCCGGCGAACGTGTACGCCGCGGTCTCGGGCGTGCTGGCAGGGACGTTCGACCAGCTCGCGCCGCGCACTGCGATGCAGGTGGTCTTCCTGGCCGCGACGCTCGCCGTCGTGGCGCACTACGTGCGGGGCCGGCAGGACCGCCGTACGGCCGTCGAGACCACACCGGCCCGCACTGTCCAGCGGATCTGAGGAATGTGCCCATCTTTCGTCTCAGATCACTTCGAAATTGGCCGTCATCATGTCCTCGTGTCCGAGGTTGCGGCGGTGGAAGACGTACTTGCCGCGGTAGCCGTCGAAACGTATGAGCAACTCGGCTGGTCGAACCCGGTGAGCTCGCGCGCGAGCTCCGTCCCCCACCAGGTGGGGGACTTCGTGCTTGACCCGGCTCCCGCCCGGCACCGGAAGGGCGCGGTGTGCGTGGCGGCTCGACATGGCACCGTTGCCGGGGGATCGTCGCGGGTGCCGCCCGCGCGGCATCCGGGTGGGCAGCACAGTTGGGCGGCAGGATGCAGCGACGGCGAGGAGGCGTCCGGTGCCGAGGACGAGCGACAAGGCGGACCGGTTCACCGAGTCGGTGATCCGGGAGACGTTCCGGCTCGCCGCCCGGTACGGCGCCATCAACCTCGGCCAGGGCTTCCCCGACCATCCCTGTCCGCCGGAGCTGAAGGCGGCGGCGTGCGCGGCGATCGAGGCCGACGACAACCAGTACCCGATGACGTTCGGGACGCCGCAGCTGCGCGCCGCGATCGCGGTGAAGACCGCCCGGACCTACCCGGGGTGGGAGATCGACCCGGACACCGAGCTCTGCGTGACCTGCGGGGCGACCGAGGCGCTGGTCGCGGTGACGTTCGCGCTGCTGGATCCCGGCGACGAGGTCGTGTTGTTCGAGCCGTGGTACGAGAACTACCGGCCGAACGCGATCCTGGCCGGTGCCGTGCCCCGGCTGGTGCGGATGCACCGGCCCGACTGGTCGTTCGACGAGGCGGAGCTGCGGGCGGCGTTCGGTCCGCGGACGAGGGCGGTCTTCCTCTGCCACCCGAACAACCCGACCGGGAAGATCTACCGGGCCGAGGAGCTCGCCGTCCTGGCCGAGCTGTGCCGGCGCTGGGACGCGGTCCTCGTCGTCGACTCGATCTACGAGCACATCCACTACCTCGGCCCCGGCGAGTATCGGCCGCCCGCGCTCGTTCCGGGCCTCGAGGACCGGACCGTGACCGTCAACGCGCTCTCCAAGACCTACGCCGTCACCGGGTGGCGGGTCGGCTGGACGGTTGCGCCGCCACGGCTCACCACCGCGATCCGGAAGGTGCACGACTTCCTCACGATCGCGGCCCCCGCCCCGTTGCAGGCCGCGGGTGTCGCGGCGATGGGGCTGCCCGCGTCCTACTACACGCAACTGGCGGCCGACTATCTCGAGCGGCGCGATCTGTTGTGCGACGCGCTGGAGCGCATCGGGTTCGACCTGCGCCACCCGGACGGGTCCTACTACGTCCTGTGCGACACGCGCCCGCTCGACCCGTCTGGCGACGGGGTGGTGTTCGCCCGGAGACTGATCACCGAGATCGGGGTGTCCTGCGTTCCCGCGGCGTCCTTCTGGTGCCCGGAGCACGCCGCGTCCGGCCGAAGCATGGTCCGCTTCGCGTTCCCCAAACGTCTGGAGACGCTGCGCGCCGCGATCGAGCGGCTCGAAAAACTGCGGATCTGAGGTGGCGCTGCGGCGCCTCGTTGATCAACTCAACCGTGATCGTCGCCTCGGCGGATCCGGCCGCGGGCGATGAGCTCGACGGTCACGAGGACGGCGAGGGTCTCGGCGGCGAGCAGGCCGACGAGGACCAGCACCTGGGCGGATCCGGCTTGGAGCGGCTCGCCGCCGCCCAGCAGCACTCCCACGAATGCGCCGGGCAGGGTGACGAGCCCGACCGTGCGGGTCTGGTCGAGGGCCGGGACGAGGGCGTCGCGCGCCGAGGGCCGGATCAGGAGGAGGGTGGCGTCGCGTGGGAGAAGGCCGAGCGACAGCGCGGCCTCGTACTCTCCGCGCCGGTGATGGAGTTCGTCGAGCGCTCGGCGCCCGGCGAGGGAGGTCGCGGTCATGGCTCCGCCGATCACGATCCCCGCGATGGGGACGACGGCGATGCCGACGAGCGGGACGGCTCCGGTGGCGAGGATGATGGCGATCACCGGGACGGCCCCGGTGAGGATGGCGAGCCCGGCGTGCAGGCCGCTGCGGGCGGGGGTGATCCTCCGCCCGGAGGTCCAGGTCGCCACGGCGAACATGACGAGGACGAACAGTCCGGTCGCCCACCACGCGCGCACCACGGCGAGGATGAGCGTGGCGACGACGGCGAGCTGGACGACCGCGCGAACGGCTGCGACGACGGACGCGGTGGAGGTCCGCAGACCGCCGAGTGCACTGGTCAGTGCCGCCAGCGCGACCAGTGCGACCAGCGCGACCGCGAGCTGCCATCCGACGATCACGCCCGGTTCGCCCATGCCCACCTCCTGGTCGGGCAAGGCTGCCGGACGCGCCCGAACGGAGTAACACCACCCCCTCGACGTGGTGGCGGCGGTCGTCGGCGTCAAGCGCGGCCACCGGTCGACCAGCCAGGCCATGGCTTCCGGTCGGCTCGCCCGAGTGCGGCCAGCGTCAGGCGCTTGCATACCTGCAATGACGGTGCACGTAGTGGGCGACCATCTGGGCCAGCTCGGCGGATGCTGCGGCGCCGAGTGGACATTCAGGCCGGAAACGTCCGCACCTACCTCGGCACGGCCCTGGCGGCTCACCAGACCGCGGAAGAGGCTGCCCGCCGCTACAGCGCGCTGCTCTGCCCGGAGCTGTACCACCTACTCACCACCGAATGAGGCTGGTCCCCCGAGCTGTGCCTGGACGTCGTCCAGCCTCCAGCGGTGATGGCCGCCCGCGGTCGTGTAGGTCGGAGTGATCTTGCCGTCCCGATAGTAGCGCTGGATCGACTTCACCGAGAGGCGCAACTCCCTGGCCAGCCGGATGCACGACAATGTCGGGCGTGGCCACGGTCCAGCCAGGG
The DNA here is from genome assembly GCF_000423625.1 of Pseudonocardia asaccharolytica DSM 44247 = NBRC 16224. Lineage (GTDB taxonomy): Bacteria > Actinomycetota > Actinomycetes > Mycobacteriales > Pseudonocardiaceae > Pseudonocardia > Pseudonocardia asaccharolytica. The sequence continues at coordinate 274,932 of NZ_AUII01000002.1, forward strand.
CACGAGCCCCCGGACGAAGCCCACGCCCTGCTCGGTGGCGGCGGATCGGTGGACGTCGACGATCTCGAACGTCTCGCGCTCGCGGCCCATCTCACGGGCCGCGACGACGAGAGCACGCAGGCATGGAGGCGCGCCTACCTCGAGTGTGTCCGCCTCGGTGAGCCGGAGCGCGCGATCCGGTGTGCGTTCTGGCTGGGCCTCACGCTGCTGCTGCGGGGTGAGATGACCCAGGGGGGCAGTTGGCTGGCGCGCGCCGAGCGGCTCGTCGAGCCGCTCGGCGGCGAATGCGCGGCTTCGTGCTCGTCCCGGCATTCCTCCAGACGTTGGAGGACGGCGATCACGCGACGGCGTCCGCGATGGCCAGGCAGATCGTCGAGATCGCGCAGCGGTTCGGCGACAACGACCTCCTGGCGTTCGGGCTGCTCTGTCGGGGCCAGGCGTCGCTCGCGCTGGGTGAGACCAGCAGCGGCAGGAAACTGCTCGACGAGGTCATGGTGTCGGTGACCACGGCCGAGGTCTCTCCGATCACCACCGGGATCGTGTACTGCGCGGTGATCGAGGCGTGCATCGACGGATGCGACCTGCGCCGCGCGGCGGAATGGACCGACGCGGGCGGCGGCCGTTCCCTCTACGCTGACTGCGCCCTGCAGCGCCGTCTCCGCGACGTCCACGTCATCACGCAGCACTTCCTCGTCAAACCCGACACGCTCACCACGGCGGGCGCCATTCTCGCTGGCCAGGACGTCGATGTCATGGTCTTCTGACACGGCCCAGGCTTGGCGGAGCACGCGGGCGCCGGTGGCTGACGGGAGGCGACCCGATGACGGACCGGCCCACCGAGGCATGGACCAGCGAGGATGCCTACGAACGCTACGTCGGGCGGTGGAGCCGGTTGGTCGCGCCGCGGTTCCTGACGTGGCTGCCGGGCGAGTCATCGGCGGTGTGGTGCGACGTCGGCTGCGGGACCGGCGCGCTGGCGCACGCGATCCTGGCCACGCAGAACCCGGTGAGGGTGCTCGGGGTCGACCGCGCCGAGCCCTACCTCGCCGCCGCCCGGCGGGCCGCCACGGACCTCCGCTTCGACACGGCGGCGAGCGGCGCCACGGCGATCCCGGCCCGCGACGGCGAGTTCGACCGAGTGGTCTCGGCGCTGCTGCTCAACTTCGTGCCGCAACCCGCCGAGGCACTCGCCGAGATGCGCCGGATCACCCGGCCCGGCGGCCTGATCGGCGGCTACGTCTGGGACTACGCCGAGGGGATGCGGCTGATCCGTCTGTTCTGGGACGCCGCGACAGCGCTGGATACGGATGCGGCCGAGCTCGACGAGGGACGCCGCTTCCCGATCTGCCGCCCGGACCCGCTGCGTGCGCTGTTCGTCGCGGCCGGGCTGGTCGAGGTGGACGTCGGAGAGGTCACGGTTCCCACGGTGTTTGCCGATTTCGACGATCTGTGGGAGCCGTTCCTCGGCGGCCAGGGCCCGGCACCGGGCTACTGCGCCGGGCTGTCCGGGGACCGCCGGGACGCCCTGCGGGAACGGCTGCGGGCGATGCTGCCGCGGCGGCCCGACGGCGCGATCCCGCTCGAAGCCCGGGCCTGGACGGTCCGGGGTCGCGTCCGGTGAGAACGGGCCGGTAGGACTGCCACCTGAGCGCGCTCGGTGCACGTTATGGCTCTATAACACGCGGGGGGAGCCACCTTCGACGATGTTATGGCTCCATAATGCGCGGAGAAATGCGCGGAGCGGTCGCCTTCCCCTCCGACGGCTGTCTTGTTAGCCTTCGCTAAGTCTAGGGCAGCCACAGTTGAGTAAGGGAACGGCGGACGGTGACCACAGCGACGGCGACGCCCGCCGGTGCAGGGCTGCCGGGGGCACCGGCCGGGCAGCGTGGGGCGGTCGCGCTGCGTCGTCGACGCAGGCTCGTCATCCTCGGGCTGCTCGCCCTGCTCGCCGTCGCGGCGCTGGCGAGCCTCGCCGTCGGGGCGAAGCCGATTCCGCTGCCCGTCGTGTGGGATGCGATCTTCTTCCCGACCGGTACCGAGGACGGCATCGTGGTCCGCTCCCTGCGGATGCCGCGCACCGTCCTCGGGATCGGCGTCGGCATCGCGCTCGGGGTGGCCGGCGCGCTGATGCAGGGACATACCCGCAACCCCCTCGCCGATCCCGGCCTGCTCGGGGTCAGCGCCGGCGCGGCGTTCCTCGTGGTGATCGGGATCTATGCGCTGGGCGTGACCTCCCTGTTCGGCTACGTCTGGTTCGCCTTCGCCGGGGCGTTGGCGGCCAGCGTGCTGGTGTTCGTGCTCGGCTCCCTGGGCCGGGGCGGGCCGACGCCGGTGACGCTGGCGCTCGCCGGGGTCGCGGTCAGCGCCCTGCTGACCGCGCTGACCTCGGCGCTGGTGCTGGCCGACACCAACACGCTCGACGCGTTCCGGTTCTGGGCGGTCGGATCGGTCGCCGGGCGCGACGCCGGAACCGTCGTACAGGTCGCCCCGTTCCTGGGCCTCGGACTGCTGCTGGCGGCCGTCAACGCCCCCGGGCTGAACCTGCTCGCGCTCGGTGAGGACATCGCGCGCGGTCTCGGCCAGCCGGTGCAACTCACCCGCTGGGTCGGGCTGATCGCGATCACGTTGCTGACCGGGGCCGCGGTGGCGGCGTGCGGGCCGATCGGGTTCGTCGGCCTCGTCGTGCCGCACGTCGCCCGGTCGCTCACCGGCCCGGACCATCGGTGGCTGCTTCCCGCGTCCGGGCTTGCCGGCGCGGTGCTGCTGCTGGCCGCCGACGTCATCGGCCGCGTGCTCGTGCGGCCGGCCGAACTGCAGGTGGGCATCGTGCTGGCCCTGGTCGGAGCGCCGTTCTTCATCGCGCTGGTCCGCCGTCGCAGGCCGGCCTCGCTGTGACCGGCCTGCTGGAGCGGCCACCGGGTCGGCTGGCCGGTCGGACGCCGGTCCGGTTGGGTCCGTTCTCCGGGGTGTGGCGTCCGCGCGTGATCGCGGTGACGCTCACCGGCCTCGCCCTGCTGGTGCTGGTCGCGGCCGTCAACATCGGCCGCGGTGACTTCCCCATCTCGCTCGCCGAGGTACTCGCCGTGCTCGTCGGTGGCGGTGACGAGGCCCAGCAGTTCATCGTGCTGGAGCTTCGGCTGCCGCGGACGCTGACCGGGATCCTCGTCGGTGCGGCACTGGGCCTCTCAGGTGCGATCACCCAGGCCATCGCGCGCAACCCGCTTGCCAGCCCCGACATTCTCGGCGTCACCGCGGGCGCCAGTGCTACCGCGGCGGCGGTGATCGTGCTCGGCGGCGGCAACGGGGTGATCACCGGCCTGCTGTCCGCGGCCGGTCTGCCGGTCGCCGCGCTGCTCGGCGGCCTGTTCACCGCGGCGCTGGTCTACGCGCTGTCCTTCCGGCGCGGCATCGAGGGTTACCGGCTGGTGCTGGTCGGGGTCGGGGTCGGCGCGGTCGCGATGGCGATCACCTCCTGGCTGCTGGTGGTGGCCGAGGTGTACCAGGCGGCGCAGGCCACGGTGTGGCTCACCGGATCGCTGAACGCCCGCGGCTGGGAGCATGTCGTGCCGGTGGGGTTCGCGCTGGTGGTCCTCGTTCCGGTCGCGTTGCTGCTGGCCTTCGTGCTCGGCGGCCTCCAGTTCGGCGACGACACCGCGCGCGGCCTCGGGCTGAACCTGAACCGATCCCGCGGCGCGCTGATCCTGGTGGCGGTCGCCCTCGCCGCGGTCGCGACGGCGAGCGCGGGCCCCATCGCGTTCGTCGCGCTGGTGGTGCCGCAGATCTGCCAGCGCCTGGTCGGCTCGTCCCGTCCCCCGCTGCTGGCCTCCGCGGTCCACGGGGCGCTGCTCACGGTCGGTGCCGACCTGATCGCCCGCACCGCGCTGGGCACCGAACTGCCGGTCGGCATCGTCACCGCCGTTCTCGGCGCGCCCTATCTGCTCCACCTGCTCGCCCGCCGCAACCGAGGAGTCACAGCATGACAACCCCCCGGCTCGAGGCCCGCGACCTGCAGCTCGGCTATGGCGACCACGTCATCGTCGACGGGCTGAACCTCGACGTTCTCGACGGCACCGTCACCGCGGTGATCGGCCCGAACGGGTGCGGCAAGTCCACGCTGCTGCGCGCGCTGGCCCGGCTCATGCCGACTCGGCGCGGCCACGTCCTGCTCGACGGGCGGCGGATCGACCGGACGCCCACCCGCGAGGTGGCGAAGGTGCTCGGGGTGCTCCCGCAGAACCCGATCGCGCCGGAGGGGCTCACGGTCGCCGACCTGGTCGCCCGCGGCCGCCATCCGCATCAGGCCTGGTACCGGCAGTGGTCCTCCGACGACGAGGACGTCGTCGCCGAGGCGCTGAGCTGGACCGGCATGGACCAGTTCGCCGAACGCACCGTCGACGCGCTGTCCGGCGGGCAGCGCCAGCGGGTGTGGATCTCGATGGCGCTCGCCCAGGGCACCGACGTGCTGCTGCTCGACGAGCCCACCACGTTCCTCGACCTCGCCCACCAGGTCGAGGTGCTCGACCTGGTGGAGCGGCTGCACACCGAGGCGGGGCGCACCGTGGTGATGGTCCTGCACGACCTCAACCTCGCCGCGCGCTACGCGAAGCGCCTGGTGGCGATGCGCGGCGGCAAGGTCGTCGCCGACGGCCCACCCGACCAGGTACTCACCGAGGACATGCTCCGCACGGTCTTCGATCTCGACGCCCAGATCGTCCTCGATCCGGTCGCGGGCACTCCGCTCGTCGTCCCGATCGGGCGGCGGCACCGCGCGCTGGAGGTCGTCGCCGCGGACGCGGGCTGATCGCCGCGGGTCAGGAGCCGAGCAGGTGCTCGATGTCGTCGAGCACCAGATTGGCGCCGGTCAGTCCGATGGCCAGCATCCACGTGTCATCGGACACCTCGAAGACCTTGCCGGCCCGCACCGCGGCGAGGGTGCCCCACAGCTCGGTGGCCTGCGCCCTGCCGGTGTCCTCGGCCGGCCCGTAGACCGACGTGAAGATCACGTCGGCGTCGGCGGAGCCGATCTCCTCGGGGCTGATCTTGACGAAGGTCCGCTCGGCGTTGCGCACGATGTCCGGACGGGCGAACCCGGCGTCGGCGAGGACCGTGCCGATGAACGACCGCGGGCTGTAGAGGCGGATCTCCCCGGGATTGAAACGCACGATACCGACCGAGGTGTCCACGGCGCCGACCCGCTCGCCGATGGCTTTCGCCCGGCTCTCGTAGGCGGCCAGCTGCTGCTCGGCCTGCGCCTTACGGCCGAGGGCCTCGGCGAAGAGCAGCAGGTTGTCCTTCCAGGCGTCGCCGGTGCGTTCGGCGAACACCGTGGGGGCGATCGCGGACAGCTGCGGATAGATGTCCTCGTGGCGCAGCTTGCTCGACAGAATCAGGTCCGGTTTCAGCGCCGCGATGGCCTCCAGGTTCGGGCTCTGGATGGTGCCGACGTTTTCGATCTTCTCGGCCGGGGCCTTGCCCTGCAGGAACGCCGGGAGCTTCTCGTCGACAGCGGTGCTCACCGCCCCCACCGGGACCACCCCGAGGGACAACGCGGCGTCGAGCTCCTGGGTGTCGAGCACGACCACCCGCTTCGGGTCGGCGGGGACGACGCTGCTGCCCATCGCATGGGTGATGGTGCGGCCGGCCTGCGCGGCCGCCTCGCCATCGTCGCCCGTGCCGCCTGCGCAGGCGGTCGCGACAAGCGCGACGGCCACGGCGGTGACCGTCAACCGGATGCGGCGCAGCCACGCCGGGCCCGAAGCCGGTCGTCTCATGCGGGTGGACCTCCTCGACGGACGCCCTCAGCGTCAAGTTTGGTAAACCTCTAGAAAAGTTAGGCTATCTAAACTTCCGGAGGCGCCGTCGTCAAGTCGGGCCGTCGACCGGCTCAGTCCCGGACCGCGAGCACCAGCTCCGCGTCGGCGACGTCGACACGCACCCGCCGGCCCGCCCGGAGCTCGCCACCGATGATCATTCGGGAGAGCCTGCTGTCCAGCTCGCGGGCGATCGTGCGGCGCAGCGGCCGGGCGCCCAGCTCGGGCTGGTATCCCCGCTCGGCGATCCAGTCGAGCGCCGCCTCCGACACGTCCAGCCCGATGTCCTGCCCCGCGAGCCGCTCGGCCGTCCGCGCGAGCAGGAGACGGGTGATCTTGCGCAGGTCGGCCCGGCCGAGGGCGTGGAAGAGCACGATGTCGTCGAGGCGGTTGAGGAACTCCGGCCGGAAGCGGCCGCGCACGGCAGCCAGCAGCGCCTCGCGGACCTCCGTCACCGGCCTGCCCGCGGCCGCGGCGGTGAGCACCAGATCGGCGCCCAGATTGCTGGTCATGATCACCACGGCGTTGCTGAAGTCGACCGTGCGACCGTGGGCGTCGGTGAGCCGGCCCGCGTCGAGCACGCCCAGCAGCGTCGCGGTGACCTCCGGATGCGCCTTGTCCATCTCATCCAGCAGCAGCACCACGTACGGGCTGCGCCGGACCGCCTCGGTGAGCTGCCCGGCATCCTCGTACCCGATATGCCCGGGCGGCGCCCCGACCAGCCGCAACGCGCTGCTGCGGTCGGCGTACTCGCTCATGTCGAAGCGCAGCAGCGCATCGTCCGTACCGAACAGCACCCCGGCTAGCGCCCTGGCCAGCTCCGTCTTACCCACCCCGGTCGGGCCGAGAAACAGCAACGAGCCGACCGGGCGATCCGGCTGGGCGAGCCCGGCCCGGCCGGCCCGCACCGCGTCGGCGACCGCGCGCACCGCATCGTCCTGACCGATGACCCTGCGGTGCAGCAACGCCTCCAGATCCAGCAGCCGGTTCCGCTCGCTCGTCGTGAGCCGGGCGACCGGGATACCGGTGCTGCGCGCGACGACCGCGGCGATGTCCTCGCCGGTGATCTCGGCCGGCTCGGTCGGGTTGCGCAACGCGGCCTCGACGGCCTCGATCTCCCCGGAGAGCAGATGCGCGCGCTCATAGTCCTCGGCGTCCACCGCGACGTCGCGGGCCCGGCGCAGCTGTTCGGCGCGCTCGGCCGCGGGCTGCTCGGCCACGGGCTCCGCCCCGTCGACCCGGGCCCGGGCACACGCCCGATCGACCAGGTCGATGGCCTTGTCCGGGAGGAACCTGTCGGTGAGATAGCGGACCGACAGCTGCGCGGCCGCGACCAGCGCCGGATCGGTGATCCGCACCTGGTGGTGCTGCTCGTATCGGCGGCGAAGGCCGCGCAGGATCGTGATGGTCTCGGCGATCGACGGCTCGGCGATCCGGACCGGCTCGAACCGTCGCTCCAGGGCCAGGTCCCGCTCGATATGCCGGCGATAGTCCACCGCGGTCGTTGCGCCGATCAGCCGCAGGTCACCGCGGGCCAGCGCCGGTTTGAGCACGGTCGCGGCATCCATCGCCCCGCCCTCGGCCGCCCCGGCGCCCACCACGGCGTGCAGCTCGTCGACGAACAGCACGACCGAGCGCTCAGCGGCGACCACCTCGTCGATGACCCCGGTCAGGCGTTGCTCGAAGTCCCCGCGGTAGCGGGTGCCCGCGACCATGCCCGCAAGATCCAGCGCGACCACCCGTACCCCGCGCAGCGCCGCGGGCACGGTACCGGCGGCCACCCGCTGGGCGAGGCCCTCGACGATCGCGGTCTTCCCGACGCCGGGGTCCCCGACCAGCACCGGGTTGTTCTTGGTGCGCCGGGACAGCACCTCGAGCAGCTGCGCCAGCTCCGCCTCGCGGCCGATCACCGGGTCGAGCCGTCCTTGATCGGCGGCGGCGGTGAGGTCCCGGCCGAACCGGTCCAGCCCCGGCGTGCGGGCCCTGGTCTGTCCGGGCGGGGCGAACCCGGGGACGCCACCGCCCGACAGCGTCGCCTCCAGGTTCCCGATCAGCCGCCCGAACAGATCGTCGAACGGGATGAATCCCGGTTGCTCGTCCGGCACGTCGACCTCCCCGGCGGTACGGCTACCTCGATCCTCCTCCACCGCAACGCCGTGCGCCGGTGTTCGGACGACGCGATTGCGGCGGCGCACCACCGGAAAGGACAGCTCGCCCGCAAAGCGAGGGAGAGCCACGGGCTGCGGGCCGCGCGACACCCGCCGAGCGATCGGGATCAGTTCCCGCGCCGAGCCGGCCAGGCTGTCGCTCGACCGACGCTGCCCCGTGCGACCACGGATCCATACCCTGAGGAGGATGCGGTTGTTCGTTGCGCTGACTCCGCCACCGGAGGTGGTCGGGGAGCTCTGGGCCGCGATGGCCGTGTTGCGCGCGAACCAGCCCGGCCTGCGCTGGACCACTCCCGAGCAGTGGCATCTGACTCTGGTGTTCCTCGGCGAGGTAGAGGACAGCGCCCGGCCCGAGCTCATCGAGCGAGTCGGGCGCGTGGCCACCCGGAACCCACCGCTCACCCTCTCGTTCGGCGCCGGCGGCCGGTTCGGCAACCGGGTGCTGTGGACGCGTGTGGAGGGCGAGACCGACCGGCTGCGGCGGCTGGCGACGTCGGCGCGGGCGGCGTGCCGGCGCTGCGGGCTGCCGGTTGAAGACCGGCCGTACCGGCCGCACCTGACGCTGGCTCGCACCCGCGGCGACACCGAGGACCTGCGGACCGCCGTTGCCCAGCTGGACCGGTTCGCGGGCCGGCCGTGGACCGCCGACCGGCTCCACCTCGTGCGCAGCCTGCTCGGTGCCGGGCCGGGGCACACCGCCCGCCACGAGCGGATCATCTCCTGGCCGCTCGGGACCGGCTGAGAGCTACCTCCGGCGCGGGCACACCGCCGAGCGGGCGGCGGCGACGATCGGGTCGAGGCGGCGCGAATGCGCCCCGTGCCAGTACACCCGCCCGCAGCACCGGCACCGCGCGAACTCGTCGTAGCGCCGCCGGATGCCCGGTTCGAGCCGGTCGGCGATCTCGGCCTTGCCGACGGCGGCCAGCGGGCCGTTGCACGCGGTGCATCGCGTCCACGGGTGCAGCGGTGGTGTGAACCGGTCCAGCACGTCGGCCAGCTGATCGTCGGGGCGGTGGCCGCGGACGTACGCGCCGGCCCAGACCGCGCGCCGCATCAGCAGGCCACGGTCCTGCGTGAGCAGCACCCGCCGCTGCTCGGACGCCTGCCGAGCCAGCGCATCGTCGTCGGCGTCATTGCGGTAGGCGGCGTCGATGCCCAGCACCCGAAGCCGCCGTGCGAGGGTCCCCAGGTGCACGTCGAGCACGAACCCGTCCGCCCCGGGTACCCGCTGCGGTCGCGGCACCGGGTTGATCTCCACGGTGGCCTGGTCGGGCGGCCGGTGGCCGGTGCCGACCGGCACGTCGTCGACGACGAGGGGGTCCACCTCGGTCAGCGGGATGCCCAGCGCCTGCACGACGTGCCCGAGTGACGCCGCCCCGTCGTAGGGCGCGGTGAACTGCTCGCGCCGGCGCCGCGGCGGCAGGAACAGCCACAGCTCACGGGCCGCGCGCACGACAAGCACCGCCGGTAGATTACCCCTGTGAGTGCATAACAGTGTTAGAACACTGTTATGCACTCACAGGCGGGTTTTGACCGGGTCGTTCCTCTGCGCCAGGAGACCGCCCGCTGGAGCGGGTGGGAAACGGCGCGTCCTCCCTTCGCGGCTTTGTCAGTGGGTCGTGGGACGGTGCGCGCGTGAGGTTCTGGCTGTACCCCACCCCGCGCAGGAGCAGGGTCTGCTCGCGCACTGCGGGCACGCCCGGTTCGTGTGGAACCTCGCGGTCGAACAGCTCGGCTACCGCACCCGCGGGCAGATGAGCAACGCCGATCTGAACACAGCCCGGAACATCGCGGCCGGACGGGCCGTGACCGCGCGGGGAGCGGCGGGGTTGCCCGCCGCGGTGAACCGCGAACCTCAGCACCGCGGACCTTCCTCGGTTGCGTGGGAGCTGAAATCCTCCGCCGTCAGGCGGGGGAGGACGTCAACAACAACGGATCGATCTCCGCGCATGTCCCGCGCCCGGGCAGCGCGGCCTACACGGCGACCAAGCACGCGATCACCGGACTGACGAAGTCGATCTCGCTCGACGGACGCCCCTGCGGAATCGCCTGCGGGCAGGTCGACATCGGCAACGCGGCCACCGACATGGCCGCAGGGATCGCCGCAGGCGCCCGGCAGGCCGACGGGGCCATCCGCCCGGAGCCGACCTTCGACGTCGCGCACGTGGCCGACGCGGTGCTGCTCATGGCCCGGTTGCCGCTGGAGGTCAACGTCCAGTTCCTGATGATCACCGCGACGGCCATGCCGTTCATCGGCCGCGGATGATCACCGCCCGAGGTGCGAGCGCAGCGCGTCGTTGACGGCCGCGGGCTGCTCGGCGTTGAGCAGGTGCGCCGCGTCCGGCACCACCTGGAACGTCGCGCCCGGAATGCCCTCGGCGATCGCGCGCACCATCCCCACCGGGGTGGCCGGATCCTCGGCGCCGGCGATCACCAGGGTCCGGGTGGCGATCCGGCCGAGCTCGGCGCGGACGTCGAAGGTCGCGATGGCCTCGCAGCAGCCCGCGTAGCCCTCCCGGGTGGTCTGACCTAGCATGGTGAGCAGCCGCTGCGCCTCATCGGGCCGCTCGGCGGCGAACCGCTCGGTGAACCACGTGCCGGTGCGGGAGGCGAGGATCGCCTCGGTCCCCTCGGCGCGGACGGTCGCGGCCCGGACCGGCCAGGAGGGCGGGTCGGCGAACTGCGCGGCGGAGGCGAGGACGGTCAGGCTCGCCAGCCGGTCGCCGTGGCGGATGCCCAGCCACTGACCGATGGCGCCACCGATGGAGACGCCCGCGTAGTGGAACCGCCCGACCCCGAGCCGATCGGCCAGCTCCAGCACGTCGCCGGCCAGCTCCGCCATCGTGTACGGACCGTCGGGCGCGGGGGAGGAGCCGTGCCCCCGCAGGTCGAAGCGGATGATCCGGAAGTGGTCGGCCAGCGCGGCGACCTGGGCGTCGAACAGCCCCAGGTCGGTGCCGAGCGAGGGGCCGAGCACCAGGACGGGGGCGTGGTCCGGTCCGTCGATCACATGGTGCAGCTCGGTCATGTCGTCATCTCATTTCGGATCGGGTCGCCCGCGCGGCGTCGAGGCTGAACCGGCCGCGGTCCCAGCCCGCGGCCAGCGGCGTGAAGTAGTCGAACCGGATGCGCTTGCGCCGGTAGCGCCAGCGCCCGTCCACCCGGACGACGGTGTCGAGGTAGCGCCCGGCGGCCACCTGCGGCTCGCCGTCCTGGACGCAGGGCTGCCACAGGAACGACCGCACCGTCGCGGTGTCGCCGGCGAGCTCGATCTCGATATTGGTGACGTGATGCCAGAACGCGGTCAACCCGCTGTCGGCGAGCCCGGAGAAGAACGCGAGCAGCTCCGCACGCCCGCGGGGGTGGTTCAACCCGATGAACTCGCCGTCGGAGGTGAACAGCGCGACGAGGGCGGGCCAGTCGCCGTCGTCGAGGACGCGGCAGTACTGCGCGTCCAGCGCGCGGATCGCCTCCAGGTCCTCCAGCCGTTGCAACCGGCGCTCGATGGATCCGGTCATGGTTGGGCGGCCAGTGCGGACGGATGCTGGGCCAGCGGGGTGACCTGGACGGTCATGAACGGGAACAGCGGCAGCGTCCAGAGGATCTGGTGGAGCTGGTCGGTGGACTCGACGTCGAAGACGCTGACGTTGCTGTACTGGCCGACGATGCGCCACAGGTGCACCCAGACCCCGGCGCGCTGCAGTTCCAGCGCGCGGGCCTTCTCGGTGGCCAGCAGCGTGTCGCGTTCGGCCGGGTCGAGGTCGCGGGGGATCGCGACGTCCATCTTGACGTGGAACAGCATCGGTGTACTCCCTCTACTTCCTGGTCCAGGCGCGCACGGCGTCGGGGTCGAGCTCCACGCCGAGGCCGGGGCCGTCGGGCAGGTGCAGCTCGCCGTCGGCGTAGCGCAGCGGGCGGGTGAGCATCTCCTCGCGCATCAGCAGCGGGCCGAACAGCTCGCTGCCCCAGGTGACCGCGGGGGAGGCGCAGGCCAGCTGCAGCGAGGCAGCGGTGCCGATCGGGGACTCGATCGAGGTGCCGCCGTGGCACGGGATCCCGGCCGCGGCCGCGATCTCGGCGATGGCGCGGGTGGCGCGCAACCCGCCGGACTTGGTGGTCTTGAGCGAGTAGACGTCCGCGGCCCGGCAGGTGGCCAGTCGCAGCGCGTCGGCCGGGGTGCGCAGGCTCTCGTCGGCCATCACCGGGATCGGCAGCGCGGCGTTGATCTCGGCCAGCGCGTCCACCTCGGCGCCGGGGACGGGCTGTTCGACCAGCTCCACCCCGGCCTCGGCCAGCCGCGGCAGGTGGGTGAGCGAGGTGAGCCGGTCCCAGCGTGCGTTGAGGTCGACCCGGACCCCGGCCACCCCGGCCAGCTTCTCGGCGACCGCGCAGATCCGGGCCACGTCCGCGGCCGGGTCCAGGGCACCCATCTTGAGCTTGAAGCTGCGGTGCAGCCCGGCCTCGAGCTTGCCGTGGGCCTCCTCGACCACGGCCGGTGCGGGTTCGGTGCCCAGCGCCCAGGTGACCGGGACCGAGCGGCGGGCCAGCCCGCCGAGCAGGGTGTGCACCGGCACGTCCAGGCAGCGCGCCCAGGCGTCGTGCAGCGCCACCTCGATCGCGGCCTTGGCGTACAGGTTGGCCGCGACCACGTCGTGCATCGCCCGGCCGATCCCGGCGATGTCGTCGACGGCGCGGCCGACCAGCAGCGGGGCCAGGTAGCGCTCGATGACCACCTGCATGGTCTCCACCGATTCGCCGCCCCACCACGGTCCGCCGGGCACCACCCCCTCCCCGACCCCGGTGATCCCGCCGGCGGTGCGCACGAACACGTACAGCACCGGCTGAGCCTCCATCCCGGTGCGGGCGAAGCGGTGTGCCCGCCGCAGCGGGATGTCGACCAGCACGGTCTCGACCCGGTCGATCCTCAGATCGCTCATCGTTTCGTTCTCCTCACGGCCCGGCCCGGTCCGCCCGCATCCGTCGCGGGCGGACCGGGCCGGACCCGGCATCTGGGGTGGAGCTCAGGCGGGCTCGAGGACGAAGTCGTAGTCCACCCGCAGCCGCCCGTCGCGCTCGGCCGGCGCCAGCACCAGCTCCGGCTTGGTCGCGGTGGCCACGTCGGACTCGAGCCACTCACCGCCGGTGAAATACAGCTGGGTGGTGATCTGGCGGTGCCCGGGCGCGCGCACGAGCAGGTGCAGGTGCGCGGGCCGCCACGGGTGCCACCCGGCCGCCTCGATCAGCGCCCCGGTCGGTCCGTCGGTCGGGATCTGGTAGGGCACCGGGTGGATCGTGGTGATCTCGAACCGGCCGTGGTCGTCGGTGACGACGACCCCGCGCAGATTGCCCTCCGGGATGTCAGGGGCGAACCCGGAGTAGTAGCCGGCCGTGTCGTTCTGCCAGATGTCCACCTCGGCTCCGGCCAGCGGCGTGCCCGCGGTGTCGCGGACCTGCCCGGCGAACACCAGCGGGGTGCCCGGCTCGTCCGGGCGCATCGGCAGCGCGGTCACGGCCGGAAGCCGCTTTTGGTCGGGCAGGTAGTACGGGCCGAGGATGGTGCCCTTGGTGCCCTCCTGGGTCTGGGCGGCGTTCTGCTCCACCACGTGCTCGACGAACACGTCGAGGAACAGCGGCCACTCCCCGCCCTCACCGACATCGATCAGCCACTGCTTCGCGGCCTGGTATTCCGGGTAGGTCACCTGGTGCTCGCGCACCGCGGCACGCACCCCGTCGAGCACCGCGGTCACGACCGCGCTGACCCGCTCGGCGGACACCGCCGCACCCTCGGTCTGCTGCCGGCTCGCGCGGAACGCCTCGGTGGCCGAGGCCCCCGACCCCGCAGCCGTCGGATTCTGAGTGGTGGTCATGTGCACTCCCTTGTGGCGGTCAGCGAGTTCCGAAGATCGACGTGTCGTCGTTGTTGATGAGGTCCGGGACGGTCCAGCCGTTGAGGTCGTACTCGGCCATGCACTGCTCGGCGAAGCCCTTCATCGCGGCGGCCGTCCCGGCCTGCTCGGCGGCGAAGAGCAGCTCGGCGCGGACGCCCTCGTGGTTGCCGGAGTAGTTGCGCTCGTAGAGCTCGTGGCGCCCACCGAACTCCGAGCCGACCGAGTCCCAGATCAGCTTCATCAGCTTCACCCGGTCGACGGCGTCGTAGCCGTTGGAGCCACGGACGTACTTGTCCAGGTAGGGACGGATCTCCGGGCTGGTGAAGTCGGCGGCGTGCGAGGGCAGGTAGATCAGCGAGGCGCCGAGGTCCTGCATGATGATCTCGCGGACGCGCGGGTATCCGACGGTCATGAACCAGCGGTAGGCGAGGCCGTAGTCGAGGTTGGGCAGCAGTGCCCCGTCCTTCCACTCGGCAGGCTTGGCCACCATCGCGTCGCCGAGCGCCCAGAACATGTTGCGCCAGCCGATGACCTCACCGACGCGGGACTGCACGCCGCGGAAGTCCTTGGTGCCGGTGACCTCGAGGCCCTTCATCAGCAGACCGGCGATGAAGTCGAGCTTGACGGCCAGCCGGGTCACGCCGTGGAAGGTGAAGCGGTGCAGGAAACCCGATCCGGGGAAGAACGTGCTCGCCTTCTCGGGGTCGCCGTAGATGAAGATGTTCTCCCACGGGATGAGCACCTTGTCGAGGACGAAGATCGTGTCGTTCTCGTCCAGCCTGCTCGACAGCGGGTAGTCGAACGGGCTTCCGGTGACGGCGGCCTGGTGCGAGTACGAGGGGCGGCAGATCAGCTTCATGCCCGGGGCGCCCATCGGCACGGTGCAGACCAGCGCGTACTCGCGCTTCTTGATCGGCAGGCCGTAGTGGGCCAGGAAGTTGAAGTGGGTGATCGCCGAGCCCGTCGCCACGACCTTGGCGCCGCTCACCACGACGCCGTTGTCGTTCTCCTCCTCGACATGCATGAAGACGTCCGACACCTCGTCCGGCGGGCGGTGCCGGTCGACGGGCGGGTTGATGATGGCGTGGTTCCAGTAGAGCAGCTTCTCCTGCGACTCGGTGTACCAGTGGCGCGCGTTGGCCGCGTAGGGGTCGTAGAAGTCGGAGTTGGCGCCGAGCGTGCCGAGGAAGCTGGCCTTGTAGTCGGGGCTGCGGCCCATGAACCCGTAGGTCATGCGCGCCCACTCGGCGATCGCGGCCTGGTCGGCCCGCAGGTCCTCGACGCTTCGCGGGGTGCGGAAGAACGGGTGGGTGAAGCCCGTGCTGCCGGTGTCGGTCGGCGTGGTGAGGACGTCCTTCTTGGCCGGGTCGTGCATCGCGTCGTAGAGCCGCGCGGTCATCCGGACGGCGTTGCGGAACGCGGGGTGGGTCGTGACGTCGTCGATCTTGTCGCCGTACAGGTAGAGCTCGCGCCCGTCGCGCAGGCTCTCGATGTACTCGTCACCGGTCATCGGCCGGGTCACCCGGCCGTTGCCGGCCTCCTCGGCCGGAACGGCGTCCTGTTGCAGGGTCATCGCTGACTCCTCTCGTAGAGGCTCGGATGTCGGTGGTGCCGCCGGGCTCACGCCTCAGCGCCGAGAGCCGGGACGTGGTGCGGGCCGGTCGACGAAGACGTCGGAGAACCAGCTCGTCCCGAAGGGAGCGTCGGCCGATCCCTCCCAGGGCACCGGGTCGAAATCGTCGCCGAGGTGATGGAACTTGCCGGTGTGGAACAGCAACGGCCGGCCCGGATGGATCCGGAACTCCTGGACCTCGCCGAGGTAGAGGATGTGGTCGCCACCGTCGTAGTGCTGCCACGGGGTGCAGGACACGTGGGCCAGGCAGCCCGCCAGCCGAGGCGCCCCGCAGCCGCTGTCGGCATCCCACGGCACCTCGTCGAGGCACGGACGCCCAGCGAAATGCAGCGCGATGTCGTGCTGGGTGGATTCGAGGACGTTCACCGTGAACGGCTCCGCCTCGAGCATCGCGCAGACCTTCGAGCGCCGGTCGAGGGAGACCAGGACCAGGGGCGGATCCAGCGACACGGCGGTGAACGAGTTGACCGTCGCGCCGTGCGGGCCGCCGTCGGCGCCGCGACACGTGACCACTGTGACCCCGGTGGCGAAGTGCCCAAGGCAGCGGCGGAGCTCGCGCGGGTCGATCGCCATCGCTCGTGACCTCCTGGTACGGCCCATGCATTATGTACGCTATGCGTTCAAATTGAACGCTTTGCGTTCACGAGGCACTGTGCCGGGCACCACAGAGGGATGTCAAGCCCGCCCTCTCCATCTGGGGAGGGACGATGGGCACGACGAAGAGCGTGTCGTCCCCGCGAGCCGCCTCA
The DNA here is from genome assembly GCF_000423625.1 of Pseudonocardia asaccharolytica DSM 44247 = NBRC 16224. Taxonomy (GTDB): domain Bacteria; phylum Actinomycetota; class Actinomycetes; order Mycobacteriales; family Pseudonocardiaceae; genus Pseudonocardia; species Pseudonocardia asaccharolytica. Next base: position 291,180 of record NZ_AUII01000002.1, read on the forward strand.
AAGGCCTTGACGAAGAGGAGCACGATGACTCCGAGGACCGGGACCGATCGCGACCGCATTCAGAGCATCGAGCGCGGCTTCGCGGTCCTGCTCGCCTTCAACGACGAGCACCCCAACCCCACGCTGGCGGAGCTGGCCTCGGTCACCGGGCTGTCCCGGCCCGCGGTGCGCCGGATCCTGTTGACGCTACAAGGGCTGGGCTATGTCGAGGGTGGTAGTGGGCGATGGCGGCTCACCCCGCGCGTGCTGAGCATCGGCCAGCACTATGCGGCGTCGAACGCACTGATCGAGGTCGCGCAGCCGCATCTGCTCCGGCTGGCCGAACAGACCCACGAGTCGGCCTCGCTCGCCGCGCTGGACGACACCGAGGTCGTCTACATCGCGCGGGTCCCGGTTCGCCGGATCATGAGCATCAACGTCGCCGTCGGCACCCGGGTCCCCGCGTACGCGACGTCCATGGGCCGGGTCATGCTCGCCTGGGCCCCCCCGGAACAGGTCGAACGGGTGATCAACACGTCCGATATGCGGGCCTGCACCCCGAAGACGGTCATCGATCCGACCCGGTTTCGAGCGGTCCTGCGCACGGTCCGGGACCAGGGCTGGGCGCTGGTCGCCGAGGAGCTCGAAGAGGGGCTGATCTCGGCCTCCGCGCCGGTCCGCGACCAGTCCGGTGCGGTGATCGCCGCGCTCGCGTCATCGACGTCGACGGGGCGGTCCAACGCGGACCGGGTCGAGGCGGAGGTCGTGCCGCTGCTGCTGCGCACCGCGGAGCAGATCAGCGCCGACCTCGGTCACCGGACCGCCGCGTCCCCTCCGATCATCCAGGGGCGCGACGGCTTCTTCTGATGGTCGGGCACGGCGACGCCCATCGAACGGGCCGTGCCCGCGACGAGGCGCATCGCTGCCTCGACGTCGAGGGAGTTGAGGTCGGGGAGCTTGCGCTCGGCGACCGCGCGCAGCTGGGCCGAGGTGAGGGCGCGGCCGTTCTCATGGCCGGGCCGGGAGGCGCCCTTCGCGCCCGAGGGCTTGGCGGATCAGGAACGCCGTGGGCGGGGTCCTGACCGGAAAACACAGCCGGGGACGGGCAAACGGGATCACCGGCTGAGCGGGCTGGGGATGCTGAGTCGGGAACGGGTAGACGGGACCGCCGGGAGGTGACCCGGAGAGGACGTGGGTCAGGCGGCCGCGGTGGGGGTGAGCTGGACCTGGTAGCCCAAGGCCTGGAGCTGGCGCATCAGGTGGTTGGTGCGGCGGGCGAGGTCGATCTTCACCCGGTATGCGGTCGTCCGTGCCCTTCGGTGGCATCCCGTTCCACTCCTCCGGTTCCGGTCGGTTGCGGCGCGGGACGCTATGGCTTCCAGCGGCTGGAGGGTCAACACGCGATCATTGGGGGTGTCGGCTGGGGCCGGATGCCGCCGGTGCCCGACACTGGTGGGATGCGTGCGATGCGGGTGCTGCGGCTGGTCGTCCACACGCGGACCCGGGAACCGGTGCTGCTGCTCGGCGAGATCGACGGCGATCGCTGCCTGCCGGTGTTCCTGCGCCGTCCGCAGGCCGAGGTGATCGCCGTCGGGCCGCGCGGGGACCGGGACCAGCCGTTGACCCAGGATCTGATCGGCCCGATCGTCGCGGGGCTCGGCAGGCGGCTGGAGGGCGCCGAGATCACCGAGCTGCGCGACGGGACGTTCTCGGCCGAGCTCGTCTTCGATCAGGGCACCCGCATCGCGGCCTTGCCCAGCGACGCGCTGGCCGTCGCCGTCCGCGACCAGCTGCCGATCGGGGTGGCCGACGAGATCCTCGACGAGGTTGGGCAGTCGATCGCCGAGCTGTTCCCCGCGGGCGGCGCGGCCCCACCCGATCAGCAGCTGCGCGAGTTCCGGGAGTTCATCGAGGACGTCTCGCCCGAGGACTTCCGCGACCGCTGAGGGCGTCCGCCGGGGCCCCCGCCCCCACCCTCCGTCCGCCACCAGCGCACTATGGCTCCATAACGCGCAGGGTCCCCAGCCTCGAACGACGTTATGGAGCCATAACGCGCTCTGGTAGCGGGCTGGTGGGGCGGGGACGGGCCGGGAGCTACGCGGCAGCGGTGGCGGGTGCCGGCTCGGCGAACTGCGTGGCGTGCAGTTCGGCGTAGCGCCCGCCGGCCGCGAGCAACTCCTCGTGGGTTCCGCGCTCGACGATCCGACCCTCCTCGACGACGAGGATGAGGTCGGCCTCGCGCACGGTGGACAACCGGTGCGCGATGACGAGCGCCGTCCGGCCTGCGAGGGCCTCACCGAGCGCGGCCTGCACGGCTGCCTCCGAGGTCGAGTCCAGATGCGCGGTGGCCTCGTCGAGGACCACCACCCGCGGCTGGGCCAGCAGCAGCCGGGCGATCGTCAACCGCTGCCGTTCGCCGCCGGACAGCCGGTACCCGCGCTCGCCGACGACCGTGTCCAGCCCGTCGGGCAGGTCCGCGACCAGCGCGTCAAGCCGGGCCCGCCGCAGCGCCTCCCACAGCTCATCCGCGGTCGCCTCGGGGCGGGCCAGCAGGAGGTTCGCGCGGATCGTGTCGTGGAACAGATGTCCGTCCTGGGTGACCATCCCGATCGTCGCGCGCACCGACTCGGCGGTGAGCTCGCGGATGTCGATCCCGGACAGCCGCACCGCGCCCGCGTCGACGTCGTAGAGCCGCGGCAGCAGCTGCCCGATCGTCGACTTGCCCGCCCCCGAGGAGCCCACCATCGCGACGAGCTGCCCGGGCTCGGCCCGGAACGACACGTCATGCAGGACCTCAACCCCACCGCGGGTGTCGAGCGCGGCGACCTCCTCGAGCGAGGCCAGCGAGACCGCCGAGGCCGCGGGGTAGGCGAACCGGACACCGTCGAACTCGACCGCGACCGGGCCGTCGGGCACCGGGCGGGCATCGGGCGCGTCGGTGATCAGCGGGGGCAGGTCGAGTACCTCGAAGACCCGCTCGAAGCTGACCAGCGCGCTCATCACCTCGACCCGCGCCCCGGCGAGCGCGGTCAGCGGGGCGTAGAGCCGGGTCAGCAGCAGCGCCAGCGAGACGACGGCGCCGGGGTCGAGCGCCCCCCGCAGCGCCAGGGTGCCGCCGAGGCCGTAGACCAGCGCGAGCGCCAGCGCCGAGACCAGGGTCAGCGCGGTGATGAACACCCACTGCACCATCGCCGTGCGCACCCCGATATCGCGGACCCGCCGGGCCCGGCGGGCGAACTCCGCGGACTCCTCGGCAGGCCTGCCGAACAGCTTGACGAGGGTGGCGCCCGGCGCGGAGAACCGCTCGGTCATCTGCGCGGTCATGGCGGCGTTGTGGTCGGCGCCCTCGCGCTGCAGCCGGGCCAGCCGGGTGCCCATCCGCCGCGCGGGTACCACGAACACCGGCAGCAGCACCAGAGCCAGCAGCGTGACCTGCCAGGAGATGCTGAGCATCACGACCAGGGTGAGCACGAGCGTCACGAGGTTGCCGACGACCCCGGACAGTGTGTCGCTGAACGCCCGCTGCGCCCCGATGACGTCGTTGTTGAGCCTGCTGACCAGTGCGCCGGTGCGGGTCCGGGTGAAGAACGCGATCGGCATCCGCTGCACGTGGTCGAACACCGCGGTGCGCAGCTGCAGGATCAGCCCCTCTCCGATGCCCGCCGAGAGCCGGCGGGTGAGCAGCCCGATCCCGGCCTCGGCCACCGCGATCGCGGCGATGAGCCCGGCCAGCCCGACGACGGTCGAGACCGGCGCGGCCGAGACGATCCCGTCCACGACCCGACCGGCGAGCAACGGGGCCGCGACGGCGAGCATCGCCGCGACCACGCTGAGCGCGAGGAACAACGCGAGCCGGCGACGGTGCGGCCGGGCGAAGGCGGCGATCCGGCGCAGCGTCGCGCCCGCGGGGGCTCGGCTGGCCTGCCGGGTCGTCGACGCGCTGCGCAGCGCCATCCAGGCGTTCATGTCCATGCTCATGGCGCCGACCGTAGGAGCTAGACCTTCCTTTAGGTCAAGACTCGGGCCCGGACGATGCCCGCGTCCGACGACTCAGCCCCCGATCTCCGAGTCGTCGATCCAGGAACCGTGGAAGCCCGACGGCACCCCGCGGGGCAGCGTCACGGCCGCCACCGGCGGGCCGGCCACGTCGGTCGCGTCGAGCACCAGCAGCCGCGAGGCGCTGCCGTCGCGGCGGGTGGCGATGCTGAGCAACCAGCCGTCGTCCTCGGCGCGGCCGGGCGCGACGGACGGGACGAACACCGCCTCGCCCGCCACGGTGTCGGCGCCCAGCACGTGCTCGGTGGCGGTACCGCGCGCGGCGTCGAACCTGACGATCGCGGCCCGGCCGCGGGCGTCGGAGACGGCGTAGCGGTAGCGCGCCTCGCGACCGACCCGCTCGTCGTCGACGGTGGGGAACTCGACGACCCGGTCGTCGAGAGCGGTCTCGGTCGCGGTGCCGGTGGCCGGGTCGAGCGTCCAGCGGTGGAACCGGGCGGCGCCGGTCGCGGCGGCGTCGGCGGCGAGCCCGGCCGGGTCGTGGCCGAGCGCCTCCCACATCACCCGCGCGTCGGCGGCGGCGTAGCGGGCGCCGTCGAGGACCACCCGGCCCGCGGAATCGGTGTGCGCGTTGCCGACGTGGAAGACGTAGCTCGGCTCGACGTCGAACCAGGCCACCTCGCCGGGTGTCTCGAACGACATGATCCCCAGCCGGGCGTCGTAGCGATCGTCCCAGCCGTACGGCATCCCGGAGGCCAGCCGCTCGATCTGGAAGGTCATCGGCAGGTCGAGGAACACCGCATGCCGGTCGGTGATCGCGAAGTCGTGCATCATCGTCGGGCCGGGGACGTCGATCTCCGCGCTGGCCACGAGTTCGCCGTCGGCCGAGAGCCGGTGGTAGGTGAGATACGGCGGCCGGAAGTCGTAGCCGAAGAAATGCAGATCGCCGGTGACTGGATCGGTCTTGGGGTGGGCGGTCATGGCGGTGGTGAGCCTGCCGTCGAAGTCGCAGGGGCCCATGGTGCCCAGATCCGGCGTCATCACCTGCGGGAAGCTGCTCTCGACCAGCGCGAGGATCCGCCCGGCATGCGCGATGACGTGGGTGTTGGCCACGCCGACGGAGCGGTCGATCGTGCCGTCGGGACGCAGCATCTGCTCGCCCTCCAGCGCGCTGGTCCGGACCCAGCGGTTGCGGTACCACTCGGCCCGGCCCGCGCGCAGCCTGATGCCGTGGATCATCCCGTGGCCGGTGAACCAGTGCGCCGGTTGCTCGCCGGGCAGCGGGTTCGGGCCGTTGCGCAGGTAGCGGCCGGTGAGCTCGGGCGGCAGGGTGCCCTCGACGGGCAGGTCGGTGGCGTCGATCTCGTCGGCAACCGGGGCGAGGTGGCCCGAAAGGCGCAGCGACGGGCTGGTCGTGCTCATGGCGGTTTCCCCTTCTCTCGGTGTCGCTCGGCGTCGCGAACAGCGTGCACCTGTCGTCTCTGACATGTCAACATTTACATGTCAGCGACGACAGGTAGGGTGCAGGAATGTCGCTTCCGCATGCGTTGCTCGGCCTGCTCGCGGTCCGGCCGAGTAGCGGGTACGAGCTCGCCAAGGCGTTCGAGGGCGATCTCGGCCGCTACGCCTGGCAGGCCGGGCATACGAGCATCTATCCCGAGCTGGGCAAGCTGGCCGAGCGCGGGCTGGTCGAGGTGACGCACGAGGGCCCGCGCGGCAGCCGCACCTACGCGGTGACCCCGGAGGGGCGCGACGAGCTGCGGACCTGGCTGCTCACGCCGCCCCGGCAGGCCGCGAAGGTGCGCAACGAGCGGGTGCTGCGGATGTTCCTGCTGTCCGTGCTCGATCCCGCCGACGCGCTGGAGGTGCTGCGCCGGATCACCGAGCACACCGCGGCCGAGGCCGCCGAGCTGCGCCGGATCCGCTCCGATGCCGGTCCGGTGGTCGCGCCCGGTGCCGAGGGGTTCGGGCAGCTGGCCGCGGAGTACGGGTTGCGCCAGTACGAGGCCGTGCACTCCTGGGCGCTGTGGGCCATCGAGCAGCTCGAATCGCGGGCTGCGGCTGCGAGCTGACCGGCCTCGGGCCGTCACGCGACCGCTGGCACCGGGCTCTCCTCCGGCTCGGTCAGCCGCCACGGACGTACGACCGTGACCAGCACGAACAGCGCCAACAGCAGCGCGGCCCCGACGACCACCCCCATCGCGGTGGCATCGTTGCCGAGGATGCCGACCACCGGCGAAACGGCCGCGCCGACGCCGAACTGCACCGCGCCGAGCAGCGCCGCGGCCGTGCCGGCCGCCTCGCCGTGCCGGGAAAGCGCCAGCGCGGGAGCGTTGGGCAGGGCGAGCCCGCCGGCGGCGAGCACGGCCCACAGCGGCACGAGCACCCCGACCAGCCCGCCGATGCCGCTCGCCGCGACGCCGACGAGCACCAGTCCGGAGAACGTCCCGGCAACGATCGCGGCGAGCAGGATCTGCCGTGGGGCGAACCGGCGCAGCAGCACCGGGTTGAACTGGGTGCCGGCGATCAGCCAGAACGCGCCCGCGCCGAACAGCAGCCCGAACTGCTGCTGGTCGAGCCCGAACTGCTGCTGGTAGACGAAGGGTGAGCCGGAGACGTAGCCGAACAGCGCTGCCATCACCAGCCCGGCAACCAGCACGAGACCGACGAACGTCCGGTCGCGCAGGAGCCGGCCGTAGGTGCGCAGCGTGCGTCCGACCCGGGCGCTGCGGCGCCGCTCCGGCGGCAGCGTCTCCCTCAGGCCCCAGACGGCCAGTGGGATCAGTAGCAGGCCATAGATGGCCAGCGCGCCGAACACCCCCCGCCAGTTGGTGAATCTCAGCACCTCGCTGCCGATCGTCGGGGCGAGGATCGGCGCGGCGCCCATGACCAGCATGAGCCGGGAGATCAGGGTCGCCGCGCCGCGGCCGGTGTAGAGGTCGCGGACGATCGCCAGCGCCACGACCGCACCGGCCGCGGCGCCCACCCCCTGCACGACGCGCAACGCGCCGAGCACCTCGGCGCTCGGCGCCACCATGATCAGCAGGGAGGCCAGGACGTGCAGCGAGACCCCCATGACCAGCGGCCGGCGGCGACCCACCGCGTCGGAGACCGGTCCGATGAGCAACTGTCCGAACGCCAGGCCGATGAGGGTGCCGGTGAGCGTGAGCTGGATGGTGCTCGACGAGGTCCGCAGGTCGGTGGTGATGGTCGGCAGCGCCGGCAGGTACATGTCGATCGTCAGCGGTCCGAGCGCGACGAAGACACCCAGCGTCAGCGCCAGTCTGGCCCGGCCCTGGACCGGTGCCGATCGGCCGGTGGTTACCGGTTCGGTCGTGTTGACGCTCCCCCGCCTGAAGGTGGGGGATTCCTGGTTCATCAACGGACGCCTCCCTGCACTACGTGCGGGGCGGTCTCACTCCGTCTCCGCAGGCTGCAACGGCCCGTCCGGCCGCCAGAATGACCTTGGCTGCGTTCACGTCCCGGTCGTGGACCGCCCCGCAGCGGCAGGTCCACTCGGGGACACCCGGCGGCAGCGTGTCGACGATCCGCCCGCACGCCGAGCAGGTCTTGCCCGACGGAGAGAAACGGTCGATCGTGATGACGTCCCGGCCGTACCAGGCGGCCTTGTACTCCAGCATCCGGCGCAGTTCCGCCCACGACGCGTCGGAGATGGCCCGCGCCAGCGAGTGGTTGCGCACCATGTTGCGGACCGATAGGTCCTCGATGACCACCGTTTGGTTCTCGTGGATGATCCTCGTGGACAGCTCGTGCAACAGGTCCCGCCTGCGGTCGGCGATGCGGCCGTACACCTTCGCCACCCGGGCCCGCGCCTTCGCCCGGTTCTTCGAACTCCGCTGCGGGCGGGCCAGCGCCCGCAGCGCCCGGGCCAGTTTCACTCGGTCGCGGCGTTCGTGCCGAGGATTGACGATCTTCTCCCCGGTCGAGAGCGTGACCAGCGAGGTGATCCCCGCGTCGATCCCGACCGCAGCATCGGTCCGGGGACCGTCGTGCACCGTGGTCTCGACCAGGGTCGAGACGTGGTACTGGCCCCGCGCGTTGCGGGACACCGTCACCTGCGACGGCACCGCCCCCTCCGGCAGCGGGCGGGACCACCCGATCCGCAGCGGCCGGTCCTGCTTGGCGAGGGTGAGCTTCCCATCGCGGTAGGTGAAGCGGCCCCGGAAGTAGGTGGCCGAGTCGGTGGTCGTGCCCTTCTTCTTGAACCTCGGGTACCCCGCCCGTTTGGTCCAGAAGTTGACGTACGCGGCCTGCAGGTGCCGCAGCGCCGCCTGCAGGGGCCCCTTGGGCGGCTCGGTGAGCCAGGCGGTGTCCGGGTCGCGTTTCCCGGCGGTGAGCCACTTGTCGGTCTGGGCGTAGGTGACGCGGCGCTGCTCCTGGGTCCACGCCCTCGACCGTTCCGCCAGGGCCCGGTTGTCGACATACCGGACGCACCCGAACGTGCGCGCCAGCTGCTCGGCCTGCTCCGGGGTCGGGTAGAAGCGGTAGCGGTACGCCCGCCGCGCCACCCTCGAACCCATGTTCGAGAGGATGGCGCATGGCTCCGCCCTCCGTTCCTCGACGCGCTGCCACCGGCCTGACGGCCAGAGCCTGCGCGCTACGTCCCACGGTCACGGATCCCCCCTCGTCCGTCCAACACACCCGATCAGGGGGTGTTCCCCCGCCCCAACGGATGTGATGCGGAGCACTGCGGCCCGCCGTGCGGCTGGGGATCGGGCTGGCGGGGTTCACGATCCTGTCCGAACCGGGTGGCCGGAGCGACGAGGTCGACTGGATGGCGGTGCTCGCGGTGGTGCACCGCCTCTCCGGCGACGCCAGCTGCTGGCGGCCCGGTACCCGGCACCGGATCCGGTGCCATGGCCCGGGGTCACCGCGCGGGTGCGCGACGCGGCACGCGAGGTCGCGGCCGGCTACCGGAAGGCTGCGGAGGCGGTGGCCGCGCACCGCCCGCCGGGCGGCGACGCCACGGCGTTGGAGGCGCGGCTACGTGGGCATCCACCGGCGGTGCGGTGGGCCGCGGATCCGCCCGCCGCGTTGCGCGTGCTCGACACCTGGGGCTGGCTGCACATGCTGGCGCACGACCTGGTCCGGGTCGAGCACGCCGCCGGCGCCGGCCGGGGCAGCACGGCGACCGACCTACCTACCATGAGGCCATGTCTCGCCCGCTGCCCGTCGCGACCCCTGACGGGCAGCGGCTCGCGGTCTACGAGCACGGCGATCCGGCGGCGCCCACCGTGGTCGCCGTGCACGGCTATCCCGACGACCACACGGTCTGGGACGGCGTGGTCGCGGCGCTGCGCGAGACCCACCACGTGGTCACCTACGACGTCCGCGGCGCGGGTGCCTCCGCGACGCCGCCGACCCCGGCCGGCTACCGGCTCGACCGGCTCGTGGCCGATCTCGTCGCCGTCCTCGACGCTGTGAGCCCCGACCGGCCGGTGCACCTGCTCGGGCACGACTGGGGCGCCATCCAGGCCTGGCATGCGGTCACCGAGCCACGACTGCGCGCCCGGATCGCGTCCTACACCTCGATCTCCGGGCCCTGCCTCGACCACGTGGCCCACTGGTTGCGCCGGGCCCGGCGGCGCGACCGGATCCGGCAGACGGCCGCATCCTGGTACATCGGGTTCTTCCGGGTTCCGGTGCTCGCCGAGCTGGCCTGGCGCTCGGGGGTGCTCGGCGCCGTGCTGGCCCGCCGGGCGGGCGGCCCGCGACCCTCGGCACGCGACGGGATCAACGGCCTGTGGCTGTACCGGGAGAACATCCCGGCCCGGCTCGCCACCCCCGAGCAGCGCCGGACCTCGGTCCCGGTGCAGGTGCTGGCCCCGACCGCCGACCGGTACGTCACGGTGCCGATGCAGACGCAGATCGAGCCGTTCGTCGCGGACCTGCGGGTGCGCCGGATCCCCGGCGGGCACTGGCTGCCCCGTACCCATCCGGACGTCGTCGCGCGCTGCGTCCGGGAGCTCGCCGCGCATGCCGAGGGCGGGCCGGAGGCCCCGGCGCTGCGCCGGGCCCGGGCGGGCCGGGGTCGCTGGGCCGACCGGCTCGTCGTCGTCACGGGGGCCGGCAGCGGCATCGGCAGGGCCACCGCGCTGGCCTTCGCCCAGCGTGGCGCCCTGGTCGTCGTCGCGGACCGCGACCGGGCGTCGGCGCAGGACACGGCCGAGCGCGCGGGCGGCGTCGCCTACCAGGTCGACGTGTCCGACGGCCCGGCCATGGCGGGGTTCGCGAAACACGTCGCGACCGAGCACGGGGTGCCGGACGTCGTGGTCAACAACGCGGGCATCGGGATGGCCGGACCGTTCGCCGAGACGACCGCCGACGAGTGGCAGCGGATCATCGACGTCAACCTGTGGGGCGTCATCCACGGCTGCCGGGAGTTCGGCGCGCAGCTGCGCGCGCACGGCGAGGGCGGCCATCTCGTCAACGTCGCCTCGGCAGCCGCGTACCTGCCGCTGCCGGCGCTCCCGGCCTACGCGACCACGAAGTCGGCGGTGCTGACCCTCTCGCAGTGCCTGCGTGCCGAGCTCGCGCCCCACGGCATCGGCGTGACCGCGGTGTGCCCGGGCTTCGTGCACACCAACATCACCGCGACCACCCGGTTCGTCGGAGTCGACGAGGTCACCGAACGCCGGTTGCAGCGGTCCGCGACCGCGGCCTACCGGCGGCGCAACTACCGGCCCGAACGGGTCGCCGCGCATCTCGTGCGGGCCGTCGAACGCGATATCGCGCTCGCCCCGGTGACGGCCGAGGCGCACATCGGGCTGGTGGCGTCGCGGCTGACTCCGGGGCTGCTGCGTTCGCTGGCCCGCCGCACGGTCCGCCCGGACCGGGACGGTTCGCCGCGTCGGGGTCAGTAGCGCCAGCGCAATCCCGCGAGGACGTCGTCGAGATCGCGGCCCTCGGCCGCGGCGGCATCCGAACGGCGCACCGCGAGAAACGCACCGAGCAGCTCCTTGCCCAGCACCTCGGCCAACCGGGGGTTCCCGCTGAGCGCGGCCTCGTGTTCGGTGGGTGTGCTCGGCAGCGAGGCGATCCCGCGTTCGGCCCGCTGCTCGACGGTCCATGTGCCGGGATCGGACTGGACCGGCGGTTCCAGTGTCAACCCCTCGGTCACCCCGGCGGCACCGGCGGCGAGGATCGCGGCCACCGCCAGATAGGGATTGGCCGACGCATCGGACGTCTTGAACTCCACGTTCGCGTGATCGGCGCCCAGCAGCGTCGACCCCGGGACGTAGCGCAGCGGCGCCTCCCGGTTCTCCACGCCCCAGAAGGCGTAGGCCCCGGCGAAGAACCCGGGCCGCAACCGGGCCAGCGAGCCGAGCGTCGGCGCGCTGATGGCGGCGACCGCGGGAAGGTCCCGCAGCAGGCCCGCGATGTACGCGGCGCCCTCGGTGCCCGGTCCCTCCGGCCCGCCGGTCAGCAGGTTCGCCCCGTTGCGCCACAGCGAGCTGTGCACGTGCCAGCCGTTGCCCGCCGCGGTCGTGGCAGGCAACGGGGCGAAGCTGAGCCGCAGCCCGTGCGCGCGCGCTGCGGCGCGCAACGTCTGCCGGGCGAGCAGTTGCTGATCGGCCGCGGTGAGCGGGTCGGTCGCGACCAGGGACAGTTCGACCTGGGCCGGTCCGTACTCGGCGTGCAGCTGGCTGATCCGCAGCCCGTTACCGGCGAAGTCGCGCAGCACCGCGGCGATGAACTCGTCGATCGCGATCAGCGCGTGCGGGCTGTAGGCCGGACCGGAATGGGCGGGCACCGGCGGGTCGGCGCGGTCGCCGAGGTAGACGCCGAACTCCAGTTCATAGCCCACCAGCGCGCTGAGCCCGGTGTCGGCGAGCCGGTCGACCTGCCGTTCCAGGACGCTGCGCTGGTCGTAGGGCCATGGGCCGCCGTCGGCGTCGACCTGCCGCCCGGGCGCCCAGGCCAGCGCGGGCTGTCCGATCAGCCGGACCAGACCGTCGAGCACGGGTAGCAGACGGACGTCGCCGGAGGGGGTGGCCAGCCCCTCATGGGCGTAGGTGATCACATCGGCGCTGTCGAACACCGCGAACAGCGAGGTCACCCCCACGCCCTGCACCGCGACGTCGGGCAGCGCGGCCGCTGGCACCGTGCGCGAGCGGGGGATACCGTTGTTGTCCGCCCAGCTGATCGTCACCCCGGTAACGCCCGCGGCGGTCAGATCGCGTGCCAGCGATTCTGCCTTGCGCCGCAGTTCCTGCGTGTTCGATGCCATGGCTGCCTCCGTCTACTCCGGAGTTTTCGGTCGTGGTCCAGCATGGAACGGCACCGGGCCGGCCGGAAGGCCCCGTGAGCGCGCAGTACCGCTGGAACGAGCATCCCCGCTCACGGGCGCGGAAGCGCGCAGATAACGTCAGCCCATGCTGGTCGAGCGCATGGGCGCCTTCACCTCGACGATCTTTGCTGAGATCACTCAGCTCGCGGTGCGCACCGGGGCGATCAACCTGGGCCAGGGCTTTCCCGACACTGACGGCCCGCCGTCGCTGCTGGCCGACGCCGCCGCGGCGATCGCGGCCGGGGCGAACCAGTACCCGCCAGGACCGGGCACGCCGGAGCTGCGCTCCGCGGTCGCCGAGCACCAGCGCCGGTTCTACGGCCTCGAGGTCGACCCGGACGACGTGCTCGTGACCGTGGGTGCCACCGAGGCCATCGCCTCCGCGGTGTTGGCGCTGTGCGAGCCCGGCGACGAGGTCGTCACCTTCGAGCCCTACTACGACTCCTACGCCGCGGTGATCGCGCTGGCCGGGGCCGCGCGCCGGACCGTGCCGCTACGCGCCCCGGCCTTCGGGTTCGACGACGACGAGCTGCGCGCGGCGTTCTCCGCCCGTACCCGGATGGTGCTGCTCAACAGTCCACACAACCCCACCGGCGCGGTGTTCTCCCGGCCGCAGCTCGCGCGGATCGGGGAGCTGGCGGCCGAGCACGGCGCCGTCGTCGTCGCCGACGAGGTGTACGAGCACATGGTCTTCGACGGCAAGGCGCACCTGCCGATGGCGACCCTGCCCGGAATGGCCGAACGCACCCTGACCGTCTCCTCGGCGGGCAAGACGTTCTCGGTGACCGGGTGGAAGATCGGCTGGGTGCACGGGCCGGCCCAGCTGGTGGCGGCGGTGCGGGCGGTCAAACAGTTCCTCACGTTCACCGCCGGGGCGCCGTTCCAGCCCGCGGTCGCCGGCGCGCTCGCGCTGCCGAATGCCTTCTACGCGGGTCTCACCGCGTCGTTGCAGGCCAAGCGTGACCTCCTCGTCGAGGGCCTGCGCGCCGCGGGGTTCACGGTGTTCCGGCCGTCGGGCACCTACTTCATCGTCGCCGACGGTGCCCCGCTCGGTTTCGATGACGGGGCCAAGCTCGCCCGGGCGCTCCCCGAGCTGTGCGGGGTGGCGGCCGTCCCGGTGTCGGTGTTCGCCGACTCACCCGCGGGTCTCGAGGCGACCCGCTCGCTCGTGCGGTTCGCGTTCTGCAAGCGCGACGCGGTGCTGGCCGCGGCGGCCGAGCGGCTCGCGGGCCTGCGGCTGAGGGCCGGCTGAGAGCCAGGTCCACCGCTCATCCGGTACCAGCCGCTCGGCGGCTGGCGCCGACGCCGCGACAGCGGTAGGAGGAGCGGAATGAGGCCTGTCTTCGACGGTCATCACCACCATCATCACCACCACGGCTTCGACGGTCCCGTCTTTGGTGACGGTTCCGGACTGCACCAGCTGTTCGGCTGGCTGCCGGTGCTGCCCGGAGCGCTGCTGGCCCTGGCGGTCGTGCTGTTACTGCTGCGCGGTCTCGCGGCCGCCCCGGGAGGGTCCGCCGATGGGCCGCGGCAGGCACTCGACCCGATCCGGACACGCTGGCGTGCCGCGGCCCGAGCCTATGCGGCCACCGCCCGCGAGTTCGCCGCCTACGAGTGCGACCCCGGCGCGGTGCTGCGCCGTCCGGAGCTCGCTGATGTCAGCCGTCCGGCCACTGGCCGGTTCGTGGATGCGTTCGCCGAGGCCGGTGCCCTGGCCACCGACGACTATCCCGGCGCGGGACATGCGCAGCGGTTCATCGACGCGGCGGAGCGGGCGCAGCGGGCGTGGCAGGCCGCCCAGGAGGCCGCCGAGCGGGCCCGGACCGCGCGCTTCGCGCCGGGCGAGCGCGCGCTGCTCGACCAGGTCACGGCGCTGCTCGCGGTGGCGGGCGACACCGAGCACGAGGACGAGCGGCGCAGCGCCTACCAGCGTGCCCGCCACAGGCTCGTCGAACTGGAGCGCAGGACCGGCTGGCGGTTGCCGCGGCAGGCATCCGGCGTGCTCGAACGGGGGGCCCGCGGGATGCTCACCCAGCGCCCTGCGTAGTCCCGGCGCCCTGCGAGGTCTCAGCGCCCTTCGAACGCGGCGGGCCGTTTCTCGACGAACGCCGCCCGCCCCTCGGCGCAGTCGCGCGTCGAACCGTGCCGTTGCTGCAGGGTGCCCGAGGTGGTCCACAGCGTCCTCACAGCCGCCGCCACGCAGAGTGACGGGCATGTCCGCTCCCACTCTCACATCTGGTCCGTGCCGGCCCTCGGGGTCTTCGGCCGCGGCGGTCTTGCCGGCGCCGATCTGGGTGGGCCAGATCGACGGCCGGGGCCCGATCTCGGCACTGTGTGTCGATGCGCGGTTCTCGGCCGCGCGGCTGCTGGTCACCATCGACGGGGTTCCGGTCGGTCAGGTCATCGTGCCCCTTTCCGGAGGCCGGGCGGCCACCGACGTCGTACGGGCCGCGATCCGCGACCAGCTCGGGCGCGCGCTCGACGTGGGCGTGCCCCCGCTTCCGGCGGTGACCGGCCCGCTCACCGTGGTCATCGCGACGCGCGGCCGGCCGGACAGCCTGGTCCGGTGCGTGCGCAGCGTGCTGCGCAGTGACCATGCGCGGCTGCGGGTGCTGGTCGTGGACAACGATCCGGAGGACGACCGGACCGCCGCCGCGGTGCGGCGGCTGGCCGATCCGCGGGTGGAGTACGTGCGCGAGACCCGCCGGGGAACGTCGGTCGGGCGCAACCGTGGGCTGCGGGAGGCGAGGGTGCGCGGCGAGAAGTGCGTCGCGTTCATCGACGACGACGTGGAGGTGGATCCGGCGTGGGCGGGCCGCATGGTGGCGGCGTTGTCCGAGCCCGGGGTGGCCGGCGTGGGCGGGCCGGTGCTGGCGGCTCGGCTCGACACCGTGGCGCAGCTGCGCGCCGAGGAGGCGCTCGGCTGGCAGAAGGGGTTCTCGCGGCGCCGGTTCTCGCTGGCGGAACCCCCGCCGGACTCGGCGGTGTTCCCGTTCTCGCCGGGTCTGTTCGGGGTGGGCGCGAACCTGGCGGTGAACGCGGTGGTGGCCGGCGAGCTCGGCGGGTTCGACGCCGCGCTGGGCCCGGGAACGGGAACGTGCGGCGGCGAGGACTGTGAGTTCATGATCCGCCTGGTGCTGGCAGGGCACGTGCTGCGCTACGAACCGTCGGCCTATGTGTGGCATCACCACCGGCCCTCGCTGGAGGAGCTGGACGATCAGCTGCACGGGTATGCCGTCGGGCTCGGCGGGCTGCTCACGAAGATCATGGTGGATCCGGTGGGCCGGTCCGCGGCGCTGCGCCGGATCCCGGCCGCGCTGCGCAGGCTGCGTCAGATCCAGTCCCGGGAGGTCGCCGCCGAGGTGCCCCGGGCGTCCCGCCTGCGCAGGCTGCGGGCCCTGGTCTCCGGACCGGTCGCCTATCTGCGCGCCCGGCGCGCCGTCCGGCGCGCGGGCGGGGCGGTCCCGCAGCTACTCGAGCCCACCGACCGTTCGACGGACTGAGCCGGACGATCGAGCGTTTGGGGTGGTGCGAGTCAGTGCGCTGCGGTCAGGTGACCGGCGAGGGCGGCGTGCCGGGCGGCGCTGGGCTCGTTCATGCCGGTGATCGTGACGGTGGTGCCGCGGGCCCGGTATTTCGTGGTGACCGCGTCGAGGGCGGCGACGGTGGAGGCGTCCCAGATGTGTGCGGCGGACAGGTCGATGATGACCTCGGCGGGGTCGCCCGCGTAGTCGAAGGCGAAGACGAGGTCGTTGCTGGAGGCGAAGAACAACTGGCCGCTGACCCGGTAGATCTTCGTGCCGCCGTCCGGGTCGAGCACCCCGGTGACCTCGACGAGGTGCGCGACCCGGCGGGCGAACAGCACGATCGCGACCAGCACCCCGACGCCCACCCCGTAGGCGAGGTTGTGCGTGGCGACGGTGACCGCGACGGTGCTGACCATCACCGCGGTCTCGCTGCGCGGCATCCGCCGCAGCGTGGCTGGCCGGACGCTGTGCCAGTCGAACGTGCCGGCCGCCACCATGATCATGACACCGACCAGCGCGGCCATCGGGATCAGCGCCACCACCGGCCCGAGCGCGACGACCAGCACGAGCAGGAACACCCCGGCCAGGAAGGTCGAGAGCCGGGTGCGGGCGCCACCCACCTTCACGTTGATCATGGTTTGGCCGATCATCGCGCAGCCGCCCATCCCGCCGAACAGGCCGGTGACGATGTTGGCGACGCCTTGGCCCCAGGACTCCCGGGTCTTGTCGGAGTGGGTGTCGGTGATGTCGTCGACGAGCTTCGCGGTCATCAGCGACTCGAGCAGCCCGACCAACGCCAACGCGAGCGCGTAGGGCGCGATGATCCGCAGCGTCTCCAGGGTGAGCGGAACGGCCGGCAGGCCGAGCACCGGGAGGCTGTCGGGCAGGGCGCCCTGGTCCCCGACGGTCGGCACCGCCACGCCGGCGAGGATGGTGAACGCGGTCAGCGCGACGATTGCCACCAGCGGGGCCGGTACCACGCGGGTCAACCGGGGCAGCCCGACGATGATCGCGAGAGCGGCTGCGAGCAGTGCGTAGACCGTCCACGGCACGCCGATCAGATGCGGAAGCTGGGACGCGAAGATCAGAATCGCCAGTGCGTTGACGAATCCGATCATCACGCTACGCGGCAGGAACCGCATCAGTCGGGCCACCCCGCCCGCGGCGAGCACGATCTGCAGCACCCCGCCCAGGATCACCGCGGCGATCAGGTACTCCACCCCGTGCTCGCGGGCCAGCGGCGCGACCACGAGCGCGATCGCCCCGGTGGCGGCGGAGATCATCGCCTTGCGCCCGCCGGTGACCGCGA
Source organism: Pseudonocardia asaccharolytica DSM 44247 = NBRC 16224 (assembly GCF_000423625.1). Taxonomy (GTDB): domain Bacteria; phylum Actinomycetota; class Actinomycetes; order Mycobacteriales; family Pseudonocardiaceae; genus Pseudonocardia; species Pseudonocardia asaccharolytica. The sequence goes on from NZ_AUII01000002.1 coordinate 308,302, forward strand.
TCGTCAGGGCCATCGTGAACGACGCGAACAGCCCGATCCGGGGATCGACTCCGGCGATGATGGAGAACGCCACCGCCTCGGGGATCAGCGCGAGCGCCACCATGAGGCCGGCCAGCACCTCCGTGCGCAGAACCCGCGGGGCGAACCAGGCCGGACGGGCCCGCCGGACCGTCAGAACGTCAGGAAGAGACATTGCTTTCTTTCGCCGAGGGACACGAGGAGCCACACGCGCTGGGGGCTCCGGGCCTCAGGAAACCTAGCCTCACGAGAGGAGAGGTTTGGCGGAGGTGTGATCTTCCGAACAGGATTGCTGGCCTGCGCTCGGGTGAACCGCCCGGGATACCGACCGGCTGTGCCAGTTGGTCCAGCAGCACATGCGACCCTTACGTGAGAGTAGGATTTGGTTCTGTGGCAGTGACCAATGACCCCGGAGCCGTTCCGGTGACCCGGATCGAGGTCCTCGATTTCGTCGCCGAGGCCTTCGACACTGTCCCCGCACGGCCGCACACCCTCGTCGAGGTTGCCGTTCGGAATGGCGCCCGCGACGCGGTGATCGCCGTGCTGGGGCGGTTACCCGATGTCGAACTGCGGGAGCCGCAGCAGTTGTGGGACTACCTGAGCGAGGTTCCGGAATCGCTACCGCAGCGCCGCTGAGCCGGTTCCGTCCTCGCTGCGCCGCCTGGACGATCGTCGCTTGCTGCTTGCGGCCAGCGACTTCAGCTCCTGCGACAGCGTCTCCGAACCCTGGATCTGCGCCCGCAGCGCCTCGATGCGGCTGTCTGCCGCGGCACGGAACATCGCCAGCTTGCCCAGCAGGTCCCCCGTCCGCTCCGGATCCTCATGGTCGTTGCGCACCGCGTCCACCGTGGCCAGCAGTTCGCGCATCTGCTCGAGCGTGAAGTCGAGGGGCTTGAGCGTCTTGATCAGGGCGAGCCGCTCCACGTCGGCCTCGGTGTAGAGCCGGAACCCCTGCCCGGAGCAGCGGAACGCTATCCGGCTCAGGGGTCCTCCCGGCGAGGCAGGTGCGACAGCTTACGCAGGGTGGCCGGGGTGCGCTCCGGTGAGTCCAGGCGGTGGGAGTTGCTCGCCTGCTCGGTGGCGGTCACGAGCACGTCGAGCGAGAGGCCGAGCACGTCGGCCAGCGACGAGACGGTGAAGAACGCCGGGGTGGGGATCCGTCCGGTCTCGATCTTGCGCAGGGTTTCGGCGGAGATCCCGGCCGCGCCTGCGACGTCGAGCAGGCTGCGTCCGGCCCGCGCCTGGCGCAGCAGCCTGCCGAGGCGTTCGCCCCGCGCGCGGTCAGCGGGGGTCAGCGGTTCACGCACCATAGGAGTGATAATAATACCGGTATTATTATCGGGAAGCTGTGCATGATCCATCGGGGAAGGTGCGCATGATCGAGTTGAAGACACCGGGCGAACTGGACGCCATGGCCGCGGCCGGGAGGGTCGTCGCCCGGACCCTCGCGGCGCTGCGCGACCACGCCCGGCACGGAATGCGCCTGCGCGAGCTCAACGAACTGGCGGCCGGCCTGATTCGCGAGGCCGGCGCGAAACCGACGTTCCTCGGATACCATCCCCGTTTCGCGCCGACCCCGTATCCCGCGGTGATCTGCGCGAGCCGCAATGACGCCGTTGTGCACGGCATCCCCGGCCGGGAACGGCTGGGCCTGGGTGACCTGCTCAGCATCGACCTTGCCGTGCACCTCGACGGCTGGTGCGCCGACTCGGCGATCAGCTTCGTCGTCGGCGGCAACGGCGACGCCGCCAAGGTTGACCTCGCCCTCATCGACGCGACCGAGCGGGCGCTGCAGGCAGGTATCGATGCCGCCCGTCCCGGGCGGCGGCTCGGCGACGTCGGAGCCGCGATCTCCGCCGTCGCGCGAGGTGCCGGGTTCGGCATGCTGGCCGGTCACGGTGGGCACGGCATCGGCCGGGCCATGCACGAGGCGCCTCACGTACCCAACGAGGGCTGCCCGGGACACGGCCTGCTGCTGCGTCCGGGCCTGACCTTCGCCATCGAGCCGATGCTCATCGCCGGCGGTGTCGACGACTATCGGCACGACCCCGACGGCTGGACGCTGCGGACCGCGGACGGCAGCCGGGCCGCGCACGCCGAGCACACGATCGGGATCGCCGAGGACGGGCCGCGGGTCCTGACCGCGCCCTGAGCCGCAGGTCCTTGTCCTGGACGCGGCCAAGGTCCGCGCCCTCTACGAGACCACCCTGTATCTGGACCCGGCCGAGGCCACCGCGGTCGCCGAACGCGTGCTGCACCGCGCGGGCGGGCAGAGCCTGGCCCAGCTGCGCGCCGCGCTGCGCCGGGCGATCATCGCGGTCGACCCGGACGGGGCCGCGAACCGCCACCGCCGCGCCCGGCGTGACCGGCGGGTCGCCGTGTCCCCCCGCGAGGACGGCATGGCCTCGCTGTGGGTGCTGCTGTCCGCCCCGGACGCAGACGACGGCCCACCCCGCTTTCTGACCACCGAAAGGGGCACGACGGGAGCGGCGGGGCCGGGAAGGCGCGACGCCCCGGGGGAGTCGCACAACCCAGTGCCGCCTTGCGCGGCTCCCGAGGGCCTACTGGCCCTCGAACCGGGACGCTCCGTCCGGCAGGATGCGGAGCATGTCGGACGTCATCCCGTTCAGCAGCCACACCGCCGAGGCGATCGCCACGGCCCGCCAGCATTCGGTGGGCGATCTGTTGCGCCGTACCGCGCTGCGCTATCCGGACAAGCTGGCGGTGGTGGCTGGCGAGCGGCGGATGAGCTTCGCCGAGTTCGACGCCGCGGTCAACCGGGCCGCGCACGCGCTGAGCGCGCGCGGGCTGGGCAAGGGCGACCGGCTGGCGCTGCTGAGCCACAACAGCTGGCAGTTCGCGGTGCTGGCCTTCGCCACGGCCAAGCTGGGTGTGGTGCTGGTGCCGGTGAACTTCATGCTGGGCGCCGAGGAGATCGCCTACATCCTGACCCACTCCGGGGCCTCGGGAATCGTCACCGAGGACGCGCTGGCCCCGACCGCGGCCAAGGCGCTGGCCTCGGCCGGGCTGGCCGGCGGGGTGCGGGGCTGGATCGGGCTGTCCGGATCGGCGACGCCGGCCGCGGGCTGGGAGGACGTGGATGACTGGATCGACGGCCCCGGCGAGGCCGGCGAGCCGGGGGTGGCGGTCGGCGACGACGATCCGCTGCGACTGATGTACACCTCCGGCACCGAGTCGCGGCCCAAGGGGGTGATGCTGTCCAGTCGCTCGCTCATCGGCCAGTACGTGAGCTGCACGATCGACGGCGGGATGAGCGGCGACGACGTCGAGGTGCATTCGCTGCCGATGTATCACTGCGCGCAGCTGGACTGCTTCTTCTCCGTCGACGTCTACCTGGGCGCGACCAGCGTCATCCTGCCCGGACCCGACCCGGCCACGCTGCTGGCGACCATCGAGCGCGAGCAGGTCACCAAGCTGTTCTGCCCGCCGACGGTGTGGATCTCGCTGCTGCGTCACCCCGACTTCGACCGCCGCGACCTGTCCAGCCTGCGCAAGGGCTACTACGGGGCCTCGCCGATGCCGGTGGAGGTGCTGCGCGAGATGCGGCAGCGGCTGCCGGAGGTGGCGCTGTGGAACTTCTACGGGCAGACCGAGATGGCACCGCTGGCCACGATCCTGCGCCCGCACGAGCAGCTGTCGTACGCCGGGTCAGCGGGCCGGGCGGCGCTCAACGTCGAGACCCGGCTGGTCGACGACGAGGACAACCCGGTGCCGCCGGGGGAGGTCGGGGAGATCGTGCACCGGTCCCCGCACGCCGCGCTGGGCTACTACAACGACGAGGCCAAGACGGCCGCGGCGTTCCGGGGTGGCTGGTTCCACTCCGGCGATCTGGGGGTCATGACCGCGGACGGCTACCTCTCGGTGGTCGACCGGAAGAAGGACATGATCAAGACCGGGGGGGAGAACGTCGCCAGCCGCGAGGTCGAGGAGGCGCTCTACCTGTTGGAGGGGGTGGCCGAGGTCGCGGTGTTCGGGATCCCCCACCCGCACTGGATCGAGGCGGTGACCGCGGTGGTGGTGCCGAAGCCGGGGGCCGGGCTGTCCGTCGAGCGGGTCCACGCGCACGCCCGCGAGCACCTGGCCGGCTACAAGCGGCCCAAGTACGTGGTGCTCGTCGACGCGCTGCCGAAGAACCCCAGCGGCAAGATCCTCAAGCGGGACCTGCGGGCCCAGCACGCCGACCTCGCCGCGGACCGCTGACCGGCCGGTCTATTCCTCGCACAGGTCGATGCCGTAGCGACGGATCTTCCGGTAGATCGTTGCCCGGGAGATCTGCAATGTCCGTGCGGCGTCGGCCTTGTCTCCGTCGGCCGCGCGGAGGCTGTTGATGATCGCGTCCCGTTCGAGCGACTCGAGCGGGGTGAGCAGCCTGCGGGCGACGGCCCGGCACCGCGGTGGGAGATCCTCGGGCTCGATCATGCCGCCCTGGCAGCGTCTGGCCGCGGTGGTGAGGGCGCCGAGCAGTTCGGCGACGTTCCCGGGCCACCGCCCCCGCAGCAGAATGTTGCGGGCCTGCGAGGAGCAGCGAAGGACGCCGCGCGGGCGGATCCGGCGGAGCAGCGCGCCGATGATCTCGTTGAGATCGTGGGTGCGTTGCCGCAGCGGCGGAACGGTCACCTCCCGGTGGAGCAGATCACGCAGCGGGTCCGGGAGCTGCGGCGTCTGGGCGGTGACGATCAGGCGCGGCGGCGCGTCGGGTCGGCCCGTCAACACGCTGCGCAGGAGGGCCGCCAGCGGCGGGGCCGACGTTTCGGGCAGCCGTTCGAGACGAGGCAGGATGACGGTTTCCCCGTCCGAGCCGAGGGCCTCGGCGACCGCGGAGAACCATTCGGTCGTCGTCGCGGCCTCGGTGTCGAAGATCCGAGTGAAGCTGCCCGGCCGGTGCAGGTGGTGGACGGCCTTGGCCAGGCTGAGCTTCCCCACCCCCGCCTCGCCGGTGAGCAGCAGCGGCTCCCCGGAGGCATGGGCCTCGATGACGTCCTCGCAGCATTTCCGCCACGCGGGGCTGGAGCCGGCGAGCCCCGACAGGACGAGGCTGCGCGAGCGGCGGCGCGGCGCGAGACCGATCACGGGCGCGATGAGGTCGACGGCCAGCACGCAGCCGGCGAGACGTCCCCCGCCGGTCCGGGCGGGAGTGCAGTCGACGTGAACCTCGGTACCGTCGCTGAGCTCGGCGCTCAGCCGCTGCGGCCGGCCGCTGGCGATGGCCTCGGCCGCCTGGTCGAGCAACCGGGTCTGGTCGTCGACGCTCAGCATGGTGCGGGCGGCCTGGTTCATCATCATGACGTCGTTGTTCGTGGCGAGAACCGGGCGATCGGTGTGTTGGCAGACCGTCGTGTAGTGGCGCAACAGGGCCAGCTCGCGCCGCCCGGAGGCGACCAGTAGCGCGTCCTCGATCTGGTACGCGGTGTTCGTCGCGAGCGTGCGGAGCATGACCGACGCGTCGGGGTTCCAGCAGGTCAGGTCGAGGACCCCGACCGTGGTTCGGGTGATCGGGTGGTGGATCGGCGCTCCGAAGCAGGCCAGCTGGTCGAGCCCCGCCGCGAAATGCTCGGTGCCGAAGACGCCGAGCGCCGTGTTCTGGGTGAGCGCGGTGCCGATACCGTTGGTCCCGACGTCCTGCTCGGCGTAGCTGAAACCGGGCGCGAGGCTGACCGAGTCGAGATGCCGCTCGAGGACGGCGTCGTCGACCGACCGGCTCAGCACCACCCCGGCGGGGTCGGTCAGGATGATGCTGACCGGTTCGTCGGCCAGCAGGTCACGCAGGTGCTCGAGGATCGGCGTGGCGCTCTGGACCAGCGGCATCTCCAGGTTGGGGCTTCCGGCGTACCGCACCGCGACCCGGTCCGCGGCCACGCTCGACGCCATCGACCGCCGCCAGGACTCCAGGATCGAGGCGCGCACCGCGGCGGTGTCGACATCGTCCAGCGCGAGGAATCCCTCGCGCGCCGCCGCGACCAGCCGCTGCGGCCCTGCGTGGTGAGGTCGGGGATGCGACATCGCTCTCCTACCGGGTCGGTTGCCGCGACCAGTCTGGGCCACGCCCGCCGCGGGTGTCTCGCCTCGGACCTGCGGTTCTCAGCTTTGAGACGGTCGGTGTTGCCGAACTCATGTGTGATTGCTGGCACCGAACGGTGGGCAACAGCGGACATCCGAGCCGCTGGATGTCAGACGCGGCCCTTCGCACCGAATCCCTTACACCCGACGCAGGAGGTCTGGCGTGAGCCGGCAAAGCATGAGCAAGGCCCACAAGAAGATCACGGAGCTGTCCTGGGAGCCCACGTTCGCGACGCCCGCGAAGCGTTTCGGCACGGACTACACGTTCGACAAGGCCCCGAAGAAGGACCCGCTGAAGCAGATCCTTCGGTCGTACTTCCCGATGGAGGAAGAAAAGGACAACCGCGTCTTCGGCGCGATGGACGGTGCCATCCGGGGCAATATGTTCCGGCAGGTCCAGGAGCGCTGGATGGAGTGGCAGAAGCTGTTCCTGTCGATCATCCCGTTCCCGGAGATCTCGGCGGCCCGGGCCATGCCGATGGCTATCGACGCGGTGCCCAACCCGGAGATTCACAACGGGCTCGCGGTCCAGATGATCGACGAGGTTCGGCACAGCACGATCCAGATGAACCTCAAGCGCCTCTACATGAACCACTACATCGACCCGGCCGGGTTCGATATGACCGAGAAGGCGTTCGCGAACAACTACGCGGGCACCATCGGCCGGCAGTTCGGCGAGGGGTTCATCACCGGGGACGCGATCACGGCGGCGAACATCTACCTCACGGTGGTGGCCGAGACGGCATTCACCAACACCCTGTTCGTCGCCATGCCCAGCGAGGCTGCGGCCAATGGTGACTACCTGCTGCCGACGGTGTTCCACTCGGTGCAGTCCGACGAGTCCCGCCACATCAGCAACGGTTACTCGATCCTGCTGATGGCGCTCGCCGACGAGGACAACCGCAAGCTGCTCGAGCGCGACCTGCGTTACGCCTGGTGGAACAACCACTGCGTGGTCGACGCCGCGATCGGCACGTTCATCGAGTACGGCAGCAAGGACCGCCGCAAGGACCGGGACAGCTACGCCGAGATGTGGCAGCGGTGGATCTACGACGACTACTACCGCAGCTACCTCATCCCGCTGGAGAAGTACGGCCTGGTCATCCCGCACGACCTGGTCGAGAGGGCCTGGGAGCGGATCAACCACGGGTTCTACGTGCACCGGGTGGCCCAGTTCTTCGCCACCGGATGGCCGGTCAACTACTGGCGCATCGACCCGATGACCGACGACGACTTCGAGTGGTTCGAGCACAAGTACCCGGGCTGGTACAACCAGTTCGGCAAGTGGTGGGAGGCCTACGCGCGGCTGAGCAAGCCCAACGGGCACAAGCCGATCGCGTTCGAGGAGGTCGGCTACCAGTACCCGCACCGCTGCTGGACCTGCATGGTGCCCTGCCTCATCCGCGAGGACATGGTCACCGACAAGGTCGACGACCAGTGGCGCACCTACTGCTCGGAGACCTGCCACTGGACCGACACCGTGGCGTTCCGGCCCGAGTACGAGGGCCGGGCGACCCCGAACATGGGTCGGCTCACCGGTAAGCGCGAATGGGAGACGCTGCACCACGGCCAGGACCTCGCCGACATCGTCAAGGAGCTGGGCTACGTCCGGGACGACGGCAACACCCTCATCCCGCAGCCGCACCTGGACCTCGACGACCCGAAGAAGCTCTGGACCCTGGACAACCTGCGGGGCATCGAGTTCTCCAGCCCGAACGTGCTGCTGAACCAGATGTCCGACGAGGAGCGCGAGGCGCACGTCGCGGCCTACAAAGCCAACCCGAACGTGACCCCCTCGGTCGCCTGATCCTCGTGGGAGGTGGTCGGCCGGCACGTCGCAGGGTACCTCGCGGCTGCCGGCCGGCCACCACCCATCACGCACGGTGAGGAGTGCGTTCCGATGAGCGACAAACACACCATCCGGTTCGAGCCGGTCGGGATCGAGATCGAGGCGGCGGAGGACGAGACCGTCCTCGACGCCGCGTTCCGTCAGGGGATTTCGCTGATGCACGGGTGCCGAGAGGGCCAGTGCTCGGCGTGCAAGGCCTTCGTGCTGGACGGCGACGTCCAGATGGGCCGCTACTCGACGTTCGCGCTCGCGGACTACGAGAGCGACGAGGGCTACGTGCTGATGTGCCGGGCACACGCGTTCAGCGACCTGGAGATCGAGCTCGAGAACTTCGACGAAGACATGATCCGCTCGGGCCTGCCGGTGGTCACCACCCAGGCGAGGATCGCGGAGATCTCAGACCTCAGCCACGACATCTCCTATGTCCGGCTGGCGTTGGAGGACGCATCGGGCTTCCGGTTCCACCCCGGCCAGTACATCGACGTCTCGGTACCGGGGACAGACGAGCGGCGCTCGTTCTCCATGGCCTGCGCATCGCCGGGCGACGGCGCGCTGGAGTTCATCATCAAGCGCTACCCCGGCGGGCTGTTCTCCGAGAAGCTCGCGGGCGAGCTGGCCGTCGGCGACCCGCTGATGCTCACCGGTCCGTACGGCGCGTTCACCCTGCGGGTGGCGTCGGACCGTCGGCTGGTCTTCGCCGCCGGGGGCGCCGGCATGTCGGCGCTGCTGGCCCTGCTGCGCCAGATGGCCGCCAGCGGCAGCGACCGCGAGGTCGTCTACTACTACGGCGCCCGGACCGAGCGTGACCTGATTATGAACGACGAGATCGCCGCACTCGTCGAGCGGCTGCCCAACTTCACGTTCGTTCCGTGCCTTTCGGAGAGCTGGCCGGACGACTGGCCGGCGGCACATCCCGGCGGTGCCACCGGCCTGGTCACCAAGGTCCTCGCGGACCGTGAGCCGGACCTGGCCGAATGCGACGTCTACCTGTGCGGTCCGCCGCCGATGATCGACGCCGCCTTGCCGCTGCTGGACAGCCTCGGGGTGCCCAAGGACCAGGTCTTCTACGACAAGTTCACGATCACCGCGGCCGCCGCCGAATAGCCCGGTTTCCACGACCGACCTTGAGAGGAGAGCTCGATGGCGAGCCCCACCACAGAGCGCAGCTTCCCGAAGCCCGAATTCACGGGTGCCGAGGCTGGACTGCTCGAGTTCCCGAGCTCGAAGAGTCGTACCTATAACTACTTCAAGCCCGCCAAGCTGCGTTCCACGATGTATGAGGACGTCACCGTCGACGTTCAGCCCGACCCCGACCGGCACCTCACCCAGGGGTGGATCTACGGATTCGGTGACGGACCCGGCGGCTATCCGAAGGAATGGACCGCACTTCGGTCGACAGACTGGCACACGTTCCTCGACCCGAACGAGGAATGGGAGCAGACGATCCTGCGCAACAACGCCAACGTTGTGCGTCAGATCCAGCTGAACCTGAACAATGCCAAGAAGGCGGGCGCCTACAAGAACTGGTCGACGAGCTGGACCAGGTTCGTCGAGAAGCACCTCGGCGCGTGGATGCACGCCGAGCACGGGCTGGGCATGCACGTGTTCCTGTCCGAGCAGCGGTCGGCGCCCACCAACATGATCAACAACGCCATCGCGGTGAACAGCACCCATAAGCTGCGGTTCGCCCAGGACCTGGCGCTTTACAACCTCGACCTCTCCGAGTCCGACATCGACTTCGACGGCAAGATCCACCGGCAGACCTGGCACGGCGACCCCGTGTGGCAGGGCGTGCGGGAGAACGTCGAGCGACTGACGGCCATCGGGGATTGGGCCGAGTCACTGTTCGCGGCCAACGTCATCTTCGAGTCCCTGGTGGGCGTGCTGTTCCGCAGCCATCTGGTGATGCAGGTCGCCGCCCGCAACGGTGACTACGTGACTCCGGCCCTCGTCGGCGCCGGTGAGAACGACTACGACCGCGACCAGCGCTACACCCGGGTGCTGTTCCGGATGCTCACTGCCGATGAGAACCACGGCGAGCACAACAAGGCGCTGCTCTCGGAATGGCTGTCGCGGTGGGTGCCGCTTTCCGTCCGCGCTGCCCATGAACTGCAGCCCATCTGGTCGCAGCCGCACGAGAAGGTGATGACCTTCGCCGACTCGTGGGCCGCCGCGGCCGACGGCTTCCGCACCTTCCTCGCCGACCTCGACCTGCCCGAGCCGAAGGAGTTGTCCCTGTGACCAGCACCCAAAAGCCCCAGTTCGGCGCCGCCACCGCGTCGTCGAACATGTGCGGGGTCACCCTGATGAACAACCAGATCGGCTACATCGTCGCCGACATCCTGCGCGGCAAGGAGGGGGTCACGGTCGAGGAGTTCCCCTCGATGATCCGGGTCGACGCGAAGAACGTGCTGATCTTCGACTTCGACGAGATCACTGACATCGTGGGTTCGGAGTTCGACCAGACCGACTTCGAGGAGATCATGTCGACCCACTACGGGCGCATGGTGCACTTCGACGACCGCACGATGCTCTTCGCCAATCCCGAGGACGCCGCCGAGTACATCGACTTCGATCTCCGGCCGGTCGACTGAGTCGTCGGGGCCGACCTGTGGTGCGGGTCGGCCCCGAATCCCACATACACGCAGAAACCGAGGGTAGCGACATGTACGCCAAGGACGGCGAGAACTACTTCGTCGTGGACAGCCACATCCACTTCTGGGACGGCACCCCCGCGAACCAGCGAAACCGCTATGGGGAGGGGTTCACGAACTGTTTCTACGACTACCACAAGAATCTCTCGCCGGAGGAATACCTCTGGTCACCGGAGAAGTTCGCCGCCTATACCGAGCAGGACCTGGTGCGCGACCTGTTCGAGGAGGGCCACGTCGATGTGGGCATCTTCCAGCCCACCTATCTCACCGACTTCTACATCAACGGGTTCAACACGACCGAGCGCAACGGCGCCGTGGCCGAGCGGCATCCGGGCCGGCTCATCGCCAACGGCGCCTTCGACCCGCGCGACGGTGAGGGCGGCCTCGAGGCCTTCGACCGGCAGGCCGCGCGGTGGAACCTCAAGGGCGTGAAGCTCTACACCGCCGAATGGAAGGGCGAGTCCAAGGGCTACAAACTCACCGACCCGTGGTGCTACCGCTACCTGGAGCGCTGCGAGCAGCTCGGCATCCGCAATATCCACATTCACAAGGGCCCGACGATCTACCCGCTCAACCGGGACGCATTCGACGTCGCGGACGTCGACGATGTGGCCACGGCGTTCCCCGACCTGAACTTCATCATCGAGCACGTCGGCCTGCCCCGGCTGGAGGACTTCTGCTGGATCGCCACGCAGGAGCCGAACGTCTACGGTGGATTGTCGGTCGCGATGCCGTTCATCCACACCCGCCCGCGGTACTTCGCACAGATCATCGGTGAGCTGCTGTACTGGCTGGACGAGAACCGGCTGACGTTCTCCAGCGACTACGCGATCTGGCACCCGAAGTGGCTGGTCGAGAAGTTCGTCGACTTCCAGATCCCCGAGGACATGCAGGCCGAGTACGGCGTGCTGACCACCGATGTCAAGAAGAAGATCCTGGGGCTCAACGCGGCCCGGCTCTACGACCTCGAGGTGCCGGCGAGCGTCACCGCGTCGATGAACGGTGGGTCGCGGGTCGCGGGAGCGGTGCCGGCGTGACTGCCGCAGCCGGAGTCAGGCCGGGGGCCGTCCGCGAGGCCGTCTGGCGGGCGCTGGGCGCCGTGCGCGATCCCGAGCTCGATGAACCGATCACCGACCTCGGTTTCGTCCACGAGCTGTCGGTCCATGCGACCGAGCAGGGAGGACCGGACAGCGGAGTGCGGGTCCGGCTGCGGCTGCCCACGTACTTCTGCGCCCCCAACTTCGCCTACCTGATGGTGGCCGACGCCCACGACGCGGTCCAGGAGCTGGCCGGCGTGGTGGAGGTCGACGTCGCGCTCGAGGACCACTTCGCCGCGGAGGAGATCAATGCGGGGGTCGCGGCGGACGCCGGCTTCGCCGGCTCCTTCCCCGGCCAGGCCACCGCGGAGCTCGACGAGCTGCGCCGCACCTTCCGGCAGAAGGCGCATCTGGCCTGCCTCGACCGGGTGTACCGGCACCTGGTCGAGCAGGGCTGGAAGATCGACTGCCTCGCCGAGGTCCGGCTGCGCGACGTCCCCGAGTCGGCGGGCCGGTCCGGGCTGCTGCGGCGGCGCCGCGACGTCGGCCTCTCGACGGACCCGGACGCCCTGCTCGTCGTCGACGAGCAGGGCCGTCCGGTTCCGTCCGCCGAGGTGGCACGGCGGCTGCGGTTCGCCAAGGCGGTCCGGGTCAGCGTCGAGGGCAACTCGGCGTTCTGCCGCGGGCTGCTGACCACACGGTACGGAGCCGGCACCGGCGAGACCGGTCCCGCCGGCGAGGAGAGGGAACGTCCATGAGAGCGGTTCAGCTCAGCAAGTACGACCAGCAGCCCGCGCTGGTGGAGGTTCCCGAGCCGGAGATCACCGGGCCGCTGGATGTGATCGTGCGGGTCGGCGGAGCCGGGGTCTGCCGGACCGACCTGCACATCATCGAGGGCCAGTGGGAGCAGAAGTCGGGCGTGGTGCTGCCCTACACGATCGGCCACGAGAACGCCGGATGGGTGCACGCCGTCGGCAATGCGGTCAGCAACGTCGCCGTCGGCGATCCGGTGATCCTGCATCCCCTCGTGACCTGCGGACTGTGCGCGGCCTGCCGGGACGGCGACGACGTGCACTGCGCCAACTCCCGGTTTCCGGGCATCGACAGCGACGGCGGCTACGCGGAGCTGCTGAAGACCAACGCTCGCTCCGTGGTCAAACTCGACCCGTCGCTGGAGCCCGCGGCCGTCGCGGCGCTGGCCGACGCCGGCCTGACCGCCATCCATGCCGTGCGCAAGGCCGCCGCGCATCTGCGGCCCTCGCAGAAGGTCGTCGTGATCGGGGCCGGCGGCCTCGGGCACATCGGCATCCAGGTGCTGCGGGCGCTGTCCGCCGCCGAGATCGTCGTCGTCGACCGCTCCTGGGAGGCCCTGGCCCTCGCCGAACAGGTCGGGGCGCACCACATCGTGCGCGCCGACGGCGACCAGGTCGATGCGGTCAAGGACCTCACCGGGGGCAACGGCGCGGAGACGGTGCTCGACTTCGTCGGCGAGGGCGGCGCCGTCGAGGACGGGGTGGCGATGCTGCGCCGGGCCGGGAGCTACTACGTCATCGGCTACGGCGGCCGGGTCGACGTCCCGACCATCGACATCATCTCCACCGAGATCAACTTCGTGGGGAACCTCGTCGGTTCCTACAGCGACCTGTCCGAGCTGATGGTGCTGGCCGCCCGCGGCCTGGTCACCCTGCACACCGCTCGCTACCCCCTCGAGGAGTTCGCCGCTGCCCTCAACGACCTTGACCAGGGCAAGGTCCGGGGCCGCGCCATCCTCGTCCCCTGATCCGGAAGGACCCATCATGGCCAAGGACCTGCGGTTCAACGTCGAGGCACGCCAGCTGCTGCAGGCCGGGGTCGACACCCTGGCCAACGCGGTGAAGGTGACCTTGGGCCCCAAGGGGCGCAACGCCGTCATCGAGAAGCTGACCGGCCCGCCGACGATCACCAACGACGGGGTGACGATCGCCCGGGAGATCCAGCTGCGCGACCCGTTCGCCAATATGGGCGCGCAGCTGGTCAAGGAGGTGGCCACCAAGACCAACGGCGTCGCCGGGGACGGGACCACCACGGCCACCGTGCTGGCCCAGGCCATGGTCCGCGAGGGCCTGCTGGCCGTGGAGCGCGGCGCCAACCCGATCGCGCTGCGCCGCGGTATCGAGGACGCGGTCGAGGCCGTGACCGAGGCGCTCGCGGCCGGTGCCCGCCGGGTCGAGGGCGAGGCCGAGCTGCTGCGGGTGGCCACGCTCGCCGCCAACGACCCGCGGATCGGACGGGTCATCGCCGCCGCGATGAGCAGGGTGGGCCAGGACGGCATCGTCACCGTCGAGGAGTCGGCGGCGTTCGGCATGGACGTGCATTTCGTCGACGGCCTCGTGTTCGACCACGGCTACATCTCGCCGTACATGGCCACCGACACCGACCGCATGGAGACGGTGTTCACCGACCCGTACATCCTGCTCACCAACGAGAAGATCTCGAAGGTGCAGGACCTCATGCCCGTCCTGGAGAAGGTCCGGCCGACCGGCAGGCCGCTCGTGATCGTCGCCGAGAACATGGACGGACCCGCGCTCGGCATGCTGGTGGCCAACAACGTCCACGAGACGTTCCGCTCGGTCGCCGTCCGGGCGCCCGGCTTCGGGCACCGCAGGCTGGCCCAGCTCACCGATGCGGCCGCGGTCGTGGGCGGCAAGGTCATCACCGGCGACGCCGGGCTGACCCTGGAGGCGGTCACGCTCGACCAGCTCGGCCGCTGCGGCCGGATCACCGTCACCGAGAACGAGACCACGATCGTGGGGGGCGCGGGTTCGGCCGAGAGCGTCTCGCGGCGGATCGAGCAGCTCAAGCGGGAGTTCGAGCGCGCCCAGAACGAGCAGGACCAGGACTTCCTGGCCGATCGGATCGCGCGGCTGTCCGGCAGCGTCGCGGTGATCGAGGTCGGCGCCGCCACCGGCGTCGAGCTCAAGGAGAAGCAGCACCGCGTCGAGGACTCGCTGGCCGCCACCCGCGCGGCCATCGACGAGGGCGTGGTCGCGGGGGGCGGTACCGCGCTGCTGCACGCCCGCGCCGCGCTGGACGGGCTGCAGGTCGACGGCGAGGACGCGAGCTGCGGGGCCGAGATCGTGCGGTACGCCCTGGGCGAACCGCTGCGCTGGATCGCGATCAACGCGGGCCACGACGGCGACCAGATCCTGCGCGACGTCGCCGAGCTGCCACCCGGCCGGGGTTTCGACGCGGCGACGGGGCGGTGCGTCGACCTGTTCGAGGCCGGTGTGCTCGATCCGCTGAAGGTCACCCGCTCCGCGTTGCAGAGCGCGGCCTCGATCGCGGCGCTCATCCTGACCACGGAGACCCTGTTGGTCGAGGAGATCATCAACAACCCCGGCGCGATTGTCGACCCGCAGTTCGGCGACCTCGCCGAGGGCATGGTCCGCCCCTCCAACATCTACTAGCCTGTGAGTGCGTAACAGTGTTCTAACGCTGTTACGCACTCACAGGGGTCGGTGAGCTGGGAGACGGGCGTGGCGGCGCGGCAGTGGCAGTTCTGGGTCGACCGCGGCGGCACGTTCACCGATATCGTCGCCCGGCGGCCGGACGGCGGCTTGATCACCCACAAGCTGCTGTCGGAGAACCCGGCGCGCTATCCGGACGCCGCGGTGGCCGGCGTCCGGACGCTGCTCGGCCTCACCGCGGACGATCCGGTGCCCGCGGACCTGCTCGAGCAGGTCCGGATGGGCACCACCGTGGCCACCAACGCGCTGCTCGAACGCACGGGTGAGCGGACCGCGCTGGTGATCACCCGCGGTTTCGGTGACGCGCTGCGGATCGGCTACCAGAACCGCCCGCGGATCTTCGATCGGCAGATCATGCTGCCGGAACTGCTCTACGAACGCGTCATCGAGGTCGACGAGCGGATCCAGGCCGACGGCACGGTGCTGCGCGCCCCCGGCCTGGAGCGGCTCGGCGAGGACCTGCGTCGCGCGCACGACGACGGCATCGGGGCCCTCGCCGTCGTCTGCATGCACAGCCACCTGCACCCCGCCCACGAGCAGGCGATCGGCAAGCTCGCCGAACGGATCGGCTTCTCCCAGATCTCGTTGTCCAGCGAGGTCAGCCCGCTGATGAAGCTGGTCCCGCGCGGGGACACCGCCGTCGTCGACGCCTACCTCTCACCGGTGCTGCGCCGCTATATCGACCAGGTGGCCGGGCAGCTGCCCGGCGTGCGGCTGATGTTCATGCAGTCCAGTGGTGGTCTCGCCGAGGCCGGGCATTTCCGCGGCAAGGACGCGATCCTGTCCGGGCCGGCGGGCGGCATCGTCGGGATGGCGCGGATGTCGCAGCTGGCCGGGTTCGACAAGGTCATCGGGTTCGACATGGGTGGGACGTCCACCGACGTCTCGCATTTCGCCGGCGACTACGAGCGGGTGTTCCACACCCTCGTGGCCGGGGTCCGGCTGCGCGCGCCGATGCTCGCGATCCACACGGTGGCCGCGGGCGGAGGGTCGATCCTGCACTTCGACGGCAGCCGGTATCGGGTCGGCCCCGACTCGGCGGGCGCCTATCCGGGGCCCGCCTGCTATCGGGGCGGCGGCCCGCTCACCCTCACCGACGCGAACGTGATGCTCGGCCGGATCCAGCCGGACCACTTCCCGCACGTCTTCGGGCCCGACGGCGACCAGCCGCTGGACGCCGACGTGGTGCGTCGACGGTTCACCGAGCTGGCCGAGCAGATCCGCCGGGCGACCGGGGACGATCGCACGCCCGAACAGGTCGCCGAGGGCTATGTGGCGATCGCGGTGACGAACATGGCCGGAGCGATCAAGCGGATCTCGGTCGAGCGGGGCCACGACGTCACCGAGTACGCGCTCACCACGTTCGGCGGCGCGGGCGCCCAGCACGCCTGCGCGGTGGCCGACTCCTTGGGAATCCACACCGTGCTGGTTCCACCGGCGGCCGGCGTGCTGTCCGCGCTGGGCATCGGTCTGGCCGACACCACCGTGATGCGCCAGCAGTCGGTGGAGGCCCGCCTGGAGCCGGCGGTCACGCCGCGGCTGCGCGAGGTGGCCGACGACCTGGAGGTCGCGGCGCGCGCCGAGCTGCGCGCGGAGGGCGTGCCCGGCGAGCGGGTCGGCGTGGTCCGCCGCGCGCACCTGCGCTACGACGGCACCGACACCGCGGTGCTGGTGGACCTGCCGGACCCGATCGACCTCGGCGCGATGAGCAGCGAGTTCGCGGACGGCTACCGGCAGACCTACTCGTTCCTGATGGACCGTCCCCTGATCGTGGAGGCGATTTCGGTGGAGGCGGTCGGCCGCACCGACCAGCCCGACCTCTCCGACCTCGCCGGAGCCGGTGCCGACCCCGGTGCGGACACGGGCCCGGAGCCGGTGGCGACGGTCCGGATCCATGCCGGCGAGCGCCGGCGCGACGCGCCGCTGCACCAGCGGGAGCGGCTGGTACCCGGCGCGACCGTAGAGGGACCGGCGATCGTCGCCGAGGCCAACGCCACCACGGTGGTGGACGAGGGCTGGCAGGCCACGATGGACCCGCAGGGACATCTGCTGCTGCGGCGGGTGGCGGCCCTCCGGGACGCCGGCGTCGGCACCGCGGCCGACCCGGTGCTGCTGGAGATCTTCAACAACCTGTTCATGTCGATCGCCGAGCAGATGGGGGCGGCGCTGGAATCGACGGCGCAGTCGGTCAACATCCGCGAGCGGCTCGACTTCTCCTGCGCGCTGTTCGACCCCGACGGCAACCTCATCGCCAACGCCCCGCATATCCCGGTGCATCTCGGGTCGATGGGCACGAGCGTCAAGGAGGTGATCCGCCGCAGCGGGGGACGGATGCGGCCCGGCGAGGTCTACGCCGTCAACGACCCGTACCACGGCGGCACCCACCTGCCCGACATCACGGTGATCACCCCGGTGTTCGGTTCCGCGGCGGGTCCGGAGCCGCGGATCCTGTTCTTCGTCGCCTCCCGCGGCCACCACGCGGAGATCGGCGGGATCACCCCGGGTTCGATGCCGGCCGACAGCCGGGAGGTACACGAGGAGGGCGTGCTCTTCGACAACTGGCTGCTGGTGGCGGCCGGGGACGGCACCGGGGGCCGGTTCCGGGAGGCCGAGACCCGGGAGCTGCTCGCCGGCGCGCCCCACCCGTCCCGAAGCCCGGAAACCAACCTCGCCGACCTGCGCGCCCAGGTCGCGGCGAACGCCAAGGGCGTCGCGGAGGTCGGGAAGATGATCGAGCATTACGGCCTCGACGTGGTGACGGCCTACATGCGCCACGTCCAGGACAACGCCGAGGAGGCCGTCCGCCGGGTCATCGACGCCCTCGGCGACGGGGAGTACCGCTACGAGATGGACTCCGGCGCCCAGATCGTCGTGCGAGTCACGGTCGATCGCGCCGCGCGGTCTGCGGTGATCGACTTCACCGGCACCTCAGCGCAGCTGGGCACGAACTTCAACGCACCGAGCTCGGTGGCCACGGCGGCCGTGCTGTATGTGTTCCGGACCCTGGTCGCCGACGAGATCCCGCTCAACGACGGTTGTCTGCGCCCGCTGCGGGTCGTCATCCCGGCGGGCTCGATGCTGGCGCCGGAATACCCGGCCGCGGTGGTCGCAGGCAACGTCGAGACCTCGCAGGCGATCACCGGAGCCCTGTATGCCGCCCTGGGCGTCCAGGCCGAGGGCTCCGGGACGATGAACAACGTCACCTTCGGCAACGAGCACCACCAGTACTACGAGACGGTGGGCTCGGGCTCCGGCGCCGGGGACGGTTTCGCCGGCTCCTCGGTCGTGCAGACGCATATGACGAACTCCCGGCTGACCGACCCCGAGGTGCTGGAGTGGCGCTTCCCGGTACTGCTCGACGAGTTCCGGATCCGCCGGGGCAGCGGCGGAACCGGCGCCTGGCGCGGCGGCGACGGCGCGGTGCGTCGGATCCGGTTCCGGGAGCCGATGACGGTGAGCACGCTGTCGGGCCACCGCAGGCGCCCCCCTTACGGGATGGCGGGCGGCGCGCCCGGTTCCCTCGGAGCCAACCGGGTCGAGCGGGCCGACGGCACCGTGGTGCCGATGCGCGGCTGTGACTCGGTCGCGGTGCGCCCCGGGGATGTGCTGGTGGTCGAAACACCGGGTGGCGGCGGGTACGGGCGAACCTGAGCCCGGGGCTACGGCGGGCCGGGATCCGCTCCGCCCGCGGCGGCCTCGTCCTCGGCGAGGGCGTCGTCGATGAGCTTCTCCAGCTCGGCGAAGCTGTGCCGTTTGCCGTCCGTGCGCAGCACGACGACGCCGTCGTCGGCCACGCCAGCCTCGGCCAGCGCTTCGGTGATGCCGTGCGCGGTGTGCAACGCCTCCTTGCCGAACCGGTCCCGCGCCTGGTGCTTCGGATGAATGCTGATCTTTTCGGAATGTTCGTGTGGCATAGGCCTCCAAGTAAAGACGGTGCGGCGCCGTTTACCCAATACTTAATCGCAACGAATGCGATCGGTCACCCAGCGTTGAGGTAGGTGGGTGCCGGAAGGGAGACGGCGGTGCGAGCCCAGGTGGTTGCCCATTGGCTCTGCAGGTCCTGCGAGGTGGAGGGCCGTGATCCGGACCGCGAGCCGACCTGCTGGAACTGCGGCGGCGCGGTGACGGTCACCGCGCGGCCGACCGTGTTCCTCGACGCCGTCCGCGGCGAGGCGGAGTAGCGGCCCGCGCGCCGCCGGTGCGCGGCACGCGGGCCACCGTCAGTGGCGGGTGGCGACTATGAGCTCACCGCGCACTGGCCCCGGTCGGCCCTGACCGGCCCGGAGGCCGACGGCCGCACCTCGAAGTCGAAGATGGCCGTCGGCAGGTACAGCGAACAGCAGGCGTTCGGGATGTCCACCACCCCGCTCACCCGGCCCTCGATGGGCGCCGAGCCGAGCAGCAGGTAGGCCTGCTCGCCGGAATAGCCGAACTTCTTCAGGTACTCCACCGCGTTCAGGCAGGCCCTCCGGTAGGCGACCGTCGCGTCCAGGTAGTAGTTCTCGTCGGTCTCGCGGTCCACCGACACCCCGATGAAGGTCAGGAACTCCGAGTAGCGCGGTTCCACGTTGCCCGGCATGAAGACCGGGTTCGTGGTGATCCCGTAGGTCTCCATACCGCCCTTGATCAGATCAATCTGGAAGTCGATGAACCCGCCCATCTCGATGGCGCCGCAGAACGTGATCTCGCCGTCGCCCTGACTGAAGTGCAGATCACCACCGGAGAGTTTCGCCTCCGGGACATGCACCGGGTAGAAGACCCGGGAGCCTCGGGTGAAGTTCTTGATGTCGTGGTTGCCGCCGTTCTCCCTGGCGGGCACCGTGCGTGCACCGTCGCGGGCGATCGCCTCGGCCACCGAGCTCGTCGCGGTGCCGGCGAGCGTGCTGTCGGCGAGCGGGGGGAGCGCGAGCGGCGGGACCCGGTCCGGGTCGGTGGCGATCAGCGCCCGCTCGCGATCGTTCCAGCGCCCGAGCAGTTCGGCCGAGGGCGCGGTGCCGAAGAGGCCGGGGTGCGTGATACCGGTGTAGCGGACGCCCGGCAGGTGCCGCGAGGTCGCCACTTGGCCGGCGAAGTCCCAGATCGCCTTGTAGGCGTCGGGGAAGTAGTCGGTCAGGAAGCCGCCGCCGTTGGCCTTGGCGAACACGCCGGTGTATCCCCAGCCCTGGCCGGGAGCATCGCCGTACTCCTGCGGGGCCTGGACCGGGCCGAGGTCGAGGATGTCGACGACCAGGAGGTCGCCGGGTTCGGCGCCCTCCACCCCGATCGGGCCGGACAACATATGGCAACGAGTCAGGTCGACATCGCGGACGTCGTTGGCCGAGTCGTTGTTGCCGATCTGCGCGTCGGTCCACTCCCGGCACTCCACCCGGATCATCTGCCCGGGCCGCACCATCACCGCCGACGGTACGTCCGGGTGCCACCGGTTGTGCCCCGGCACCGCTTGATCGTGCATCGACTTGGACTGGTCAACGCTGAACACCACATCTGGCATGTCAGTTCTCCTTACGTTGACAACCTCGCCGGATCAGCTCGTGGCCGCCGGAACGGTCGGGGTGGGTGTGGGAACCACTTCCTCCGGAGCCCGCCGCCTGCGGGCGAGCGGCAGCAGGGCCAGGAACACCACGACGCCGAAGATCGCGAGGGCGAGCGCGGTCTCGTTCGGGTTGGTCCACCTGCCGGTGAAGATCAGCATGGCCGGGATCGCCGCGGTGACCCAGGACTGGATGATCGTCACCCAGCCGGTGTACTGGGTCAGCGCCTCGCGTTTGAGCCCGAGGACGACGAAGAACAGTGCCCACAGGAACGCCCAGTACAGCCAGATCACGCCGAAGGGGCGGTTCTCGACGGCCTGGAAGTTCACATATGAGAAACCGAGCGCGACAATTGCGACGAATAGGGAGAACCATCCGACACCGGTCGTGTCGAGATTGGCCAGCAGTCCGATCCCGACGTAGAGGTAGGTGAAACCGAACAGATAGATTCCGGCAGCGGCGGCGATCAGCGCCGGGTCCCCATTGGCGGCAATGATCAAATAGGTGGGTGTGACGACCTGCAGCGCACCGACGAAGAGGTTCAGCGGTGCCGCGGCTTTCGGATCGACTCTGCCGATGAGCAGCAATCCGTTGATGAACAGAACCGCACCCACGTACAACAGGCCGACGATCGCCATCTGGAGTCCTCCTCGAAGGGATCCACTCGTCCGGGCGGAAATTGCGGATCGTGATCAGGCGCGCGGAGGATGGCCTGGCGCGCGGGACACCGTGGCGCTAAATCCGATGCTCGGCTAGGGCCAAAGGGCCCTTGTTGAGTCAGGCTTTCCGGGACTCAGCCGGGGTCAGGTTTGTCAGGGCCGTCCAGGCCATCCGGTGCAACAGCGCCGCGACCTCGGCGGTGCCGGCCCGGGTGCGGCTGTGCGGGGTCGAGTTGAGCAGCCCGAACGCGCCGTGCGCGGCGATCCGGGCCGCCTCGGCGGTCAGGTCGGGATTGATCCGGCGCAGCACGTCCACCCAGATCTCGACGTAGGTGCGCTGCAACAGCCGCACCCGGCGACGCGGCTCGGGCGGCAGATTGGCCAGGTCCCGGTCCTGCACGACGATGAGCTCGGGCTCGCGCAGCGCGAAGTCGACCTGGAAGTCGATGAGCGCGGCGAGCATCTCGCGCGGGTCGTCGCTGGCCGCGGCACGCTCCTGACCGCCGGCCAGCAGGTGCTCGCTGATCCTGATGAGCATCTCGGCGAGCAGCGCCTCCTTGCCGGGAAAGTGCCGGTAGAGCGCGGGTCCGCTGACGCCGACGGCGGCGCCGAGGTCGGCGATGCTCACCCCGTGGAATCCGTGCCGGGCGAAGAGCTGAGCGGCCACACCGAGGATCTGCTCGCGTCGGCTGGGGCTGTCGGGGACAGCGGCGCCGGCGCCGGGGGAAGCCGCCATCCGGCCAGCCTAGCGCGATTGGTTAATGATCCCTAACACATGGGCGGGCGCCGCCCCTCAGCGCTGATGTTCGTTCCGCAAGCTCCACTCAGCGGCCACACAGCAGACGCCGCCTACGCTGGGTGAGTGACTCTGTTCCGTAGGCGGCTGCGGGCGCGTCTGGGTGTGCGCGCGACGACCGCGCTGGCCGCGGCGGCCTCGGTGGCGGTCGTGCTGGTGCTGGCCGGGGCCGCCCTGGTCTTCCTGCTCGACCGGTCGATGCGCGCCTCCCTGGAGAACACGGCGAGCCTGCAGACCACCCAGCTGGGACAGCGGGTCGCCGCGAACTTCCAGGGCGAGCTCAAACAGAACGCGGTCGATGCCACCGGGAAACGCACCGATCTCGTCCAGGTCGTCACCGACTACTCCGCCAGGGACGATCCCGGCGGCGACATCCAGATCATCGGGTCGTCCGACGTGCTCGGCGACCGGCCGCGGATGAGCGAGCTGATGCCGGCGCCGGGCGAGACCGAGGTCGTGCCGGCGCGGACCATCGAACTGTCCGACGGGATGCGCGTCGAGGCGCTGATCGTCGTGCAGGGGTTCGACACCAAGTACCGGCCCATCGTCGTGCTCGCCGCGCAGCGGCTCGATCCCGTTCACCGGGCCGTCGACACCGTGTTCGTCATGGTGCTCATCGGCGTGCCGATCCTGGTCCTGGTCACCGGATGGATCACCTATCTGTTCGCCGGGCGCGCGCTGCGGCCGGTGGAGGCCATGCGCACGCAGGTGGCCGACATGACCGACCGCGACCTCGGGCGCCGGGTACCGGTGCCGCCCGCCCACGACGAGGTCGCCCGGCTCGCCGAGACCATGAACGCGATGCTGGCCCGGCTGGAGAACGCGCAGGGGATCCAACGCCGGTTCGTCGCCGACGCCAGCCACGAGCTGCGCAGCCCGCTCGCCACCATCGCGACCGGCCTGGAGCTGATGGCGGGACCCGGCGGGATCGACCCGGCGACGGTCGGCACGCTGCGCGGCGAGACCGAGCGGCTCAACCGGCTCGTCGACGGCCTGTTGCTGCTGGCCCGCGCAGACGAGCGGGGCCTGCAGCCGCGCCGCGAGGAGGTCGACCTGGACGAGGTCGTCCAGGCCGAGCGCACCCGCCCGAGCGAGGTGGGCGGGGTGGCCCCGCAGGTGCGGGCCGAGCCGGTGCGGATGGTCGGCGACCGCGGGCAGCTGCTGCGGGTGGTCCGCAACCTGGTCGACAACGCCCGCAGGCACGCTCGATCGCGTGTTCTCGTCACGGTGACACGAAGCGGTCAGGATGCCGTGATCGAGGTGACCGACGACGGGCCCGGCGTACCGGTCGCCGAGCGGGCGCGGATCTTCGAACGGTTCGTCCGGCTCGACGTTGCCCGCGCGCGGTCCGACGGCGGCGCCGGGCTCGGCCTCGCGATCGTGGCCGAGGTGGTGGCCGCGCACGGGGGCGACGTCGGGGTGGAGGACGCGCCGGGCGGCGGTGCGCTGTTCCGGGTGCGGCTGCCCGCGATCCCCGAGTCCGACCGGGTCCCGGCCGATGCCGAAACCGTCGGCGTGCCGTGGGCCCGGGCTCAGCCCGGCTCGATCATGCGGTAGCCCACCCCGCGCAGGGTCTCGATGCTCCGCGTCCCGAACGGGGAGTCGATCTTGCGCCGGAGGTAGCCGACGTAGACCTCGACGACGTTGACCTCGCCCTCGTAGTGGGCGTCCCACACCGAACGCAGGATGTCGGTCTTGGTGACGACCTCCCCCGCATGGCGCATGAGGTGCTCGAGCACCCCGAACTCGCGCGGGGTGAGCGTGATCTCCACGTCGCCGCGGTGCACCCGGTGCCGCGCCGGGTCCAGCCGCAGATCGCCGACGGTCAGCACGGTCGGGCGCGCGTCGCCGGCGCGGCGCAGCAGCGCGCGCAGCCGGGCGAGCAGCACGACGAAGGAGAAGGGTTTGGTCAGATAGTCGTCGGCGCCGAGGTCGAAGGCGTCGGCCTCGTCGTACTCGCCGTCCTTGGCCGTGAGCATGAGCACCGGTGTCCAGACCCCGGCCGCGCGCAGCCGTTCCAGGATCCGGTAGCCCGAGAGCCCGGGCAGCATGATGTCCAGCACGACGACGTCATGCTCGCCCTCGGTCGCCGCCGCCAACCCCGATGGGCCGTCGTAGGCGATCTCCACGGAGTGGCCCTCCGCAACCAGGCCGCGCCGGACCAGTTCGGCCAGCGGACGTTCGTCCTCGACCAGCAGCACCCGCACGACCCAGACGGTAGATCGTGGTGGCCGCCGCCCAGCGGGCGGACCGGCGCAACCCGCGCCGCAGCCGGGGAAACCCGCGGTCCACCCCGGCCGTCGCGAGCAGCAGCAGCAGCGCCGCCTGGCCCAGCATGCCGGGTGCGAGCGGGCTGTCGCCGCTGCCGTACCAGGACCGGGTGAGCGGGGACAGGCTTGCCCAGTAGGCGCTGAACTCGTGGTCGAAACCCTCCGGGGCCGGGTTGGCGATCAGATGCTCGACCACGCCGTAGGCGGCGAGGCCGACGACGACGAGGCCGAGCAGCCGCGCGATCGGCAGCAGCCGGGACCGGGCCGGAAGCAACAGCATGACCAGCGCCGCCGTGAGCAGCGCCGCGGCGATCCAGGGCACCGCGTGCTGCCCGCTCGGAGCGCCGACCTCGGCGATCGCCCCGAGGATGCCCAGCGTGCAGAGCGCGGACAGGCTGTAGCGGACGACCCCGAGCACGGGCGGCGGCGCCTCGCGGTCGACGGACCCGAGGTCGGACTCTCTGATCATGCGTTCTCCTCCGGCCGGGAACGCGATCGAGTGTCCGGACGGCCGCTGAAGCCACGCTGAGGACGACCGGCCCGCGGGGTGGGCGCCCGGCTATCCGGCCGTGCCCAGGTGCACGACGTGCGGGCCCGGATGCAGCAGGAAGTCGCGGTGGCTGATGTTGTACGCGTAGGCGCCGGCCAGCGCGAACACCACGACGTCTCCGGCGCGGACCCGGCCCGCGCGGACCCGGCGGGCCAGCACGTCCTTGGGCGTGCAGAGCTGCCCGACGAAGGTCACCGCCGCCTCGGCACCGGTGTCCGGGCGCGCCCATGGCCGGTCCCAGCCGTCGGTGGCCAGCACCACCAGCGGCTGGTCGTGGCCCTTTGCGGCGGGGGTTCGCAGGTGGTGCGTGCCGCCGAGGCAGACCGCGAACCATTCACCGTGGCTGCGCTTGAGCTCCAGCACGCGGGTGATGTACCAGCCGGAATAGGCGCTGACCGCGCGGCCCGGCTCGATCCGCAGCACCGGCTCGGCCCCCCCGTCGCGGTGCGCGGCGGCGTGCCCGGCGAGCAGGCGTCCGTACTCCGCCCAGTCGAACAACCGGTCAGGGCGGTGGTAGTCCACCGCCATACCGCCGCCGACGTTGACCTCGTCGAGCCGCATCCGGTGCCGTCGCCCGAAGTCCAGCGCCCAGCCCAGCACCGCGGCCCCCTGGGCGGCGCACCCCACCGGGTCCAGACCGCTCGCGAGGTGGGCGTGCACCCCGGCGATCCGCACCCCCGGCAGCGCGGCGCGCGCGGCGGCGCAGGCGTCCGCCTCCGCGGGGTCCATGCCGAACGGGCTCGGCGTCCCGCCCATGGTCAGCGCAGCACCCTGCACCGGGCCGCCCGGGATGTTGACCCGCAACAGCACCGTGACCACCGCACCCGCCGCGCGGGCGGCCGCGTCCAGCCTGCGCAGCTCGGTGCGGCTCTCCACGTGGTAGCGGGCGACCCGGGCGGCCACCGCCGCGGCCAGTTCGGCGTCGGTCTTGCCGGGCCCGCCGAACGCCAGCTCCACCCCGGGCATGTGCCGCCGGACGTGGGCGAGCTCGCCACCGCTGGCCACCTCCAGCCCGTCGACGTGCCGGGCGGCGGTCGCGAGCACGCCCGGGTCCGGGTTCGCCTTGACCGCGTGCAGCACCTCCAGCCGCAGCCCGGCGGCGGCGCCGGCCGTGCGCACGTCCGCGCACAGCGCCGCGGTGTGCGCGTCGAGATGGTCGAGGTCGTAGACGTAGGCCGGTAGCGCGTCCCGGCCGGCGAGGTCGACCGCCGTCGCGGCGACCGCCCCGGTCAGCAGGGTGCTCATCGCGGACCCTCGGCGAGCCTGCGGCCCATCGGGTTCGGGAACGGCACATAGCCCGCGTGCCGGTCGGCCGCCCGCTCCCAGCGCAACAGGAGGTTCGTCTTGGCCGGTAGCGGCGCCCCGGCGAGCAGCGCGCGCAGCCGCGGGGGTTCCCCGAGTTCCGCGCCGGCGGCGGCCAGAACCTCGGCGAGGATCTCCCACAGCCGCTGCTCGAACCGGCCCGCGTCCGGTCCGGCCGCGACGGACAGATCGGTCAGCGCACCGGCGACCTCGGCCAGATGGTTGACGAACAGACAGTAGGCGATCCGGTTCCAGCCCCGCGCCTCGTCGTAGCCGACGGCGCGCGCGACGTCGGCGGGCAGCGCCGCCAGTGCGTCGGCGTGCCGGTCGGCGACCAGCTTGGTGCCCTCCAGGTCGCGCGCCAACACCCGGACCGGCAGCTGGTCCGGGCCCACCACGACCAGCACGTTCTGCGGATGTGGTTCGAGCACGACACCGTGCTCGGCCCACAACCGCAGCACCGGCGTAACCAGCAGCGACAGGTAGCGCCGCCACCACAGGGTGGCCCAGCCGGCCGGATCGGCGGCCCCGGCCCGCGCGGCGAGATCGACCAGCCGGGTGCCGGTGCCCGCCGGATCCGGATGTTCCGCCGCCAGCGTCCCCGCCAGATGCACGCGCTCCCCGGCACGCACGTGTTCGCGCAGCCCGGACCGGACGATCGTGCCCAGCGCCTCCAGCAGCCGATACCGGGGTCCGGGCTCGAGATCGGGCAGCTCCACCGAGCGCGCGGCGGGCTCGGCCAGTACGGCGAAGTCCGGATGCGCGGCGGCCACCTCGGCGCACGGGCCTTCCAGCAGCCGGGTCAGCGCGACGGCCCCCGCCAGCTCGTATGCCGCGTTCTTGCGCAGGCAGTTCGTGATCCGCACGTTGAGGCTGGTCTTGAGGAACCGGTCGGCCTCGGGCTGGTAGAGCGTCCGCACGCTCGCCGTCGGATGGCACGCGACACCGACCTCGCCGAGGTCCCGCAGCGCGCCGCGGGCCAGCGCGGCCCGCAGCACCGGTCCCAGCTCGGGGTCGGCCGCCAGCAGCCGGTACTGCCACGGGTGTACCGGGACCGCGCGGCGGTCCGCGCCGATCCGTTCCTGGTGCCCGGCGAGCAATGCCGCGGTGCACGCGTGCTCGTCGAACCCGGCGTGCGCGTCGACGGAGTGGTCGAGCACGTGCTCGGCCGGGACGGAGAGCCAGCGCAGCGGGAACGCGGTCCGGGCCTCCGGCGCGTAGCGCCGCCAATGGCGGTGCTCGCCCGGGCGCCACTTCGGCGCGGGATGGCGCGGATGGCCCGCGAGCAGGGCCTGCTCGGAGTCGAGGTAGGCGCCCGCGACCCCGGCGACGACCAGGGCCGGGCGGGCCGGCCGGGTCCGCAGGATCTCGGCGAGCGCGTCCCGGCTCGCGGTCACCTGGGGCATGAACTCGTCGTTGCGCCGTCCGGTGTGCACGGTCAGCTCCGCGCCGACCATGGCCGCCAGCCGCTCGAGATCCACCGGGTCCCACCGATGATCTGTCCGCAGCTCCACCGGGGCGGGAGCGAAGCGGTGCACGGCCACCGGCGAGCAGCGGCGCAGCCGGGCGCGCAGCAGCCGACCCGTATGCGGCAGCCGGACGACCAGGTGCTCCCCGGCCACCGTGGTCTGCTGCTGCGGCCCGGCGACCTCGCGGACCAGCACCCCGAGCAGGGTGTGCGCGGCCATCAGATCGGCGTCCGCTCCGGCCGTGGCGGATTCCCGCGGGTCCGCGGCATCGGTGAGGGAGAGGGTCACGGTGCGCTCCGTTCTGTTCGTCGTCCCGTGCGCAGGTAGTTGGGTCCGCTGCGGCGGTAGTGCTTGTTGACATCGGCGCAGCCGAGCCGGTGCTTGGGCAGCAGGGTGCCCGCGGTGACCATCGCCTTGATCGGCCAGCGGTCGGCCTCAAGCACGTGCCGGCGCAGCAGCCCGGCCGCGGCGACCGAGCCGGGGTCGCCCGGGTCGCACCACCGCAGGGCCGCCTCCTCGATGCGGGTGCCGGCCAGCGCGAACAGCCGCGCACGGCGGTGGGTGTCCGCGCCCGCGTGCTCGACGACGAGCGCGCCGACGCACAGGTGCAGCGTGATGGTCACGACCAGATCGGCCAGTTCCGCCGGGTCCGATACCGCGATCCGCCGGTCGTGGAACGCGGCAGGCTCGACCGGCAGCGGCGCATCCGGGCCGAGCACGGCGGCCAGCCGGGCACAGTCGATCCGGGCGCCGTCGTCGTCCTTGTAGACCAGCCGCAGCCAGTCCGGCTCGCCGTCACGAGTGGCGATGACGATGTTCTGCTGGTGCGCCTCCAGCGCGATGCCGTAACGCAGCCACAGCGCGAGGTGCCAGTCGAGCAGGGCGGAGAAGTAGGCGTCGAACCAGAGGACCGGGTCCGCGCCGGTGTGCCGGGCGGCGAGCTTGTCGAGCAGGGTGCTCCCGGGGTGGTGCGGGTCGGCGGCGAGCAGCGCGGCGACGGGGACGAGGGTGTCGCCGGTGAGCTCGGCCGGATAGCGGCGGACGAGCACGGCCAGCAGCTCGTCCGGGCTGTCGAGCCACTGCGACTCGTCGGCGAGCAGGATCCGGCGGCGCAGCCGCGGCTCCCGGCGCAGGACCGCCGCGAGCAGCCGGTGCACGGTGTCGCCGTCGGCCAGCGTGCCCGGGGCGATCGTGCGCCGGTTGCGCCGCCCGAGGGTCGCGGTCGGCAACGGCAGCTTCAGGTGCACGCCGGGCTCGGCGTCGAGGGCGACCGTGCGGGTGGACAGGGTGGGGGTGACGGCGGGTCCGGTGGCCGCGACCAGGCCGGGTATCCCGCGGTCGGCGGTGAGCGGGTGCACGGGCACCGCGAGGTGGTCCCGGTCGGCTCCCGGCTCGGCGCCCAGCTGGGACGGGTACGGCCACCAGCGCGGCGGTCCGGCGGCCTCGAACGCGGGGGACAGGCGCAGCCGGGCCCTCGGGACGATGGCCCAGCGCAGCGGGAACGACGGCCGGAACTCCGGGGCGTAACGGCGCAGCTCGGCCTCGCTCAGCCCCCAGCGGCAGCGGCCGGTCGGGTGCACGGGGTGGTCGCGCAGCGCGGCCAGCGCCTCGTGGCGCAACAGCCCGGCGAACCCCGCGACCGGGGCCTCGCCGGCCAGCCGGGCGCGCAGCCGCGGACCGGCGCGCTCGTGCAGCCGCGCGGTGGCCAGGGCCTGCGCGCACTCCTCGGTGAAGTCGGCCCAGCCGGCCCGCGCCTCGGCGTCGTCCGGGGCCAGCGCGGCAAGCGCCCCGGCCATGGTGTCGACGACCGCCGGGCCTGCCGCGGCGTCCGGGCCGTCCAGCACGAGCATCGGGGCCGCGACGGCGTGCTCGGCGAGGAACCCGTCGGGCCGGACCGGCAGCGCCACCCGGCGCCCGTCGCGGAGCGGCGCCCGCCACCAGGTCTGGTCCGCGGGCAGCGCGGGGTCGCGGACCAGTGCTCCCGTGCTGGCGAGGCCGAGGTGGTCCTCCCGGAGCAGGGCGTCGAGCACCCGCCTCAGCAGGTCGCGTTCGGCGACGTCGGGGCCCGGCACCGTGGCGGTCACGCGGATGCCGCCGCGGGCTCGATCGGCCAGGCCGCGGCGGCGCGGTAGCGGTCCAGTGCGGTGTTCACCCGAGCGGCGTCCGGGCCGATCGCGTGCACGACGGCCACGTAGTCCCGGTTGGTGCCGTGCCATCCGGCGCTGGTCCCGACCGCGCGCAGCAGGCGGTGGCCGAGCCGGACCCCCTCGGGGAGGTCGACGACGCCCTCCGCGGGCGCGTCGGCGAGCCGTCCGGCGCGGTCGGCGAGGACGTAGTCGACCCGGGCGTGGCGGTCCAGCGGGGCCGGATCGGGCAGGTCGGCGGGCAGCGACTCGCCGCGGTGCAGCCGGATCAGGATGGCGAACAGATCGATGCCGAGCAGCTCGGCGCAGACCAGATCCATGGTGTCGCCGATGAGGCGGTAGTTGACCTCGATGATCCGGGCCCGGTCGCCGTGCACGACGAACTCGGTGTGACAGGCGCCGAGGCCGACGCCGAGTGCGGCGAGCTGGGCTCGCAGATGCGCGTGCACCGGCTCGGGCAGCAGCGGGTCCCAGTCCAGCCGGGTCTCGGCGAAATGCGGCGGCGGCCCGAGCGCGGTCCGCCACGAGCCGAGGTGGTGCAGCGCGGCGCCGTCGCCGAGGGTCTCGTAGGTACGCACCGGCCCCGGCAGGTACTCCTCGACCAGCAGGGCCGCGCCGGGGCGGTGGGCGCGGATCTGGGCGACCCGGGTCCGGAGCGCGCCGGGGTCGGGGACCAGCACGACGTCCTCGCTGGCCACGCCCTCGCACGGCTTGACCACCACCGGGTAGGGCAGCCCCGCGGCGATCGCGGCCGTATCGTCCACGTCGATCTGATCGTCGATCTCGACGCAGGCGACGGTGTCCAGGCCGGCGGCCGCCAGCGTCCGGCGGGTCAGGAACTTGTGCTTGCAGCGCTGCGCCGCCCGCCACGGCTTGGCCGGAAGGTCGAGCAGTTCGGCGGCGAGCGCGGTCGGGGTCTGCAGGTGATCGCTGTTGCTGAACAGTGCCTCCGCGGCCCCGAACCGCCTGCGTAGCGCGAGGACCCGGGCGGCGACCGCGGCGGCGTCGCGCACCGCGACGGGCACGACGGCCCGCGGGGGGTGCGGGTGGCCGGCGTAGGCGGCCCGGTGGGCGTCGGGGCTGTCGGTGAGCAGCACGACCTCGGTCCCGACCCGGGCGGCGGCGGGCAGCAGGCCGTGGGTCACGGCGTCGGTCGGGTTGAGTGCGGTCAGGTATAGCGGCACGGAGCGTCTCCCGGCACTTGGTGGTCCCGGCACTGTTGGTCAAGGGCACGTGCCGATGACTCTGGGAACACGATCGACTACTTACCGTCTCTTATACAGCGCAGGCTGCCCTAACTAAGGCGAGCCTGGTCGGAGGCTCGCGGACCGGGGTCTGGCGCATCGTGTTAATGACCGCTAACCTGTTAATGACCGCTAACCGAGGAGGGGCCTGTGACCGCGACCTTGTCCGGCGCCGTCGACCCGAGTGACGAGGCGGCGACGCGCAACGCCGAGTCGCACCGCACATTGGTCGCGGACCTGAACGCCCGGCTGGCGGCAGCTCGGCTGGGCGGTTCCGAGCGGGCTCGCGCCCGGCACGTCGAGCGCGGCAAGCTGCTGCCGCGCGACCGGGTCGACGCGCTGGTGGATCCGTCGAGCCCGTTCCTCGAGCTCTCCCCGCTGGCGGCGAACGGGATGTACGGCGACGAGGCCCCGGGCGCCGGAATGATCACCGGCGTCGGCCGGGTGGCCGGTCGCGAATGCGTGATCGTCGCCAACGACGCCACGGTCAAGGGCGGCACCTACTACCCGATGACGGTCAAAAAGCACCTGCGCGCGCAGGAGGTGGCCCTGCACAACCGGCTGCCGTGCATCTACCTCGTCGACTCCGGCGGCGCCTACCTGCCCGAGCAGGACCGGGTCTTCCCCGACCGCGAGCACTTCGGCCGGATCTTCTACAACCAGGCCACGATGTCCGGGCTGGGCATCCCGCAGATCGCCGCGGTGCTCGGCTCGTGCACCGCGGGCGGCGCGTACGTGCCCGCGATGAGCGACGAGGCCGTGATCGTCCGCAACCAGGGGACGATCTTTCTCGGCGGGCCGCCGCTGGTGAAGGCCGCCACCGGCGAGGTCGTCAGCGCTGAGGAGCTGGGCGGCGGCGACCTGCACTCGCGGGTCTCCGGGGTCACCGACCATCTCGCCGCCGACGACGCGCATGCGCTGCAGATCGTCCGCTCCATCGTCGAGACGCTGGGCCCGCGCGCCCCGCGGCCGTGGGACGTGCGGCCCACCGAGGAGCCGCAGGCCGATCCGGCCGAGCTCTACAACGTGGTGCCGACCGACTCGCGGACCCCGTACGACGTGCGCGAGGTGATCGCCCGGATCGTCGACGGGTCCCGGTTCCACGAGTTCAAGGCCGAGTACGGGACGACCCTGGTCACCGGCTTCGCCCGGCTGCACGGCCATCCGGTCGGGATCGTGGCCAACAACGGGATCCTGTTCGCCGAGTCCGCGCTCAAGGGCGCGCATTTCATCCAGCTGTGCGACCAGCGCGGGGTCCCGCTGGTGTTCCTGCAGAACATCTCCGGATTCATGGTCGGCCGTGAGTACGAGGCGGGTGGGATCGCCAAGCACGGCGCGAAGATGGTCACGGCAGTGGCCTCCACCCGGGTCCCGAAGTTCACGGTGATCATCGGCGGGTCCTTCGGCGCCGGGAACTACTCCATGTGCGGGCGGGCGTACTCGCCGCGGTTCCTGTGGATGTGGCCCAACGCGCGGATCTCGGTGATGGGCGGCGAACAGGCGGCGATGGTGCTGTCCACCGTCCGCTCGCCGAACGATCCGGAGCCCGAGGAGGAGTTCAAGGACCGGATCCGAGCGCAGTACGAGACACAGGGCCATCCCTACTACTCGACGGCCCGGCTGTGGGACGACGGCGTGATCGACCCCGCGGACACCCGCACGGTGCTCGGGCTGGCCCTGTCGGCGGCGGCGAACGCCCCGCTGGGCGATCCGGCCTTCGGCGTCTTCCGGATGTGACGCCCGCTCGCGCCGTGCCCACTCCCGCCCCCGTCCCGCCCAGGAGCCTCGCATGTTCGACACCGTCCTGATCGCCAACCGCGGCGAGATCGCGATGCGGGTGATCCGCACGCTGCGCGCCATGGGCGTCCGGTCCGTGGCCGTCTACTCCGACGGCGACACCGCCGATGCGCCGCACGTCGCCGCCGCCGACGTCGCCGTCCGGATCGGCCCGGCCGCCGCGGCCGCGAGCTACCTGTCGATCCCGGCCGTCATCGACGCGGCGCGAGCCACCGGGGCGCAGGCGATCCACCCTGGATACGGCTTCCTTTCCGAGAACACCGCCTTCGCGGCCGCGTGCGAGGAGGCGGGGATCGTGTTCGTCGGCCCGCCGGCCGCCGCGATCGAGGCGATGGGCGACAAGATCCGCGCCAAGGCGACCGTGGCCAAGGCGGGCGTCCCGGTCGTGCCCGGCTCGAACGGAGCGGGGCTGTCCGACGCGGAGCTCGCGCTCGCCGTCGAGGATGTCGGCTTCCCGGTGCTGCTCAAGCCGAGCGCGGGCGGCGGTGGCAAGGGGATGCGTGCGGTGCATCGCGCCGACGACCTCGCGGACGCCATCGCGAGCGCGCGACGTGAGGCACGCGGCTCCTTCGGGGACGACACGCTGCTCGTCGAGCGGCTGATCACCACGCCGCGGCATATCGAGGTCCAGATCATGGCCGATGTCCACGGCAACGTCGTGCATCTCGGCGAGCGCGAATGCAGCCTGCAGCGGCGCCACCAGAAGATCGTCGAGGAGGCGCCGTCGGCGCTGCTCACGCCCGCGCAGCGGGAACGGATGGGGGCCGCGGCGGTCGAGGCGGCCCGCGCGGTGGGCTACACCGGCGCCGGCACCGTCGAGTTCATCGTCGAGGCCGGGGCGGGTGGAGAGGACCACGAGTTCTTCTTCATGGAGATGAACACCCGGCTGCAGGTCGAGCACCCGGTCACGGAAATGGTCACCGGACTGGACCTGGTGGAGCTGCAGCTGCGGGTCGCCGCGGGCGAGCGGCTGCCGATCACCCAGGACGACGTCGAGCTCACCGGACATGCGGTCGAGGCCCGGATCTACGCCGAAGACCCCGCCGCGGGCTTCCTGCCCACCGGCGGCCGGATCCTGGCGCTGCGCGAGCCCGGCGGCCCGGGAGTCCGGGTCGACTCCGGTATCGCGGCGGGTGGCATCGTCGGCTCGGACTACGACCCGATGCTCGCCAAGGTGATCGCCCACGGCGCCGACCGGGACGAGGCGCTGCGGCGGCTGGACACCGCGCTGGGCGACACGGTCCTGCTCGGGCTGGGCACGAACATCGGATTCCTGCGCGCGCTGCTCGCCGACGCCGACGTCCGCGCGGGACGGCTGGACACCGGGCTCGTCGGCCGCAGGGCAGCCGCTCTGGTGGCCGGGGGGCTGCCCGACGACGTGCTCGTCGCCGCCGCCCTGCACGCACTGGCGCGGCTGGAGCCCGCCGGGCCGATGGTCGACCCGTTCGACGTGCCGGGCGGCTGGCGGATCGGCGAGCCCGCCGTGACCACCTGGCGGATGCTCGTGGCCGGCCACGAGCCGGCCGAGGTCCGGGTCCGCGGGCGGGCCCATGCCGCCGAGGTCTCGGTCGGCGACGCCCCCTTCTCTCCTGTGAGCGCGCAACAGTGTTCCAACACTGTTGCGCACTCACAGTGCCTCGTGACCCGGGGGAATGTCACCCGGGCCTATGCGGTGGCGCAGGACGGGGCCACGCTGTGGCTGGCCCGGGACGGGCAGGCGTGGGCCCTCCGCGAACAGGAGCCGCTCGAGGCCGCCCGGCACGCCGACGCCGCCGCCGGCGGGCCCGTGCTCTCGCCCATGCCCGGCACGGTCACCGTCGTCGAGGTCGCCGATGGCGACCACGTGGTCGCCGGTCAGCGGCTCGTCGTCGTCGAGGCAATGAAGATGGAGCACGTGCTCACCGCCCCGGTCGACGGGGTGGTCCGCGAGCTGCGCGCCCGCGCGGGCAGAACCGTCGCGAAGGACGCCGTGTTGGCCGTCGTCGAGCACATTTCGGAAATGGAGTGATCATGGACTTCGAGCTCAGCACGGAGCAGGAATCGCTGCGGGCGACCGTGGAGCAGTTCGCGCACAAGGAGGTCGCCCCGGTCATCGGGGAGTACTACGAGCGCTGCGAGTTCCCTTACGACCTGGTGGCGAAGATGGGCGCGATGGGCCTGTTCGGCCTGCCCATCAGCGAGGAGTACGGGGGCATGGGCGGGGATTACTTCGCGCTGTGCCTCGCCCTCGAGGAGCTCGCCAGGGTCGACTCCTCGGTCGCGATCACCCTGGAGGCCGGGGTCTCGCTGGGCGCCATGCCGATCTACCGCTTCGGCACGCCGGAGCAGAAGCGCAAATGGCTTCCGGCGCTGACCGCGGGCGAGAAGCTGGGCGCGTTCGGGCTCACCGAACCGGGCGGCGGCTCTGATGCCGGCGCCACCCGCACCACGGCACGGCTCGACGGCGACGAATGGGTGATCAACGGCTCCAAGTGCTTCATCACCAACTCCGGCACCGATATCACCTCGCTCGTCACCGTCACCGCCATCACCGGCGAGCGGGAGGGCGGCAAGAAGGAGATCTCGGCGATCATGGTCCCGGCCGGGACCCCGGGTTTCCGGGTGTCGGAGAAGTACTCGAAGGTCGGTTGGAACGCCTCCGACACCCGCGAGCTGTTCTTCGACGACTGCCGGGTGCCCGCGGCGAACCTTCTCGGCGAGCGCGGCCGCGGCTACGCGCAGTTCCTGTCCATCCTCGACGAGGGCCGGATCGCGATCGCCGCGCTCTCGGTCGGGCTGGCCCAGGGCTGTATCGACGAGTCCATCCGCTACGCCAAGGAGCGCGAGGCGTTCGGCCAGAAGATCGGCGCCTACCAGGCGATCCAGTTCAAGATCGCCGATATGGAGGCCCGGGCGCACACCGCGCGGCTGGCCTACTACGCCGCCGCGGCCAAGATGCTGCGCGGTGAGCCGTTCAAGAAGGAGGCGGCCATTGCCAAGCTGGTCGCCTCGAACGCGGCGATGGACAATGCCCGCGACGCCACCCAGATCTTCGGCGGCTACGGATTCATGAACGAGTACCCGGTCGGCCGCTTCTACCGCGACGCCAAGATCCTGGAAATTGGGGAGGGCACCTCCGAGGTGCAGAAGATGCTGATCGCCCGGCTACTGGGCCTCTGACCGGGCAGTCCGCGTCCCCACCGGTACCTCGGCTCACGACGGGGGCACGCGATGGGCGGCCGGACCGGAGCGGACGGGTGGCGGTCGCTGGAGCGCCACAGCCATCGCGTGCTGGCCTGCACCCTGTCGGCGAACGCGCTGGTGTTCTTCGACCAGACCGCGGTGACCGTCGCCCTGCCCGCGATCGGGCGAGAGTTCGGAGCACTGCTCGACGAGCTGCAATGGACGATCACCGGCTACCTGCTGGCGATGGCCGTGTTCATGGCGGTTGCGGGCAGACTGGCCGATCACTGGGGACGACGGAGGGTGTTTCTGGGCGGGCTGGCCGTCTTCGGGCTGGGGTCGGCGCTGTGCGCGGCGGCACCGACGCTCGGACTGCTGCTCGCGGCCCGGTTCGTCCAGAGCATCGGCGCGGCGATCGTCCAGCCGCTGGCGCTGAGCACCACGAGCCGCGCCGTCGGCGACGACCGGCGCGGCTGGGCGATCGGTGTGCTGTCCACCGGCGGCACCACGCTGCTCGTGCTGGGCCCGTTGCTCGCCGGGGCGCTGCTGACGGTCGGCTGGCGGTGGCTGTTCCTGGTCAACCTGCCCGTGGTGGTGTTCGCACTGGTGCTCGGATGGCGGTA
The DNA here is from genome assembly GCF_000423625.1 of Pseudonocardia asaccharolytica DSM 44247 = NBRC 16224. Classification (GTDB taxonomy): domain Bacteria; phylum Actinomycetota; class Actinomycetes; order Mycobacteriales; family Pseudonocardiaceae; genus Pseudonocardia; species Pseudonocardia asaccharolytica. The sequence goes on from NZ_AUII01000002.1 coordinate 344,991, forward strand.
CATCACCCCCTCGCGGGAGTCGGTTGCGCAGCCGGTCGGCTGGCCCGGGATCGGGCTGCTGCTGGTGGGCCTCGCCGCGCTGGTCGTCGGGGTCGTCGGGGTCGCGGACCTCGGGACGCCGGCGATCGCGCCGATCGCGGGCGGGCTGGCCGTGCTCGGGCTGTTCGGCTGGAGCCAGCGGCGCAGCAGGCACCCGGTGATCGATTTCCGGCTGTTCGGCGACCGGATGCTGGCCGGTTCGGTGGCCGCGCTGTTCGCCATCCAGTTCGCGGTCTTCGGCGCCACCGTGTCCCTGGCGCTGTACCTGCAGCACGGGCTGGGGCTCGACGCGTTGCGGGCCGGTGTCGTGATCGCGGTGGCCGGGCTGGGCACGCCGCTGTTGTCGATCCACACCGGACGACTCGCCGATCGGCGCGGACCGCGGGCGCTGGTGCTGCCGGGGCTGGTGCTGGCCGCGGTGGGCCTCGCCGCGCTGGGCTGGGCCGCCGGCCTCGGCGGGGTGGCGGCGCTCATCCCGGGGCTGCTCGTGCTCGCGCTGGCCCGGCCCATGGTGTTCACCCCGGCCAGCATCGGGCCGCTGCGCACGCTCGGCGCCGCACACCGGGCGTTCGCGGCGAGCGTGGTCACCGAGGCCCGCCAGCTCGGTGCGGTGCTCGGCGTGGCGCTGACGACGACCGCGTCGATCGCCGCGCACGGCCAGATCCTCGTCGACGGTGATCGGGGGCTGGTCGACGGCTTCCGGGCCGCGGTGTTCGTTGCCGCGGCGGTCTGCACGGCGGCGGCCGTGCTGGTATGGCGGCGGATGCCCGCGTATACGCGACCGGGGCAGAGCGGTACGGTCCGGCTCGACGACCGGGAGGAGCCGACGGTGGCAAGTTGGGACGATCTGGTGTCCTACGTCCGAGTGCGATACGAGATCATGCGCGCCCACGGGGAGGAGCTGTGGTTCAACCTCCCGACCACCGGTGACCGGACGCAGCTGGTTGTGGTGCGGAAGGTCACCGGCGACGACGGCCACCCGTGGGCGCAGATCGCCTCGCCCGTCGCCAGGGCCACCGACATCGACCTGGCCCGGCTGCTGGAGCTGGCCGGTGACTCGGTCGTCGGCGGTGTCGCCTCGACCGACGGGGTGGTGCTGTTCCGGCACTCCATCGCGCTGGAGGAGCTGGACCTGGACGGGTTCGAGCGTCCGTTCCGCATCGTCGTCGAGATCGCCGACCGGCTCGAGGAGACGCTCACCGGCGCCGACGTGCACTGACCCCGGCCGGCCCGCGGGCGGTCAGGTGGCCACGCGGGCGCTGAGCACGCCGGGCCGTTCGGCCACCGACTGGAGTTCGGTGAGCGTCGGGTAGCCCTCGGCGAGGAGCGCGACATCCGTCCCTGGCTCCGGGGCCTCGGCCGGTTCGTCCACCGACGCGTGCAACGCGCCGTGCGGGTCGCCGTCGCGGTGCACCACGCGGACCTGTACCGCGCCGAAGCGGCTCAGCCGCGCCTCGCGCAGCTCGCCGAGCTGGGTCGCAGGGCAGTTGGGCACGTTGAGTGAGAACACCGTGCCCGGCTCCCTGGCCAGCAACAGTTCGATCACCTCGGGCAGCACGTGCGCGACGGCGTCCCAATGCGGGTTCTCGGGCATCCACAGTCCACTGTCGAGCGAAACAGCGAGGCCGTACCAGCCGTGCAGGCTGGCGGTCAGGGCGGCGCCGACGGTGCCGGAGTGCAGGACCGCACGACCGACGTTGGCGCCGATGTTGATCCCGGACAGCACGATGTCGGGCTTCGGGTCGAACCACCCGCGGCCCGCCGCGTGCACGATGAAGGCGGGGTGTGCCTCGACGCCGAACGCCGGGACGCCCGGCAGCCCGGGAAGCTCGCGGGGATGCACCGCGGTGCCGTCGCCGTTGCGGATCGAGAGCACGGAGGCGCCCACCCCGCTGGAGTCGGTGTGCGGCGCCGCCACCGTCACGTCGAGTCCCGCGCCGCGCGCGGCGGCGGCGAGCTCCCACAGGCCGGGGGAGTCGATCCCGTCGTCGTTGGTGATGAGGGCGCGGAGCCGGCGAGTGTCGTCCACGCATCTACCGTAGGTGAGCACGACGGCCGATGGCGCTCGGAGGAGAGCGGTCCCACGCGGGTGGACCGCCGGTCAGTTCAGGTGCGCCCGGAGCGCCCGGGCGGCCGTCCGCAACCGATCGAACTCGGCCGCCGTCACCGGAGAGGCCGGATCGGCGGCCGCCGCGGCGACGTACCGGTCGAGCATCCGGGCGCCGTCGAGCCAGCGGCCCCGGTCGCCCTGCACCCGAGCCAGGTCGATGAGCAAGGCGATCTCGTCGGGGTGCCCGGGGCGCAGCGCGAGCCGCATCCGCAGCACCCAGTCCAGATCGGCGGGCCGTTGCCGGTGCCGGTAGATCACCCGCAGGTTCTCCAGCATCCGGGTGAGGATCTGCCGGGTCGTGGACCGGGCCAGCAGCTGGGGCCCGAACGGGACATCGGGGCCCGCGCCGGTCACGTCGCGGAACAGCGTCTCGCACGCGGCGTCGTCGAGCAGCCTGCCGCCGGCGAACACGTCGAGATGTTGCCTGCCGCCGACCGGCCGGACCAGGAAGTGGCCCGGCATCCCCACGCCCTCCAGCTCGATCCCGGCCCGGCGGCCCACCTCGATGGTCACCACGGCCAGTGTGATCGGGATCCCGGTCCGGCGGGTCAGCACGTGCGGCAGCAGCGAGTTGCGCGGGTCGTAGTACTCGGCGGTGTTCCCGGTGAAGCCGGCCTCGGTGAACAGCCGGTGCACCAGACCGTCCAGCGACGTGACGCCATCGGCCAGCCGGTCGAGTTCGGCGAGCCATGGCGCCGGGTCGAGGGCGGGATCGGCGCCCGCGGCGATGGCGAGCGCGCCGTCGTCCAGCGCCGGCTCCGGCGCGGCGACCAGGACAGCGAAGCGTTCGACCGGGTCCACCCGACCATCGTGCTCGTTCCGCAGACCGAATGCCGTCCAACGACACAGTCTGCCGAGACCCGATGGTGTGGCAGGGTGGCGAGGTCGGCACTGGTGCGGCCAGCCGGCCGCCCCGTTTCGAGTTGAAGGGGTAGGAGCATGCGTGTCATCGGCGGGATCGACGAGCTGCGTGCGGCCAAGGGATCCGAGCTCGGGAAGAGCGGATGGATAACCGTCGATCAGCCCAGGATCAACCAGTTCGCCGATGCGACCGAGGACCATCAGTGGATCCACGTCGACGTCGAACGCGCGAAGGAGGGCCCGTTCGGCACCACGATCGCCCACGGCTTCCTGACGCTGTCGCTGCTCCCGGAGTTCGTCAGCCAGGTCTACAAGGTCGAGAACGTCAAGATGGGCATCAACTACGGGCTGAACAAGGTGAGGTTCACCTCTCCGGTGAAGGTCGGCAGCCGGATCCGGGGCAGCATCGAGCTCACCGACGTCGCCGATGTGGACGGTGGCGTGCAGCTCACGAACAAGATCACCGTGGAGATGGAGGGCTCCGACCGCCCGGCGCTCGTCGCCGAGTGGCTGACGCGCCAGTACGTCTAGCACGGTTGACAGAAGGAGAGACGCATCGATGCGTGAGGCGGTCATCTGTGAACCGCTGCGGACCCCGGTCGGCGGGTTCGGCGGGTCCCTGCGCGACGTGCCGGCCCACGAGCTCGCGACGACGGTGATCACGGCGCTGCTGGAGCGCACCGGGATCCCGGCGGAGTCGGTGGACGATGTGCTGCTGGGCAACTGCTATCCGACCATGGACGCCCCGGCGATCGGCCGGGTCGCCGCGCTGGATGCCGGGCTGCCCGTGACCGCGACCGGGTTGCAGATCGACCGGCGCTGCGGTTCGGGGCTGCAGGCGGTGATCTACGCGGCGATGCAGGTGCAGGCGGGCGCCTCGGAGGTGGTGCTCGCCGGCGGCGCCGAGTCGATGAGCAACGCGCCGTTCTACTCCACCTCGATGCGCTGGGGGGCCAAGGGCGGGCCCGGGGTGATGCTGCACGACGCGCTGGCCCGTGGGCGGGTGACCGCGGGCGGGGTCAACTACCCGGTTCCCGGTGGGATGCTGGAGACCGCGGAGAACCTGCGCCGGGAGTATTCGATCTCGCGTCAGGAGCAGGACGAGTACGCGGCGCGCAGCCATCAGCGCGCGGCCGCCGCCGCCGCGGCGGGCCGGTTCGCCGACGAGCTGGTCCCGGTGACCGTCAAGGGCCGCAAGGACGAAGTGCGCGTCGAGCGCGACGAGCACATCCGCCCGGACTCCACGGCCGAGACGCTTGCCCGGCTGCGTCCGATCCTGGGCCGGGACGACCCCGAGGCGACCGTGACCGCCGGCAACGCGAGCGGCCAGAACGACGGCGCCGCGATCTGCGTCGTCACACACCCGGCGAAGGCCGAGCAGCTGGGGCTGCGGCCGCTGGTGCGGCTGGTGTCCTGGGGGGTCGGCGGGGTGGCGCCCGCGACGATGGGCATCGGGCCCGTGCCCGCGGTGGCCCGCGCGCTCGACGCGGCCGAGCTGGCGCTCAAGGACGTCGACCTGATCGAGCTGAACGAGGCCTTCGCCGCTCAGGTGCTGGCCTGCACCCGGGAGTGGGGGTTCACCCCGACCGACTTCGAGCGGATGAACGTCAACGGGTCCGGGATCTCGCTGGGGCACCCCGTCGGGGCCACCGGCGGGCGGATCCTGGCCACCCTGAGCCGGGAGATGGTCCGCCGCGGCGCCCGCTACGGCCTGGAGACCATGTGCATCGGGGGTGGGCAGGGTCTCGCCGCGGTGTTCGAGCGGAGGTCCTGAGACCCGCTCGCCGTCTCAAATACGTCACAGGACTTGAAACATTGCCCCTCGGCGGACGAAATGCTCAGCGAGGCACCGTTCGCCGAGGGGAGCCGGGATGTCCAGAGTTGGCGCCGATCTGACGGGTCGAGATCTGGGGTTGCTGCGCGCCGTCGCAGCAGGCCGCTGCACGTTCCGACGCTCGTGCGAGCCGGTGCTGCTCGTCGACGACGTTCCCTGCGCCGACTTCACCGCCGCCCGCAGGCTCATCGCCGCGGGCCTCGTCGAGGCTCCCGTTCTCGGCCGCGTTCCCGCCCCCGCCGTGCTGACTCCGTCCGGACGCAGCGCACTGGCGCTGCGTCCCGCCTCCTGAGAACGACCGGTTCCGGGCGTGGCGCCGTTGCCCTGCCCGGCGGGCGAGCTCAGTGCTGCTCGTCGGCCTCCGCGGCGACGCGGGCCCGCTCCCGCTCCCGGGACGCGATGATCTCCTGCTCGGCGTCGGCGCGGCCGACCCAGGTGGCACCCTCGACGCTCTTGCCGGGCTCGAGGGTCTTGTAGATCTCGAAGAAGTGCTGGATCTCGGCCCGATCGAACTCGGGCAGATGGTGGATATCGCGCAGGTGCTCCAGGCGCGGGTCCTCGGCGGGCACGCACAGCACCTTGTCGTCGCCGCCCTTCTCATCCTTCATCCGGAACATCCCGATCGCGCGGGCGCGGATGAGGCAGCCGGGGAAGGTCGGCTCCTGGACGAGCACCAGGGCGTCCAGCGGATCGCCGTCCTCCCCCAGTGTGTTCTCGATGAAGCCGTAGTCGGCCGGGTACTGCGTGGCGGTGAACAGCGTCCGGTCGAGACGGATCCGGCCAGTGAGGTGATCTACCTCGTACTTGTTCCGGCCGCCCTTGGGGATCTCGATGGTGACGTCGAAGTCCACTGTGTGAATGCTCCTGATGGTCGGTGAGGGCAGGTGAGAGCCGATGCCGGTCGGACGACCGGGTTCGGCGCCGACGTCTAGTGTGGGGGACCGCTTCCCGGTGTGGGCTGTCGAGGGGTCTACGTCACCGGTGATGGCTGGATGACGTGAGCGGGGGAGGAACCGGTGGGCTTCGGGCAGCGGATCGGTAACACGCTCCGCGTTCCGAGCCGCGGCGGGCGGCGGGCCGTCGTCATCCTGCTGGTGTTCATGCTGGCGGGCGCGACCGGTTCCGCGGTCGCCCTCTCGGGACCCTCCCTCGTCTCCGGGCTGGGCCTCGGCGGCGGAGGACAGGCTGCGGCCGCGCTGCCGGCCCCGGTGCCCGTGCTGGGGCCGCTGCCCGCCGACGCCCCGCTGCCCACCCCCGAGGGGCTGAGCGCGACACTCGGCCCACTCGCCGGCGCCGCCCTCCTCGGCGACTTCGCGGGCCTCGTCATCGACCCGGCGAGTGGCGCGACGCTGTGGCAACGGAGCCCGGGGGAGGCCCTCATCCCGGGATCGGTGAGCAAGGTGGTCACTGCGGCGGCGGCGCTGCTGACCCTCGACTCGACCAAGCGGCTCTACACCAGGGTCGTGGCCGGACCCACCCCCGACTCGGTCGTGCTCGTCGGCGGTGGCGACCCGACCCTCACCGCGTTGCCTGCCGGCCGCGACTCGGTCTACCCGCAGCCCTCCCGGCTCGACGACCTCGCCGCCGCGGTCGGCAAGGCGCTGCCCGGGCAGCGGGTCCGCACGGTGTACGTCGACACCAGCCGCTACACCGGCCCGGTGCTCGCGAAGGGCTGGCTGCCCGCCGATGTCCCCGGCGGATACGTCGCCCCGATCGTGCCGCTGATGCTCGACGGCGGTCGTGCCGATCCCACCCTGCAGGACGGACCGCGCGTCGCCCAGCCCGCCCTCGCGGCCGGTCAGGCGCTCGCCGAGAAGCTCGGCGCCGACCCGGGCGCGGTGTCCGAGACCGTCGCCGCGCCGGACGCGAAGGTGCTCGGATCGGTGGCCTCGGCGCCGGTGGGCGACCTGGTCGAGCACCTGATGCGCACCTCGGACAACGTGCTCGCCGAGGCGCTCGCCCGCGAGGTCGCGATCGCCCGCGGCGGCGACCCTTCGTTCACCGGCGCGGCCGAGCAGGTGGTGGCGGCGCTCGCGCAGGCCGGGTTCGACCCGAGCGGGGTCCGGCTCGTCGACGGCAGCGGGCTGTCCACGGCCGATCGGGTGTCGCCGAAACTGATCGGCGCGCTGCTGTCGGCCGCGGCGGCGCCGGCCCAGGGCGCCCGCGACACCCAGTTCCTCCGGCCGATCCTGACCGGGCTGCCCGTCGCGGGCGGTGACGGCACCCTCGACGACCGGTTCGACACCGCCAGATCCACCGACGGACGCGGCGTCGTGCGCGCGAAGACCGGCACCCTGACCGGGGTGAGCAGCCTGGCGGGGGTCGTCACCGACACCGACGGACGGCTGCTGGTGTTCGCGTTGATGTCCAACGGGGAGTCCCCGGCGAGCGTGCGACCCCAGCTCGACGCCATCGCCGCCGCGCTCAGCCGATGCGGTTGCCGCTGAGTGCGTAGCCTCGAACGGGTGCAGTCCGTACCAACCGGTTCCGCCGCCACCCCGCCCGCGCTCGAGACCGAACGCGGCCTTCCGGTGAACTGGGACCTCGCTCGCCGAACGGCGGCCCGGCTGGTCCAGCCGGGGCCGCCGACGACCCGTTCCGAGGCCGAGGAGCTCGTCGACCGGCTGCGGGCCGACGCCGTCGTCGCCGAGGGGCATGTCCGTGACGTGACCGGCCTCGGCGCCGGGTTGCCGCTGCTGCCGGCCGACGTCGTCGACCGGCCGGCGTGGGCCGCCGCCGCCGTCGACGGGATGGCTGCGCTCACCGCGGGCGCTCGGCTGCCCCGGACACCTCAGTTCGCGCGCGCCGTCACCGGCGCCACCGCGGGTCTGCAGGTGGGCTCGGTACTGGCCTATCTCGGCGGCCGGGTGCTCGGCCAGTACGACCCGTTCGGGGGCGCCGCCGGCAGCGGCAGGCTGCTGCTGGTCGCACCGAATGTGCACGGAGCGCAGCGCGCCCTCGACGTCCCCGCCGCCGACTTCGGGCTGTGGGTCTGCCTGCACGAGGCCACCCACCGGCTCCAGTTCACCGCCGTCCCGTGGTTGCGCGACTTCTTCGCCGCCGAGATCGGACGGTTCCTCTCGATCGCCGACAGCGGTGCCGGCGGCCTGCTCAACCGGATGCCCGAGGCGCTGCGCAGCCTGAAGGAGTCCCGTGGGGATGCGCTGGTCATGGTCGAGCTGCTGCAGGGCCCCGAGCAGCGCGCCGTGCTCGACCGGCTGCTCGCGCTCACCACCCTGCTGGAGGGCCACGCCGACCACGTGATGGATGCCGTCGGCCCCGAGGTGGTGCCCAGCGTCGCGACGATCCGGGAACGATTCACCATTCGCCGCCGGGGCGGCGGGCTGCTCGACCGGATCCTGCGCGCGCTGCTCGGCGTGGAGGCGAAGGTCAAGCAGTACGCGCTGGGCTCCGCGTTCACCAGCTACGTCGTGCTCGCCATCGGGATGGACGGTTTCAACCGGGTGTGGGAGTCGCCTGAGACGCTCCCCACCCGCGCCGAGCTGGCCGATCCGGCGGCCTGGCTTCGCCGCGTGGTCTAGCGCCCCGGGAGGCCCGGCCTGTCACAGCGTCATGGCCCCATAATGCGCTGGGGGTGGGCTTGGGGCGACGGTATGGAGCCATGACGCGAGGAGGGCTCGCGGCGGGCGTCCTCGTAACCTCGGCGCATGAGCCGGCGGCCGGACCCTGCGCTGACCGCGGTGCGGCTCGCGGTGCGCCGGGGCCTCGCCGCGCTGCCCGCCGCGGCCAGGGCGGCGCCGCCGGTCGTCGCCTGCTCGGGCGGGGCCGATTCGCTGACGCTGGCCTTCGCGGTCCGGGCACTGCACCCCGGCCGGGTGCGGGCCGTGATCATCGACCACGGGCTGCAGGCCGGATCGGCGGAGCGGTCCGCCGAACTGGCGGCGCTGCTGTCCGGCCGCGGAATTCCCTCGGCGGTCCGAACCGTCACGGTCGAGGGGCCGGGCGGGGTCGAGGCCGCCGCTCGCCGGGCCCGGTATGCCGCGCTCGCGGCGGCGCGCCCGCATCCCGACTCGCCCGTGCTGCTCGGCCACACCTTGGACGACCAGGCCGAGACCGTGCTGCTCGGTCTCGGCCGGGGCTCTGGGCCGCGCTCGATCGCCGGGATGCGGCCCTGGGATCCGCCATGGGCACGGCCGCTGCTCGGGGTGCGCCGTGCCGTCACCCGCGCCGCCTGCCGAAGCCTCGGCCTGCCGGTCTGGGACGATCCGCACAACATCGACCCGCGGTTCACCCGGGTCCGGCTGCGTCACGAGGTGCTGCCGCTGCTGGAGGAGGTGCTCGCGGGCGGCGTGGCCGAGGCGCTCGCCCGCACGGCCGGTCAACTGCAGGAGGACGGCGAGGCGCTCGAGGGCTGGGCCGCGCGGGTCCGCGCCGCGGCGAGTGACGCGGCCGCGCCGGGGGGTGGCCTGCGATCCGCCGACCTTGCCCCCGTGCCGCCCGCGGTCCGGCGGCGGGTGCTGCGGGACTGGCTGCTCGACGCGGGCGCGAAGGAGCTCACCGACGGGCACCTGCGTTCCGCGGATGATCTCGTGGGCCGCTGGCGCGGGCAGGGCGGGGTCGCGATCCCCGGCGGTTTGGAGCTGGTTCGCCGAGATGGCACGCTTCTGGTGCGCCGGACCGAGGCGCCGCCGGGCGGTTGAGGTCGGGCGGGGACCGACGGTCGGTCGCCCGTACTGATCGCCGGGCCTGCGGGCCCCGTGTTGAGGAGGCCGCCCCTTGTACGACGGGGACATCGCGTCCGTCCTGGTCACCGAGCAGCAGATTCGGGACAAGACCGCCGAGCTGGCCGAGCTCATCGGGCGCGACTACACGGTTGACCGCGACGGGTTCGGTTTCGACTCCGACCTGCTGTTGGTCGGTGTGCTCAAGGGCGCTGTGATGTTCATGACGGACCTCGCCCGCGCGTTGCCGGTGCCGGTCCAGCTCGAGTTCATGGCGGTGAGCTCGTACGGGTCGTCCACGTCGTCGTCGGGGGTGGTCCGGATCCTCAAGGACCTCGACCGGGACATCTCGGGCCGACACGTGCTCATCGTCGAGGACATCATCGACTCGGGGCTCACGCTGTCGTGGCTGTTGAAGAACCTGGAGACGCGCAACCCCGCCTCGCTGGAGGTATGCGCGCTGCTGCGCAAGCCCGATGCCGTCAAGGTCGAGCTGCCGGTGAAGTATGTCGGGTTCGACATCCCGAACGAGTTCGTCGTCGGTTACGGGCTGGACTATGGCGAGCGCTACCGCGACCTTCCGTTCATCGGCACGCTCGCTCCGGCCGTCTACGCCTGAGTGCCTGGATCAGCCGGCGACCGGAAGGCCGGGGGCCGGGACGGGCAGCGGCAGCGGGGTGAACGGCTCGGTGCCTTCGACCAGCCGCACGTAGCCGACGCCGCCGTACTCGTTGGCGTAGGCGAGCGCGCGGCTGACGTCGGCGAGCCCGTTGCTCAGCGGCAGCGGCGCGAGGTTGAGCGTCGAGAGGACGCCGACGGCGCGACCATGGTCGTCGAGGAACGCGCTGCCGGAGTCGCCAGGGACGCCGGGGCTCACCGTGTAGACCTCGTGCCCGAAGCCGCCTCCGACGTCGCCCGCGCTGATGCCCGCCTTCGGGCCGAGCGCGCTGACGCCGGCGCGCAGCGGCGAGTTGCCGTACGAGTAGACCCGGGTGCCCACGGGCAGACCGTCCACGTCGAGGCCCGTCGGGCCGCCGAAGAACGGGACCGAAGGGTTGACGTTCGGCGCATCGGCAGGGTCGATCTCCACCAGCGCGAAGTCGTTGAACGCGCAGATGTCGGGATCGGTCTCCTGGCGGTCCTGCATCGTCAGCCACGAGCTGTAGGCGAGGGTGCCTCGCACGCTCGCGCCCGCGATCTCGACCTCGGTGCCCAGCGGCATCGACGCCGAGTCGCAGCCGTTGGTCTCGGTCGCCTGGCCGGTGCCCGCGCAATGTGCCGCCTGGCCGATGAACGTCCGGTCGCCGCTGGTGAAGACGAAGTTGCTGGTGCAGGTCCCGCCGCCCGCGGTGGTGGTCTGCACCCCCGGGTGGATCGCGGCGCCGCCGGCGGGCGCCCACGGCGACGCGCCGACCTGTGCCTGCGGGGAGATCGCGGGATCCGCTGTCGCCGTGGCCGGCAGCGTCAGCGCTCCCGCGGCCACGACGCCGACGGTGGCGGCCGCGACCGCCATTCCGCGCAGCCGGACTCCGGACCTCAGACCCATGTGCTCCCCCGCCACCGTGGGCGGGAACCGCTCCCGCCTCGCTTCGTCAACGACCAACATCGCCTGTGGGATATCCCGCTTCAGGTGAAGAAGGGTGGACCATGTCCCCGATGGTGTCGCGGCCGGGTCTGCGGGCGCCGCGGCGGTGCGGCGGCCACCTCGGGGAACACCGCGGACGGCTCGCTCGTTATGCAGACGAACGTCCACCTCGGTGGTCGCCAGTGTTCGTCCGCCGCCAGCGGTGACGCAGGTCCGCCGCGAGGCCGCTATCCTGGCTGACTCGGGGCCGGCTTGGCGCATCCGCGGTGGGTCGCTGCCGGAGATACTCGCCAGGGAGGGTGAAGGCCGCCAGGCCGAAGCTGCATGGACCGCAAGCGCCTGCTCCGCAACCCGCTGATCTGGATCCTCGCCGCGATCCTGATTTATTTCACGTTCAGTGCGCTGTTCGACGACACCCGCGGATACACGCAGGTCCCGACGTCCACGGCATTGGCCCAGATCGCCGACGGCAATGTCAACAAGGCCCTCGTCGAGGACAAGGAGCAGCGGCTCCGGCTGACCCTGAACACCCCGGTCGAGGGCTCCACCCAGATCATCACGCAGTACCCGGCCCAGGCCTCGGGCCAGATCTTCACCTCGCTGCAGAACGCGACCAGCAACCCCGAGTTCAACACCGCCGTGCGCCAGGACTCCTTCCTGGTCACGATGCTCATCTACCTGATCCCGCTGGGGCTGGTGCTGCTCATCCTGTTCTGGATGATGAACAACGCCCAGGGCGGCGGGAACCGGGTGATGTCCTTCGGCAAGTCGAAGGCCAAGCAGCTGTCCAAGGACATGCCGAAGTCGACCTTCGCGGATGTGGCGGGAGCCGACGAGGCCGTCGAGGAGCTGCACGAGATCAAGGACTTCCTGCAGAACCCCGCCCGCTACCAGGCGCTCGGCGCGAAGATCCCGAAGGGCGTGCTGCTCTACGGTCCGCCCGGCACCGGCAAGACGCTGCTCGCCAGGGCCGTCGCCGGCGAGGCGGGCGTGCCGTTCTACACGATCTCCGGCTCCGATTTCGTCGAGATGTTCGTCGGTGTCGGCGCCTCCCGGGTGCGCGACCTGTTCGAACAGGCGAAACAGAATGCGCCCTGCATCATCTTCGTCGACGAGATCGACGCGGTCGGACGCCAGCGCGGCGCCGGCCTCGGTGGCGGTCACGACGAGCGCGAGCAGACGCTCAACCAGCTGCTCGTGGAGATGGACGGGTTCGACCCGCGGGGCGGGATCATCCTCATCGCGGCCACCAACCGGCCCGACATCCTCGACCCCGCGCTGCTGCGCCCCGGCCGGTTCGACCGGCAGATCCCGGTGAGCGCCCCCGATCTGGCGGGCCGACGCGCGATTCTCAACGTGCACGCCAAGGGCAAGCCGTTCGCGAACGACGTCGACTTCGACGGGCTGGCCAAGCGCACCGTCGGGATGTCCGGTGCCGATCTGGCCAACGTCATCAACGAGGCCGCGTTGCTCACCGCCCGGGAGCACGGGACGGTGATCACGGGGGCCGCGCTGGAGGAGTCGGTCGACCGGGTCATCGGAGGGCCCCGGCGCAAGAGCAAGATCATCTCTGAGGAAGAGAAGAAGATCACGGCCTACCACGAGGGCGGACATGCGCTCGCGGCGTGGGCGATGCCCGATCTCGAACCGGTCTACAAGCTCACGATCCTGCCGCGCGGCCGCACCGGCGGGCACGCGCTGGTCGTCCCCGAGGACGACAAGGGCCTGATGACGCGCTCGGAGATGATCGCGCGGCTGGTCTTCGCGATGGGCGGGCGCAGCGCCGAGGAGCTCGTCTTCCACGAGCCGACCACCGGCGCGTCGTCCGATATCGACCAGGCCACCAAGATCGCCAAGGCGATGGTGACCGAGTACGGGATGAGTGCCCGGCTCGGCGCGGTGCGCTACGGCCGAGAGCAGGGCGATCCGTTCCTCGGCCGGTCGATGGGGGCGCAGGCCGACTACTCGCTCGAGGTCGCGCACGAGATCGACGAGGAGGTGCGCGCGCTCATCGAGGTGGCGCACACCGAGGCGTGGGACATCCTCAACACCTACCGCGACGTTCTCGACGACCTGGTCCTCGAGCTCCTGGAGAAGGAGACGCTCTCCCGAAAGGACCTGGAGCGGATCTTCGATCGGGTCGAGAAGCGGCCGCGGATCACCGCGTTCAACGATTTCGGCGGGCGCACTCCCTCCGAGAAGCCGCCGATCCTCACCCCGGCCGAGCGGGCCCGCGAGCGCGGCGAACCCTGGCCGCCGGACACCGAACCCGCCCGCGAGCCGGCCCCGGTCGGGTCCTACCCCGGCGGCGGGTACGGCGTGCCCGTGCCGGGCCCGAACGGGGGCTACCCGACCGGGCCGGGCCAGCAGGCCCCGCCGTTCCCACCCCCGCCGTTCCCCGGCGCCCCGTACGGGCCGGGCTGGGGCACCCCGCCGGGGCAGCAGGGGTCGCGGCCCGACCAGCCCACCTCCGTGCCGCCGAACTACGGGGCCCCGCCGGACTGGCGCCCCGCGACGACCCCGGGAGGCCAGCCGTGGCCGCCGCCGCACTGGCAGGGCGGGCACCAGCAGGGGCAACCCGATCCCACGCGGCCCCCGCGGGGCGGGCCGGAGCGCGACGGCGACGCCGAGCCGGCCGACCCCCCGGGCCCGAACCAGGGCGGCGGGAACTGAGCGCGAACGTCTCCGGCGATTTCACCCCGGTCCCGGCCGGGGTGAATGGTCGCCGGCGCGTCGATCGCCCGCGTGCGGAGGCGGCCGTCCGGGAACTGCTGGTCGCGTTGGGGGAGGATCCGGACCGCGAGGGCCTGCGCGAGACCCCGGCCCGGGTCGCGCGGGCCTACGAGGAGATCTTCGCGGGCCTCTACGTCGACGCGGACTCGGTGCTGGACAAGACCTTCGACGAGGACCACCAGGAGCTCATCCTGGTCAGGGAGATCCCGCTGTTCTCGACCTGCGAACATCATCTGGTCCCCTTCCACGGCTTCGCGCACGTCGGGTACATCCCGAACAAGAGCGGGCGGGTCACCGGGCTTTCCAAGATCGCGCGGGTGGTCGAGAACTACGCGCGCCGCCCACAGGTGCAGGAACGGCTGACCGGGCAGATCGCCGACGCGATCGTGCGCAAGCTCGAGCCTCGCGGGGTGATCGTGGTCATCGACGCCGAACATCTCTGTATGGCGATTCGCGGCATCAACAAGCCCGGTGCGCGCACGACGACATCGGCGGTCCGCGGACTCTTCCAGACCTCGCCGTCGTCTCGGGCCGAGGCGTTGGCGCTGATCCGGGGCGGCTGACCGGTGGCCGTGAGACAGGGCCTGCCCCGTCCGGGTCGGTGCGCGGTCATGGGGATCCTGAACGTCACGCCGGACTCGTTCTCCGACGGCGGCCGCTACCTCGACCGCGACGACGCCGTCGGCCACGGGGTCCGGATGCGCGATGCCGGCGCCGACCTCGTCGACGTGGGCGGCGAGTCGACCCGGCCCGGCGCGCACCGGGTGTCCGCACAGGTCGAATGCGACCGCGTCGTCCCGGTGATCCGGGACCTGGTCGCCGAGGGCGTCCGGGTGAGCGTCGACACCACCCGCGCCGAGGTGGCGCAGGCCGCGATCGAGGCCGGGGCCACGGTGGTCAACGACGTCTCCGGCGGGCTGGCCGATCCCCGGATGGCCGCGGTCCTCGCCGACGCCGGGCTGCCGTGGGTTCTCATGCACTGGCGCGGGCACAGCGACCGGATGCACGAGCTGGCCCGCTACGCCGACGTCGTCGGCGAGGTACGGGCCGAACTGGTCGCCAGGGCCGATGCCGCGGTGCTGGCCGGGGTCGACCCGGCGCGGATCGTCATCGACCCCGGGCTCGGTTTCGCCAAGACCGGCGAGCACAACTGGGCGTTGTTGCGCAGGCTCGACGTGCTGGTGGCGCTGGGTTTCCCGGTGCTCGTCGGGGCCTCGCGCAAGCGCTTCCTCGGCGACCTGCTCGCCACGGAGGACGGCACCGTCCGCCCACCGGACGGCCGCGAGGTCGCCACTGCGGTGATCACCGCGCTGGCGGCGAACGCGGGGGCCTGGGGGGTGCGGGTGCATGACGTCGGCTCCTCCCGGGACGCGGCTGCGGTGACCACCGCGTGGCGGTTCGGGGCCGCGCCTGATCGCAGCGTCGCGTCGCGGGGCGGCCGATGACCGACCGCATCGTGCTGACGGGGCTGAAGGTGCGCGGTCACCACGGTGTCTTCGACCATGAGCGCCGCGACGGTCAGGACTTCCTCGTCGACGTCAGGGTCTGGCTCGACCTGCGCGCCGCGGCGGCGTCCGACGATCTCGCCGACACCCTCGACTACGGCGAGCTCGCCCGCCGGGCTGCCGAGATCGTCGGGGGCCCGCCGTGCAAGCTCATCGAGACCGTCGCCGGCCGGGTGGCCGACGCGGTGCTCGCCGATGAACGGCTGAGCGCCGTCGAGGTCACGATCCACAAGCCGCAGGCGCCGATCCCGCTGCAGTTCACCGACGTCGCGGTGGTGGTGTCCCGCACCCGCGCCCCCGCGAGTCGGGGTATTTCCGCGAGCGAGTCGGGATGAGCCGCGCCGTGCTGAGCCTCGGCTCCAACCTCGGCGACCGGTTCGGGCATCTCCGCTCGGTCGTCGACGACCTGGCCGGCGTCCTCGTCGCGGTCTCCCCGGTCTACGAGACCGCACCGTGGGGCGGGGTCGCGCAGGGTGACTTTCTCAACGCCGTGGTCATCGTCGACGATCCGGACACCGGCGCCTGGGGCTGGTTGCGTCGCGGGCAGCGGCTGGAGCAGGCGGCGGGGCGGGTCCGAACCGTCCACTGGGGTCCCCGCACCCTCGACGTCGACGTCGTGACCGTGGACGGCGTGGTCAGCGACGACCCGGAACTGCTGCTGCCCCATCCCGGCACACCGCAGCGGGCGACGGTCCTCGTCCCCTGGCTCGATATCGAGCCCGCCGCGGTGCTGCCCGGCCACGGCCCGGTACGGGAGCTGCTCGACACGCTCCCGGCCGGCGACGTCGGGACCATGCGCCGCCGCGACGAGCTGTCGCTGACGCCCGCACGATGAAGCCGACCCGGATCCGCGATCTGCTCGCCATGGCGGCGGTGGCGGCGGTGATCGGGCATCTGCTCGTGCGGATGACCTACGGTTCGCTTCCGGCGTTCCCGGTTCCGGCCGGGGCCACCCTGGGCGTGCTCGGCCTCGCCGAGGTGATTGCGGGCAACCTGCTGCGCGCCCGGATCCAGCGCCGTCCGGGGAGCAGACCGGTGCAGCCGCTGGTCGCCGCGCGAGCGGTGCTGGTGGCGCAGGCGTCTGCCCGGGGCGGAGCGCTCGTCGCCGGGCTGTGGGCGGGCCTGCTGGCCTACGTGCTGCCGATGAGCGGCGAGATCTCGGCCGCGGCCGGCGATGCGGTGGCGGCCGGCGTCGGGCTGGCGTGCTCGCTCGGCCTCGTCGGTGGCGCGCTGTGGCTGGAGCACTGCTGTCGCACCCCGGACGACGATTCGTCCGCGGAACCATGACCCGAGCCGCGCGGCGGTGACCGCCCGTAGGCTCCCGCATATGGCCCAGTCGATCCCGATGCCCGCCCGCACCCGGCGGCGTCGCGGCGTGCTGGCCCCCGTCGCCGGCCTCGTCGTGCTCGGCATCTGCGGGTTGGCGGTGGTCGGCATCGTCGGCTCGCAGGTCGGGCCCGGGGCGGTCATTGCCGGTGCGCTGTGCGCATTGCTGCCGGTCGGGCCCGTAGTGGCGACCTTCCTGTGGATCGATCGCTGGGAGCCCGAACCGCCCCGGTTGCTGCTGGTGGCGTTCCTGTGGGGCGCGGGGTTCGCCGCGCTGTCCGCTCTGTTGATCAACAGCAGCGCCATGTACGCGGCCGATCAGCTGCTCGGCCGGGGTAGGGCCGACGTCGTCGGGGGCGCGATCATCGCACCGTTCGTCGAGGAGGGGCTCAAGGGTCTGTTCCTGGTGGGGCTCCTGGTGTTCCGGCGCCGTGAGTTCGACGGCATCGTCGACGGCGTCGTGTACGCGGGCCTGGTCGCGACCGGGTTCGCCTTCACCGAGAACATCCTCTACATCGGGCGGGCGTTCGCCGAGGACGGGGTGATCGGGCAGAGCGGCGGGGTGCTCGCCGTGCTGCTGCTGCGCGGGGTGTTCTCGCCGTTCGCGCATCCCCTGTTCACCGCGATGACCGGGATCGGCGCGGGTATCGCCGCGACCAGCCGTAGCGCGGTGGTGCGGGTCCTGGCGGTGGTCGCGGGCTACCTCGTCGCCGTCGTGCTGCACGGGCTCTGGAACGGCGCGGCGATCCTCGGCGACGGGGCTGCCTTCGTCGGCGTCTACGGCTTCGTCATGGTGCCGCTGTTCCTCGCGGTGATCACGCTGGTGCTGTGGCAGCGGCGCCACGAGCAGCGGGTCGTGGCGCAGCAGCTGCCCGGGTTCGTCCAGTCCGGGTGGATCGCACCGAGCGAGATGCCGCTGCTGGCGAGTCTCGCCGGCCGCCGCGGTTGGCGGGCCGCCGTCCGCCAGCGCTCCGGGCGGGCCGCCGCCGCGGCCGTCGCCGACTACCAGGCCGCCGTCACCGAGCTCGCCTTCCTGCGCCGCCGGATCTCCCGCGGCACGGTGCGCGGGGACGCCCGCCGGCGGCACGACGAGATGCTCGCCGAGCTGTTCCGGGCGCGGGCACGGGCGATCGGGATGCCCGACGCGCTCGCCGCGGCGTGGCGCCGGCAACAGCCTCCCCCCGGCTGGGCCCCGCCCTCGCAGGCCGGATACCGCGCGGGGTACGGTCCGCCCCCCGGATACCGCCCGCCGGGCGGTGGCGGCGGCCGCCCGACCGCTGGGTGAACCCCATCACGGGCCGTCGCCGAGGCCCCCTGCCGCGTTTTAATCTTTCCTCCGCGTCGCTAGCGATTCGTCGACACCTCGTCTGGTACCCCGGCAGGGACTGGAACGAGCAAGGAGCGCGGGATGAGTGCAGGCCGGCCTGCTCGGCTGGCCGTCGGAGTGGTCTCCGCCGGCCGTGTCGGATCCGTCGTGGGGGCGGCGTTGGCGGCCGCCGGACACCATGTCGTGGCCGTCTCGGGCGTGTCCCGGGCTTCGGTCCACCGCGCGCAGACCCTGCTGCCCGGTGTCGCGCTGCTGCCCCCCGACGAGGTCGTGCAGCGGGCCGATCTCGCGCTGCTCGCGGTCCCGGACGACGTGTTGCCCGGCCTGGTCCGCGGGCTCGCCGCGGCCGGCTGCTTCCGTCCCGGCCAGATCGTCGTGCACACTTCGGGCGCGCACGGTGTCGCGGTGCTGGATCCGGCGGTCGAGTACGGCGTGCTGCCGCTGGCCCTGCATCCGGTCATGACGTTCACCGGCCGCTCCGAGGACGTCGAGCGGCTCGCCTCGTGCTGCGTCAGCGTCACCGCCGCGGCCGATGACGAGGCGGCATGGAGCGTGGGGGAGGCGCTCGTCGTCGAGATGAACGCGGAACCGGTGCGGGTGCCTGCGGCCGTCCGTCCCCTTTACCACGCCGCCCTCGCCCACGGCGCGAACCATCTGGTCACGCTCGTGCGCGACTGCGCCGACGCGCTGGAGCAGGCCGGCATCCGGCCCGCGGAACGGCTGATCGGGCCGCTGCTGTCGGCGGCCCTGGACAACGCCCTGCGGCACGGCGACCGCGCGCTCACCGGGCCGGTCGCCCGCGGCGACAGCGGCACCGTGCGCCTGCATCTGCGCGAGCTCGGTGCCCGGGACCCGGATCTCGCCGAAACCTACCGGGTGCTGGCCGCGCGGACCGCGCACCGCGCCGAGGCCGCCGGCCTGCTGCCCGCGCACGCCGCCTCCGACGTGCTCACCACCCTACGGGAGGACCGATGATCACCGCCCCGGCCGCCGGGGGCTACCGCGCCGGCCAGCTGACCACCCACCGCGAACCCGCCCAGCTGACGGCGGTGACCAGGGCGCTGCGCGGGGCGGGACGCAAGATCGTGCTGGTGCCGACGATGGGTGCCCTGCACGAGGGCCACCGCGAGCTGATCCGGCACGCGCGCCGCGTGCCGGGCGCGGTCGTCACGGCCGTGTCGATCTTCGTCAACCCTCTGCAGTTCGGGCCGGACGAGGATCTGGAGCGCTATCCGCGCCCGCTCGAGGACGACCTGGAAGCCTGCCGCGAGGAGGGCGTCGAGCTGGTCTTCACCCCCGGGGTGGAGCACATGTACCCACCCGGCTCGGATACCAGGGTGGTCGCCAACGCGCTGGCCGACGAGCTCGAGGGCGCCGTCCGCCCTGGTCACTTCGCGGGCGTGCTGACCGTCGTGGCCAAGCTGTTCCACATCGTCGGCCCGGATGTCGCGCTGTTCGGCGAGAAGGACTACCAG
Organism: Pseudonocardia asaccharolytica DSM 44247 = NBRC 16224; assembly: GCF_000423625.1. GTDB lineage: Bacteria > Actinomycetota > Actinomycetes > Mycobacteriales > Pseudonocardiaceae > Pseudonocardia > Pseudonocardia asaccharolytica. The sequence goes on from NZ_AUII01000002.1 coordinate 364,468, forward strand.
CAGCTCGTCCTGATCCGGAAGATGGCGCACGACCTGGACTTCCCCCTCGCCGTGGTCGGTGTGCCGACCGTCCGCGAGCCGGACGGGCTCGCGCTCTCGTCGCGCAACGCCTACCTCTCACCCGACCATCGGGCCAGGGCCGCGACGCTGGCCCGCGCGCTCACCGAGGGTGCGTCGGTGAGCGCCCGCGGCGCCGACGCCGTCCTCGAACGGGCCCGGGCGGTGCTGGCGACCGAGCCCGCGCTGCAGGTGGAGTACCTCGAGCTTCGCGATCCGGAGCTCGGGCCGACACCGGCCTCCGGCCGCGCCCGGCTACTGGCGGCCGCCCGGCTGGGCGGCACCCGCCTCATCGACAACGTCCCGGTCCAGCTGTAGCGGGGAGAATGCATGTTCCGCACGATGATGAAGTCCAAGATCCACCGCGCGACCGTGACGCAGGCGGACCTGCACTACGTCGGCTCGGTCACCGTCGACCTCGACCTGATGGAGGCCGCGGACCTGCTGGAGGGCGAGCAGGTCGCGATCGTCGACATCACCAACGGGGCCCGGCTGGAGACCTATGTGATCCCCGGTCCACGCGGCAGCGGCGTAATCGGTATCAACGGGGCGGCCGCACATCTCGTCCACCCCGGTGACCTGGTCATCCTCATCTCCTACGCGATGATGGACGAGGCCGAGCTGCGGGCGTACGACCCCCAGGTGGTGTTCGTCGACGAGCACAACCGGATCGTCGAACTCGGCACCGACCCGGCGCACGCCCCGGCGGGCTCCGGCCTGCGGTCCGGGGCGATCACCAGGCCGCCTTCGGTCGAGCTCGTCCCGTAGCCATGCTGCTGTGCATCGACGTCGGCAACACCCAGATCGCGCTGGGGCTCTACCCGGACGTTCCCGGCGACGTGGTCCGGCCGGAGCTGGTACACGACTGGCGGATGCGCACCGACTCCCGGATGACCGCCGACGAGCTGGAGGTCGCGATCCGCGGGCTGCTCGGCGAGCATGCCGCCCACGTCACGGGCATCGCGGCGTTGTCCACGGTGCCGGCGCTGCTGCGTGAGCTGCGGCTGCTGCTCGACCGGGGTGGCTCGCGGATACCCGCGGTCGTCGTCGGGCCGGGGGTGCGCACCGGCGTGCCGCTGCTCGTCGACAACCCGCGTGAGGTCGGGGCCGACCGGGTCGTCAACACGCTCGCGGCGCACCGACTGTTCGGCACCGCGTGCATCGTGGTCGATTTCGGCACCTCGACCAATATCGACGTCGTCTCCGGGCGCGGTGAGTTCCTCGGCGGTGCGCTCGCGCCGGGAATCGAGATCTCGCTGGAGGCACTGGCCACCCGGGCGGCGGCGCTGCGAACCGTCGAGCTCGTCCGGCCGCGCTCCGTGATCGGCAAGAACACGGTCGAATGCCTGCAGTCCGGGGTGCTCTACGGCTTCGCCGGACAGGTCGACGGCCTGGTGGGCCGCATCCTCGACGAGCTCGGGCCGAAGGCGGGGCCGGTGACGGTGCTGGCGACCGGCGGGCTCGCCCCGCTGATGGAGGGCGAGTCGTCGACAATCACCCAGTTCGTTCCCGATCTCACCCTGATCGGGCTGCGGCTGACGTACCTGCGCAACATCGGCGGCGCTGCGGTCAGAAACGGTGCGAACCCCGTACCGGCGGCGCGGGTCTCCGGCCGGGTCGCCCGATAGGCCGACGGCCGTCCCGGCGCGGAAGGGCCTGGGCCACGTCGCTAACCTTGGTCGGTGTGACCAACGAGCATCCCGGCGACGAGGCCCTTCCCGAGCAGATCCGGGTGCGCCGGGCCAAGCGGGCCGAGCTGCTCGAATCGGGCGCCGAGGCCTATCCCGTCGAGGTGCATCGCACGCATGCGCTCCGTGAGGTTCGCCAAGCCCATCCGGATCTGCCGGTGGACACGGCAACGGGCGAGCAGGTCGCCGTCGTGGGCCGGGTCATCTTCCTGCGCAACACGGGCAAGCTCTGTTTCGCGACGCTGCGCGAGGGCGACGGCACCGAGCTGCAGGCCATGCTGAGCCTGGCGAACGTGGGTGGCGACGAGCTGGCCCGCTGGAAGTTGATGGTCGATCTCGGCGACCACGTCCTCGTGCACGGTGAGGTGATCACCTCCCGGCGGGGCGAGCTGTCGGTATCGGCCGACCGCTGGCAGATGGTGTCCAAGGCCATCCGGCCGCTGCCGGTGGCCCATCGCGAACTGTCCGAGGAGACCCGGGTCCGGCAACGCTATGCCGACCTCATCGTGCGGCCGCAGGCCCGGGACATGGTCCGGTCCCGCGCCAGGGTCCTGCGCACCCTGCGCAACGCCCTCGACGAACGCGGTTTCATCGAGGTCGAGACCCCGATGCTGCAGCTGCTCCACGGCGGCGCTACGGCGCGTCCGTTCGTCACGCGGTCGAATGCACTCGATACGGATCTGTACCTGCGGATCGCCCCGGAACTGTTCCTGAAGCGTTCCGTGGTCGGCGGGATCGAGCGTGTCTTCGAGCTCAACCGGGTGTTCCGCAACGAGGGTATCGACTCGACCCATTCGCCCGAGTTTGCGATGCTGGAGGCCTACCAGGCCTACGCCACCTACGACGACATGGCCGAGTTGACCCAGCAGTTGGTGCTGGCCAGCGCACACGCTGTGTTCGGATCCACCGTTGTTCGTCACGCGGACGGGTCCGAACATGACTTGGCCGGCCCATGGCGTTCCGTCACGCTGCACGAGGCGGTCTCGGAAGCGGTCGGCGAGGCCGTGAGCGTGGAGACCCCCGCGGAAAGTCTGCGGAAGCTTGCCGCGGTACATGACGTGGAGCTGAAGGATTCATGGTCGGCCGGCGAGATCATACTGGAACTCTTCGAGAAGCTCGTCGAACACACCCTCATCAAGCCGACCTTCGTGCGGGACTACCCGGTCGAGGTGCGCCCCTTGACCAGGCAGCACCGCAGCGACCCGCGGCTGGCCGAGGCCTGGGACCTCATCGTCTTCGGCACCGAACTAGCCACGGCGTATTCCGAGCTCGTCGATCCGGTGGTGCAGCGGGAGCGGCTGAACGCGCAGTCCTTGCTGGCGGCGGCGGGCGATGCCGAGGCGATGCAGCTCGACGAGGACTTCTTGCGTGCTATGGAGTACGGAATGCCCCCTACCGGAGGTATGGGAATGGGGATCGATCGCCTCCTCATGGTCCTGACCGGGCTCGGGATCCGCGAGACGATTCTCTTCCCGCTGGTGCGACCGGAGTGATCCAGGTCCCCTCCGATCCTCGGGCCAATTCGTTCCCGGCGGATCGGGGGGTTGCCTCGACAGCGCCGATGCAATAGAGATACGCTTCAATTCGCGGCCTCGCCGCGTGTCGTTACTGACTATTCGAGCATGGAGGGCTGCGGCGGTGGCGCAGATCCGCGAGATCAGGCTCATCGACGATCTGGACGGCGAGCCCGCCGAGGAGACCGTCGAGTTCGGGATCGATGGCAAGAACTATGAGATCGACCTGTCGAAGGGCAATGCCGGAAAACTGCGAGATGCACTCGCGGCGTATGTCGCGGCCGCTCGCCGTTCCGGGCTGCGGCGCCGCGGATCGTCGGGCAGTGCGTCGAGTGGCGCGAACCGTCGCCCCTCGATCGACCGCGAGCAGAACCAGGCGATTCGCGACTGGGCGCGCAAGCGCGGGATGAAGGTCTCCGACCGTGGCCGGATCCCGGCCGAGGTGCTGGAGGCGTATCACCAGGAGAACTGAGTGCGGGGCGCGCTCCGCGGGGCCTGCCGGCTCAACCCGGCGGGCCCCGCGGCGTCTGCTCCGCCTAGGCTGGGGCTCGCGCCGGCAAGGAGGGGGCGATGGGTCGCAGACTCACCAGCCTGCGGGTCGTGCGGACGGAGTGGCTCAGCCCGCGCATGATCCGCGTCGTCGCGGGTGGGGCGGATCTGGCGGACTTTCCCGACACGGACTACACCGACCGCCACATAAAGATCATCTTCCCGCGGCCGGGGGTCGCCTATCCCGACCCGCTCGATCTCGATCTCGTTCGCCGCACGTTCTCGCGGTCGCAGTGGCCACGCACCCGCACCTACACCGTCCGCGCTATCGACCGCGCCGCGGGCACCATGACCATCGACTTCGTCCACCACGGCGACAGCGGGCTGGCCGGTCCATGGGCCGCGACGGCGCGACCCGGCGACCGGCTGCGCCTGCTGGGCCCCGGCGGGGCCTACGCCCCGCGGGCCGACGCGGACTGGCACCTGCTGGTGGGGGACGAGGCCGCGCTACCCGCCATCGCCGCGGCACTCGAACGGATCCCCGCCGGCGTCCCGGTGTCGGCGATCCTCCAGGTCGACGGCCCGCAGGAGCACCAGGACCTGAGCTCGCCGGGTGACGCGCGCATCACCTGGCTACACCGCCCCGAGCGGCTCCCGGACGCCGTGGCCGCGCTGCCGTTCCGGCCGGGTGACGTGCACGCGTTCGTGCACGGCGAGGCGGGTGCGGTCAAGCAACTGCGCAGGCATCTGCTCGCCGAGCGCGGCATCCCCCGTGACGCGCTGTCGATCTCCGGATACTGGCGCCTCGGCCGCGACGAGGACGGGCTTTGCCAGGACAAGCCCGTCGAGCGAGCGGCACCGGAACCGATGACGGCCGGCTGAATCGGCCCCGAACCATTTCTGGGGGCTCGCCGGGAATCCCAAGGCGTGGGACCGTGTTGACTTCTACCGTGTGCGCCGAGCGCGCGCACTGGAGGCGGTAGAGGCCGCTCGCCCGATACAGTGGTATGGGGCGTCCGCGGTGCAGCGCGCGCCGCACGAGGGCGCAGCAGGCAAGGAGTGCACATGTTCGAGAGGTTTACCGACCGAGCGAGGCGGGTTGTCGTCCTGGCCCAAGAAGAGGCCCGGATGCTCAACCACAACTACATCGGCACCGAGCACATCCTCCTTGGCCTGATCCACGAGGGCGAGGGTGTGGCAGCCAAGGCGCTCGAGTCGCTCGGGATCGCCCTGGAGGGCGTCCGCCAGCAGGTCGAGGAGATCATCGGTCAGGGGCAGCAGGCCCCCTCGGGCCACATCCCGTTCACACCGCGGGCGAAGAAGGTCCTCGAGCTCTCGTTGCGTGAGGCGCTGCAGCTCGGCCACAACTACATCGGCACCGAGCACATTCTGCTCGGCCTGATCCGCGAGGGCGAGGGCGTCGCGGCGCAGGTGCTGGTCAAGCTGGGTGCCGACCTCAACCGGGTGCGCCAGCAGGTGCTCCAGCTCCTGTCCGGCTACCAGGGCAAGGAGCCCGCCGAGGCCTCGACGGGCCGCGGCGAGGGCACCCCGTCCTCGTCGCTGGTGCTCGACCAGTTCGGCCGCAATCTCACCCAGCAGGCCCGCGAGGGCAAGCTGGACCCGGTCATCGGCCGGGCCAAGGAGATCGAGCGGGTCATGCAGGTCCTGTCCCGGCGGACCAAGAACAACCCTGTGCTGATCGGCGAGCCCGGCGTCGGCAAGACCGCCGTGGTCGAGGGTCTCGCCCAGGGGATCGTCAAGGGCGAGGTGCCCGAGACGCTCAAGGACAAGCAGCTCTACACGCTCGACCTGGGTTCACTGGTCGCCGGCTCGCGCTACCGCGGTGACTTCGAGGAGCGCCTGAAGAAGGTGCTCAAGGAGATCCGCACGCGCGGCGACATCATCCTGTTCATCGACGAGCTCCACACCCTGGTGGGTGCGGGTGCCGCCGAGGGCGCGATCGACGCCGCGTCGATCCTGAAGCCGATGCTCGCCCGCGGCGAGCTCCAGACGATCGGTGCCACCACGCTCGACGAGTACCGCAAGTACGTCGAGAAGGACGCGGCTCTGGAGCGCCGCTTCCAGCCGATCCAGGTCGGTGAGCCGAGCGTCACCCACACCATCGAGATCCTCAAGGGTCTGCGCGACCGGTACGAGGCCCACCACCGCGTCACGATCACCGATCCGGCGCTGGTCGCTGCGGCCACCCTGGCCGACCGGTACATCAGCGACCGCTACCTGCCGGACAAGGCGATCGACCTGATCGACGAGGCCGGTGCGCGGATGCGGATCCGCCGGATGACCGCGCCGCCGGACCTGCGCGAGTTCGATGAGCGGATCGCCGCGGTGCGCCGCGACAAGGAGTCCGCGATCGACGCGCAGGACTTCGAACGGGCCGCGCACCTGCGTGACCAGGAGAAGCAGCTGCTCGCGCAGAAGAGCGAGCGGGAGAAGCAGTGGAAGTCCGGTGACCTGGACGTCGTCGCGGAGGTCGATGACGAACAGATCGCCGAGGTGCTCGCCAACTGGACCGGCATCCCGGTGTTCAAGCTCACCGAGGAGGAGACCACGCGGCTGCTCCGCATGGAGGAGGAGCTGCACAAGCGGATCATCGGCCAGGAGGACGCCGTCAAGGCGGTCTCGCAGGCGATCCGTCGCACCCGGGCCGGGCTGAAGGACCCGAAGCGCCCGTCCGGCTCGTTCATCTTCGCCGGCCCGTCCGGTGTCGGTAAGACCGAGCTGTCCAAGGCGCTGGCGAACTTCCTGTTCGGCGAGGACGACGCCCTCATCCAGATCGACATGGGCGAGTTCCACGACCGCTACACCGCGTCGCGACTGTTCGGTGCTCCTCCCGGATACGTCGGCTACGAGGAGGGTGGTCAGCTCACCGAGAAGGTGCGGCGCAAGCCGTTCTCGGTCGTGCTGTTCGACGAGATCGAGAAGGCCCACCAGGAGGTCTACAACACCCTCCTGCAGGTGCTGGAGGACGGTCGGCTGACCGACGGCCAGGGGCGGACGGTGGACTTCAAGAACACCGTCATCATCTTCACCTCGAACCTCGGTACCCAGGACATCTCGAAGGCCGTCGGCCTCGGGTTCGCCCAGAGCAACGACGAGGCGTCGAACTACGAGCGGATGAAGAACAAGGTCAACGACGAGCTGAAGAAGCACTTCCGGCCGGAGTTCCTCAACCGCATCGACGACATCATCGTCTTCCACCAGCTCACCGAGGGGCAGATCATCAAGATGGTCGACCTGATGATCACTCGGGTCGAGGCGGCGCTGGCCAACAAGGGCATGTCCATCGAGCTGACCCCGGCCGCGAAGGGCCTGCTCGCCCGCCGCGGCTTCGACCCCGTGCTGGGTGCCCGACCGCTGCGGCGGACCATCCAGCGCGAGATCGAGGACCAGCTCTCGGAGAAGATCCTGTTCGGCGAGGTCGAGCCGGGTCAGATCGTCATCGTCGACGTCGAGGGCATCGACCCGGACGCCCCCGAGGGCTCCCGGGCCGCCGACGACAAGGCGCATTTCACCTTCCGCGGTGAGCCGCGCCCGGCCGTCACCGTCCCCGACGCCCCGCCGGTCGACATGGCCGCGGGTGGTGGTGAGGAGTAGACCACTCACGCCAAGGGCCGGTCCGGACACCGTCCGGGCCGGCCCTTGTGCATCCCCCGCGTTTCCGCGGTCGGTGTCACCGGGGAGGGACGAGGTGCGCCTGACCGACCGCGGCGTGCGCCGTCGCCGTCGGGTCGGGGTCGAATCTCCCGCTCCCCGGCGCGGGGTGACAGAGCAACACGACCGGAGCGTCTGCCGGTGCATGCGGGGTCAGGTCGTAGATCGCGACCCGCCGGCCATCCGGGCGGGCGAGGGAACGCGGCGTCGTCGTCAACATGCGGATCAGGTTGTGGTGGGGACGGTGACGCCGTGGTGTCACCGACTCGCGGGGAGGGGCTAGGGGAGGAGGGTGGTGGTGCGGGCGGTGAGCACGGCGCGGCGCGGGTCGGCCGCCGGAAGGACCCGCAGCAGCTGTCCGGCCAGCTCCGCGTCGGCCGCGCCGTCCGGGGTTCGCGCCAGCGCCCACATCTCGGTGGCGTCGCCCTGGTGCAGCACCGCGTTGCGGATCGCGGCGGCAAGCTGTTCCCGCTCCTCGCGCACCGCGGGCGCCTCGGAGGACGGCAGCAGCGGACCGCGATAGAGCTCCGCGGCCTCCCGCCGCCGGCCAGCGGTGAGCGCGGTCCGGACGCGCACGAAATCGGCCTCGACGCGGGTGTGCAGCCGGTAGGGCTGGGTGCGGATCACGCTGGCCACGAGCGCGACCCGCAGCCGGTGCATCTCCGCCCGCACCGTGACGGCCTTGCCGGCGTCCCCGTAGAGGTCGGCGGCCAGCTCGTCGGCGGTGCGACCCTCCGGGTGCAGGGCGAGCACGGTGAGCAGCTCGGCGTGTCGCTGGGTCAGCTGCACGCGGCGGCCGTCGAGCCGCGCGGTGGGCCGCGCGGCTCCGAGAAACGGCAGCGTCAGCGACGGGAGGGCGCGGGTGCCCGGCCGCTGCACACGCAGCAGCCAGCCCTCGGCAAGGGGTTCGAGCAGCCCTTCCTCGTGGTCGGAGAGCCGAACCCGCTCACCCCCGCGCGGCAGCGTGACCCGCTCGGGCAACCACCCGGCGGGCTGCGTGGCAAGGACCCGGCCCTGCGGGCTGAGCAACGCGCCCGGTTCCCCGCGCAGCGCGACGAGATGCGGCATGTTCCGTTGCCGCAACTCCTCGTCGCGGACGGCGAGCCGGGCGGCCAGATGGTTCTCGGTCAGCCGGGCCGCCGCGATGACCAGCGCGAAGGTCGTCGGATGGAAGGTCTGCAACGGCCCGGTGACGTCGACGGCGCCGATCAGCTCCCCGGACTCGGGGTCGTGGAGCGGTGCGGCCGCGCAGGTCCACCTGTGGTAGGTGCGCACGAGATGCTCGGCGGAGTGGATCTGTACCGCGCTGTCGGCGGCGAGCGCCGTGCCCATTGCGTTGGTGCCGATGCAGTCCTCGCTCCACCGGGTGCCCTCGACGATCCCGACCTGCTCGGCGCGCCGCAGGACGTCGCGGTGACCTTCCCGCCAGAGGATATGCCCCTGCACGTCGGTCACGATCATCATGTGCATGGCCTCGTCGGCGATGCCGAGCAGGGTGTCGCGCAGCAGCGGCAGGACGGGGGCGAGCGGGTGGTGGCTGCGCACCTCCTCGACCTCGCGATACCGGTAGACCAGCGGCGGCTCGTCCCGCTCCGGATCGACACGTGCGGCAAGCGAACGCTGCCAGGACTCGGACACGATCGACCGCGGCACGGCCGGGGTCTCATCGCCGCTCAGTACCGCGTCCCGGATTCGGGCCAGCAGCCGGGTGCGTTCGACCGGATCGCTTGTCATATCCCTCACTGCACGTCAGGCGGACGGCGGAACTCCATCCTGGTTCGTCCGTGGTAGTAAGGCAAGCCTGAACATGATCAGCTTCTGCGAACTCCCTATTCGGATAGGTTCGCAGCTGCGGTGCAACGCCGCTGCAACCCCCGCATCTCTAGTGTCCCCCCTCACCCACATCGACGAGGGAAGGATGCACGATGGCCAGGTATGCGGCCCCGGGCGACGCCGGCAGCGTCGTCTCGTTCCGGTCCCGCTACGACCACTTCATCGGCGGCGAGTACGTCGCGCCGAAGCGGGGGCAGTACTTCGAAAACTCGACCCCGGTCACCGGACAGACGTTCACCGAGGTCGCCCGGGGCACGGCCGAGGACGTCGAGGCCGCCCTCGACGCCGCGCACGCCGCGGCCCCGGACTGGGGGAGGACATCGGCCACCGAGCGGGCCAACATCCTCAACAAGATGGCCGACCGCATCGAGGCGAACCTCGAGAAGATCGCCATCGCGGAGAGCTGGGAGAACGGCAAGGCCTGCCGGGAGACCCTGGCTGCCGACATCCCGCTCGCGATCGACCACCTGCGCTACTTCGCGGGCGCGATCCGCGCGCAGGAGGGCGGCATCTCGCAGATCGACGACAACACGGTCGCCTACCACTTCCACGAGCCGCTCGGTGTCGTCGGCCAGATCATCCCCTGGAACTTCCCGATCCTCATGGCGATCTGGAAGCTCGCCCCGGCGCTCGCCGCGGGCAACGCGATCGTGCTCAAGCCCGCCGAGCAAACCCCGGCGTCGATCCATGTGCTGCTGGAACTGGTCGCGGACCTGCTCCCGGCCGGCGTGCTCAACGTCGTCAACGGGTTCGGCGTGGAGGCGGGCAAGCCGCTCGCGCAGAACAAGCGCATCCGCAAGATCGCCTTCACCGGGGAGACCACCACCGGCAGGCTGATCATGCAGTACGCCAGCGAGAACCTGATCCCGGTCACCCTCGAACTGGGCGGCAAGAGCCCGAACATCTTCTTCGACGACGTCGCCGCCCAGCAGGACGCCTTCTACGACAAGGCGCTCGAGGGCTTCGCGATGTTCGCCCTCAACCAGGGCGAGGTCTGCACCTGCCCGTCGCGGGCGCTGATCCAGGGCGGGATCTACGACGACTTCCTCGCCCAGGCCGTCAAGCGCACCGAGCAGATCAAGCAGGGGCACCCGCTCGACACCGAGACGATGATCGGGGCCCAGGCGTCCAACGACCAGCTCGAGAAGATCCTCTCCTACATCGACATCGGCCGGCAGGAGGGTGCGCGGATCCTCACCGGCGGCGAGCGCGCCGACCTCGGGGGCGAGCTGTCCGGCGGCTACTACATGCAGCCGACGGTCTTCGAGGGTGACAACTCGATGCGGATCTTCCAGGAGGAGATCTTCGGCCCGGTGGTGTCGGTGACCCGCTTCGCCGACTACGACGACGCCATGAAGATCGCCAACGACACGCTCTACGGGCTGGCCGCCGCCGTGTGGTCGCGCGACGGCAACATCACCTACCGGGCGGGGCGGGAGATTCAGGCGGGCCGGGTGTTCGTGAACAACTACCACACCTACCCGGCGCACGCCGCGTTCGGCGGCTACAAGCAGTCCGGAATCGGGCGCGAGAACCACAAGATGATGCTGGACCACTACCAGAACACGAAGAACCTGATGGTCAGCTACTCGCCGGACGCGCAGGGCTTCTTCTGATGGCCGAGCGGGTCGCGCTGACACCGGCGGCCGCCGAGCTGCTGCGGAAGCTGACCGCGGTGCACGGCCCGCTGATGTTCCATCAGTCCGGGGGGTGCTGTGACGGAAGCTCGCCGATGTGCTACCCGGCGGGGGAGTTCCGGACCGGTGACTCCGACGTCCATCTCGGCGACCTCGAGGTGGAGGGCATCGATCCGGTTCCGTTCTGGATGTCGGCGGCGCAGTTCGAGTACTGGAAGCACACCCATCTCACGGTCGATGTCGTGCCCGGCCGGGGCAGTGGGTTCTCGGTCGAGGCACCCGAGGGCGTCCGATTCCTGATTCGCTCCCGGTTGCTCCGCAACTGACGCGGGCGGGTGTGGTGATGACCGCGATGGCGGCATCGCCACACCCGCCTCCTCAGCTGACCTCGTTCAGCTTCCCCGTCGCGACGTCGAAGACGAACCCGCGGACCGAGTCCCGGTGCCACAGGAACGGGCTCGCCTTGATCCGGGCGATGGACTGGCGGACATCGGCGACAGGGTCCGGGAATGACTCGGGCGCCCACCCCGGCTTGATTCCGGTCTCGTCCTGGATCGAGCGCCGGAACTCGTCGTCGGTGAAGGTCAGCATGCCGCAGTCGGTGTGGTGGATCAGGATGATCTCGGTCGTGCCGAGCAACCGCTGGCTGATGGTCAGCGAGCGAATCGCGTCGTCGGTGACGACGCCGCCCGCGTTGCGGATGACGTGCCCCTCGCCCTCCCCCAGGCCGAGCATCCGGTAGACGTCCAGCCGAGCGTCCATGCACGCCACGACGGCGATGTGCCTGCTGGGCGGCATCGGCAGCGGACCGAAGAAGGACTCGGCGTAACGGGCGTTGTTGGCGAGCAGCTCATCGGTGACGGACATCGTTCCTCCCCCTCCCCGCGAGTCGCGGTATCGACGCGCGCGAGTCGGGGTAATTGTGCGGGCGAGTCGGGGTATTCGCGACGTCTCGCCGACCTCGGCGCCGTGCTATCCGCGGCCGGCCGGTCCCCGGAGGTGCTCGTCGAGGGCGAGCAGCGTCGCAGCCGCCGGGGCGGCGATCCCGACGCCTCGGCCGTGGCGGACGGCCGGCTCCCGCACATTGATCCGGACGAGCGCGCCCGACGACGCGGAGGCGAGCTCGGCCTGCCTGCGGACCGTGGGCACGGCGGTGCCCGCGCCGATCTCGACCACGGCGAGCCGGCGGCCCTCGGCGCGCAGCGATCGCAGCCAGCCGGTGTGCGCGTCGAGTTGCGGCTGCGTGCGGGCGGGATCCCAGGACCAGTCGCCGAACATGAGGATGTTCGGCCTGGCCAGGCCGCCGCAGGCCGGGCAGGAGGGCAGCGGTGCGGCCGCCCGCATGGTCATCGGGTCGACCTGCACCGAGGCGCCGTCGGCGGGCCACACCTGCTGTCCGCAGCCGGTGAGACACTGCAGGTGGTGGATCGACCCGTGGCATTCGGCGACCACGTCGTCGGCGAACCCGGCGCGCTGGAACTGGCCGTCGACGTTCGAGGTGAACACCCGCACCGGCCGCCGCGCCCACGCCCGCAACACCCCGAAGCCCTCGTGCGGCACCGTCGAGCGATAGAGCCCGAGGCGGTGGCCGTAGAAGCCCCAGGCCAGCTCGGGATCATCGGCGAAATGCACCGGATCGGCCAGCTCCTCGAACCGCAGGCCCAGCGCCCGGTACGGCGGGTAGGCGCGCCAGAAGCCCTCGGGACCGCGAAAGTCCGGCAATCCCGAGTCGACACCCATGCCGGCGCCCGCGCAGATCAGCAGCGCGTCGGCGCCGCGCAGCAACCCGGCGGCGCGGTCGAGCTCGCTCAGGAGCCCGATGCGGTCGAGGACTGCACGACCTCGAACTCCAGGAGCGAGGACCCCGACGCCACCGGCCGGGCGCGCTCACCGGAGTGTGCCTGCATGGCCGGTCCGTTCAGCCAGGCCTGGAAGTCCTCCTCGGACTCCCAGTGCGTCACCACGAAATACCGCTCCTCGCCCTTGACCGGCCGCAACAGCTCGAAGGAGATGAAGCCCTTCTGGCCGTCCACGGCATGGAGCCGGTTGGCGAAGCGCTGCTCCAACTCCGGGCCGGCGCCCTCAGGGACCTCGATAGCGTTGATCTTCACGACTGCCACGGGTCCAGGCTATCGGCTCTGCCGCACCGGTCCGCGTGTCGACCAGCTCAACGCCGATGACTCCGGCCCGTACCGGCGGGAACGGGTGCAGCAGCGCGAACGCCGCGGCCGGCCGCTCGTGCGACAGCGTGCAGTGCGGAAGCCAGGCCCCGGGCAGATAGGCGGCGGCCGGGGCGCGCACCCTTCCGGTCAGCGCGTCATGGACCGCGGCGTGGACGGCCAGCAGCTCGGCGTCGACGATCGCGGCGAGCACGAGCTCGTCGTCGCGCCCCGCGATCGTTCCGAGGATGGCCAGCCACAGCGCGGGCAGGGCCAGTACCCGGAGCTCGTCGGCGAGCGCGGCGCGGGCAGCGGGCGGGATCGCGGCGGCCGCGGCGAACGTGACGGCCGGGCGGTCGGTGGGCACCGCGATCCCCGCGGCGCGCAGCCGCGCGCGCAGCGCGGTGAGCTCGGCGGCCGCGTCGTCGTCGAGACGGAACCGCACGCTGTGGCTCATCGCCTCGTGAGCGTTGTGTCGTGCTGGGGCATCACTCGCCGCTCACGGGGGTGCAGCCCAGGCTGAAGCGGCCGTCGGCGAGCTGTTCGGCCAGCCCGTCGACGAGCAGCGAGTCCAGGCAGCGGTCACGCTGGGCGGCATTGGACCAGACGGCGTCCAGGACGACCTTCTCGACCGGTGCCGGGGCTTCGCGCAGCACGTCGAGGAGCTTGCCGCGGACCTGTCGATCGGTGCCGGCATAGCCCTGCGGTGGCCGCCGCGGCCCGGTGTAGGCGGGACGCCCGGCGGCCTGCCAGGCGCATGTCCGGCGCGCCGGGCAGAGCTCGCAGCGCGGGTTGCGCGCGGTACAGACCACGGCCCCGAGCTCCATCAGCGCGGCGGAGAGCCGCGCAGCGGTCGCCTCGTCGGCGGGTAGCAGCGCCTCGACGTCGGCCAGGTCGGCTCTGGCTCTGACGGGGCCCGCGTCGCCGCGGCCGTGTACGGCGCGGGCGACGACCCGCCGGACGTTCGTGTCGACGACCGGGCAGCGCCGCCGGTAGGCGAACGCGGCCACCGCCCGTGCGGTGTAGCTGCCCACTCCGGGCAGCGACTCGAGCACGTCCACATCGGACGGGACGACGTCGTCGTGCTCGGTGGCGATCACCCGCGCCGCCTCGTGCAGCCGCAGCGCTCGGCGCGGGTAGCCGAGCTTCCCCCAGGCGCGCAGCACCTCGGCGCGCGGTGCGGCGGCGAGCGAGGACGGCAGCGGCCATTCGGCCATCCAGCGGGTCCAGACCGGCTCGACGCGGGCCACCGGGGTCTGCTGGAGCATGAACTCACTGACCATGACGCCCCACGGCGTGGTCTCGGCCCTGCGCCACGGAAGGTCTCGTGCCTGGGCGTCGAACCAGGGCAGGACGAGATCGGTCAGCGGAGGTACCGGCGGCGCCACGGCTGATGATCGTGCCATCGCCGTCGACGATCGTCCGGGGAGGGCGCCCCGCATCGCCCCGGAGTGGTCAGTCGGCGCGCAGCCCCTGCACGACATGGGAAAGGTCGGCCACCTCCTGGATCCGCATGCCCATCGGCTTCACGTCGCTGCCTAGCGGTACCAGCGCCCGGGTGAAGCCGAGCCGGGCGGCCTCGGCGAGCCTGCGCCCGATCCCGTTCACCTGACGTACCTCGCCCGCCAGCCCGATCTCGCCGAGCGCGACCAGATCGGGGGGTAGCGCCACATCGCGTTTGGCCGACACCACGGCGAGGGCGAGGGCCAGATCGGCGGCGGGCTCCAGCACCCGCATCCCGCCGACGGTCGCGGTGTAGACCTCCGCGTCGTACAGCTTGATCCCCACCCGCCGCTCCAACACCGCCAGGAGCATGGCGACCCGGGAGCTGTCCAGGCCGCTGACCGCGCGCCGCGGGCTAGGGATGTTCTCGCCCGCGACCAGCGCCTGCACCTCGGCCAGCAAGGGGCGGCGCCCGTCCATGACGACGGTGACCGCGGTTCCGGGGACGACCGCGTCGCGGGTGGCGCCGAAGCGGGCCAGGAACAGCCCGGAGGGGTCGGCGAGCCCGACGATGCCCTCGTCGCGCAGCTCGAAGCAGCCCACCTCGTCGGCCGGGCCGAAGCGGTTCTTCACCCCGCGCACCATGCGCAGGGTCGAGTGTCTGTCGCCCTCGAACGACAACACGACGTCGACGAGGTGTTCGAGCACCCGCGGACCGGCGATGGAGCCGTCCTTGGTGACGTGCCCGACCAGGATCACCGGCAGCCCGCGCTCCTTCGCCAGCGCCGTGAGCGCGACGGTGACCGCGCGGACCTGGGTGACCCCGCCGACATTGCCGTCCGCCTCGGCGGTGGACATGGTCTGGATCGAGTCGACGATCAACAGGTCGGGGCGCAGCAGTCCCAGATGTCCGACGATCGCCCCCAGATCGGACTCCGCCGCCAGGTACAGCCGGTCATGGACGGCGGCGGTGCGCTCGGCGCGCAGCCGCACCTGCCCGGCCGATTCCTCACCGGTGACATACAGCACCGGGCCTCGCGCCGCGGCCTTGGCGGCCACGTCGAGCAGCAGGGTCGACTTGCCGACGCCCGGCTCTCCGGCCAGCAGCACCACCGAGCCGGGGACCAGTCCGCCACCGAGCACCCGATCGAGCTCGTCGACGCCGGTCCGGCGGGCTCTGGCGGAGTCGAGTTCGACCTCGGCGATCGGCCGGGCCGGGGCGCTCGGTGCGCCCGCCGCGACCCGCTTCGACCGGGCGGCCGGGGTGGCGTGCTGTTCGAGCGTGCCCCAGGCCTGGCAAGAGGGGCAGCGCCCTACCCACTGGGCGACCTGGTGCCCGCACTCGGCGCAGCGATACCCAGTGCGTGCGGGGCGGGTGCGTCCGGTCAGTGGCTGCCTCCACCGCCGCTGCCCTCGGTCCGGCGCGCCGCCTCCGAGGAGTCGACCGGCAGGTCGACGGTGATGGCGCCGGCCCGTTCGAAGACCAGCACGAGCGGGTACGTCAGGCCCGGACGGATGTCGCCGGTGAGCCCTTCGAGGGTGATCTCGAGCTGCCGCGAGTTCGACAGCTTCGTTCCGTCGCCACCCGAGACGAGGGTCTGCTCCCCGGGGACTGTCGTCTCCCCGGCCAGCTGCACCGAGCTCGCGATCGGACTGCTCGCCGACAGCAGCTTGTCGGGGATGTCGGACGAGTTGGCGATGACGACCGTGACGGGCGCCGAGCCGCCGCTCGGGTAGATCACGCGCTCGGGCTTGACCCCGCTCGGGAAGGTGATCATGGCGTTGCGCACCGCGATATCGCCCGCGGTGACGTTCGCGCCGCTGACCGCGGCGGTCTGCTCGGCGGTCTGCGAGATCTGTCCCGCGCCGCATCCGGTCAGCGCCAGCGCTCCGATCATGGCACCGATGACGAGGGTGAATCGGGTCGGGCGGAAGCGCTCGGTGCGGCTCACGGGTCGGACATCCTTCCTGCCGTCGCCACCCCTGCGGCGGGGTGCGGTGTCGCGGGTGGTCGTCCCGTTTCGCGGGGTGACCAGGCGGAAGCGTAACCGCGCCGGTCACGGGCCCGACACGCGGTTCCCGTGGGCGCTCGGCGACGTCCTCCTCCGACGCACGTTTCATGCCTGCTGTCAACCCCCTGACCTGCGACGACGAGCCGAGCCGAGGCGCGGCTGTTCACCGGCCGTGTTAACCTGGATGCATCGAAAGGGGCAGAGGACACATGGTTTTCAAGGTCGGAGAGACCGTTGTCTACCCGCACCACGGTGCCGCGCTCATCGAGGCCATCGAGACCCGCACGATCAAGGGCGAGGAGCGCAAATATCTCGTCCTCAAGGTCGCGCAGGGCGATCTCACGGTGCGAGTACCCGCTGACAACGCCGAGGTCGTCGGCGTCCGTGATGTTGTGGGCCAGGAGGGGCTGGATCGGGTCTTCGAGGTGCTGCGGGCCCCGCACACCGAGGAGCCGACCAACTGGTCGCGCCGCTACAAGGCGAATCTGGAAAAGCTCGCTTCGGGTGATGTGAACAAGGTCGCCGAGGTCGTTCGCGATCTGTGGCGGCGCGAGAAGGACCGCGGTCTGTCCGCCGGTGAGAAGCGCATGCTGGCCAAGGCCCGGCAGATCCTGGTCAGCGAGCTCGCGCTGGCGGAAGGGACCGACGAGGAGCGCGCCGAGGTCCTGCTCGACGAAGTGCTCGCCACGGCCACGGCCTGATTCCCGAGCTACCCGTCCCGCCCCGAGTTCGACATGAGCGTCATCGCCGTCGCTCCCGCCGCCGGGTCGGGGCAGCGCCTGGGGGCCGGAGTCCCCAAGGCGTTCGTGACGATCGACGGCGTTCCCATCCTGGTGCACGCCGTCGACGGGCTGATCGCTTCGGGTGTGATCGACCGGGTGCTGGTCGCCGTTCCGGCCGGTCAGGTGGAGGCCGCGCAAACGGTGCTCGACGGCCGGCCGGTCGAGGTGCTCGTCGGGGGTGCGGACCGGACCGCCTCGGTCCGGCGCGCGCTCGCCGCCCTCGATGACGTTCCCGACGGGATCGTCGTGGTGCACGACGCGGCGCGTCCGTTCGCGCCTCCGGGACTGACCGCGGCCGTCGTCGAAACCGTGCGCGCCGGGCATGGAGCGGTGGTCCCGGTCCTGCCACTCGCGGATACGGTCAAACAGGTTGACGATCTTGGCACGGTGCAGGTCACGGTCGACCGGTCGACCCTGCGCGCGATCCAGACCCCGCAGGGTTTCGACCTCGCGCTGCTTCGCCGGGCGCATGCGGTTGCTGCCTCGGCCGGTGCCGCGGCGACCGATGACGCGGGGCTGGTCGAGGCGCTGGGCGAGCCCGTGTACACCGTTCCCGGGCATCCGTCGGCCTTCAAGATCACAACAGCGTGGGACCGGGGGCTGGCGGAGTTGCTGGTCGCGAAGGGGGTTCGGTGAGGGTCGGCATCGGCACCGACGTGCACGCGGTCGAGGCCGGCCGGCCGTGCTGGGTCGCAGGGCTGTTCTGGGAGGGTGTCGACGGTTGCGCCGGTCACTCCGACGGCGACGTCGCCGCGCACGCGCTGTGCGACGCCCTGCTCTCCGCGGCCGGCCTCGGCGACGTCGGCGCGGTCTTCGGCACCGGCCGTCCGGAGCGGGCGGGCGCGAGCGGGGTGGCGCTGCTGGCCGAGGTGCGTCAGCTGCTCACCGCGGAGGGCTGGACGGTCGGCAACGCCGCGGTCCAGGTCATCGGCAACGCTCCCAAGATCGGAAAGCGCCGCGACGAGGCCCAGCGGGTGCTCTCCGAGGCGGTCGGCGGTCCGGTGGCGGTGTCCGGGACGACGACCGACGGTCTCGGCCTGACCGGTCGCGGCGACGGGCTCGCGGCGGTCGCGACCGCCCTGCTGCTGCCGGCCGCCTAGTTACCGGGTCGTCGCGTCGAGCCGGGCCTGGATCTCGTCCGGGGTCAGGTCAGCCCGGCGCGCGGCGATCATCCAGTGGTGGCCGAACGGGTCGGCGAGCCGGCCGCCGCGGTCGCCGTAGTCGTGGTCGTCGATCGGGAACACGACCCGCGCGCCGGCCGCGAGCATCCGCTCGGCGACCGCGTCGGCGTCGTCGACCTCCAGCGCGATGATCACCGGGGGGCCGCCGTCGGTGGGGGCGGGGTCGCCGTCGCCCTCGTCCTTGACCGCGAAGCGCACCGGCCCGACCTGCACCATCGCATGCACGATCCGGCCGCCCGCGGTGTAGCGATCGGTGATCTCCGCGCCCAGCGCGGCGGCGTAGAAGTCGAGGGCCGCGTCGCCGCCGTCGACGACGAGCCGGGGGTAGAGCGAGCGAATCTCCGTCATGCGCCCAGCATCGCGCCGTCGGGCCCGGTCGTCTTGGACGAAACGGATCCGGGCCGGCGAACCGGGTTGACCAGGGTGTCCGTAGTCTGGAACACGTGAATGTGCGCCTGTTCGACACCGCGGCCAGACAGCAGCGGGACTTCGTCCCGCTGCGGGGCGGGGCTGTGTCGATGTACGTCTGTGGCGCCACCGTCCAGGGCCTGCCGCATATCGGCCACGTCCGCAGCGGGCTCAACTACGACGTGCTCCGCCGCTGGTTCGGCCACCGGGGATTCGACGTGACGTTGGTGCGAAATGTCACCGACATCGACGACAAGATCCTGCGGAAGGCGGCCGAGGCGGGCAGGCCGTGGTGGGAGTGGGCCGCCACCCACGAGCGGGCGTTCTCCGCCGCCTACGACGCGCTGGGCTGCCTGCCGCCGTCCATCGAGCCGCGCGCCACCGGGCATGTGCCGCAGATGATCGAGCTGATCGAGCGGCTCATCGATCGGGGGCACGCCTATGCCGCGGGCGGTGACGTCTACTTCGCGGTGCGCACGCTGCCCGAGTACGGGTCGCTGTCGCGGCAGAAGGTCGACGACGTCGCGCAGGGCGAGGGCGACGCCGGCGCCAAGCGCGATCCGGTGGATTTCACCCTGTGGAAGTCGGCGAAGCCCGGCGAGCCGTCCTGGGCGACGCCGTGGGGCCGCGGCAGGCCGGGCTGGCACCTCGAGTGCTCGGCGATGGCGACCGCCTACCTCGGCCCGGAGTTCGATATTCACGGCGGTGGGCTCGACCTCGTGTTCCCGCACCACGAGAACGAGCAGGCGCAGTCGCATGCGGCGGGTGACGGCTTCGCCCGCTACTGGCTGCACAACGCCTGGGTGACCATGGGCGGCGAGAAGATGTCGAAGTCCCTGGGCAATACGCTGTCCATCGAGGCGTTGCTGCGCCGGGTCCGCGGCGTGGAGCTGCGCTACTACCTCGTCGGTCCGCACTACCGGTCGGCGATCGAGTACTCCGATGCGGCGCTGTCCGAGGCCGTGGCGGCTTACCGGCGCATCGAGGGCTTCGTGCACCGCGTGCGGGAACGGGAGGGGACACCCGAGCCCGGGATGCTGTGTGCGGAGTTCACCGCTGCGATGGACGACGACCTCGGCACGCCGGGCGCGCTGGCCGCGATCCACGGCACGGTACGTGAGGGCAACATCGCGCTGGACGCCGGGGACCGAGCGGCGGCGACCGGTGCTGCGGCGTCGGCCCGGGCGATGACCGGGGTGCTCGGGCTCGACCCGCTCGGACCGCAGTGGGCCACCCTCGACCGCACCGACGACGCCGCGATGAGCGCGCTCTCGGCGTTGGTCGAGGACATCCTGGCGCGACGCCAGCAGGCCAGGGCGGCGCGTGACTTCGCGGCCGCCGACGAGCTTCGGGATCGGCTGGTCGCGGCGGGCATCCTCGTCGAGGACAGTCCGGACGGGCCGACCTGGTCCCTCAAGAACCTCTGATCACAGCGACTTCCATCCCGCAACGAGCGAGGACTAGCACATGGCCGGCAACTCCAAACGGCGCGGCGCCCTACGCAAGGAAGGCACCAAGAAGGGTCCGGTCGTGGGCTCCGGGGGTCAGCGCCGCCGGGGGCTGCGCGGCAAGGGCCCGACCCCACCGGCCGAGATGCGGCCCGGGCATCCGGCGGCCCGTCGCGCCGCCCGGGAGGCCGCGAAGGCGCAGCACGAGCGCGCCAAGGTGGCCGGATCGCGCCGCCGCCCCGGTGACGGCGACACCCCGGAGACCGTGCTCGGCCGCAACCCGGTCGTCGAATGCCTGCGGGCCGGGGTGCCGGCGACCGCGCTGCACGTCGCGGTCGGCACCGCGGCCGATGAGCGGATCGCCGAGGCGGTGCAGCTCGCCGCCGAGGCCGGTGTCTCGATCCTCGAGGTACCGCGGGGCGACCTGGACCGGATCACGGGCGGCGCGCTGCATCAGGGCGTCGCGTTGCAGGTTCCGCCGTACGCCTACGCGCATCCAGACGAGCTGTTGGAGGCCGCGGTGGATTCGGGGCAGCCCGCGCTCATCGCGGCGCTCGACGGGGTGACCGATCCGCGCAACCTGGGTGCCGTCGTGCGCTCGGTGGGCGCGTTCGGCGGTCACGGCGTCGTCGTCCCGCAACGCCGCGCCGCTGGGATGACCGCGGTTGCCTGGCGTGCCTCCGCCGGGACCGCCGCCAGGGTTCCGGTGGCGCGCGCGACGAACCTGACCCGCACGCTGCGCGAGTACGCCTCCGCGGGGCTGATGATCGCCGGGCTGGCCGCCGACGGCACGGTCTCGCTCGACGAGTTCGACCTCGCCGCCGATCCGCTGGTGCTGGTGGTGGGCTCGGAGGGGAAGGGTCTTTCCCGGCTGGTCCGCGAGACCTGCGACGTCACCGTGTCGATCCCGATGGCGGGCCCGGTGGAGTCGCTGAACGCGGCGGTGGCCACCGGTGTGGTGCTCGCCGAGGTCGCGCGCCGCCGCCGGCAGCGCGCCTGACGGGCGGGTCCGGGGATCAGGCTCGGAGGCGGACCCGGCCGAGGACCCGGCACGCGACGTAGCAGAGGAAGGCGATCGCGGCCACGTAGCCCGACACCGGCAGACCCGGTGCCAGCGACAGCACCGTGCCGCCGAGCAGCGCCAGTTCCGCGATGGCGATCGCCAGCAGGCTGGCGGCCAGCGGGTTGGCCGTCACCTGTGCCGCGGCGGCGCCGGGCGCGATCATCACCGAGAGCACCAGGACGGCGCCGACGATCGGCACCGCGAGCGCCGTCGCGAGCCCGATGAGCACCGCGAAGACGACCGACAGCAGCCGCACCGGCACCCCACGGGCGACGGCCACATCGGGGTCGGTGCTGGCGAACAGCAGCGGCCGGTAGAGGACTGCCAGCACCAGCACGACGAGCGTCGCGACCACGCCGAGCACGGCCAGGTTCGTCGAGTCCACCGACACGATCGAGCCGGTCAGCAGCCCGAACTTGTTCGAGGCCCGGCCGCTGTAGAGCGCGAGCAGCAGCACGCCGAGGCCGAGCCCGAACGCGAGCACGACGCCGATCACGGAGTCGCGCTCGCGCTGGCGCAGCCCCATCAGCCCGAAGACGAACCCCGCGACGACCGCGCCCGCGACCGCACCGATCCCGACGCCGGCGCCGATGAGCAGGGCGGCGGCACCGCCGGTGAAGGCGAGCTCGGCGGTGCCGTGGACGGCGAACGCCATCCCGCGGGCGACGATCAGCGGCGCGAGCGCCCCGGCCACCAACCCGAGCACCGCGCACGCGATCAACGCGTTCTGTACGAACGGGAGTCCGAGCAGCCCGCCGATCCCGTCGAAGCTGAAGATCCGGTCGAGGACCTCACTCATGGCACACCGCCTCGTGGGCAACGGGTTCGACGTCGCCGTGGTCGGGATGGCAGCCGTCCTCGGCGCCCACCACGACGAGCCGGTCGCGCACCCGCAGCACGTCGATCTCGGATCGATAGAGCTCGGAGAGCACGGCCGAGGTCATCACCTCCTCGGTGCGGCCGATCCGGAACCGGCCGTCGACGAGGTAGAGCACCCGGTCCACCAGCGCCAGCACCGGGTTGATCTCGTGGGTGACGAAGAGGACCGCGGTCGACGCGGCGCGCCGTCGCTCGTCGATGAGCCGGGTGACGGTGCGCTGGTGGGCCAGGTCGAGCGAGAGCAGCGGCTCGTCGCACAGCAGCACCGAGGGGTCGCCGACCAGGGCCTGGGCGACCCGCAGCCGCTGCTGCTCGCCCCCGGAGAGCCGGCCGACCGGAGCGTCGCCGTAGCCGGTGCCGCCGACGGCGGCGAGGGCGGCCTCGACCCGCTCCCGGCGCTGCCGCCGGGAGCGCAGCCCGAGGCCGGGCCGGTGCCCGTCGAGGCCGAGCCCGACGAGGTCGCGACCGCGCAGCGGGAGATCCGGTTCGAGCGCCTTCTGCTGCGGGATGTAGCCGATGTCCGGGCTGCCGCATCGCGGTGGCCGTCCGGCGATGCGCACCTCGCCGGCCGAGAGCGGCAGGATCCCGAGCAGCACCTTGAGCAGTGTCGTCTTGCCGGAGCCGTTGGGCCCCAGCACGGCGACGAACTCACCGGGCGCGATATCGAGGTCCAGATCGTGCCACAGGGTGCGGGCGCCGAAGCTGAGCCGGGCGCCGCGCAGCGACACCGCGGCGGGCGCGGCGCCCACCGGCCGGGTGTCGGCCGGTTGGGCGCTCTGGCTGGTCACGCTTCCCATGGTCCGACCTCATTCGTCCGGGTGCTCGTCAGGACCGGTCCACGGCGTGGGTGAGCGCGTCGATCTGCCCGCCCATCCAGCCCACGTAGTCGGTCACGCCCTCGGGCAGCGTCTCGGTCATCTCGACGACGGGGACGTTCGCGGTCGTCGCGGCCTGCCTGACCTGGTCGGTGGTCGGGGTCTGGGTCTGGGCGTTGAGCAGCAGCGCGCGCACCGGATCGGTGGTGAACAGCGCGAGGGTCTGCTGCACCACGGCGGCGGGCGGGTCGGTGTCGGTCTCCACGGCGTGCGCGAACTCCTCGGGGGTCACGTCGGTGAGCCCGGCGTCGTGCAGCAACCAGCCCGGCAGCGGCTCGGTGACGGCCACCCGCACACCGGGGTGCGCGGTGCCGATGGCCTTGGTGCGGTCGAGCAGCCCGGCGACCTGTGCGTTGAACGTGTCGGCGTTGGCGGTGAACTCCGCGGCGTGCGCCGAGTCGACGGTTCCGAGTTCGGTGGCGATCCGGCTTGCGACCTTGCCCACCGCGGGCAGGCTGTACCAGACGTGCTCGTTGAACTCGCCGTGGTCGTGAGCGTCGGCATGATCGTGACCGTCGGCGGTTGCGGGTTCGAGTCCGGACTCCTCGACGGCGTTGATCACCGGCCGGTCACCGCCCGCGGACTCGACGAGCTTGGCCATGAAGTCGTCGTACCCGCCGCCGTTGAGCACGACGAGTTGCGCCTGCGCGACGCTCGCCGCCTCGGCGGGGGTGGCCTCGTGCGAATGCGGGTCGGCGGACGGGTTGTTGATGATCGAGGTGACGGTGACCTGGTCACCGCCGACCGCGCGGACGATTGATCCGTAGACGTTGGTCGAGGCGACGACCCGGACGGTCCCCTCGCTCGCCGCGGTGACGCCGGCGTCACCCGCGCCCCCGCAGGCGGTCAGGACCAGGGCGAGAGCGGCGAGCCCGGCCGCGACGGTGCCGACACGAAGGTGCCGCGGGAGGGGCAGAGACATGAGGAGGACTCCTGTATCAGAGAATGCGCATATTTGGATTGATAACCATTATCGATACACTCTAACGGGTATCCGGCCGCGATGCGCGGTGCCGAGGGGGGCTCTTTCGTCCCGTGGAGCGCCCGGTTAGGTTCATGGAATGTCCGGGGCGTCGCATACCCGCAGGCCGGCCACGTTGGCCTCGCTTGCCGCGGAACTCGGCGTGTCCAGAACCACGGTGTCCAACGCCTACAACCGGCCGGACCAGCTGTCCGCCCCGCTGCGTGCCAGGGTGCTGGAGGCCGCCCGCCGGCTGGGCTACCCCGGTCCGGATCCGGTGGCGCGCTCGCTGCGCACCCGCCGGGCCGGTGCGGTCGGCCTGCTGCTCACCGAGGCCCTGTCCTACGCGTTCCGAGATCCGGTCGCCACCGGTTTTCTCGAGGGCCTCGCCCTGGCCTGCGAACAGGCCGGGCAGGGCCTGTTGCTGGTTCCGGTGAGTCCCGAGCACGCCGATGTCACCGCGGTGCACCAGGCCGGCGTCGACGGGTTCGTCGTCTACTCGGTGCGCGAGGACGATCCGCATTTCCTCGCCGTGCTGCAGCGGCCCGTGCCCACCGTGGTGTGCGACCAGCCGGTCGGCGTCGAGGGTGTCGACCGGGTGGGTGTCGACGACCGCGCCGCGATGCTGGGCATGGCCCGGCACCTCACCGGGCTGGGCCATCGCCGGTTCGGGGTGTTGTGCATGCGGTTGACCGCACAGCGCAACGACGGCCCCGCCGACGAGGCTCGCCAGGCCGAGACCAGCTACCCGGTGCAGCGGGCCAGGCTGGCGGGGCTGCGCGACGGGTTCGCCGAGGTCGGGGTGGAATGGGCCGGGGTGCCGGTGCACGAGCGCTTCGAGCACACCGTCGACGCCGGAGCGGCCGCCGCCGCCGAGCTGCTGGCCGCGCACCCGGACGTCACGGCGCTGGTGTGCACCTCGGACATCCTCGCGCTGGGTGCGTTGCGCCATGCCGTGCAGCGGGGCCTCGCCGTCCCCGAGGACCTGACGATCACCGGTTTCGACGGGGTCCCCGATGCCGAGCGGGCCGGGCTCACCACCGTCCGCCAGCCGGTGCGGGAGAAGGGGCAGGTCGCCGGCGAGCTGCTGCTCGGACGCGGGGAGCGCAGCAGGCCGCGTCAGGTGACGTTGCCCACCGAGCTGGTGGTGGGTACGACGAGCAAGGCGCCGCGCGCCCTGCAGCGGTTCTTCTCCGGATGGTGAGCCGGGGCGGGTGCTCAGCGCTGCGCCCGCAGCTGCCGCAACCGCTCCAGCGCCACCGCGACGTCCGGTGGCTCGGTCACCCGGTACCGGGCCACGGTGTTCCCGTCGCCGACCTTGACCCCGACGTCCCCGGGCCGCAGCCGCGCGAACGCGGCCTCGTCGGTGACATCGTCACCGACGAAGAGGACCGCGCCTGCGCCGGTCCGCTCGCGCAGCACGTCGATCGCGCCGCCCTTGCTCACATCGACCACAGCGAGGTCGATCACGGCCTTGCCTTCGGTGGGGTGGACGCCGGGGCGGGCCGCGGGTCCGGAGCGCACCGCGGAGAGCACGCGGGCCCCGATCGCCGGGTCGGCGTTGCGCACGTGCACCGCGACCCCGGCGGGCTTGTGCTCCAACGCAACGCCCGGGGCCCCGTCTACCAGCCGGGCCAGCTCGTCGATCAGCTCGGCGCGGCGGCGCTTCTCGTTCTCGTCGAGGAACCCGTCGGGGTTGTCGGAGAACTCTCCGCCGTGGCTGCCGACCATCTGCACGGGCGCGGTGAATCCCGAGACGGTGGCCAGATCGGCGAGCCCGCGACCGGAGACCAGCACCACCGTGGTGTGCGGCAGCGCAGCGAGGCCCTCGATCGCGCGGACGCTCTCCGGCAGCGGCCGGGCCGCCGAAGGCCGGCTGACGATCGGGGCGAGCACTCCGTCGAAGTCGAGCGCGACGAGCAGTTCGGGCGTGGCGGCGAGCGTCTGCAGCGCGGCGTCGAGATCGGGAGCGAGCTGACGCTCGGTCATTTGCCGGCCTCCGCTGCCGGGATCTCCGGCATGCCGAGCGCGGAGAGGAAGGACCGGGCCCAGCGGTCGACGTCGTGGGTGAGCACCTGGCGACGCAGCGCCCGCATCCGCCTGCGCTGCTCGGCGACCGGGGCGGTGAGGGCCGCGTAGAGGGCGTTCTTGACGCCGTCGGCGTCGTGCGGGTTGACCAGGAACGCCTGGGTGAGCTCGGCGGCCGCGCCGGCGAACTCGGAGAGCACGAGCGCGCCGCTGATGTTGCTCCGGCAGGCGACGTACTCCTTCGCGACGAGGTTCATGCCGTCGCGCAGCGGCGTCACGAGCATCACGTCGGCGGCGACGAAGAAAGCAGCGAGCTCCTCGCGCGGCAGTGACTGGTGGAGGTAGTGCACGGCCGGATGTCCGACCCTCGCGAACTCACCGTTGATCCGCCCGACCGCCAGCTCGATGTCGTCGCGCATCCGCTGGTAGTGCTCCACCCGTTCGCGGCTGGGAGTGGCGAGCTGGATCATCACGGCGTCCTCGGCGCTGACCCGGCCCTCGGCGAGCAGCTCGTGGAAGGCGAGCAACCGCACGTCGATGCCCTTGGTGTAGTCCAGCCGGTCGACCCCCAGAATGACCTTCTTCGGCTCGCCCAGGTCGGCGCGGATCTGCGCCGCGCGTTGCTGCACGGCCTCGCTGCGCGCGAGCTGGTCGAGCGCGGCGGAGTCGATGGAGATCGGGAACGCGCCGAACCGGACCGGGCGATCGTCGACGGTGATCTCGTCGCGGCTGCGCCCCGGTCTGGCTTTCGCGAGGTTGGTCGCCAGCCAGCGGAAGTTCCGGGCGCCGCCCGGGGTGTGAAAGCCGACGAGGTCGGCACCGAGCAGGCCATCGACGATCTCCCGGCGCCACGGGAGCTGCATGAACAGCTCGGTGGGTGGAAACGGGATGTGCAGGAAGAACCCGATCCGCAGATCCGGCCGCAGCGAGCGCAGCGCGGCAGGCAGCAGCTGCAGCTGGTAGTCCTGCACCCAGATGGTCGCCCCGGGGGCCGCCACCTCCGCCGTCGCCATGGCGAAGCGCTGGTTGACCCGTACGTAGGCCTGCCACCAGTGCCGGTGGAACACCGGCGGCGCGACGACGTCGTGGTACAGCGGCCAGAGGGTGCCGTTGGAGAAGCCCTCGTAGTACTCCTCGACCTCCGTGGCCGAGAGCCGGACCGGGTGCAGTTGCAGGCCGTCCTCGACGAGCGGTTCGACATCGACGTCCGGTGTACCCGGCCAGCCCACCCAGGCACCGTCGCGGCTGCGCAACATCGGTTCGAGTGCGGTCACCAGCCCACCCGGGCTGCGTTTCCACCGCTGGCTGCCGTCCGGCAGCCTCTCCAGGTCGACCGGTAGCCGGTTGGCCACCACAACGAACTCGGCGCCTGGCAGAGCCACGAATCCTCCTCGTCCCGCGGCCTGGTCCATTCGGGCCACGGATCCGACGAATGAGCCTACTGCTGATCACCGTCCGGCGGGGGGACGACGACGGTGGACCGGGCCCGCGGACGGGTCACGAACTCACCCAGCGCGACTCCCGAGGCCAGCGCGAGCCCGATACCCATCGCGATGGTGATCGTGACGAGCCCATCGGCCAGACCCTCCACCGCGAGCTCGTAGAAGCCGCGGTAGGCGGTGAGCCCGGGTAGCAGCGGGGTGATCCCGGCGAGCGTCACCATGACCGTCGGTACCCGGAAGCGCCGGTGCAGCAACCCGGCGATGACTCCGACGACGATCGCCGCGGCACCGGTTGCGGCCACCGGGCCGAACCCGGCGAACTGGGTCAACCCGCCGTAGGTTCCCCATCCCGCCGCACCCACGCCGCCCGCGACCGGCAGCATGCGTAGCGGCGCGTATCCCGCGAGCGCGAACGCCGCCGCCGCGGCGGCCCCCGAGAACAGCGACGCGCTGAACTGCCCGGGGCTGACCCGCAGCGCGCCGGCGACCTCGAGTGTCACGCCGACGTGGAAGCCCAGCTTCAGCCCGATCACGACGCCGGTCAGCAGGCCCGCGGACAGCACCGCGATCTCCGCGGCCCGGCCCGCCGATGTGACGTAGAAGCCGAAGACGGCGTCCTGCACGGTGCCGACGACCGACAGCCCGGACAGCAGCACCGTGATTCCGGCCGCGATGACGAGCGAGGGTCCGGTGCCCGTCGGGAAGGCCCCGATCGTCAGCAGCCCGACCGTCGCGAGTGTGGCGAGCAGGCCGCCGACGACCTGCTGGAAGAACGCGGGCAGGCCCCACCGGTTGAGCACCCGTCCGGTCCGGTCGATGACGGCGGTGACGACGAACGCGATGACCGCGGTGAGCGCGCCGCCGCCCAGCAGCACCGCGATGGACCCGGCCAACCCGGCCCAGCCCACGGTCGCGACCCAGCGCGGGTAGGGGTGCCGCGCCTCGGTGACCACGGAGAGCTCCCTGGCGGCGCCGCGCACGTCGAGCCTGCCCGACTCGACCTCGACGACGATCCGGCGGGCGGCGGCCAGCCGGGTGAGGTCGAGCGAGCGGTGGCGCACCAGCCGCATGGACGTGACCGGCGGGGCGGTCATGCCGCGGTGGCAGCACATCGTGACCGAGGTGAACGTGATGTCCACGGCCACCGCCGAGAGGCCGCAGGCCGAGGCGAGCCGGAGCATCGTCATGGTGACCTCGTCGACGCTCTCGCCGCTGGACAGCAGGACCTCGCCGAGGCGCATGCACAGATCGAGCACCTGCTGGACCTGGGCGTCGCCGGGGACCTCCGGACCGACGGTGAGCATCGGCACCGTCGGCGGGCCCGCGGCGAGCAGCCGTCGGGCGTCGCGACGTATCGCGCCGCGCAGCCGCCGGGTGAACCGGTCGGCGGGGGTGCCTTCGGCGACCACGTTCAGCCCGTGCGCCGCAGCCGGCGGCCGGGCCGGGCGAACTGATCGGTGGTCGGGGGAGCCATGCCAGCCAGGGTAGATAAGCCGCCGGACGCGCCGAGAGGTGCCGGTAGCGCTGCGGAGCACGGCGATCAGGGCCCGAGGGTGATGTCCTGCTCCTCGTTCAGCTGCTGGATCCGGCGGGTGAAGACGGGGTCGGTGTGCTCGGCCGGTCGGCCGGCGGTGAACACCACGGTGTTGCCGTCCGGATCGACCGTGGTCAGATCGCGCGTGTTCCAGGGGGTGTCGACCGGGCCGTCGACGCAGCCACCGCCGTGGGTTCGGGCACGTTCGGCTAGTGAGTCGCGCCAGGAATCCGGTCAAGATATGCGGCGAGTCGTTCGAGGATCTCGTCCGCGGTCTTGGTCCAGGCGAAGGGCCGGGGGTTGTCGTTCCAGCTCTGGATCCACTCCCGGATGTCGCGTTCGAGGGCTTGGAGGTTCTTGTGGACCCCGCGGCGGAGCCGTTGGTCGGTCAGCAGCCCGAACCAGCGTTCGACCTGGTTGAGCCAGGACGAGTAGGTCGGGGTGAAGTGCAGGTGGAAGCGCGGATGGCGCTCCAGCCAGGCACGGACCACGGGCGCCTTGTGGGTGCTGTAGTTGTCGCAGACCAGGTGTACGTCAA
>NZ_AUII01000003.1 GCF_000423625.1 Pseudonocardia asaccharolytica DSM 44247 = NBRC 16224
ACGGGCCAGCAGTTCCACCGCGCGCCGCATGTGATCCTCGACCTGTCGGGGGTCGACCACCTGGACACGGACGCCCTGGACGTTCTGGGCGGCCTGCCCGAGCGCGCCCGCGTCGCGGCGACACGGCTGCACATTGCCGGGGTCGAGCACGAGGCGCTGGCCGCGCGCCTGCGCCGTGTCGGGTTCGGCGAGCACCTCACCCCGGCCCCGGCGGCCGCGGTCCTTGCCGGCCTCGACCGGCCGGGGCGGCGCCGGGGGCGGGAGGTGCGGGGATGAGCAGCGGCCGGTCGCGGGTCGGGCCGGCTAACCACTCGAGCGACCACCCGCGGTCGTGGCCCGCTGCCGCGCCGGGGGTGGATCCGTCTCCTCGGATCGGATCCGGGCGACGCACACCTGCGGTTCGACGAACGGCGCCAGGCCGCTCGCGGCGGCCGGCACTCTCCACCTCGCCACCGCGTTATCCCCCACACGCGGTCGGGTCGCGCCTCGTAGTCGGGGCCCACGGCGCCGGGCGAACAGTCGACCGCCCCGCCGCGATGGGCGAGGACTGTGATCACCGACATCACGTAGGTCGCCGACATCATCAGCGCACGCCAGACATAGCGGAAAGGGATAGGGATATAGCCCTCCTGCATGGCGGCCAGCCACCCTGGGATGAACGTCGCGTAGGAATTCTGGGCCTCGTGGTCATCGATCAGCCCGCCGCTCTCGGCGAGCCTCGA
This sequence comes from Pseudonocardia asaccharolytica DSM 44247 = NBRC 16224, assembly GCF_000423625.1. GTDB lineage: Bacteria > Actinomycetota > Actinomycetes > Mycobacteriales > Pseudonocardiaceae > Pseudonocardia > Pseudonocardia asaccharolytica. Next base: position 723 of record NZ_AUII01000003.1, read on the forward strand.
TCCGCAGACCCCCTCCGGAATCCGCACGAAGACCCCGGACCACCCGGCTCGCTCACGGAAATACCGCCGACTCGCGCTCGGGACTACCGCGACTCGCGGGGGATCAGGTGGGAGTGATGCGCTGCAGGAGGGCTCGGGCGTGCGCCTCCGCGGGCAGCGTGCCTGCGGTCCGCCATGGCCCGTCGGGCAGGAACCGCGACGACACGAACGCCGAGGCCACCTCCTCGGGCGCACGCCGCAGCAGCAGCGAGCCCTGCAGGCACAACGCCAGCATCTCGGCCAGTCGCCGGGCGCGGCGCTCCTCGCGGGAACGCAGCTCGGTCCGCAGCTCCCGCACCCCGCGGTCGAACCATTCGTCGGTCCCGGTGGCCGCGTCGATCTCGGCGAGCACGGCGTCGACCGAGTCGGGCTCGCGGATCACGGCGCGCAGCACGTCCAGGGCGGTGACGTTGCCCGATCCCTCCCAGATCGAGTTCAGCGGGGCCTCGCGGTAGAGCCGGGGCAGCCCGGAGTCCTCGACGTACCCGTTGCCGCCCAGGCATTCCAGCGCCTCGGCGACAACCGCGGGCGTCCGCTTGCACACCAGGTACTTCGAGGCGGGCAGCGCGAGCCGCAGCAGCTCGCGCTCTCCGCGGTCGGTCGCCCCGGCCAGCCGCAGCGCCAGCGAGGTCGCCGCCTCGGACTCCAGGGCGAGGTCGGCGATCACGGTTTGCATGAGGGGTGTGTCGGCGAGCCGCAAGCCGAACGCGCTGCGATGCGCCACATGGTGCGCGGCCTCGGTCAGCGCGGCCCGCATGATCGCGGCCGAGCCCAGCACGCAGTCCAACCGGGTCATCGAGACCATCTCGATGATCGTCGCCACCCCGCGGCCCTCGTCGCCGAGCCGCCAGCCGATCGCGCCGTCGTACTCCAGCTCCGCCGAGGCGTTGGACCGGTTGCCCAGCTTGTCCTTGAGCCGTTGCAGCCGGATCGGGTTGCGGCTGCCGTCGGGCAGCACCCGGGGCAGTACGAAACAGGTCAGCCCGCCGGGCGCCTGCGCAAGTGTCAGGAACAGGTCGTTCATCGGCGCCGAGGTGAACCACTTGTGACCGATGAGCTCGTAGGTGCCGTCGGACCGCGCCGCCGCAACGGTCGTTCCCGCCCGCACGTCGGAGCCGCCCTGTTTCTCGGTCATCGACATCCCGGCGAGCAGGCCGGACTTGGTGTCGGGACGGGCGAGGCCGGGCTGGTATTCGCGGGCCATGAGGCCGGGCTCGAACCGCGCCGCCAGATCGGGGTCGTGGCGCAGCGCCGGGATCGCCGCGTAGGTCATCGAGATCGGGCAGCAGTGGCCTTGCTCGAGCTGGTTCACCAGGTAGAAGCCGGCGGCGCGGGCGACGTGCGCCCCCGACCCCGGCTCTGCCTGCCACGGGGCGCCGTGCAGCCCCCAGCCGACCGAGAGCGCCATCAGCCGGTGCCAGGACGGATGGAACTCGACCTCGTCGATACGGTGCCCGTAGCGGTCGTGGGTGCGCAGCACGGGAGAGTTCTCGTTGGCCAGCCGGGCGTCCTCACGCGCCTGCTCGGTGGTGAGGGTCCGGCCGAGCACGGCCAGGTCGTCCAGCGCGTCCGCGGCGCCCTCCTGGCGCACGGCATCGACCAGCGCGGGGTCGCAGGCCAGCGGGTCGTACCCGGCGAGCGGCGGGACCTGGTTGAGCACCTCGTGGGTGCCGAGGTCGACCCCGACCGGCGCCGCGACCGGCCATGGACGGGCCTGCGGCGCGCTCGTCGCCTTCGTGGGGGACGACGGGCGCGCCGCTGCCCCGTCCGACTCCGCTCCGTTGCTCCTCGGCACCGGGACCTGAGCAGTCACGGTCTGTTCGGCGCCTCGCATCCGTCCATCCGCCACGCGCCCGAGAGTAGCCGCGCGCAACCCGATCAGGGCACGTCGACGCGGGGCCGAGTGGGGCCGCGCGTACCGTGACGGCAGATTTCGACACCTGATGAGGGGGAGCGCATGCCGCGGGTGGCTGCCATCGACTGCGGGACCAATTCGATCCGGCTGCTCGTCGCGGACGTCACCACGAACGCGGGGACGGTCGAGTTGCGTGACGTGCACCGCGAGATGCGCATCGTGCGGCTCGGCCAGGACGTGGACGCGACCGGTGTGCTGGCGCCCGCGGCGCTGGAGCGCACCCGCGCCGCCCTCGTCGACTATGTCGGCACGCTGGGCGCCGCGGGCGCCGAACGCACCCGAATGGTCGCGACCTCGGCGACCCGCGACGCGTCCAATCGCGACGACTTCTTCGGCATGGTCCGCGACGTGCTCGGCACCGAGGCCGAGGTGATCTCCGGCGACGAGGAGGCGCGGCTGTCGTTCGTCGGCGCGGTCGGTGACCTCGATCCGGGCGACGGACCGTTCGTCGTCGTCGACGTGGGCGGCGGCTCGACCGAACTCGTCGTCGGCTCGCTGGACGACGGGAAGGCGACCGTGCACGCGGCCCGCTCGGTGGATATCGGCAGCGTCCGGCTGACCGAGCGCTGCCTGGCCGCCGACCCACCGAGCGCCGATGACATCGAGAAGGCCCGCGGGGTCGCCACCAAGATCCTCGACGAGGCGTTCGCCGCGGTCCCGGTCGAGGGCGTGCGGACCTGGGTCGGGGTCGCCGGAACCATCACCACACTGTCGGCCGTCGCACAGGATCTGCCCAGCTACGACCCCGACGCCGTGCACCTGTCCCGGCTCTCCCGCGACGAGTTGCACCGCGTCGCCCAGCGACTGCTGCGCGCGCCGCGCTCGGAGCGCGCGAAGCTGGGCGCGCTGCACCCCGGACGCGTCGACGTCATCGGCGCCGGCGCACTCATCGTGGACGTGCTGGCCGACGAGCTGCACGCCCGCGCGGGCATCCCCGGGCTCGTCATCAGCGAGCACGACATTCTCGACGGCATCGCCCGCTCGATCGCCTGACCATGCCCCGCAACACCAGCGCCGTTCCGACGAGCATCGAGGCGCTCGACGAGTCCATCGTCGACTGCCGGGCCTGCCCGCGGTTGGTGGAGTGGCGGGAGGAGGTGGCGGTGGAGAAACGTGCCGCGTTCCGCGATCAGGAGTACTGGGGACGTCCGGTACCCGGTTTCGGTCCGCCGGACGCGGCGCTGCTGATCGTCGGCCTCGCGCCCGCGGCTCACGGTGGTAACCGGACCGGCCGGATGTTCACCGGGGACCGCTCCGGCGACGTGCTGTATGCGGCGCTGCACGCCGTCGGCCTGGCCAACCAGGCCACCGCCGTCCACCTCGACGACGGACTCGCGCTGCGCGGCACCCGGGTCACCGCGCCGGTGCACTGTGCCCCGCCGGAGAACAAGCCGACCCCGGCCGAGCGCGAGACCTGCCGTTTCTGGCTCGACGCCGAGCTCACCCTGCTCGCGCCGACGCTGCGCGCGATCGTGGTGCTGGGTGGGTTCGGATGGCAGGCGCTGCTGCCGGTGCTGGCGACCTCGGGCTGGACGGTGCCGAGGCCGCGGCCCCGGTTCGGGCACGGCGCCCACGCCGAGTTCGCCCCGGCCGCGCCGGGACGGGCACCGCTGCAGCTGTTCGGCTGCTACCACGTGAGCCAGCAGAACACCTTCACCGGACGACTCACCCCCCGGATGCTGGAGGACGTGCTGGGCGCCGCGGGCTGCGCGGCGGGAGCCATCTAACGCGACCGGCACAGGACAGATCCGGCTCCTCGCCGCGGCGGCCTCGGTGTGCGAGCACCACGACCCGCTCATATACCGGGTTCTCTTATCCACTTACCGTGCGCTGGCTCACCCCAAAGGCCGGTTTGACCTTGTTGGCGGTGTGACGTAATGCCGCATTGGCCGTCGGCGTTATGGAGGGACGGCCTCGGATGCGACCATAAGACCCATGGCGCGCGATACGCGGATCGTGGTAGTGGGCGGCGGGTATGTCGGGATGTACACTGCCTTGCGACTGCAGAAGAAGCTGCGCCGCGGAGAGGCATCGGTCACGGTGATCGATCCGCAGTCCCACATGACCTACCAGCCGTTCCTGCCCGAGGCGGCGGCCGGCTCGATCGAGCCGCGGCATGTCGTGGTGCCATTGCGCAAGGTCCTGCGCAAATGCCGGCACCTCACCGGGCGCGTCACCAGAATCGACCATTCGGCTCGGCAGGTAACGGCGGAATTGGCGGCCGGGCGGGTCGCCACGATCGAGTACGACATTCTGGTTGTCGCGCCTGGTTCGGTCGCCCGAGTGCTGCCGATCCCGGGTCTCGCCGAACACGGCATCGCCTTCAAGAACGTCGGCGAGGCCATCTTCCTGCGTAACCACGTACTGTCGCGGCTCGATGAGGCGGCCGCGACGTCGGACCCGAAGTTGCGGCGCACGCTGCTGACCTTCGTGGTGGTCGGCGGTGGTTACGCCGGGATCGAGGCGCTCGCCGAGCTGGCCGACATGGCCCGCTACGCCAGCCGCTACTACGACAACATCAACCGCGAGGACATCCGCTGGGTGCTCGTCGAGGCGGCCAACCGGATCATGCCGGAGGTCGGTGCGAAGATGGGCCGCTACACCGTCGAGCGCCTGCTCGACGCGGACATCGAGGTCAACCTCGACACCCGGGTCACGAGCATGGTGGACGGTCACGTCGAGCTCGACGACGGCCAGTCCTTCGACGCGGACACGATCATCTGGACGGCCGGTGTCAGGCCGAACCCGATGCTGGAGAACACCGATCTGCCGCGCGACGCCCGCGGCCGCGTCGAATGCACGGCGGAGCTGCAGGTCGTCGGGATGCCGGAGGTGTTCAGCGCCGGTGACTGCGCGGCGGTCCCCGATCTGTCCAAGGACGACCCGGACGCGAGGACCAGTCCCTCGGCGCAGCACGCGGTGCGCCAGGCGAAGGTGTTGGCCGACAACGTGATCGCGCACATCCGGGGCCGGAGGCTCACCCAGTACAGGCACTCCCACGCCGGTTCGGTGGCGAGCCTCGGTCTGTACAAGGGCGTCGCGGAGATCTACGGGATCAAGCTGCGCGGCGTCGTCGCGTGGTTCATGCACCGCGCCTACCACGTGAGCCGGATGCCCACCTGGAACCGGCGGATCCGGATCGTCTTCGACTGGACGGGCGCGCTGGTGCTGGGCCGCGAGGCCGTTGCGCTGGGCCAGATCCACGCCCCGCGCGCGGAGTTCAGCCGCGTCGTCGGCAGTCCCGCCCCGGCGGCGTCGCCCAATGGTCGGGCGCGCCCGCCGGTGGACGTGGCCGGCGAGCGCGTCGGAGTCTGAGCGGGTCCGGGGCGCCGGGCCGCCGCCCGTAGGCTGTGGCCCGCGCCCCCGTAGCCCAATCGGCAGAGGCAGGCCCCTTAAAAGGGTCACAGTGTGGGTTCGAGTCCCACCGGGGGCACCGTCGCTCACCAGCCCGATCACGGCCCTGAGCTGCGGATTCCCTCACCCTTCGTCCCCGGTGCTGTCCGGCTGTGTCCGGCCCGTATCGGTGTTCTCCGGCTGATCACGCCCAATACGCGCCAAAGTTTCGTCCCCGAGGGCGGCCGCGATGCGGCGGCGGGCGGCGTCCTCCTGACCGGCCATGCACTTCGCGTAGATCTGGAGCAGGACGGCGACGCTGTGTCCGGCCCACTCGGCGACCTGCGTGGCGGGGATCCCGGCGTTGAGCCACGTGGACACCGCAGCGTGGCGGAGGTCGTGCGGCCACCGGGCGAGCGGGGAGGCGACCTCAGCCGGGTCGAGGGCGGCGGCGCGTGCCTTCCGCCAGACGCGGCAGTAGGTGCTCTCCGCCAACTCCCCGCCCCGCACACCGCCGAACAGCAGCCCGTCGGGCCCGGTGCCGAACGAGTCCAGATGCGCATGCAGCAAGGCCGTCAGCGCCGGCGGCGAGGGCACGACGCGCGTCTCCCCGCGGGCCCGGTGCTTCAGCTGCCGCTCCTCCCGTCGGTGATCGCTGTCGGTCCACGACGCGCCGGCTGCCGGCGTTGACGCCTCCAGCACGAGTTCCCCCAGCTTCGGCCGGTAGTGCCAGGTTCGACTTGCGCAGCGTGCTCGCCTCGGCCGGCCGCAGGGCGGCGTAGTACATCGCGCCGAAGAACGCGACCAGCCGCGCACCGCTCGGCTTCTGCTTCGCCACGGCGTCGAGCAACGCCCGAGCCTGCCCGGGTTGACGACCACCCGGCGATCTACCGTCTGCACCGTGCGCGGTGCCTTCCACGCCAGCGCGGTGATCGGGTTCCGTGCCAGTAGGCGGCGCTCGACCGCGTACTCGGCAGCGTTGACCAGGACCCCGCGCTGTCGCTGCACCGTGCCCGGCGGCCGGGCTCCGCCCGGATCCCGACGCCGCTTCGGAGATCAGGGGAGGGGCTGCGGGACGGCGGCGACCTCCTCACGGCGCGCCCGAGGGCTGCCAGACCGCCGGCCCGACCCGCAAGCCGGAACCGCTGGCTTGCCGTCGGACCACCGGCCCGGCAGGGAGAACCCGTGCCGCGAGGAGATCACCACCGAGGGCACTGGCAAAGCGGAGCGGGACCATCGGCGTCGGACGCTCCGTGTCGTTCGCCCCGTCACGGGGGGCCGAGCAACTCGGCGACAATAAGTTGGCAAAGCCACTCTCGGTGCTGCTCAGGAGTCCACCCGAGTCCGACCGTGAGCAGGTGGTGCATCTCTGGGCTCATCAGGGCGCACGCCCGCTCGCCGGCCTGTTCGACACTCAGTCCTGCCCGAAGGGACCCTGCGGCATACCGGCGCATTGATTCCGTGATGTCGGCGAGGCGCTCGCAGAGGAGGCGTTCGAGCAGTTCGACCGCGAAGGGTTCGCTGTCCGCCGCTCCGCGGATCAGCGCGTGGATCGGGCTGGTGTGGGCCAGGACCTCGCAGGCGAACTCAGCCCAGGCGCGCAGCCGCTCCTGTGCGGTGGCCAGTCGGTCGATCTTGGCCCGGCGACCCGACGGCTCGTGCTCGGCATCCAGGAGTGGGCCCCGGTACGCGACGATCGTCGTGTCGATGACGCCCTCTAGCAGTCCGCGTTTACCACCCAGCGTTCCGTAGATCGTCTCGGGTACGACTCCGGCTTCGGCGGCGACCGCGCTGACCGTCGTGCCTGCATAGCCGTTGGCAACGAAGAGCCGGGTCGCGGCTTCCAAGATCCGACGGCGGGTGTCCTGGGCTTGCTCGGCACGTAGCTGAGATCGGTATCGGCGGGTGGAGGGGTTGACGGCGCGGGCCATTTCGCTACCCTATCACTTAATCCAATTAAGTATCGGTGGCATCAATCGAGGAGGGACACGATGACCGACGGCAGCGCTGGCAGGCATCGGCTGGGTGTAGGAGAGGAGACGGTCGAGTTCACCGATCGAGGGAGTGGCGAGGCGGTCCTGCTTGTCCATGCCGGCGTGTTCGCGGCGTGGTTTCCCACCGTCGCGGATGATCCCGCGCTGAGCGGGTTCCGCCTCGTCGTGCCGGTGCGCGCCGGATACAACTCGGCGGCCCCGGCTCCGAGACGCCACCTGACGCTTGGCGACCACGCCCAACACTGCGCCGCCGTGCTCGACAGCGTGGGCATCGGGCAGGCGCATGTCCTCGCGCACTCCTCCGGCTCCCTGATCGGGCTTCAGCTCGCCGCCGACCGCCCGGATCTCGTCCGAAGCCTCGTCCTCGTCGAACCTGCGGCAGCGCCGTCCCTCCTCCCGCCCGAGGTGGCGGCGGGCTTCGGGCAGGTCCTCGAACCCGTGATGGCCGCGGCTGCTGCGGGCGATCTGGGCGCCGCCTTCGACACGTTCATGCGAATGGTCTGCGCGGAGGACTACCGGACCGTGCTTCTCACGGCCCTCGGTCCCGAGGGCCTGCAACGCGCGGAACGTGACTGCGGGTTCTTCTTCCGCGACGAGGTCCCCGCCGTCGGCGAATGGAGCCTCCCCGCATCCGAGGCGTCTCGGATCGCCCAGCCGGTGCTGCTGGTTCAAGGGGATGCGAGCTCGCCGGTCGTCCACGGGATCGTGTCGATGCTCGCGGCGATGCTGCCGAACGCAGAGACGATGAGCGTCGACGGCGCTGACCATCTCCTGCCGCTGCGCGACCCGGTGACTCTTGCCGGCATCGCCGCCGTCTTCGCTACAAAGCACCGCATCCCGGCAAACGTCTGAGCAAGTTTCCCCGCGACTATGACCGGGCTCAGACCCATCGACTGAATCCGCATCCACGCCGGGCCGGGCCGGTGCAAGTGACCGGGGGAGACGCAAGACGGCCGAGCCACGGACTATGTACGGACGCTGACACGCGTTGGCTGCGTCGCCGCTGGTCACAGGCATCGCGCCAGTCCACTGTAAATCCGGCGCCCTGCCACGACGGGAAATCATCCGATGGGGAGACGCCGGACTCGGAGGAAGTCGTCGCCAATGACGACGATGCTGCCGAGTCGGAGGTCTTCCTCGACCTGGGGAAGGTTCGCGATCAGGGAGGATGGCGAGTTCGTCGACCCGGCGTCCGATCACGCGGCGCACAAGCACGACGGATGGGTCGGGCTCGTGCGAGGCGGCGAGCAGCGCGCCGAAGTCGGTGTCGGCGCCGACGAGGATGCGGTCGTCGTCGCGGGCGGTGCGCAGGACAACGTGGTCGCTCGCGGCCTGGAGTCCGAGTGAACGGACGTGGACCACGTCCCACCCCTCCTTGGCCAGCACCTCGCCGAGCCGTGGAGACAGGTTGTTGTCGAGTAGCAGCCTCATGCAGACGGGCGAAGCGGTAGCTGGCGCTCGCGGACGCTCTCGGCGGCGTAGCGCAGTGCCTCGGCCACGTCCTCGGGCGTGAGGTCGGGGAGATCCTCGCAGATCTCGTCGACCGTCATGCCGTCGGCGACCATGGAGACGACGGTGGCGACCGGGATGCGCATACCGCGGATCGTCGGGACGCCACCCATCAGGTCGGGATCCACTGTGATCCGGTCGAAGGTCATGTGCCGATGGTACGGCGGTTCGCGGGCCCGGCCCAAAATCGAAGCGTGCGCCGAATACGTGCCGAGGTTGCGCGCCCCGAGCGTGCACGGTCCAATCGCCGCAGGTCAGGCCATGCGCAAGAACGGAACCGAGGCTCCCTCAAAAGGGTCACAGTGTGGGTTCGAGTCCCACCGGGGCACCCTTTCCCAGCAGCCTGATCATGGCTCTGAGCAGCGGAAATGGTCACTGTTCTTCTCCAGCGCAGTCCGGCTGTCCCCGGTTGAGATCTGTGATCTCCGGGTGGCCGTGCCGAATACGTGCCGAGGTTTCGGCACCCAGGGCGGCGATCCGCTGGCGGGGCGGTCTCCGGCGAGGCCGCCCGCTCGGTCCCGGCGAGGTCAGGGCGTCGGCGAGGTTGCCCGCTGGACCCGGCCGCCCTGGTCGATGAGCTGGTGCACGGCGTAGACGTGGGGGACCGGGGCGATCCCCGCCTGCTGGCTGGCCGGGCCGAGGACCTCGCCGAAGGCCGCGAACGCCTCCTCGGCCCGGTTCAGGTCGCTGACCCGAGCGCAGCGTCCGACCACTTCCAACGCCTCGCAGGCCACCTCGTGGGAGCCCGGCCGCATGCGCGAGATCGGCGGCCCGGCGCGCCAGGCGTTCCGCGCGGGACAGACGGTCGGTCGAGACGGCGGCCAGAGCGACGTGCGCCTCCAGAGCTGCCGTCCGTGCCGCCAGCCGGGGATCGTCACCGGAGCGGATGCGGTCGAGATGGGACTGCGCGTGCTCGGGATGGCCCGCTGCCAGCGCGGCACGGACCAGCAGGAGGCGGACCTCGCCGTCTCGGTCGCCGGTCTCCACGAGCATCCGCTCGCCGAGCCGGATCGCCTCGTCGGCCTGTCCGGCGCCGGCGAGCGTCTCGAGCAGCGCCCGACCGAGATCGGCGCGCAACGGACGGGACCGGCACATGTCGTGCCTCGCCGCAGCTGCGCCGCGCCGGGTGGATCGGGGACAGAAGGTGACGAGGACGGCCACCGCATGTCCCGCGATGTTGTCGGCCAAGTACTCCAAGACCTCAAGGGTCTCCGGGTCGGCCCAGGGCAGGTCCTCGAGAACCAGGAACACGCCGTCGGCTGAGAGGACGAGCAGTCGCAGCACGGCTCGGCGAGCTCCACCAGTGACGCGTCCCGACGCGCGGTTCCCCAGGCCGGAACCACCCGGGCGAGGACGTCGCCGTACGGCAGGTCCGCGGGAGTCGCCGGGTGCGCTCCAGCCCAAGCAGGGCCTCAGCGACCGCACGGAACGGAACGGAGGGCCCCGGTGTCGCGCGGCCGAGAGCAACCGCGACGCCGCGGGCGCGGGCGGCAGCCACCGCGGCGCGGGCCAGACAACTCTTGCCGATGCCCGCCTCGCCCTCCACGGCCAGCATCCCGCCGTCACCGGCCGCCATCGCGCCCAGCAGCTCGCTGATCGCCGCTCGCTCATCGTCACGCCTCACGATTCGGCGGGCGACCACCGGTCGCATCGCGGTGCTGCCCATGAGCGCACCCCCGAGTCGGCTCCCGACACAGTATCGATGACCGGCCCGGCCCCGTCACTTCTGCTCCACGGTGAGCGGGTCATGATCGGGCGAGCTGTCGCCCGATCGCGTGGCGACCCGGGGGACGTGCGAGGAGATCACCGCCGGGGTACGAGGGAAGAACGACCCGCGCGGACCATGCACGGACGCGGAGCAGGGGACACGGTTTCCTCGCAGGTCAGACGCGGTATGACAGTCCACTGTAAAGCTGTTGGCTCACACGTTTGGGGCCGGCGGCCGATCGGTTCGGCGAACGAGTCCGCCAAGATCCTCGATGTGATCGTCGATCTCTGCGATCGAGTCGAGAAGGGCCCAGCGTCAGCTCCACGGTTCCGGATGCGGGCCGTTCCGATCCCACCGGGGCACCCGCTCCAACCAGCAGAATCGCGCCAGTACGTGGAGAACCAGCGACGGCCCGGTTGACCGGCATAGATCGCGCCTACGGAGGGATCGGTTATCCCGGCCCTGAACGGGCGGGCTTGCGCCGATAACTCCCGGGTCAGAAGCGCTGATCGTCGGCCCCGAGCCGGAGCTCCTCATGGCGACGACTCGGGATCCAGGCCGGTCAACCGCCCCGCGTTGGCGGGGTCGTATCCCCCGAGGCGGGCGATCTCGGCCCGCACGTCGTCGCGGCGCAGGGTTGTGACCAGCATGGCGGCGGCGTCGAGCGCGGCCGCGCTGAGCACGATCTCGTAGTCCTCCCAGGTCAACGGCACGAAGGTCAGGTCGAGGTCGCGGGCCGCCGCACGTACCCCGAGCCCGGTGTCCACGACGCCGGCGGCGACGGCGAGTGCCACCTCCAGGTGTGACCCCACCTCCGGCCCGCGCACGGCGTCGGGGTCGGCGCCGGCGTCGCGGAGCAACCGGTCGAGCAGCAATCGGGTCCCGGTGCCGTGGGTCCGCTTGGCCACCCGCACCCGGGTGAGGTCGGTCGGCCCGGCCAGGTCACGGGGATTGCCCGGGGGGAGGAGCAGCCCCTGCTCGCGCCGCCACAGGTGCAGGAGGTGCGGGCGCAGCCCGCGCAGGAGACCGCGGGCGAACGGAGCGTTGTAGCCGCCGTCGCGGTGCAGCAGGTGCACGGCGGCGGCGTCGGCCCGACCCTGTCGGACGGCCATCAACCCGGCGGAGCTGCCGCCCGCGGCGACCGTGACCACGCGGCCGCCGAGGTGACGCAGAACCAGGTCGAGGGCGGGGTCGTCACTTCCGGCGAGCCGCAGCACCAGGTCGCCGTGCAGAAATCGGCGGGCAGCGAGAGCGCCATCGCGCGTGACGCGTGCTCGACGTCGATCGGCGAGCGCGATCATCCCGGCCTGTGCCAGCGTCCGCTCCGCCCGGCTGACCGTGGACGCGGTGGTGGCCCAGCGCACGGCCAGCTCGCGCACTCCCGGGAGCTCCGTCCCCGGGGTCAGCTCGCCAGAGCTGATTCGCTCGGCCAAGTCTGTGCAGATCTCGCGATACCGGGCCATGCCTTAACAACCTATGGTGGTCGGTCTGAACTAGTGCAGAAGGAGCCAGTGTGGGTGTGCCGTCCCGGGTCGCCGCTGTCCTCGCCGGCCTCCTCCTCCTTGTCGGGTGCGGCGCGCCGCCCGCGGCGGGGCCGTCGGCGGAACGGTCGCTCATCCTGGCCACGACCACAAGCACCCAGGACTCCGGGCTGCTCGACGTGCTGCTGCCGGCGATGACCGAGGACACCGGCTGGGCGGTTAAGCCCATCGCGGTCGGCAGCGGGGCGGCCATCGAGATGGGGCGGCGCGGCGAGGCCGACGTGCTGCTGGTCCATTCGCCCGCTGCGGAGGAGGAGCTGGTCGCGACAGGAGTGACGGGCCGGCGGCTGCTGGTCATGCACAATGATTTCGTCCTGGTCGGGCCGGCCACCGACCCGGCCGGAATCCGGGAGCTGCCGGTCGCCGAGGCGATGGCGACCATCGCCCGCTCGGGCTCGGCGTTCGTCTCCCGCGGCGACGAGTCCGGGACCCACGCTCGCGAGAAGCAGCTGTGGGAGGCCGCGGGCGTCGATCCCGACGGCGTGTGGTACCGCAGCACCGGCCAGGGCATGGGCGCCACATTGCGGGTCGCGGACGAGGCCGGGGCCTACACCCTCAGCGACCGCGCCACCTTCCTCGCACAGCGCGACGGCCTCCGGCTGCAGATCGTGAACTCCGGTGATGCTCGGCTGCTGAACATCTACCACGTCATTGAGATCACTCCCGCCGCTGGCGAGCGCGTGCAGCCCGAGGGCGCAGCCGCATTCGTCGACTGGATCGTCGGGCCGCGAGCACAGCAGATGATCGGCGAGTTCGGGACGACCGAGTTCGGCGAGCCGCTGTTCACTCCGGATGCAGGCAAGACCGCCGAACAGCTCGGCGGCTAGCGGGTTCGTGATGGATGTCCTGCTCGACGGGTTCGCCGAGGCGCTGCGCCTGCTGCTCACCGGCGACGAGGACACGTGGACGATCACTGCGCTGACTTTGCAGGTCTCGCTCACCGCGAGCCTGCTCGCGCTGCTGATCGGGATACCGTTCGGCACGGCGGCGGCGCTCGTCCGCTTCCCGGGCCGCCGGGTGCTGCTCGCCGTGGCGAACACCGGCATGGGGCTGCCCCCGGTGGTCGTCGGGTTGTTCGTCACGGTGCTGCTATGGCGCAGCGGCCCGCTCGGCGGGCTCGGCCTGCTCTACACCCCGGCCGCGATGGTGATCGCCCAGGCCGCGATCGCCACACCGATCGTCATTGCGCTGACTGCTGCCGCGCTGCAGCAGATCGACCCGGAGTTCCTGGTGCAGATGCAGGCGCTCGGCGCCACCCGAGCACGTGCGCTGCTGGCGTTGCTCGACGAGGCACGCCTCCCGCTGCTCGCGGTCGGGATGGCGGCGTTCGGCGCGGTGGTGAGCGAGGTCGGCGCGGCGCAGATGGTCGGCGGCAACCTGGCCGGGGAGACCCGCGTGCTGACCACCGCCGCGGTACTGGCCACCAGCCGCGGGCAGTTCGCCCTAGCGATCGCCTTCGGCCTGGTCCTGCTCACCCTCGCGTTTGCGGTCAACCTCTCGATCACGCTGGCCCAGCAGCAGCGCGCACCCGTCCGATGAGTCCCGAATCCAGCGGCGAACCGCCGCGGTTGGGCTGCCGCGACCTGCGCGTGCGTGTCGGCGGGCGCGAACTGCTCGCGGTCGATACCCTCGACGTCGCCGCGGGGCAGACGCTCGCTGTCCTCGGGCCGAACGGCGCCGGGAAATCGACGCTGCTGCGCGCGCTCGGCATGCTCGGCCGGTACCGCCGCAGCGGCACCGTCCTGCTCGACGGCGTTCCCGCCGAACCGGCAACCATGCGCGTGGCTGTTGCGGGTGTGCTGCAACGACCGATCCTGCGCCGCGGCAGCGTCGCCGAGAACGCCGCGGCGGGGTTGAGCCTGCGCGGGGTCGGCCGGCGTGAGGCGCTCCGGCGATCCGAGCCGTGGCTTGACGCCCTCGGCATCGCCCATCTCGCCCATCGCGACACGCGAACTCTGTCCGGTGGCGAGGCGCAACGCACCAGCATCGCTCGCGCCCTGGCCGTCGAGCCACGGGTACTGCTACTCGACGAACCGTTTGCCGGCCTCGACGCGACCACCCGCGCGGACCTGCTCGCGGACCTGCGCGTGGTGCTCGACGGCCTGCACGCCGCGACATTGCTCGTCACCCACGATCCCGGCGAGGCCCGCGCGCTGGCCGAACACACGATGTTGCTGATCGACGGGCGCATCCGTCAGCTCGGGCCGACGGCGAGCGTGCTGGACCACCCCGTCGACGCGCCGTGCGCGCGGCTGCTCGGATTCGGGCTGCTGCCGCCGGAGCTCACCGGACGGGGGTTGCTCGCTGCTCGCCCGGAACACTGCCGGGCGGCGCCCGGCGAGGTCGCAGCGCCACCCGACGGGCTCGCCGTGCCCGGAACGCTGCGGCGGCAGGTCCCGCTGGGCGGCGTTACCCGAGTCGACGTCGACCTTGGCGCGCCTGGCGGGTCGACCGGGAGCGGAGGACAGCTCATGTGCGTGTCCTCCACACCACCGAACGCGCCACCCGGCACCCGGGTGACGGTCACCGTGGCGGCCGCGCACCTGCGCCGGCTCGACACTGACCGCACGATCAATAGCAGGTTGAGCAGCCGCATACGGCGCGTTGGCCGAGCGCGGAGGACATGGGCCTCCTCAGGGGGAATGGGCGTTCCTCAGCCTGTTCGGCAAGCAGGGCGAACGCGCCCATCTCCGCGCCCGCCCCACGACCTCCGGTGACAGCCCATAGCCTGGCAAGCCGTGACCAACATGGTGTCGGGCCGGGGAACGCTGCTCGATGGTCTTCTCCGCCGGCCGGCGGCCGCGGTGGTCGTCGGCTTCGCGGTGGCGGTCGCGGCCGGGACCGTGCTGCTGATGCTGCCGGTGTCCGCGGAGTCCGGAGCGATGACCCCGTTCGTGCCGGCGATCTTCACCGCGGTGTCGGCGGTGTGCGTGACCGGGCTGATCGTGGTGGACACGCCGACGTACTGGTCGATGTTCGGCGAATTGGTGATTCTCGGGCTGATCCAGATCGGCGGTATCGGGATCATGACCCTTGCGACACTGCTCGGGTTGCTGATCGCGCGACGGATCGGGCTGCGGCTGCAGCTCACCGCGCAGGCCGAGACCAAGAGTCTCGGTCTTGGCGAAGTCCGCCAGGTCGTCGCTGGTGTCCTGGCGATCAGCCTCGCGGTCGAGCTGGTGATCGCCGTTCCCCTGGTGGTTCGCTTCGCCGCCTTCTACGAGGAGCCGATCGGGCGCGCCTCGTACCTCGGTGCGTTCCACGCGGTGTCCTCTTTCAACAACGCCGGCTTCGCCCTGTTCACCGACAACATCATCCCATTCGCCACGGACCCGTGGATCTGCATGCCGCTCGCCGTGGCCACTGTCATCGGCGGGATCGGGTTCCCCGTCCTGTTCGCCCTCGGCCGCCGGCTGCGCGGCGAGCTGGCCCGTTGGTCACTGCACGTGCGCATCACCGTCGGCACCTACGCGATCCTCGTCATCGTCGGGATCGTCGGGTTCCTGGCGTTCGAGTGGACCAACCCGGGCACGATCGGAGGCAAAGACCTCGGCGGGAAGCTCGTCATCGGCGTCTTCCACGGCATCATGCCGCGCACCGCCGGCTTCAACAGCATTGACGTCGGTCAGCTCGACCCCGCCACACTGCTGATCACCGACGTCCTGATGTTCATCGGCGGCGGCAGCGCCGGCACCGCCGGCGGCATCAAGGTGACCACCTTCGCGCTGCTGGCGTTCGTGATGCTGGCCGAGGTCCGCGGCGAACCCACCGTACACGTCCTCGGCCGCCGGCTGCCCACGCCGATCCAGCGGCAAGCCCTCACCGTCGCCCTCGCCGGCGTCGGCCTGGTCATGGTCTCCACCGTCACCCTGCTCGCCATCACCCCGATCGGGCTCGACGCGATCCTGTTCGAGGCCGTGTCGGCGTTCGCCACCGTCGGGTTGTCCACCGGCATCACCGACGACCTGTCCCCGGCCGGGCAACTCGTGCTGACCGCCCTGATGTTCCTCGGCCGGCTCGGACCGATCACACTGGCCTCCGCCCTCGCCCTGCGCGAGCGCAGCCGCCGCTTCGAACTGCCCGAGGAACGGACCATCGTTGGCTAGAGAAGACCGCACCTCGCGACCCAGCCGTGTCGTCGTCCTGGGCCTCGGCCGCTTCGGCGCCTCCCTTGCCCAGGAACTCGTGCGCCGCGGCTCCGAGGTCCTCGCTGTCGACAGCAACCCCGTCCTGGTGCAGAAGTACGCCGACGAGCTCACCCACGCCGCCGTCGCGGACACCACCGATGAGGAAGCCCTTCGCCAGCTCGACGTCCCCGACTACAAGCGCGCCGTGGTCGGCATCGGCACCGACCTCGAAGCCAGTATCCTGACCACTGCCGTGCTGGTCGATCTCGGCGTCCCCCAGATCTGGGCCAAGGCCACGAGCCGCCAACACGGCCGCATCCTCGAACGCGTCGGCGCCCACCACGTCGTGCTGCCCGAACACGAGATGGGCGAACGCGTCGCGCACCTCGTCACCGGCCGCATGATCGACTACATCAAGTTCGAAGATGACTTCGCCATGGTCAAGACCGCCGCGCCCCGCGAGATCGTCGGGCGGACACTGGCCGACAGCGGCGTGCGCAGCCGCCACGGGATCACCGTCGTCGGCATCAAGCGCCTCGGGCAACCCTTCACCTACGCCACCGAGGAGACCGTCATCCAGCCCGGTGACCTCCTTATCGTCTCCGGCCGCATCCATCAGGTCGAGGCCTTCGCCGACCGCGTCTGACGCGAGCCTGGAAGCCGCGCGTCGCTCACCGTTGACGGACGTCCGGATTGTCAGGAGACGTACGCTCCCGAACAGCAGCCCGTCCGGCCCGTTCGCGGCCGCCTGGCCGGATCTTCGAGAGGTGGGACTCAGAGGAGCAGCTCGCCGCATGGCGCGCTGTATCACCGGCCCCGGCGGGTGCGATTCCAGGCATCGTTCGTGATGAGGTTCAGAAGCACCAGATCAGCTCGTCCGGCCCGCCGTTCTGACACCAACGTCGCCGTCGCCCGCGGGTGGGGCGCAGGGCCGTCACCCGCGGGCGATGCGGAACCCCACGTCGTCGACGCGGAATGTCGGGTGGCTGCGCCGGCGCACGGAGGCGCGGCAGCTCCAGTGCTCGTCGAACCAGCCGCCGCCGCGCAGAACGCGGTAGGTGCCGTAGACCTCGGGGTCGTAGAGGTCCCAGCACCATTCCCAGACGTTGCCCAGCGTGTCGTGCAGCCCCCAGGCGTTGGGCTGCTTGGTGCCCACCTCGCGAATCCGCTCGTCGGAGTTGCCGCGGTGCCAGGCGACCTCGTCGAGCGGCCCGTAGCGCGGGCCGGTCATCCCGGCACGGCAGGCGTACTCCCATTCGGCCTCGGTGGGCAGCCGGTACCCATCGGCGGTGGTGTCCCATTCGATCTCGTCACCGCGCACGTGGTAGGCCGGGGTGCGGCCGGTGCGCTCGGACAGGACGTTGCAGTACCGGATCGCATCCCACCACGACACGCCCTCGACGGGCAGTCGCGTTCCATGCGCCGCGCCGGGCCATTCGCCGGTGATCTCGGCGTACTCGTCCTGGGTGACGGGGTGGACTGCCATGTGGTATGCGGCGAGATCGACCTGCCAGCTCCGGCGGGTTCTGCGGTCCGACAGGATCACCCGGCCGGCACGGCGATCGTCTCGGGTGCAGCGCTCGTTCCCATGGCCCGGCCGACACTACCCAGCCGTGGCCGAGCCGGCGGTTCCCTCGGTAGCAACCCGCGGCGGTCAGCGCTGGCAGAACACGGCTTTCGCGATCTGGTGGCGAGGACGAGGCGGCGGCGGTCGACCGCGTCGATGAGGGTCCCGCCGAGCAGTCCCACCGCGATCGCCGGGACCGCCATCGCGAGGCCGATCCCGCCCACCGCCAGCGACGACCCGGTGAGGGTGTAGATCTGCAGGGCCACGGCGAAAGTACGTCATCTGCCCGCCGATCGCGGACAGCCCGGTACCGGCCCACAGCCGGCGGAAGCCCGGCGAGACCCGCAGCGGGCGGATATCCATCAGGAGGCGTCTGCCGCCCACGTCATCCCCCCTGAGCCAACGCGGCGCGGAATGGAGCAACGGCGGGGTCATCGGACATCGCGGCCGTGTCGGCTATCCGTTGACGGAACGCCCGGCGCGTCAGCGCGTCGTCCAGAGCCTCCACAAGGCGGCTGAGCGGGAACGGCAGCTCAGCATCGAGCGCGGTGGCGGCCGCTGCGGATCGCGGCGACCGGTGCCGCGGAGCCGTTGGTCGACCCGGATAGGGTTTGGATACGGCGCTGATCGGGGCGCGGAGGCGTCGGTTGGTCCCCGCTGTCCAGGGAGGGACATGGTCTGGGTATTCCTGGCCGGCGCGATTGCGTCGGAGGTTTGCGCGACGATCAGCCTCAAGCTGTCCGAGGGCTTCACCAAGCTGGTTCCGTCGATCATCGTGATCGTCGGTTATGTGCTGGCGTTCCTCCTGCTGGCCCAGGTGCTGAAGCTCGGGCTTGCCGTCGGCGTGGCCTATGCGATCTGGGCGGCGGTCGGGGTGACGCTCGTCGCCCTGGTCGGCGCCCTGTTCCTCGGTGAGCGGCTGACCTGGGTGCAGGTCGGCGGGCTCGCGGCCGTCGTCATCGGCGTGGTGATGCTCGAGGCCGGCGGGGCGAGATAGCGCGTCTCGCGGATCATCCCGTCCACGACGGGGAACCCGTCCACAAACGGGATTGTGGTGATCTACAGAGCGTTTCGATCACCACAGGTTCGTTCTCGACGATCTACGGCACGAAGGTGATCACCGGCTCCACCCGGACGGGGGTCGCGAGGCTGTTGGCGATGAAGCACTCCGGTGCGCGACCTCGACGAGATGGCGCACCCGGTCCTCGGTCGGCCCTTCGGCGACGAAGATGTGCGGACGCAGAACGATCTCGGCGAGCCGGATCGGCTTCTCGCTCTCCGGCATCGACGCCTCCGCCTCGTCGCGGTAGTCGCGGACGTCCAGCCGGGCGCGGGCGGCGACCGCGAGGAACGACAGCAGCTGACACGACGAGGCCGCGAGCAGGACGAGCTGCTCGGGGTTGAGCAGCCCGGCGTCGCCGCCGAACGCGGGGTCGGCGCTCAGCCGCAGGTCGGCCTCGGCCGGTGGCGCCGCCCCGCTGTGCGCCCGGTCGTAGGTCCGATGGCCCCCGGCGGTCGACCCCGACCAGGTGGAGGTCGCGCGGTAGCGGTGCACGAGCGGGTCGATCCCAGTGACGTCGTTGTCGCTCATGGCCGCGACGCTAACGTCGAACGGGATCCCGGGGACGCCCTCGGTCGGCGTCGCCCGTCGGCGGTACCCTTCCGTTGTGACGGGCGACCGTCCGCTGTGGTTGGGTGTGCTGGTCTACGTCTCGATCACAGTGGTGCCGACGATTCTGTTCTGGGCGGCCCTGCGCGTGCCGTCCGTCGTCGCTGCGTGGCGGCTCCGGCGCGCTCCCGCCCCGGCCGGACCGCCCCTGGAATCGCTCGTCGCCGATCTGCGCAGGCTGCGGCGGGAGCTGCGTGGCTCGCGGCAGCGCACCCGGTTGCGCCGGATCGCCCTGCGGTCCGCCTACGACGATGTGCTCGCCGACGTCTGCCAGGCGGTCGGCGTCGATGCCGGCCCGCTGGCCGCGACGGCCGAGACGAGCAGCGAGCGGGCGTTCGCGCGGCTGCTGGCGGAGGCCGGGGTCGAGGCCGCCGGGATCGCGCTCGACCCACCGGGGAGCGGCCGTGCGGTCGCGTGAGACCGTGCGGCGCCGGGCCGCTCTGCCGAGCCGGACGGTGAGGGTAAAGTCTGCTTTACCCTCGCGGGAACCTTCCGCGCCATCCCCGCGTTGAACAGCATGGACGCCCACCCGCGCTCTCAGGAGGATCCAGGTGCGAACCAGTAGCAACCCGGCGTTCCGCAACCTGCCCGGCGGGCAGGGCGGATACGCCACATTCGGCCGCCAGGGCGGCATGATGGGTGGGGCCACCGCCTATGCCGATGCCCACGCCTCGCAGGTCGAATACGGGCGCGCCGGCACTGGCGAGCGTCCGCTGACCATCGACGACGTCGTCACCAAGACCGCGATCAGCGCCGGCGTCGCGATCGTGGCCGGGGCTCTGACCGCACTCGCCGGGCCCGCACTCGCATGGATCGCGCTGCCTGCGTTCATCGTCGGCTTCGTCATCTCGCTGATCGTCATCTTCAAGCAGAGCAGCAACCCCGCGCTCGTACTGACCTACTCCGCCGCGATGGGCGTCGCGCTCGGCGGGATCGCCGGGGTGCTCAACGGTTACTTCCCCGGCATCGCCTTCCAGGCCCTGATCGGCACGGCCGGGGTGTTCGTCGGCATGCTCGTCGTATACAAGACGGGCGCCGTCCGCGTCACGCCGCGGTTCACCAAGTGGCTGATGGGCGCCATGATCGGCGTCGTCGTGCTGATGGTGGCGAACCTGATCGGCAACCTGTTCGGCGCCGACCTCGGGCTCCGCAGCGGCGGTCCGTTGGCGATCATCTTCAGCCTGGTCGTCATCGGGGTGGCCGCGTTCAGCCTGCTGCTCGACTTCGACATGGCCGACAAGGCGATCCGCGCCGGTGCCCCGGCGAAGTTCGCCTGGTACATCGCCTTCGGCCTGATGACCACCCTGGTCTGGCTGTACATCGAGATCCTGCGCCTGTTGTCCTACCTGCGGCAGGATTAGCACGGGCACGGCCGGGTGATCCCCCCTCCCCGGCCGTCGGCGCCGCGGACGCCGCTCTCCCGAGCGGACGTCCGCGGCGTTCGTTGTTTTCTGGGGTCAGCTGAGCCGTTCGATGACCATGGCCATGCCCTGCCCGCCGCCGACGCACATCGTCTCCAGACCGATCTGCTTGTCGTGGGTGCGCAGGCCGTTGATCAACGTGGTGGTGATCCGGGCACCGGTCATCCCGAACGGGTGGCCCAGCGCGATCGCCCCACCGTTGACGTTGAGCGTGCCGGGGTCGAACGGGTCGATGCCCAGCTCGCGGGCCGAGGGCAGGACCTGCGCGGCGAACGCCTCGTTGATCTCGACGAGGTCGATGTCGTCAATGGTCATCCCGGCCCGGGCCAGCGCCTGCCGCGAGGCCGCCACCGGGCCGAGGCCCATGATCTCCGGGGAGAGCGCGGAGACACCGGTCGACACCACCCTGGCGAGCGGGGTGATACCCAGCTCGCGCGCCTTGGTGTCGGACATGACCACGAGGGCGGCGGCGCCGTCGTTGAGCGGGCAGCAGTTGCCCGCGGTGACCCGGCCGTCCGGGCGGAACACCGGTTTGAGCCGGCTGACCGCCTCATAGGTCACGCCGGCCCGGGGGCCGTCGTCGCGCGAGACGACCGTCCCGTCCGGGAGGGTGACCGGGGTGATCTCGCGGGCGAAGAACCCGTCGGCGATGGCCTTCTCGGCGAGGTTCTGCGAACGGACGCCGAACTGGTCCATGTCCTCCCGGGTGACGCCCTTGAGCAGCGCGAGGTTCTCCGCGGTCTGGCCCATGGCGATGTAGATATCGGGCAGCTGCCCGCCGGTGCGCGGGTCGGCCCAGTTCCCCGCCCCGCCCGCGGCGGTCTCGGCGGTGCGGGCCTCGGCGTCGGCGAAGAGCGGGTTGTGGGTGTCGGGCAGGGAGTCGGAACTGCCCTTGGTGAACCGGGACACGGTCTCCACGCCCGCGGAGACGAACACGTCACCCTCGCCGGCCTTGATCGCATGCAACGCCATCCGGGTGGTCTGCAGCGACGAGGAGCAGTAGCGGGTGATGGTGGTGCCGGGCAGGGCGTCGTAGCCGAGCAGCACGGCGACCACACGGGCCATGTTGAACCCCTGCTCGCCGCCGGGTAGCCCACAGCCGAGCATCAGGTCGTCGATGTCGCCGGCGTCGAGCTGCGGAACCTGGTCGAGCGCGGCGCGGACGATCTGCACGGCCAGGTCGTCGGGGCGGATGCTGGTCAGCGAGCCCTTGAATGCGCGGCCAATCGGGGATCGGGCCGCAGCGACGATCACGGCTTCGGGCATGAGCCTTCTCCTCCAAGCACAACAGACGTCGTCATGGTGACCCTACGTCCGGGGCGCGGCCTCCCGGGACGGCCTTCTGTCGGTGCCCTGGTCCAGGGTGAGCCGCATGGCCACCTGGAAGGACGTCCACGAGGCAGCACCCGGGTTCGCGGCCCGGGTCCGGAAGATCTTCGACGCGCACAAGCACAAGACGATCGCCACGCTGCGGGCCGACGGTTCGCCCCGGATCAGCGGGATCGAGGCGGAGTTCGCCGACGGGGAGCTCACATTCGGCTCGATGCCCGGTGCCCGCAAGGGCGCCGACCTGCGCCGCGACCCCCGGTTCGCGTTGCACAGCGCATCGGTCGACCCGCCACAGGACGATCCGGCGGGCTGGCCGGGCGACGCCAAGATCTCCGGGCGGGCGGTCGGCACCGGGGAACTGTCCGGGGAGACGCCGGGTGACGCCTTCCGCGCCGAGATCGAGGAGGTCGTCTGCACCGGCCTGAACGAGGCGGGCGACCGCCTCGTCATCGAGTTCTGGCGGCCAGGAGCCGGGCTCCGCCGAGTCGAGCGCACATAGGTCCGCGCCGCGCCCGCATGCCGCCACGTCACCGCTCGCCGATCCACTGCCTCAGCTTGGTCAGCGCGCGGTGCTGCGCCACCCGGACCGCCCCCGGGCTCATCCCCACCACCTGCGCGGTCTCCTCCGCCGACAGTTGCAGCGCCAGGCGCAGCATGAGGATCTCCCGATGCGCCTCGGGCAGCCGGTCGAGCAGATGCGAGATGTGCCGAACGCCGTCCCCGTCCAAGGCCAGCGCCTCCGGGCCGGATCGATCGTCGATGCTCTCGGGCAGCTCATCGGCCGGCGTGCTCAGATCGCGGCGCGCCGCGCGGAACGCGTCGGAGACCTTGTTCGAGGCGATCGCGTAGACGAACGCCATGAACGGCGTCGTGCCGAACCGGAACCGGGGTAGCGCCGCGCAGAGGGCCAGGCATACCTCCTGGGCGACGTCCTCCGGACCCTGCAGCCCGGCCCGGTAGCCGCCGAGGCGGGCCCGGCAGTAGCGCATCACCAGCGGATTCACGGCTGCGAGCAGCCGAGTGAGCGCGTCCTCGTCGCCCGTGACGGCGGCGCGGGCCAGCTGGTTGATCTCGGACCCGGGCTCGGCTGGCTGCGGCGCCGCCTGCCAGGGTGGCACTGCAGGTTCCGGATCCGCTGAGCTCCAACGGGCCTGGCCTGACCACCTGGGCGGACCCGATCCGGATTCGTCGCTCTCCCCGATCGGCTGCACAGGCGGTTCCCCCCTCTCTGAACCTCAGGCAGCACGCACATCCATCGGGCTGGGCCGGACGTCCCCGCCCATCGACCCCTCTGCTGTATCGGCCGGGTGTCGCGAAGTGCGGATCTGGTTGGAGAGGCGGCAGGTGAGCGGGCGGGTGCACGGCCGTCCGCCGCGACGGTGTGATCTCCCCCGCCGGTGTCCCGCCGACCGGGCGCCGCCTTGGACGGGTCGAACTCTAGCCCCTGCCCGACCCCGTCCAGCAACCCCAGGACGCGAGAACGGCCGGAAGTCGTACGGATTCACATCGGATGTCCACCTGGTGCCGCCCTGCCGGTGTCCGCCGGCCGGGTGCGACGATTGCGCCATGCGCTACGTCGAGCACATCGCCGACCTGGTCGGGAACACCCCGCTCGTCCGGCTCGGGTCGGTCGCGGCGGGGATCTCCGCGACGGTGCTGGCGAAGGTTGAGTACCTCAACCCGGGCGGCAGCGTCAAGGACCGCATCGCGGCCCGCATGATCGAGGCCGCGGAGGCGTCCGGCGAGCTGAAGCCCGGTGGCACGATCGTCGAGCCGACGTCCGGCAACACCGGCGTCGGCCTCGCCATGCTCGCGCAACGCAAGGGCTACCGCTGTGTCTTCGTGTGTCCGGACAAGGTCGGCGAGGACAAGCGCAACGTGCTCAAGGCCTACGGCGCCGAGGTCGTCGTCTGCCCGACCGCGGTCGACCCCGACCATCCCGACTCCTACTACAAGACCTCCGACCGGCTGGTCACCGAGATCGACGGGGCGTGGAAACCGAACCAGTACGCCAACCCGGAGAACCCGGCGTCGCACTACGCCGCGACCGGCCCCGAGCTGTGGGAGCAGACCGAGGGACGGATCACACATTACGTGGCTGGGATCGGAACCGGCGGGACGATCAGCGGGACCGGCCGGTATCTCAAGGACGTCTCCGGTGGCCGGGTCAAGGTGATCGGCGCCGATCCGGAGGGCTCGGTGTACAGCGGCGGCAGCGGGCGGCCCTACCTGGTGGAGGGCGTCGGCGAGGACTTCTGGCCGAGCACCTACGACAAGGAGATCTGCGACGAGATCATCGCCGTCTCCGACGCCGACTCGTTCGAGATGACCCGGCGGCTGGCCCGGGAGGAGGCGTTGCTGGTCGGCGGTTCGTGCGGGATGGCGGTGGTGGCCGCGCTGCGTGTGGCGGCGGCGGTCCCCGCCGAGCGTGCGGCGGACAGCGTCGTCGTGGTGCTGCTGCCCGACGGCGGGCGCGGCTACCTCGGCAAGGTCTTCAACGACCGCTGGATGGCCCGCTACGGCTTCCTGCCGCCCACCGAGGGCGCCACCGTGGATGATGTGCTGCGCCGCAAGGACGGCTCGATCCCCGATCTGGTGCACGTGCACCCGAACGAGACCGTCGCCGACGCGGTGCGTTACCTGCGGGAGTTCCACGTCTCGCAGATGCCGGTCGTGCGGGCCGAGCCGCCGGTGATGGCCGCGGAGGTGGCGGGCGCGGTGATCGAGCGCGATCTGCTCGACGCGTTGTTCACCGGGCGCGCCCAGCTCGCCGACCGGCTGGAGAAGCACATGTCCCCGAAGCTGCCGACGCTGGGTGCGGGGGAGTCGCTGGCCAGCGCGATGAGCGCGTTCGCTGCGGCCGACGCCGCCCTGGTGCTCGTGGACGGCAAACCGGCGGGTGTGGTCACCCGGTCGGATGTGCTGGCTTTTCTTGGCTCCGCCCCGTGAGCGTTGGGTAGCGCTGGAGCGTTACCCAACGCTCACGAGCGACGCGCTAGCGTCACAGCATGCGCGGCTTCTCGACCAGGGCCATCCACACCGGCCAGGACCCAGACCCGACCACCGGAGCGGTGATCGTCCCGATCCACGCCACCTCGACGTTCGCCCAGGACGGCGTCGGCGGGATGCGTGGCGGCTACGAGTACTCGCGCAGCGCGAACCCCACGCGCACGGCGCTGCAGGAATGCCTCGCCGCGCTGGAGGGCGGTCGGCACGCGTACGCGTTCGGCTCCGGCATGGGCGCCTCCGACACGCTGCTGCGGGTGCTGCTGCGCCCCGGTGACCACATGGTCATTCCGCACGACGCCTACGGCGGCACGTTCCGGCTCGTCGACAAGGTGCTGGCGCTGTGGGGCATCGAGTACACCCCCGTCGACCTCTCCGATATCGACGCGCTGCGCGCCGCGCTGCGGCCGGCCACGAAGGCGGTCTGGTGCGAGACGCCGACCAATCCGCTGCTGGGTATCGCCGACATCGCGGCGGTGGCCGATGTCACGCGCTCGGCAGGGGTCCGCCTCGTCGTCGACAACACCTTCGCCTCGCCCTATCTGCAGAACCCGCTCGCGCTCGGCGCCGACGTCGTGGTGCACTCCACCACCAAATACGTCGGCGGCCACTCCGACGTCGTCGGTGGGGTGGTGGTGACCAGCGACGACGCGATCGCGGAGCAGTTGCGGTTCATCCAGAACGCGGTCGGCTCGGTGCCCGGGCCGTTCGACGCATGGCTGACCCTGCGCGGGGCGAAGACGCTCGCGGTGCGTATGGAACGGCACAGCGACAACGCCGAGGTGGTCGCCGAGGCGCTGGCGGCCCATCCGGCGGTGGAGCGCGTGCTCTACCCGGGACTGCCCGAGCATCCCGGTCATGTGGTCGCCGCCAAGCAGATGCGCCGCTTCGGCGGGATGGTCTCGTTCCTGGTCGCGGGCGGTAGCGAGGCGGCGCTGCGGGTGTGCGCGGCCACCGAGATCTTCACCCTGGCCGAGTCGCTGGGCGGGATCGAGTCGCTCATCGAGTTCCCGGCACAGATGACCCACGCGTCGGTCGCCGGGTCGGCGCTGGAGGTGCCGGACTCGCTGATCCGGCTGTCGGTCGGCATCGAGGACGCCGAGGACCTGGTGGCGGATCTGCGCCAGGCGCTGGACGCCGCGACGGGCTGAGCTCAGCTGCGCGCGGGCCAGCCGCTCGGCGGAGCGATCTCCGGTGGCGGCGTCACCGGCTGTCCGGGTAGGACGAGGTCGCTCGGCGCGATGCACCCGCCGACCAGTTCGTAGCCGCCGCCCCTGAACTCGTAGTGCCCCGGATCCGCACAGCCTGCGCTACGCACCGTCAGCACCGCGAGCACCGCGAGCACCCCGGCACACAGCAGCGGGACGACGGCCCGCAGCCATGTCATGCGACCTCCCCCGTACCGTCACCGCGAGGCTACCGCCGCGGGTGAGAGGATGCCGCGATGGCGGCTGAACCGGTCCCGGCCCCTGACGTTCCCGTCGGCCCCGACGACATTCGGGCCGCACAGCGGCTACTCGCCGGCGTCATCCGCGCCACCCCGGTCACGGCGTCGCGGGCGCTGAGCGACCTCGCCGCCGGCCCGGTGTGGTTGAAATGCGAGAACCTCCAGCACACCGGGTCCTTCAAGATCCGCGGGGCCTACACCCGCATCGCCCGGCTCGACGCCGTCGAGCGGGCGCACGGCGTCGTCGCGGCCAGCGCCGGAAACCACGCGCAGGGCGTCGCGCTGGCCGCCCGGTGGCTGGGTACCGACGCCACCGTGTTCATGCCCGAACGGGCGGCGCTCCCGAAGATCGAGGCCACCCGCGGCTACGGGGCCGCCGTGCACCTGGTGGGGGATACGGTTGAGCGCAGCATCGCCGTGGCGACCCAGTTCGCCGCCTGCACCGGCGCGGTGCTGGTGCACCCGTTCGACCACCCCGACGTCATCGCCGGGCAGGGCACCGTCGGATACGAGATTCTCGAGCAGGTCCCTGACCTGCGCACCGTGCTCGTCGCGACGGGCGGTGGCGGGCTGATCGGCGGGATCGCCGCGGCGGTCAAGGCGGAGCGGCCGGACGTCCGCGTCGTCGGCGTGCAGGCGGCCGGGGCCGCTGCGTGGCCCGCCTCCCTCGCGGCCGGGCGGCCCGTCGCCCTGGAGCACGCCCACACGATCGCCGACGGCATCGCGGTCGGCTGTCCCGGCGCCGTCACCTATCCACAGGTGGCGAACCTCGTCGACGAGTTCGTGACCGTCGACGAGGACGCGTTGTCCCGGGCACTGCTGCACTGTCTGGAGCGGGCGAAACTGGTGGTCGAGCCCGCCGGCGTGGCCGGGGTGGCGGCCCTGCTCGAGGAGCCTCGCCGGTTCGCCACCCCCGTGGTGGCGGTGCTGTCCGGGGGCAACGTCGATCCGCTGGTGCTGTTGCACGTCATCCAGCACGGCATGGCCGCGGCCGCGCGCTACCTGTCGCTACGGGTGCGGGTGGACGACCGCCCCGGCGCGCTCGCCGAGCTGCTCGCGCTGATCGGGGCGCACGGGGCCAATATCGTCGACATCGAGCACACCCGGATCTCCGGCACGCTCTCGCTCGGCGACGTGGACGTCGCGGTGAGCATGGAAACGCGTGGGCCGGACCACTGCAGGGCTCTGGTCGCGGCGTTGCGGGAGGCCGGTCACCCCGTGTCCGAGGTGCCCGCCACCCCCAGGGTCTGAGCCCGGCCGGTCAGCCGCCGAAGGGCTCCACCGCGGTGAGCGTGACCTTCATCTGGCCCCCGTCGGGCAGCTGATACTCGCGGGTCTCGCCGACGCGGGCGCCCAGCAGCGCCGCGCCGAGGGGAGAGTTGGGCGAAATGACCTGCAGCTCGCCGTGGCTGCCCTCCTCGTGGGAGCCCAGCAGAACCTGTTCGGTGTCGTCATCGTCATAGCGGATCGTCAGCACCGTGCCGGGAGCGGCGACATCGGAGTCGACAGGGGCGGTTCCGACCTGGGCGGTCCGCAGCAACTCCTGGAGCTGCCGAATCCGTGCCTCCTGCTGGCCCTGCTCCTCCCGCGCGGCGTGGTAACCGCCGTTCTCCTTGAGGTCGCCCTCCTCGCGACGGGCGTTGATCTCGGCAGCGATGACTGGGCGGTTGGCGATCAGCTCGTCGAGCTCGTTCTTGAGCCGCTCGAAGGCCTCCTGGGTCAACCAGGTCACCTGGGTGTCCGTCACAGTCATCACTCCTCCAGCCGTCCAGGTTCGCGCTCCACGAACCGTGGTTACTCGCAGCGCAGTGCGCGACGGACGGCATAGCCCCGAGTAAGGAAAAACACGACCCGCCTGGGGGCCGTGTGTTCTTCACCGTAACACGGTGCCTGTCGTTCGCCGCCGTCTTTCGATGAACGGTCGTGTCGTTCGGAAGGTTCCCGATCACCTGAAATACCCAGGTGGAAACGGTTCAGGGCCCGATCGAAGGGCGGCGGTGACGACGCGCCGAAGGTCCGCGGGACGGCCGGCTCGTTCGGCCATCCGGCCGAGATGCCGGCACACCCGGGAAGAGCCGGGGACGACGCGGTGTTGGCAATCGATGGCGGGCCGACCGTCAGGATGATCTGTCACGATCACCGCACGGCCGCCACCACGGCTGAGGAGCTCACGAGACTGAACCGGAAGGACCGCGGTCGACCTATGATCCCTTTCGAGCCGACGCACCCGGACCCGGCGAGCGAGCCGCTCCGGCTGATGACCGTCCACGCCCATCCCGACGACGAGTCGAGCAAGGGGGCGGCCACCACTGCGCGTTACGTCGCAGAGGGTCACGAGGTCATGGTCGTGACATGCACCGGTGGTGAGCGCGGCAGCATCCTCAACCCGGCGATGGATCGGCCGGAGATCGTGGCGAACCTCCCCGAGGTGCGGCGTGCGGAGATGGCCCGCGCCGCGGAGATCCTCGGTGTGCAGCACCGCTGGCTGGGCTTCGTCGATTCCGGGCTTCCCGAGGGGGATCCGAAACCGCCGCTGCCCGAAGGCTGTTTCGCGCTGCTCGACCTGGAGGAGGCGACCGAGCCGCTGGTTGCGGCGATGCGTGAGTTCCGCCCGCACGTCGTGGTGACCTACGACGAGACCGGTGGCTACCCGCATCCCGACCACATCCACTGCCACGAGATCTCGGTCGCGGCCTTCGACGCGGTCGGTGATCCGGACCGGTTCCCGGGTGCCGGCGATCCGTGGCAGCCGCTCAAGCTCTACTACTCGCACGGGTTCTCCAAGGCCAGGTTGCTCGCCTTCCACGAGGCGATGACGGCCCGGGGTCTGGAGTCGCCCTATACGGACTGGCTGGCGAACTGGCCGGACGAGCGTCCCGACCCTGGCCTGCGTGTCACCACCAGGGTCCGCTGCGACGAGTGGTTCTCGGTCCGGGACGAGGCGCTCAGAGCGCACGCCACCCAGATCGACCCGACGAGCAGATGGTTCCTCGTGCCGCTGGAACTCCAGCGTGCGGTCTGGCCCACCGAGGACTACGAGCTCGTGCGGACTCTCGTCGACAGCCCCGTCCCGGAGGACGACCTGTTCGCCGGTCTGGTCGAGCGGGTCGACGCGCTGCGGGCGAGCTGAACCCCCAGGTCACCGCATCCGGCCCGGTGCGTAGGTTATCCGGTGACCCGAGCGGTCGGGGATTGTGGACGTCGGAGGTGAGCGGTGCTGGTCGATCTGGGCGTAGTTCCTGTGGGCGAAATCACGGCAGCGCTGGTCGTGCCGGCGCAGAACCCCTCCCCGCCGCCCGGCCGTGGCGAGGAGTTCGGGAAGGCGTCGCCGATCGCGCTGGTTGTGATCATCCTGTTGGCGCTGGCGACGGTCCTGTTGATCCGGTCGATGAGCAAGCGAATCCGCAAGCTGCCCGCGTCCTTCGGCAGCGAGCGTGCCGGGAGACGCACGTCGGCCGAAGAGCCCGTCCGGGACGAGACCGGGGGCGACGCCGAGTCCGGGGATGATCCGGGCCGGACCTGACGACGGCCGAGCCCGGTTCTGAGAGGCTGGGCACATGCCGAACCGCCTCGCTGCGGCGACCAGTCCCTACCTCCTTCAGCACGCCGACAACCCCATCGACTGGTGGGAGTGGTCCGGCGAGGCCTTCGCCGAGGCCCAGCGGCGGGATGTCCCCGTCCTGCTGTCGGTCGGCTACGCGGCCTGCCACTGGTGTCACGTCATGGCGCACGAGTCGTTCGAGGACCCGGCCACGGCCGAGCAGGTCAACGCGGAGTTCGTCGCGATCAAGGTCGACCGCGAGGAGCGTCCTGATATCGATGCGGTCTACATGGCTGCGACGCAGGCCATGACCGGCCAGGGCGGCTGGCCGATGACGTGCTTCCTCACCCCGGTCGGCGAGCCGTTCCACTGCGGCACCTACTACCCACCGAATCCGCGGCCGGGGATGCCGTCGTTCCGGCACCTGCTCGACGCGGTCACCAAGGCCTGGCAGGAGGACGGCGAGCGGGTTCGCACCGCGGCCGGACAGATCGCGGCCCGCCTGAGCGACAATGCCGTCGCGACCCTGCCGCCGTCCGGTGTGGACGCGACCGCGCTCGACAACGCCGCCGGTGTCCTGGCCCAGAACTTCGACTCCCGGTTCGGCGGGTTCGGCGGGGCGCCGAAGTTCCCGCCGTCGATGGCGCTCGAGTTCCTGCTCCGCCACCACGAGCGCACCGGCGCCCGCCGGGCCCTCGAGCTTGTCGAGCTGACCTGCGAGCGGATGGCTCGCGGCGGCATCCACGACCAGCTCGGTGGCGGCTTCGCCCGCTACAGCGTCGACGCGCAGTGGGTCGTCCCCCATTTCGAGAAGATGCTCTACGACAACGCGCTCCTGCTGCGGGTGTACGCCCATCTGGCGCGTCGCACCGGATCGGCGCTCGCGCGGCGGGTGGCCACGGAGACCGCCGCGTTCCTGCTGCGCGATTTGCGCACACCCGAGGGCGGGTTCGCCTCTGCCCTGGACGCCGACACCGAGGGCGTCGAGGGGCTCACCTACGCCTGGACCCGGGAACAGCTGCGCGAGGTTCTCGGCGATTCGGACGGGGTGTGGGCGGCGTCGCTGCTGACGGTCACCGATGCAGGGACGTTCGAGCACGGCACCTCGACGCTGCAGCTGTTGGCCGATCCCGACGATCCGCAGCGCTGGGAGCGAGTGCGCGCCGCGCTGCTTGCCGCGCGCAACCAGCGGCCGCAGCCCGCGCGCGACGACAAGGTCATCACGGAGTGGAACGGGATGGTGATCGTGGCCCTCGCCGAGGCGGGCGCAGCGCTCGGCCACCCGGAATGGGTGGCCGCCGCGGCCGAGGCGGCCGACCTGCTGTTGCGGCTGCACATCGTCGACGGGCGGGTGCGGCGCTCGTCGCGCAGCGGGACGGTCGGCGCGGCGTCCGGCGTGCTCTCCGACCACGCGTATCTCGCCGACGGGCTGCTCGCGCTGCATCAGGCGACCGGGGAGCCGCGCTGGCTGCCCGCCGCGACGGGGCTGCTCGACCTCGCCCTGGCGCGCTTCGCCGACCCCGAGGAGCCCGGCGCGTTCTTCGATACCGCCGACGACGCCGAGGAGTTGCTGCACCGGCCCCGTGAGCTGACCGACGACGCGACGCCTGCCGGGTCGTCCGCGCTCGCCAGTGCGCTGGTGACGGCGTCGGTACTGGTGACGGGGGAGGCGGTCGGCCGGTATCGGGACGTCGCGGAGGCCGCGGTGCGTCAGGTCGGATCGCTGGCCACGAAACACCCGCGTTTCGCCGGACACTGGCTGACCGCGGCCGAGGCGCTGGTGGGCGGACCGCTGCAGGTGGCGGTCGTCGGGCCGGACGATGCGAGCCGCGCGGATCTGCTCGCGCACGCCCGCCGCGTCGCGCCCGGCGGGTCGGTCATCGTGCCGGGCGAGCCCGATGCCGCGGGCGTCCCGCTGCTGGCGAGCCGGCCGCTGGTGGAACGGGGCGCCGCCGCCTACGTATGCCGGGGCTTCGTCTGCGACCGCCCGGTGACGACGCCGGAGGAGATCACGGTCCTGCTCGGCGTCCGTCCCTGACCCCGACTCGCGCTCGGGAATACCGCGGCTCGCGGAGTGTCGCGTTGCTGTGTAATCTCGTAATCAGCAACGCGAGGCGGAGGTGACGAACATGTCGGGACGGATGCACCGCGGATGGCACGGACCCGGGGGCCGCGGCGCGAGGGGGCCGGGCCGCGGCGGATGGCAGCAGGCGGACCTGCCGGGTGCCGAGGACGCGTCGGCCTGGCTGCACGGACGGTTGCCGGACGGCTGGTTCGTCGGTCTGCCCGACGTCACGATCGACCGTGAGGAGATCGTCGTCGTCGGTGAGCTGCCGCCGGTGGAGGGCGAGTTCGAGGACACGGAGGCGGGTCGGGCCGAAGCCGCCGCGGCGATCGCGGGGCGGATCTCCCGGTTCCGGGAGCAGACTCGTGAGGAGCGGATCGAGATCGCGCGCCAGGCCGAGCACCGCTATCAGCGCAAGGTCGCGTGGGGGGCGCGGATCGGTGAGGTCGTGGAACTGTTCACAACCGCGTCGGTGCCGGTGATGACGCGGCTGCGTCAGCCGGAGCGGATCGTGCTCGACACCCTCGTCGACTCCGGGGTCGCCCGGTCTCGCTCGGACGCGCTGGCCTGGGCGGTGCGGCTGGTCGGCCAGCACGCCGAGGAGTGGCTGGGGGAGCTGCGTACGGCGATGGCGAAGGTCGACGAGCTGCGGGCGAAGGGGCCTGGTACCTCTGGCCCGTGAGTGCGTAACAGTGTTAGAACACTGTTACGCACTCACAGGGCAAGCCAGATCGCGATCTGATGGCACCCGGCCCCGAGCACCGTCGCGGCATGGAAGAACTCGTGGTAGCCGAACGTCGTCGGCCACGGATTGGGCCACTTGGTGGCGTAGAAGACCGCACCCAGCGTGTAGAGCAGCCCACCGACCAGCAGCAGTACCAGGGCCGCGACGCCGGCGTTGCGGGCCAGATCGGGGAGTACGAACACTGCGACCCAGCCCAGCGCCAGATAGATCGGTACGCCGAGCCAGGCCGGGGCCGTCGGCCAGGCTGTCTTCAACACCATTCCCGCGATCGCGCCGGTCCAGACCACGGCCAGCACCCAGCGAGCGGTCGGCCCGTCCATCGCGAGCACCGCCACCGGGGTGTACGTACCGGCGATGAACAGGAAGATCATCGAGTGGTCGAGCCGCTTCATGATCAGGCGGCTGCGTCGGGTGGTCCAGTTGCGCCGGTGGTAGAGGGCGCTCGTGCCGAACAGTCCGAGCACGGTCACGCCGTACACGGTCGTCGCCGCGGCCGCGCCGGCCCCGCGGACCACGGCGGTTACTGTGATCAAGGTCGTGCATGCCAGCACCGAGGCGGCGAACGACCAGAGATGCAGCCAGCCGCGCATACGCGGCTTCACCAGCGGCGGAGCGGTATGGGGCGTGGCGGTCACCTCGCGAGGCTACGACACCGCGGGTGGCTACCGGGTTGTGCGCGGGTGAACGTCACGGCCGGCCGATATGCATCGCAACCCGCTCGCGCGACCGGCGTACGCTGACCGGCCGTGGGCGTGCGCGACCTGCTCTACTCGGTGTACGAGCGTGGGCTCAGGCGGCGGCTGGAGGGCGCGACACGCCCCCGTCACGTCGCGCTGATGCTCGACGGCAACCGCCGCTGGGCGCGGGACTCCGGTCTGATCGACGTCAACGACGGACACCGAGCGGGGGCGGCGAAGATCGCCGATCTGCTGGAATGGTGCCGCGCCGCCGACGTCGAGGTGGTGACGCTGTTCCTGTTGTCCACCGACAACCTCTCCCGCGCTGCTGACGAGCTCGAGCCGCTACTGGAGATCATCGCCGACGTGGTGGACGAGCTGAGCGGTCCGACGCGGCCGTGGCAGCTGCGCGTGGTCGGGGCGCTGGAGCTGTTGCCGGCCGAGATCGCCCGTCGGCTGTCGGCCTCGGCGGCACGGACGATCGGGCGCCCGGGCCCGCAGGTGAACGTGGCCGTCGGTTACGGGGGCCGGCAGGAGATCGCCGACGCGGTGCGCAAGCTGTTGCTGCAGCATGCCGAGGCCGGGACGACGATCGAGGAGCTCGCCGAGGTCCTCGACGTCGACCATATCGCCGCGCACCTTTACACCTCGGGCCAGCCGGATCCGGACCTCATCATCCGGACCTCGGGGGAGCAGCGCCTGTCGGGATTCCTGCTGTGGCAGTCGGCACACTCGGAGTTCTGGTTCTGCGAGGCGTACTGGCCGGAGTTTCGGCGGGTGGATTTTCTGCGCGCATTGCGTGACTACGCGGCTCGGCACCGACGGTTCGGCTGTTAACGAACCGTCCTCGTATTAGATACGCTCTGTTATCCAACTGTTATCTACAATACGAGAAATGGCGCCGACCGTACCGGTCGGCGCCATTTCAGGTGAGCTGACGAGCTCAGTCGTCGTTGCTCTGAACCAGCGTGTCGCCAGCGCCGGCGTCCTGCGCGCAGGCGCGGTTCTCGGAGAGGTCGCCACCGGTGGCGGTGGCCGGGCCCAGCAGGCCGAGGGCGCCAACCAGGTCGGCGGTGACGTCGGAGACCTGGACGCCCAGGACGTTGACCGGAATGTCGTTGTTGCAGACCTGGACCGGCACGTTGACGTTGTTGTCCGAGACGTTGACGAGGCCCTGGCGGACCTCCTCGTTGGAGTTCACCTGGTCGGTGCCGTGGTGGTGGTGACCCCAGTCACCCTTGTCGCCAGCGAAGGCGAGCGGGCTCACCGCGAGCAGACCTGCAGCAGCCGTGGCCACGACAATTCCAGCCTTCTTCAGCACAGTTCATCTCCTGTTGAGTCTTTGGTGCCGACCGCGATCGGCTCCGTACTTGTCAGCGTCTGACCGGGGAGCCCGCGCTGACTGAGGAAAAACTATCTGTCGTCGCCTCGTACAACAAATCGAGTAACACTATCGTGTTAGTGCAATACTTTACGTTTCGTTACGCATCCCATCGGGTGGATTTATTGCCGTCGAGTCGACGCGGGCACGGAGACGAGTGACTCAATGTCATCGAATATCACTCGTTCGGACCCGTAACTTTTCCCGGGACGTGCGGTGGCGGCCGGCGCGACGATGCGGCCCGACGAGCCGGGGTGATCGGTAGGTTCCGGGACGTGGCGCGGAACCTGCTCGTGCGTGACTATCTGTTGCTCGGGCTGCGCCTCGACCGGCTCCTGCCCGGCATCGTCGACTCCTACACCGGCGATTCCGCGCTGCGCCGGCACGCCGCCGGGCTCCTTCCGGATCCGGTGGAGCTGCTCCGCACCGCCCGCAGGCTCTCCGCCGAGCTACCCGACGCCGGGCTCGACCCCGGCCGTCAGCGGTTCCTCGCCGCGCAGCTGACCGCGGTGGAATGCGCGGCGCGCCGGCTCGCCGGGCATGACATCGGATTCGTCGAGGAGGTCCATGCCTGCTACGACGTCGTCATCGGCCCGGGCGAACCGGACGACTACCGAGCCGTTCACCGCGAGCTCGACGAGCTGCTCCCCGGTGCCGGCTCACTGGCCGAACGGCTGGGCGCGTTCCGTCGCCGTGAGGCCGTCGGTCCCGAACGGCTGGGCGCCGCCGCGGACGCGCTGTCCGAGGCGCTGCGGGAACGGACGCGGGCCTGGCTGGCACTGCCCGCGGACGAGGCCGTCACCTTCGAGCTCGTCACCGACCAGCCGTGGAGCGGGCTCAACCGGCACCTGGGTGACTTCCGCTCACATGTGACGATCAACACCGACGCCGCGCTGCGGGCGGCGCAGCTGGTTCAGCTCATCGCCCACGAGACGTATCCGGGCCATCACACGCAGCGTTGCCGCGCGCATGCCGCGTCCGGTCAGCCGCCCGAGCGGGGCATGTTCCTCGTCGGTACCCCGCAGAGCCTGCTGAGCGAGGGCGCCGCCGACCTCGGGCTGCACGTCCTCGTCGGCCCCGGCTGGGGGTCATGGTCGGCCACCGTCCTCGCCGAGGTGGGCGTACACACCGAGGGCGAGCTCGGCGAACGCGTCGAGGACGCGCTGGCGAAGCTGGCGCGGGTCCGCCAGGACGCCGCCCTCCTGCTGCACGATCGGCGGGGCTCGGCCGAGGACGCGCTGGCCCACCTGCAGCGGTGGCTGCTGACTCCCGAGGCGCGGGCCCGGCAGTTGCTGCGTTTCCTCGTCCACCCGCTCTGGCGGACGTACACCACGACCTACGTCGAGGGGGTCGCGCTGCTGCGCCCGTGGCTGCGGCGACCGGGTGCCGGTCCGCTGGTCCGATACCGCCGGCTGCTGGACGACCCTCTGGTTCCGGCCTCGATCCGCGGCGAGCTCGCCGGGCCGAGGGACGTCGCCCAGGTATCTCGTAGACCCGACGGCGACGGTCATCCGGGTGGCCTATGAATGACCTCCGTCACGACGGACGGTGCTCTTGAAGCGGCGAGCGGTAGTCCGTTCCCGTGAAACCTCACCCTCGCGGTCTGGGAGGACTCCGCGTTGCGGTTGACCGCACCCGGGTGACCGCTAGTAGCGTTCAGTGTGACGGGCCGTGCCTGATGCGGACCGTCCGGGGAGGCCCTGGTCGTGGTGTCACTTGCACCCGAGGGGGCCGGCAACCGGCCCTCGCGGGCGGGCTGGGCGGCGAGTTCCAGGCCGTCGAGTCGTACCGCTCCAGGGCCCGCCGGCCACCAGAGTGTGGGCGTGGTGCCGCGCCCACGAGGGAGCATTCGTTGACCGAGCTCGCGAGATCGCCATACGACGCTGCCCGGCCCGCCGCCGACGAGCGCCGGCGAGGAGCAATCGTGCCCGATCGCCGTACCGCCCCCACATCAGGGCCTGTCGACCCCGCACCGGAGGCGGCACACACCGCACCCCGCTGCTACGTGCTCGACACCTCCGTCCTGCTCTCGGATCCGTGGTCGCTGACCCGTTTCGACGAGCACGATGTCGTCCTGCCATTGGTGGTGATCTCCGAGCTCGAAGGCAAGCGGCACCACCCGGAACTGGGGTGGTTCGCCCGCGCGGCGCTGCGTCAGCTCGACGACCTGCGCATCCAGCACGGCAGGCTGGACGTCCCCATCCCGATCGGTACCGCGGGCGGGACCTTGCACGTGGAACTCAACCACACCGATCCGAGCGTGCTACCCGCGGGCTTCCGAACCGACAGCAACGACAGCCGGATCCTGGCCTGTGCGCTGAACCTGCGCGCCGAGGCGCACGGCACCCGCGAGATCGTGCTCGTCACCAAGGACATGCCGCTGCGAGTGAAGGCCGCCGCGGTCGGCCTGCAGGCCGACGAGTACCGCGCCCAGGACGTCATCAGCTCCGGCTGGACCGGAATGGCCGATCTCGATGTCGCGGCCACCGAGATCGATGCCCTGTTCCGCGATGGCGTCGTCGACAACGACGCCGCGCGCGACCTGCCGTGCAACACCGGGCTGCGGTTGCTCGGCGGCAGCTCCGCGGCGCTGGGCCGGGTCACCGCCGACAAGCGGGTGAAGCTGGTCCGGGGTGATCGCGAGGCGTTCGGGCTGCACGGACGGTCGGCCGAGCAGCGCGTCGCGCTGGAGCTTCTCCTCGACCCCGAGATCGGCATCGTCTCGCTCGGCGGCCGGGCCGGCACCGGCAAATCGGCGCTCGCGCTGTGCGCGGGGCTCGAGGCGGTGCTGGAACGTCAGCAGCACCGCAAGGTCGTCGTGTTCCGCCCGCTCTACGCCGTCGGCGGCCAGGAGCTCGGTTACCTGCCGGGCACCGAGAGCGAGAAGATGTCGCCTTGGGCCCAGGCCGTCTTCGACACCCTCGGTGCGCTG
Organism: Pseudonocardia asaccharolytica DSM 44247 = NBRC 16224; assembly: GCF_000423625.1. Taxonomy (GTDB): domain Bacteria; phylum Actinomycetota; class Actinomycetes; order Mycobacteriales; family Pseudonocardiaceae; genus Pseudonocardia; species Pseudonocardia asaccharolytica. The sequence goes on from NZ_AUII01000003.1 coordinate 38,669, forward strand.
GTCAGCCAGGAGATCATCGACGAGGTGCTCTCCCGCGGGATGCTCGAGGTGCTGCCGCTGACCCACATCCGCGGCCGGTCGCTGCACGACAGCTTCGTGATCGTCGACGAGGCACAGTCGCTGGAGCGCAACGTGCTGCTCACCGTGCTCTCCCGGCTGGGTTCGGCCTCCCGGGTGGTGCTCACCCACGACGTCGCCCAACGCGACAACCTCCGGGTCGGACGGCACGACGGCGTCGCGGCGGTGATCGAGAAGCTGAAGGGGCACCCGCTGTTCGCCCACGTCACGCTCACCCGAAGCGAGCGCAGCCCGATCGCCGCGCTGGTGACGGAGATGCTGGAGGGGCCCGGAGCGTAGCCCTCGTGAGTGCCGGGTAACGCTCCGGGGTTACCCGGCACTCACGGGCGCGGAGCGCCCTCGGTGAAGCCCGCGGCGGTCTGGATGCCGAGAACGGCGCGGTCGTGGAACTCGTCGAGGGTGCGTGCCCCGGCGTAGGTGCACGCCGACCGCACCCCGGCGCAGATCGAGTCGAGCAGGTCCTCGACGCCCGGCCGGGCCGGGTCGAGCAGCTGGCGCGAGCTGGAGATGCCCTCCTCGAACAGCGCCTTGCGGGCGCGGTCGAACTCACCGTCGCCGCGGGTGCGGACGCTGACCGCGCGTTTGGAGGCCATCCCGAAGGACTCCTTGTACGGCTGGCCGCTCTCATCGTGCAGCAGGTCGCCGGGCGACTCGTAGGTCCCGGCCAGCCACGAACCGATCATCACTGCGGACGCGCCCGCCGCCAGCGCCAGCGCGACGTCGCGCGGATGCCGCACCCCACCGTCGGCCCACACCCGCACGCCGTGGTCGCGCCCGGCCGCCGCGCATTCGGCGACCGCGGAGAACTGCGGGCGCCCGACCCCGGTCATCATCCGGGTGGTGCACATCGCGCCAGGGCCGACGCCGACCTTGACGATGTCGGCGCCCGCGGCGGCGAGGTCGCGTACCCCCTCGGCGGTGACGACGTTCCCGGCGACGACCGGAACCGGCGCGGCGGCGTCCCGATCGTTCATCACGGATCGCACGGCGCGCAGCGCGTCGAGCATCTTGTCCTGATGCCCGTGTGCGGTGTCGATGACGAGTACGTCGACACCCGCGTCGAGCAGGGATTTCGCCTTGACCGCGACATCACCGTTGATGCCGACCGCCGCGGCCGTGCGCAACCGGCCCGCCGGATCGAGACTGGGGGTGTAGATGCCGGCGCGCAGCGCGTCCCGCGCCGTGAGCAGCCCGGCGAGCTTCCCGTCCGCGTCGACGCCGAGCGCGACCCCGCGGCCACCCAGCGCCTCGAAGACCTCGCGCGGTGGGACGTCGAGCGGCAGCACCAGCGGCGCGGGGTCCAGGATCTCGGAGAGCCGGGTGAAGCGGTCGACGCCGAGGCAGGCCGGTTCGTCGACGGTGCCGACCGGGCGCCCGGCGTCGTCCACCACCACGACGGCGCCGTGCGCGCGCTTGGGCAGCAGGTTCAGCACGTCGGCCGCGGCGTCGCCGGTGTGCAGCACGAGCGGGGTGTCCCAGACCGGGTGCCGGGACTTGATCCACGCGACGATCTCGGTGACCGCCTCCGGCGCGACGTCCTGCGGCAGGACGGTCAGGGCACCGCGGCGGGCCAGCGTCTCGGCCATCCGGCGGCCGGCGACGGCGGTCATGTTGGCGGCGATGACCGGCAGCGTGGCACCGGAGCCGTCGGCGGTGGCCAGGTCGACATCGAACCGGGAGGCCACCGACGATCGCCTGGGGACGAGGAAGACGTCGTCGTAGGTGAGGTCGTGGTGAGGCTCTTGCCCATCCAGGAAGCGCACGGTGTCGGAATTCTACCCGCGGAGCAGCGCACGCACGGCGTCGATCGTGTCGGCATCGGCCGGCGTCTTGTCCGGGCGGTAGCGCACGACCCGGGCGAAGCGCAGCGCGACGCCGCCGGGATAACGGGTGCTGCGCTGCGCGCCGTCCAGCGCGATCTCGACGACCAGCTCGGGGCGCAGCAACACCTCGTGCGGGCGCTGCTCGCGCGCGTAGCGGGGAAAGGTCGCGGTCTGCCAGGCCAGCAGCTCGTCGGTCATGCCTTTGAACGTCTTGCCGACCATGATCGGTTCGCCGCCGTCGGGATCGCGGGCGCCGAGGTGGATGTTGGACAGGCTGCCGGTGCGCCGCCCGTAGCCCCATTCCGCGCCGAGCACCACCAGATCGAGGGTGTGCACCGGCTTCACCTTCTGCCAGGACCTGCCACGCCGGCCCGCGGCATAGGGCGCGTCGAGGGCCTTGACGACGACGCCCTCGTGCCCGGCGACGAGCGCGGCGTCGAGCACCGCGGCCGCCTCCTCGGCCGACGGGCGCAGCACGCCCGGGATGCGCAGCGTGGGCTCGGCGCCGTCGACCAGACCACCGAGCGCCTCGATCCGTTTGTGCAGCGGCGCGTCGAGCAGATCGACGCCATCGAGATGCAGCACGTCGAAGAAGAACGGGCTCAGCAGGTCGCCCGCGTCGCTGCCGGTGTCACTGCCGAACCGGCTCATCGTGTCCTGGAACGGCCGGGGCCTGCCGTCGTCGTCGAGCGCGAGGGTCTCCCCGTCGAGGACGACGGTGCGACACGGCAACGCGCGCACGAGCTCGACCAGTTCGGGGACGCCGTCGGTGATCTCGTGCAGGGTGCGGGTCCAGACCCGGACCTCGGCTCCGTCGCGGTGCACCTGGATGCGCGCCCCGTCGAGCTTGAACTCGACGCTCACCTGCGGCCCGAGCCCGGCGAGCACGGCGTCGAGCGAGTCACCGGGTCCGGCCAGCATCGGGCGCACCGGCCTGCCCACCTCCAGGCGCACGGCCTCGAGCGCCGCGGCGCCGCCGGTGAGCGCGGCCGCCGCCGTCCCGGGTAGCCGGCCCGACAGCATGAACGCCCGCCGGACGGTCCCGGCCGGGACCTGCGCCGCGGCGGCGATCGCGTCGAGCATCACGCCTTCCAGCGCGCCCTGGCGCAGCTCGCCGGTGAGTAGCCGGACCAGGAACGCCTGTTCGTCCCCGGTCGCGGCACCGAACAGCTCGCCGAGCAGTTCCTTGCGCCGCCGGGCCGACCCCGCGCCGGCGGCCCCGGCCAGCTCGGTGAGCGCGGCGTCGACCCCGGCCACGGTGAGCGTCGGTTCGTCGGCAGGGTCGGTGACCAGCCCCGACAGCGTGCGCCAGCCCGCCCCGATCCGGCCCTGCCGGGGCTCGCCGGCCAGCCACGCGGTGGTGGGCTCCACCTCGTCCGGCTCGAGGAGGCGGAGCAGCGCGGCGAGCGCGGCGATCTTCTCCGTGCGGGATCGGGTGGCCCCGACCGCCGCCGATGTCTCCACCACCCTGGTGAGCAGCACGGAAGCCATCCTGGCAGCGACCACCGACACTTCCCGCCGATCCGGGTCAGCCCATCGACTTCGCGCCGTCGATCGCCTCGCGCAGGATGTCCGCGTGCCCCGCGTGCTGGGCGGTCTCGGCAACGACGTGCAGCAGGGTCCGCCGCGCCGACCACCGCGCGCCCGGCTCGAACCACGGGGCCTCGGGCAGCGGGTGCGCGGCGTCGAGGTCGACGGTCGCGACGAGCTCGTCGGTCCTCCGCGCCACCTGCGCGTAGCGGTCCAGCAGCACGGCCAGGGTCTCGCCGGGCAGCATCCGGAAGGTGAGCGCGTGCTGCTCCCAGTCGTCGCCGCTGGGCGCCATGGCGGCGGGACCGTTGAGGATGAACTCGACCCAGGCCTCCTCGGTCGCGGTCACGTGCTTGATCAGTCCGCCGATGCACAGCTCGCTGACGGTCGACCGCTGCGCCGCCTGCTCGTCGCTGAGGCCGCGGGCGGTGAAGCGGAGGAAGTGCCGGTGCTTGGTCAGCGTCTCCAGGATGTCCGCCCGCTCGCCGACCAGTGCGGTGGTGCCGGTGGTCTCGGTGCTGCTCATGGTGCCCGCCCCTCGTTCGGTTTCCTGCTGTGAGAACAACGGTAGGGGGCACTCCGGTCAGTTCCCGTCCTCAATCGCGGGAGGCTGGGGACATGGCGAACACGAGCTCGCGGACGCTGCGGTTGCTCTCCCTGCTGCAGAGTCACCGCTACTGGCCGGGCGAGGAGCTGGCGCAGCGGCTCGGGGTCTCCGTGCGGACGCTGCGCCGCGACATCGAGCGGCTGCGCGAGCTCGGCTATCCGGTGCGGGGCAACCGCGGGGTCGACGGCGGCTACCAACTCGCCGCCGGGGCGGCGCTGCCCCCACTGGTCGTCGACGACGAGGAGGCCGTGGCGCTCGCGGTGGGAATGCAGGCGGCCACCCAGGGTTCGCTGGCCGGCGTCGAGGAGTCCGCGGTCCGGGCGCTGACGAAGGTGGTGCAGGTGATGCCGCCGCGGCTGCGCCGCCGGGTCGACGCGCTACGGGCGGCCACGGTGCCCGCGACGTGGGAGGACGGCCCGGCACCGGTCGTCGACCCGGAGGTGCTGATCACGGTCGCGCAGGCCTGCCGGGACGCCGAACGCCTGGAGTTCGGCTACACCGCGCGGGACCGCGATCGCGCCGACCGGCTCGCCGAGCCGCACCGGCTGGTCCCTATGGGCCGGCGCTGGTATCTGGTCGCCTACGACCTGCACCGCCACGACTGGCGCAGCTTCCGGCTGGACCGGCTCACCGCGCCGCGGCGCACCGGCGCCCGGTTCCGGCCCCGCGAGCTCCCGACGTCCGACGCCGCGGAGTTCGTCCGGACCGGCATCCGCACCCTGACCTCCACTCACGCGGTCGAGGTGCTGGTGCACGCCCCGGCGCCGGCCGTCCGGGACAAGCTCGGCCGATGGGCCACGGTCGAGGAACTCGCCGGAGACCATCGTGCCGGGCCCCGCTGTGTGCTGCGGATGTCCGTCGAGTCGCTGGACTGGCCGATGATGGCGCTCGGCGCGCTGGGCGCGGAGTTCGAGGTGCGCTCGCCGCCCGAGCTGACCGAGCTGGTCCGCGAGTGGGGCGCCCGGTTCTCCCGCGCCGCCGGTTGATCCCCGGCATGCGCCATCCCGGTGAGTGCGTAACAGTGTTAGAACACTGTTACGCACTCACCGGGATGGCGGTGGCGAGCCGCAGCAGGTCGGCAACCCGGACGACGCCGCTGCAGCTGCCGTCGGAGCCCGCCAGCACGAGGTCGTCGTAGCTGCGGGCGGGGTCGCCCTGCATGCAGTTCTGGACGGCCGAGCGCACCGTGGTCTGCTCGTTGATCAGCAAGGGTGCATCGGCCAGCGTCCGAGCCGGGCGCGCGGCGTAGAGCGCCCGACCGTAGGGCCCGGAGATGGCCAGCATGAAGCGGTTGCGGTTGAGATAGCCCGTCGGTCGCCGCTGCGGGTCCAGCAGCACGATCCCCCCGGCGAGCGGGTGGTCGGCCAACGCCCGGCGCGCGGTCTCCGCCGTCGCGGTGCTGGGCAGGGTGACCGCGGCCTGGGCCAGTTCGCGCACGGTGGCGGGTGCCGGTCGGGGGTGCGGCGGCCGCGCGGGCATGCCGGGGGCCGAGGCCGTCTCGGCCGCCGGCGTCGCGAGTTCGACCGGCACCCGCACCCCGGCCGTCGACGGCCGTCGGCGCGGGTGGCTGAGCAGCATCCCCTGCACCCAGGAGACGGCGCGCCCGCGCAGGGCCGCCAGCTGGTCGCCGCCTGTCACCCCGGTCGCGGCGACGCAGGTACCGACCGCGGCACAGACGTCGCAGATCGCCTGGACGACGGCCGTGGCGGCGCCGCCCTCCGGGAGCGCCGCCACGAGGTGCTCGTCGAGCTTGACGAGATCGGGACGGATCGTCGGGATCAGGTCGAGTCCGAACCCGCGGCCCATCGCGTCGAGCGCGATCCGGAATCCCCAGCCGCGCAGCTCCGCCAGCCCCTCGGTCAGCGCGTCCGCCGGGGCCGCGGAGGCCGCGGGGTTCACCTCGAGCACGACCGGTGGGATGGCCCGCTCCCGTTCGGCCAGTCCGTCGAGCATCCAGCGCAGCCTGCGCCGCCCGGTGACCACGGTGTCGGCCAGGATGTTGACGTGTAGCGGGACGCTCGCGTCACAGTCGGTGGCGAAGGCCAGCGAGGCGAGTGCCACCCCGGCGTCGAGGTCGACGATCTGCCGGGTGCCCCAGACGGTGCCCGCCGCGCGCATCCCGATCTGGTCTCGAGGATAGCGCGGCGTTACCTCGAAGCCGACGATCCGGGCGGTCCGCAGGTTGAACAGCGGATCGAAGACAAAGCGTTGATAGTCGCTCATTCCGTTGGCCCAATTCTTAGGGAACCCTTACTGGGTGCGATAGCACTCTGTCACGGGTAACGGGGCGTCAGTTGACGACCACGTGAACTCTTGGTGACGCACTGGCTGCGATGTGTCCCGCCGGGTGTGAGGCGCTACCGCGGCCGGGTCATCGCCAGCACATCCAGCGCGGCGTCGAGCTCGGTGAGGGTGAGCTTGCCCTTGGCCACGTGCCCGCGGGCGAGCACGACATCCCGGATCGTCATGCGTTCGGCAAGCGCCTGCTTGGCGATCGAGGCCGCCTCCTCGTAGCCGAGGTACCTGTTCAGCGCGGTCACGATCGACGGCGAGGACTCGGCGTACTCCCGGGCGCGCGCGACGTCGGCCTGCGCGCCGTCGACGACCTTGTCGGCGAGCAGCCGGCCGACCGTGGCGAGGAGCCGCGCGGACTCCAGCAGGTTGCGCGCCATGACCGGCATCATCACGTTGAGCTCGAGATTGCCCTGGGTGCCGGCGAAGGCGACGCAGGCGTCGTTGCCGATGACCTGCGCGGCCACCATCATGGTCGCCTCGCAGAGCACCGGGTTGACCTTGCCCGGCATGATCGAGCTGCCCGGCTGCAGGTCGGGAAGGTACAGCTCGGCGAGCCCGGTGCGGGGCCCTGAGCCCAGCCAGCGCAGGTCATTGGCGATCTTGAAAAGCGACACCGCGACCGTGCGCAGCGCACCGGAGGCCTCGACCAGCCCGTCCCGGGCGCCCTGGGCCTCGATGTGGTCGGCGGCCTCGGTCAGCACGTCGAGCCCCGTCGCCGCGCGCAGTTCCGCGACGACGCCGGCGCCGAAGCCCTCGGGCGCGTTCAGCCCGGTGCCCACGGCGGTGCCGCCGATCGGGAGCTGGCCCAGCCGCGCGAGCGCGTCACGCACCCTGGCGGCGCCGTACTCGGCCTGGGTGGCCCAGCCGCCCACCTCCTGACCCAGGGTGATCGGCACTGCGTCCATCAGGTGGGTGCGGCCGGCCTTGACGACCTCGGCCCAGTCGGCGGAGCGCCGCCGCAGCGCGCCGGCGAGATGTTCCAGCGCCGGGACGACGTCGGTGGCCAGCGCCTCGGTGGCGGCAAGGTGGATCGTCGTCGGAAACACATCGTTGGACGACTGCGATGCGTTGACATGGTCGTTCGGATGCACCTGCCGACCGGAGGCCCGGGTGGCGATCGTCGCGATGACCTCGTTGGCGTTCATGTTCGACGAGGTCCCCGACCCGGTCTGGAACACGTCAACGGGGAAATGTGCATCATGGTCACCGCCGGCCACCGCGTCCGCCGCCGTGGCGATCGCGTCGGCGAGCTCGGTGTCCAGCACGCCGATCCGCCCGTTCACCCGCGCCGCCGCGCCCTTGACCAGGCCGAGGGCGCGGATCTGCGCTCGTTCCAGCCCGCGTCCGGAGATGGGGAAGTTGTGGATGGCCCGCTGCGTCTGCGCGCGCCACAGCGCGTCCACCGGTACCAGGACCTCGCCCATGGTGTCGTGTTCGGTGCGGAACTCGGGGCCGGAGCCGGGGGTGTCACTCGTCATCAGAGTTGCGCCAGGAGACCACCCGCGTCGGCGGGCGGCGGACTGGCGCTGCCTCCCTTCGCGAAACTGTCGGTGGACCGTGGGACGGTGCAGACGTGCGGTTCCGCCTGTACCCCACCCCGAGCAGGGGCAGGGTCTGCTCGCGCACTGCGGGCACGCCCGGTACGTATGGAACCTCGCGGTCGAGCAACTGGGCTACCGCACCCGCGGGCAGCGGATGCACCGCCTCCAAGCGGTGGAGGACGCCAAGGCTCCAGTGTTCTCGCTCGAGTCCCCGCATGCCCATTGCCCACCGTGGCTGGATCTCGTCGCAGACCTGCTCGTCGCGTTTCCGGAGGGAGCGGCTGGCCCATCGGCTGCGGCGCACGTCCACCGCCTTCGGCTGCATGGTCCGTACCCGAAGGCCGGGTCTCAGCGCACCACCTGGACGACGTCGCCGGGTTCGAGCGACCCGAAGAAGACCTGCGCCGCCGACCGGGAGAGGTGGATGCAGCCGTGTGACTGCTCCGCAAGGCTTCCCTCGTGGAACGCGATGCCGCCGTTGAAGAACACCGAGTACGGCATCGGGGCGTTGTCGAAAAGGCTGCTGCGATGGTGCTTGTTCTTGAACGTGACGCGGAAGGTGCCCGGTGGAGTGCGCCAGCCCGGCTGCCCGTGGGTGATCGGCACCGGACCGTGGACGACGACGCCGTCGCGGATCAGCCACGCCCGCTTCGCCGACAGCTCGACGCAGGCCCGGGCCGTGGGGTGGCACGGGGCCGCGGCGGAGCGCTCGACGGTCGGTGATGGCACCGGCCGGGAGGTCGCGGGCGGCGCGGTGGTGACCGGCCGCGGCACGGGCGGTGCGGACGATGCGGCCGGCGGGGTGCTCGCCGGCGCGGCCGCCGCGCTGCTGACGGGCGGAGCTTCGGCCGCGCCGGCGGTGGGCGGGGCACCGGCCGCGGCGGGTACCGGCCCGGTCTCCGTTCCGCTGGGGGCCGACTCCGTCGCGACGCTGCGGGACACCGCGGCGGCTGCCCCGCCGCCGAGCAACCCGACCGCTGCCACCAGCGCGAGCAGGCCCAGCATCCGCCCAGCGCGCACGTCCACCCCCCGCGACTGCTGCCCGGTCCGCAACCGGATGGGCACTCTCCGTACCGATCACCGAGGATCCGGGTGATCAGGGCGGTGATCCAGCCCCGAACGGGTGGAGAATCCTCACAATTCGGCCACGAGGCAGCCCGTCACGGCAGGGGTGGTGCGAGGTCCTCGGGCTCCTCGATCGCGCTCGGGGAACCGAAGTTGATCTCGGAGTACTCGCGCAGCTTCGTGAGCCGGTGATAGCCGTCGATCATCCGCACGGTGCCCGACTTCGACCGCATCACGATCGACTGGGTGGTGCAGCCGCCCGCCCGGTAGTGCACGCCCCGCAGCAGATCGCCGTCGGTGATGCCGGTGGCGCAGAAGAAGACGTTGTCCCCGGCGACGAGGTCGTCGGTCGTGAGGACGCGGTCCAGATCGTGCCCGGCGGCGATCGCCTTCGCCCGCTCGGCGTCATCGGTCGGCCACAGCCGCCCCTGGATGGCGCCGCCCATGCTCTTGAGCGCGGCGGCGGCGATGATGCCCTCCGGCGTCCCACCGACGCCCAGCAGCATGTCGACGCCGGTGTTCGGGCGGGCCGCGGAGATCGCCCCCGCCACGTCGCCGTCGGTGATGAAGCGGATGCGCGCTCCGGTCGACCGCACCTCCTTCACGATCGCCTCGTGCCGCGGGCGGTCGAGAATGCAGACCGTCACGTCCTCCGCCTCGATCTGCTTGGCCGCCGCGACCCGGCGGATGTTCTCCTCGACCGGAGCGGTGATGTCGATGATGTCCGCGGCCTCCGGGCCGACCGCGATCTTCTCCATGTAGAACACGGCGGACGGATCGAACATCGCACCCCGCTCGGCCACGGCGAGCACCGCGATCGCGTTGGGCATGCCCTTGCTCATCAGCGTGGTGCCGTCGATCGGGTCGACCGCGACATCGCACCACGGCCCCTCGCCGTTGCCGACCTGCTCGCCGTTGAAGAGCATCGGCGCCTCGTCCTTCTCACCCTCGCCGATGACGACGACGCCACGCATCGACACGCTCTGGATGAGGTGGCGCATTGCGTCGACGGCGGCGCCGTCACCACCGTTCTTGTCTCCTCGCCCGACCCACCGGCCTGCCGCCATCGCAGCGGCCTCGGTGACGCGGACCAGCTCCATGGCGAGGTTGCGGTCCGGGGCCTCGCGCTTCGGCTCGTGGTGCCGGTTACTCATCAGCGCCTCCATGTCGGGTCGGCCCCGCCCGGGTACCGGGCGGGGGAACGGTGCAGGCCCGCATCGGCCCGGCGGTCACCGGTCGGCGGGGAGGGGTTTGATCCTCGCAGATCACCGGCCTGCGCGGTGGGCAGAGGGACCGAGACCACGATGACTGGGACCATGGTGCTCGTGAGTTCCGACTCCGGACGCCGTGAGCCCCCGCCGCCTCGCAAACCGGCACGCTCCTCGTTGAGCATGCGCGACATGCTCGGCGCGCTCGCCGTGCTCGCGGCGATCGCGCTGGTCTTCGCCGCGACGACGCAGTCGTGCTCGTTCAGCCCGGGCGGGCCGTCTGTCTCCCCGGACAGGGGGCCGGTCATCGACGCGCCGGCCCGGCTGCGCGCGGCCGCGGTGCACACCCCGTTCTCGTTGCGCGTCCCCGCACTCCCCGACGGCTGGCGCGCGAACTCCAGTGACGAGGGGCTCGTCGACGGCGGGCGGGCCGTCCGGGTCGGGTATCTGGCCCCGGACGGCCGATACCTGCGGCTGGTGCAGAGCAATGCCGTGGAGGAGGCGTTGGTCGCGGCGGAGGCCAGCGGTCCACAGATCGGCCACGGCACCGTCGAGGCCGGCGGCGCCACCTGGGTCGTCTACGGCAACCCCGGCGAGGAACCGTTCTGGGTGACGACCCTGCCGGGTCCGCCCGAGTCCCGGTTGCTGATCACCGGCAGCGGCAGCGAGCCGGAGTTCCGCACGCTGGCCACGGCGGCCCTGCGGGGGGAGCGGCTGGCGGTCGGCACGCCGCCCGGCTGACGGCCGGCGGGGGCGCGATCGGCTGCTCCGACCTGCCTTCCATGATCAACCTTTGGGAGGGCGGAACCGCGCTGAGCGCGGCGGCGGCCTCCCTAACGCCGATCACAGGTGCGGGGCGGACTGGTGGGATGTGCCGGGCTGCTGGGATGTGCCGGGCTGCTGAGTGTGCAGGACTGCCGGATGCGCCGGTGCCGCCAGATCAGGATTCCCCGGCGTCCGCGGCGTCCAGGACCTTCTCGATGCGGGCCCGGGCGCCGGCCAGCTGCTCCTCGCAGCGCCGTGCCAAGGCCTCGCCGCGTTCCCACAGCGCGACCGAGTCGTCCAGACCGAGGCCGCCGACCTCCAGCGCGCGGACCACCTCGGCCAGCTCGTCGCGGGCCTGCTCGTAGCCCAGCCCGTCGACGGCGGGCTGCTCCCTGGTGCTCATGGGCAGCCATCCTGCTCCGGCAGCACGGCGGCCGGGACGGCGCCGTCGGCCACCCGGATCCGCAGCCGATCGCCCGGTGCGATGTCGCCGATCGAACGCAGCACAGGCCACACGACCCCCGACCCCCCGTCGGCGTCCGCGGCCGGGACCCGCTGGACGACGGCGTAGCCGCGGGCCAGCGTGGCCGCGGGACCGAGCGCGGTGAGCCGGGCGCGCAGGTGCTCCAGCTCGGTCGTCCTCCGGTCGAGCCCGCGGTCGAGACACGTCCGCGAGGCCTCGCGCAGCCGTTCGATCTCGGTGTGCCGCTCGGCCAGCGCGCGCAGCGGATCGGCCAGTACCGGACGGGCGCGCAGCGCGGTCAGCAGCCGCTGCTCCCGATCGACCCAGCCGTGCAGCGCCCGCCGGGCCCGGTCGCGCAGCCCGGCGATGTGGGCGGACTCCTCGGTGAGGTCGGGGACGAGGCTGCGGCCCGCCTCCGTGGGCGTGGAACAGCGGAGGTCGGCGACGTGGTCGACGAGCGGAGTGTCCGGTTCGTGGCCGATCGCCGAGACCACGGGAGTACGGCACGCGGCGACCGCGCGGCACAGCGTCTCGTCGGAGAACGGCAGCAGGTCCTCGACGCTGCCGCCGCCGCGGGCCAGCACGATCACCTCGACGGTCGGGTCGCGGTCCAGCACACCCAGCGCCTCGACGATCTGCGGGACCGCCAGCCCGCCCTGGGTCGCGGTGTGCTCGATCCGGAAGCGGACCGACGGCCAGCGCGCGGTCGCGTTCGACACGATGTCGTGTTCGGCCGCCGACGCCCGCCCGGTGATCAGGCCGATGCAGCCGGGCAGGAACGGAGGCCTGCGTTTGCGGGCCGGGTCGAAAAGACCCTCGGCGGCGAGCAGTCTGCGCAGCCGCTCGATCCGGGCGAGCAGTTCGCCGAGCCCCACCGCTCGGATCCGATCCACCCGCAGGCTCAGGGTGCCGCGGCCGAGGAAGAACGACGGTTTGCCGTGCACGACCACTCGATTGCCCTCGGCGACGGCCGGGCCGCCCTCCCGGACCAGCGAGACCGGGCAGGTGAGCTGCAGGGATACGTCGGCAGCCGGGTCGCGCAGCACGAGGAACGCCGTGCCGGTTCCGGGCCGGGCGGTGACCTGCGCGAGCTGGCCCTCGACCCACACCGCGCCGAGGCGATCGACCCATTCGGCGATCTTGCGGGCGACGGTGCGAACCGGCCAGGGCGACTCCTCCGAGGCGGCGGTGGCGGTCACTCCTCGGTGATCGTGGCGATGCGGTTGCTGAGCATCGTCACGAACGGCGGCCGGTTCTCGTGCCTGATCTCCCAGCCCAGCAGCAGGCGGAGGTCGTCGACGCTCAGCTGGCGCAGCCGGCCACGCAGCTGCGGAATCGTGAGCTGCGGGTAGCCGGGCATGATGTTCGGCCCCGTCGACCCGTCGTCGGTGTGTTCCCGCGTATCGGCATCGCGGCCGGCGACGTCTCCGGCCGCGGCGCTCGCGGTCGTGGCCGCGGCCGTGCTCGTCGCGATGGCGGCGCCGTCGTCGCCAGGCTCCTCACGCTCTCCCGGATCCGGCCCCTCCAGATCGAGCTCGTCCAGCTCGGTGTCGGCGAGGAGGTCACGGGTGTCCGAGCGCAGCGTGGTCACGGTGCTTGTGCCGTTCGCGGCCAGATCGGGCTCCTCGTCGTCAAAGGTGGCCCAGCTGGGTTCCTCCGGGATCGGGCGCAGGATACCCAGTACACGGTCCCCCTTGATCGCCAGCTCGGTGACCTTCTGCTGCATGCACATTGACGTCTGCAGCGCCTGGCTCACTGCGGTGACCGGGAACTCGACGACCAGCCGAGGTAGGTCCCGGACCTGTTCGACGGCGGTGGCGGCGAGGCCGGCGGCGATCCGCACCGGCAGCGGTAGCGGCTTCATGTTCAGCATCATCCCCTTTCCGCCCGCCCGCGGCACCACGGGCCGGGGTGCGAAACGCGATCGTCGGTCTGTTGGGCCACGCACCCGGCCGAGGCGCCGCACCCGGCCGTACCCTGGGCTCATGTCCCGATCGGAGAACAAGCGCGTCCTGCTGGCCAAGCCGCGGGGTTACTGCGCCGGCGTCGACCGGGCCGTCGAGGCCGTAGAGCGCGCGCTGGAGCAGCACGGCTCACCGGTATACGTGCGTAAACAGATCGTGCACAACCGGCACGTCGTCGAGACGCTGACCGAGCGGGGCGCGATCTTCGTCGATGAGGCCGACGACGTGCCCGAAGGTGCGCTGGTCGTATTCTCCGCGCACGGTGTATCGCCCGCGGTCCGGGAGCAGGCGCGTGAGCGGGAGCTACACACCATCGATGCGACCTGCCCGCTGGTCAACAAGGTGCACGGCGAGGCGAAGCGGTTCGCCCGCGAGGATTACGACATCCTGCTCGTCGGCCACCGTGGACACGAGGAGGTCGAGGGCACCGCGGGCGAGGCGCCGGCGCATATCCAGCTCGTCGAATCCGCAGAGGACGTCGCGAGGGTGACGGTCCGCGACCCGGACAAGGTCGTGTGGTTGTCGCAGACGACGCTGAGCGTCGACGAGACGATGGAGACGGTCCGTGCCCTGCGCGAACGCTTCCCCACGCTGCAGGACCCGCCCAGCGACGACATCTGCTACGCCACCCAGAACCGGCAGGTCGCGGTCAAGGCGATGGCGCCGCGCTGTGATCTGGTGCTCGTGGTGGGTTCGCCGAACTCCTCGAACTCGGTCCGGCTCGTCGAGGTCGCGCTCTCGGCAGGCGCCGGTGCGGCCCATCTCATCGACTTCGCCCGCGAAATCGACGAGTCGTGGCTCGACGGCGTCGAGACGGTCGGGCTGACCAGCGGTGCGTCCGTTCCGGAGATCCTCGTGGAGGGCGTGCTCGAATACCTCGCGGAACGGGGTTGGACCGATGTCGCGGAGATCAATACCGCCGAGGAGACCGTGACGTTCGCCCTGCCCCGCGAACTCCGGACGAGCCGCGCCGGACGGTAGTTCCGGACGGGGCATCCTCGGCGGCGTGCAGATCGTCGAGAGCGCGCGCCGCGCGACTGCGCCCGGTCGTCGTACCGCGTGTGGCGGCGCCGCTGGGGACGGCCGCGTCGGGTCCGGCTTCGCGGGCGGGGCGGGACCGCCCTCCTCTGGCCGGGCGCCGCGCATCGGCTCCGGTTGCCTGCCAGGGCCGTCCAGCACGGGAACTGTCGATGCGCTGCAACAGGACGCGTGTGACCGCGACCGCCGCGACGGTCGCGGTCGTCGTCGCCATCATCGGGAACGCGTTGATCATCGGCGCACCGACCAGCAGCAACCGCTCGGTGATCCCGGTGCCGGGGCCCGGGGTGCCGACCAGCCACACGACGACGGGGACGACGACGGCGATCAGCAGCGGTGGCTGAACGACCGGGCCGAACAGGCTCCTGCGGCGCACCCAGGCGACCGCCAGCACAGCGCCGGTGAAGTAGCAGATCGTGAAGATCAGGCCGAGGGTGCCGATGCGCAGGATGTCGATGAGGACGCCGATCGCGGTGAACACCAGGGCGGTACCGACTGCGGCCAGCGGCGGGATTCCGAGCACGGTGCCGAGGACCGACCGCTCGGTCATCGCCCACTGGCCGCCGGAGGCCAGCGGCCGCTTCTGCCCTGGTGGACTACTCCGGGGCGCGGTCACCCGTTCACGGTAGCCCGTGGCTCGTCGCCGTCCGTGACCGGTTCACGGCTGAGTTCGTGTAACGCGACAAGCGAGTCGGCCGCGGAGGCCACCAGTTCGGGTGCCGCGACGGTCCGCGGCGCGCGCTCGACCTGGCCGGGAGCGGCGAGATCGTCGTCGGCCACCTTGAGCTCGGTGAGCTTGCGGGCCGTGACCAGTACCCGGGACTCCAGCGACGCCACCGTCTGGTTGTAGCTGGCGACCGCCGTGTCGAGGCCGCGCCCCAGCTTCGCGACGTGGTTTCCCATCGTCGCGAGCCTGCTGTGCAGCTCCCTGCCGAGCTGGTGCACCTGCGCGGCGTTGCGCGCGAGCGCCTCCTGCCGCCAGCTGTAGGCGACGGTGCGCAGCAGCGCGATCAGCGTGGTCGGCGTGGTCACCACGACGTTGCGCGAGAACGCGTGCTCGAGCAGCGAAGGGTCGGCCTGTAGCGCGGCCTCCAGGAACGGGTCGCCGGGGACGAACAGCACGACGAACTCCGGCGACGGGTCGAAGGCGGCCCAGTACGACTTGGCCGACAGCGTGTCGACGTGCTGGCGCAGCTGGCGGGCGTGCGCGTTCAACCGCTCCTTGTGCTCGCCCACGTCGCGGCTCTCCACCGCCTCCAGATAGGCCGCGAACGGGACCTTCGCATCGACGACGATCTGCTTGCCGCCCGCGAGGTGGACGACCATATCGGGCCGGATCCCACCGTCCTCCCCCTTCCCGGTCACCTGGGTGGAGAAGTCGCAGTGCTCGACCATCCCGGCCAGCTGCACGATCCGCTCGAGCTGCAGCTCGCCCCAGCGGCCGCGGACCTGCGGCGCGCGCAGCGCGTTGACCAGCTGCTTCGTCTCGTTCTGCAGCTGTTCGGAGCTGCGGTGCATCGCCGTGACCTGTTCGCGCAGCCCGGCGTAGGCGGACTCGCGCTCCTTCTCCACCGTGCGCAGCTGCCCCTCGACGCGGGCCAGCGTCGCCGTCATCGGGTCGAGCAGCTTGCTGATCGCCTGCGTGTGGGCGGTGGCGTCGCCGTCGGCCTTGGCGGCGAGCGCCGCGGCCGCCTCCTTGATGCGGCCCTCGGCGAGGGCGACGAACTGCTCGTTGTTGCGGGCCAGCGCATCCGCCGAGAGCGCCTGGAAGGCCTGCTTGAGCTCCTCGTCGCGCCGGGTGAGCAGCTCCTCGCGGGCAGCGCCCGCCTCCCGCTGGCTGCGCAGCGCCGCGGCCGCGGCGGCGGCGTCGGACTCCGCCCGGCGCAGCCGCTCGGTGGCCTGCTCGACCTGCTCCGACAGGTCCTCGATGCGCTCCAGCAGCCCGGCCCGTTCGGCGCGCAGCCCGGCCGCGTCGGCCCGTGCGGAGGCCGACACGTCGGCGACCCGGCGGGCGGCCTCCGCGGTGGCGGCCCGGTGGCGGGCGCTGAGCAACAGCCATGCCAGGCCCGTCCCCACGGCCAGCCCGATCAGCAGACCGATGAGCAGCATGTTCACTCCGGCGACGAGATCCACGCCGACACTGTGCACCCGGGGTCGGACAGATCGGGCCAGGCGCGCCGTACACCCGACCGGGTGTACGGTCAGCGGCATCCCCGAGGCGCCGGGTGGTCGAACGAATGGTCGATCTGACCGTTCGTCGCGGACCGGGGCCGATCCGGCCCGGCGGTGGCTCGGGTCAGCCTGCCGCGGCCTCGTGGTTCAGCAGCCAGCGCTTGACGTCGAGGCCCCAGCGGAACCCGCCCAGCGTCCCGTCCAGGCGCAGGACCCGGTGGCACGGCACGAACAGTGCGGCGGCGTTGCGCGCGCAGGCCGCGGCGGCGGCGCGGACCGCGGCGGGCCGGCCCGCCTTGGCCGCGTACTCGGTGTAGGTCACGGGGCTGCCCGCGGGCACCGTGCGGAGCACCTCCCAGGCGTGTTCCAGAAACGCGCCCGACCGCTGCCGCACCAGGATCGCGTCCACCGCGAACAGCTCCCCCGCGTGGTAGGCAAGGACCGCGGCGCCCACCGGGCCGAGATCGTTCTTGTGCCGCAACGCCTTCGGCCGCAGCGAGGGGTGTACCTGCGGCAGCAGCTCGTTCGGGTCGGCGGTCCAGCCTGATGCGAGCACGGCGCCGTCGGTGTCGACGACGGCCGTGAACGGGCCCGTCGGGGTGTCGAATGTGGACCAGTCGCTCATGGGTCTGTCCTTCGGTTGCGGGGTGTGCCTGCGGCAGCGCGCCAGAGGTGGGTGGCGGCGTAGGACCGCCAGGGGCGCCAGCGCTGCGCGTATCGAGTCAGCTCGTCCACATCGGACGGAATGCCGAGCGCGCGGGCGCCGCGGCGGATGGCGATATCGCTCGGGAGCAGTTCGTCGGGCATGCCGAGCAGGCGCATCGCGAGGTAGCCCGCGGTCCACGGCCCGATACCGGGCAGCGCGGTGAGGGCGGCGTGCAGTTCGTCGGGGTCGCGGGCGGCGTCGAGCACGAGGGTTCCGTCCGCGAGCGCGGTGGCCAGTCCGAGCACGGCGGCGGTCCGCCTCGCCGGCCCGGTGAGGATCTCGGCGCCGTGTTCCGCGATCGCCTCGGCGGTGGGGAAGAGCAGGTCCAGCCCGTCCCCGGCGAGCCCCGACGGCAGGTGTTCGCCGAGCGCGGCGGCCAGCCGGGAGGAGGTGGTGCGGGCTGCCGCGACCGAGACCTGCTGGCCCAGCATCGCGCGCAGCGCCTGTTCGACGCCGTCCACGGTGCCCGGCAGCCGGATCCCTGGGACCGCGCGCACCGCCTGCGCCAGCGCCGGATCGGCGGCGAGCACCTCGTCGACGGCGACGGGGTCGGAGTCGAGGTCGAACAGCCTGCGCAGCCGGGCCACAGCGGGACCGAGGTCGCGGGGGTCGGCCAGCCGCAATGCCGCAACGATGTGGGTACCGCGCGGAGCGTCGGCGGAGCGCGCATCGGTACCGCGCGGAGCGTCGGCGGAGCGCCCGTTCGTGCTGATCGGCGTCAGCGCGACCGTCGCCGGACCGTGCGGCAGCCGCAGGGTGCGCCGGTAGGTGCCGTCCTCGACCGACTCGACACGGTCGAGCGCTCTGGCCGCGAAGAAGTCGAGCAGTCCCGCGGCGTCGAAGGGCGTCCGGTAGGGCAGGCGCAGGATGATCGAGCCCGCAGCGGCCTGGGTCGCGTCGCGGCGCCGGCCGGCCTCCGCGCGCAGGGTCGTCGGCGCCACCCCGTAGACCTCGCGGACGGTGTCGTTGAACTGGCGCACGCTGGCGAAACCCGCCGCGAACGCGATGTCGGCCATCTGCAGCGCGGTGGTCTCGATGAGCAGCCGGGCGGTGTGCGCGCGATGCGCACGGGCCAGGGCGAGTGGACCGGCGCCCAGTTCCGCGGTGAGCACCCGGTTGAGGTGGCGTTCGGAGTAGCCGAGCCGGACGGCGAGGCCGCCGACGCCGTCCCGCTCGACGACGCCGTCGGCGATCAGCCGCATGGCGCGCCCGGCGAGATCGGCGCGGCTGTTCCATTCCGGAGATCCGGGGACCGCGTCGGGCCGGCAGCGTCGGCAGGCCCGGTATCCGCGTAGCTGGGCCGCGCCCGTCGTCGGCAGGAACTCGACGTTGGCCCGCTTGGGGGTGGTCGCAGGGCAGGATGGCCGGCAGTAGATCCCGGTGGTGCGCACGGCCGTGATGAACAGCCCGTCGAAGCGCGCGTCGCGCGAGGCGACGGCGCGGTAGCAGCGTTCCTGGTCGAGCACGAAGCCGATGCTGCCACCCCGTCGGACGCCGATCTAGCGGAAATCGGACGCGACCGCCAGCTCCGGGATCAGTCCACCCAGCAGAGGGGGCCGTTCAGCCAGCCCCGGTCACACGCGTCGCGCAGCCGCTCCCGCGCCTCACGCCGCCCGTTGGCGCGGTCGGCGTCGGCCCGTTGCTGGGCATCGTGCCGCTCGGCCGCGGCGCGCTGCTGTTCGAGTTTCGCGACGATGGCGCCGGCCCGGTCCTGCGCGGGCGCCACCGCGAGCACGGCGATCTGTGCTCCGGTGACCGGTGCGGTCGAGGCATCCGGTTCGGTCACCGCGACCGGGCCGGACGCGTCCGGGGTGAACGCGGGCAGCGCGACGTCGCGGTCCGGCGTGGCCCCGGTCAGGTTCACGGCCGTGGTGGTGGTCGTGGACACGGCGCCCAGAACCGCGCCGGCGAGCAGGAGCTGAGGGAACGAGGGCCGCACGAGCATTCCGCCATTCGTGGTCGAGCTGATCGATCTAGAGGTCCATCGAACCGTGGCGCCCTGCGTTAGTACGTCCGGCCATGGTCCACGCGAAGGAGTGATCGAATTCAGGCCGCGGCAAGCCTCGGCGCCCAGCCCGATCGCGGCCGGTCGCACGCGACTACCCTGGTACGGCGTGTCCCTCACCCTCGGCATCGTCGGTCTGCCCAACGTCGGCAAGTCGACCCTGTTCAACGCGCTGACCCGCAACGACGTGCTGGCCGCGAACTACCCGTTCGCGACGATCGAGCCGAACGTCGGCGTGGTGCCGCTGCCCGACCCGCGCCTCGACCGGCTCGCGGAGATCTTCGGCTCGGTGCGCACGATCCCGGCGACGGTCTCGTTCGTGGACATCGCCGGTATCGTCAAGGGCGCCTCCGAGGGCGCGGGGCTGGGCAACAAGTTCCTCGCGAACATTCGCGAGTCCGACGCGATCTGCCAGGTCGTGCGAGTGTTCGATGACCCCGATGTGGTGCACGTCGAGGGCCGCGTCGACCCCGCCTCCGATATCGAGACGGTCGCGACCGAGTTGATCCTCGCCGACCTGCAGACGCTGGAGAAGGCGCTGCCCCGGCTGCAGAAGGAGGCGCGCACCCACAAGGACCGGCGCCCCGCGTTGGAGGCCGCGGAGACTGCCGCGGAGATCCTGAACTCGGGCACGGCCCTGTTCGCGGCCGGCGTCGACCGCGCCCCGCTGCGCGAGCTGTCGCTGCTCACCACCAAGCCGTTCCTCTATGTGTTCAACGCCGACGAGGGCGTGCTCGCCGACCAGGCCCGCCGCAAGGAGCTGGCCGAGCTGGTCGCACCGGCCGACGCGGTGTTCCTGGACGCCAAGGTGGAGGCGGAACTGCTGGAGCTCGACGAGGAGTCGGCGCGCGAACTGCTGGAGTCGATCGGCCAGGACGAGCCCGGCCTGCACGCGCTGGCCCGCGCCGGGTTCCACACCCTCGGCCTGCAGACCTACCTCACCGCGGGACCGAAGGAGGCCCGGGCCTGGACGATCCCGCGCGGCGCCACGGCCCCGCAGGCCGCCGGGGTGATCCACTCCGACTTCGAACGCGGCTTCATCAAGGCCGAGGTCGTCTCGTTCGACGACCTGGTCGAGGCCGGGTCGATGGCGGCGGCCAAGTCGGCGGGCAAGGTGCGGATGGAGGGCAAGGACTACGTCATGGTCGACGGAGACGTGGTGGAGTTCCGCTTCAACGTGTGATGGGGCTGGACCCGGTTCCTGCGTATCCCGAGAGCCCGGATCGCGGGCTCGAGGCGTTGCTGGGTTGTCTGTGTTGCCCGGGCTGCGCGGCACCGCTGCGCCATGAACGCACCCGCCTCGCCTGCGCGGCGGGCCACAGCTTCGACATCGCCCGCCAGGGCTATGTCAATCTCGTCGCCGGACAGACCCGGCACCGGGGCGACACCGCCGGCATGGTCGCGGCCCGCGACCGGTTTCTCTCGCGTCACCACTACCGGCCGCTGATCGACACCGTGACGGTCCTCGCCGCCCACCACGACCCCGACGTGCCCGGGACCGTGGTCGACCTGGCCGGCGGCACCGGCCGCTACCTGGCCGCGGTACTCGATCGGCTCCCGCACCGCCACGGCGTCTGCCTCGAGGCCTCCACCGCAGCGCTACGGCGCGCAGCCCGCGCGCACCCGCGTGCGGGCGCGATCGGCGCCGACGTGTGGCGCCGCTGGCCCCTGGTCGCGGAGTCGGCGAGCATCGTGCTCAACGTGTTCGCCCCCCGCAACCGCAGCGAGATCCGCCGTGTCCTCGCCCCCGGCGGGATCCTCATCACCGCGACGCCCACCGCCGATCACCTGCGCGAGCTCATCGACCCGCTGGGCATGACCACCGTCGACCCCAACAAGTCGGAGCGGCTGGCCGCCGATCTTCGCGGGTTCGCCCCTCTCGACGCGCAACTGGTCACCTACCGCATGGGTCTCGACCACGAGGACGCCCGAACGCTGGCGGGTATGGGTCCGACCGCGCATCACGTGAGCGAGGACGAACTCGACCGGCGCGTCGCGGGTCTTCCGGAACTGACCGGCGTCACCTTCGCGGTCGAGGTCGCGGTTTACCGCGCATCGAGCGGATAACACTGCCGGCCCGAGGCGCAACACCTCCAGGCCGCCGCACTTGTCGACCGGTCGTGTGGCAGGCATCAGGTCGTGCCGACCAGGTCCGCATAGGCCACGATGTTGTCCCGATAGCTGTGATCATCTCCCGATCAGCGGAAAGATGAGGAAAATTTCACGGTGAATACGGAGACGATCGGGGCGAGCGGAGCGGGCCCGGCCCGAGGCCGGAGACTGGTGTTCTTCGCCGCGGTGCTGGTCAGCCTCTTCGTGCTGTTCCTGCCTGCCTCGGGGGTGCCGTCGGGTTTTCCCGGCTCGGACAAGCTGGTGCACGTCGCAGTCTTCGGCGCCCTCGCGTTCACGGGCCGGCTCGCCGTCGTTCCGCTGCCCGGACTGGTCGCCGGGCTCGCAGGATACGCGATCGCGTCCGAGGTGCTGCAGGGGACGCTGCTGATCGGGCGCAGCGCCGAGGTGCTCGACGTGCTCGCCGACGGGATCGGCATCGCGGTCGGGTTGCTCCTGGCCCGGCGGTGGAGCTGACCGGCCGGATTGCCGAGCCCGTCGGCCCCGAGTCGGTCAGTGGCGCCGGGCGCGGACGGCGGCGGCGAGCTCGTCGAGCAGGCCGGCGGTGGTGGCCCAGTCCAGGCAGGCGTCGGTGACGCTCTGTCCCCGGGTCATGGCCCGGCCGAGGTCCTGGCGGCCCGCGACGAGGAAACTTTCCATCATGACCCCGACGATCCCGTGCTCGCCTGTCGCGATGCGGGCAGCGAGATCGCGCACCACACCGGGCTGACGGGCGTGGTCCTTGCCGCTGTTGCCGTGGCTGGCGTCGACGATGACCCGTTCCGGCAGCCGTACGGCGCGCAACCGCTCCATCGTGTCCGCGACGGTGGCCGCGTCGTAGTTCGGGCCGCTCGCGCCGCCGCGCAGGATGACGTGGCAGTCCGGGTTGCCGGTGGTGCTCACCAGCGCGGCCAGCCCATCGGCGTTGATCCCCATGAAGACGTGGGCCGCAGCCGCGGCTCGAGCCCCGTCGACCGCGACCTGGACATCGCCCTCGGTCGAGTTCTTGATCCCGACCGGCATGGACAGCGCGCTGCACAACTGCCGGTGGACCTGGCTGGCGGCGGTGCGAGCGCCGATGGACCCCCAGCTCACGACGTCGGCGATGAACTGCGGGGTGATCGGGTCGAGAAACTCGCAGCCGACGGGCAGGCCCAGCGTGCAGATGTCGAGCAACAGCCGACGGGCCAGGCGCAGGCCCTTGTTGACCTGGTAGGTGCCGTCCAGATCGGGATCGTTGATCAGGCCCTTCCACCCGACGGTCGAGCGCGGCTTCTCGAAGTAGGTGCGCATCACGATGCGCAGCTGTCCGGACGTCCGCTCGGCGTGCTCCGCGAGCCGGCGCGCGTAGTCGAGCGCGGCGTCGGGATCGTGGATCGAGCAGGGCCCGACGACGACGAGCAACCGATCGTCGCGCCCGTCGAGGACATCGACGACCTCGGCGCGGGCGCGGGTGACGGTCTCGGCGACGGCGTCGTCGACGGGCAGCTCGTGGCGCAGCAGCGCGGGAGACAGCAGCGGACTGACCCGTGTGGTGCGATGCTCGTCGAGGGCGGGGATGGCGGTGAGGGCCATGTTCGGAGAGTCCTCTCAGGACCTGGCCGCCCCGCCGTCGTCACGCCGAGCCGGCTCTTCGTCCGGCTCGGGGTGGATGGTCAGCGCAGCGGATCGCCCGCCGACCCGTCCCGGGCCGGGCGTCCAAACCAGTACAGGCGCTGCACGTGGCTCACCATAGCGGACGACACCTACGGTGGGCTCGTGCGGATCGCTCTTGCCCAGATTTCCTCGTCGGCCGACCCGAAGGCCAACCTCGACCTCGTCGCCGACTCCGTCCGATCGGCCGCCGCGGCCGGCGCCCGCCTGGTGGTGTTCCCGGAGGCCACGATGTGCCGGTTCGGGGTCCCGCTCGGCCCGATCGCCGAACCGCTCGACGGGCCGTGGGCCACCGCCGTGCGCGGCGAGGCGGGTTCGGCCGGGATCACCGTCGTGGCCGGCATGTTCACCCCGGCGAGTGACGGGCGGGTGTACAACACGCTGCTGGTCACCGGCCGGGGCGTCGAGACGTCCTACGACAAGATCCACCTCTACGACGCCTTCGGGTTCGTCGAGTCCGACACCGTCGCGCCAGGTGCCGAACCGGTCGTCATCGACGTCGACGGGCGCATGATCGGCCTCACCACCTGCTACGACGTGCGTTTCCCCGCGCTGTTCCAGGAACTGGCCGTGCGTGGGGCGGAGCTGGCGGTGCTGCCGGCGGCGTGGGGCGACGGGCCAGGAAAGCGCGCGCAGTGGGACGTGCTGGTGCGGGCCAGGGCGCTGGACGGCGGGATGTTCGTGGCCGCCTGCGATCAGGCCGACCCGACAACCGTCGGCCGCGATCCGGGGAAGACGCCCTCCGGGATCGGCGCGAGCATGGTCGCCGATCCGTACGGTGCGGTCGTCGACCAGCTCGGCGCGGCCCCCGCGCTGCTGGTCGCGGATCTCGACCTCGACCGTGCAACGACGGCCCGGGAACGAACCGGGGTGCTCGCCAACCGCAGGCTGTAGTGCGCCCCTTGCGGCGGGTGCGCCCCTTGCGCGCATTATGGCTCCATAACGCGCTGCGGGCCAGGCCGTCACAACGTTACGGCTCCATAATGTCGACGGCTGTGGGCGCTCGGACGCGTTATGGCTCCATAATGCGGCCTGCGACGGGGGGCTGCGGTCTACCCGCCCGCCTCGGCGAGCTGCTCGGAGATGCGCGCGGCGAGCGCGAGGTCCTTCTCGGTGAGCCCACCCGCCGAATGCGTGGACAGCCGGAAGGTCAGCGTGCGCCAGCGGATATCGATGTCCGGATGGTGGTCGGCCTGCTCCGCGATCTCGGCAACCCGGTCCACCACGGTGATCGCCGTAGGGAAGCTGGGCAGCTTCGCGGTGCGGACCAGGGTGTTGCCGTCGCGCTCCCAGCCCGGCAGCCCATCGAGCGCGGCGGCGACGGTGGCGTCGTCGAGAAGCTCTGCCATGCGGACATCCTGTCGGTTCCCGGCGCGGGACGCAGCCCTCAGGCGTCGCGGCGCAGCATCAGCGCCACGGTCAGCCCGCCGCCGACGACGGCGTAACCCAACGCCCGCAGCGTGCTTTCCCCCATCCCGCCGAGCGGCAGCGGATCGCGCAACGCGTCGGCGCCCGCGGTCCAACCCGAGGTGAGCAGGTAGGGCTGCAGGAAATCCAGTGCCGGGATCGCGCCCAGCACCCCGAAGACGATCAGCCCACCCAGCACCGAGGCCAGCACGATGAGCGGATGCTCGGTGAGCGCCGAGATCGCCAGCGCGACCGCGCCGACCGCGGCGAGCTGCCCGACCGTCCACGCGGCGACCAGCGCCACCCGGCCCAGCGCGTCACCGAGCCCGATCGTCGTCCCGGACAGCGTGACCAGCTGACCGTCCGCGCCGCCGACCACCACGAGCCCGGCGAGCACCCCGACCACGGCGATCAACCCCGTGGCCAGCACCGCCACGACGAACACCCCGGACGCCTTCATCCCGACCAGCCGCAGTCGTCCCACCGGAGCCAGCAGTAGCCCGCGCAGCGTGCCGTGCGCGGTCTCGCCCGCGATCGCGTCGGCCGCGGCCATGGCCACCGCCAGGGGTAACAGCAGGGTCAGGGCCAGCGTCATCGCGGCGACCGGCAGCACCAGGCCGTTGCCGGCCGTCGCGCCGATCAGCCCCCTGCCACCGGAACCGTCGGCCACCACGACCCCGATCGCGATGACCACCGGGATCAGCGCGAACAGGCCGAGCATCACCAGCGTGCGCGGTCGCAGCAGCACCCAGCGCACCTCGGCCGCCAGCAGCCGCCCCAGGGGGGCCGTCGAGGCGGTCCGCGGGGGCGGTTGGGGGGCGGGTGTCATGGGGTGTCCTCGGTCAGGCGGGCGAACAATTCCTCCAGGCGAGGACGGCGCCGGCGGGCCTCGTACATCGCCACCCCGGCGCGCACCAGCAGCGCGATGATCTCCGGCGCGGGCGGTCCGCCGTCGGCGACGACGACCGCGCCGTCGCCGTCGAGGAACGCCGTCGCACCGGCGCCGCGCAGGGTGCGCAGGGCGGCGTCGACGTCCGGGGTCGTGATCACGAGCCCGGACGTGTCGGCCTCCAGGAGCCGGGACAGCTCGCCCGCGGCGACCAGCGAGCCGGACTGCAACACGGCGACGTGCGTGCAGGTGGCCTCGACCTCGGCCAGCAGATGCGACGACACGAGCACAGTCGCCCCGCCCGTGTGCAGCTCCGCGATGATCCGCCGGACGTCGCGGGTACCTGCCGGGTCGAGGCCGTTGGTCGGTTCGTCGAGGACCACGAGCCGCCGCGGCACCAGCAGCGCGGCGGCCAGCCCCAGCCGTTGCTTCATCCCCAGCGAGTAGCCGCGGTAGCGGCGGCCCGCGGCGTCTGTCAGCCCGACCCGTTCCAGCGCCGTCTCCACCGCGGCCGGAATCTCCCGGCCGGTCAGCAGGGGCTCGGCGGTGGCGGCGCGGCGCAGGTTCTCCCGGCCGGACAGGAACGGGTGGAACCCCGGCCCCTCCACGAGCGCCCCGACGAACGGCAGCGCGGCCGCCGCGGCGTCGGGCACCGGGTGGCCGAGCAGCTCCGCGGTCCCGGCGGTCGGGCGGGTGAGCCCGAGCAGCATCCGGATCAGCGTGGTCTTGCCCGAACCGTTGGGGCCCAACATGCCCAGCACGGACCCCGCCGGCACGTCGAGGTCGATCAGGTCGACGGCGACGGTGCGTCCGAAGACCTTCCGGGCCCCGCGCACCCGCGCCGCCGGCGACCCGGCCGGATCCGTCGGCGGCGCGAGCGCGGGCTGCGCACCATCGGATCCAGCCACGGCCACCGCGGTGTCGTCGGGGTGAGGATTCACTTGGTCAGGGCCTCGGTGAGCACCTGCTCGGGCACGGCGCCCACCGCGATCCGGCCGTCGTCCGTCACGATCGCGGTCCCGACCGCGGTGGTGAACTCCCGGCCGTTGCCCCACGGACCGCTCACCGGCTTGCCCAGGGCCGCGAGCTCGGGTGCGCGCTCACCGGTGGGCGCCTTGGCGATCACCACGGTGTCCCAGCCGTCGCCGACAACCGTGGGCTTGGCGGCGCCGGGCTTGGCGTCCTCGGCATGCGCGGGCCGTTCCTGCACCGTCGCGCCGGGCGGCGGGGTGAAGGTGAACAGGGACGGGTCCTGGGCGCCGAAGGTCAGGTCGGTGAAGCCGAGCCGCAACGCCGGATCCGACGAACCGGTGGCCAGCACGGTCAGCTGCAGCGGCACCCGCTTCTCGGCGTCGACGGCCACGCGCACCTCACGCAGCAGCGTGCGCTCGGTCGGAGCCGGGGCGAGGACGAGCTCGTAGGCCGACCGACCGGCGACCTCGGCGGTCCCGTCGACGTCGACCGTGCTCGTCGCGCGCAGATGCTTGACGACCTCGGTCGCCGCCGCGGTCGGGTCGGCCGCGGGCCGGCGGTGCGGCCCTTCGGATTCCGGCGACTTCGTCACCGTGCGGTCTGCTGAGTTCCACGACCACACCGTGGTGCCGTCGGCGACCAGCGTCCGTTCGGTCTGCCCGGTGGGCAGCGAGACCCGGCCCTTGCGGTCGCCGTCGGACCACACCGTGGCGGTGCTCGTACCGTTCGCGGCCTGCGGAAGCTGCGGCAGCGCGGGCAGGCCGAGCTGGTTGTCCAGCTTTACCGTTCCGTTGAACGGGCCCGGATCGGCCGTCATCACCGAACTGATGAGTTCCTCCGCGGTGACCGGGGGCAGTTCCGGAGCCGCCCCCGCTCCCGCGGGCACCGCGAGCAGACCCAGCCCGACGGCGCCGGCCAGCGCCGCGCCCATCCCGATCCTGGTCCATCCCCTGCGTCCCAAGCTCATGAGCACAGCCTGACGCATCGCGGCTGAGAGTCCTCTGAGCCGCGCGCCGCCGGCGTTCCGGGATCGGCGTGCCGACCAGTAGCGTCGTCGACGATGGAGCGCGTGCTGGTGGTCGACGACGAACCCGGGGTGCGGACCGCACTGCGCCGCGGGCTCACCGCCGAGGGGATGGAGGTCGTCGCGCTCGGCGACGGACCTTCGGCGCTGCGTGCGGCGATGACCGGCGGCTTCGATGCCGTCGTCCTCGACATCATCCTGCCCGGGCTGTCCGGCTACCGTGTGCTCGAACAGCTGCGCGCGGCGGGCATCGACACCCCGGTGCTGCTGATCTCGGCCAAGGACGGTGAGATCGACCAGGCCGACGGCCTCGACCTCGGTGCCGATGGCTACCTCGTCAAACCGTTCTCCTTCGTCGTGCTGGTGGCGCAGCTGCGCGCCGTGCTGCGCCGCCGCGACGCCGCGCTCGGCCGGATCCGGCAGCGGGTGAAGCTCGGCCCGCTCGTCATCGACCCGGCCGCGCGGGCGGTGTCGTGGGAGGGCAAGCCCGTCGAGCTCTCGCCGCGGGAGTTCGCCCTGCTGCACGCGCTGGCCGTCCGCCCGGACACCGCGGTGGCCAAGGACGACCTGCTGCGCCTGGTCTGGGGGGACGAGCAGGCCGCCAGCCGCAACGTCGTCGAGGTCTATGTGGGCTACCTGCGGCGAAAGCTCGAGGCCGTCGGTGCGGGCCATGTGCTGCGGACGGTGCGCGGTCACGGATATCTGGTCGGCTCGGCGTGAACGCGCTTCCATGATCGACAGGCGCCGGTTGCGCCGCTGGTGGGCACGACGGACGCTGCGGTCCCGGATCACGGTCGTCGTCGGCGTGGTGGCGCTGGTCGCCGTGCTCGCGCTCAGCAGGCTGGCGGTAGGGCTGCTCGGGTCGGCGCTGTCGGGGGCGGCCGACGTGGAGCTGCGCGAGCAGGCTCGGACGGCCGCCGACCAGATCGAGGCGGGTACCCCCGCCGACGCGGTGGCACCCTCGATCCGGGTGCTCGACACCGCGGGTACCCCGGTCGACGGACGCGGGCCGGTCCCGCTGCGCGCCGACGATCTCCGCGCGCTCGCGGCCGGAAAGCCGGTCACCGACTTCCGCCACGGTGCGCCGCTGCGCTGGCTCGCGGTCCCGGCGATCCTGCCGGACGGCTCCACACGGCTCGTCGCGGCCTCCGGGGACCTGGTCGGCGGAGCCACCCTGCTGGGCAGGGCCGCTGCCGGGTTCCTGTTCGGCGCGCTGGTGGTGGCGGCGATCATCGCGCTCGCGGCCTGGGCGGCGACCCGGGCGGCGCTGCGCCCGGTCGACCGGATGCGGGTCGCGGCCGCCGCCCTGCCGCCGGGGGAGCGGCTGCCGATGCCGGCCGCCCGCGACGAGCTGTACGCGCTGGCCAGCGAGATCAACTCGCTGCTGGCCCGGCGCGACGAGGCGGTGGCCCGCCTCGAACGGTTCACCGGCGATGCCGCGCACGAGCTGCGCTCGCCGGTGGCGGCGATCCGGGCGCAGGCCGAGGTGGCCGTCGCGCATCCGGACCCGGAGCTGGCCGACGAGACGCTCCGCTCGATCGCGGTGGAGGCGCAGCGGCTCTCGGCGCTGCTGTCGGACCTGCTGGCGCTGGCCCGCGCGGACGCCGGGCAGCGGCCCCCGCCGGTGCCGGTGGATCTGGTGGCCGCGACGCGCGCCGCGATGGAGCGGGTGGCCGACGGCGAAGGACCCGCGCTGCAGCTGGTCGCGTCGGCACCGGCTCAGGTCGTCGCCAGTCCCGGCGAGGTCGGGCTGGTCCTGGACAACCTGCTCGGCAACGCCCGCCGCTACGCCCGTTCGGTGGTCCGGATCGGGGTGCTGCCCGCGGGGCGCTGGGTGCGGCTGGTGGTGGACGACGACGGCCCCGGCATCCCGGAGCCCGACCGGGAACGCGTCTTCGACCGCTTCACCCGTTTGACCCCGGAGGCCGGCGGCGGCGCCGGGCTCGGCCTCGCGCTGGTGGCCGCACTGGTCCGGGGCCGGGGCGGGAGCGTGCGGGCCGGCGCCGCGCCCGATGGCGGGGCCCGGCTCGAGGTCCGCTGGCCCGCCGCCTGACCCTTCCCCGCGAGTCGCGGTATTTCCGAGCGCGAGTCGGGGTGATCCGCCGACCACACCGGCCCCTGCGACGATCTCTCCCGTGCCCGCGCTGCAGTCGTCGACCCTCATCCCCGCCGCCCCCCGTGCGGTGGCGGGCCACCTGCGCGACTCCGAGGTCTCCGCGGCGGCCCTGGCCTGGAACGGGCATGCGCTGACCACCCCCACGCGGCTGCTTTCTCCCGGCGACGAGGTCCGGCTCGACGCCAGGCTCGGCCCCGGCCTGCGGGTGTCCGTCACCACCCGGATCGTCTCGATCTCGCCGGACGGGATGACCTCGGTGCTGGTGCGCGGACCGGTCCGCGATCTCGTGCACACCGCGTCGCTGAGCCCGGACCCCGGCGGCACCCTGCTGCGCGACGAGATCCGGTGGACATCGCCGCTCGGCGCGCTGGGGCGGATCGTCGACGCCGTTCTGCTGCGACGGCTCGTGCACCGGCTGCTCGCCGCGCGCGCCGCGGCGCTGACCCAGCGGGCGACTGCGCTTGTGGCGGCCCCCGTCGTCGTGGCCACCGCGCTCGTGCGGGACGGCCGGGTGCTGGCCGCACAGCGCTCGCGGCCGGCGGCGCTGGCCGGGCGCTGGGAACTGCCGGGTGGACGCGTCGAGCCCGGCGAGTCGGAGGCCGACGCCGTCGTGCGCGAATGCCGCGAGGAGCTCGGGACGATCGTCCGACCGGACGGCAGGCTGGGCACGGATCTGCCGATCGAGGCCGGTGTGCTGCGGGTGCACCGGGCGACTCCCGTGCCGGGCGCCCCCGAGCCACGGCCGCTGGAGCACCGGGACGTGCGCTGGGTCGAGCCGCACGAGCTCGCCGACCTGGACTGGGTGGACGCCGACCGCGCGGTGCTGGGCGACCTCGCGGCGGAGCTCCTCTCCCAGCGGTGATCGCTGTTTGGGCAGGTGCAGCCGCGTTCGGCGCGGTTCTCGGCTCCGAATCGTTGCTCAAGGCGGGGCCGTGGATTCTGGATGGAACCGGAGCGGGTGCGGATCCGTCGAAGGCGGCATGTCGCTCAACTCATATCTGCTGCGCCAGGCCGGGGTCATCTCGCGGGCGCAGGCCGTGGCCGCCGGACTGTCCCGCGACGCTGTGGACCGCCGCCTCGCCACCCGGCGCTGGCGGCCACTGCACCCCAGGGTCTACCTCGCCGAGGGACATCGGCTGACCGACGAGGGACGTGCCCGGGCGGCGGTGCTCTGGGCGGGACCTGATGCCGTGCTGTCCGGTGTGGCCGCGGCATGGTGGCACGGCTTCGCCGAACGCGCCCCGCTCGTCGTCGGGGTGACGGTGCCGCGGCGGCGCTCCCCGGCGTCGAGGCCGGGGGTTTCGGTGCGTCGACGGACGCTCGAGCCGGTGGACCTGGTTGAGCACCGGGGGGTCGCGCTGACCGCCCGGCCACTGACCGTTCTCGAGGCCGCCGTCGAGATGGGGACGGCGGGCGGGGGCGCGTTCCTCGACCATGCGTTGCAGAGGTTTATCCGGTTTCCGGCCGTCTACGACGCCTACTGCCGCAACCTCGGTGCGCACGGTTCGGCGACGGCTCGCCTGCTCCTGGTCGCGGCGGCCGACCGGTCGGCCTCGGTCGCCGAACGGCTGCTGGTCCGCAGGCTCAGGGAGGCCAGGATCGACGGTTGGCGCGCCGGTTTCGAGGCCGGCGGCTTCGTCATCGACATCGCCTTCCCCCTGGCCCGGGTCGCGATCGAGGTCGACGGCTGGGCGTGGCATATGGACGCCGCCAGGGCCGGGTGGGACAAGCGGCGGCAGAACGCACTGGTCCGCCACGGTTGGACGGTGCTGCGCTACACGTGGCACGACCTCGTCGAGCGGCCGCGGACGGTGATCGCCGAGATCCGGCACGAGGTGGAGGTCGCCCGTGGGGCCTCGGGGCTGGCCGGCCATCGACCGTGATCTCCCTCACCGCCCCACCGTGATCGTCGTTTCGGCGCCGGCAGCCGCGATCCCCGCGGCGGCAGGCTCCGAAACACTGATCACGGCCGGCCGCGGACCGGGCGTCGAGCCACGCCGAACGAGGTCAGCCCGGCCGCGGCGCCCGACCAGATGATCGTCGTTTCGGCGGCGCCGGCAGCGCCCACCGCGGCCCCGGACGCCCGTTCGTTGATCATGAGAGGCGCACGCCCGCGCAAGGACCACGAGCGGTGCCGCGATAACCTGCACTGTGAGCACCACCGGATCCACGCTCGAGGCCGCCCCGGACACCGCTGATCGCGGTCTCCCGGACGCGCGCGGCGAGCTGCGCAACGTCGCCATCGTGGCGCACGTCGACCACGGCAAGACGACGCTGGTGGATGCCATGTTGCGCGCCGCGGGAGCGTTCGGGGAGCGCGCCGAGCCGGTCGACCGGGTCCTCGACTCCGGCGATCTGGAGCGCGAGAAGGGCATCACGATCCTCGCCAAGCACACCGTGGTCGGCTGGCGCGGGATGACGGTCAACGTCGTCGACACCCCCGGCCACGCCGACTTCGGCGGCGAGGTCGAGCGCGGACTGTCCATGGTGGACGGCGTGGTGCTGCTGGTCGACGCGAGCGAGGGCCCACTGCCGCAGACCCGGTTCGTCCTGCGCAAGACCCTCGCCGCGGGCCTTCCGGTCGTGCTGGTGGTCAACAAGACCGACCGCGCCGACGCCCGGTGCGCCGACGTCGTCGACGAGAGCCTGGAGCTGCTGCTCGAGCTCGCCGACGAGCTGAGCCTCGATGAGGCCACCACCAGCCAGCTGCTCGACCTGCCGGTCGTCTATGCCAGCGGCCGCGCCGGGCGTGCCTCGCGCACCCGCCCGGCCGACGGCGAGCTGCCCGACGCGCCGGACCTCGACGCCCTGTTCGAGACCTTGATCGCGACGATTCCGCCGCCCGCCGACGACCCGCACGCGCCGCTGCAGGCGCACGTTACCAACCTCGACGCGAGCAGCTTCCTCGGCCGGATCGCCCTGTGCCGGGTGCGCGGGGGCCGGATCCGCCGCGGCCAGCAGGTGGCCTGGTGCCGGGCCGACGGCACCGTCACCAAGATCAAAATCACCGAGCTGCTGCGCACCGAGGCGTTGACCCGGGTCCCGGCCGAGTCTGCGGGCGCCGGTGACCTGGTCGCCGTCGCCGGTATCCCGGACGTGACGATCGGCGACACCCTGGCCGACCCCGAGCACCCGAACCCGTTGCCGCGCATCGCCGTCGACGAGCCCGCGATTTCGGTGACCATCGGGACCAACACCTCGCCGCTGGCCGGCCGGGATCCACACCCCGGCAGCAAGCTCACCGCACGGCTGGTGCGCAACCGGCTCGACGCCGAGCTCGTCGGCAACGTGAGCATCCGGGTACTGCCCACCGAGCGCCCCGATGCGTGGGAGGTGCAGGGCCGCGGCGAGCTCGCGCTGGCCGTCCTGGTCGAGACGATGCGCCGGGAGGGTTTCGAGCTCACCGTCGGCAAGCCCGAGGTCGTCACCCGCACCATCGACGGCAGGTTGCACGAGCCGTTCGAGCGGCTGAGCGTCGACGTGCCCACGGAGCACCTCGGCGCGGTGACCCAGCTGCTGGCCGCGCGCAAGGGCGAGATGAGCCAGATGGTGCACGGCGAGAACCGGGTCCGGATGGACTTCCGGGTGTCCGCCCGCGGGCTCATCGGTTTCCGCACGGAGTTCCTGACGATCACCCGCGGCGCCGGTATCGCCAGCCACGTGTTCGACGGCTACGGCCCATGGGTGGGCGAGCTGCGCACCCGGCTGCGCGGCTCGCTGGTCGCCGACCGGGACGGGCCCGTCACCGGCTACGCCGTGGACCAGCTCGCCGACCGGGGCGTGCTGTTCGTCGGCCCGGGGACCACCGTCTACAACGGCATGGTCATCGGCGAGCACACTCGGCTCGAGGACCTCGAGGTCAACATCACCAGGGAGAAGAAGCTCACCAACATGCGCTCGTCCACGGGCGACGAGCTGGTGCGGCTGACCCCGCCGACGATCCTGTCCCTCGAGCAGGCGCTGGAGTTCTGCGCGCCCGACGAATGCGTCGAGGTCACCCCGGAGTCCATCCGGATCCGGAAGGCCGAGCTCGACTCGCACACCCGCGCGCGCAGCCGGGCACGGGCCAGGGCGGCCGACCGCTGAGACCGACGCCCGCGGTGCGACGATTGCCGCGGGCGAACCGGGGGAGGGTGACGGTGACACGGATCGGCGCGATCGCCCGTGCCGTCGTCGTGCTCCTGATGGCCGCGCTGCTCGCCGCCTGCGTCGACCGGCCCGCACCGCGGCAACCTCCGCCGCCGCCGCCCACGACGGTCGCCCCCGCGGAGCCGACCGAGCTCGTCATCGGGATCGACGATCTCGGCGCCGGGTTCAACCCCCATCTGCTCGCCCACCAGTCCGTGGTGACGACGGCGCTGGCCACCCTGGTGCTCCCGTCGGTGTTCCGGCCCGACGAGACCGGAACGCTGCACCTGGACCCGACGATCGCGACGAGCGCAACGGTCGTGGCCACCGAGCCGTTCACGGTGAGCTACGAGCTGAACGTCAAGGCCTCCTGGTCGACGAACGCACCGATCGCCGCCGAGGATTTCGTCTACCTCTGGGAGCAGATGCGCAGCCAGTCCGGCACGGTGGACGCCGCGGGCTACAAGCTGATCACCGACGTCCGGTCCCGGGCCGGCGGCAAGGCGGTCGACGTCGTGTTCTCCCGGCCCTATCCGCAGTGGCAGCAGCTGTTCTCCGCCCTGCTGCCCGCGCATATTCTCAAGGACGCGCCCGGGTCCTGGACCGGGGGGCTCGCCGGTGGTCTGCCCGCGTCGGGCGGTCCGTTCCGGATCGCCTCGGTCGACCGCGCCCGCGGCGAGCTCCTGCTCGCCCGTAACGATCTGTACTGGGCAACCCCGACGGCCCTCGATCAGATCGTGCTGCGCCGGGTCGATCCGACGACGATGGCCGACGGGCTGCGCGCCGGGGGCGTGGATGTGGGGCTGCCCGCGGCGAGTCCCGCGGTCCGTGAGGCGCTCGCGGCGCTCGGCCCCGGGGTGCGCATCCAGGACGCCCCCCGGCCGGTCGTCACCGGCCTCGGCATGCGTTCGGATGCGGGGCCGGTCAGCGACCCCCGGGTGCGCCAGGGCATCGCCTGGACGCTCGACCGGGAGGCGTTGCGGGCGACGATCGCTCCCGACGCGCTGCCCGCCGACGCCTTCGGGCTGGCCCCGTCCGAGCCCGGCTACGCGCCCACCGCGCCCGACGGCGCGCCGGTGCGCCCCGATCCGGGGGCGGCCGAGCGGGCGTTCGCTGCGGCCGGCTACGCCCGCGACGGCGACGGCCGGTGGAGCCGGGACGGGCAGCCGCTGCGCCTGGTCGTCGGCGCCGCCGCCGAACGCCCCCAGGACGTCCGGCTGGCGGAGGCGGTTGCGGCCCAGCTCGACGCGGCCGGAATCGGCGCGGTTGTCGTCGCGCCACCGGCCGTCGACCTGTTCGGTGGGCAGGCCGTGCCGGCGACCCCGCCGCCGACGACCGCGGCGCCGACACCGACGGCCACCCCGAACCTCTCGCCCAGCCCGACACCGTCCACCGTCCCGACCATGACTCCCACCCCCGCGCCCGCCCCGGGCGGGGGCGTGCGGGTCGATCTGATGGTGCTGCCCCGCGTGGTGGGCGGCGATCTCGGATCGCGGCTGGCCTCGGACTACGGCTGCCCGCGCGCCACGACCGGGGTGGCCGACCCGCCCGCGACGCCGACCGGGTTCTGTTTCCCTGCGCTGCAACCGATCCTGTCGCGGCTGCTGACCGGGCCCGCGGACCCGGAGACGGTCGCGGCGGTGGAGCGGGTGCTGTGGGCGCAGCTGCCCGCGCTGCCGCTGTTCCAGCCCGTCACGCTCGTGGTGAGCACGCCGACCGCGGACGCCGCGACGGGGATCGGCCCGGGTCCCCTGGGGACCGGCCCGGTGACCGGTGCGCAGCGGTGGGTCCAGCCCGGCGGGTGAGGGCCGCTCGGTCGCACCAAGTTACTGTTGGGTAGCTCCATCGTGTCGCTGCGTTCATCTCTGGTCTCCCTTTGGTCACGATCGCTGCACCCTGGGTGACGTCCCACATCGGTCTTCCTACGGTGCAGGCCAGGAGCCTGGTCGCGTCTGTCGCTCCGGCCCGTGTCCCGGGATGCCGAACGAGGCGTCCCCATGCAGAGAGGCCATTGAAGTCATGAGAAGGTCGAGACTGGGATCGCTGATCGCGGTGACCGCCGCAGCGACCATGGTGTTGGCGGCCTGCGGCGGTGGCGGCGGTGCCGGTGGCGGTCAGGGGGACGGCGCCGCCGGGGTGTTCGCCGACTGCAAGGAGAATCCCAACACCTGCAACTCCGTGCCCGCTGACCAGCTCCAGAAGGGCGGCCAGATCAGCTTCGCGCTGGAGAAGGACATCCAGAACTGGAACATCACCTCGGCCGAGGGCAACGTCTTCGAGACCGCGATGGCGCTCAAGGGCGTCCTGCCGTTCACGTTCGTGACCCAACCCGACCTGACCCTGGCGATGAACGAGGACCTGCTGGCCTCCGCCGAGCAGACGAGCACGTCCCCGCAGACGATCGTCTACGAGATCAAGCCCGAGGCGGTGTGGGCGGACGGCACGCCGATCACCGCCGACGACTTCGTCTACAACTGGAAGGTGCAGAACGGGCGCGACTGTCCCACGTGCGCCGCGGCCACCAACTCGGGCTATGACCAGGTCCAGTCGGTCACCGGGTCGAACAACGGCAAGACGGTGACCGTCGTGTACAGCAAGCCCTACACCGACTGGAAGAACCTCTGGTCGTCCGGCGCGCCGCTGTACCCCGCGCACATCGCCGCCCAGCAGGGTGACCTCAACACGCCGGAGGGCCTCGCCGCCGCCTTCTCCTACTTCGAGAAGACCGTGCCGACCTACACGGGTGGCGCCTACCGGATCGAGAACTGGCAGCCGAACGTCGCGCTGACGACCGTGCCGAACCCGCAGTGGTACGGCTCGACCAAGCCGGCACTCGACCGGGTGATCTTCCGCATCATCACCGACGCCACACAGGAGCCGGTCGCGCTGCAGAACAACGAGGTGCAGGTCATCTACCCGCAGCCGCAGGTGGATCTCGTGCAACAGGTGGCCAACATCCCGAACGTGTCCCAGTACCAGGGCCTCGGGCTGACCTGGGAGCACTTCGACCTCAACCTGGCCAACCCGTTCCTCGCCGACGAGGCGCTGCGCGACGCGATGTTCACCGCGACCAACCGCCAGGACATCATCGCCAAGACCGTCGGCCAGTTCAACAACGAGGTCGGACCGATGAACAGCCACATGTTCGTCCCCGGCCAGCCCGGCTACGAGGATGTGGTGAGCGAGACCGGGCACGGCAACGGGGACGTCGAGGCGGCCCGGAAGATCCTCACCGACGCCGGCTACACCGGCGCGCAGGAGGGCCAGCGGCTGACCAGACCGGACGGCCAGGTCGTGCCCCCGCTGCGGATCCGCTACACCACCGGCAACGCGATCCGGCAGAACGAGTGCGAGCTGTTCGCCTCCTACATGCGTCCGCTCGGCCTCGACGTGCAGGTGGTCCCCACCGACGACCTCGGCGGCACGCTGAACAGCGGCGACTACGACATCATGGTGTTCGCCTGGGTCAGCTCGCCGTTCCCGTTCGCCAACGCGCAGCAGACGTGGCTGTCCACCTCGAGCAGCAACTTCGGCAAGTACAACAACCCGGAGGTCGATCGGCTGCTCACCGAGGCGGCGTCGTCCACCGACGAGGCGGCGGCGCGCGACCTGCTGATCCAGGCCGACCGGATCCTCTCCGAGGACGCGTACGTGCTGCCGCTCTACCAGAAGCCGACGTTCATCGCGGTGCAGAACTCGGTCGCGAATGTTCGGAACAACTCCTCGCTCGACGGGCCGCCCTACAACATCCAGGAGTGGGGGCTGCGCGCCGGCTGATCGACGATGGGTCCGAGGGGGACCGCGCCACCCGGCGATCCCCTCGGAACCCGATATCGTCCCCTCGCCGCCGGCCCGCCACGAGCGTAGGCCGGCCCGACCAGCCGAAAGACCCTCATGCTCGCTTTCGCCATTCGCCGGATCGCGGCGTCGATCCCGATCCTGCTGATCTCGTCCTTCGTGGTGTTCCTGCTCGCCTCGCTGTCCGGCAACCCGCTCGACGAGCTGCTGTTCCGCAACCCCCCGCCGCCGCCCGAGGTCATCGCGCTGGAGACCGAGCGGCTGCGGCTCGACGAGCCGCTGCTGGAGCGTTATTGGCTCTGGCTCACCGGCCTGTTCACCGGCGACTTCGGGCCATCGGTGCATTCGACCCTCGACATCGGCGCAGAGCTTACGCGACGGTTCATCGTGACGATGCGCCTGATCGCGCTGGCGATGCTGGTGGCGGTGGTGCTGGCCGTCGTTGTGGGCGTGGTCAGCGCGGTCAAGCAGTACTCCAAGACTGACTACACCGCCACGTTCCTGGGGTTCCTCTTCCTGGCCATGCCGTCGTTCTGGCTCGCCATCCTGCTCAAGCAGGCCGGCATCGACTTCAACGACGCCGTGGGCCAGCAGGTCATCTACACCATCGGGGCCAGCTCGGTCATCGAACCGGACGGTTTCTGGGCCAAGGTGGCAGACACCGCGGGTCATATGGTGCTGCCCACCATCTCGCTCGCGCTCATCTCCTACGCCGCCTGGAGCCGCTACCAGCGCGCCTCGATGCTCGAGGTGATGGACAGCGACTACGTCCGGTTGGCGCGGGCCAAGGGTCTGTCCAACCGGCGGGTGATGGTCCGCCACGCGCTGCGCAACGCGTTGATCCCGCTCACCACGGTCACGGCGCTGGACCTCGCGGCCATCATCAGCGGCGCGGTGGTCACCGAGACCGTGTTCCAGTGGCGGGGGATGGGCGACCTCTTGCTCACCGCGATCCGCGACAACGACACCTACGTCGTGATGGCGTGGCTGCTGGTGACCGCGACGGTGGTCATCCTGTTCAACCTGATCGCCGACCTGCTCTACGCCGTCCTCGACCCCAGGATCCGCTATGCCTGAGTCCCCGGCCCGCCCCTCGGCCCCGGCGGCCGGTCCGACGGCCCCCGCGCCGGAGCGCGAGTTCACCGTCGCCGAGCGCAGCCAGTTCCACCTGGTGCGTCACCGGTTCCTCCAGCACCGGCTGGCGGTGGTCAGTCTCGGGGTGCTCGTCGCGCTCGTGCTGCTCGCCTACGTCGGCGGCGCGCTGTGGAAGTACGAGCCGGGGCAGTTCACCCCGGACAACTCCCAGCCCCCGTCCTGGGACCACCCGTTCGGCACCGACGCCGTGGGCAAGGACCAGTTCGCCCAGGTGCTGCGCGGCACTCAGATCTCGCTGCAGATCGCGGTGCTGGTGGCGCTGTTCTCCACGCTCGTCGGCACGATCTGGGGGGCCGTCGCCGGGTACTTCGGCCGCGGCGTGGATACCGTGATGATGCGGGTCTCCGACCTGATCCTGACGCTGCCGCTGCTCGCCGTCGCCGCGATGCTCGCGCACCACTTCGGCGGCTCCTGGTGGCTGATCTCGCTGGTGATCGCCGGCCTGTACTGGGCCTACGTGTCGCGGGTCTCGCGCGGCGTCGTGCTGTCGCTGCGGGAGAAGGAGTTCATCGAGGCGGCGAAGGCGCTCGGGGCCAGCAATACGCGGATCATCCTGCGCCACCTGGTGCCCAACGCGCTCGGCTCGATCATCGTGAACGCGACGATCCTCGTCGCCATCGCCATCCTGCTCGAGACCGCGCTGTCCTACCTGGGCTTCGGTGTGCGCCCGCCGGACACCTCGCTGGGCCTGCTGGTCAGCGAGGCCCAGACGGCGCTCACGACCCGGCCGTGGCTGTTCTACTTCCCGGGGCTGTTCATCATCCTGATCGCCCTCACGATCAACTTCATCGGCGACGGGCTGCGCGACGCGCTCGACCCGCGGCAGACGAAGGTGCGCGCATGAATCCCGGTGGCGAGGACCCGCTCGGCGCAGTGTCGCCCGACGGCGGCGCCGGCGAGCTCGTGCTCGAGGTCGCCGACCTCACCGTGGGGTTCCCGACCGACGACGGGCTCGTGCAGGCCGTCCGCGGCGTGAGCTACCGGCTGCGTCGCGGCGAGGTGCTGGGCATCGTCGGCGAGTCGGGCTCGGGTAAGTCGGTCACCTCGCTCGCCGTGATGGGGCTCCTTCCGAAGAACGCGAGGGTCACGGGCTCGGTTCGCTTCCGCGACCAGGAGCTGATCGGCGCGAGGGACGAGGCACTGACGAAGATCCGCGGCCGGCACGTCTCGATGATCTTCCAGGACCCGATGACCTCGCTGAACCCCGTGTACTCGGTCGGCTTCCAGATCGCCGAGGCCGTGCGGGCGCACCACGACGTCAGCAAGGAGGCGGCGCTCGACCGGGCCGTCGAGCTCCTCGAGATCGTGCGGATCCCCAACCCCCGCGAGCGGCTGCCGAACTACCCGCACGAGCTCTCCGGCGGCATGCGCCAGCGCGTCGTCATCGCGATCGCCATCGCCAACGACCCCGACGTCATCATCGCCGACGAGCCCACGACCGCCCTCGACGTCACCGTTCAGGCGCAGATCATGGTGGCGCTCGACTCGGCCAAGGAGGAGACCGGCGCCGCGATGGTGCTGATCACCCACGACCTCGGCGTGATCGCCGGGCAGGCCGACCGGGTGATGGTGATGTACGCGGGCAAGCTGGTCGAGAGCGGCACGGCCGAGGATGTCTTCTACACCCCGCGCATGCCCTACACCCTGGGCCTGCTGGGCAGCCTGCCGCGGCTCGACCGCACCGCCGAACGCCTCACGCCCATCCCGGGCGCGCCGCCCTCGTTGGTGAACATGCCGCCGGGCTGTCCGTTCACCCCGCGGTGCCCGCTGGCCCAGCCGGTCTGCGACGAGACCGAACCGCCGCTGGAGCCCACCACCGGCCCCGGGCACACCGCGGCGTGCCACTTCTCGGACCGGCTCGTCGACACCCGGCCCGACGAGCTGTACGCCTGGAGCGTCACCGACACCACGGCGCTGGCCGAGTTCGTCGCCGAGACCGAGGAGCCTAGCTCGTGAACGCGCCCGCCGTCGCGCCTCCGGTACTGAGCGTGCGCAACCTCGTCAAGCACTTCCCGGTGCGGTCCAAGGGCCTGATCCGCCGCGATGTCGGCGCGGTGCACGCCGTCTGCGGGGTGTCGCTGGAGCTCGCCGAGGGCGAGACGCTGGGGCTGGTCGGCGAGTCCGGGTGCGGCAAGTCGACGACGGCGCGTGTGGTGCTGCAGCTGCTGCCCGCCACCTCGGGCAGCGTCTACTACCGGGGCCGGGACCTCACCACGCTGGGCACCAGGCAGATGCGGGCGCTGCGCCGCGAGCTGCAGATCGTGTTCCAGGACCCGTACGCCTCGCTCGATCCGCGGCTGCCGGTCAACGAGATCATCGCCGAGCCGCTGCGCATCCACGGGCGCTACAACGGCGGCGGTCGTGAGCAGGTGCGCGACCTGATGCGGACCGTCGGCCTCAAACCCGAGCACGGCAACCGGTTCCCGCACGAGTTCTCCGGCGGGCAGCGCCAGCGCATCGGGGTGGCCCGCGCGCTGGCCCTGCGCCCCAAGGTGTTGGTGCTCGACGAGCCGGTCTCGGCGCTCGACGTGTCGATCCAGGCCGGGGTGCTCAACCTGCTCGGCGAGCTGCAGGCGGAGCTGGGGCTGTCGTACCTGTTCGTCTCGCACGACCTGTCGGTGGTGCGGCATATCGCCGATCGGATCGCCGTGATGTACCTCGGCAAGATCGTCGAGACCGGTCCGGTCGACCAGCTGTTCTCCGGGCCCGCGCATCCCTACACCCAGGCGCTGATCTCGGCGATCCCGCTGCCCGATCCGCGCAAGGAGCGGGCCAGGGAGCGGATCACCGTCGTCGGGGACGTGCCCAGCCCCGTCTCGCCGCCCAGTGGCTGCCGGTTCCGCACCCGCTGTCCCACCTTCGCCGGCGAGCTGAGCGAGGCGGAGCGCGACCGGTGCATCAACGCCGAGCCGGAACTCGTCGACCGCGGCCAGGGCCACCCGGTGGCTTGCCACTACGCCCGGCAGCGGAGCCTGCTCTGATTCCCTATGGCGGCTGTGGTGTCAAGGGGGTCGGCGGCGACCACGGGTGGTCGCGGTGCGTGCGCAGCCGCTACCGCGGCCGCGAGTAGGAGACCTCGTTGATGCTGTTCGCCGGCTGGGACCACTGCAGGGTGGGCGGGTGCTCGACGAGCGGGAGCGCGAGGAGTGCGACTACCCATGGCATCCCACGGCGGCGGGCGTCGGGCGGGGTTGTCGGGGGCCGCTGCGATGATGCGTCCGTGCCGATCGTCCGCTACCGCTACCGCGTCTACCCCACTCCCGACCAGGAGCAGGCGTTGGCGCGGACATTCGGGTGCGCCCGGGTCGTGTACAACGACTGCCTCCGGATCCGACAGGAGGCCTACACGGCCGGGGAGAAGCTGCCCGACAGCGAAGTGCAGCGCCGTGTCATCACCCTCGCCACGCACACCCCCGAGCGGGCATGGCTGGGCGAGGTCGCCTCGGTCGCGCTGGTACAGGCCTGTCAGGACGCCCGCCGCGCCTACCGCAACTGGCTCGACTCGCTGTCCGGGAAGCGGAAGG
Organism: Pseudonocardia asaccharolytica DSM 44247 = NBRC 16224; assembly: GCF_000423625.1. Lineage (GTDB taxonomy): Bacteria > Actinomycetota > Actinomycetes > Mycobacteriales > Pseudonocardiaceae > Pseudonocardia > Pseudonocardia asaccharolytica. The sequence goes on from NZ_AUII01000003.1 coordinate 80,704, forward strand.
GTCGCCGGATCGGGCGACCACGGTTCCGGTCGCGCAAGGACCACCGGCAGTCGATCCGGCTCACCCGCAATGGCTTCACCCTGCGTGCCAACGGGCGGGTGCATGTGGCCAAGGTCGGCGAGCTGCGGGTCGAGTGGTCTCGCCCGCTGCCGAGCGTGCCGTCGTCGTGCGCGGTGATCCGCGAGGCGGACGGCCGGTACTACGTGTCGTTCGTCGTCGAACGCGACCCCGCCCCACTGCCACCCACCGACCGCGAGGTCGGGGTGGCCCTCGGGTTGGGTCGGCTGGCGGTCACCTCCGACGGCCAGGTCATCGCCAACCCGCGGCATCTGCGGGCGGCACAGCGCAGGCTGGCCCGGTCGATCCACGACGCGGGCTGGTCGACCCTGGTCCGGTTGATCGAGGAGAAGGCCACCCACCACGGCCGGACCGTGGTCAAGATCGACCGCTGGTATCCGTCGTCAAGGTTGTGCTCGACGTGCGGGCACCGCGACGGACCCAAGCCGCTCGCGGTCAGGTCATGGACCTGCCCCGCGTGCGGCAGCGAGCACGACCGGGACCTGAACGCGGCCCGCAACGTGCTCGCCGAAGGACGAAGGATCGCCGCCGGGCTTGCGGAGATCGAAAACGCCTGTGGAGGCGACGTCAGACCCGGCCCCGGCCGGGCGGCTGCCGGCGAAGCAGGAACCCGCCTCGGGGCACTCGCATGAGCCGCCCTGGAGGAATCCCGGCCGTTCACGGCCGGGAGGAGGTCAAGCTTCCTTCGCGTCGGCTCGTGCTGGTGCACGCGCACCCGGACGACGAGACGCTGACCACCGGCGGCACGATCGCCCACTACGCCGCCGAACCCGACACCGCCGTCACGCTCGTGACGTGCACGCTCGGCGAGGAGGGCGAGATCATCCCGCCCGAGCTCGCCGAGCTGGCCTCCGGCCGCGCCGACCAGCTCGGCGGCTACCGCATCGCGGAACTGGCCCGGGCCACCGCCGCGCTGGGCCTGCGCGATCACCGCTTCCTGGGTGGGGCCGGACGCTGGCGCGACTCCGGGATGGTGCTGGTCGGGCACGGCGTCCGGGCGGCCACCCCGGCCGAGCTGCATCCACGCGCCTTCGCCGACCCGGCGACGTTCGACGAGCAGGTCGCGCAGCTGCGCGCCCTGCTCGCGCAGCTGCGCCCGCAGGTGGTGGTCAGCTACGCCGATGACGGCGGCTACGGCCATCCCGATCATGTCCGTGCCCACCAGATCACCGTCGCCGCCGCCGAGCGCACGCCGGACGTGCAGAAGATCTATTCCACCGCGGTGGGCCGCTCCGGTCTTGCGGCCGGGCTCGCCGCGCTGGCCGGGCGCGACGGGATGCCGTTCCGGCTCCCGGCCGTCGACGAGCTGCCCAGCGTCGCCGACGAACAGATCACCACCCGGATCGACGTCGCCGCGCAGCGTTCCGCCCGGATCGCCGCGCTGCGCGCGCACGAGACTCAGATCAGCGTCTGGGAGCGCGGGGACACCGTCGCGTACGCGATGAGCAACCGGGTCGCCCAGCCGCTGCTGGACGTGGAGGAGTTCGTGCTGGCCGGCGGGTCGGCGCGGGCCGAGACCGACCTGTTCGACGGCGTCGTGCGGTGAGAATCGCGGTGCTGGCGCTGCTGCTCGTCGACTCGGCGGCGCTGGCCGCCGCCGAGCTGATGTTCCAGCCGCTGTACATCGGCGCCGTGTCGGCACCGGTCGGGGCCCTCGTCGCGGCGGTGACGCTGCCGTGGCTGGTTCGGCGGGCCGCCGAGGTGGACACCGCGCCGGCGGTGGCCGGATCGCCGGTGCTCGTCTGGCTGCTCGTCATCGGCGTCCTGGGGCTCGCCGGACCCGGCGGCGACCTGCTGTTGCCCGGGACGTGGCAGTCGCTGCTGCTGGTGATCGTCGGGCTCGCGGCCGGGCTGCTGGCCTGGCGGCGCACCCTCGAGCTGCACTACGCCCGCGGGCCGAAGCGGCTGTCCGCGCCGCCAGGGAGCAGGCGTGGCTGAGGCGATCAGCGACGCGGCCGTCGTCGCCGTGCTGCGGCCGTTCGCGCGGGCCGCGCGGCCGGTCCTTGGCGGGCTGCGCGACGCCGACCCGTTCGGCCTGCGGGCCCGGATGCGGGGGGTCTCGCCCGGGTCGGCGGACGAACGGGGCCTGCGCGAGAAGGTGCTCGACCTGCTGGCGTCGGTCAAGGTGCCGGGAACGGCCGCCTGGGCCGCGATGGACGTCGAGGCGCGGTGCCGGTGGTGGATCTACCGGGTCGGCCGGTTCACGACCGTCATCGCGGCGGTCCCCGGGCTGGGCGGGGCGGTGGCCAACAAGCTCCCGGTGTCGGACACCATGGCCGCGGCCGGCCAGGGGTTGCTGCTGTGTGCGATCGCCGGCGAACATGGCATCACCGACGAGGAGACGCTGGTCGCGTTGCTGGCTGCGGTGCTGTTCCGGCGCGACCTCACCCCGCGAGCGCTGAGCCCGGCCGACGACGCCGCCGTCGCCGCGCAGGCCGCCGAGCTCACCGGCGATCTCGCCGACACCCGGTCCACCGTGACCCCGCGCCGGGTCGCGGCTGCGGTCTGGCGGTTGGGTCGCGCGCTGTTCGCCTGCTCCGACGAGCTGGACAAGCGGCCGCACGGCCGCTTCTACCACGGGGCGGTCCAACTGTTGCCCGTCGTCGGTGTGGCGGGGCGGTACTTCGGGGAGTGGTCGGGGCTCAAGCGGGCGTCGAAGGAGGCGCACCGCTGGCTGGCCGCGCGCTGGGCCACTCACCTGGGATGAGGAAGTGGTAGCGGTGGTGCTCGGTGGCTCCCGATGCCTCGTAGCAGGCCAGTGCGCCGGTATTGCGCAGCTCCACCTGCAGCACCGCCCACCGCGCGCCGCGCCGCAGCCCCCACCGCGCCGCGGCCGCGGTGAGCGCCGTGGCGACTCCGGTGCGGCGGAGCTCGTGCCGGACGATCATCCGGGCGAGATAGAGGTGGTCGGCCACGACGGCGGCACGGACCACGCCCGCCGATTTCCCGTCCGGGCCGCGGGCGGTGCCGAAACCGGTGGGCAGGTGGGTCTCGGGGGCCATCACATGCCGCTGGGCCGGGGTCGGTGGCCCACCCAGTGCGAGGGCCCACCATCCGTCGTCGGGCCGCACGGCGAAATCGATCTCCAGCCCGGGCCGGTCCGGCGCCGCGGCCAGCCGATCCAGGTCGGCCACCAGTACCGCGATCCGCGGGCCCGGATCGTGGTCGCTGTCGAGCACCCAGCCCTCGGCTTCGACGGCACGGGACCAGGGGGACCCGACCGGCACCTGCACGCGGGGCGGGATCGCGTGCTCGGCCGCGAACGCCTCGACCGCCGCGAGCGCGGCGGGTATCGGGATGCCGGGGTCGCCGATCGCCAGCGCCGCGTTCGCGCGTCCGGTGAAGTTCTGCGCCGCCCGCAGCCGCCATGCCCCCAGCGGGCGGTCGACCAGGGCGGGCCAGGCATCCGCACAGAGCGACTCCAGCCGGACCACCGTCTGCCAGGACGGCCGTTTCGGCCGGGACGGCGGCACCGCGCGCACCGCGACAACGGCGGACCGGGCCACCGCGACCGGCCCTCGCCGAGTCGCGACGACGACCGTCGGCACGCCCTCGCGCACGCCCCCGTCGGCGAGTTCACCGACGGCGTCGGTGAACAGCGGGCGCCCGTCGCGCTCCCCGACCCGGTGCCGCAGCGCCACCCGGGAGCCCACCAGCGCGTTCAACAGCTCGGCCGTGCCCATGGTGAGGCCATCCTCTCGCAGAAGGATCGATGGGGCCGGGTTAATCTGCTGTTCGACTCACACCGTCCCCGCTCCCGAAGCAATCAGGCCGGAAGGCGATACTGGGAGCGTTCTGTTGTCCGAGTGGAGGACCACCGAAGTGACCTATGTGATCGCCGAGCCCTGTGTCGATCTGCTCGACAAGTCGTGCATCGAAGAGTGCCCGGTGGACTGCATCTACGAGGGCGGACGGATGATGTACATCCACCCCGACGAGTGCGTCGACTGCGGCGCCTGCGAGCCGGTGTGCCCCGTTGAGGCGATCTACTACGAGGACGACGTTCCCGAGCAGTGGTCGGTCTACACCAAGGCGAACGCCGACTTCTTCGAGGAGCTGGGTTCGCCGGGCGGGGCGTCGAAGGTCGGCAAGATCGCCAGGGACATGGAGCCCGCCGCGAGCCTGCCCCCGCAGACGCACGACGAGTGAGACCGGCCGCGCTCCCTGATTTTCCCTGGGACTCGCTGGCCGCCGACAAGGCACTCGCCGCCGTCCATCCGGGTGGCATCGTCGATCTCTCCGTCGGCACGCCGGTCGACCCGGTTCCGGAGGTCGTCCGGGCGGCGTTGACCGGTCCTGCCGCCGCTGAGCCCGGATACCCGACGACGCACGGACCGGCCGCGCTGCGGGAGGCGATCGCGGCCTCGCTGGCCCGGCGGTTCGGTGTGACCGGCGTCGACCCGGCCGCGGTACTGCCCACGATCGGTTCCAAGGAACTCGTCGCGTGGCTGCCCGCGCTGCTCGGGCTCGGGGCCGGCGACGTCGTCGTCATCCCGGAACTGGCGTATCCCACCTACGAGGTCGGCGCGCGGCTGGCCGGCGCCGAGTGGCTGCGGTGCGATGGGCCCGCCGCGGCCGGGCCGCGCCGGGTCCGGCTGGTCTGGCTGAACTCGCCGTCGAACCCGACGGGGCGGGTGCTGCCGGCCGAGCACCTGCGCACGGTGGTGGCGTGGGCCCGGGAGCGCGGCGCGGTTGTCGCCTCTGACGAGTGCTATCTCGCGCTGCCCGGGCACGCCGATCCGGCGCCGGTTTCGGTGCTGCACCCCGAGGTCTGCGACGGCGACCACACCGGCCTGCTCGCTGTGCACTCGATGTCGAAATCGTCGAACCTCGCGGGCTACCGGGCTGCGTTCGTAGCGGGCGACCCGGTGTTGGTGGCGAGGCTGCTCGAGGTGCGCAAGCACGCCGGGATGATGATGCCAAGGCCGGTGCAGGCCGCAATGGCCGCGGCCGTGGCCGACGACGAACACGTCGCCGCGCAGGCGGCGGTGTACGACGCGCGGCGGGCCCGGCTGCGCGGCGCGTTGGAGAAGGCCGGTCTGCGGGTCGACCACTCGGAGGCCGGGCTGTATCTGTGGGCCACCGCCGGCAAGCCCTCCCGGTTGACCGTGCGCGACCTTGCCACGCAAGGTGTGCTCGTGGCACCGGGAGAGTTCTACGGACCGGAGGGGGCGGAGCACGTGCGGGTGGCCGTCACCGCGAACGACGAGCGGATCGACGCGGCGGTGCGCCGGTTGGCTCCGTGACCCGATCCGCGGCCGCTCGCCCGGTTCGTCCGATCGTGGTGCTGCTGGGCTTGCTCGCCGTGGCGGCCAACCTGCGAGCCGCGCTCGCCGGCTATCCACCGCTGATCGAGACCGCTCGCGACGAGTTGCACATCTCCGCGGGCGCCGCCGGGCTCGTGCAGGCGTCGGCGGTGCTGATGATGGCGGTGGGCTCGTTCGCGGGCTCGGCGTTCGGCGCCCGGTTCGGGCGTGAGCGGGCTCTCGGCCTGTCGGTCGGGCTCGTTGCGCTCGGCAGCCTGGTGCGCGGCTATCCGACCTCGGCGTCGCTCGTCGGTGGCAGCGTGCTCATCGGCCTGGGTATCGGGCTGGCCGGTGTGCTGCTGACCGGCGTGGTCAAGGAACACCTCGCCGACCGGGCGGGCGCCGCGACCGGCGGTTATGTCGTTTCGATGATGATCGGTGCGACGGTGGCCAGCGCCGCTGCCGTGCCGCTGGCCGTGGCGCTGGGCGGCTGGTCGTTCTCGCTCGCGGTGTGGGCGGTGCCCGCGGCGCTCGCGGTGGCCGTGTGGACGCCGGTGGCCCTGCGGATGGGCGGCCCGGACCGAGCGGCGCCGCGGCTGTCGCTGCCGGTGCGCAACGCGTTCGCCCGCCGCGCCGCGTGCTACATGGCGGGCACGTCGATGATGTTCTACGGCTGGCTGACCTGGCTGGCGCCGTACTACCAGGCTCAGGGCTGGAGCGCGCAGCGGGCGGGCATGCTGCTGGGGGTCTGGAGCATCACCCAGATCCCCGTCGCCCTGCTGGTGCCGATGCTGGCCGAGCGACGCCGGCGCTGGCGGTTCTGGTCCGGGACAACCCTGGTCTGCGGGATCGCCGGGACGCTCGGCGCGCTGCTGGTGCCCGAGCTCGGGATCGTCGGGCCGTGGCTCTGGGTGGTGCTGGTGGGGATCGGCCTCGGCGCCGGGTTCCCGCTGGGCCTCGCGGTGATCGCCTGGCGGACGCCCGACGGGGCCTCCAGCGCCGCGACCAGCGGTCTCGCGCTCGGCGTCGGCTACGCCGCGGCCGGGCTGGGCCCGCTGCTCATGGGTGTGCTGATCGATCTCACCGGCGGGTTCCCGGCGGCGATCGGGGTGTTGCTGGCCGCGGGGCTGCTGCAGGCCGCGGCGATCTGGCGGATCGGGGACCACCCCCGTTCCGGGGACGCCCCGATCGAACCCGAACCGGCCGCTACACGTCCGCCACCCGCCGCTTGACCGTCAGGTACGCGTCCCGCCATTCGCCGCGCTTGGCCTCGGCGCGGGTGCGCTCCCGCTCGACGAGGCGACCCGCGACGAACACGACGTGCGCGTCCGGATACTCACCGAGATCGTCGAGCAGGCTGCGGATGCGCTCCTCGGCCACGCAGGCATCCTGGTGGTCACCGAGCACCTCCTGCAGGTGCGCGGTGGCCTTGAGCAGCCGGGTGACCGGCTTGCCGAGGGCCGGCTCGGTCAGCTCGGCGGTGTAGCGAAGGCGTTTGCCGAGAATGCGCAGGGCGTGCAGGGTCTCGTCCGGCGGGTTCTCGACCGCCTTGTCGACGGCCTTGTCCAGCTTGCGGGCTTCGGTCCGGACGAGATCGACCAGCTCGGGCTGGGCCCCATCGCCCCGGCGCGCCGGCAGCGGCGCCCGGATCGCCTCGGCGAGGCTCTCGAGCAGCGCGGTGTAGCGCGGAGCCTCGAGCGCGGCCATCATCTCCGCCCGCGCCGCCACCCGCTCGCGAACCAGCGCGCCGACGAGGACCTCGCCCGCCTCCCGCTCGATCTCCGGCAGCGTGGCGAGCTCACCGCGCAATCGCAGCAGCATGACGTCGAGGTCGCGCACCGGGCCCAGGGAGCCGCCCAGCCAGCCGAGCTCGGCGCGCAGGGCGTCGGCCCATTCGGCGTCGAGGAGCGGGCGGGCCGCCTTGAGCGTTGCCCGCATGCGGCGCACCGAGACCCGCATCTGGTGCAGGTCCTCGATGTCGGCGCCGCTGCGGGTGCCCGGGTCGTGGGTGAGCATCGCCCGCAGCCGCAGATCCAGCGCCGCCCGGACGTGGTGCAGCGGTGAGTCACCTGACCGCGCTGTCACCGGCGTCGGCAACTCGACCAGGTACGAGCCGGTCAAGGCGCGTCGGGCGCGGCGCGGCGCGGCGGAAGACATACCGACATCGTAGGCGGACCAGGAAATACCGTTTTGTTCTGTATGTTCAGTTCGCGTGCAGGGCCGCGTTGAGCGCGATGCCCTGGCCGGTGCGGGGCAGCGCCTCGACCGCGCCGCTCACCGAGTTGCGGCGCAGCAGCAGCCCGTCCTGCCCGGAGAGCATCCGGGCCGCCACGGTGCTGCCGTCGGGCAGCGCGACCTTGGTGCCGGCCGTGACGTACAGCCCGGCCTCGACCACACAGTCATCGCCCAGCGAGATCCCGATCCCGGCGTTGGCGCCGACCAGGCAGCGCTTGCCCACCGAGATGACGTCCTTGCCGCCGCCCGACAACGTCCCCATGATCGAGGCGCCGCCGCCGACGTCCGAGCCGTCGTCGACGACGACACCGGCCGAGATGCGACCCTCCACCATCGAGGCGCCGAGGGTGCCCGCATTGAAGTTGACGAATCCCTCGTGCATGACCGTGGTCCCCTCGGCCAGATGCGCGCCCAGCCGGACCCGGTCGGCGTCGGCGATGCGCACCCCGGCGGGCAGCACGTAGTCGACCATCCGCGGGAACTTGTCCACGCCGTAGACCGCGACCGGTCCACGGGCCCGGAGCCGGGCCCGGACGAGCTCGAACCCGGATACCGCACACGGGCCGTGGTTGGTCCACACGACGTTCGCGAGCAGTCCGAACACCCCGTCGAGATTGATCTCGCGCGGGCGGACCAGCCGCGCCGAGAGCAGATGCAGCCGCAGGTAGACGTCGTGTGTGTCGACGGGCGGGTCGGCCAGCGAAGCGATCTCGGTGCGGACGATCCTCGTCCGCACCCCGCGGGCCACGTCGGCACCGGCCAGCGGTTCCAGCTCGGCGGTGATGTCGGCGTCGGCGGCGGCCGGACCCAGCGCCGGTGCCGGGTACCAGGTGTCGAGAACGGTCCCTTCGGCGGTCACGGTGGCCAGTCCGGTACCGGATGCGCCCTCGGCGTGCAGTGCGGTGCTCACAGGTGGCAACGGTAACCGGCGGATGCGCTCAGCCGTCCTCCGGATGCCATCGTCGCCAGTCCTCGATCCCGGGCGGCGGCGGCAGACGGCGATGCTGGGCCACCCGACCCCCGGTGCGTCCCGGTGCGCATTGCAAAGGTTCGGCGAGGGGTATCTGCGGCGGCGCGGCCGGGCGGATTCGCGGTCGGACGGGCTCGCCCACCGGATCGGCGACGGGGCGATAGCGTCACGGCGTGCCCCTCACCGCCCCGACCCTCGACCTGACCGCCGATCCCATCGAGCTCACCGCCGCGCTCGTCGACATCCCGAGCGTGTCCGGCGACGAGGCGGCGCTGGCCGGGGCGCTGGAGCAGGCACTGCGCACCCAGGCCCCGCACCTGGAGGTCGTGCGCTGCGGCGATGCGGTACTCGCCCGCACCCATCTCGGCCGGGAACGGCGGGTGCTGCTGGCCGGGCATATCGACACCGTGCCGGTCGCCGGGAATCTGCCCAGCCGACGCGACGGCGACCTCCTCCACGGCTGCGGCACCTCGGACATGAAGGCCGGCGACGCCGTCATCGCGCACCTGGCCGCCACCCTGACCCGGCCGCGGTACGACCTGACAGTGGTCCTCTACGACTGCGAGGAGGTCGAGGCCGCCCGCAACGGCCTTGGCCGCATCGAGCGCGAGCTGCCCGAGTGGCTGCGCGCCGATCTCGCGATCCTCGGCGAGCCCACCGGCGGCGCGGTCGAGGCGGGCTGCCAGGGTACGTTGCGGGCCGAGATCCGCACGCGGGGACGCCGGGCGCACTCGGCCCGGTCCTGGCTGGGCGACAACGCCGTGCACGGCGCGGGCGCCGTCTTGGCGCGGCTCACCGCCTACACCCCGCGGGAGGTCGATATCGACGGCTGCGGCTACCGCGAGGGCCTGCAGGCCGTGCGCATCACGGGCGGGGTGGCGGGCAACGTCGTCCCGGACGAATGCGTCGTCACCGTCAACTTCCGGTTCGCTCCCGACCGGGATGCCGACGCCGCCGTCGCGCACGTCCGCGAGGTGTTCGACGGTTTCGACCTCGCGATCACCGACCTTTCACCCGGTGCGCTGCCAGGGCTTTCGACGTCGGCGGCGCAGGAGTTCCTCGCCGCGACCGGAACCACCGCACGAGCCAAATACGGCTGGACCGACGTCGCCCGGTTCGCCGGCCTCGGGATCCCGGCCCTCAACTACGGTCCCGGCGACCCGAACCTGGCGCATACGAGGGAGGAGCACGTGGACACCTCGGTGATCAGCAGATGCGCGAGCGTCCTCACGCGTTTCCTGACCTGACACCAAACGTCACTAGTCTTGACGGATGACCCCAGACGGTGACTATCCGCGCCCCGAGGAGAAGCTGCGAGGGCCCGTTGTCCTGCGCCGGGAGCATCGCATCGAGCCGACCACCACCGACCAGCGGCTGCTCGACTCGCGCGGCCCCTCGGACTGGGTGCACACCGACCCCTGGCGGGTGCTGCGCATCCAGGCCGAGTTCGTCGAGGGCTTCGGTGCGCTCGCCGAGCTGCCGCGTGCCGTCACCGTGTTCGGTTCGGCCCGCACCCCGCGCGAGCACGCCGAGTACGCCCAGGGGCGGGCACTGGGCGCCGCGCTGGCCGAGGCCGGCTTCGCAGTGATCACCGGCGGTGGACCGGGGACGATGGAGGCCGCCAACCGCGGCTGTTCCGAGGCCGGCGGGCTGAGCGTGGGGCTCGGCATCGAGCTGCCGTTCGAGCAGGGCCTCAACGACTGGGTCGACGTCGGGATCAACTTCCGGTACTTCTTCGCCCGCAAGACGATGTTCGTGAAGTACTCCCAGGCGTTCGTCTGCCTTCCCGGCGGGTTCGGCACTCTCGACGAGCTGTTCGAGGCGCTCACCCTGGTGCAGACGAAGAAGGTCACCAAGTTCCCGGTGGTGCTGCTCGGCAGCGAGTACTGGGGTGGGCTCTACGACTGGGTCGTCCGCACCGTCGCCGCGAGCGGCAAGATCGACGAGAAGGACCTCGGGCTGATCCACCTCACCGATGAGATCGACGACGCAGTGAAGGTGGTGCACGAGGCCTACCGGGCGTGGGAGGAGACGCACTGATGCGCTACACGGTCTGCGTCTACTGCGCCTCGTCGGACGCGGTGCCCGCCCGTTACCTGGATCTGGCCACCGCGGTCGGTTCCGGCATCGCCGCGCGAGGCTGGAACCTGGTCTCCGGTGGTGGCCGGGTCTCGATGATGGGCGCGGTCGCCACGGCGGCGCGGGCCTGCGGTGCCCGGACCATCGGAGTGATCCCCCGCTCGCTGGTCGACCTGGAGGTGGCCGACGTCTTCGCCGACGAGCTGCTGGTCACCGACACGATGCGGGAGCGCAAGGCGGTCATGGAGGCCCATACCGACGCCTTTCTCGCGCTGCCCGGTGGCATCGGCACCTGCGAGGAGCTCTTCGAGGTCTGGACGGCAGGAACGCTGGGCATGCACGCGAAGCCGGTGGTGCTGCTCGACCCCGACGGACACTGGGCCGGGCTGCTGGCCTGGCTGCGCGAGCTCGTCGAGCGCGGCTTCGCGAGCCCGCAGGCGCTGGCCCGGCTCATCGTCGCCACGGATGTGACGGTGGCGCTGGACGCCTGTGCGCCGGCCGACGACATGCCAGCATCGGTGTCATGACCAGGGTTCGTAGCGCGCAAGCCCCGTCCGTCAGGGCGGGGACAGCGGATCAACCACTGCGTGACAGAACCGCATGCTATTCTGTCAACCATGGGCGAGCGGGTGGCCAAGCGGGCGTACCGCTACCGCTTCTACCCGACTCCCGCCCAGGCCGGGCAGCTCGCTCGGACGTTCGGCTGCGTCCGGTACGTGCACAACCGGGCGCTGGCCGAGCGGTCCCGGGCCTGGACACAGGAACAGCGGCGGGTCACCCACGCCGAAACCGACAAGATGCTCACCGCCTGGAAGCAGGACCCCGACACCGCATGGCTGGCCGAACCGTCGAAAGGCCCGCTGCAGGCGACGCTGCGGCACCTGCAGACCGCGTTCGTGAACTTCTGGGCCAAGCGCGCCGGGTACCCGACGTTCAAGCGCAAGGGCAAGACCACCGACTCGGCCACCTACTTCCGGGGCTGCTTCACCTACCGGGATGGGCAGATCACCCTGGCCAAGCAGGCCGAGCCGCTGCGGATCGTGTGGTCCCGACCGCTGCCCGAGGGTGCGGTGCCCTCGCAGGTCACGGTGAGCCGGAACGCGCGCGGCCAGTACCACCTCTCGATCCTGGTCGAGACCCCCGTGGCGGAGCTGCCGAAGACCGACTCGGCGGTGGGGATCGATGCGGGCATCACCTCCCTGGTCACGCTGTCCACGGGCGAGAAGGTCGCCAACCCCCGCCACGAACGACGCGACCGGGAACGCCTGGCGCGGGCGCAGAAGGCGCTCAGCCGCAAGCAGAACGGATCGGCGAACCGGGCCAAGGCCCGCGCCCGGGTGGCCAAGGTGCACGGGCGCATCCGCGATCGGCGCCGGGACCTGCTGCACAAGCTGTCCACGAGGATCCTCCGCGAGAACCAAACGGTGGTCCTCGAGGACCTGGCGGTGCGCACCCTGGTGCGCAACCACTCCCAGGCCCGCGCGATCTCCGACGCGAGCTGGTCGGAGTTGCGCCGCCAGTTGGAGTACAAGGCCGCCTGGTACGGCCGTCAGGTGATCGCGATCGACCGGTTCTACCCGTCGAGCAAGACCTGCTCGGCGTGCGGCGCGATCGTCGAATCACTGCCGCTGGACGTGCGGGAGTGGACGTGCCGGTGCGGCACGCGTCACGACCGCGACGTCAATGCGGCCAGGAACGTTCTCGCCGCCGGGCTGGCGGTCGGTGCGTGTGGAGATGGTGTGAGACCGCCCCGCGCGTAGCGCGGGGAGGCGACCGTCGATGAAGCACGAAGACCCGGCCGCGAGGTCGGGAATCCCCGCCGTTCACGGCGGGGAGGAGGTCAAGATTGGTGCCCTCGCCCCGGGGCTGCGGTTCGGCACCCGGGTCCCTGCCGCCGGCCGCGCGCTGGTGATGGCGATCATCAATCGCACCCCGGACTCGTTCTACGACCGCGGTGCCACGTTCACCGACCATGCGGCGATGGCGGCGGTGGACCGCGCGATCGCCGAGGGCGCCGATGTCATCGACATCGGCGGGGTCAAGGCGGGCCCGGGCCCTGAGGTCGACCCCGCGGAGGAGATCCGCCGGGTGGTGCCGTTCGTGGCCGCCGTCCGCGACCGCTACCCGGACATCGTGATCAGCGTCGACACCTGGCGGGGCGAGGTCGGCAGGCTCGTCGTCGCCGAGGGCGCCGACCTGCTCAACGACACCTGGGCCGGAGCCGATCCGACGCTCGGCGAGGTCGCCGCCGAGACCGGTGCCGGCATCGTCTGCTCGCACACCGGAGGCACCACCCCGCGCCGCCGCCCGCACCGGGTGCGGTACCCCGACATCGTCGCCGACGTGATCGACGAGCTGACCGGGCAGGCCGAGAAGCTGGTCGCGCTCGGCGTGCCACGGTCCGGAATCCTCATCGACCCCACGCACGACTTCGGCAAGAACACCTGGCACGGACTGGCCCTGCTCCGCCGGGTCGACGAGCTGGTCGCGACCGGATGGCCGGTGCTCATGGCGTTGTCGAACAAGGACTTCGTGGGGGAGACCCTCGGTGTCACGGAGGTGACCGAGCGGCTGGAGGGCACCCTCGCGGCGACGGCGCTGGCCGCGGCGGCCGGGGCCAGGGCATTCCGGGTGCACGAGGTGGCCGCAACCCGCCGCACCGTCGACATGGTCGCCTCGATCGTGGGTACCCGACCGCCTGCGCGCACGGTGCGCGCGCTGGCCTGAGGAGCACCCGTGGACTCGAGCACCGAGCAGTGGTTCCAGCGCCGGACCTGGCAGGCGCCCGGCTGGACCGTCGACGAGCTGGTCGCGGCCAAGCGGGGCAGACGGGTGTCGGTCGTGCTGCCCGCGCTGAACGAGCAGGAGACGGTCGGCGCGGTCGTGGCCGCGATCGTTCCGCTCACCCGGGGACCGGACCCGCTGGTCGACGAGCTGGTCGTCGTCGACTCCGGGTCGAGCGACGGCACCGTCGAGCGGGCCGCCGCGGCCGGCGCGCGGGTGGTGCACCGCGAGGACGTGCTGCCCGATCTGGAGCCGGTGCCGGGCAAGGGCGAGGTGCTGTGGCGTTCGCTGGCGGCCACCGACGGCGACCTGGTGGTGTACCTCGACTCCGATCTCGTCGACTTCGACGCGGGCTTCGTCCCGGCGCTGCTGGGTCCGCTGCTCACCGTGCCGGACGTGGCCATGGTCAAGGGGTTCTACCGGCGCCCGCTGCGGCTGGAGACCGTGGAGAACGACACCGGTGGCGGCCGGGTCACGGAACTGCTGGCCAGGCCCCTGCTGGCGGCGCTGCGCCCGCAGCTTTCCGCGGTGGTGCAGCCGCTGGGTGGGGAGTATGCGGCGACCCGGGAGCTGCTGGAGTCAGTGCCGTTCGCGGCGGGCTACGGGGTGGAGATCGGGCTGCTCATCGACGCGCTCGACCGGCTGGGCCTCGACGGTCTCGCCCAGGTCAACCTGGGGGTCCGCAAGCACCGCAACCGGTCGTTGCTCCAGCTCGGGGTGATGGCCCGGCAGATCCTGGCCGCGGTGCTGCGCCGCTGCGGGGTGCCCGACTGCGGCGACGCTCTCACCCAGTTCCTCCAGCTCGACGGGGAGTGGCTGCCTTCGCTGCGGCGCGTCGAGGTGCTGGAGCGTCCGCCGATGCGAGAGGTGGCGAGCCGGGTGGTCGCGCCGGCTTCGCCCCCGTGGTGAGATTCGGTTCATGGGGACCGCGCTGATCTACCTGCTGGTCGTGCTGGTGGTCGCGGCCGTGGTCTTCGGGCTGACCGCAGCGGTTTTCGGCCGCGGGGAGGAGCTTGCCCCGCTCGCCCCCGGGGCGACGCCCACCCGGTTGCCCATCGGCAAGATCAGCGGCCATGACGTCCGTGAGCTGCAGTTCCAGCAGGCCGTTCGCGGCTACCGGATGGCGGAGGTGGACTGGGTGCTCGACCGTCTTGCCGAGGAGCTCGACCGGGCGAGCGCCGAACGCGACGAGCTGCGCACCCAGGTCGCGCGGCTGGAGGCGGACCACGCCGCCGCGGGCGGCGCGCATCGGGCCGAGGAGGGGCGGTAGCGCCATCGGCGGAGAGCGACACGGCGGATGCGGTGGGTAAATCCCCGGCGCGTTGATCGCGCCGGTTGTACGCACCGCGGAGCGATGGGGGAGAATGGCACCGCATCCCCGCCGTGCGCGCTCCCCAGCGCACCGGCGCCCTGGACGAGAAGATACGGAGGGAGCACGAGATGGCGGCGATGAAGCCCCGGACCGGCGACGGTCCCCTGGAAGTGACCAAGGAGGGTCGGGGCATCGTGATGCGCGTCCCGCTCGAGGGCGGCGGCCGCCTCGTCGTGGAGATGACCCCGGAAGAGGCCAGCGATCTCGGCGACGCACTCAAAGCCGCAACGGGCTGACCGTTCATCCGATGGCCTGGTCGCCGAGCGGGCGACCAGGCCATCGGCGTCCGTGCTGATCGACGGTCAGGCCGACAGCCCCGCCGCACGGGATCGTGTACGAGCCGGGAGCACGTCCCGCGGCGGTCGGCCCGGCGTGACCAGCTCGACCGTCACCTCGCCGCAGACGCAGCGCCGGTAGCGCACCCACCCCTCGGACGTGTGGTGCGTCGAGAGCACGTGGGTCTCCTCGCTGGGCAAGCCGCACTGCGCGCAGTGCCTGTCCCGCAACGTCACGGCGTCCTCCGGTAATGTGTGTTGTCCTTTAGGCTCTTACATTCAGGCTAGCAGGTGAAATAGGCCAATGGACTTCATCGGTTACAGAAGTGATGCACTCGGCGCCGCTGTGGCGCTGGTGAATGCGATGGCGGGCAGGCCGGTCGGCCCCGCGGAGCCGCAGCCCGGGCTGCGTGATGTGCTCGTCGAACACGGCTATCTGGCCGGACGCGCCCCCGCCTCGGTCGAGCCCGCGTTGCGGAGATGGGCGCTGCGGCTGCGCACCGTGTTCGAGGCCGTGGACCTCGACGCCGCCGCGGCCGCCGTCAACGCGCTGCTCGCCGACGTCGTGATCGGGCCGCATCTGTCCGGACACGACGGGCAGCGCTGGCATCTGCACTACACCCCGCCGGAGGCCTCGCTCGTCGACCGAGTCCGCTCCACCACAGCGTTCGCGCTCGCGATGCTCGTCTCGGAGTACGGGACGGACCGGCACGGCGTGTGCGCGGCCGAGGGATGCAGCCGGGTCTACGCCGACACCTCGCGCAACGCCGCCCGCCGTTACTGCTCACCGGCCTGCGCCAACCGGTCCGCCGTCGCGGCTCACCGGGCCCGCGCGCGGATGCGCGGGACGACCGGGACGACTGGACGACTCAGCCCCGGACCCGCGGCTGACGGGGATCAGAGCGACCGGTAGATCTCCACCGTCCGTCGCGCGGCCTGCGTCCAGGAGAACGCGCTTTGGGCGCGCGCCCGGCCCGCCGCACCCATCGCCGCCGCCCGTGCCGGATCGCGCAGCAGCGCGTTCACCGCGCCGGCGAGCCCGGCGTGGAACTCCTCGACGGTGTGCTCGTCGAAGTGCACGAGCGTCCCGGTCTCCCCGTCGGCGACGACTTCGGGGATCCCACCGACGTCGGAGGCGACCACAGCGGTGCCGCACGCCATCGCCTCGAGGTTGACGATGCCCAGCGGCTCGTAGACCGACGGGCAGACGAACACGGTGGCGGCCGAGAGCAGTTCGCGGATCTCCGCGGTCTCCAGCGTGCGGCGCATCCAGACCACCCCCGGCCGCGCCGCCGACAGCTCGGCGACGGCCTTCTCGGTCTCCTCCGCGATGTCCGGGGTGTCCGGCGCGCCCGCGCACAACACGATCTGAGCGTCGCGGTCGATCGCGTGCGCCGCCTCGATCAGGTGTCCGAGACCCTTCTGGCGGGTGATCCGCCCGAGGAACACGACCATTGGCCGGTCCGGGTCGACGCCGGCGGCGGCCACGGCGGCCCGGCCCGGAACCGGGCGGTAGCGGTCGGTGTCGATGCCGTTGTGCACGACGTGCACCCGGGCCGGGTCGAGCGCCGGGTAGCAGTCGAGGACGTCGGCCCGCATGCCCTCGCTCACCGCGATCACCGCGTCGGCGTGTTCGTAGGCGGTCCGCTCGGCCCACGAGGACAGCCGGTACCCGCCGCCGAGCTGTTCGGCCTTCCACGGCCGCCGCGGCTCGAGCGAATGGGCGGTGATCACGTGCGGGACGTCGTGCAGCACCTTGGCCAGATGCCCGGCCATGTTGGCGTACCAGGTATGTGAGTGGACCACGTCGACGGTGCTGCCGCCGCTGCCGTCCATCCCGTCGAGGGAGGCGACGATCGAGAGGTCCACCCCGAGGGTCTGCAGCGCGGGGTTGGCCTCGGCCAGCGAACCGGGCGGCCGGTGCGCACGGGTGCCCTCCTCACCGGCCCGCGGCTCGCCGAAACAGTGCACCTCGACCCGGATCTGTGAACCCAGCGCGCGCAGCGCCGGCACCAGGTGCTCGACGTGCACCCCGGCGCCGCCGTAGACCTCCGGTGGGTATTCGCGGGTGAGTAGGCCGATGCGCACGCGCAGACGCTATTCCTCCCGCGACTCCCCGCGCGACCTGGCTCTCCCGGTGTGGCCCAGATGCAGGCGGGAACACTAGGGTCGTGTCCGTGACCGCGCGAGGCCTGCTGGACCACCGGTCCGGGGGAGCGACGATGTTCGGATGGCGCCGATGACCGCAGGCCGGGTCCTCTCGGCGCCGGGCAGACCGCAGGCGAGTGTGCTGGGCATCGTCCTGGCCGGCGGCGAGGGCAAGCGGTTGTGGCCGCTGACCGCCGACCGGGCCAAGCCCGCGGTCCCCTTCGGTGGTAATTACCGTCTCATCGACTTCGTGCTGTCGAACCTGGTCAACGGCGGGTTGCATCGGATCTGCGTGCTCACCCAGTACAAATCGCACTCGCTGGACCGGCACATCTCCACGACGTGGCGGCTGTCCAGCGTGCTCGGGCAGTACATCACCACGGTGCCCGCCCAGCAGCGGCTCGGTCGCCGCTGGTACACCGGCAGCGCCGACGCGATCTTCCAGAGCCTCAACCTCGTCTACGACGAGCAGCCCGACTACATCGCGGTGTTCGGCGCCGACCACGTCTACCGGATGGACCCGGCGCAGATGATCGCCCAGCACATCACGAGCGGGGCCGGGGTCACCGTCGCGGGCATCCGGGTGCCGCGGGTCGAGGCGAAGGCGTTCGGCTGCATCAACTCCGACGCCGACGGGCGCATCGTCGACTTCCTCGAGAAACCGTCCGACCCACCCGCGGTTCCCGACGACCCGGACGTGACGTTCGCCTCCATGGGCAACTACGTCTTCACCACCGAGGTGCTGCTCGACGGCCTGCGCGCCGACGCCGAGGACGGCGACTCCGACCACGATATGGGCGGCGACATCATCCCGCGGCTGGTGCGGCAGGGCGAGGCCGCGGTCTACGACTTCGCCGACAACGTCGTCCCGGGAGCCACCGAACGCGACGCGGGCTACTGGCGCGACGTCGGAACCGTCGATGCCTACTACGACGCGCACACCGATCTCGTCTCGATCCACCCGATCTTCAACCTCTACAACGACCGCTGGCCCATCCGCACGTCGACGCCGCCGCTGCCGCCCGCGAAGTTCGTCGAGGGCGGTATCGCGCAGGACTCGATCGTCGGCGCGGGCACGATCATCTCCGGGGCGATCGTGCGCCGGTCGGTGATCGGTCCGAACGTCCGGATCGACGCCGGCGCCGAGGTGTCGGATTCGGTGGTCCTGCCCGGAACTCGGGTCGGCCACGGCGCCGTGGTACGGGGCGCGATCCTGGACAAGAACGTGGTCGTCCCCCCGGGGGCGCTGGTGGGGGTCGACCTGGCGCTCGATCGCGCGCGCTACACGGTCAGCCCGGGCGGCATCGTGGTGCTGGGCAAGGGCGCGATTGCGCTGTCGCGCCCGTGAGCGGCACGTGACGCCCGGGCGTCACGTGCCGCTCACGGGTTCACAGGTATTTCTCAGACGTTTTTCACGTATCGTTCACAGCCCTGAGGGAACGTTGTACGGGCACGGTCGGGGTCGTCGACCGTAGCCGCCGGGGGGCGCGGGAACAAAGTGCTCGCACCGGGCGTTTCCGACCGGTACGACCCGCCCCAGGAGGTGCGCACCCCATATGACCCCTCGCCCAGCCACCGCACAGTTCGGTGCCGGGTTGGCGACCGCCGGGTCGCCGGGAGCCGCGGCGACCGCCGTGGCTCCGGGGGACGCGGCGGACTGGACGCCGCCGAGCTGGGACGAGATCGTCCGCGAGCACGGTGACCGCGTCTACCGCCTCGCCTACCGGTTGACCGGTAACCCGCACGACGCCGAGGACCTCACCCAGGAGACCTTCATCAGGGTCTTCCGCTCGCTGTCCTCCTACCAGCCCGGCACGTTCGAGGGCTGGCTGCACCGCATCACCACGAACCTGTTCCTGGACATGGTGCGGCGCCGGTCCCGGGTCCGGATGGAGGCCCTCCCGGACGACTCGGACCGCATCCCCGGGCAGGGGCCGGAGCCGGAGGTCGTGTTCTCCGAGACCCATCTCGACCCGGCGCTGCAGGCCGCGCTCGACGAGTTGGCCCCGGATTTTCGCGCGGCCGTCGTGCTGTGTGACGTCGAGGGCCTCTCCTACGAGGAGATCGGCGCGACCCTCGGGGTAAAGCTCGGTACTGTGCGAAGCAGGATCCACCGCGGCCGGGCCGCGCTGCGAGGTGCGCTCGAGCGGCTCCGTGCCGAGGTGGCAACCCCCGACATCCGTCGTGGTGACATGGCTCTGGCTGGGGAGG
The DNA here is from genome assembly GCF_000423625.1 of Pseudonocardia asaccharolytica DSM 44247 = NBRC 16224. Lineage (GTDB taxonomy): Bacteria > Actinomycetota > Actinomycetes > Mycobacteriales > Pseudonocardiaceae > Pseudonocardia > Pseudonocardia asaccharolytica. The sequence continues at coordinate 100,102 of NZ_AUII01000003.1, forward strand.
TCGCAGGATGACGCATGCGCGCCGGCGCTTCTCGGTGGGTACGCCCGACTGGGGGGAAGGGCATCTCACCCTCGATGCGATCGTCGCGTTCGTCGACGACGAGCTCGCCGCCGGTGCGCACTCTCGCGCGACCCAGCACCTCGACCACTGCGCCGAATGCGCCGAGGAGGTCGTGGCCCAGATCCAGGCCCGCTCCGCGCTGCGTTCGGCCGCGGCGCCGAGCATGCCATCGTCCCTGCTGTCGAGCCTGCGGTCGATCCCGCAGGACACGGACCTGCCCGAGCCGCCCGCCGGCCTGGCGATGACCACCGACGGCCAGTTCGTCACCATGCTCCGCCCGCATCCGTCCGACTGTTTCCCGTCCCCGGCGGCGCCTGCGCCCGCGCACGGCAGGCGTCGGATCCGACTGGGTGCCGGGGCCGCCGTCACCGGCCTCGCCCTGGGCGCGCTGGTCCTCATCACCCCCTCGGCATCGGTCGACTCGCCGCCCGCCGACCGCGGCGTGCTGGGCGGACCGGTGCTGGGCGGCACCGTCCCGGCGGCACTGGATACGCGGTTCGAGGCGAATGCGAGCCGGGCGTCGCCGGCCGCAGGCACCGCACCCGAACTCGCGGACCTGGCCCGGCGGCTCGACATGATGGCCCCCGTCTTCTCCGCCGCGCACCTGCGCTGACGCCGGCAGCTACGCGGACTTCACCCCCGGTGCGGCAAGCTGGTCATCCGGTCCCCGACCCGCAGCCAGGAGCGATGAACGACCAGCAGGACGGCACGACGAGCGGCCCGCCCGCGCCGGACCGGCCCGCGCCACCGCGGCTGGGTCCGCGCCCGCTGGCGCGGCCACCCGTCGACGCTGGTGAGGTCTCGGCCTTCGGCCGGCCCGCGGGCGTCGACGGCGGCTTCGCGCAGCGGCCGCCCCGCAACGGCGCGGCCGCGCCCGGCTCATCCCCGGCTGGGCCGCCACCCGCCGCGCTGGCCAGCGCGTTCGGCCGCCCCGACGGGGACGTCGCGGCACTGCAGCGGCCGCCACGCCCCGGCCAGGACGGCCCCGACCGGCCCCCCGCGTTCTGGGACGATCCGGCCGCTCCCGCCGAGGAGGACCCGTGGCGTGATCCGGGCAGCGGGGCCGAGCTCGGCCCGCCGCCCGTGGCCGGGCCCGTGCCCGCGCCGCCCCCGTCCGGTCCGGGTGCGCGGCTGAGCGTCCGGGAGGTTCTCTTCGGTCGCCGGGTACATCCGCGCGCGCTGGCGCTGCTGGCGTTCGTTGCGCTGCTCATCGGTGCCGCCGGCGGTCTGGTCGGCAGGCTGACCGCCGAGGGGGCGTCGGGGCTCACCACGCCCGACGCCACGATCGCGCAGGCCACCAACGCCAAGGAACGCCCGCCCGGCTCGGTCGCCGCCATCGCCGCGAGGGTGGTCCCGGCCGTGGTCTCGCTCGAGATCCGGGTCGGGGACCAGGGCGGCACCGGCTCCGGCGTCGTCATCGATCCGGCAGGCTACGTGCTCACCAACAATCACGTCGTCGCGCCGGCCGCGCAGGTCCCGGGGGCCACTGTCGAGGCCGTCTTCAGCGACGGCAGCCGGGCCCCCGCCCAGATCGTCGGGCGCGATCCGAAGACGGACCTGGCCGTGGTCAAGGTCGCCGTCGCGAACCCGACGGTCGCGCAGATCGGCTCTTCGGGCGCGCTCGCCGTCGGGGACGCGGTCCTTGCCGTCGGCTCCCCGCTCGGTCTGGCCGGCACGGTGACCGACGGCATCGTCAGCGCGGTCGACCGCCCGGTCCGGCTCGACGGCGGGGGCAACACCGGCGACGCCGTCATCGACGCCATCCAGACCGACGCCGCGATCAACCCGGGCAACTCGGGTGGCCCGCTGGTGGACTCGACCGGCGCCGTCGTCGGGATCAACACCGCGATCCGCAGCCTCGGCCAGGGCGAGGGCGGCTCGATCGGGCTGGGCTTCGCGATCCCCATCGACGACGCCCGGCGGATCGCGGAGCAGCTCATCCGCGCCGGCGTGGTCAGACACGCCGAGTTGGGGGTGAACGCCAAGTCCGTCACCGACGGAGCCACCGACGGCGCGCAGGTGCAGAACGTCGTGCAGGGCGGCGCCGCGGCGGCCGCGGGGATCGTCGAGGGAGACGTGATCGTCAGGGTGGGGGAGCGCGCGATCGCGGGGGCGGACGAGCTGGTGGTCGCGGTCCGGGAGCTCGAGCCCGGGCAGAACGTGTCGATCCAGCTCATCCGGGACGGGCGGCCACTCGCGGTCACGGCCGTGCTCACCGCCGACTGAGGCCCGGATGCGTGGCGCGGACATCGGCGCTGAGCAGGGGCGCAGGTAGGCTGGCGGCGTGTTCGACAGCATCGGCTGGGCGGAGATCCTGGTCCTCCTCGTGGTCGGGTTGTTCGTTCTGGGCCCCGAACGGCTCCCGGGGGCGGCCGCCTGGCTGGGCAGGGCGATCCGCCAGGTGCGCGAGTACGCCACCGGCGCCCGCGATCAGCTGCGCAACGAGCTCGGCCCGGAGTTCGACGAGCTGCGCAGGCCCCTCGAGGACCTGCGCGGGCTGCGCGACTTCAACCCGCGTACCGCCGTGCGTCGCACCCTGTTCGAGGACGGTCCCGCGCCGGGGCAGAACGGTTCCACCACCGGTGGGGCGGCCGGCAACGGCGCGGGTATCGGCTCGCAGGCGACGGGACCGGCCGCCCCTCGCCTCGCCCCGGGCGAGCGCCCGCCGATCGACCCCGACGCCACCCAACGACGTTATGGCTCCATAACGCGCAGAACGCTCCGCTCCCAACGACGTTATGGCTCCACAACGCGCAGAACGCTCCGCTCCCAACGACGTTATGGCTCCATAACGCGCTGGGAGAGAGGGCGCCGGCGCTCAGGCGAGCAGCGGTGGGCGCCGGGTGTGGTGGTCGGTGGCCTGCTCGTAGGCGTGCGCGGCCGCCAGCACTCGCGCGTCGGTGTGCCGGGGCCCGACGATCTGCAGCCCCACCGGCAGCCCCGCCGCGGTGAACCCGCACGGAACGCTGACGGCGGGCTGCTGGGTCATGTTGAACGGGTAGGTGAACGGCGTCCAGGACGTCCACCGCGGCGCCGGCCAGCCATCCGGAACCTCACGGCCCGCCGGGAACGCCGCGATCGGCAGGGTCGGGGTGAGCAGCAGGTCGTAGGTGAGGTGGAACTCGCCCACCAGCGTGCCGAGATCATTGCGCACCGCCATCGCGGACAGGTAGTCCAGCGCGCTGATTCCCGCGCCCCGCTCGGCGATCTGCACGAGCGCGGGGTCCATCTCGGCCCTCGCGGCGGCGTCGAGACTCTCGATGCTCTTCGCGGCGCCCGCGTACCACAGCACCTCGAACGGCTCGACCGGGTCGGCGAAGCCGGGATCGGCATACTCCACGGTGGCGCCGAGGGTGGCGAAAACGTCGGCGGCGGCCGCGAACGCCGCGGCCACCTCCGGGTCGACCCGCGCGTACCCGAGCGTCGGGCTGACCGCGACCCGAAGCCCGGCGACCCCGTCACCGAGCGCGTCGGTGCAGGTCCGGGCGGGAGCGAGCAGCGCAGGCAGGGCCCACGGGTCGCGCACGTCGGAGTGGGAGATGACGTCGAGCAGCAGCGCGGCGTCGGCAACGGTCCGGGTCATCGGCCCGACGTGGGCCAGCGTGCCGAACGGGCTCCCCGGATGGTGCGCGACCCGGCCGTAGGTCGGCTTGTGCGCGACGGTGCCGGTGAACGCGGCCGGGATCCGTACCGAGCCGCCGCCGTCGGTGCCCAGCGACAGCGCCCCCATACCCAGCCCGACCGCGGCGGCGCTGCCGCCGCTGGAACCCCCGGCGGTGAGCGCCGGGTTCCACGGGTTGCCGGTGACGCCGGTGAGCGGGGAGTCCGTGACCCCCTTCCAGGCCAGCTCGGGGGTCGTGGTCTTGCCCAGCAGCACCGCACCGTGTTCGCGGACCCTGGCGACGGGCGGCCCGTCGACCTGGTGCGGGCCCTCGGCGCTGGTCGTCCGGGACCCGCGGCGGGTCGGCCAGTCGATGGTCAGCAGGATGTCCTTGATCGAGGTGGGCACCCCGTCGAGCGCCCCGCACGGCTCCTCGCGCCGCCAGCGTTCCTGCGATTCGTGCGCCATCGCCATGGCCCGCTCGGCATCGACGAGGCAGTAGGCGTTGACGGCGTGGTCCAGCTTCTCGATGCGCTCGAGCGCATCGCGGGTGGCCTCCACCGGGGAGAGCTCGCCGGTCCGGTAAGCCGCCAGCAGTGCGGTGGCCGGCAGGTCGGCGGTGTTGCTCGTGCGCGGCGCGCTCATGGGTTCGCTCCCGATGTCGTCACGTACCCGCGGGTCTTGTCCACGACGTTGCGCAGCGGCCGTCCGGACCGGTAGCGGGCGAGGTTGTCGGCGAACAGCGCGACCAGGTTGTGCTGCCACCCCACGGTGTCGCCGGACATATGCGGGGACACGATCACCCTCGGCATCGTCCACAGTGGTGAGTCGGAGGGCAGCGGTTCGGTCTCGAAGACATCGAGCGCGGCGCCGGCGATCCGGCCCTCGGCCAGCGCGTCGACGAGATCCGGCTCGACGACCAGCGCGCCGCGGCCGACATTGATCACGCGCGCGTTCCGGGGCAGCAGCCGCAGCGCGGCGGCGTCGAGCAGGCCGCGGGTCTGCTCGGTGAGCGGGGCGGCGAGGACAAGGTAGTCGGCGTCGGGCAGCAGGCCGGCCAGCTTGTCGATCCCGTGCACGGGCGGATCGGCGCGCCTGCTGACGAGTTCGACGCGCAACCCGATCGCGGTCAGCATCGACGCGATGGCTCGCCCGATCGGTCCGCCCCCGACGACGACGGCCCGCGCTCCGGCCAGCTGCTCGGTCTCCCGGTGCCGCCACTCGCGGCGGGCCTGCTGTGCGAGGGTGCGTGGGAGGTCCTTGGCCAGCGCCAGTACGAGCCCCGCGACGTACTCGGCCATGGGGGTGTCGAACACCCCGCGGGAGTTGGTGAGCACGACGTCGGAGTCGACGAGTCCCGGGAAGACCAGCCGGTCGACCCCGGCGCTGGCGGTGTGCACCCAGCGCAGGGTGTCCGCGGCGGCCCAGGCGGTGCGCACGGCGTCGGAGGTGAAGTCCCAGACGAACAGGGCCTCGGCTCCGGGCAGGGCGCCGGCGAGGGTGTCGGCGGTGGCGAACCGAAGCTCCGTGCCATCGGTGTGGTCGGCGAGCGCGGGCGGGCGGTCCGCCGCGTGCAGCACCGCGATGATGGGGCCGCCGGCACGGCGGTTCTGACCTGCGGAAATGGGCAAACTGTGTCCTTCCCGGCGGTGTGGCGGAACCATTGACACGCTAGGAAGCGCTCGTATGATTGTCAACAATCCGCGGAACTGGTGCGGGGACGGAGCGATCGCCTATCAGCACTGCTCGCGGGGTGGTTCGGTTTGTCGAAGCTCATGAAGATCACGTTGGCTCGTCGCGGTGTCTCCTGCGTGGCCGAACTGCTGGAGAAGGACGCCCCTCGCACCTGTGCCGCGGTCTGGGCCGCGCTCCCGCTCGGTGGCGACGCCCAGCACGCCAAGTACGCGCGCAACGAGGTGTACACGATGGTCCCGCGCTTCGGCGACAAGATCGGTCACGAGAACCCGACGGTCACCCCGATCCCGGGCGACGTCGTGTACTTCGCGTTCTCCGGCGGCATGCTCGACCAGTCGTTCAAGGCCGACCAGAACATCGATCACCTGCCCGGTGTCATCGACCTTGCCATCTTCTACGGGCGTAACAACCTCCTTCTCAACGGCGATGTCGGATGGGTTCCCGGGAACGTCTACGCGACGATCGTCGAGGGCCTTGACGTCATGGCCGAGGCGTGCCACGACGTGTGGCGGTCCGGCAGCGTCGGGGAGCGCCTCGTCTACGAGCGGCTCACAACGCGCTCCGAGACCTAGCGGAAGGGGTGCGAGATGCCGAGCGAGCTCTCCGTGGGTCTTGTCGACCTGGAGTCGGACAACCCGCCTGGCCTCGGGGTCATCGCACCCTTCGATTTCGCCCTCGACCGCGAGCTCTGGCGCTGGGCGCCCGACGACGTGTCGCTCTACCTCACCCGGCTGCCGTTCTTCACCACGCCGGTGACCGTCGAGATGGCGGTCGCGGTCGGCGATCGCAGGGCGCTGCGCCGGGCCACCCGCGATGTGCTGACGCCGGGGCCGGGGGCGGTGACGTTCGCGTGCACGTCGGGCAGCTTCGTCGGCGGCACCCAGGGCGAGTTCGTGCTGCGGCGCACGATGCTGGAGGCGGGTGCGCCCGAGGCGACGACGACATCGGGCGCGCTCGTCGATGCGCTGCGCATGCTGGGGGTGCATCGGCTGGCGATCGCCACCCCCTATATCGAGGCGGTGACCGCGCGGCTGGTCAGCTACCTCGAGGAGCACGAGGTGCAGACCGTGTCGAAGCAGGGGCTCGGGCTGCTCGGCAACATCTGGCGGGTCACCTACGCCGAGGTCGTGGAGATCGTGACGGCGGTCGACCGACCGGACGCGGAGGCGCTGTTCATCAGCTGTACGAACCTGCCGACCTACGACATCATCGAGCCGCTCGAGAGGGCCCTCGACAAGCCGGTGCTGACGGCCAACCAGGTGACCATGTGGGCCGCGCTGCGGGCGATCGGCCGTACGGCGGTGGGGGGCGGCCGGCTGCTCGCCGCCGCGCCGCGACGGTCGGCGGCGTAACCCGTAGGATTGTCGACAATCATGGCTGATATCTCTGATCCGGTACCGACCATCGGCATCCTCTATCCGGGCTACTCCGCGGAGGACGACTATCCGCGCGCCGAGACCGTGCTCGGCGACGGCAGCCGGCTGCCCCTCGTGCACACCGAGATGGGTGAGGACGCCCATCGCGTCGATGCGCTGCGCGACATCGGATCCGACGAGGTGCTCGCGACGGGCGCCGCCAAGCTGACCGCGACCGCGGCGCCGCTGGACGCGATCGTCTGGGCCTGCACGTCGGGCAGCTTCGTCTTCGGCTGGGACGGCGCATCGGCGCAGGCCGAGGCGCTGGCGGCGGCGGCCGGAGCGCCGGCGTCGAGCACCTCGTTCGCGTTCGTCGAGGCCTGTCGACGACTCGGCGTCACCCGGGTCGCGGTCGGCGCCACCTATCCCGACGACATCGCCGAGCGGTTCGCCGAGTTCCTCGGCAGAGCCGGGATCAGGGTGCTGTCGCTGTCGGCGCGGGGGATCATCACCGCCGCGGAGGTGGGCACGCTGCCCGCCGGCGACGTGCTCGGCTTCGCCGCGGCCGCCGACCACGCCGACGCGCAGGCCGTGCTGCTGCCCGATACCGCGCTGCACACCATCGGGTTGCTGGACGACCTCGACGCCCGCGTCGGCAAGCCGGTGCTCACCGCGAACCAGGTGACCGTGTGGCAGGGGCTGCGGCTGGCCGGCGCCGACCGTGCCCGCCCGGGACTGGGCCGGCTGTTCGCGAGCGGCCGAACCGAGTGAGGAGAGGTACCGATGGGGCTGGACCTCGAAGATCTGGAGCCGGTGAGCCGTCGGTCCACGGCGGCGATCGTCGCGGACCGGCTCCGGCAGGCCATCATGCGCGGCAGCTTCCCGCCCGGGACCCAGCTGGGTGAGGTCGAGCTGGCGACCCGGCTGGGGGTGAGCCGGGGACCGCTGCGGGAGGCGATGCAGCGGCTCGTCGCGGAGGGTCTGCTGCGCAGCGAGCGGCACCGCGGGTTGTTCGTCCGCGATCTCGCCGCGGACGACGTCCGCGACGTCTACATCGCCCGAACCGCCGTCGAACGTGCGGCGGCGTTGCTCATACTGGCGGGGGACCGGGAGAGCGCCACGCTGCGGCTGACGGCCGCGCTCGCCACGATGGAGGCCGCCGCCGCGGCGGGCGACGCGGTCGCGCTGGCCGATGCGGACCACCGGTTCCACCACGAGTTCGTCGCCGCCGCCGGCAGTCCGCGGCTGCGCCGGATGGCCGATGCCTTGCTGGTGGAGACTCGAATGTGCCTCGCCGCGCTGCAGCGGACCGCCCCGCCCGCGGCCGACCTGGTCGCCGAGCACCGGATCCTGCGCGACGCGGTGCGCGACGGGGACACCGACCGGCTGGTCGCGACCCTGGAGGCGCATATGGCCGACGCGGTCGCGCGCATCCTCGACGGCGCCGACCTCAGCGAGGGCGCACCGGACGGCAACCTGCCCGCCCTGCCCGCCTGAGCCGGCCCCCCTTGCCCGCCGCCGGGACGCATGGTTCGATCGGGGCGATCGAGAGATTGTCGACAAGTCGACAACTCGACAGACTCCGATTGTCGGGAGCCCGCGTCATGGCACAGCTGTCCCCGGTCCTCACCCAGGCCACACCCGTCCAGGTGGCCAGCGGCAAGGGCGTCTACCTCTACGACACCGACGGCCGTCGCCACCTCGACTTCACCGCAGGTATCGGCGTCACCAGCACCGGGCACTGCCACCCGAAGGTCGTCGCCGCCGCGCAGGAGCAGGTCGGCACGCTCATCCACGGCCAGTACACGACCGTCATGCACCAGCCGTTGCTGCGCCTGTCCGAACGCCTCGGCGACGTACTGCCCGCCGGCCTGGACAGCGTCTTCTTCCTCAACTCCGGCAGCGAGGCCGTCGAGGCCTCGGTGCGGCTGGCCCGGCACGCCACCGGCCGCCAGCTCATCGTCGCGTTCGACGGCGGCTTCCACGGGCGCACGATGGGTGCGGCCGCGCTCACCACGTCCGGCGCCAAGATCCGCGCCGGGATCGGTCCGCTCATGGGCGGGGTCGCGTTCGCGCCGTTCCCGTACGCGTTCCGCTACGGCTGGAGCGAGCAGCAGGCCACCGACTTCGCCCTGCGCGAGCTCGACCGGATCCTGGTCACCAGCGCCCCAGCGGCCGACGTCGCCGCGTTCGTCATCGAGCCGGTGCTGGGGGAGGGCGGCTACGTGCCGACCCCGCCGAAGTTCCTCACCGGGCTGCGGGAACGCGCGGACCGGCACGGCATCCTGCTCATCGCCGACGAGGTGCAGACCGGTTTCGGGCGGACCGGGAAGTTCTGGGGCCACCAGCACACGGCCGGCGTCGTCCCGGATATCTTGATCACCGCCAAGGGTCTGGCCAGCGGCTTCCCGCTCTCGGCCATCGCTGCGCCGATCGCCCTGATGGAGCGGGCCAGGCCGGGCTCGCAGGGTGGTACCTACGGTGGGAATGCCGTGGCCTGCGCGGCCGCGCTGGCCACCCTGGAGGTGATCGAGTCCGAGGGACTGGTCGCCAACGCCGCCGAGCAGGGCGCCCGGCTGCTGGCCGGGATGCGCGAGGTGGCCGCCGAACATCCGCGGATCGGTGACGTCCGCGGGCTCGGCTTGATGGTGGGCAACGAGTTCGTGACGCCCGAGGGCGCCCCCGATCCCGAGCGCGCGACCCGCGCCCACGCCGCCGCGGCCGCCCACGGCCTGCTGCTGCTGACCTGCGGACCCTTCGGCAACGTGGTGCGGATGATTCCGCCCCTGATCGTCACCGCCGACCAGATCGACGAGGGCGTCGGGCTGTGGGCAAAGGCGGTCTCGGACGTGCTCGGCTGACCCGCGGGATCAGGCGCGGCACGTGGCGCCGGGGTGCTACTTGCCGCGCACGGGCGCGATGTTCAGCGATCTGCCGGCCAGCCCGCGCGAGCGGGTGCTGAGGGTCTCGGCCACCGCACGCAGCGCCGCGCCCGCCGCCGACTCCGGCTCGGCCAGCACGATCGGGGTTCCGGTGTCGCCGCATTCACGCAGCCGCGGCTCCAGCGGAATCTGCCCCAGCAGCGGCACCGGGGCGCCCAGCGCGCGGCTCAGCGAGTCGGCCACGGTCTGGCCGCCGCCCGCGCCGAAGACCTCCATCCGGGTGCCGTCGGGCAGTTCCATCCACGACATGTTCTCCACGACGCCGGCCAGCCGCTGCCGGGTCTGCAGCGCGATCGCGCCCGCGCGCTCGGCGACCTCGGCCGCGGCCTGCTGCGGGGTGGTGACCACGAGCAACTCGGCGTTCGGGATCAGCTGCGCGGTGGAGATCGCGATATCGCCGGTGCCCGGGGGCAGATCCAGCAGCAGCACGTCCAGGTCGCCCCAGTAGACGTCCGCGAGGAACTGCTGCAGCGCGCGGTGCAGCATCGGGCCCCGCCACACCACCGGCGTGTTGCCCTCGACGAACATCCCGATCGAGATGACCTTCACGTCATGCGCCTGCGGCGGCATGATCATGTTCTCGACCTTGGTCGGGCGCGCCGCGGTGCCCAGCATCCGCGGCACCGAATGGCCGTAGATATCGGCGTCGACGACGCCGACGTGCAGCCCGCGGGCGGCCATCGCGGCGGCCAGGTTGACCGTGACCGACGACTTGCCGACCCCGCCCTTGCCGGACGCCACGCAGTACACCCGGGTCAGCGAGCCCGGCTGGGCGAACGGGATGACCGGCTCCTCGACATCGCCGCGCAGACTGCGGCGCAGCGCGGTGCGCTGCTCGTCGCTCATCACGTCGAGATCGACTTCCACGGCCCGGACGCCGGGGACGGCGGACACCGCGGTGGTGACCCGGGAAGTGATCGTCTCCCGCATGGGGCAGCCCGCGACGGTGAGATAGACCCCGACATGCGCGACGCCGTCCGGGGAGACCGTGACATCCTTCACCATGCCGAGCTCGGTGATCGGCTTGTGGATCTCGGGGTCATCGACCTTCGCCAGGGCGGCCCGGACGGCCTGCACGACAGAGCTGGAATGGGTGTTTCCGATGACGGACATCAGGGTTCTCCGCTGGACCTTCCTGTGACGTCGATATGGGCGGCCGCTGGGCCGCCACCTGTTCGTCCATGCTACGTGCGTGTCCGCACCCACCTGGTCGCCGTAGCATCTGACCTCGTGACGAACATCGCCGAGGCCGCCACGGGGCAATCCCGGGCGGCTGTGCCGGGGGGTCGGCGTCGGGTACCCGACAAGGAACAGCTCGCCTCGTGGCGGGCCTTTCTGCGGGCCCATGCCACGATCACCCGCACCCTGGAGACCGAGTTGGTCGCGGAGCAGCGGTTGTCGCTGGCTTCCTACGACGTGCTGGTGCAGCTTGCCGAGGCGCCCCGGCGCACCCTGCGGATGACCGAGCTGGCCGCCGCCGTGTTGCTGTCGCGGTCGGGGGTGACCCGGATCGTCGATCGGCTGGAGCGAGTCGGGCTGGTCCGCCGCAGCGCGGTGGAGAACGATGGCCGCGGGGTCGCGGCCATCCTCACCGAGGCGGGTCTGAACCGGCTGCGCATCGCGTCCCGGACCCATCTCGCCGGCGTGGTGACGCATTTCGCCGACCGGTTGAACGCCGACGATCTGGCTGCGCTGGAACGGATCAGTCGCCGGCTGGTCGATTGACCCCCCGGCCCCGGCCTGCGCCCCGCTCGACCCGGTCCGCGGCCCGTCCGGATCCGTCGGCCCGCTCCGCGCCGATCCGTTCGGCGAGCTTCTCCAGCTCCCCGCGCAGGTAGTCGCGGGTCGCGACCTCGCCCACCGCGAGTCGCAGCGCGGCGAGCTCCCGGGCCAGGTACTCGGTGTCGGCCTTGGTCCGCTCGGCGCGCCTGCGGTCCTCGTCGAGCGAGATCCGGTCCCGGTCGTCCTGCCGGTTCTGCGCCAGCAGGATCAGCGGCGCCGCATAGGCGGCCTGGGTGGAGAACGCGAGGTTGAGCAGGATGAACGGGTAGGGGTCCCAGCGCAGCGACACCGCAAACAGGTTCAATGCGATCCACACCACGACGAGCACGGTCTGGATCGCCAGGTAGCGGCCGGTACCGAGGAACCGGGCGGCTCGCTCGGACAACCGCGCAAACTCCTCCGGATCCACATCGAGCCTGCGCCTGCCGAGGCGCGGCTGGTCGAGCCTGCGACGGGTGCGCAGCTCAGGCATGGTCCCTACCTCTCGCGGGCTCGTTCACGGCGCCGTGGCGGTGGCCGTCCCCGCGGTCCGGATGTCCCGTGCCGAGGCCTCCGACGACACCCCCGATCGGTTCGGTCAGCTCGTCGCGCCAGCCCCGGGGCAGCAGGTGGTCGAGCACGTCGTCGACGGTGACCGCGCCGAGCAGATGTTCCCCGGCGTCGACGACCGGGCCCGCGACGAGGTTGTAGGCCGCGAAGTAACGGGTGATCTGGGCGAGCGTCGCATCCGGTGACAGCTGCGCGAGCTCGCTGTCGACCAGGCCCGCCACCAGCTCGAACGGCGCCTCCCGCAACAACCGCTGGGCGTGCACGCAACCGAGATAGGGCCCGGTCGGCGTCTCCGTCGGGGGCCGGCAGACGAACGCCATGCTCGCCAGCGCGGCCGGGATGTCCGGGTTACGGATGTGCGCGAGCGCCTCGGCGACGGTGGCATCGGGGCGAAGGATGATCGGTTCGGGGGTCATCAGCCCGCCCGCGGTGTCGGCCGAGTACCGCAGCAGCCTGCGGACCGGTGCCGACTCCTCCGGCTCCATCAGGGCAAGCAGCCGGTCGGACTCGTAGGCGGGCAGCTCCCCGAGCAGATCGGCCGCGTCGTCGGGGGCCATCGCGCCGAGCACGTCGGCGGCGCGCTCGGCGCCCAGGTGACCCAGCAGCTGCCGCTGATCGGACTCCGACAGCTCCTCGAACACATCGGCCAGCCGTTCGTCGTCGAGGGCGTCGATGACCTCGTGCTGACGCTTGACCGGCAACTCGGAGAGCGCCGCGGCGACATCGGCGGCCCGCATCGTCTCGAACACCGCGAGCAGCCCCTCGGTGCCCTGCCGGTCGGACAGGGTCAGCCCCCGCACCGCCCGCCACGCCACGATGCTGACCGCGCCGCGCCGGGTCAGCCGGGTCCGCCGCGGGCGCACCGCGAGGCGTCCGACCACCCAGTCGCGGGAGCGGGTCGGCTCGATCGCCGCATCGACGACGACGACCTCCTCGCCGGAGTCGGCGAGCCGCACCGGAGCGTCGATCACCTGGCCGACGAGCAGCGCCTCGTTCGGGCGCTGACGGAACCCGCGCAGGCTCACCGAGCCGGTGGCCAGCGTGACCGCCTCGACGTCGATGCTGGTGACCCGCAACATCGGCACGAAGATCCGCCGCCGGGTGACCAGCTCGACGACGAGCCCGAGCACCCGCGGCGGGTTCGGATCGACCCGCAGCGAGATCACGACGTCACGGACCTTGCCGATCCGCTCGCCCCCGGGCCCCATGACGGCCAGACCCACCATGCGGGCCACGAACACCTGCGCCGTGCCCATGGTCACAGCCTAGGACCGCCGGGTGCGCGCGTCTGCGCACGTCACTCTAGGGTCAACGCGGTGCGGAACCTTCGATTCGACGTCGTCGACGTGTTCACCGAGCGGCCGTACGCCGGCAACCCGCTGGCCGTCGTACACGGGGCCGACGAGCTGGACCCACCGTTGGACGCCGCGGCCATGCAGGCGATCGCCGCCGAGTTCTCGCTGTCCGAGACCGTTTTCCCGCTGCGCCCGACGCTCCCCGGGGCCGACTACCGGGTGCGGATCTTCACCCCGGCCGTCGAGCTGCCCTTCGCCGGGCATCCGAGCGTGGGCGCGGCGTGGGTGCTGGCCAGGGACGGGGTGATCGGCGGCGGCGAGGTCGTGCAGGAGTGCGGCGCGGGCCTGCTTCCCGCCCGCATCGACGCCGTCGGGGCGCATATCCGCGGTGGCGCGGTCGAGGTCGGCGACGACGCCGACGCCGCGCTGCTGGCCGCTGCGGTCGGGCTGGGGCTCGACGACATCGACGGTGCGGCGGCCGCGGGCGTCGCCTCGGCGGGGGTGCCGTACGTCTTCCTGCCGGTGCGTCCGGACGCGGTGGCCGGTGCGGTCTGCGACGACGCCGCCGTGCGGGCGCAGACCGAGGGGGTGACCGGGCTCGTCGTCTTCCACGCCGACCAGGGGTGCGAGCGCGTCCACCTGCGGATGTTCGCGCCCGGTGCGGGGGTGCCGGAGGATCCGGCGACCGGTTCGGCCGCGGTCGCGCTCGCGGTGTTCCTCGTCGACCGCGGGCTGCTCGAACCCGAGGGCGAATCGAGCTTCACCATCGCCCAGGGCGCCGAGATCGGCCGGCCGTCGACGCTGCACGTCCGGGTGCGCGCGCGGGCGGGCCGCGCGACCGAGACCTGGGTCGGTGGCGGGGTGGTCGCGGTGTCCCAGGGCGAGCTGGTGGCCGTTCCGCCCGGCGGTACTGCCGGGTAACGGCCGCTCACCTCGGCTGGGTGAGAAACCAATCACCCTGTGGCGCCACCGCGGCGCGGACGTGCCAGCATTCTGGGAACCCGCGCCGACCTCGACGAGGAGTTTCCCTGTGAGCACGCCCAATCGCGCCCGCCGTTCCTGCCTCGCAGTGCCGGGATCGAGCCAGAAGTTCATCGACAAGGCCCGCACCCTGCCCGCCGACCAGGTCTTCCTCGACCTGGAGGACGCCTGCGCCCCGCTGGCCAAGGCCGATGCGCGCAAGACGATCGTGGCCGCCCTGAACGAGGGCGGCTGGGGCGACCGGATCCGGGTCGTCCGGATCAACGACTGGACCACCGAATGGACCTACCGCGACGTCACGGAGGTCGTGGAGGGCGCCGGGGCCAACCTCGACGCGATCATGCTGCCGAAGGTCCAGACGCCCGAGCAGGTCGTCGCGCTGGATCTGCTGCTGACCCAGATCGAGAAGACCATGGGCTACGAGGTCGGCCGCATCGGTATCGAGGCGCAGATCGAGAACGCGCTGGGGCTGACCAACGTCAACGCGATCGCCACGGCGTCCCCGCGCGTCGAGACGATCATCTTCGGCCCCGCCGACTTCATGGCCTCGATCAACATGCGCTCGCTGGTGGTCGGCGAGCAGCCGCCCGGCTACGACGTGGGCGACGCCTACCACCACATCTTGATGAGCATCCTGATGGCCGCGCGCGCACACGACAAGCAGGCCATCGACGGCCCGTACCTGCAGATCAAGGACGTGGACGGGTTCCGCAGGGTGGCCGGCCGCTCGGCCGCGCTCGGCTTCGACGGCAAGTGGGTGCTGCATCCCGGCCAGATCGACGCGGCGAACGAGACGTTCTCCCCGGCCCAGTCCGACTACGACCACGCCGAGAACATCCTCGACGCCTACGAGTACTACACCTCCGCGGCGGGCGGGGCGCGCGGCGCGGCGATGCTGGGCGACGAGATGATCGACGAGGCCAGTCGCAAGATGGCCCTGGTCATCGCGAGCAAGGGCCGCGCGGCCGGCATGCAGCGCACCGACCGCTGGACCCCACCTGCCGAGTGAGCACGTGCGCGGCAGCTGGTGCCGGAGTACCACTTACCGCGCACGACCACCCGTCGCCGACCGCCCTCAGGAGGAACCACCATGGCCCGGCTCGCCCAGACCGCCGGTCTGACCGAGATCCAGCAGGAGATCCTGTCCACCGTCCGCACATTCGTGGACAAGGAGATCCTTCCGCACGCGACGGCGCTCGAGCACGCCGACACCTACCCCCAGGACATCGTCGACGGGATGAAGGAGATGGGGCTGTTCGGCCTCACCATCCCGGAGGAGTACGGCGGGCTCGGCGAGTCGTTGCTCACCTACGCGCTGGTCGTGGAGCAGATCGCGCGGGGCTGGATGAGCGTCTCCGGTGTGATCAACACGCATTTCATCGTGGCGTACATGATCAACCAGCACGGCACGCCCGAGCAGAAGCAGCGCTACCTGCCGAGGATGGCCACCGGCGAGGTGCGCGGCTCGTTCTCCATGTCCGAGCCCGACCTCGGCTCCGACGTCGCCGCGATCAAGACGAAGGCCGTGTCGGACGGTGACGAGTTCGTGATCGACGGCACCAAGATGTGGCTGACCAACGGCGGCACCTCCAACCTCACCGCGGTGCTGGTCCGCACCGACGAGGGGGCGGCGAAGCCGTACCAGAACCTCACCACGTTCCTCGTGGACAAGCCCACCGGCTATGGCGAGGTCGCGCCCGGACTCATCGTGCCCGGCAAGATCGACAAGATGGGCTACAAGGGCGTGGACACCACCGAGATGGTGTTCAAGGGTCACCGGGTGCCCGCAGGGCAGATCCTCGGCGGCAAGCGGGGCGCCGGTTTCGCCCAGATGATGGACGGCGTCGAGGTCGGCCGCGTCAACGTCGCCGCCCGCGCCTGCGGTATCTCGATCCGCGCCTTCGAACTGGCGGTCGAGTACGCACAGCAGCGCAGCACGTTCGGCAAGCCGATCGCCGAGCACCAGGCCGTCGCCTTCAAGCTCGCCGAGATGGCCACCAAGGTCGAGGCGGCGCACCTGATGATGGTCAACGCCGCGCGGCTGAAAGACTCCGGCAACCGCAACGACGTCGAGGCCGGGATGGCCAAGCTGCTCGCCAGCGAGTACTGCGCGGAGGTTACCCAGGAGGCCTTCCGCATCCACGGCGGTTACGGCTACTCCAAGGAGTACGAGATCGAGCGGCTGATGCGGGAGGCGCCGTTCCTGCTGATCGGCGAGGGCACCTCGGAGATCCAAAAGACGATCATCAGCCGCGGCCTGCTGCGGGAGTACAGGCAGCGCACCTGACCCTGTGAGTGCGTAACAGTGTCAGAACACTGTTACGCACTCACGGCCCCGGGTGACCTCGCGGTATCGGGCCGCGGATCGTTCGTCCCGCTCGCGATGATTGCGAGTGGGCACTGCGGCGCACCTGCATCCGTTGGCATGATGTGGACGCCTGATGCCCAGGCGTTCCGATTCCAAGGAGACGGCCGTGACCACCCCGTTCGGGGGCCCCGCGCGAACTGCGCCAGGGCTACCCAACCTTCCCACTCCGCCGACCGGGTGGCCGGTCGGCTCCTACGCCACCTATGCGGAGGCACAGCGGGCCGTCGACCATCTGGCCGACAGCGATTTCCCGGTTCGCGACGTCACGATCGTCGGCGTCGACCTGATGCTCGTCGAACGCGTCATCGGACGGCTGACCTGGGGCCGGGTGCTGCTGTCCGGTGCCGCGTCCGGCGCCTGGTTCGGCCTGTTCGTCGGCCTGCTGCTCGGCCTGTTCACCACCGCTGCCAGCCCACTGGGTCCGATCCTGGTCGGCCTGGCCAGCGGTCTGCTGTTCGGTCTGGTCTTCGCCGCCGTCGGTTACGGCGCGAGCCGCGGTCGCCGCGACTTCACCTCGGCCAGCCAGATGGTCGCTGGCCGCTACGACGTGCTCTGCCAGCCCCGCAATGCCGAGAAGGCTCGGGAACTGCTCGCCAAGCTGGCGATGGGGTCCAACCCCGGGACCTGATCGGCGTCCCGGTCACCGCCCCGACCGGCGAATGTCTCGGATTGATCTCAGCGCCGGGGGCACCGATTGCGGGTCCGAGCGCTCCGTCCTAGGTTCGACCCAACGGCACATGCCGTGACCGCAATCACAGGCCGGTCACACCACTGGGGGGCGCCCACTCGGGTCGGTTGGGCGGGCGGAGGGGGCGGGATGAGAAAGCCGTTGGATCGACGGGGACGGCGAAGGGTGGGCCGGCGCCGCAGGCTGGCCGCGGTCGCGAGCGGCGCCCTGCTGGCCGCGGCCATGCTCGCAGGCTGCGCCGCCGAGGCAAGCGGCCCGCCGGTCCTGAACTTCTACACCCCCGCCGACAACGCGAGCGGCTACGCCGCCGCGGCCGAGGCGTGCACCGCCGAGGCGGGCGGCCGCTACCGCGTCGTCCAGCAGACCCTCCCCAAGTCCGCCGACGACCAGCGGCTGCAACTGGCGCGCCGGCTGGTGGCCGGTGACCCGGCCGTCGACCTCATGGGCCTGGACGTCATCTGGACCGCGGAGTTCGCCGAGGCCGGCTGGATCGAGCCGTGGCCTGAGGATGCGGCCGCCGCGGTCACGGAAGGCACCCTCAAGGGCCCTCTCGAGACTGCGATGTACCAGGGCAGGCTGTGGGCCGCGCCGCTGAACACGAACACCCAGCTGCTGTGGTACCGCACCGACCTCGCCCCGACGCCGCCGCAGACGTGGGACGAGATGATCGATATGTCGGAGCGGCTGAACCAGCAGGGCCTGCCGTCCTATATTGAGGTTCAGGGCGCGCAGTACGAGGGCATCGTCGTCTGGTTCAACACGCTCATGACCAGCGCCGGTGGCCAGATCGTCTCCGAGGACGGCAAGGTGCTCCTCGACGACGGGGATGCCGCGCGGCAGGCCGTGGAGATCATGCACCGCGTGGCGACCTCGCCCGCCGCCGACCCGTCGCTGTCGGTGGCGCAGGAGAACGACGGCAGGCTGGCGATGGAGGCCGGGCTGGCGGCGTTCCAGGTCAACTACCCGTTCGTCAACGCCTCGATCAACACCCCGCCACCGGACGGCGGGGGCGGCGGCACGTTCATCGACGAGCAGGGCCGTCCGACCAACGTCGACACCGGCCGCCGCGTCGTCGACGTGTTCGCGTGGGCCCCGTACCCGCGGGTCGACCCGAACGAGCCCGCGACCGTCACCATCGGCGGGCTGAACATCGGCGTCAGCACCACCGGTGGGGACCAGGGGCTGGCGTTCGAGGCAGCCCAGTGCCTGCGCAACCGGGAGAACCAGCTGCGCAACGCGCTCGAGGGCGGCGTCCCTCCGACGTTGGAGGCGCTGTACGACGACCCGGCCTTCCAACAGGAGTACCCGGCGTGGGAGGCCATCCGGAACTCGCTGCAGAACGCCAGCGTGCGGCCGAAGACGCCGGCCTACACGAGCATCTCGATCGTCCTGGCCGACCTGCTCAACCCACCCATGCAGATCAACCCGGAGACGATCGTTCCCGTGATGGCCGAGCAGGTGGAGCGTGCCGTGAACTCCGAAGGGCTGGTGCCGTAATGAGTGCGCAGGCGACCGCACCTGCGGCAGAGACCGGGAGAGCGGCGCAGGGGCGGCGGGGCAGACCGCCGGTGTCGGAGGGCGCGCGCGCCGAGCGGCGGTTGGCCTTCCTCCTCTGCACCCCCGCCGTGCTCGTCATGGTCGCGGTGACGGCATACCCGATCGTCTACGCCATCTGGCTCTCACTGCAGCGTTACGACCTCCGGTTCCCCGGCGACCGCACGTTCATCGGGCTGACCAACTACGTCACCGTGCTGTCCTCCGGGTACTGGTGGAACGCGTTCGCCGTGACAGTGATCATCACAGTCATCTCGGTGGCGATCGAGTTCGTGATCGGGCTGGTGCTGGCGCTGGTCATGCACCGGACGATCGTCGGCCGCGGCCTGACCCGCACCGTCGTGCTCATCCCGTACGGCATCGTCACCGTGGTCGCGGCGTTCAGCTGGCAGTTCGCGTGGACGCCGGACACCGGCTACCTGGCGAACCTGCTCCCCGAGGGCAGCGCCCCGCTGACCGACCAGGTGTCGGCGATCTCGGTGATCATCCTCGCGGAGGTCTGGAAGACCACACCGTTCATGGCGCTGCTGCTGCTGGCCGGCCTCGCGCTCGTGCCCGACGACCTGCTCAAGGCCGCGCAGGTGGACGGCGCCGGGCCGTGGCAGCGGCTCACGCGGATCATCCTGCCGATGATGAAGCCGGCGATCCTCGTGGCGCTGCTGTTCCGCACGCTCGATGCGTTCCGGATCTTCGACAACATCTACATCCTGACCGACGGCTCGAACGGCACGGGATCGGTGTCGATCCTCGGCTACAACAACCTGTTCCGGGCGTTCAACCTTGGGATCGGGTCGGCGATCAGCGTGCTGATCTTCATTGCAGTGGCGCTCATCGCGTTCCTTTTCATCAAGCTGTTCGGCGCCGCGGCACCGGGCTCGGAACCCGAGAGGCGTTGACATGGCGATCGGACAAGCTCGGAGCACCGGCGACAAGAGTAAGTGGGCCGTCGCCAACACGGTTGTACTGCTCTACGCGCTGATCCCGGTGCTGTGGATCCTCAGCCTGTCGTTCAAGCCGGCCAGCAGCATCACCGACGGGAACTTCATTCCGCGCGAATGGACGCTGGAGAACTATGCGCAGGTCTTCCAGGTGGACCTGTTCACCAGCGCGCTGCGCAACTCCATCGGCATCGCGATCATCGCGACCGTTCTCGCGGTGATCATCGGCACGATGGCCGCCTACGCCGTCGCCCGGCTGCGGTTCCCGGGCAAGAAGCTGCTGATCGGGGTCTCGCTGCTCATCGCGATGTTCCCGCCGATCTCGCTGGTCAGCCCGCTGTTCGACATCTGGCGGGGGATCGGGCTGTTCGACACCTGGCCCGGCCTGATCATCCCCTACATCACGTTCGCGCTGCCGCTGGCGATCTACACCCTCTCGGCGTTCTTCCGAGAGATCCCCTGGGAGCTCGAGAAGGCGGCGAAGATGGACGGCGCCACGCCGCTGCAGGCGTTCCGCTCGGTGATCGTGCCGCTGGCCGCGCCGGGCGTGTTCACCACGGCGATCCTGGTGTTCATCTTCTGCTGGAACGACTTCCTGTTCGCGATCTCGCTCACCTCGACCAGCGCCTCGCAGACGGCCACCGTCGCGATCGCCAACTTCACCGGGGCCAGCGAGTTCGCCGAGCCGACCGGCTCCATCGCGGCGGCCGCGGTGCTGCTCACCATCCCGATCATCGTCTTCGTGCTGTTCTTCCAGCGCCGGATCGTCGCCGGCCTGACCTCCGGCGCAGTGAAGGGTTGAAAGGTACCGACAATGGCTGACATCGTCCTGGATCACGTGACCAAGCGGTACCCCGACGGCACCGTCGCAGCCAACGACATCAATGTCGAGATCGCCGACGGGGAGTTCATCATCCTCGTCGGACCGTCGGGCTGCGGGAAGTCGACGGTGCTGAACATGATCGCCGGTCTGGAGGACATCTCCGACGGCGAACTGCGCATCGGCGGCAACCGGATGAACGAGCGCGCACCCAAGGACCGCGACATCGCGATGGTGTTCCAGTCCTACGCGCTCTACCCGCACATGACCGTGCGGGAGAACATGGCCTTCCCACTCAAGATCGCAAAGATGGACAAGGCGGAGATCAACCGCAAGGTCGAGGAGACCGCCATGATCCTCGATCTCAGCCAGCATCTGGACCGCAAGCCGGCGAACATGTCCGGCGGCCAGCGGCAGCGGGTGGCGATGGGGCGGGCGATCGTCCGCAACCCCAAGGCGTTCCTGATGGACGAGCCGCTGTCCAACCTGGA
This sequence comes from Pseudonocardia asaccharolytica DSM 44247 = NBRC 16224, assembly GCF_000423625.1. Taxonomy (GTDB): domain Bacteria; phylum Actinomycetota; class Actinomycetes; order Mycobacteriales; family Pseudonocardiaceae; genus Pseudonocardia; species Pseudonocardia asaccharolytica. Next base: position 121,221 of record NZ_AUII01000003.1, read on the forward strand.
TGCGAAGCTGCGGGTCCAGATGCGCACGATGGTCGCGAAGCTGCAGCAGCGGCTGTCCACCACGACGGTGTACGTCACCCACGACCAGACCGAGGCGATGACGCTGGGCGACCGGATTGTCGTGATGCGTGGCGGGGTGGTGCAGCAGATCGGTTCGCCGCAGCACCTCTACGACCACCCGGCGAACCTGTTCGTCGCGGGGTTCATCGGTTCGCCCGCGATGAACTTCCTGCCCGCGCGGCTGGAGAACGGGGCGCTGCGCACCGCGCTGGGTGACCTCGCCCTCTCCGACGAGTTGCGTCGCACGCTGGAGGATGCCGACGCGCCCCGCGAGGCGATCGCGGGCATCCGCCCCGAGGACTTCGAGGACGCCGCGCTCGTCGAGGACCATGTGCGTGCCCGTGGCTCGGTGTTCACCGCGGAGGTGGACGTGCTGGAGTCGATGGGGTCGGACAAGTTCGTCTACTTCAAGATCGAGGGTGAGCAGGCGATGTCCGAGGACCTGGCCGACCTTGCCGCCGACGCCGGCACCGCCGACGTCCCGGAGAGCGCGGGGCATCTGGTCACCCGGTTCGCCGCGACGTCGGTGGCGACCGAGGGCAAGCGCTGCGAGGTGTGGGTCGACACCGACAAGATCCAGGTCTTCGACCCCTCCACCGGGGCGAACCTGACCATCCCCCGGCCCGCCCCCGCCCCCTCGTCCGCGAGTCGTGGTATTTCCGCGACCGAGTCGGGGTAAAGCCGGGACCGAGTCGGGGTAAAGCCGGGACCGAGTCGCAGCGACTCGCGGGGCTCTGGCTCGCGGGGGTCAGTGGGGGCGGCCGGGGTCGGCGCGGAGGCGGGCGACCACCTCGTCGTCCCAGCGGTGGGTGCGCAGGAGCTGGTAGCGCTGACAGGCCAGCTGCAGATAGGCCTCGGCGTCGGTGCGGCCGTCGATCAGCTCGGCCTCCCGCAGCATGCGCACCACCGGCTGGAACTCCTCGGACCACCACCGGCGGGCGACCGTCTCCCGGTCGAGGTAGCGGCGCTCGTGTTGCATCAACCGGAACCCCCACGCCTCGACGGTCTCGCTGAGCTCGGCGTGGCTCCAGGGGTCGGTGACCCGGATCGAGTCCAGCGCCGGACCGGTCAGCGGGACCCGGTCCAGGAACACCCGGCGCAGGTCCTTCGTGATCAGATCGCCGCGGTACTCGACCCCGGCCGCGTCCAGCCGCGTCATCACCTCGGTGACCCTGGCTTCGATCACGCGCAGGCCGACGGCATGCGCGACCGAGACGCGGTGGTGGCCGTCGCGGACGAAGTGCAGCCCACCCACCCGGTAGACGTCGATCGGCGGAATGACCTCGCCGCGCCGCTGGGCCCGGGCGAGCCGTTCCCAGCGTTCCCGCGTGCGCTGTGAGCGCGGCCGGAACCAGCGGTCGAAGTCGGTGGTCCGATCGACGCTGCCGACGATGGAGTCCAGCGGGATCACCTGCAGTCCCAGCCGCCGCTCGCCGGTGCGCCCCAACGCGGCCACGACCTCGTCGAACGGCAGGATCTCGGAGACGTCGTCGGGCTCGCGGCGCAGCCACGACGCCAGCCGGGAGAGCACCTGGCGGCGGCGCACCCGCAGGAAGTCGTTCTCGGCGTCGGCGTGGCTGAACCCGGTGTCCATGTCACCAGCACCTCAGGACCGTGACCGGGCGCCCGCGGGGATGATCGAGGACGCGGACGGGCACAGGCTCACCCTAGGTGTGGTCACCGGCCGCAGGGAACCTGCGCGGGCGCGTCCGCTTGGGTGCGCCGCCCACGTGCGCCAGGATGCGGACGTGCCCGGACCCGATTCGAGCCGGCCGTTGGGGCCCGCGAGCCTGCCCCGCGCCTTCGACGCCCACGCCCGCAGCTACGACCGGCTGGTGGCCGCCAACCCGCGCTACCACGACCACCTCCGGCTCTCCGCGCGCCGGATGGGTCTGGCCCGGGGTTCCGGTCTGCGGCTGCTCGACGTGGGTTGCGGCACCGGGGCCTCGACCGCCGCGCTGCTCGACGCGGTGCCGGGTGCGCAGGTCGTCGGGGTCGACGCGTCGGCGGAGATGCTCGCCCAGGCCCGACGCAAGAACTGGCCCCCGGGCGTGCAGTTCGTGCACTCGCGGCTCGAGGATCTCGACCGGGCCGGGGTCACCGGCCCCTTCGACGGCATCCTCGCCGCCTATCTGGTGCGCAACCTCGCCGATCCCGACGCCGGCCTGCGCGCGATGCACGATCTGCTGCGGCCCGGCGCGCCGCTCGCGGTGCACGAGTACTCCGCGCGCGACTCGCTGCGCAGCCGGATGGTCTGGGACGCGGTGTGCTGGGGCGTGATCATCCCGATGGGACGGTTGCGCAGCGGTTCCGGCGATCTCTACCGCTACCTGTGGCGCAGCGTCCGGGCGTTCGACGGGGTCAGGTCGGTCGCCGAGCGGATGGGGCGGGCGGGCTTCATCGATATCCGCACCCAGACCGTGACGGGTTGGCAGACCCATATCGTGCACACCTTCCTCGGCAGGCGTCCCGCCGGGCCGGATCCGTCACCCGGCGCGGCTGACGAGCTCGCCGACCTCGAGACCCCGCCGGTGGGCACCCCGAGCGTGGACTGAGCGATGCTTGCGGAGCGAACCTCGGCACTGAGCGATGCTTGCGGAGCGAACCTCGGCACTGAGCGATGCTTGCGGAGCGAACCTCGGCACTGAGCGGTCATCAACGCTGAGTGATCAGCGGCTGCGCAGCGCGTAGCGCCGCTCGGCGTAGGCGATGTCGTCACGCCACAGCCGCGTCGCGGCCCCGGCCATCAGCGGGCGCAGCGTCCCGGCGATCCGTCGCGCGTGCCGGAACCCGCCTCGCTGGGAATGCGCGACAACCGCCTCGATCACGGCGGTGCGCGGGCGCCCGTCGGGTCCGGAACGCAGCGGGGTCGCGTGGGTCTCGACGACGCTGCCGGCGCCCTCACCGTCGACGATCTCCATGGTCACCGTCCGCGGGTCCGGACAGCTGAACGCGGCGACCACGGGGACGCCGAGGCGCTTCGACACCCGGAATGTCACCTCGACGAGAAAACGGTCTTCGGTGGGCGGGCAGTCGAGCGGCGGGGCGCTCGCCACCTGCAGCGCCGCGAACGAATACGGGTGGAACCAGGCGCCGTGCCAGGGATCGAGCCGGTTGGCGATGACGTCCTCGGGCTCGCAGGCGCCGATGACCGTCGCGACGGTGTCGAAGCTGGCCGCCGGATCGGGCCGCGGGCCCAGCACCGGGGCGGCGGTGGGTGGGTCCGCGCCGTCCAGCCGCACCCACGCCAGCACCCCGTCGTCGTAGGCGGGTAACGGACGCCAGTCCGGCCGCCCGCACGGGCGCAGGGCGAGCCCATGCCAGCGGCAGATGAGCCGACCCTCGTGCACGGCGGCGTCGGCGAGCGGGGCGCCGAGATGCGGGCAGGCGCCGGGGCCCACGTGTAGTGCGCCGGAGCCGTCCCGCCAGGCCACGAGCTCGCGACCGGCCACGACCCGGCCGAACGCGCGGCCCGGCCGCACCTCGCGGCTGCCGGCCAGCACGTACCAGCCCCCGGAAGGGCGGGCGAGCGCCCGGCGCAGGGCCGCGGCGATGACCGCGGGCACGGCGTCGGCGAAGGTCGGCCGCTGCTGCGTCCACGCGACGGTGCGCAGCCGGCGCAGCGGGTTGCGCGGCAGATACTCCCTCACCGCGCCGAGGCTAGGGCGGTTCGAGCGGATACCGGAATCGGCCGGTGTCGTCCCGGACCCGCGGGATGAGCCGTGAGCCACCCGGGATCGACTCGGCAGCGCTCCGGTACCGGCCCCGGCGCACCCGTGCTGCCGGTGGTCGCGTTCCGGCCGGCGAGCCGGTCACCGGTCTAGAGCCACTGGTTCTTACGGAAGTTGCGGTACAGCACCACGCAGATCAGCGCGATGACGATGAGTACGGCCGGGTAGCCGAACGGCCACTTCGTCTCGGGCATGACGTCGAAGTTCATCCCGTAGATGCCCGCGATCATGGTGGGCACGGAGATCAGCGCGGCGTAGGCGGTGATCTTGCGCATGTCCTTGTTCGACTGCATCGTGTGCTTGGTCAGGATCGCATCGACCAGCGTGGTGAGCAGCTCGTCGAAGCCCGCGACCCGCTCGGCGACGGTGCTGAGGTGGTCGTCGACGTTGCGGAAGTAGGACCGCACCTCGTGCGGGACCAGCGCGGAGTAGCCCTCGGCCAGCTTGCGCACCGGCGCGACCAGCGGCGTCACCGCCCGGCGCAGCTCGAGCACCTCGCGCTTCATGACGTAGATCTGCTCGGCGTCCATCGCTGAGCGGGGATTGAAGACCTCCCCTTCCATCTCGTCGATGTCGTCCTCGATCGCCTCGGTCACCTCGAGGTAGCTGTCGACGACATGGTCGGCGATCGCGTGCAGCACGGCGGCCGGGCCGAGCGCGAGCTGCTCGGGATCGGCCTCCAGCTTGCGGCGCACGTCCCGCAGCGCGCAGTGCTGTCCATGCCGGACGGTCACCACGAAATCGCGGCCGAGGAAGACCATCACCTCGCCGGTCTCGACGATCTCGGTGGCCGTCCGAGGCTCGGCGTGACCAACGTAACGCACCGTCTTGAGCACCATGAACAGTGTGTCGTCGAAGCGCTCCAGCTTGGGCCGCTGGTGCGCGTGCACGGCATCCTCGACGGCGAGCTCGTGCAGGCCGAAGATGTCGGCGATGCCGGTGATCTGCTCGTCGGTGGGCTCGTGCAGGCCGATCCAGACGAACCCCTCGCCGCGCCCGCGCACCTCCGCGACCGCGTCGTCGTGGGTCCAGCGGCCCGGCAGGCGCCGGCCGTCCACATAGACGGCGCAATCGACGACATAGGCCGAAACGGGCACCCGCAGCCGCGGCAGCGCGGTGTGGGTACGGCCGGTCAGGCGGGCACGAGCTGCAGCGGACCGGGTCGAAGACAGCGACGGCACGGCGAAACCTCCTGGCAGGAGACGGACGCAAGGCCCGCGGAGGGCGCTTGCACAGGACGACACGCAGGCGTCGCGTCCCCTGGGCGGCTTCCCGTGCCGCTCAGCCGGTGCCGATGCGCACAGGCGTGGGGACGCGGCAGGTACTGCAGCCGGGTGCTGACTGCACCGCGCTCACCTCCTCACCTGTGATCGCCGGCATCGGTCCGGCGGCTGGTCCGCGGGTTAGATTACCCGCTACACGAAGGTATCGGCGTTGGGAGGCGTTGACGTTGCAGTTCGGGCGGTATTTCGAGGAGTTCGAGGTCGGGGCCATCTACAAGCACTGGCCCGGCAAGACGGTCACCGAGTACGACGACCACCTGTTCTGCCTGCTGACCATGAACCACCACCCGCTGCACATGGACGCGCACTACGCGGAGGAGACGACGGACTTCAAGCGCAACGTCGTCGTCGGCAACTACATCTACTCGCTGCTGCTGGGCATGTCGGTGCCGGATGTCTCGGGCAAGGCCATCGCCAATCTGGAGGTGGAGTCGCTCAAGCACACCAAGCCGACCTTCCACGGCGACACGATCTACGGCGAGACCGAGGTCCTGGACAAGTCCGAGTCGAAGTCCAAGGACGACCGTGGGGTCGTCTACGTCGAGACCCGCGGCTACAAGCAGGACGGCACGGTGGTCTGCACGTTCCGGCGCAAGGTCATGGTGCCCAAGCGCAGCTACGGCGATACCCGCGGCGGTGAGCAGCCGGGCCGCCCCACCCCGCAGACCTGAGTGTCAACCGGGCAAGGCGTCCCATTCGGTGAGGGCCTCCACCAGCCCCTCGACGAGCGGGAGCCGGGCCAGCTCGGTGGCGTCGACCCAGCGCACGTCGGCGGCGTCGTCACCGGCGCGCAGCCTGCCGCCCGCGGGCTCGCAGTGATAGTCGGCGATGCGGTAGGGCCCGCGGACCACCTCGCCGGCGAGCGGGCCCGCCCGCACGACCAGGCCCGTCTCCTCGGCGGTCTCGCGCACGACGGCCTCGTGGTCGGTCTCCCCGGGCTCCACGCGGCCGCCGGGGACGGCCCACAGCCCGGCCCCGGGCTCGTTCGCCCGCCGCACCAGGAGCAGCCGACCCGACCGGTCGCGCACGATCGCCCCCACGCAGGGGACATCTCCGCTACCCTCGGTCATCAGCCAGAACGGTACGCTCCCCGCGCGCCGGTACCCTGACGCGGCGTGGTGCGGTAGGAATGATCACGCCAGAGTCCCTCGTGCCGGAACGAACGGTGGTTGCGTTGAACCTCAAGAAGATTCTGACGCTGCTCGGAGTCGCTCTCGTAGTGTTCTTCATCGTCACCCAGCCGACCGGGGCGGCCAACGCCTTGGGCAACATCGGCACGATCCTGCGGGATGCCGCGAACTCCGTCACCAGCTTCTTCACCCAAGTGGTGAGCTAGTCCGGTGCTCGCTCCCCGCGAGATCGACGAGTACCTGCTCCCCACGGAGCGCAGGGTCATCCGGGTGCGCCAGCACTGGGCCGTCATGGGCAAGCACATCGTCCAGACCCTGGGGTTCCTGGTGCTCGTGGTGATCGGTGAGCGGCTCCTGCCGGACAGCATGCTCATCGACAACCTGGCCTTCTACCTCGCGCTGGTGGCCGTGATCCGATTCACAGTCGTGACGATGCTGTGGTGGATCGAACGCATCGTGATCACCGACAAGCGCGTAATGCTGGCCGAGGGGATCATCACCCACAGCGTCGGGATGATGCCGCTCGGCAAGGTGACCGACCTCACGTTCCAGCGCAGCCTGTTCGGCCGGATGTTCGGCTACGGGACCATGGTCGTGGAGTCGGCAGGCCAGATCCAGGCGCTGAACCGCATCGACTACATGCCGCGCCCCGAGGAGATCTACGAGGCGTTGTCCGAACTCGTATTCGGCGAGAAGGGCAAGACTCGCGCGACCGGCATGCTCGTGAAGTCGCGCTGGCGCAGGTGAGCGCGGACGCGCCCGATAGCGTGGACGTCGTGGCCCGCATCGACCTGCACACCCACTCGAGCGCGTCGGATGGCACCGACACGCCCGAGGAACTGGTCGCCGCGGCGTCCGCGGCGGGTCTCGACGTCGTCGCGATCACCGACCACGACACCACCGGCGGCTGGGACCGGGCCGCCGCGGCGCTGCCGCCCGGGATGCGGCTGGTCCGCGGCGCCGAGTTCTCCTGCGTCAGCGACGACGGCCACGGCCGCGACATCTCGGTGCATCTGCTCGGCTACCTGTTCGACCCCGGGCACGAGACGGTTGTGGCCGAGCAGCGGCGGCTGCGCGCCGAGCGCATGCGGCGGCTGCGGCTGATGACCCAGCGGATGGCCGACGCCGGCTATCCGGTGGATGTCGACACCGTGCTCGGGCTGCTGGCCGATGGGGCCAGCGCAGGTCGGCCGCATCTGGCCCGGGCGCTGGTGGCGGCCGGGGTGGTTTCGTCGCTCGACGAGGCGTTCGCGAAGCTGCTCTACACCGGCAGCCCGTTCTACGTGCCGAGGACCGACACTCCGCTGCGGCGCGCGGTCGAGATGGTGCGCGAGGCGGGGGGTGTGACGGTGTTCGCCCATCCGCTGGCGCGCAAGCGCGGCCGGGTCGTCGAGCTCTCGGTGATCCGCGACCTGGCCGCGGCCGGGCTGACCGGGATCGAGATCGACCATCCCGACCACACCTCGTCCGACCGGGCGATGCTGCGCGAGCTGGCCGCCGAGCTGGGTCTGGTCGGCACCGGATCCAGCGACTACCACGGCACCAACAAGACCATCCCGATCGCCGCGGAGACCACCGACCCGGATGCGTTCGAGGTGCTCGTGGCGAAGGCCGACGGGGTCGAGGTCCTCACGGGGTAGCGGGCGGGCCGATCACGCGGGCCGCTACGTTGACGGGCATGGGCGCGAACGGTGGGCAGCTCGGGCTCGATTTCGGGGCCGGTTTCACCGCGAAGCCCCTGGTTCGCGTCACGCCGGCCCGGCTGGCGCTGTGGGCGCAGTGCCCGCGCCGGTTCCGGATGACCTACCTCGATCGCCCGACGCCGGCCCGCGGCGGGGCGTGGGCGCACAACACCCTGGGCGCGGTCGTGCATCTCGCGCTGCGGTCGCTGTTCGAGCTGGCCGCGGCGCGCCGCACCCCGCAGGCCGCCGCGGCCCTCGTCGACCGGCACTGGTCGTCCGAGGGATTCCGGGACCGGGCGCAGGCCGCGGAGTATCGCGACCGGGCCCGCGGCTGGGTGGCCGACTACGCCGCCGACCTCGACCCCGATGTCGAGCCGGTCGGCGTGGAGCGGTGGGTGTCGGCCCCGGTGGGCGGTCTCATCGCGGAGGGTCGGGTGGACCGGATCGACGCCCGCGGAGGCGAGCTGGTCATCGTCGACTACAAGACCGGCCGGCACCCGCTCGACACCACCGCTGCCCGCGACTCGCGGGCGCTCGCGCTCTACGCCACGGCCGCGCGGCAGCTACTGCACCGCCCGTGCACCCGGGTGGAGCTGCACCACCTGCCGACCGGGCGGGTGCTGGCCTGGGAGCACGACGCCGCGTCGCTGCGCCACCATGTCGAGGGGGCCGAGCGCGCCACCGCGGCGATCGAGGCCGCCACCGCGGGTCTGGATTCCGGCGACGACCCGGAGGCGCTGTTCCCGCCGCGCCCCTCGTCGCGCTGTTCGACGTGCGAGATGCGCAGGCTCTGCCCGGAGGGACGGGCGGCGAGCCCGGTCCTCGAGCCGTGGGCCCTGCTGGCGCCGTGAGCCGATCCGCACGGCACCCGGCCCGGGCTCGCCGCCTCGGCCGCGCGGGTCGGATGTTGCGTGGCTGCTCCGGTGCCCTCGCCGGCGGCCTGGTGATGCTCGCGGTGCTGCTGCTGGCTGGATGGCTCCTCACGACCCGGACGGGATCGGCAGGACCCGGCACGGGGATGCTCCTGGGTCACTGGCTTGCCGCCGTGGTGGCCGTCGCGGCCCAGGTCGTCGCCGATCACAGGGTGGATCGGACGGGCACCCTCGCCGCCCTCGGTGTGCTGGGGGTCGGCGCGGCAACGCTGGGAACCTACTGGTTGTAGCCCCCGTGAGTGCGTAACAGTGTTAGAACACTGTTACGCACTCACGGGGGGCGGAGTGCTGCAAGTCCGGTGCCGCGCTGTTCCAGCACGATCGAACCCTGGGCGGCGAGCGCGACCGGGCCGGTCCACCCGCCGCGGTCGATCGGGATCGTTCGCTCCACGACTCCGTCGACCGGGTTGACGACCTGAACCCCGCCGGGCACCGGCACCAGCAGCGAGCCCGCGTAGCCCGCGCCGGGGCCGAGGGTGCCGGTGAGGGTCCAGAGCGGGACGAGATCGGTGCGGTCGAGCGCGACGGTCCGCGAGCCGGTCCACCAGTAATACCGGCGCTCGTCGCTCGTCGTGGGCGCCACACCGCCGGGGGGATCGGATCGCAGGTCGGTCACGGGCACGTCGATCGGGACGAGCCCGACCTGTGTTCCGGTGTTGTCGAGAATCAGCAGCCGGGCCGGGTCGGGTAGCACCACCGCCGCCCGGTCGGCCGATACGACCAGGATCTGCGCGCCGGACCCGGGGAGCAGCGTGGAGGATTCGACCTCCGGCCGGGTCGCGTCCTGACCGTCGGGTTTGAGCACGGTAAGCCGGTCGCCGGCGTCGGACGCGCACCGCTCCAGCACGGCGAGCCTGCCCTGAGCCATCGCGAACGACCCGTACCGGCAGCCGGGACGCGGTTGCCTGCCCGGCTGCTCGGGGGTGCGCACCTCGCCGTACTCGAGGGTCTTGACCAGGTCCGAGCGCCATACCTCGAGGTACTCCGGCCCGGTGGCCGCGACGAAGCTGCCATCGCTGATCATCCGGGTGCCGGACCGGACATCAGGGTTGCGTTGCGCGACCCGGGCGCCGGTGGTGGCGTCGAGCTCGGTGAGGTCGCCGCAGTCCGTGTCCCGGCCGGAGCCCCCGCCGACACCACTGTGAAACAGCGCCAGAACCCGGCCGAACCCCTCGGCCGCGGCACAGAGCGGCACGTTCCGGGTGTAGCTCCAGCGGGCGGTCCCGGTCGCGGCGTCCCGGCCCACGACGGTCGAGCCGTCGGCGGTGACGACCACCGGCCCGGCGACGAGCGGGGCGGCGGTCGCCCCGCTGGCTGCCCGCCACGCCTCGATCAGCTGCTGCGGCACCGCGACGGCTGGGGCGGGGGGTGTCGCGGCCGCCGGGCTGGCCGTCACCGTCGTCGTATTGGCCGCCGGGCTCTGCCGCCAGTACAGCACCGCGGCGGTGACCAGGAGGACGACCAGCGAAGCGGCCGCCAGGACGTCACCACGGCGGCGCCGCTCGGGCCTGGTCGGACGCGGCCGGGGCACGAGCTAGCTGGCGGCGGCGTCCGGAGCGGCCTGGTCGGAACCACCGCTCCCGCCCTGGGCGCTGCCCCCGCGCCCGGACCTGCCGCGCCTGCGCCTGCGGGTGCGCGTGCCCTGCCCATCGGCCGCGGCGTCGGGCCCGTTGGCCGGTGCGGTCTCCGTGCCGCCGGCGAGGACCACCCCGCCCCGGCTGCGGGTGCGCTGGCGCGGCTGACGCGCGCGGCGCTCGCCGTCCCCCGCGGCGGCGCGGCGGCTCCGGTTGCGGCGCCTGCTCGACTCGGGATGGTCGCCCTCGACGTCGACGTACTCGGCGTCGAGCCCGGCCCGGGTCCGCTTGGACAGCGGCAGCCGCCCGGTGGCGTCGGCCGAGATCTCGAGGTCGGCGTACAGGTGCTCGGAGGTGGAGTAGGTCTCCACCGGCTCGTCGATGCCGAGCCCGAGCTCGTCGTTGACCAGCTTCCAGCGGGGGATCTCGTCCCAGTCGACCAGGGTGACGGCCACGCCTTCCTTGCCGGCGCGACCGGTGCGGCCGATCCGGTGCACGTAGGTCTTGGCGTCCTCGGGGCACTGGTAGTTGACCACGTGGGTCACGTCGCTGACGTCGATGCCGCGGGCGGCGACGTCCGTGGCGACCAGCACGTCGACCTTGCCGGAGCGGAACGCCCGCAACGCCTGCTCGCGGGCACCCTGGCCGAGGTCGCCGTGTACGGCCGCGGCCGCGAAGCCGCGTCCCGCGAGGTCGTCGGCCACCCGCTGCACCGTGCGCTTGGTGCGGGCGAAGATCATCGTCAGGCCGCGGTCCTTTGCCTGGAGCACGCGGGTGAGCAGCTCGACCTTGTCCATCGCGTGCGCCCGGTAGACGAGCTGACGGGTGCGTTCGTGGATGGAGCCCTGGTCGGCCTCCTCGGCGCGGATATGCGTCGGCCGGTTCAGGAACGTCCGGGAGAGCTGGATGATCGGGCCCGGCATGGTCGCCGAGAACAGCATGGTCTGGCGCTGGTCGGGCAGCATCCGAAGGATGCGTTCGACGTCGGGCAGGAAGCCGAGGTCCAGCATCTCGTCGGCTTCGTCGAGGACGAGCGCACCCACCCTGCCGAGCGCCAGGTGGCGCTGTTCGGCGAGGTCGAGCAGCCGGCCCGGGGTGCCGACGACGATGTCCACGCCCTTGCGCAGCGCCGCGAGCTGCGGCTCGTAGGCCCGGCCGCCGTAGATCGCGGTGACCCGCACACCGAGGTGGCGGCCCGCGTCGGCGAGATCCTTCGCCACCTGCACGCACAGCTCGCGGGTGGGGACCACGACGAGCGCCTGCGGGACGTCCCTGGTCCGGTCGGCGGCCTCGCCCTCGGCGGTCGCTGCGGGGCGCTCGGCGGGCGGGATGATCCGCTGCAGCAGCGGGACACCGAAGCCGAGGGTCTTACCGGTGCCGGTGCGGGCCTGGCCGATCACGTCCTCGCCGGCGAGCGCCAGCGGCAGGGTCAGCTCCTGGATGGCGAAGGTGCGCTCGATACCGGCCTCGGCCAGCGCCTTGACGATCTCGGGGCGCACACCCAGCTCGGCGAACGTGGGCGAGTCGGGGCGGGTGGGGGCGCCTGCCTGCAGCGGGTGGGCCTCTTCGATGCCGGTCTCGGCGGCGCCGAGGTCACCGGCGTGCGGTTCGCAGTCGGACTCCGAGGCGGCCGCAGGCGCGGTCGTCGATGTCGTCGCGGTAGTTGAATTGTCGTTCGGGACGGACAGAATGATCGCCTCTCTCCGCGCACAGGAGCCCAAGGCCGGCCCGTCGACCGCGGCGTCTGGACGCTCGGGCGGGAGAACCGGCGAGGCGCTGCACGCACCAATGCGTGGCGGATCGGCTCGGAGATGTCACTGTGTTCGAGATGTCACGGTGTTCTCAAGCCGGCTCCGTCGGTAAGGGCGCGCGCCCAGCAGAGCGCTGCGCTGCGTCACAGGGTACCCGCTCGCGGTGGCCGCGGGGGAGTCCGGACACCGGGGCGAGCCGGGTGATATGCGCCGCTATCCGTGAGAAAACACCGGAACATTCCACCCGGATCACCGCATACCAGCCGAAATAACGGCCGGTCAGTGGACCGGTGGACCTCCACCCGAGACTAGGCTCGCCCCATGGTGGGCGATATCAGCGTCGGCGCTGCGAAACGGCTGGTTCCGGCGCAGGCCACGGTGGATCTGCTGGGGGTGTTGGCCTACGGCGAGCTGTCGGCGTTCGATCGGCTCGCCGCGGACGCCCGCACGGCGCCGACGCTGACCGGCCGGGCGCAGCTCTCGGTGATGGCGGCGGCGGAGATCGGGCACTTCCGGCTGCTCGAGGAACACCTGTGCGGGCTCGGTGTGCCGGTCGAGGAGGCGATGGCCCCGTTCGTCGCGCCGCTGGACTCCTACCACGCGTCCACCGCCCCGCGCAGCTGGCTGGAGTCGCTGGTGAAGGCGTATATCGGCGACGGGCTGGCGGCCGACTTCTACCGCGAGGTCGCGGGCTGGGTCGACGACGCCACCGGCAAGCTCGTGCGGCAGGTGCTCGCCGACACCGGGCACAGCGCTTTCGCCGAACGCGAGGTGCGGGCCGCCTGCGAGGCCAACCGGCAGGTGCACGACCGGCTTGCGCTGTGGGGACGCCGGCTGCTCGGGGAGGCTGTCACCCAGGCTCAGCACATCGTCGCCGAGCGTGACGAGCTCGCGGACTTCATCGTGCGCGGGTCCGGCGACGCCGAGGGGCTCGCCGCGCTGATCAAGCGGCTGCAGTCCAACCACGGCAAGCGGATGACCCGCCTCGGGCTGACGTGAGGCCCCGGTTCGTGGACGGCATACTGGATGCGGGCGGTCTCGCGGCCGGGGCATCGCCGTCCTCGGTTAGCCTGGGCCGCGATTGGCGTCGAGGCGACCTCGTCTCGGCTCGCGAACCAAATGTGTGACCAGGAGGTCCCGGTGGAGGTCAAGATCGGTATCGCGGAGAGCACCCGGGAGCTCCTGGTGTCCAGCGAGCAGACCCCGGACGAGGTCGAGAAGCTCGTGAGCGACGCGCTGAAGTCCGGCGACGGGTTGCTGAGCCTGACCGACGACAAGGGGCGCCGGTTCGTCGTGCCCTCGGCGCGAATCTCCTACATCGAGATCGCGCCCGCCGACATCCGCAGGGTCGGCTTCGCCGTCGGCTCCTGACCTCGGAACGCACGATGACCGGCTGAGCGGCGCAGGCTCAGTCGTGCACGAGCGGGAAGCCCGCGAGGCCCTTCCAGGCCAGCGCCGACATCAGCGCCACGGCTTCGTCGCGGGGCACGCAGCGCTGGGTGTCCAGCCAGTACTGCGCGGCCACCTGGCTCAGACCCACCAGACCGACGGCCAGCAGCCGGGCGCGGTCGGCGTCCAGCCCGGCGTCCTCGGTGACGACGTCGGCGACGGCGTCGATGCACCGGGTCAGCGCCCCGTCGATGACGGCCGCCGCCTCCGGCTCGCCGCGCAGGTCTGATCCGAACACCAGCCGGTAGGCCTGCCCCTCGCCGGCCACGAAATCGAAGTACGCCGCGACGGCGGCGTGCACCCGGTCGCGGTTGTCGGCGTTCGTGCCGATCGCGTGCTGCACCCGCTCGGCGAGCTCGTCGGCGTAGGTGGTGAGCAATGCCCGGTAGAGTTCGAGCTTGCCGGGGAAGTGCTGGTAGAGCACCGGTTTGCTGACCCCGGCCCGCTCCGCGATGTCGTCCATCGCGGCCGCGTGGTAGCCCAGGTCGGCGAACACGTCGCGCGCGGCGACGAGCAGCTGAGCCCGTCGGGCAGTGCGCGAGAGGCGGGCCCCGCGATGCACCGGCGTCGTTGCCGTGTCCGTCATCCGACCCCCTGATCCAACCCGACCGTCGGCTCACCCTACCCGCCGGTAGCCCCGCCCGCCGCCCCGATCGTCCCGCGAATCGCGGTATTTCCGCGGGTGAGTCCCGGTGCCGCCGGACACCTTAAGCTCGGTCTCGACCGACGAGCGCCCCGCGCTCCCCTCCGGGATCACCGTGCGAACGGGAGGTAACGCCATCAGCGCGACGTCCGAGGCTCGGCGTGAGGACATCACGCGGCCGTTCCGGGACGCCATCGGTCTCGCTCCGCTCGGGGACGGCCGGTACGTTGCCGAACTCGGATCGGTGTGGGCGATTGGCGGCAAGGCACACGGCGGGCTGTTGCTGGTGCTGCTGGCCCGAGCCGGGCTGGCCCGGCTGAACGGCGATGGTGCCGGCAACGGGTCGGCGCCGCACGAGCCGCTGGCGATCGGAGCCGAGTTTCTCCGCGCCCCGGACCGCGGCCCGGTGGAGCTGCGCACCGAGGTGCTCAAGCGGGGCCGGACAGCGTCGGTCGCGGCGGTCCGGCTGCTCCAGGACGACCGGCTGATGCTGACGGCGACCGTGACCGCCGGGCGGCTGCCCGACGAGGCCCCGCGCTGGGCCGATCTGCCCGAGCTGCCCGCCGAACCCCCGGCCGAGGCGGTCGACCCGGCCGGCCAGGGCTTGATCCCGGCCAAGGGTCTCGCCACGGCGTGCGATGTGCGCGTCGACCCCGCGACGATCGGTTTCGCCCGGGGCGAGCAGGCCCCACCGGTGATTCGCGGCTGGGCCCGCCCGCTCGGCGAGGACCCCGACGTGCTGTTCGCGCTGCTGGCGGGCGACATCCTGCCGCCGTCGGTGTTCAACGTGGGGGGCTCCCTCGGCTGGGCCCCGACGGTGCAGCTCACCGCGCTGCTGCGGGGCCACCCGGCGCCCGGCTGGCTGCGGTGCGAGTCGCGGTCGGTCATGGTCGCCGGGTCATGGTTCGACGAGGACGTCACGGTGCTCGACTCGGCGGGCCGGCTGGTGTGCCAGGCCCGGCAGATCGCGCTCTCCCCATTGCCCGAGGACTCGTCGCGGTAAGACCGGTGCGGCCGGACTACCGTCGCGGCATGACACGGATCGCGGTGCTCGGAGCGGGGAAGATCGGCGAGGCGTTGTTGGCGGGACTGCTCGCCGCCGGTCGCTCGGCCTCCGACCTCATCTTCACGGAGCGGCACCCCGAGCGGGCCGCCGACCTCACGACCCGGCTCGGTGTCGAGGCCGCCGACATCACGGCCGCCGTCACGAAGGCCGACGTCGTCGTCGTCGCGGTGAAGCCGCAGGACATCGCTCCGGTGCTCGCCGAACTGGGGGCGGCGCTGCGGCCGGGCACACTCGTGGTGTCGCTGTGCGCGGGCCTGCCGACGGCGTTGTTCGAAGGCGGGCTGCCGGCGGGGACGCCGGTCGTGCGGGTCATGCCGAACACGCCCATGCTGGTCGGGGAGGCGATGAGCGCGGTATCGGCGGGCGCCCACGCCACGGACGAGCATCTGGCCGTCGCCGAGGAGATGCTGGGCGCGGTCGGGCGGGTGGTCCGCGTCCCGGAGAGCCAGCAGGACGCCGTGACGGCGCTCTCGGGCTCCGGTCCGGCGTATTTCTTCTTCCTGGTCGAGGCGATGATCGATGCGGGGATCCTGCTCGGCCTGCCCCGCTCCGTGGCCGCCGACCTCATCGTGCAGTCCGCGTTCGGCGCGGCCCGGATGCTGCGCGACTCCGACGATCACCCGGTCATCCTGCGCGAGGCGGTCACGTCCCCGGCCGGTACCACGATCGCCGCGATCCGCGAGCTGGAGCGGCACGGCGTGCGCGCCGCGCTGATCGCGGCGATCGAAGCGGCCCGGGATCGATCGGTGGAGCTGGGTCGCTCGATGCAGCGGGACTGACCTGATTGTCGGTCCATCCATCACCCTGACGCGCGGACGAAGGACACGTTCAGGTGTACTGCCATGTCGAGCAGTCACAGAAGCACCGCTAAACTCAGAGGGAACACCGACCCCCACGGGTCGGTGAGATAGGGAAGGCGGTGTGTGGATGCCGTCCGAGCAGCCCGAGCAGCTCAATCTGGCCCAGGTGCAGTTCCTGACCGTGGCCGAGGTGGCGGCGATGATGCGGGTGTCCAAGATGACCGTGTACCGGCTGGTTCATGGCGGTGAACTACCCGCCGCGAGAGTCGGGCGCTCGTTCCGCGTGCCGAAGCGCGCTGTCGAGGACTACCTGCGCAACGCCTACTTCGACGCCGGTTGATTCGCCTGGCCCGGCCGTCGCAGCCGCTGCGAGGGGCGCGGGTAGGATTCGTGACCAGTCATCGTCGCGATGTTCTGCGTGCCCGGCATGCCGCTTCGAGCGGTCCGGCCGCAGTCTTGCGCATCACCGGTTCGCCATGACAGGAAGGACTGACGCATGGGCTCAGTCATCAAGAAGCGCCGCAAGCGGATGTCGAAGAAGAAGCACCGCAAGCTGCTCCGCAAGACTCGGGTCCAGCGTCGCAAGCTCGGCAAGTGACGCGGGTCGGCGGCTCCTGGCCGAGCGGCCGGTTCGTCGTCGGCGTCGTGGTTTCGACGCCATGAGTTCCTCCCGGGTCGTCCCTTCGTCACGGCCCGGGGGGCTAGCATTCGGGGTCCGTGCGTCGGCTCTCCCTGCGAGGTCAGCTCGTTGGCACCTTCCGTTGTCCTGGTGACCGGGGTCAGCAAGTTCCTCGGTGGCAACCTCGCTGCCAGGCTCGCCGCCAACCCGGATATCGACCGGGTGCTCGGCGTGGACACCGTTCCGCCGCCCCGGGATCTGTTGCGGCGCATGGGACGTGCGGAGTTCGTCCGGGCCGATATCCGCAACCCGCTCATCGCCAAGGTCATCTCCACCGGTGCGGTCGACACCGTGGTCCACGCGTCGATCTCGGCCAATCCCGCGTCGTCGGGTGGCCGGACGACGATGAAGGAGATGAACGTCATCGGCACCATGCAGCTGCTCGCGGCCTGCCAGAAGGCGCCGAGGGTGCGCCGCGTGGTACTCAAGTCGACGACCGCCGTCTACGGCTCCAGCTCGCGCGACCCGGCGGTGTTCGACGAGTCGATGACGCCGCGGGACATGCCGTCGGGCGGATACGCCAAGGACGCCGCCGAGATCGAGGGCTATCTGCGCGGGTTCGCCCGCCGTCGCCCCGACGTCGGGGTCACCGTGCTGCGGTTCGCGAACTTCGTCGGACCACGGATCGACACGGTGCTCACCCGATACTTCGCGCTCCCCGTGATCCCCACCGTGCTCGGCTACGACGCCAGGGTGCAGCTGCTCCACGAGGAGGACGGGCTGGCCGTCCTCGAGCGCGCCTCCTGCGCGGAACTGCCGGGTGTGTTCAATGTGGCCGCCGACGGCGTGCTGCTGCTGTCCCAGGCCATCCGGCGCGCCGGGCGGGTGCCGCTACCGATCCCGAGCCCGCTGGTGGGGCCCGTCGGTCAGCTGTTCCGGTCCGCGCGGATCGTGGACTTCTCCCCCGAGCAGATGCGTTTCCTCAACTTCGGCCGCGTCGTCGACACCCGGCGGCTGCGGGAGGACTTCGGGTTCACCCCCCGATGGACGACGCCGCAGGCGTTCGACGACTACGTGCGCGGCCGGGCGCTGCGACCGGTGGTCGGGCCGGAGCAGATCGCGTCGCTGGAACGCGGCGTCCGCGCCGCGGCCCGGGCGCTCGCGCCGACACGCAGCGGTTGACCAGGAGTTTTGGGGGACGAAGGGAGCAACCGTGCCGGAAGCACGCGTCATCCCATTGCACGCCGAGGGCGGGGACCGGTGGCGATCGGGGCCCGTCGGGCGCGGCGGTGACCACCGCACCGACGCGCGGCGAGAGGCACAACCGTCACCGGCCGATGGGCCGGGACAGGCCGAACCACCGCCGGCGTGGGAGGCCGCGCTGGAGGATGTGCTGGCGTTCCTCCGCCGCAGGCTGGCCGGTGACTACCAGGTCGACGAGTTCGGCTTCGACCAGGACCTCACCGAGAACGTGCTGCTTCCCGCGCTACGCCCGCTGTACCAGAAGTGGTTCCGGGTGGAGACGATCGGCCTGCATCACGTGCCCGCGGAGGGCGGTGCGCTGGTGGTCGCGAACCATTCGGGGACGCTGCCACTGGACTCGCTGATGACCGCGGTCGCCCTGCACGACGACCACCCGGCGCGGCGGAACGTGCGTATGCTCGGCGCCGATCTGATCTTTCAGTTCCCGGTGCTTGGCGCGCTCACCCGCAAGCAGGGCGCCACCCTGGCGTGCAACCCCGACGCCGAGCGGCTGCTGGCCTCGGGCGAGCTCGTGGCGGTGTGGCCGGAGGGCTTCAAGGGCATCGGCAAACCGTTCCGGGACCGCTACAAGCTGCAGCGCTTCGGCCGCGGCGGATTCGTCTCGGCGGCGTTGCGCACCGGGGTTCCGATCATCCCGTGCTCGATCGTCGGCGCGGAGGAGATCTATCCGAAGATCGGTGACGTCAAGCCGCTGGCCCGGCTGCTGGGGGCGCCGTACTTCCCGGTCACGCCGCTGTTCCCGCTGTTCGGCGTGCTGGGAATGGTCCCGTTGCCGTCGAAGTGGTACATCGAGTTCGGCGAGCCGATCCCCACGGACTCCTACCAGGCCACCGACGCCGACGACCCGATGCTGGTGTTCAACCTGTCCGACCAGGTCCGCGAGATCATCCAGCACACGCTGTACCGGCTGCTGAGCCAGCGCCGCAATACCTTCCTGGGCTAGCGTCGGCGGTAGGCGAGCCCGGCGGCGACCGCCCCGACCACCGCCCCCGCCCCGAGGACGGTCGGCACCCCGATCCGGGCGGCCTTGCGGCCGGTCCGGAAGTCGCGGATCTGCCAGCCGCGCTCCTTGGCGATTTCGCGCAGCTCGGAGTCGGGGTTGACCGCCACCGCGGTACCCACCGCCGACAGCATCGGGACGTCGTTGACGGAGTCCGAGTACGCGCTGCAGCGCCGCAGGTCGAGGCCCTCGGCGGCGGCCAGCGCTCGGACCGCGTGCGCCTTCGCGGGTCCGTGCAGGATCTCCCCGACGAGCCGCCCGGTGTAGTGGCCATCGACGCTCTCGGCGACGGTACCCAGCGCGCCGGTCAGCTCGAGCCGCCGCGCGATGATGAGCGCGAGTTCGACCGGAGTGGCGGTGACCAGCCAGACTCGCTGGCCCGCGTCGAGGTGCATCTGGGCGAGTGCGCGGGTGCCGGCCCAGATCCGATCGGCCATCAGCTCGTCGTAGATCTCCTCGCCGAGCGCGACGACCTCGGCCACCGGACGGCCGGCGACGAACGACAGCGCGGTATCGCGGTGCCCGGCGATTCCGCTCCGGTCCTCGCGCCCGCCGACCCGGAACTTCAGCTGTTCCCAGGCGAACCCGGCGAGGTCCGCCGTGGTGAAGAACTTGCGCGCGGCCAGTCCCCGGGCGAAGTGGAAGATGGACGCGCCGACCATCATCGTGTTGTCGACGTCGAAGAACGCCGCCGCGGTGAGATCGGTGGGCGGGGCCTCGGCCGAGGCGGCCGACTCGCCCGCGGCCAGTGCCGCCGCGGCGGATGCCTCACCGGCGCGCTGGGCGGGGTCGCGCGCGGCCGGGTAATCGTGCAGAGTGGACGATTCGGCGACACCATCCACCGTGGGTCGTCCGTCGTCGCGGGGGTCTGGTTCCCCGGGGCTGCCAGCACCCTCTCCAACCACCTGCGGGCCTCCGATAGACCGAATGACGAACCTCCTCAGCCTACTGTCGCCGCCCGGTCGTGAAAGCGATGTGTCACGTTCGGCGAGCGCCGCGCCACCGACAGCGTCCATCGGTGCAGGATGACGAGGCCGCCGTGGTTTCGGACGGCGGCCTCGTGTCCGGCTCGGGGTCAGCCGATCGTGATGCCCGGCAGCCCCGGTAGCAGCGGTGGCAGCGTGATCGGTGGCAGCAGCGAACCGGAGCCCTCCCGGCCGCTGGTCGGAGCCGCCGTGGTGGTGTCCCCGGCCGAGGGGGTGCCGTCCCCGACCCCGACCCCACCGAGCGGGGTCTGATCGGGCGTGAGGCCGGACAGCAGGCCGCCCTCGGAGCTCGGCTCGGTGGGCTCGGCGGCCTCGCCGGGATCGGTCGAGGTGGCCGGACCGCTGCCGGGCGAGCTGGGGGACACTCCTGGCGACGACGGCTGCGAGGTACCCGTCAGGCCCGTCGCGGCACCGGCATCGGGCCGCGGGATGCAGGCGCCCTCGGCCGGGAGTGGGCCGAGATCGTCGACGGCCCCCGAGGTGACCTCGCTGCAGGACATCCGGGTCCGCAGCGCGTCGGCACGATCCTGCAACCGCTCGAGCAGCACCATGGACTGATCCGCCTCGGCCACCGTCGGGATGGGCAGCGCGGCGCGGAGGGCGGCCAGCCGGGCGGCCTGCGTGGCGGCCCACGTCCGAAGGTCCATCAGCCATGCGCCCGTGGCCTGCGGATCGGCGAGCAGCATCCGCGACCCTTCGCTCGCGGCGGAGTCGAACTCGCCAATGGTGGACTCCAGCAGCGCCGGATCGGGGGCCGAGGTCCGTTGCCGGGCCACGAGCTGCTCGACCTCATCCAGCCGGATGGCGGCGAGATGCAGGTGGCGGCGGGCCCTCGCCTCGTCATCGAAGGTCATGGCCAGGCTCGCCGACTCGGCGATCCGCTTGATCCCGTACAGCGCCTCACCGGGCAGCGCGTCGCGACTGGCGAACACCCCGCCGCCGGCGATCACGATCATGAGGAGCAGCGCGGCCGCGGACAGCACACCGACGCGCCTGCGCGGGCTGCGGGTGCCGGGGCGGGTCCGGTCGGCCGCTCGCCGCGGCAACGTGTGCCGGCCCCCGCGCCTGCGCGGAATACCGTGGCTGACCGTCGTGGCGGCGGTGCCGGGCCCGTCGTCGGGCGGCCCGGCCGCGGGCACGGGAGGCAGCTGCACCGTTCGCTCGGTGTCGGTCTCGTCGCCGACCGAAGGCGGTGCGGCGTCGAGCGGTGGGGTCTGGCCGGGCGGTGCGGTCTGGCCGGGGGGCGGCGTCGGGGAGTCCTCGTCCTGGTCGGTGCCGCTGTGTTCGGCCAGCGCGGCGAACAGCCGCGCGCGCATCCGCGCCGTCGCATCGGGATCTGGGGACAGCGACGTCCGGCTGCGGTCCAGCGCGGCCGCCAGCGCCACCTCGTGCGCCAGCTCGTCCGCGGCGGGAGGCCCGGTTGTTGCGGCGTCCTCGTCCGCGGCGAACCGCTGTTCGTCCTTGCCCTGTCCCGCGGGCATGTTGGCCGTCCTCACTGCATCCCTGCGCCGTCGTCGAGCACTGCGCATTGCTGACGTATACCCGCACAACGAGGCTGCCGGCCCGGGGTTACGGGGAACGGACCGTTCACCGCATCGAGTTGTTCATTCGTCGCTCGCGTAACGCCGCGGGTCGACCGGACGATGTCGTTCGCGTTCATCGGATGCCGTCCGGAAGCAGCTGGGCGAGCCGGCGGACCGCGCGGTGCTGAAGGGCCTTGACAGCGCCCTCGTTGCGGTTCATGAGTTGCGCGGTCTCCGCGACGGACAGGCCCTGGAGGAAGCGCAGCTGAATGCACTCCTGCTGGTCGGGGTTGAGTTTGGCGATGCAACGCAGCAGCTCGTCGTTGGTCGCGTTGGTGAGCACCTGCTGCTCGGGACCGTTGATGCTCGGGGCGTAGTCGACGATCTCGGCGGTGGTCGACTCCAACCGGTACCGGCTGGACTTGACGTGGTCGAAGATCAGGTTGCGGGCGATGGTGACGAACCAGGCGCCGATATCGCGGCCCTGATAGCTCACCGAGCTGATTCGGCGCAGGGCCCGCACGAAGGTCTCCTGCGTGATGTCCTCGGCCAGCGTGCGGTCGCCCGTCCGGAACAGCACATAGCGGTAGACGACCTCGTGGTAGCGGTCGAACAGCTCGCTGAAGGCCGAGATGTCACCCGCCTGGCAGGCCTTGACCAGTGCCCAGGAACCGCCGTTCTCGGCGGATGCGGCGGGTTCGGGGGCAGCCCCTGCGGCGCGCTCCGCCCGCTGCGGTCCCGGATCGGCGCCCGGAGGGGTGGCCTGCCGCTGCGGCGCGACGAGCGGGGCGGCGCCGGGCTGCGCGGCAAGATCGTCAATTCGGCCGTCGACCCTGTCGTCGCCGCGGGGAAGGCGGGGGAGCGGCATCGGCGCGCCGGGGGGCAATCCTTCGGACGGTCGGGGGCCGCCGCGGCCCTGGGCGGCTTCGAGGTGGTCAGCAGATCCGCCGGGCGCCGGAGGCGGAGGCAGGTGTGCGTCCGCGCTCCCCCGAGGGCGGACGGGTTCGGTGCGGAGCAGCCGCTGCGGTCGCATCGGTCGGGTCATGGCTCCCGGCGGGCCCGGTGCGGGGCGAGGCACGGCGTGAAGGCCGGCGGTGCGCTGGCGACAACAGGCTGCATGCCACTCCCTTGGGTGAGGCTCGCGTCGAACCGCAGGGTCCGGGCGTTAGATCATGTGTAGCGGCGGAGCATACAAACGGCCTAGGCGGCCCCTGCCGCACCGTGCCGTCGGATCCCTCCGTTCCCGGTGAGCGGCTGACTACGCGCGGTCAGCGTCATCGTGCCCGAGCGTGTCTGCCGTCACGCACCGGGGGTCGGCTCGGTGCACGCGGCGACCCTCCCGCCCCGGTCCGTGACACACTCGCGGCGCCACCCGTCGACCCTGTCGAGCCGAGGAGACCGCCGTGAACGGCGCAGACAGCGCATCCGTGCCCCGGGGCGGTGGCGCGGCACTCACCAGCCCGACGCATCTCGCGGACCTCGTCGGGTGGGTCGCGCAGCGGACCCCCGACCACCCCGCGGTCGTCGATGTGACCGCCGAGCTCACGCTGACCTGGGCCGAGCTCGACGCGGCCGCGGCGGCCGAAGCGGTCAGGCTGCGCGCGGCGGGCGTCGGCCCCGGCGACCGGGTCGTGGTGCTGCTCGGCAACGGCGCGGCCTTCTGCGTGGCCCTGTTCGGCGCGTTGCGGGCCGATGCCGTGGTGGTCCCCGTCGGGCCGTCCGCCGCGCCGCGCGAGCTGGACATCATCGCCCGGGAATGCATGCCGACCGTGATCGTCGCCGATCCCGGCGGGCATCTGGCCGCCGCGGCGGGTTCCGGCCTCGGCGCCCGATGGCTGCCGGCGCCGGACGTGGCTTCCGGCCCGGTCTCGGGCAGCGGTCCGGATTCATCGGTGAGCGGCGCACCGGAGGTCGTCGTCCCGTCGGGTGGGCAGCGCGGCGGCGAGGCGGTCGCCCTGCTCGTCTACACCTCCGGGACGACCGGCGTGCCCCGCGGCGTGCAGCTGTCGCATCGCGCGCTGCTGGTCAACCGCGAGCAGACGGCCGCGCTGCGCCCGAGCCCCGTGACACCCGTCGACCGGGTGCTGCTGACGCTGCCGCTGTTCCACATCTTCGGTCTCGGCGCCGGCCTGCTGCAGGTGTGCTGGGCGGGCGCGACCGTCGTGCTCACCGAGCGGTTCGACCCGGAGCAGGTGCTCGACACCCTCGTCCGGCACCGGGTCAGCGGCGTCGCCGGGGTGCCTTCGATGTACCGGGCGCTGCTCGACCTGCCCGCGGGGAAGCTGCGCGAGGCCTTCGCCGGGGTCCGGCTGTGCACCGCCGGCGGGGCGCCGCTCCCCGCGGGCTGGCTGGCCGAGTTCCGGGCGGTCACCGGGCTGGAGATCTTCGAGGGCTACGGGCTGACCGAGACCGGGCCGGTGCTCACCAGCACGCTGGTCGGTGGGACGGCCAAACCCGGTTCGGTCGGCCGCCCGCTGCCCGGCATCGAGCTGCGGCTCGTCGACACCGACGGCGTGGCGCTGGCCGAGCGCGAACCCGACGAACAGGGCGACGTCCTGTCCGATCCCGCGGAGGACACCGGGCTCATCGCGGTGCGCGGCCCCAACCTGTTCTCCGGGTACTGGCCCGATGGGTGGGGTGGCCCGGACGACGAGGGCTGGTTCCGCACCCCCGACGTGGGGTACCTCGACGCCGATGGCGACCTGCATCTCGTCGACCGGTCGTCGGACCTCGTCATCGTCAGCGGCTTCAACGTCTACCCGCGCGAGGTCGAGCAGGTACTGGCCGAGCTCGACGCGATCGTCGAGGCGGCCGTCGTCGGCATCCCGGACGAGCGGACCGGTGAGGCGGTGAAGGCCGTGGTCGTGCGGGCCGAGGGAAGCGGACTGTCCGAGGACGAGATCCGCACGCACTGCGCCGCCCGGCTGGCCCGCTTCAAGGTGCCCGAGGTCATCACGTTCGTCGACGCGCTGCCGCGGACCCCGACCGGCAAGGTCGCGCGCCGCCGGCTGTGAACGCCCTCGGGAAAAGGGGAGAACATGTCCGATGGACCCCGGGTCACCGTGCTGACCCGCGACGGGTGCACCGCCTGCACGGCGGCGGAGGCGGACGTCGAACGGATCTGCGACGAGCTCGGCGTCGGCTGGGTCGCGGTCGACGTCGATGGGCAGGCCGAGCTGCGCGCCGAGTACGGCGACCGGGTTCCAGTGATCATGGTCGACGGCCGGGAGCACGGCTTTTGGCGGGTGGAGGAGGCGCGGCTGCGGGCCGCGCTGGCCTGCTGACCGAGGAGGTACCACCAGTGCGGAGGGTTCGGCGATGGGCGGCAACCGGCGTGCTGGCGGCTCTGGTCTGCGGCCTCGCGGCCTGTTCCGACGCGGCCACCGGTCCGGCGGCGGCCACGGCCGCCGCAGACCCGCCACCGGTCACGGCGCAGGCCGAGGCCCCGCAGCCGGCGAGGTCGGGCGACGGCGTGACGACGAGCGCCGACGTGTTCGGCCCGGAGTGCGACCGGCTGCCGCAGGGGGAGGCTCCCGGCTCGCCGGCCGCCACGAGCGCGCAGCCGGTGGCCGGTGCGATCGCCGCCAACCCGTTGCTGACCACGCTGGCAGGCGCGGTCGACGCCGTCCCGGGGCTGGCTGACGCGCTCGACACCCAGGAGGGAGTCACCGTCTTCGCACCGGCCGACCCGGCGTTCGACGCGCTGCGGACGCAGCTGGGGGACCAGCGGTTCGAAACCCTGCTCGACAGCCCGAACGAGCTCGATGCGCTGCTGTCCTCGCACGTGGTTCCCCGGCGCCACACCGCCGCGGACCTCGTCGCCGCGGGCCGGGTCACCCAGCTCGCGGGCGGTACCGTGCGGATCGGCGGGACCGCGGCCGCGCCGACCCCGACCGACGGCGCGGGCGCGATCGCCACTGTGCTGTGCGGCAACATTCCCACGGCCAACGCGACCGTCTTCGTGATCGACAAGGTGCTCGTCCCGGCCGGCTGACGAACGCGATGAACACCACACCCGGCAGGCCCGCGACTGCGGCCTGGGTCACGAGTGAGGCGCCGAGCTGCCCAATGACCCTCCGGAGCGCGTCGAAACGGGCGGTGAACGGCTGTTGCCGGGCGGTCACCGGCCCCTTTCGAGGGCCCCGACCACCGGGCCGGACCGCGACCAAGATCGCTACTTTGTGCGTGCCTTCACAAGCGGCTACCGTGTTCCTCAGACGCCAGCCCACAGGCCCCGGTCGCTCCCGGGTCTCGCCTGCTGCGCCCGATCCGCATCCTGTCGCGGACCGTAGAGAACGGACGAACTCGAGGAGACGCCAGCGTGACGTTGCGATCGCACGCAGGTTCCTCGGCCCGCGCCGGCGGCGCCTCCCGGACGGCCGCGAAGCTGGCGCGCTCGATTCCCGAGGCCACCGTCGCGCGGCTGGCCGTGTACCTGCGCATCCTGGGTGAGCTCGCCGAGCAGGGCGCGGACACGGTGTCCAGCGAGGAGCTCGCCGCGGCCACCGGCGTCAACTCCGCCAAGCTCCGCAAGGACCTGTCCTACGTCGGCTCCTACGGCATCCGGGGAGTCGGCTACGAGGTCGTGCCGCTGCACCACGAGATCGAGCGGACGCTGGGGCTGGACCAGAAACAGGCCGTCGCACTGATCGGGGTGGGTAACCTCGGCCACGCGCTGGCGGGTTACGGCGGGTTCGGCGGTCGTGGCTTCCCGGTGACGGCGATGTTCGACGTGGACCCCGATATCGTCGGCATCCGCATCAACGGCATCCTTGTCGATCATGTACGCGATATCTCCGCGGTGTGCGCCGCGCGCGGGGTGACCATCGGCATGATCGCCACACCCGGCTCGGCCGCACAGGCGGTCTGCGACCAGTTGGTGGACGCGGGCGTCGAGTGCATCCTCAACTTCGCGCCCGTCGTGCTCCAGGTCCCGGATCGGGTCGAGGTACGCAAGGTCGACCTCGCGGTCGAGCTGCAGATCCTGGCATTCCACGTGGCGCGCAGACGGGTCGCGGGTACGGACGGGTCCGAGCCGGCGAAGGGTGCGACGAACGGATCGGTGGTGCTGCCCCGGTGAGCAGGCTTGCGAGCGAGTCGATGACCTGGCTCCTGCGTGGGATGCTTCCTGAGCGCGGCGAGGGAGTGCGATGAGCGTCTTGGTGGTCGGGATGTCGCACCGCAGCGCGCCCGTCGAAGTGCTGGAACGGGCTGCTGTGGGCGGCGAGGACGTCGCCAAGCTGTTGGACGAGATGCTGCGTGGCGAGCACGTGAGCGAGGTCGTCCTGCTCTCGACGTGCAACCGGATCGAGGTCTACGCGGTCGTCGACGCGTTCCACGGCGGTCTCGCGGACGTCTCCGCGGTGCTCGGAAGGCACACCGGCCTTCCGCTGGCCGAGCTCACCGAGCACCTCTACGTGCACTACGCCGCGTCCGCGGTGGCGCACCTGCTGTCCGTCGCCGCCGGCCTCGACTCGATGGTGGTCGGGGAGTCGCAGATCCTCGGCCAGCTGCGCGGCGCGTACGCGGCTGCCGACGAGGCCGGTTCGGTCGGTCGGGCGCTGCACGAGCTGGCCCAGCACGCGCTGCGGGTCGGCAAGCGGGTGCACGCCAGCACCGGGATCGACGCCGCGGGCGCGTCCGTCGTCTCCGAGGTGCTCGTCGACGCCGCACGGGTGCTCGGCCGCACCGTCGGGGATCTCGCCGGCACCAAGGCCGTCGTCGTCGGGGCCGGTGCGATGGGCGCGCTCGCCGCCGCGCACCTGCGCCGCTGCGGGGCCGCCGAGATCGTCGTGCTGAACCGCACGCCGGACCGGGCCGATCGGCTTGCCGAGAAGAGCACCGCCCAGGGCACGCCCACCCGCGCCGGGCGGCTCGCCGACCTCACCTCCGAGCTGGTCGACGCCGACCTGATGGTGGCCGCCACCGGCGCGATCGGCGCCGTCGTCGAACGCGCCACGGTCGCCGAGGCCACCGCGGCGCGCCCCGACCGGCCGCTCGCGGTCTGCGACCTCGGGCTGCCGCGCGCCGTGGATCCCGGCGTCGCGACCGTTCCGGGGGTCACCGTCATCGACCTCATCACGTTGCAGCGCAGGCTCACCCGCGGAACCAGCGGGGGCGCCGTCGCCGCGGCCAAGGCGATGGTGGCCGAGGAGACGCAGGCCTATCTCGCGGCGCAGCGCTCCGCCGAGGTCACCCCGACCGTCACCGCGCTGCGCAGGCGGGCCTCCGAGGTCGTGGATGCCGAGCTGCTGCGGCTGTCGGCGCGGTTGCCCGATCTCGACGAGAACGTGCGCGAGGAGTTCACCCGCACCGTCCGCCGCGTCGTAGACAAGCTGCTGCACACCCCGACGGTGCAGGTCAAACGGCTGGCGGAGGGCCCGGACGGCGGCAGCTACGCCCTGGCGCTGCGCAAACTGTTCGAGCTTGACCCACAGACCCCCGCGGCCGTCGCCACCCCGCTGAGCGGGGACGGCGTGCTGGCCGCGATCGAGGCCGAGCTCGCGCCCGGCGATGAGGAGGCCGGACGATGAGCCCGATGTCGCAGACCCAGCCGTTGCGGGTCGGCACCCGCGGCAGCGCGCTCGCGATGGCCCAGGCAGGAGGGGTCGCCGATCGCATCCGCACCGCGGGAAGGCCCACCGAGCTGGTGCCGGTGGCCACGCCGGGCGACCAGTCGTCGGCGCCGGTCGCCGAGCTGGGCGTGGGGGTGTTCGTCTCGGCGCTGCGCGACGCACTCGCCGCCGGCGAGGTCGACGTGGCGATCCACTCGTTCAAGGATCTGCCGACCGCCTCCGACCCGCGGCTCGTGCTGGCCGCGGTGCCGGCCAGAGAGGACCCCCGCGACGCGCTGGTCGCTCGCGACGGCCGGGTGCTCGGCGAGCTTCCGGCCGGGTCGCGAGTCGGCACCGGCTCGCCGCGGCGGGCGGCCCAGCTGCGGGCGTTGGGGTTGGGGCTGGAGATCGTCCCGATCCGGGGCAACGTCGACAGCCGGATCCAGAAGGTGCGTTCGGGCGAGCTCGACGCCGTGGTCCTCGCCGCGGCCGGGCTGCGCAGGCTGGGCCGGGTGAACGAGGCATCCGAGCTGCTCGACCCGCTGCAGATGCTGCCGGCCCCCGCACAGGGTGCGCTGGCCGTGGAATGCCGGGCGGGTGCGCCCGGCAGCGCCGAGCACGAACTCGCCCGGTTCCTCGCGGAGACGCTCGACGATCCCGCGGCACGGGCCGCGGCAAGCGCCGAGCGGGCGGTGCTCGCGACGTTGGAGGCCGGCTGCAGCGCTCCGGTCGGCGCGCTTGCCGACGTGGTGTCCGACTGGGAGACGACACCCGGCTCCGCCGGGGAGAGTGACGAGGGTCGGGCGGTCGACCGCCTTTCGCTGCGCGCGGTGGTCGGTACGGCGGACGGCGGGCTGGTGCGCGCCTCCGCGATGGGAGAGATGGACGACGCCGAGAAGCTCGGCGCGGCGCTGGCCGCCGAGCTTCTCGACATGGGCGCCGAGATCCTGCCTGGTACGGCCGGGCGCCCGCAGAACGCTGGATCTGGAGTTGACGAATGAACCGAGCAACCGCAACCCCGGGTCGGATCGCCTTCGTTGGCAGCGGCCCCGGCGACCCCGGGCTGCTGACCGTGCGTGCCCGGGACGTGCTCGCCGGCGCGCCGCTCGTGGTCACCGACCCCGATGTCCCGGAGGCGATCCTCGCCCTCGTCGCCGAGGGGGCCGAGGTGCGGCCCGCCGTCGGCCAGCCCGGCGACGTCGCCCGCGACCTCGTGTCCGAGGCCACCTCGGGCCGCCCGGTGGCCCGGCTCGTGGGTGGTGACCCGCTGACCGCCGACGCCGTCGTGCAGGAGGCCATGGCCGTCGCCAAGGCCGGGGTGGCCTTCGATGTGGTGCCGGGTGTCCCGGCGGGCACCGCGGTGCCCGCCTACGCCGGCGTTCCGCTGGGTTCGGCGCATGTCGAGGCCGACGTCCGCGCCGGGGTGGACTGGGCGCGGCTGGCGTCCGCCCCGGGCCCTCTGGTGCTGCACGCGGCCCCGTCGCATCTCTCCGAGGTGGCGGGCGCGCTGACCGAGCACGGGCTGGCCGAGCAGACCCCCGTCGCGGTCACCGTGCGCGGCACCGCGGCTACCCAGAAGACGGTCGAGACCACGCTGGCCGCCATGGCCGCGGACGCGGCCGAGTTCGAGGGCCCGCTGGTCCTCACGCTGGGCCCGGAGGTCGCCCGGCGGGGTGAGCTGTCGTGGTGGGAGTCGCGTGCGCTGTACGGCTGGCGGGTTCTGGTGCCGCGGACCAAGGACCAGGCGGGGGCGATGAGCGACCGGCTGCGGGTGCACGGCGCGATCTCCGAGGAGGTCCCGACCATCGCGGTCGAGCCGCCGCGCTCACCCACCCAGATGGAGCGCGCGGTCAAGGGCCTTGTCGACGGCCGCTTCCAGTGGGTCGTGTTCACCTCGACCAACGCCGTCCGGGCGATCTGGGAGAAGTTCGCCGAGTTCGGCCTCGACGCCCGCGCCTTCTCCGGGGTGAAGATCGCCTGTGTCGGCACGGCGACCGCGGAGAAGGTGCGCAGCTTCGGGATCACCCCTGAACTGGTGCCGAACATCGAGGAGGCCCAGGAGTCCACCTCGGAGGGTCTGCTCAAGATCTTCCCGCCGTACGACGACGTGCTCGATCCGGTCGACCGGGTGCTGCTCCCGCGCGCCGATATCGCCACCGAGACCCTCGCGGCCGGGCTGCGCGAGCGCGGCTGGGAGATCGACGATGTGACCGCGTACCGCACGGTGCGGGCAGCGCCGCCGCCCGCGCCGATCCGGGAGGCGATCAAGAGCGGTGGTTTCGACGCGGTCTGCTTCACCTCCTCGTCGACGGTGCGCAACTTGGTCGGGATCGCCGGCAAGCCGCACGCCCGCACGCTTGTCGCCTGCATCGGCCCGGCCACCGCGGAGACGGCGCGCGAGTTCGGCCTGCGCGTCGATGTGCAGCCGGAGGAGGCTCGGGTCCCGACCCTGGTGGACGCGCTGGCCGCACACGCCGCCCGGCTGCGCGCCGAGGGCGCCCTGCCCCCGC
This sequence comes from Pseudonocardia asaccharolytica DSM 44247 = NBRC 16224, assembly GCF_000423625.1. Lineage (GTDB taxonomy): Bacteria > Actinomycetota > Actinomycetes > Mycobacteriales > Pseudonocardiaceae > Pseudonocardia > Pseudonocardia asaccharolytica. Next base: position 151,777 of record NZ_AUII01000003.1, read on the forward strand.
CGCGGAAGGTCAAGGCGCGCAGGCGCTGACGCGCCCGTGAGCGGCGAGTACCGCTGGAGCGGTACTCGCCGCTCACGAGCCGTAGGCTGGGGCGATGGCCTTTCCCACGCAGCGCCCGCGCCGGTTGCGGACGACGCCCGCGATGCGCAGGCTCGTCGCCGAGACCGATCTGCGACCGCGGCATCTCGTGCTGCCGATGTTCGTCAAGGAGGGCGCCGCGGAGCCGGTGCCGATCGGGTCGATGCCCGGTGTCGTCCAGCACACCCGCGACTCGCTGCGCAAGGCCGCGGCCGAGGCGGTCGCGGCCGGGGTCGGCGGGCTGATGCTCTTCGGTGTCCCGGTGAAGCGGGACGCCGCCGGTAGCGGCGGCACCGGCCCCGGCGGCGTGCTCAACGTCGCGCTTCGCGACCTGCGCGCCGAGGTGGGTGACGCGACCGTGTTGATGGCCGACACCTGCCTCGACGAGTTCACCGACCACGGCCACTGCGGTCTCCTGGATGCCCAGGGCCGGGTCGACAACGACGCCACGCTCGCCGTCTACGCGGAGATGGCGGTGGCCCAGGCGGCGGCCGGGGCGCATCTCGTCGGCCCGAGCGGGATGATGGACGGGCAGGTGGGCGCGATCCGGGGCGCGCTCGACGATGCCGGGTACGCCGACACCGGTATTCTCGCCTACACGGCCAAATACGCCTCGGCGTTCTACGGACCGTTCCGGGAGGCCGTGGAGTCGCAGCTGCGCGGCGACCGCAAGACCTACCAGCAGGACGGCGCCAACGTCCGGGAGGCGCTGCGCGAGCTCGCCCTCGACCTCGACGAGGGCGCGGACGTGGTCATGGTGAAGCCGGCGATGGCCTACCTCGACGTGCTTCGCGCCGTCGCGGAGAACGCCGATGTCCCGGTGGCCGCCTACCAGGTCTCCGGGGAGTACTCGATGGTCGAGGCGGCCGCGGCGAACGGTTGGCTGGACCGGGAGCGGACGATCCTCGAGACGCTGACGGGTATCCGCCGGGCCGGCGCCGATATCGTGTTGACGTACTGGGCCACCGAGGTCGCCGAACGTCTGGGATGACGCCGCCGGCCTGGCCGGACGGTGCGCGGCGGCGTCGGCACGGATGTTCCCCCGCGGGACCCGAGGTAACGGGCCTGTCACGGCGGTGACCGGTTGTCGCGCTTTCGTGGACATGACCGGTTCCGCGGCTCTACGTTCTTTCGTCGTGACGACTCCTCCCGACCCGAGCTGGCAGGGTCAGCCCGACTGGCAGGCTCCGCACAACGTGCCGCCGGGATACGGGACACCCGCCCCGCAGCAGGGCGGCTATCCGCAGCCTGGTGCACCGTCCGGATGGGGCCCTCCACCGGGAGCCGAGCCCGGCTACGGACCGCCCGCCGGGTACGGGCAGCCCGGTCACGGGCCCCCTCCGGGATACGGCCCACCGCCCGGGGCCCACCCACCGCCACCCGGCGGCTCCGGGCTCAGCATCGCCGCGGTCAGGTCCGCCTACGCCGACGCCCGGCCGCCCAAGGAGGTGCACCAGGCGTTCCGCGCGCTGATGGTGGCGCTGGCGATCGGCGTGCTGTCGTCGATCGTCGGGCTGGTGTTCACCGCGATGCTGCTGTCCAACCTGTCGGGGGGCTACGGGCTCGGCGGCTCGGTTTTCAGCCTGATCATCACCTTGATCATCTACGGGCTGGCCGTGTTCGTCGCCGTGCAGATGCGCGCGGGCCGCAGCTGGGCACGCACGACGATCGCGGTGCTCGGTGGTATCGGTCTGGTGCTCGGGGTGGTCGGGCTGTTCGCCTCGTTCGGGCTGGCCGCCGCGGTCTACGGTGGGCTCTACACGACTCTGACGCTGCTGCTCAACGTTGTTCAGCTGGCGCTGATCGCCGCCGCGCTGTACCTGATGTTCCGCCCGAACGTGAATGGGTACTTCCGGTGATCGGGCCCCGTGCCCGGATCGGCGCCGCTGAGGTCGAAGTGATCACTCGGCCGGGCCGGGCTGGAGATGGAGAGCGTTGACGTCCTCCCCCGCCGGACGGCGGGGGGTTCCGGCCGCTACGCCACCGGGGAAGGGGTGCGCGGTGCTGAGGTTCGCGGTTCACCGCGGTGGGCATCCCCGCCGCTCCCCGCGCGGTCACGGCCCGTCCGGCCGCGATGTTCCGGGCTGTGTTCAGATCGGCGTTGCTCATCTGCCCGCGGGTGCGGTAGCCCAGCTGTTCGACCGCGAGGTTCCATACGTACCGGGCGTGCCCACAGTGCGCGAGCAGGGCCTGCTCCTGCTCGCGGGTGGGGTACATCCGGAACCGCACGCCCGCACCGTCCCACGACCCACCCACAGCTTCGCGAAGGGAGGGAGCACCAGTCCGCCGCCCGCTGAAGCGGGCGGTCTCCTGGTGCAACTCTGATGACCCATGATCCCGCTTCCCCCGACGACCGTTCGCAGCCCGGCGGTGGCTGGCAGCAGCCCTACCCAGGGGGTTACGGTCAGCAGCCGCCGCCCGGATGGGGGCCCGGCGGCCCGGGCGGCCCGCCGGCCGGATACGGCGGCCCGACCGGCCCTTCCGGTTTCGGGAACCCGCAGGACCAGGCCAGAGGGTTCTTCACGGCTCTGTTCGACTTCGGTTTCAACCGGTTCGCGACGCCCGCGGTGGTGAAGGTCGTCTACATCATCGGGACGGTGGTCCTGACACTCGCCTATCTCGCCGCGATCGTGACGGGATTCCTCGACAGTTTCGGGCTCGGTCTGCTGGCGATCCTTGGCGGGGCACTTGTGTACCTGTTCTACCTGACGCTGTTCCGGATCACGCTCGAGTTCTACTACGCTGTGGTCCGCATGTCGGAGGACATCCATCACCGGCGTTGAGGCCCACGGTGTCCCCGCTTGGACACATCGATTGATCAGCCATACGGTGGCGCAGTGAGCACACCGCCGGACCCGCAGGGCCAGCCTGGCCAGCACCCGGATCGGCCGGCCGATCCGGGTCGCGAGCAGCAGCGCCGCGAGCAGGAGACAGGGCAGCCCGGGGGCGTCCAGCACCCGGGCACCGGCCAGTACCCCGAATACGGGCAGCAACCCTACGGCCAGTACCCGTATGGCCAACAACCCTACGGCCAGCCCCCGTACGACCCGTCCCAGTACGGCCAGCAGCCGTACGCCGGTCAGTACGGTCAGTACGGTCAGCCGCCCTACGGCGGGCAGTACCCGTACAACCCCTATGCCGCGACGCCGGCCGGCCTCGACGAGCAGGTGCAGCCGGTCTCCCGGCCGCCCACGGTCGTGCTGGCGCTGGTGCTGCTGGCGCTCAGCGCGCTGCCGTTCATCGTGAGCGGGGTGCTGTTCCTGACGATCCCGATCAACTTGGACGCCCTGCCGCCGGAGCTCAACCTGGACGCGGCGATGGCCGAGGCCGGGGTGACCCCGGAGCAGTTGATCGGGGTCTTCCGCGCACTGGCGGGGGCCATGCTGGCGGTGGCGCTGCTCTACGTGCTGTTCGCGGTGTTCGCGTTCCTCGGCCGCAACTGGTCGCGGATCGTCGTCACGATCATGACGGCCGGCTTCGCGATACTGCTGCTGCTGGGCATGTCCAGCGGGGTGGACGCGGCGAGCCAGGGCATTCTGGTGGCGATCCTGGTGCTGTGCGTCGGCGGCACCGTCCTGCTCTACCTGCGGCCGTCGAACCAGTTCTTCACTGCCCCCCGCCGGTAGGGGCCCGGCCACCCACACCACCGACCGGCTGCGAGACTGGTGGCCGTGAGTTCGTCGCCGAGTTCGCCCTCCACCCCCGCCCCGCCTGCTGCGCAGGCCTCCGCCCAGATGTTCGAGCGGGCGAGCAGGGCCATCCCGGGCGGGGTCAACTCCCCGGTCCGGGCGTTCAACGCGGTCGGGGGAACGCCGCGGTTCATGGTGTCGGCGCGCGGGCCGTGGCTGACCGACGCCGACGGCGTCCGCTACGTCGACCTGGTCTCCTCGTGGGGCCCGATGATCCTCGGGCACGCGCATCCGGCCGTCGTCGAGGCAGTGCGCGCGGCGGCGGGCCACGGGCTGTCGTTCGGCGCCCCGACCCCGGCCGAGATCGAGCTCGCCGAGGAGATCATCGCCAGGGTCGCGCCCGTCGAGCAGGTCCGGCTGGTGAACTCCGGAACCGAGGCGACGATGAGCGCGATCCGGCTGGCCCGCGGCATCACCGGCCGTCGGGTGATCGTCAAGTTCGCGGGCTGCTACCACGGCCACGTCGACGCCCTGCTGGCTCAGGCGGGCTCGGGGGTGGCGACGCTCGGACTGCCGACCAGCCCCGGCGTCACCGGGGCCCAGGCCGCGGACACGGTCGTGCTGCCCTACAACGACCTCGATGCCGTCCGCGCGGTATTCGCCGAGCGCGGCGCCGAGATCGCCTGCGTGATCACCGAGGCCGCCGCGGGCAACATGGGCGCGATCGCGCCCCGGCCGGGCTTCAACGCGGGCCTGCGCGAGATCACCCGCGAGCACGGCGCGCTGCTGGTGATGGACGAGGTGATGACGGGTTTCCGGGTCTCCCCGGCCGGCTGGTACGGGCTCGAGGGCGTGCCCGGCGACCTCTACACGTTCGGGAAGGTGATGTCGGGCGGGCTGCCCGCGGCGGCGTTCGGCGGGCCCGCGGCGCACCTGGCCCACCTGGCCCCGGCCGGGCCGGTCTACCAGGCCGGGACGCTGTCGGGTAACCCCGTCGCGGTGGCCGCCGGGCTGGCCACCCTGCGCCACGCCGACGAGGCCGTCTACGCCGCGCTGGACGTCAACGCGCGCAGGCTCGGCGGGCTGATCGGCGAGGCGCTGACCGCGGCGGGGGTTGCGCACCGCGTGCAGTACGCGGGCAACCTGCTCTCGGTGTTCTTCACCGCCGATGAGGTGCATGACTACGCCGGCGCGCAGGCGGCCGAGACGTTCCGCTTCCCGGCGTTCTTCCACGCGCTGCTCGAACGCGGGGTGTACCCGCCGCCGAGTGCGTTCGAGGCGTGGTTCGTCTCCGCGGCCCTCGACGACGACGCGTTCGCGGTCATCGAGTCCGCCCTGCCCGATGCGGCGAAGGCCGCCGCCGCCGCGAAGCCGACGGCATGAGCACCACGACCCTGGTGCATCTGTTGCGGCACGGCGAGGTGCACAACCCCGGCGGGGTGCTGTACGGGCGGCTCCCCGGTTTCCGGCTCTCGGAGAACGGCCTCGCGCAGGCCGAGAAGGTCGCCAAGGCGCTGGCCGAGAACGACATCACCGTCGTGCTCGCCTCGCCGCTGCAGCGGGCGCAGGAGACCGCGTCGCCCCTCGCCGCGACGCACGGCGTCGAGATCGTCACCGAGGAGCGGCTCATCGAGGCCGCCAACCGGTTCGAGGGCAAGACGTTCGGGGTGGGCGACGGGGCGCTGCGGCGTCCCCGGAACTGGCCGCTGCTGACCGACCCGTTCACCCCGTCCTGGGGCGAGCCCTACCGGCGGATCGCCCATCGGATGTTCGCCGCCGCACACCGTGCCCGGGAGCTGGCCGGCGGCCATGAGGCGGTATGCGTGTCGCATCAGCTGCCGATCTGGACGCTGCGTCGCTTCCTGCTCGGGCAGCGGCTGTGGCACGACCCGCGGCGCAGGCAGTGCGCGCTGGCGTCGCTGACCACGCTCGAGTTCACCGACCATGAGCTGACCGGGTTGCGCTACAGCGAGCCGGCCGGCGCGAGCGACCCGGCGGTGACCGGCGCATGATCCGGCTGCTGACGCTGATCGCGGCGCTGCTGCTGCTCGCGGGCTGCGCGACGACGGGCAAGGACGCCGTCGCCGTCGGCGGGGAGTTCCAGTTCGTCGCGCCCGGCGGGCAGATGACCATCACCTACGACCCGCCGGAGTCCCGCAGCAGGCTCCCGCAGCTGTCGGGGGAGAGCCTGCTGCACCCGGGGCAGACGATCGGCGTCGGCGACCACGCCGGCAAGGTGCTCGTGATCAACATCTGGGGTTCCTGGTGCGGGCCGTGCCGGGAGGAGATGCCCGATCTCCAGTTCGTGCTCGACCAGACCCGGGCCGACGGGGTGGCCATGATGGGCATCGACGTCCGCGACGACCGGGCCGCCGCCGCCGACTTCGTCCGAGACCGCGGGCTGACCTTCGACTCGATCTACGACCCACCCGGGCGGGCACTGTTTCAGCTGCGCGGGTACCCACGCAACGTCGTGCCGTCGACGATCGTGCTGGACCGCCGGCATCGGGTCGCGGCGGTCTACCTCACCCAGATCCGGGTGAGCGAGCTGCTCCCGCTGGTCGAGCGCCTCGCGGCCGAACCGGCCGTGTGAGTACGGTTCCACTACATCTTGTAGAACCCGGTGGGCGGGCCGGATGCCGGCACACCTAACCTGGTGGTCGATGGACCCCACGACCACCCTCGCGATGTCGGGACCGCTGCTGGTCGCGGTCGCGGTCGCGGCGCTTGCCGGCGCGGTGAGTTTCGCCTCACCGTGCGTGGTCCCGCTGGTCCCGGGCTATCTCGCCTATCTCGCCGGTCTCGTGGGCGCCGACGCCCCGCCCGCGACCCCCGCCGAGGCGGCTCGCCGCCGGGCGGGCCGGTTCCGCGTCGCCGGGGCGGCCGCGCTGTTCGTCGCCGGGTTCACCGCCGTGTTCGGCACGATCCTGGTCGGGGTCGTCTGGCTGGCCGACACGCTGGTGCGCAACGAGGTCGTGCTGCAACGCGTGGGCGGCATGGTGATGATCGTGATGGGGCTGGCGTTCGTCGGGCTGCTGCCCGCGCTGCAGAACGAGCGCCGCGTGCACTGGGTGCCGCGGGCGGGCCTGTGGGGCGCGCCGTTGCTCGGCGCGGTCTTCGGGCTCGGCTGGGTGCCGTGCGTGGGCCCGACGCTGGCCGGGGTGGTCGCGGTCGCCGCCGGGACGGGCGGTGGTTCACTGCGCGGGATCGTGCTCACACTCGCCTACTGCGCCGGGCTGGGGGTGCCGTTCGTGATCATCGCGTTGGGCGCGTCCCGCGCCGTGCGGGCGCTGGGCTGGCTGCGCCGGCACACCCGGGCGATCCAGGTCGGGGGCGGCGTGCTGCTGGTCGCCGTCGGCGTGCTGCTGGTGACCGGGCTGTGGGGCGGCCTGCTCGCGCAGCTTCAGGTATCCATCGCCGGCTTCACCCCGGCCTTGTAGCGCAGGCGCCGATGAGTTCGCCACCGACCGCGTCGCCGTCGCCGCCCGAGGCGGCGCCGGGTGCCGCGCCGCCGCCGCGCAGGCCGTCCGCGGCGACCCGGATGCTGGCGTTCGGCCGCAACACCTGGCGCGGGCTCACCAGCATGCGCACCGCGCTGGTACTGCTGTTCCTGCTGGCGGTGGCGGCGCTGCCGGGGGCGCTGCTGCCCCAGCGATCACTCAACCAGTCCCTCGTCGACGAGTACTTCGCCGACTACCCGTGGCTCGCGCCGATCCTCGACGACCTCGGCTTCTTCGACGTCTTCGCCGCGCCCTGGTTCGCCGCGATCTACCTGCTGCTGATGATCTCGCTGGTCGGCTGCGTGCTGCCGCGGACCGTCGAGCATCTGCGCGGGATGCGGGCCGCGCCCGTCGCCACCCCGCGCAATCTGTCCCGGCTGCCGCACCACGCATCGGCCGTGCTGGACGCGGACGCCGACACGGTGCTCGAGCGGATCCGCGGCCGGCTCGGCGCCGGCCGCCGGTTCGGCTGGCGGACCGCCGTGCGGGAGGAACCCGGCGGAGTGCGCACGGTCTCCGCGGAGAAGGGCTACCTGCGCGAGGCCGGCAACCTGGTGTTCCACCTCAGCCTGGTCGGGCTGCTGATCGGCTTCGCGGTCGGCAAGCTTTTCGGCTACGAGGGCCAGGTCATCGTGCTGACCGGGGGCGGCCAGTTCTGCAACTCCTCGATTCTGGGCTACGACTCGTTCCGCGCCGGATTGCGCGTCGACGGCACCCAGCTCCACCCGTTCTGCGTCAAGGTCGACGACTTCGAGGCCGACTACCTGCCCAACGGCCAGCCGGACAGCTTCCGGGCCGATATCGGCTACCAGACCGCCGCCGACCTGGCCGCCGGGCACACCGACCGGTGGACGCCCTATCCGCTCGCGGTGAACCACCCGTTGCGTATCGACGGGTCGCGGGTCTACCTGCTCGGCCACGGCTACGCGCCGCGGTTCACCGTGACCTGGCCCGACGGCCAGCAGCGCACCGGCGAGATCCAGTGGAAGCCCGTCGACCAGGTCACCCTGCTGTCGGAGGGGGCCACCAAGTTCGAGCGTCCCGGGGTGACCGATCCCGAGCAGCGGCGCACGAACCAGCTCGCGGTGACCGGGCTGTTCGCGCCCACGAGCTCCGGCGGTGCGCTGGTCACCTCGGTCTTCCCCGACCTGCGTGACCCGGAGGTCGCGGTCGACATCCTGCGCGGCGACCTCGGTCTCGACGACGGCCGCGGGCAGTCGATCTTCTCGGTGGACCAGAGCAAGGTCGAGTCCGGTGAGCTCGTCCGGGTGGCGCGGGCCAACCTCGCGCCGGGTGAGCAGGTCGCGCTCGACGACGGCACGACGGTGCGCTTCGACGGCGTCCAGCAGTGGGTGTCGCTGCAGATCAGCCACGACCCGGGCCAGTCGGCCGTGCTCGTGTTCGCGATCACGGTGCTGCTCGGGCTCGGCCTTTCGCTCTCGATCAAACGCCGCCGGTTCTGGGTCCGGATCCACCCCGGGGACGGGGCCGGACGCAGCACCGTCGAGCTCGGCGGGCTGGCGCGCACCGACCAGGCCGGCTACGGCGAGGAGTTCGACCGGCTGCGCGCCGACCTGCTGGATACCGACCTGCCGGGCACCGGCCTGCCGGGCCCATCGAACACGGACCCTCCACCCGACACTCACCCTGGGGACACCTGATGCCGATCGATCCGGTCCTCGCGCTGTTCAGCGACCGCCTGTTCTTCGGCGCGGTCGCCGTGTACACGCTGGCGATCCTGCTACACGCGGCGGAGTACGTGGCCGCGCGAGAGACGGTGCGCGCACCGGCGCTGGTCGGGGCGGGTGATGCGGCCGACGGGGCCGGAGCTGATGGGGCGGGAGCTGCCGGGGCCGAGCCCGCCGGCCGCTCGGGCTCGGAGCGGTTCGGGCGGATGGCCGTGTCGATCACCGTGCTCGGTGTGCTGCTGCACGGCGCGTCGATCGTGCTGCGCGGGCTCGCGACCGAGCGCTGGCCGCTGGGCAACATGTACGAGTTCACCGCGGCGATCTGCCTGGCGGTGGTGGTGACCTGGCTGGTGGTGCTGCGCCGGTCGCCGTCGCTCCGCCTGGCCGGCGCCTTCGTGCTGCCGCCGGTGTGGATCCTGATGTTCCTCGGCGGCACGGTGCTGTATGCGCAGGCCGCGCCCGTGGTGCCCGCGTTGCAGTCCTACTGGCTGGCCATCCACGTCACGACGGTGACGATCGCGTCCGGGCTGCTGGTGGTCGCCGGCGTCGCGAGCCTGCTGTACCTGCTCAGCGGCTCAGGGAAGGCCGCGGCCCTGGTGGCGAAGCTGCCCTCGGCCGCGGCGCTCGACCGGCTCGCCTACCGGGTGACCGCCGTGGCGTTCCCGATCTTCACGTTCGCCGTGATCGCCGGGGCGATCTGGGCCGAGGCGGCCTGGGGCCGGTTCTGGGGCTGGGACCCGAAGGAGACGGTCGCGTTCGTCTCGTGGATCATCTACGCCGCCTACCTGCACGCGCGGGCGACCGCGGGCTGGCGCACCACCCGCGCGGCGTGGATCAACTCTCTGGGGCTGGCCACCGTGGTGTTCAACCTGTTCTTCATCAACATGGTGGTCGCGGGGCTGCACTCCTACGCCGGGATCGGCTGATCGCGCCCACCTGATCTCGACCATGACCGTAGGCGGGACTAACGTCGCTGTACGTGAGTGAGCGAGAGCCGCAGGACTACCCGGACGGCTCAGTGGGCCGCTACGTCCGCGAGCGCTGGGGGACCGAGCCGTCGGCCACGCACCGTCCGCGCGACCGCGCGCCCGTGCCGCCCGCTCCGCGCCCGGAGCCCGAGTTCGAGTCCCGGCCGACGCCCCGGCAGTACCTCGATGCACCCGCGCGTCCGGTCGCCGAGGTCTGGGGTAGGGCGGCGGATCCGCGTTCCGTCGAGGACCTCGAGGCCGAACTCGAGGCGCCGAACCCGCCGCACGGGGCGGGCCCGGGTGCACCCAGGCGCACCGAGCCCGGGACCCCGGCGCAGGCCGCGCCGCCCCCGGCCGAGCCGCCGGCTGGGCCGCCCTCGGCTGGGCCGCTTCCGCCACCCCCGGCCCCGTCGCCCCGCCCGCCGCGGCCCAGCGGTTCGGGGTGGACCGATCCGGGCGCTGTGGCAGCGCAGGAGGCGCAGCGCGCCCGGATCGGGGAGGCCGATCTGGCCGGTGCCGCCGATCTGTCCTCGGCCCGGTTGTTGCGCCCCTCGAAGCGTCCGCCGCAGTCGGGTTGGCGCCGGGTCGTCTATCGGCTGTCCGGGCGGCTGATCAATCCGGGGGAGAGCCCCGCCGATATCCGCAAGCGCGAGCTCACCACCCGCGTCAACCAGCCCCTCCTGGGCTGCTACAAGATCGCGATGCTGAGTCTCAAGGGCGGCGTCGGCAAGACCACGATGACCGCGACGCTCGGCGCGACGTTCGCATCACTGCGCGGTGACCGGGTCGTCGCCGTCGATGCCAATCCGGACCGCGGCACGCTCAGCCAGAAGATTCCGCTGGAAACCAGCGCCACCGTGCGGCACCTGCTGCGCGACGCCCAGCGCGTGCGCCGCTACACCGACGTGCGCGCGTACACCTCTCAGGGTCCTTCGCGTCTGGAGGTGCTGGCGAGCGACCAGGACCCCGCGGTCTCCGAGGCCTTCAGCGAGGACGACTACCGGCGCACGGTCAACCTGCTCGAGCACTTCTACAACATCGTGCTCACCGACTGCGGCACCGGCCTGATGCATTCCGCGATGTACGGCGTGCTCGGGGTGGCGGATCAGCTGATCATCGTGTCGTCCGGATCGATCGACGGCGCCCGCAGCGCGTCGGCCACGATGGACTGGTTGGATGCGCACGGGCACGCCGATCTGGTGGCCAACGCGGTCGCAGTGATCAACTGCGTGCACCGGCGGGCGGGTGGGGTGGATCTGGACCGGGTGGCGGAGCATTTCGCACTGCGGTGCCGTGCGGTCGTGCGCGTCCCGTTCGATGCCCATCTGGAGGAGGGCGCGGAGGTGGATCTGGATCGACTCGATCCGGCGACCCGGATCGCGCTGCTGGAACTGGCCGCGTCGGTGGCCGACGGCTTCCCGTCCTGACGTCAGGTTGTGGGTGGGTCCTCCCGGCGCCGGACGGTCTCGTCGAGATGACGCAGGAAATCGGGGTCGTCGTCAGGTCCGCTGACCCGCGACCGAACGGCGCCACCGGATGGCCGCCACAGCGCGTGCCGGAGGCCCGGCCGGCTGCTGTTCCGTTCGGTGTTCATCGCCTTCCACAGCAGCAACGTGATGATCACGGCACTCGCGAGCGTGACGAGGAACAGCATCACAACCACCTCCGGCACGAGGTTAACCCAGGTGTGGCAAGATCCGGGTGAAGAGCCCGGCGGGTACCGAGCTCTCCCTCGGCCGACCGGGTGCTCAGCCCCGCGTGGGTACGGTCGCCTCGCTGGTGAGTTCGGCGAGCATCCCGCGAACTTCGGACTCACGGAAACGGCGGTGTCCACCGGGTGTACGGATCGAGCCGATCCGACCGGCCGACGCCCATCGGGTCACGGTCTTCGGGTCGACGCGGAACAGGGTCGCCACCTCGCCGGGGGTGAGCAGCCGCTCGTTCTGGTTCTGGGTCGGAGTCGACATCCGTGCCTCCAGGTCGTTGATTACCGGGCTATCGTGACAGCTCGGACCGTGGGTACTCGAACGGTTGTCTGAAGGTAAAGGGCTCTTAAAGGACGAATCGGACGGTTCCGGGTGGGGGTGCCACCGCCAACGCCCCGGCCCGCGGGCGGCCGTACCCTCGGGGTATGTCCAACCCCGCGTCCGAGCCGCCGGGCACCCGGCGGGATCACCCACCAGGGCTGGCCGCGACCGTCGCGCTCTACACGCTGGCCCGACTCGCGCTCGTCGCCGTCATCGGCGGGTTGCTGATGTTCGCGGGCGTCCCGCTGCTGCTGGCCATGCTGATCGCGCTGATCGTCGCGCTGCCGCTGTCGATGTTCCTGTTCCGCGGGCTGCGCGGCAGGCTCGACGCCGCGATCGCCGTCGCCGAGGAGCGACGTTCGGCGGAGCGCGAGGCGCTGCGGGCCCGGCTGCGTGGGGAGGTGGCGCCGGGCTCGGACGAGGGCTCAGACGAGGGCACCGAGCGCCAGCCCGACGCCGGTCGCGGCTGACCACACCAGCAGCAGGATCCCGGTGTCGCGCAGCACCCGGATCAGCTTTCGCCCATCCGCCCCGCCGAGGACCCGGCGCACCTGGGTGATGCCCAGCGGTAGCGCGAGCAGGCCGAGCGCCATCGGCAGGCTGCGCAGCGCGGACAGCAGCGAGAGGACGAACGGCAGGATGACGATCGCCGCGTAGAGTCGGCGGGTGTCGGCGTCGCCGAGCAGCACGGCCAGGGTGCGCTTGTCCGCCAGTTCGTCGGTCGGGATGTCGCGCAGGTTGTTGGCCACCAGCACCGCGCAGGTCAGCACCCCGACGCCGACGGCACCGACGATCGCGAGCGGCCCGGGGGCACCGCTCTGGGTGATGACCGTGCCGAGCACCGCGATCGGGCCGAAGAACACGAACACCGCAACCTCGCCGAGCCCGGTGTAGCCGTAGGGTCGCTTTCCGCCGGTGTAGAACCAGGCGCCCACAACACAGAGGACGCCGATCCCGAGGAGCCACCACTGCCGGCTCAGCGAGACCAGGGTGAGCCCGGCCAGCCCCGCGACCGCGAACCCGACGAACGCCGCCGTGCGCACCTGTACCGGCGCCGCCGCCTTGGAGCCGACGAGCCGCTGCGGTCCGACCCGGGTGTCGTCGGTGCCGCGGATGCCGTCGGAGTAGTCGTTGGCGAAGTTGACCGCGACCACCAGGGACACCGCCACGACCAGCGCGAGCAGCGCCCGCCCCGGTGCGATGGTGCCGCTGCCGATGGCGGCGCCGGTGCCGACGAGGACGGGAGAGATCGCGGTCGGGAGGGTGCGCGGACGGGCACCTTCGATCCACTGCGCCAGGGTGGCCACCCGCGCAACCTATCCGGCGGCCGGACACGCCCCGACGGCACCGGCGCCGGACACCGCGCTCGCGGCGACGAACTGGCCGGCGCCGATCCGAAGCCAGGCGTTCGGCGCGGTGCCCGTGACGCATTCGACGGGAACGTCGGCCGTGCGCACCGCGATCCCGACCTGCTCGGCGTTCCGGCTCGGTGCGGCGCGGACCGGGACGTTCTCCTTCGCCGCGACCTCCGCCAACCGGGCCGAGCCGGTCCACAGGTAGTCCACGGTCACCCAGGCGTTGTCGCGCAGGCCGAGCGCGTCCCAGAAAAGGCCGTCCGCGAGATCGATCCCCGCCGGGTTGACGACCTTGCGGCCGAACTGGTCCTTGCCGCCGTTGTAGCCGTTGCGGTAGGCGGCCTGGGCCTCGGGAAGACCCTGCGGGAGGTCCGCCCAGTTCTGCCGGACCGTGCCGGGGTTCCAGTAGTCGTCGCGGGTGTTCCACGGGCCGACGTCCCAGACCGGGGCGAACGCGCAGCGGCCGCCTGCCGTGCAGACCTTGACCGAATAGTCGCTCGTCCCGCGGGGGGACAGGGCCCGCCGCGAGGGCAGCGCGACGAAATGGTCTCGTTCGGTGATCACGTGCCCGTTGGCCGTGGTACCGCCGACCAGGCCCTCCCTGGTGGCGAAGACCCGGGAGCTGAGCGTCTTGCGCGGGACGGCCGCGGCGGTGGTCCGCGACGTCGGGTGCGCGGCCTGGCGCAGGTCCCGGACCAGCGGTCGGGCATCCGGCGTTCCGGCCAGTACGAGCCGGCTCTGCACCTCGGTGATGGGTTCGGGGAGCGTCGCGGTACCCGCGGTGTCGCGGTAGGTGGTGCCGGTCGACGTCGAGGGAATCCACTCGGTCCAGTTGCCGCCGGCGCGCCTGCCTCGCACGTCCACGGTCACGGTGCTGCCCGGTGGCAGGTCGGCGACGACCATCGAGTCGACGCGGTCGGTCGGGTGGGCGAGGGTGTGCGGGGCGAGGGTGAGCAGGCCGGTCGAGCGCACCGCGGCGGGGTCGGGGTCCGGGGCGCCCTCCGTCATCGCCGTCCGGCCGGCCGTCCCCGGATGCGCCCCGGGCGGCATGGGCCGGGCCGTGCGCTGGTCGAGCACGACGGCGTCGGCGCGTGTCGTCACCCCGGCCGCCTCGCCGGAGCGCAGGTCCGACGACCAGGTGGTGAGCGGCGGCGCGGCCGCGTAGGCCGGCGCGACGCCGGCGGCCAGCACGCCCGCGACGGTGAGCAGCAGCGCGGTACGCAGCCTCGTCCACATTCTCGCGACCCCCATGACGCGCGACCTGTTACCCGGGTGACGACAGTGGTGCCTGTGCCGTCAGGTGCGAACCACACCGCATGAGCCGGTAGTGGTCAAGAAACAGAGAGTGAGCACACTCGGGGGCGGTGCTCGGTGTCACCGGTTCGGGGCGTCTGCGTCCTCGCTGTTCGTGTCGCCCTTCTCGGCGGTCAGCAGCGCGCGGACGGCGGCCCGGTCGGGCTTGCCGACGCCGCGCAGCGGCAGCTCGGGAACCACCCGCACCCTGCGCGGCACCGCGGCCCGCCCCAGGTCCGCGCGAACGGCCGCGCGCAGGCGCTCCAGGTCGGAGGGCCCGGTCAGCACCAGCGCCGCGCCGACGACCTCGCCCCACTGCGGATCGGGCAGCCCGACCACGCAGGCCGCGCCGACCCCCGGCTGGGCAGCGAGCGCCCGCTCCACCGCGGCGGGGGCGATCTTCTTCCCGCCGGTGACGATCATGTCGTCGGCCCGGCCGAGGACGGTGAGCCGGGTGCCGTCCCAGCGCCCCAGGTCGCCGGTGCGGAACCACCCGTCGGTGAACGCGGCGGCGGTCTCGTCCGGCCTGCCGAGATAGCCTGCGGCGAGGGTGGGACCGCCGAGCAGGATGCGCTCGTCCGCGTCGAGCCGCACCCGCACGCCGTCGAGCGGGATGCCGTCGTAGACGCAGCCGCCCGCGGTCTCGCTCATCCCGTAGGTGGCGACGACGGCGACGCCCGCGGCCTCGGCCCGGGCGCGCAGGCCGGCGTCCAGCGCCGCCCCGCCGACCAGGACGGCGTCGTAGCCGCACAGCGCGTCGAGCGGCGGGCCGCCGGCGTCGAGGATGCGAAGCACCTGGGTGGGCACCAGGCTGGTGCAGCGCCGGGCGCCCGCGGCCTCGCCGGTCAGCCGGGCGGTGGCGGCGGCGAACTCGGCGGGTCGGAAGCCGTCGTGCAGATCCTGCACGACCGGTGGCGCCCCGGCCAGCAGCGCGCGCACGATCACCTGGACGCCGGCGACGTGCTCGGCGGGCAGCGCCAGCAGCCAGCGCGCCGGACCGCCGAGATGCCGCTCGGTGGCCCGGGCCGATGCGGTGAGCGCGGCGGTGGTGAGCATGACGTGTTTGGGCAGTCCGGTGGAGCCCGAGGTGGCGATCACCACCGCCGTGCCGGGGGCGGGTTCCCCGGCGGGGACGGCCCCGGGCCCGGCCACCGGGGCCACTGCGGGGCCGGTGCCGTCCAGAGCGGCGCCCAGGGCGTCGGCCAGCCGCGCGACGGCCCGGGGTGAGCCGTCGACCGGTACCACCTCCAGGGCCGTCACGACCGACCTGCCCGAGGCATGAACACCGTTTCGGAGCCCGCGACCGCGGCATGCGCGGCTCCGGCCTCCGAAACGCTGGTCATGGTGGCGGGGCCGCGGCGAACCCGGATGCCGATCATGTGGCGGTGGTCAGTAGTGCCAGGGGTAGGGCGCCCAGTCGGGCTCGCGCTTCTGCAGGAACGCGTCGCGGCCCTCCACCGCCTCGTCGGTCATATAGGCCAGCCGGGTCGCCTCGCCGGCGAACAGCTGCTGGCCGACCAGGCCGTCGTCGGCAAGGTTGAACGCGTATTTGAGCATCCGTTGCGCGGTCGGCGACTTGCCATTGATCTCCGCCGCCCATTCCAGCGCGACCTTCTCCAGGTCCGCATGCGGGACGACGGCGTTGACCGCGCCCATCCGGTGCATCTGCTCGGCGGTGTACGCGCGGCCGAGGAAGAAGATCTCGCGGGCGAACTTCTGCCCGATCTGCCGCGCCAGGTACGCCGAGCCGTAGCCGCCGTCGAAGGAGCCCACGTCGGCGTCGGTCTGCTTGAACCGGGCGTGCTCCGCGCTGGCCAGGGTGAGGTCCGCGACCGCGTGCAGGGAGTGTCCGCCGCCCGCCGCCCAGCCGGACACCACGGCGATGACGACCTTGGGCATGAACCGGATCAGGCGCTGGCATTCGAGGATGTGCAGCCGCCCCGCGCGCGCCGGGTCGACGGTCTCGGCGGTGTCGCCCGAGGCGTACTGGTAGCCGGTGCGGCCGCGGATGCGCTGGTCACCGCCGGAGCAGAACGCCCAGCCGCCGTCGCGCGGGGACGGACCGTTACCGGTGAGCAGCACGCAGCCGACGTCCGAGGTCTGCCGGGCATGGTCGAGCGCGGTGTACAGCTCGTCGACGGTGTGCGGCCGGAACGCGTTGCGGACCTCCGGGCGGTCGAAAGCGATGCGCACGGTACCGCCCGCGGGGCCCGCGGCCCCGGCGCGGTGGTAGGTGATGTCGGTGAACTCGAAACCCGGCACGGCCTTCCATGCCTCGGGGTCGAACAGCTCGGACACGGCGTCGGTCACGGCGCCGACCCTACTTTCCGCCGTCGGGGCGCCCCCGCGACCGGGCCGGATGCGGCCGATTTGACCGGTGGTATGTGGCATGCCAGTCTCCCGGACCGTGTCGGGGCGGTCACGATGAAGCAGGTCAGGCAGACGTCCACCGTCTATGCCCAGGTGCTCGACGCGCTGCGGGCCGCGGTGATCACCGGTGAGCTGCAGCCGGGCAGTCTGCACTCGGTCGCGAACCTCGCCGGCCAACTCGGGGTCTCCCGCACGCCGGTCCGGGAGGCGCTGATCAAGCTCGCCGGGCAGGGCATGGTCCGCTTCGAGCGCAATCGCGGCGTGCGCATCCTGCAGACCTCGCTGCACGATCTCGAGGAGGTCTTCGCGCTGCGGCTGCTGCTGGAGGTGCCGGCGACGCGGCGGGCGGTCGGACAGCTCGACGCGGCGGGGCGCCGGGAGCTGCGGCGGCTCTACCAGGCGATGGAGCGGGCTGCGAAGGCCGACGACGAGTTCCGGATGCTGGAGCACGACCGGCGGTTTCACCGGGTCGTGCTGGAGGCGTCGGGCAACCGGCGGCTCGCCGAGTTCGTCGACGGCCTTCGCGACATGGTGCTGCGCCGCGGGGTGTCGACCGCCCGGGCCTCGCGCAGCCTCGACGACATCGTCGTCGAGCACCACAAGATCCTCGAACCGATCGAGGCGGGTGACGCCGCCGCCGCGGCCGAGGCGATGCGGGCGCACCTCCAGCACACCGCCGAGTTGCTCATCTCCCAGGAGGCGGGTGCCGAGTCGGGCGGCGTCGATGTCGATCTGGGTTGGACGAGCCACCGTTGACGCAACGGCACGTCGCCACCGATTGACGTGTGGCATGCCACATGCCACGGTCGAGGCGCGTGTGCCAGACACGCGGTCACCCCCTCAGCGCTGAAGGGACCACGATGGCAACTGCGAACAAAGTGAGCGTCATCCCGTGCGGAGCGATGCACGCAGACCTGACCTGGCTGTTGCTCAAGGCGGGGCGGACCATCCGCCCGCGGCAGGAGAAGGACGCCAAGATCGTGTGGTCGGAGGTGCCCACGCACTGCGTTCTGGTGGAGACCGACGGGGGGAAGATCCTCTGGGACACCAGCTGTCCCCGGGACTGGGAGCAGCGCTGGGCTCCCACCGGCTTCCAGGAGTTCTTCCCCTACGACGCGGTCAGCGACGAGGAGTACCTCGACTCCCGGCTCAAGACGATGGGCGTCGGCCTCGACGAGATCGACTATGTGGTCCTGTCGCATCTGCACTTCGACCACGCCGGCAACGTGAAGATGTTCGAGAACACCAACGCCAGACTGGTCGTCAATGACAAGGAAATGGAGTTCGCACACAGTTTCGACGGGCTGTTCAGCGGGGCCCACCTCAAGACCGACTACGAGGGCGTGACGTTCGAGACGGTCTCCGGCGACGCCGAGTTCCTGCCCGGCGTCACGCTGATCGAGTCGCCCGGGCATACCCCCGGCTGCATGTCGATGCAGGTCGAGCTGCCCGATACCGGAACGATGATCTTCACCTCCGACGCTGTCTACATGGGGGACAGCTACGGCCCGCCCGCCGCCCCCGCCGCGATCGTGAACAACCTCGAGGATTGGTTCCGCTCCGTGGAGAAGCTGCGCGGCGTCCAGGAGAGGACCGGAGCTCAGATGATCTTCGGACATGATCCCGATCAGATCCACAAGATCCGGACGGTGCCGGAGGGGGCCTACACATGACAGCCGCCGACCTGACCGAGGAGACGATCTTCACCTGGGGGGCGCCGCCGCTGAAGTTCGGTGCCGGAGCCGCCGACGAGGTCGGGTTCGAGATGTCGCTCTACGGTGTCCGGCGGGTACTGATCATCACCGACCCGGGGATCAGCGCGATCGGGGCGCCGCAGCGCATCGCCGACAACCTCAAGCGCTACGAGATCGAGTCGGAGATCTTCGACGGCGTGCACGTCGAGCCGACCGACGACTCGATGAACAAGGCGACGGAGTACGCCCGCGCGCAGGGCCCCTGGGACGGCTTCGTCGCCGTCGGCGGCGGGTCCTCGATCGACACCGCCAAGGCGATCAACCTGCTCACCAGCCATCCCGGCGAGCTGATGGACTACATCAACAAGCCGATCGGGGCCGCCAAGGCACCGCCGGGGCAGCTCAAGCCGCTCATCGCGATCCCGACGACGGCGGGCACCGGTTCGGAGTCCACCGCGATGTGCGTGCTCGACATCCTGTCGATGAAGGTCAAGACCGGGATCAGCCACTGGCGGTTGCGTCCGACGCTCGCTGTGATCGACCCGCTGCTGACGATGTCGCTGCCGCCGGAGGTCACCGCGTCGGCCGGGATGGACATCGTCTGCCACGCGGTGGAGTCCTACACGGCGAAGTGGTACACGGCGTTCGACCGCAAGAAGCCCGAGGAGCGGGTGACCTACTGCGGCTCCAACCCGGTGTCGGACCTGTGGTGCGAGAAGGCGATGCGGCTGCTCGCGCAGTCCTTCCGCGACGCGGTGCACCGCGGGTCGGAGGACGTCGAAGCGCGGTCGAACATGATGATGGCCGCGACGTTCGCCGGGATGGGCTTCGGCAATTCCGGGGTGCACATCCCACACGCCAACGGCTATCCGATCGCCGGGATGGTGCGCGACTACCGGCCCGCAGGTTATCCGCAGGACGAGCCGATGGTCCCGCACGGGCAGTCGGTCTCGCTGACCGCGCCGCAGGCGTTCCGGTTCTCCTTCGAGTCCGCCCCGGAGCGGCATCTGCGGGCCGCGGAGCTGATGGACCCGCGCGCGGACAGGACGAACGACCCGCGTGAGCAACTGCCGTCGGTGCTCATCTCGCTGATGCGCGACATCGGGATCCCCAGCGGGATCGGCGCCGTCGGCTACACCGAGGCCGACGTACCCGATCTCGTTCCCGGAACGATGAAACAGCAGCGGCTGCTGGCCACCTGCCCGAAGACACCGTCCGAGGACGACATCGCCGACATCCTCACGAAATCCATCTCCAACTGGTAGCCACCTGTGAGTGCGTAACAGTGTTAGAACACTGTTACGCACTCACAGGACAGAAGGACCTGCGACGATGCCGATCTACGTCTATCGCTGTGCCTGCGGGCTCCGCTTCGAGCGGCTGACCTCCCGCGACGCCGCCGAGCCGCCGTGCCCGGACTGCGGCGGGGCGACCCGCAAGATGCCAGCGGGGATCAGTCTCGGCGGCCAGGCCGACCCCGGGCCGGCCAAGGAGCAGATGCCGCAGACCTGGCGCGGGGTCTACGACGGTGACCGGGAGTACATCACCCGGATGCAGCGGCAGTGGGAACGCAGGCAGCGGCTCGAGGCCAAATACCCGGAGCTGGCCGGGGACCAGCGCCCGATCCTCGCCCACGAGGGCCGCTACCACGATGCGCCGCTGCGCGCGGGCGACCCGCTGCCCGGCGCGGGTGCGGGTTCGGCGGGCACCGGCGCGGCCGGGCCCAGCCATGGCCACGGGCACCCGCAGCCGGCGCCCGCGAAACCGGCCACCCCCGCGTCGAAACCGGGTCCCGGTCCACACTGATCGGGTGAGTGTGCCCCCCGCCGACACCCGTGCCTTGACCGCGGATCTCGCCGCCGCCATCGCCGGTGAGGTCCGCTTCGACGCCGCGCACCGCGCGATGTGGTCGGCGGACGCATCGAACTATCGCCGGGTCCCGATCGGCGTGGTGTCCCCGCGCGACGACGCCGACGTCGAGGCCGCCCTCGCGGTCTGCCGGGCGCACGGGGTGCCGGTGCTGCCGCGGGGCGCCGGGACGTCGATCGCGGGCCAGGCCGTCAACGCCGCGGTCGTGCTCGACTTCGTCAGGCACATGAACGGCATCCTGGAGATCGATCCGCAGGCCCGGACCGCGCGGGTACAGCCGGGCCTCGTGCTCGACACCCTGCGCGACGCGGCCCGTCCGCACCGCCTGACGTTCGGCCCCGACCCGTCGACCCACAACCGCTGCACGCTCGGCGGCATGATCGGCAACAACGCGTGCGGCTCGCATTCGGTGGCGTGGGGCAAGACCGTCGACAACGTGGTCGCGCTGGACGTGCTGACCTACCGCGGCGAGCGGGTCAGCCTGGGTCCGGGGCAGCTCACCGGCGCGATCCCCGACCGGTTGCGGGCGCTCGGCGAGCGGCTGGCGGCCGACGTCCGCGCCTCGTTCCCCGACCTGACCCGCCGGGTGTCGGGCTACAACCTCGACCAACTGCTGCCCGGCGATGCCGACCTGGCCAAGGCCCTCGTCGGGACCGAGGGCACCTGCGCGACGGTGCTCGAGGCGACGGTGCGGCTGGTCGAGTCGCCGCCGGTACGGGCGCTGGCCGTGCTGGGCTTCCCGGACGCCTATCTCGCCGCGGATCACGTGATGGTCGTGCGCGAGTACAACCCGCTGACGATCGAGGGGATGGACGCCGGGCTGATCGCGGCGCTGCGCGCGGCCAACCCGGTCGAGCGGGCCGCCCGCGCGCTGCCGTCCGGCGGCGGCTGGCTCTACGTCGAGACCGGCGGCGCGACGGTGGCGGAGGCCGAAGCCGGCGCACACGCCGTCGCCGCGGCGATGAAATCCTACGGCGTCACCAGCGTGGTCGTGAGCGACCCGGCCGCGATGAAGGCGCTGTGGCGCATCCGGGAGGACGGCGCGGGCATCGTCACCCGTCTGCCCGACGGCGGAGAGGCATGGCCGGGCTGGGAGGATGCCGCGGTGCCGCCGGAGAAGCTCGGCGGCTACCTGCGCGAGTTCGACGCGCTGCTTGCCGGCCACGGCCGTCGCGGCGTCTACTACGGACATTTCGGCGACGGCTGCCTGCACGTCCGGATCGACTTCGACCTGCTCACCAGGCGCGGCATCGCGGGCTTCCGCCGCTTCATGGAGGACGCCGCCGACCTGGTCGTCGCGCACGGGGGGTCGCTGTCGGGTGAGCACGGCGACGGCCAGGCCCGCGCCGAGCTGCTCCCGCGGATGTATCCGCCGCGGATCATCGCGGGCTTCGCGGAGTTCAAGGGCATCTGGGACCCCGACGACCGGATGAACCCCGGGCGGATCGTCCGTCCCGCCATGCTGGACGAGGACCTGCGGATCTTCGTCGGGATGCCGGCCATCCCCGACACACCGCAGCTGGCGTTCGGGCACGACGGCGGCAGCTTCGCCAGGGCGACCCGGCGCTGCCTCGGCGTCGGCAAATGCGTGACGGCGTCGGGCGGGGTGATGTGTCCCAGCTACCGGGCGACCGGCGAGGAGATGCATTCCACGCGCGGCCGGGCGCGGCTGCTGTTCGAGATGGCGAACGGGCAGGTGATCACCGGTGGCTGGGAGTCGCCCGAGGTCGCCGAGGCGCTGGATCTGTGCCTGTCCTGCAAGGGCTGCAAGCGCGACTGCCCGGTCGGCGTCGATATGGCGGCGTACAAGACCGAGTACCTCGCGCAGCGCTACCAGGGCAGGCTGCGGCCGGCGTCGCACTACTCGATGGGCGCGTTGCCACGGTGGCTGTGGCTGGTCGGCGCGCTGCCGGCGCGGATGGTCGACGTGCTGAACGCGGCCGCGCGGGGGCCGCTGGGTGCCGTGGCGAAGAGGGTGGGCGGGATCGCCCCGGAGCGGTCGATCCCGCCGATCGCCCGCCGCACGTTCACCTCGGCCTTCCGCGCGGCGCGGCACCGGCGCCGCGGTTCCGGGCGGCGCGGGCGGCTGCTGCTGTGGCCGGACACGTTCACCGACCACTTCGACCCGGCGATCGCGGTCGACGCCGTGTGGGTGCTGGAGTCGCTCGGCTACACGGTCGAGATCCCGCCGCGCGCCGTGTGCTGCGGGTTGACCTGGACCTCCACCGGCCAGGTCGCCGCGGCGCGCGCCGTGCTGCGGCGGAGCCTGCGCACCATCGAGCCGTGGCTAGCCGCGGGCGTCCCCGTCGTGGGGTTGGAGCCCTCGTGCACGGCCGCGCTGCGCGCCGACGGGCCGGAGCTGTTGCCCGACGAACCGTGGACCGCCCGGCTGTCGGAGGGGGTTCGCACGTTCGCTGAGCTGCTCGGTGGGCATCTCGACGATCTGCCGGACTCCGTCGGGGCGTCTGGGGCGAGGGCGCTGGTTCAGGTGCACTGCCATCAGCACGCGGAGTTCGGGGCCGAGACCGATGCCGCGGTGCTCGCCGCGCTCGGGGTGGATGCCGAGATGCTCGACTCGGGCTGTTGCGGGCTGGCCGGCAACTTCGGCTTCGAGAAGGGCCACTACGACGTCTCGATGGCATGTGCGGAGCGCGTCCTGCTCCCGGCCGTGCGGGCCGCGGACCCCGCGGTGACCGTGCTCGCCGATGGCTTCAGCTGTCGTACCCAGCTGCGTCAGGCCGGCACCCGCGAGCCGATGCACCTCGCCCAGCTGGCCGCTCGCGTCCTGGGCCGAAGACCAGACCCAGCGTGATCGGGGCAAGGGGCCTACCGTGGGTCGGCATGTTGGCAATCACCGACAACGCGGCCGAAGCCATCAAGTCCCTGACTGCGAATGCGGATCTTCCGGAAGGGGGTGGTCTGCGCATCGCGGCGACGAACCCCGATCAAGGTTTGGAGCTGTCGCTGGCGGCTCAGCCGGTCGAGCAGGACACGGTCCTCTCCGGAGACGGCGTCTCGGTCTTCCTGGAGGCAACGGCCGCCCAGGTTCTCGACGACATGGTCCTCGATGTCCAACCGATCACGACGGCCGAGGGCAACGAGGAGCTGCGCTTCGCCATCGCCCCGCAGGCACCGGAGGGCGCCTCCGAGGGGTGAGGCCCCACGGGGTCCGATGACCACCGGCCGGTGCGCGCGTGCGGGCACCGGCCCTTGTCGTTCAGCTCTCGGTGAGCCGGCCCGCCGCCACGGACCAGCGTCGGGTGATGCGGACGGTGTCGAGCATCCGGCGGTCGTGGGTGACGAGCAACACCGTTCCGGGGAAGCTGTCCAACGCCTGCTCGAGCTGCTCGATCGCCGGTAGGTCGAGGTGGTTGGTCGGCTCGTCGAGCACCAGCAGGTTGACCTCCTGGGCTTGCAGCAGCGCCAGCGCGGCTCGGGTCCGCTCACCCGGTGACAGCGATGCGGCCGGCCGCGGGACGTGGGCGGCGGCCAGCCCGAACTTGGCCAGCAGGGTTCGGACCTGCGACTCCGACCAGTCCGGCACCGCCTCGCCGAACGCGCGGGCCAGCGGAACGTCGTCGAGGAACAGCCCGCGCGCCTGGTCGATCTCGCCGACCCGCACCCCGGCCCCCAGCCCGGCGCTGCCCTCGTCGACGGGGATGCGGCTGAGCAGGGCGCCGAGCAGCGTCGACTTCCCTGCCCCGTTCGCGCCGGTGATGACGACGCGGTCGGCCCAGGCGACCTGCGCGGTGACCGGGCCGAGGGTGAACCCACCTCGCCGTACCACCGCCCCGTTCAGGCTGGCCGCCACCGCCCCGGAACGCGGCGCCGCGGCGATCGTCATCCGCAGCTCCCACTCCTTGCGCGGCTCCTGGACGGCCTCGAGCCGCTCCATCATCCGCTGGGTCTGGCGGACCTTGGCGGCCTGTTTCTCGCTGGCCTCGACGCGGGTCCTGCGGCTGATCTTGTCGTTGTCGGGGGCCTTCCGGCGAGCGTTGCGGACGCCCTGGCTCATCCAGTTGCGCTGCATGAGGGCGCGGCTGCGCAGGCCGTCCAGCGTGTCGGCGTACTGTTCGTAGGTTTCGCGGGCGTGCCTGCGGGCGATCTCGCGCTCCGTCAGGTAGCTGTCGTAGCCCCCGTCGTAGACGCCGAGCTGCTGCTGGGCCAGATCCAGCTCGACGACCCGGTTCACCGTGCGGGCGAGGAACTCCCGGTCGTGGCTGACGATCACCGTGCCTGTTCCCCGTCCTCCCCGCAGCCCGGCGACGAACCGCTCGAGGCGCTCCAGGCCGTCGAGGTCGAGGTCGTTGGTGGGCTCGTCGAGCAGCAGCACGGCGTAACGGGAGAGCAGCAGGGCGGCGAGCCCGGCCCGGGCGGCCTGCCCGCCGGACAGCGCCGTCATCGGGGTGGCCAGGTCGACGCCGAGGCCCACCTCGGCCGCGACCTCGCCGGCCCGCTCCTCCAGGTCGGCGCCACCGAGGGCGAGCCAGCGGTCGAGCGCGCCGGCGTAGGCGTCGTCGGCGCCGGCGAGACCCTCCGCGAGAGCGGCCGCCGCGTCGTCCATCATGGACTGCGCGGCGGCGACGCCGGTGCGCCGGGCGAGGAATCCCGCGACCGTCTCGCCGGGGCGACGGTCGGGCTCCTGCGGCAGGTGCCCGATGGTGGCCTCGGGCGGGCTGAGGGTGACGGTCCCGGCCTCGGGGACGGCCTGTCCGGCCAGCAGCCGCAGCAGCGTCGACTTGCCGGCGCCGTTGGCCCCGACCAGGCCGACGACGTCGCCGGGGGCGACGACGAGGTCGAGCCCGGAGAACAGCACCCGATCCCCGTGACCGGCGGCGAGATCGGTGGCGTGGAGGGTCGCGCTCATGTCGGTGCAGACAGTAGCCGCCGGAGGTCTGGTCGACCGAGACGCACCGTCGCCGGCCGGTTGATGACAGGGTGGGACGGAGAGCGGACGGAGGAGGAGCCGGTATGCCTGAGTGCTACACCCCGATGCCCACCGACTGGAGCCGCGCGCTCGCCGTCGTCGCCCATCCGGACGACCTCGAATACGGCGGGTCCGGGGCGATCGCGCGCTGGACGGCCGAGGGACGCAGTGTCGCCTACCTGTTGGCCACCCGCGGGGAGGCGGGCATCGACACGTTGCCACCGGAGAAATGCGGTCCGCTGCGGGAGGCGGAGCAGCGGGCCGCCGCCGCGGAGGTCGGGGTCTCGGTGGTGGAGTTCCTCGACCATCCCGACGGCCTGGTTGAGTACGGCGTGCCGCTGCGTCGCGATATCGCCGAGGCGATCCGGCGGCACCGCCCGGAGCTCGTGGTGACCAGCAACCATCGGGAGCGCTGGCCGGGCGGCGGGCTCAACATGGCAGACCATCGCGCGGTCGGGCTCGCCACCCTCGACGCGGTGCGGGACGCCGCCAACCGGTGGCTGTTTCCCGACGCCGGTGAACCGTGGGACGGCGTGCGCTGGGTGGCGATCGCGGCGTCTCCGCTGGCCGGTCATGCCGTCGACATCACCGCGATGTTCGACCGCGCGGTGGCCTCCCTGCGGGCGCATCAGGCCTACCTCGCCGGACTGAGGGGCGCGATGGCCGATCCCGAGGCGTTCCTGCGCCCGGTGGCGGAGGCCGTCGGGGCCGGGCTACCCGGCGCCGAACTGGGCGTGGCGTTCGAACTGATCGACCTGTAGACGAGGCCCTGTGAGTGCGTAACAGTGTTAGAACACTGTTACGCACTCACAGGGGGTCATAGGCTGCGGGAGTGAATCCCTCGACGGCGCAGGCCACGGTGATCGTCGACGAGCTGGTGCGGACCGGCGTCACCGACGCGGTGCTGTGCCCCGGCTCGCGCAACGCCCCGCTGGCCTTCGCACTGCACGCCGCCGATGCCGCCGGACGGTTGCGGCTGCACATGCGGATCGACGAGCGCGCCGGCGGGTTCCTCGCGCTCGGCCTGGCACTGCGCTCGGGACGACCGGTGCCGGTGTGCACGACGTCGGGCACCGCGGTGGCGAACCTGCACCCGGCGGTGCTGGAGGCGGCGCACGCCCACGTGCCGCTGATCGCGCTCACCGCCGACCGTCCGCCGCAGCTGATCGGGGCCGGTGCCAGTCAGACGATCACGCAGCCCGGGATCTTCGGCTCCGCCGTCCGGCTGGCCGCGACCACCGCCGTCGCGACCCGTGCCACCGGTGAGCAGGCCCACTGGCGGTCGGTGGTCGACCGCGTCGTCGCGGCCGCCACGGGTGCGGTCGGCGGTCCGCCGGGCCCCGTGCACCTCAACGCGCCGTTCGCCGAGCCGCTCGTGCCGGACGGGACGGCGGGCTGGCCGGAGGCCCTCGAGGGCCGACCCGACGGCGGTCCATGGACGGCCGCCGTCCCGGGACGACGCAGCGCCCCCGCGCTCCCGCTCGACCCCGGCGCCGCGACGCTGGTGATCGCCGGGCACGGGGCGCCCCCCGGGCTCGACCTCGGCGGCGCCCCGTTGATCGCCGAGCCGTCCTCGGGCTACTGGGCCGACGGGTTGCGCGCGGGCCCGTGGCTGCTGGGCGCGCCGGCCGCGGCGCCGCTGCGTCCGGCCCAGGTGGTGGTGCTCGGACGGCCGACGCTGCACCGTCCGGTCCAGCGCCTGCTGGCCGATCCGGCGGTCGCGGTGTACGCGGTCGACGACCCGGCGGGCGCGCCGTGGACCGACGTCGCCGCGACCGTGCGGGCGACGGGCTCGCTGCCCGCGCTCCGCCCGCCCCGGGAGTGGATCGGCCGCTGGCACGCCGCCGATGCCGCCGCGGCGGCCGCCCTCGACACCGCGCTCGACGGCGCGGCGGCGCCGGGCGGGCCGCGGCTGGCCCGCGCGCTGCTCGCGAGCCTGCCCGGCGGGTCGGTGCTGGTGCTCGGTTCGTCGAACCCGATCCGCGACGTCGCGCTCGCCGCCGTCCCCCGCGCCGGGGTCCGGCTGCTGTCCAACCGCGGGGTGGCGGGCATCGACGGCGTGGTGTCGACGGCCGTCGGGGTGGCGCTCGCCGGTCCCGGCCGGGCCTACGCGCTGCTCGGCGATCTCACGCTGCTGCACGATACGACCGGGCTGGTGATCGGGCCCGGCGAACCCCGGCCCGATCTCACCCTCATCGTGCTCAACGACCGGGGCGGCGGCATCTTCAGCCTGCTCGAACAGGGCGCGCCCGAGCATGCGGGCGCCTTCGAACGGGTCTTCGGCACCCCGCACGCGGTCGACCTCGCGGCGCTGTGTGCCGCGACAGGCGTCGCCCATACCGACCTCGCCGACCTCGCCGACCTGCCTGCCGCGGTCGCGCCGGGGCCCGGACTGCGCATGGTGGAGGTCCGCGCCGACCGCGCCGCCTTGCGGCCGGGACACGCCGCGTTGCGGGCGGCGGTCGACGCGGCGGTCGGACGCGTCGTCGCCGCGGCGGCTTGAGCGACGGAGCCTGAGCGAGGGGGGCCGGATAGGGAGGATCATCTTCCGGTTCAATCAGGATCGCTACGGGAACGGGACGGGAGGTGCGCCGTGCGGGTTTCGGCCGGCAACGTTCGGGCGCAGCTGCCGTTCGCACTGATCGGGATCGCGTGCGTGATCGCCGGCGGGCTGGTGGCCGCGGTGACCGCCTCGGCCCCTTCCCAGCAGGCGTCGTGGGCGTCGGCTTACCTGGTGCTGGTCGGGGGTGTCGCGCAGGTCGGGTTGGGGATCGGTCAGGCGGTCTTCGCCCCGGGGACATCGACGCGGCTCGTCGCGGCACAGGTGATCGGCTGGAACGGTGGCAACGCCGCGGTGCTGCTGGGGACGCTGCTGGGCATCCTCGCGCTCGTCGACGTCGGCGGCGGGCTGCTGGTGGTGACGTTGGCCCTGTTCGTGCACAGCGTGCGGGGCGCCGCACCGCGGCGGACCGGCCTGGACCGATGGCTGCTGCGCGGCTACCGGCTGCTGGTGCTCATCGTGCTGGTGAGCGTCCCCGTCGGGCTGCTGCTCGCCCGGCTGCGGTCTTGACAGCGCGCACCGTCAGCCCTGGTCCGCCGCCTCCAGCGCCTCCCGCACCGCGAGGAGCTTGGCGGCGGCCTCGCGAACCTCGGTGTCGGGGTCGGAGTCGGCGACGATGCCGCAGCCCGCGAACAGCCGCGCGGTGCAGCCGTCGAGCTGGGCGCAGCGCAGCGCGATGCCCAGCTCCCCGTCGCCGGCGGCGTCGACCCAGCCGACCGGCCCGGCGTAGCGGCCCCGGTCCATGCCCTCCAGCTCGGCGATCAGCGAAACGGCCAGGTCGCGGGGGGTGCCACCGACGGCGGCCGTCGGGTGCACCGCCTCGGCCAGCTGTAACAGCGTGGCGGGGGAGGTCGCGTCGAGTCTGCCGCTGACGTCGCTGGCCAGGTGCGAGACGTTGTGCAGGGTGAGGGTCGAGGGCGCCTGCGGCGCGACCAGCTCGGTGCAGTACCGGCGCAGCGCATCGGTCAGCGAGTCGACGGCGAGGGCGTGCTCCCAGCGGTCCTTGGCGGAGGTGAGCAGGGCATCGTCGAGATCGGCGTCCTCACCGGGCCAGATCGTGCCGGCCAGCACCCGCGACGACACGACGTCGCCGCTGCGGCGCAGCAGCAGTTCCGGGGTGGCACCCACCAGCCCGTCGACGGCGAATGCCCAGCACGTCGGGTACCGCCGGGCCAGCCCGCCGAGCAGGAACCGGGCGTCGAGCGGCCGCTCGCCGACGGCCAGCAGGTCGTGCGCCAGCGCGGCCTTCTCCAGTTCGCCCGCGCGCATCCGGCGCACCGCCTCGGCGACCGCGCCGCGGTAGCGGTCGACCGGGAGCAGCCCGTCGCCGTAGCGCAGGGTGCCGCTGGGCCGCACCGGGATGACCGAGCGCACCGGGGGCGGGGCGTCGCCCGCGCCGAACTCGGTGATCCAGGCCTGTCCGGCGCGTCGGCCGACCACGACCCTGGGCACCACCAGCACCGACCCGAGGGAGCGGTCGCTGAAGGTGAAGCTCGCGAACGCGACCGCCCCGGTCCCGGGCCGCCCCACCTCGTCGAGGACCTCGAGCCGGTCGGTGAAGGCGCGCCACCATTCGTCGGCCGCGGCGAACCGGTGCGGGCCCGCGGCGGTGAAGCGGGCGACCTCGCCCCACCCCACGAGACCGTCGGATCCGCGGACCCACGAGAGCGGGCCGCGGTCGTCGGGGAGCAGGTCGAGCAGCCGGCCCGGGTCCTCCACCTCGCGCGTCCGCACGCGCAGCCCAGCCGGCAGCGGGGCTATGGTCACGATCCCGAGGGTAGGGAACCGTGCGCAGGCGCGCGCGTTCGGCCCGGTGGGCGCGGATCACATCATCGCTACACTCGCCTGCCGTGACCAGCAGCGCCAACGAGCTGATCGACGAGGTCGCGGGGTCGGCCCGGACTGCTCTGCGGATCCTGCGCTACCGGCTCCCGGAGCTCGTCGTGGGGCTCGCGGTGCTGATCGCGGTGCTTGCCGGGCTGGCGCTGGTCGGTTCCGCGCTCGACGATCGTTCGATCGATGCCCGCCGCGTCGTCACCACGGCCGAGGTGCTGGAGGGGTCGAGCTTCAGCCGCACCCTGGTGCGGTTCTCGCTGCCGAACGGGCAGGCCGTGGTGCCTGAGCGCGGGGTGCTGCACCCGCGCGGGGTGAGCGTCGGGGAGACGATCCTCGTCGAGTACGACGCGGCCGAACCGGAGCTGGTCCGGGTCGCGGGCCGCGGCACGGTCGACGGCCTGGGGACGGCCGGGGCCGGCGTGCTCGGGGTGTGGGCGGTGCTGGGGCCTGTGGCGTTCTGGCTGCGGCGCCGCCGCACCGAACAGGAGCGGCTCGCTCAGCGCGACGGCGTCGGCGCCGGTTCCGCGGGCTGAGTCACCCGGCCGCCCGCGGCCAGCGCCACCCCGATGACGGTGGCCGCCATCCCGGCCAGCACGATCCAGCCCAGCTGCTCGCCGAACAGCCCGAAGGCCATCACCGCCGTGATCCCGGGGACCAGGTAGAAGTAGCTGGTCACCTGCGATGCCGCGCCCCGGCGCAGCATGAGGAACAGCAGCGAGATCCCGCCGCCGGTGAGCACGAGGATCGACCAGGCGAGGGCTCCGGCCAGCTCGAGGGTCCACGTCACCCGGAACGACTCGAACGCGACGACGAACGGTGCGGTCACCACGATGGACGCGGCGAACTGCACGACCTGGCCGGTGCGCAGGTCGAACTCCGGGCAGAACCGTTTCTGGTAGAGGGTCCCGGCGGTGATCGCGACGAGCGCCAGTGTGGTCAGCCCGACGGTGAGTACCGACAGCCCGTTGGTGGTCAGCTTGGCCGAGACGACCAGCGTCACGCCGAGAAAGCCGAGCACCAGCCCGGTCGCCCGGCGCGCGCCCATCGGCTCGCCGAGCAGCCACCCGACGACCGCGGTGAGCACCGGCTGCAGGTTCACCACCAGCGCCGCCACCCCGGCGGGCATCCCGGCCGCGATCGCCGCCCACACCCCGCCGAGGTAGCCGGCCTGGATCCCGATGCCGGCAACGGCCAGATGCCCGGCCTGTCGCCACCGTGGCCACGTCGCCCGCGCGACCAGCGCGAGGCTGCCCATCAGGACGACCACGCCGGTGTAGCGCAGCAGCAGGAAGCTCAGCGGCTCGGCGTAGGGCGCGGCGTACTTCGCGACGACGAACCCGGACGCCCAGATGAGGACGAACAGGAACGGTGTGGCCCGGACGGCGAGGGAGCCGGGTGCCGTGGGTCTCGTGGAGGTCGTCGATGCCGGGGCGATGGGTCGACCGTAGGCGAGCGAGGGCGGGGTCCGCGAGACCCGGTGCCATCGAGGGTTCGCGGCGATGCGCGTAGCGTTCCGGGCCGGGACGGCGGGCAACCGCAGCGCAGCGACCCGCCGGCCGGCCCCGATGACGAGTGCGAGGAGACCAGTGAGCCGGGCCGATCTCGACAAGGATCCCGACGACGTCGCCGCGATGTTCGACGGCGTCGCGCGGCGCTACGACCTCACCAACACCGTGCTCACCGGTGGCCAGGACCGGCGCTGGCGGGCGCTGACCCGCGAGGCGTTGCGGTTGCGCCCCGGCGAGCGGGTGCTCGACCTGGCCGCGGGAACCGCGGTTTCGACGGTCGCGCTGGCCCGTTCCGGCGCCTGGTGCGTCGCCGCCGACTTCTCACTGGGGATGCTGCGGGCCGGGCGCCGGCGCGATGTCCCGAAGGTCGCGGCCGACGCGCTGCACCTGCCGTTCTGTGACGGCGCCTTCGACGCGGTGACGATCGCGTTCGGGCTGCGCAACGTCGCCGACCCGGATCTGGCGCTCGCGGAGCTCGCCAGGGTCACCCGTCCCGGTGGCCGGCTCGTCGTCTGCGAGTTCGGGACGCCGACCTGGGCGCCGTTCCGGGCCGTCTACCACGACGTCGTGCTGGGCCACCTGCTGCCGGAGGTCGCGCGGCGGGTCTCGTCCAACCCGGAGGCCTACACCTATCTCTCCGAGTCGATCCGGGACTGGCCTGCCCAGCCCGAGCTCGCCGAGCGGATCGCGAAGGCGGGCTGGACCGACGTCGCCTGGCGCAATCTCACCGGTGGCGCCGTCGCGCTGCACCGCGCCCGCCGGCCCTGATGCCCCGTCCGCACCGGTCCGCGGGCCGGATGTCACCTCGATCCACCTACCGGACGCGCACGTTGGGAACGCGCGTCCTAGACTCGGCGGTGACTTCGTGAATCTGTTCACAAGGAGCCGAATGGCCGCGCCCGAACCCACCACCGGCGCCGGGACCCGACGCCCGGACGCCGACGCCGATGTGATTGTCGTCGGGGCGGGCCCCGCGGGCTCGACCGCCGCGACCTACCTCGCCCGCGCGGGGCTCGACGTCCTGCTTCTGGAGAAGACGACGTTCCCGCGCCCCAAGGTCTGCGGCGACGGTTTCACCCCGCGCGGGATGAAGCAGCTGATCGACCTCGGCATCGACTGCTCCGAGCAGAACGGCTGGCTGCACAACAGGGGTCTGCGGGTGCTCGGCGGCGGGGTGAGCCTCGAACTGGAGTGGCCGACGCTTGCGAGCTTCCCCGACTACGGGGCGGTCCGTCCGCGCCAGGACTTCGACGAGCTCCTCGCCCGCAACGCGGTGAAGGCGGGTGCGCGGCTGCACGAGGACACGTCGGTCACCGAGGCGATGATCGAGGAGCGAACCGGCCGGGTCATGGGCGTCGCCGGATACGTCGGCAAGGGCAAGGACCGCAGCCCGGTCAGCTTCCGTGCGCCGCTCACCCTGGCCTGCGACGGCGTTTCGGCGCGGGTGGCGCTGTCGCTGGGCATCGCCAAGCGCGACGACCGCCCGATGGGTGTCGCGGTGCGCCGCTACTACACCAGTCCGCGCACGAACGACGACTTCCTCGAGTCCCACCTCGAGCTGTGGGACCGCTCGGATCCGGCCAGCCCGAAGCTGCTTCCCGGCTACGGCTGGATCTTCGGGATGGGTGACGGCACGTCGAACGTCGGGCTCGGCATCCTGTCCACCAGCCGCGCGTTCGGCTCGACCGACTACCGCGCCCTGCTCAAGTCGTGGCTGGACGGGACGCCACAGGAATGGGGCTACCGCGACGAGAACGCGGTCGGCCCGGTCGGGGGCGCCGCGCTGCCGATGGGATTCAACCGCATCCCGCACTACCGGCCGGGCCTGCTGCTCGTCGGCGACGCCGGCGGGACGGTGAACCCCTTCAACGGCGAGGGCATCGCGTACGCGATGGAGTCGGCGCAGATCGCGGCGCGCTGCGCGGTCCAGGGGCTGGCCCGCTCGGGTGCCTCGCAGGAGGCGGCGCTGGCGGGGTATCCGGCGCAGCTGAGCCAGGCACTCGGTGGCTACTACCGGATCGGTAACGTTTTCTCGCGGCTCATCGGCAATCCGACGATCATGCGGCTGGCCACCCGGCACGGCCTGCCGCGCAAGACTCTGATGGCGTTCCTGCTCAAGTTGCTGGCGAACCTGTACGACCCGAAAGAAGGTGACGTGAGCGACCGGGTCATCGCCGCGATGACCCGGCTCGCACCGAGCGTGTAGTAAGGCTGTCCTGATCGCGCTGCGGCCGCCGCCCGCGCCTAGGGTCGGCCGCCGTATCGAATCCGAAGAACTGACCGCACTCACGACGAGGGTGTGCACGAATGCTCGATCCGTATCTCCCGCTGGTGCTGTTGTTCGCGCTGGCCGGCGCGTTCGCGCTGTTCTCCGTGACGGCGGCCCCCTATGTGGGGCCGCGGCGGTACAACCGCGCCAAGCTCGACTCCTATGAGTGCGGGATCGAGCCGTCGCCGCAGCCGGTCGTCGGAGCCGGTCGCATGCCGATCGCGTACTACCTGACGGCGATGTTGTTCATCCTCTTCGATATCGAGATGGTCTTCCTCTACCCGTTCGCGGTCAGCGCCGATCTGCTCGGCCTGTTCGGGCTGGTGGAGATCGTGCTGTTCATCGTCGCGGTCGGTTTCGCGTACGTCTATGTATGGCGGCGCGGCGGCCTGGACTGGAATTAGGGGAGCACGCAGATGGGCCTCGAAGAGCACCTGCCCAACGGCGTCCTGCTGACCAGCGTGGAGAAGCTAGTCAACTGGACCAGGAAGTCCTCGCTGTGGCCCGCCACCTTCGGGCTGGCGTGCTGCGCGATCGAGATGATGACGACGGGTGCGCCGCGGTACGACCTGGCGCGCTTCGGCATGGAGGTCTTCCGGGCCTCGCCGCGGCAGGCCGATCTGATGATCGTGGCAGGCCGGGTCAGCAACAAGATGGCCCCGGTGCTGCGCCAGATCTACGACCAGATGCCCGAACCCAAATGGGTCCTCGCGATGGGCGTCTGCGCCTCCTCGGGCGGAATGTTCAACAACTACGCGATCGTCCAGGGCGTTGATCACGTGGTTCCGGTCGATATGTACCTGCCGGGCTGTCCGCCGCGTCCGGAAATGCTGATGGACGCCATTCTCAAGCTCCACGCCAAGATCATGGACGAGCCGCTGGGTGCCAAGCGGGCCGCGGCGCTGGCGGCGAGCGGTCACAAGACCGAGCTCGTCCCGTCCTCGATCAAGTACGCGCCGAAGAAGAAGACGGCGGAGATGAAGTAGATGAGCGAGCCAACCGGAACGTCCGGCAACGGCCAGCAGCCGACCGGCGGGCCACAGTCCTCGGCGGAGCGCAGCGGTGCCGCCGAACGGGAGCACCGGGAGCGCGGTGGCCAGACCGCGGAGCCCGGCGAGGTCGAGCAGATCGCGGGCAACGGCGGCACGACGCCCGAACGAGGCACCCGCCTCGCCGCGCCCGCCGGCCGTGCCCGGTCCGGCATGTTCGGGGTGGACGACACCGGGGACACCTCCGGCTTCGGCGGGCTGCGGCTGCCCGCCTACATCCCCGCCCCGGCCGAGCGGCCGTTCGGCGGCTGGTACGACGACTTCGCCGACGACTTCGCCGAGGCCCTCGACGAGCGCGATATCCCGCGCAGCGCGATCCAACAGGTGACGATCGACCGCGGCGAGATCACCTTCTACGTGCAGCGCGAGCGGATCCGTGACGTGTGCCGGACGCTGCGCGACGAGGAGACGCTGCGCTTCGAGCTGTGCTCGAGCGTGTCCGGGGTCGACTACGGCGAGGACGTGCCACAGCGCCTGCACGTCACCTACCACCTGCTGTCGATGACCTACCGGCGGCGGATCCGGCTCGAGGTCGCCGTCGACGTCGACGACCCGCACGTGCCCAGTGTCGTCGAGGTGTACCCCACCGCCGACTGGCAGGAGCGGGAGACCTGGGACATGTTCGGGGTGATCTTCGACGACCACCCCGCGCTGACCCGGATCCTCATGCCCGACGACTGGGACGGTCACCCCCAGCGCAAGGACTATCCGCTCGGCGGGATCCCCGTGGAGTACAAGGGCGCCGAGATCCCGCCGCCCGACGAGAGGCGGGCCTACTCATGAGCACGAGAGACGCGTCAGCGCAGCGAGCATCGGCACCGGGCCACGACGCCTATGCCCCGGCCCGCGAGACCACCGAGGGCACGGTCTTCACCGTCACCGGTGGCGACTGGGACACGCTGATCGACTCCGAGCACGACGACCGGGTCGTCATCAACATGGGTCCGCAGCACCCTTCGACGCACGGGGTACTGCGGCTGGTCCTCGAGCTCGAGGGCGAGTCGGTCACCCAGGCCCGATCGGTGATCGGCTACCTGCACACCGGCATCGAGAAGAACTGCGAGTACCGGACCTGGACCCAGGGCGTCACGTTCGTGACCAGGGCCGACTACCTGGCGCCGCTGTTCAACGAGGCCGCGTACTGCCTGGGTGTGGAGCGGCTGCTCGGGATCGAGGCGCCGCGGCGCGCGCAGGTCGGTCGGGTGCTGCTGATGGAGCTCAACCGGATCGGCTCGCATCTGGTGTGCATCGCCACCGGCGGTATGGAGCTGGGCGCGCTGACCGGTATGACCGCGGGCTTCCGGGAGCGCGAGGAGGTGCTCCACCTGCTGGAGTACCTGACGGGGCTGCGGATGAACCACGCGTTCGTCCGGCCCGGTGGCCTCGCCCAGGACTTCCCGGAGGACTGGAAGGAAAAGGTCACCGACTTCATCAAGCTGATGCGCAAGCGGCTTCCGGACTACGACAACCTGCTCACCGGCCAGCCGATCTGGAAGCAGCGGCTGCAGGGCGTCGGCTACCTCCCGCTCGACGGCTGCCTCGCGCTCGGCGCGACCGGGCCGATCCTGCGCTCGGCGGGTCTGCCCTGGGATCTGCGCAAGGTCGAGCCCTACCTGGGCTACGAGGAGTACGACTTCGAGGTCCCGACGGCGACCGAGGCGGACTGCTACGCGCGGTACGTGCTGCGGGTGGCCGAGATGCACGAGTCGCTCAAGATCGTCGAGCAGGCCGTGGCGAAGATGGAGCCGGGCCCGGTGATGGTCGAGGACCGCAAGGTTGCCTGGCCCGCGCAACTGTCGATCGGCGCGGACGGCATGGGCAACACCCTCGAGCACGTCCGCAAGATCATGAGCCAGTCGATGGAATCCCTGATCCACCACTTCAAGCTGGTCACCGAGGGGTTCCGCGTCCCGGCGGGCCAGGTCTACTCGGCGGTGGAGTCGCCGCGCGGAGAGCTGGGCTACCACCTCGTCTCCGACGGCGGCACCCGGCCGGTCCGCGTCCACCTGCGCGAGCCCAGCTTCGTGAACCTGCAGACCATGCCGGCCATGTGTGAGGGCGGCATGGTCGCCGACGTGATCGCCGCCGTCGCGAGTATCGACCCGGTCATGGGAGGTGTCGATCGATGACGCCGACGGAGCGCCCGGGGGCGGCAGCCGGCGGAGCCGGCGGGGTGGGTCAGCACAGCGAGGGGGAAGGATGACACTGCCCGAGGGCACGCCGGAGACCAACAGCGCCGCGCCCGCGGCACCGCAGGAGCTGACCTGGAAGCCGGTCGTCGAGGAGGGTCCGCCGGCCTCGCCGATGTTCGACGAGCTGACCCGGCAGCGCACCAAGGAGATCATCGCCCGGTATCCGCAGCCGCGCTCGGCGCTGCTCCCGCTGCTGCATCTGGTGCAGTCGGTGGAGGGCTTCGTCAGCCAGGACGGCATCCGGTACTGCGCCGAGGCGCTGGAGCTGAGCACGGCCGAGGTCGCCGCCGTCGTGACCTTCTACACGATGTACAAGCGCAGCCCGTGCGGCCAGCATCTGGTGAGCGTCTGCACGAACACGCTGTGCGCGGCGCTGGGCGGCGACGAGATCTACCGGCGGCTCTCGGAGAAGCTCGGAGTCGGCCACGAGGAGACGGCGGGGGAGCCGGGCAGCCCCGGTTCGATCACCCTGGAGCACGCCGAATGCCTGGCAGCCTGCGATCTGGCCCCGGTCGTCCAGGTCAACTACGAGTACTTCGACAACCAGACGACCGAGTCGGCGACGGAGCTGGTCGAGGCGTTGCAGCGGGACGAGAAGCCGCATCCCACCCGCGGTGCCCCGCTGACCGACTTCAGAACCGCCGAGCTCGAGCTGGCCGGGATCCACGGCGATCTCGAGCAGTCGGTGGAGGGGCCGTCGGCCGCGAAGGAGACACTGCGCGGCGTGCAACTCGCCGCCGAGTGCGGCTGGGTCGCCCCGTCGCTGCCGGCCGAGCCGCCGGCCCTGCCGCCACTGCCGGAGAAGAAGTGAGGTCATGACGACTCCCGATCCGCTCACCCCGGTCCTCACCCGACGCTGGGGTCTGCCGCGCTCCTGGTCGCTGGAGACCTACGAACAGCACGACGGGTACGCGGCGTTGCGCGCGGCGCTGGCCGCGCATCCCGATCAGATCATCCAGCTGGTGAAGGACTCCGGGCTGCGCGGCCGCGGCGGCGCGGGCTTCCCGACGGGCATGAAGTGGTCGTTCATCCCGCAGGGTCCCGACGGCGCAGGCGCCAAGCCGAAGTACCTGGTGATCAACGCCGACGAGGGCGAGCCGGGCACCTGCAAGGACATCCCGACGATGATGGCCGACCCGCATTCGCTGATCGAGGGCTGCATCATCACCAGCTACGCGATCCGCGCGCACTTCTGCGCGATCTACGTGCGCGGCGAGGCGCTGCACTGCATCCGCCGGGTCCAGGGCGCGGTGAACGAGGCCTACGCCAAGGGGTACCTCGGCAAGAACATTCTCGGCTCCGGCTTCGACCTGGACATCGTGGTGCACGCCGGGGCCGGCGCCTACATCTGCGGCGAGGAGACGGCGCTGCTCGACTCGCTCGAGGGTCGTCGCGGTCAACCTCGCCTCAAGCCTCCGTTCCCGGCCACCTCCGGGCTCTACGCCTCGCCCACCGTGGTGAACAACGTGGAGACGATCGCAACGGTTCCCGCGATCGTTGCCGGCGGCTCGGACTGGTTTCGTTCGATGGGCACGGAGCGCAGCCCGGGTCCGAAGATCTACTCGATCTCCGGGCACGTCGAGCGGCCCGGCCAGTACGAGGCCCCGCTGGGCGTCACGCTGCGCCAGTTGCTGGAGATGGCCGGCGGGATGAAGGACGGTGTCCCGCTCAAGTTCTGGACCCCGGGCGGTTCGTCGACCCCGCTGTTCACCGCCGAACATCTCGACGTCCCGCTGGACTTCGAGGGTGCCGCCGCGGCCGGCTCGATGCTGGGCACCACGGCCGTGATGGTCTTCAACGAGACCGTCTCGGTGCCGTGGGCGGTGATGAAGTGGACGGAGTTCTACAAGCACGAGTCGTGCGGCAAGTGCACCCCGTGCCGCGAGGGAACGTACTGGCTCGAACACATCCTGCACCGGATGGTGGCGGGCCAGGGCACCCCCGAGGACGTGGAGACGATGCTCGACGTCTGCGACAACATCCTGGGCCGTGCGTTCTGTGCCCTCGGCGACGGTGCGACCAGCCCGATCACCAGCGGGATCGAGTACTTCCGCCAGGAGTTCCTCGACCTGTGCGCCGCGCAGTCCGCGGTCGCGCAGCCGGAGCAGCTGGCCGAGCTGACCGGAGTGTCCGCATGAGCCTCTCCCCCGAGAAGACCGACGCCCGGCCGGTGCCCGAGGGCTACGTCCGGCTGACCATCGACGGGCTGGAGGTCGACGCGCCCAAGGGCGAGATCCTCATCCGGACCTGTGAGCGGCTCGGGATCATCGTCCCGCGGTTCTGCGACCATCCGCTGCTCGACCCGGCGGGCGCCTGCCGGCAGTGTCTGGTCGAGGTGGAGATGGGCGGGCGGCTGATGCCCAAGCCGCAGGCCAGCTGCACGATGACCGTCGCGGACGGCATGGTCGTCAAGACCCAGCACACCTCGCCCGTGGCCGACAAGGCCCAGCAGGGCGTCATGGAGATGCTGCTGATCAACCACCCGCTCGACTGCCCGATCTGCGACAAGGGCGGCGAATGCCCGTTGCAGAACCAGGCGATGTCGAACGGCCGCACGGACTCCCGGTTCGTCGACCCCAAGCGGACGTTCCCCAAGCCGTTGCCGATCAGCACTCAGGTGCTGCTCGACCGCGAGCGCTGCATCCTCTGCCAGCGCTGCACCCGCTTCTCCGAACAGATCGCCGGCGACCCGTTCATCGACCTGCTCGAGCGCGGCGCGGACCAGCAGATCGGCGTGGCGGCCGACAAGCCGTTCCAGTCCTACTTCTCGGGCAACACCATCCAGATCTGTCCGGTCGGGGCCCTGACCAGCGCGGCGTACCGGTTCCGCGCCCGCCCGTTCGACCTGGTGTCCACGCCCGGGGTGTGCGAGCACTGCGCCTCGGGCTGCGAGCAGCGCAACGACACCCGGCGGGGCACCGTGATGCGCAGGCTCGCGGGCAACGACCCCGAGGTCAACGAGGAGTGGACCTGCGACAAGGGCCGTTTCGCGTTCCGCTACCTGACCTCGAAGGAACGGATCGTGCGGCCGATGGTCCGCGGCGCCGACGGCAGGCTCGCCGAGACGTCCTGGACCAACGGGCTGCGCGTCGCCGCCGAGGGCCTGCTCGCGGCTCGGTCCTCGGGCGGAATCGGGGTGCTGCCCGGTGGGCGGCTCACGGTGGAGGACGCCTACGCCTACGCGAAGTTCGCCCGCGTCGCGGCGCACACCAATGACATCGACTTCCGGGCCCGGCCGCATTCGGGCGAGGAGCTCGACTTCCTCGCCGCGCACGTCGTCGGCACCGGCCCCGAGATCCTCGACTACACCCGCCTCGAGGCCGCGCCCGCGGTACTGTGCGTCGCGTTCGAGCCGGAGGAGGAGTCGCCGATCGTCTTCCTGAGGCTGCGCAAGGCCGCCCGCAAGCATGGTCAGAAGGTGTTCCACCTCGGTCAGTGGACGACGCCCGCGGTGCGGCGCACAGCCACCTCGACCGGGGTCGCGTCGCCCGCGGCCCGCGACAACCTGATCCGCGCGGTCCCCGGGGCCGAGGCCGCGGTGCTCGCCGAGCTGGCCGAGACGGCGCCGCATGTCATCGAGGCGCTGACCGGCGGGGGAGTGATCCTCGTCGGCGAGCGGGCCGCCGAGGTGCCGGGTCTGTACTCGGCGGTGGCGGCACTGGCGCAACGCACGGGTGCCGCCGTCGGCTGGGTGCCGCGCCGCGCCGGTGACCGCGGGGCCCTCGAGGCCGGCGCGGTCCCGACGCTGCTGCCCGGCGGCCGTCCGGTCACCGATGCCGCCGCGCGCGCCGAGATCGAGCGGGCCTGGGGACTGGCCGCGGGCACGATCCCGGCCACCCCGGGGCGGGACACCGACGACATCCTCGGCGCGGCTGCGATGGGTGAGCTGGCCGCGCTCGTGGTCGGCGGGGTGGACCCCGACGACCTGGCCGATCCGGCCGCCGCGCGCAGCGCGCTGCGCGAGGCCGGCTTCCTGGTCAGCATCGAACTGCACGCCTCGGCCGTCACCGAGGTCGCCGACGTCGTGCTCCCGGTGGCGCCCGACGCGCAGCGGGCCGGCAGCTACCTGAACTGGGAGGGCCGCCGCCGCGAGTTCGGGGTGGCGCTGGACGCCAGCGGTGTGCTGCCCGACTGCCGGGTGCTCGACACGCTGGCCGTGGAGATGGACGTCGACCTGTTCACCCAGACCCCGGCGGCCGCGGCGGGCGACCTGGCCCGGCTCGGCCGGTTCGCCGGGACGGCGCCGCCCGGTCCCGCGGCGCAGCCGGCGCGGACCCGCACGCCGGCCTACGGGCAGGCTGTGCTCGCCACCTGGCGGCAACTGGTGGACGAGAGCAGCCTCGCGATCGATGAGCCCGCGCTGGCCGGTACCGCCCGGCCCGCCCAGGTGCGGGTCAACGCCGCGACCGCCGAGCGGCTGGGGCTGACCGAGGGCCTGCTGGCGACGGTGCGTACCGAACGCGGTTCGATCACGCTGCCGGTCGCCGCCGCGGACCTGCCCGACGGAGTCGTCTGGCTGCCGGCGAACTCCGCGGGGTCGCGGGTCCGGGTCGCTCTCGGGGTCGGTCACGGCGAGCTGGTGGGCGTCAGCGCGGCGGGCGGGGCCGCCGGTGCGGCGGACGGGAACGGAGACACGGCATGAACGCGGCGCTCGTGCAGGCGGTGCTGGCACAGGGGGAGGGGATGACCCGAACCCAGCAGCTGCTGGCCGACGACCCGATCTGGTTGATCCTGCTCAAGGTCGTCGCGCTGTTCGCGATCGGCGTCGTGCTCACCCTCTTCATGATCAACTGGGAGCGCAAGGTGGTGGCCCGGATGCAGCAGCGTCCCGGCCCGAACCGGGTCGGCCCCAACGGCTGGCTGCAGTCGCTGGCCGACGGCCTGAAGCTGGCGTTCAAAGAGGACATCATGCCGGCGCTGGCCGACAGGAAGGTCTACTTCATCGCCCCGGTGATCTCCACGATCCCCGCGTTCGTGGCGCTTTCGGTGATCCCGTTCGGCGGCGAGGTCTCGATCTTCGGTGAGCCCACGGTGCTGCAGCTCGTCGACCTGCCGGTCGGAGTGCTGGTCGTGCTGGCCTGCAGCTCGATCGGGGTCTACGGGATCGTGCTCGGCGGCTGGGCATCGGGGTCGCCCTACTCGCTTCTCGGTGCGCTGCGCTCAGCGGCGCAGGTGATCTCCTACGAGATCGCGCTGGGGCTGTCGATCGTCGCGGTGATCCTGTTCACCGGAACGATGTCGACCGCGGACATCGTCGGCGCGCAGGCATCCGGCTGGTTCGCCCTCCTGCTCATCCCGAGCTTCGTCGTGTTCGTGATCTCGATGGTCGGCGAGACCAACCGCGCCCCGTTCGACCTCCCCGAGGCCGAGTCCGAGCTGGTGGGTGGCTTCCACACCGAGTACTCGTCGCTGAAGTTCGCGCTGTTCTTCCTCGCCGAGTACGTGAACATGGTGACCGTCTCGGCGATGGCCACGACGTTGTTCCTCGGCGGGGGGCAGTGGCCGTGGCCGCTGTCGTTCCTCAACAGCAACGGCTGGCTGCAGATGATCGCCTTCCTGATCAAGACGATGATCTTCCTGTTCGTCTTCATCTGGCTGCGCGGCACGCTGCCCCGGTTCCGTTACGACCAGTTCATGAAGCTGGGCTGGAAGGCGCTGGTGCCGATCAGCCTGCTGTGGATCCTGGCGATCTTCGCGATCCGTACCTACCGCACGAGCGCGGGCAGCAGCCTGACCACGCTGCTGGTCATGATCGGCATCGTGCTCGCCGTGGTGGTGGTGGTCGCGTTCCTGGTGCCGGAGCGGCGCCAGCCCGAGGCCGAGGTCGAACTGGCGTCGGACTACCCGGTGCCCCCGCTCGACCTGGCCGTGCCGACACCGCCGCGGCATCGGCTGCGGCGCCGTGCGGCCGAGTCCGCCGACCGCGAACCGGCCGGCGCGCTCAGCGGCCCCCCGAAGGAGACCGAGGATGTTTGATTTCTTCAAGGGCTTCGGTGTCACCTTCTCGACGATGTTCCGCAAGGTCGTCACCGAGGAGTACCCCGAGGACTTCCCGCCCGCCGCTCCGCGCTACCACGGCCGCCACCAGCTCAACCGGCACCCGGACGGGCTGGAGAAGTGCGTCGGGTGCGAGCTGTGTGCCTGGGCCTGTCCCGCCGATGCGATCTACGTCGAGGGCGGCGACAACACCGAGGAGGAGCGCTACTCCCCGGGCGAGCGCTACGGCGCTATCTACCAGATCAACTACCTGCGCTGCATCGGCTGCGGGTTGTGCATCGAGGCCTGCCCGACCCGGTCGCTCACGATGACCAACTTCTACGAGCTCGCCGACGACAACCGCCAGGACCTGATCTACACCAAGGAACAGCTGCTCGCGCCGTTGCTGCCGGGGATGGAGGCCCCGCCGCACCCGATGCGGCTCGGCGAGGACGAGCAGGACTACTACGTGCTCGGCCCGCAGCTTGCTCGCGCCTCCGCGGCGGGTGAGCAGGTCGCGAACGATCCGGTCGGGGAGCAGGTCCGATGATCACCGTGCTGGCCCAGGCGGCGACCGGCGCCGTCACCACCGGGGAGGCCGTTGCCTTCTGGATCCTCGGCCCGATCGCGCTGGCCGGGGCGCTGGGCATGGTCCTCGCGCGCAATGCAGTGCATTCCGCGCTGTTCCTGGCGATGACGATGCTCAGCCTCGGCGTCCTCTACATCGTGCAGCAGGCGCCGTTCCTCGGCTTCGTGCAGATCATCGTCTACACCGGCGCCGTGATGATGCTGTTCCTGTTCGTGCTCATGCTGGTGGGCCGGGACAGCTCCGACTCGATCGTCGAGGTGCTGCGGGGCCAGCGGTTCGTCGCACTGCTGCTCGGCATCGGGCTGGCCGGCTTGCTCGTCGGTGTGATCGGCAGGGCGCTCGTCGACGTCACCCCGGTGGGGCTGGCCGAGAACGCCGCGGGGAGCAACGGCAACATGCCCGGGCTCGGCAGGCTCATCTTCACCGACTATCTGCTGCCCTTCGAGCTCACCTCCGCGCTGCTCATCACCGCGGCGCTCGCCGCGATGGTGCTCACCCACGCGCAGAGCAAGGCCCACGCCAAACGCGGCCAGCGGGCGACCGTGATCGCCAGGCTGCGCGGCGAGCACGCGCGGATCTCCCCGCTGCCCGGGCCCGGGGTCTACGCCACCGGGGACTCGGTGGCCGTGCCCGCGGTCCTGCCGGACGGCTCGATCGCGCCGGAGTCGCTCTCGGAGATCATCGAGTCCACCCCGGTCGAGGAGCTCGAGCCCCCGCCCCGGCCCGACCCGCATGCGCTCACCGGCGGCACGCCCAGGCAGGACGGTAACCAGTGACTCCCACGTACTACCTGCTCCTGTCGGCGCTGCTGTTCTCCATCGGAGCGGTGGGCGTCCTGGTCCGGCGTAACGCGATCGTCGTGTTCATGTGCATCGAGCTGATGCTCAACGCGGTCAACCTCTCCCTGGTCACATTCTCGCGGATCAACGGAGCGCTGGACGGCCAGGTGATGGCGTTCTTCGTGATGGTCGTGGCCGCAGCTGAGGTCGTCGTCGGGCTGGCCATCATCATGTCGATCTTCCGCACCCGTCGGTCCGCCTCGGTGGACGACGCGAACCTGCTCAAGTACTAGGAGCGCTCCCCGTGCCTACCGAGCTCCCCGCCACGGGTGCCGTTGGTCCCGTCACCGGCGTCGCGTCGCTGGCCTGGCTGCTGTTCGCGCTGCCCGCGGCGAGCGCCGTGATCCTGTTCGTCGCCGGGCGGCGGGCGAACCGCTGGGGCCACTGGCTCGGCGTCCTGTCCGTCGCCGCCGCGTTCGTCATCGGCGCGTTGATCTTCGTGCAGACCCTCGGGCTCGACCCCGCACAGCGCACCCGCGAGATCTCGCTCTACGAGTGGATCCCCGTCGCCGGGCTGAACATCGACTTCGGGTTCC
This sequence comes from Pseudonocardia asaccharolytica DSM 44247 = NBRC 16224, assembly GCF_000423625.1. Taxonomy (GTDB): domain Bacteria; phylum Actinomycetota; class Actinomycetes; order Mycobacteriales; family Pseudonocardiaceae; genus Pseudonocardia; species Pseudonocardia asaccharolytica. The sequence continues at coordinate 196,529 of NZ_AUII01000003.1, forward strand.
GGCTCGACCCGCTCTCGCTGACGTTCGTGCTGCTCATCACCGGGGTCGGCGGGTTGATCCACCTCTACTCGGTCGGCTATATGGCCCCGCATGCCACCGACGGCGGCGAGCCGGCGGACGATTCGAGCAGGCGGCGCTTCTTCGCGCAGCTGAACCTGTTCATCGCGGCCATGCTGCTGCTGGTCCTCGGCAACAACTTCGTGCTGCTCTACCTGGGCTGGGAGGGCGTCGGCCTGGCGTCCTACCTGCTCATCGGCTTCTACCAGAACCGCCCGTCCGCGGCGACCGCGGCGAAGAAGGCGTTCCTGATGAACCGCGTCGGCGACGTCGGGCTCGCGCTGGCGATCTTCCTGATCTGGATGGAACTGGGCACCGTCCAGTACACCGACGTGTTCGCCCGGATCGGAGAGGTGCCCGGCGGCACGATCCTTGCGATCACGCTGCTGCTGTTGCTCGGGGCGTGCGGCAAGTCCGGCCAGTTCCCGCTGCAGGCCTGGTTGCCCGACGCGATGGAGGGCCCGACCCCGGTCTCGGCGCTGATCCACGCGGCCACGATGGTCACCGCGGGTGTCTTCCTCGTCGCCCGGATGAACCCGATCTACAACATCACCGAGACCGGGCGCCTCGCCGTCGCGATCATCGGGGTGATCACGTTGCTCATCGGCGCGATCATCGGCTGCGCCTACGACGACATCAAGAAGGTGCTCGCGTACTCGACGGTCAGCCAGATCGGTTACATGATCCTCGCCGTCGGGCTCGGCCCGGCCGGATACGCGCTGGGCATCCTGCACCTGCTGGCCCACGGCTTCTTCAAGGCCGGGCTGTTCCTCGGTGCCGGTTCGGTCATGCACGCCATGCACGACGAGGTGGACATGCGCCGGTTCGGCGGGCTGGCCCGGTACATGCCGATCACCACGGTGACGTTCGGGCTCGGCTACCTCGCCATCATCGGGTTCCCGTTCCTGTCCGGCTACTACACCAAGGACGCGATCATCGCGGCCACCTTCGGGCAGGGCGGCTGGCAGGGCGCCGTGTTCGGCGGGGTGGCGGTGCTCGCCGCGGGGCTCACCGCGTTCTACATGACCCGGCTGGTGCTCATGACGTTCTTCGGCGAGAAGCGCTGGCAGAACCTGCGCGTCGGGGACACCCCGGACGGCGCGCAGTACCACCCGCACGAGTCTCCCGCGGTGATGACCATTCCGATGATCGTCCTCGCGTTCGGTTCGGTAGCCGCGGGTTTCCTGTTGACCTGGGACGGCGCGCTGGTGCGGTGGCTGCAGCCGACGCTCGGCGAGCTCGAGGAGAGCGCGGCGGGGCCGCTGTCGCACACCGCGGTCGCGATCGTGACCGTGGCCGTCTCCGCGCTGGGCGCGCTCATCGCCTACCTGGTGGTCGGCCGCAGGCCGGTCCCGGTGCAGCGGCCGGAGCCGGTCTCGTTCCCGGTTCGCGCCGCGCGCCGCGACCTCTACGCCAACGCGATCAACGAGGTACTCATCGCCCGGCCGGGGATCTGGCTGTCCCGCGCGCTGGTCTACATCGACAACCGCGGGGTGGACGGGCTGGTCAACGGCACCGCCGCCCTGCTCGGGGGCAGCTCGGGCCGGCTGCGCAGGTTGCAGACCGGGTTCGTCCGCTCCTACGCGCTGAGCATGCTCGGCGGCTCGGTCCTGGTCATCGCCGCATTGCTGGCGGTGAGGTTCGCGTGAGGCGCGCCGTCCTGGCCGAGGTATCGCCATGAACACTGGGGGCTCTGTGCTTCTCCTCGTCCTACTGCTGGTGCCGTTGGTCGGCTCACTGGCGGTCGCGCCGCTGCGAAACGACGACCGGGCGGCAAAGCGCGTCGCCTTCGGGATCGCGATCATCGAGCTCACACTGGCCGGCGTGGCCTGGGCGATGTACTCGGTGGCCGACGCGGCGGCCGGGACCCGCTTCCAGCTCGAGTTCGCCTATCCGTGGATCCCCGCCTTCGGCACCAGCTTCGCGCTGGGCGTCGACGGGATCGCGCTGGTCATGATCGCGCTCACCGCCCTGCTGGTGCCGATCGTGATGGGCTTCTCCTGGGAGGAGAAGCTGCCCGAGGGCCGCAGCGCGGCCAGCTTCTTCGCGTTGCTGCTGGCCACCGAGGGCCTGTTGATCGGGGTCTTCGCGGCCACCGACGTCTTCCTGTTCTACGTGTTCTTCGAGGCCATGCTGGTCCCGATGTACTTCCTGATCGGTCGGTTCGGCGGCCCGCGCAGGCAGTACGCCGCGGTGAAGTTCTTCCTGTACTCGCTGCTCGGCGGGCTGGTGATGCTCGCGTCGGTGATCGGGCTGTTCGTCGTCAGCGGCGAGCGGCTGGGGGAGGGCACCTTCACCTGGGCCGAGCTTCAGCGGATCGCCGCGAGCGTGCCCGAGTCCACCCAGATCTGGCTGTTCCTCGGGTTCTTCCTGGCCTTTGCGATCAAGGCGCCGCTGGTGCCGTTCCACACGTGGCTGCCCGACGCCGGTGCCGAGGCCCCCATCGGGGTCGGTGTGCTGCTCGTCGGCGTGCTCGACAAGGTCGGCACATTCGGGTTCCTGCGCTACTGCCTGCCGCTGTTCCCGGCCGCGTCGCGGACCCTCGCGCCGCTGGTGCTGGTCCTCGCGGTGATCGGGGTGCTCTACGGCGCGCTGCTCGCCGTCGCCCAGAGCGACCTGAAGCGGTTCGTCTCCTACACCTCGGTCGCGCACTTCGGGTACATCGCGCTGGGAATCTTCGCGTTCTCCACGCAGGCCTTCGCCGGGTCCGTGCTCTACATGGTCAACCACGGGCTGACCACCGGCATGCTGTTCATCGTGGTCGGCATGCTGATCGCCCGCGGCGGGTCGCGGCTGATCGCCGACTACGGGGGCGTCGCGAAGCTCGCCCCGCTGCTGGCCGGGACGTTTCTGCTCGCGGGCCTCGCCTCGCTGGCGCTGCCGGGAACCAACTCCTTCGTCAGCGAGTTCCTGGTGCTGATCGGCTCGTTCCCGCGCGAGCCCGTCTACACCATCCTGGCCACGGTCGGGATCATCTTTGCGGCGCTCTACATCCTGTGGGTGTACCAACGCACGATGCAGGGTCCGGTGCGCGGCACCGCCGTGCTGGCGGCCCTCGGCGGTCCGGGCGACGGGCCCGGCACCATGCTCGACCCGGCCGTCGCCGTGAAACGCAGGGGGGTCGGCTTCCCCGACCTGTCCAAACGGGAGATCGCGGTGCTGACACCGTTGATCGTGTTGATCGTGGGCCTCGGGTTCTTCCCGGGCCCCGTGCTCGACGTGATCAACCCGTCGGTGGCCGCCACGATGTCTGAGGTCGGGCTGACCGACCCGGTGGGAGGGGTGTCGCGGTGACCGCGGTTCTCTTGGCCCAGGCGCCCCTGATCGAGGCGCCGCCCATCGATTACGCGGCCATCGCGCCGATGCTCATCGTGCTCGGTGGGGCGTGTGTGTCGGTGCTGGCCGAGGCGTTCCTGCCGCGCCACCAGCGCTGGCCGGTCCAGGTGTCGCTCACCCTGGTGGTGCTGGCCTGCGCCGGGATCACGCTCGGGGTGTATGCGGGCGGCAACCCGGCCGGGCTCACCACCCTCGGTGACACGCTGGCCGTCGACCGACCCACGCTGTTCCTGTGGGGCACGCTGCTGTTCCTCGGTCTGGGGAGCGTTCTGGTGATGGCCGACCGGTCCGTCGAGCCGGGCGGGGCGTTCCTCGCCACGGCGGTGTCCCGGGCGCGGGCGGCGGTCGGGGGCGGCTCGGGAGGCGGTCCGGGCGGTACGGTCGGTCCCGAGGACCGCGACTACGGCCGGCCCGGCGAGGCACCGACCATGCAGACCGAGATCTTCCCGTTCGCCCTGTTCGCGCTCGGCGGGATGATGGTCTTCTGCGCGGCGAACGATCTGCTGACGATGTTCATCGCGCTCGAGGTGCTCTCACTGCCGCTGTACATCATGTGCGGTCTGGGCCGCCGCCGCCGGCTGCTCTCCCAGGAGGCGGCGGTCAAGTATTTCCTGCTCGGCGCGTTCGCCTCGGCGTTCTTCCTCTACGGGCTGGCGCTGCTCTACGGCTACGCAGGCTCGGTGCGGCTCACCGCGATCGCCGAGGCGGCGGCCGGTTCGGACCGGTCCGACGCGCTGCTGTTCGGCGGGCTCGCGTTGCTCGTGGTCGGCCTGATGTTCAAGGGTTCGGTCGCTCCGTTCCACACCTGGACCCCCGACGTCTACCAGGGTGCGCCGACTCCGGTCACGGCGTTCATGGCGACCTGCACCAAAGTCGCCGCGTTCGGCGCCATCATGCGGGTGCTCTTCGTGGCCTTCGGCAGCACCCGCTGGGAATGGCGCGGAGTGCTGTGGGCCATCGCGATCGTGTCGATGGTCGTCGGGGCGGTGCTCGGTCTGACCCAGACCGATATCAAGCGGATGATCGCCTACTCCTCGATCGCGCACGCGGGCTTCCTGCTGCTCGGGGCGATGACGATCACTGAGGCCGGTACCGCGGGCACGCTGTTCTACCTGCTCGCCTACGGGTTCACGACGCTGGCGGTCTTCGCCGTGATCTCGTTGGTCCGCACCGCCGACGGGGAGGCGGGGCATCTGTCGCAGTGGGCCGGGCTGGCCAGGCGGTCGCCCCTGCTGGCCGCGGTCATGACGTTCCTGCTGCTCGCTCTCGCCGGGATCCCGTTGACCAGCGGGTTCACCGCGAAGTTCGCGGTGTTCTCGGCGGCCCTGGAGGACGGGATGGCGCCGCTGGTCGTGATCGCGCTGGTCGCCAGCGCGATCGCCGCGTTCTACTACGTCCGCGTGATCGTCTTGATGTACTTCAGCGATCCGGCGCCGGACGGGCCTACGGTGACGGTGCCCGGTGCCTTCACCACCGTGGCGATCACCCTCGGGGTCCTCATCACGCTGCTGCTGGGCATCGTTCCGTCGCTGGCCTTGGACTGGGCCGGCGGAGGCACGTTCGTAGGCTGACCGGGTGGACACGCACAGCGTCGCCGGCGTCGAGCTCGGCGATCCCGATCTGGCCGTGGCAGCGGCCGACGCCCTGAAACGGGTCGAGGATCTGCTGCACCGCGAGGTGCACAGCGACTACCGGTTCGTCACCGAGACCTCGCTGCATCTCATCGATGCCGGCGGTAAGCGGTTCCGACCGCTGTTCACGCTGCTCGGGGCGAATATCGGGCCGCGGCCCGACTCCGACGAGGTGATCGTCGCGGCGGCCGTCGTCGAACTGATCCACCTGGCGACCCTGTACCACGACGACGTGATGGACTCGGCGACGATGCGCCGCGGGGCGGAGAGCGCCAATTCCCGGTGGGACAACACCGTCGCGATCCTGACCGGGGACTTCCTGTTCGCGCACGCGTCGCGGCTCGTGGCCGATCTCGGGCCGGACGCGGTGCGGATCATCGCCGAGACCTTCGCCGAGCTCGTCACCGGCCAGATGCGCGAGACCCGCGGCCCCGGCCCGGACGACGATCCGGTGGAGCACTACCTCACCGTCATCGCCGAGAAGACCGGCTCGCTCATCGCCACGGCCGGGCTCTACGGGGGCATGTTCTCCGGCTGCACCCGGGCGCAGGTGGATTCGTTGCGCCGGTTCGGCGCGACGATCGGGACCGCGTTCCAGATCTCCGACGACGTCATCGACATCGCCTCGCCGTCGGACAGCTCCGGGAAGACGCCCGGCACCGACCTGCGCGAGGGCGTGCATACGCTGCCGATGCTCTATGCGCTGCAAGAGACCGGCTCGGCCGCCGATCGGCTGCGGGTGCTGCTGGCCGGCCCGATCACCGACGATGCCGAGGTCGATGAGGCCCTCACGCTGCTGCGTGCCGGTTCCGGGTTGGTCCGCGCCCGGGAGACACTCGCCGGCTTCGCGGCCGTGGCGAGAGCCGAGCTGGCGAAGCTGCCCGGCTGCCCGGCCACGTCCGCTCTGGCGGTGCTGACGTCCTATGTGGTCGACCGCACCGGCTGACCTCGAGAGAAGCGGCGTGCCGCGTCATGCCGCGGGGTGGGCCTCCCGATAGGCGGCGAGAACGCTTGCCGGGATGCGGCCCCGGTCGGAAACCTTGTGGCCCGCCCGCAGCGCCCACTCGCGGATCTCGGCGCTGCGCTTCCGGTCGCTACTGGCCCGCCGCATGGCGGTCCGCCGGGCGCCGCCGGGCACCCTGCGCGCGGCCTCGATGAACGGCGCCAGTGCATTACGGAACCGCACAGCGTTTTCGCTCGACAGATCGATCTCGTATGCCTTGCCCTCGACCGCGAAGCCGATAGTTTCCGCCGCCCTCTTACCGTCGAGATCGTCAATGAGGATGACCTCTTCAATGCGTGCCATACGGCCACCGCCTTTCCCTCACGAATAGACGCTGGAAAGGCCACGATAGGCGATATTGCGGGTAGAGGCGAACAGAAACGCTGTGCCACCCCCCACTACGGTTGTAGAGGCGCATTTCTGCGGGTCCAGTGGCCTACCGCGGGCCTCGGCGGGCCAGAGCGCCCGCGGTGCGCGGACTGCGCGCGCCGCGGGCGGTGCCGAGCGCCGAACTGCTGCCGGTCGCCGAACTCGTAATACCGCGACTCGGTCGCGGAAACACCCCGACTCGCGGGAAGAGGTTGGCCTCAGCCCGCGATGGTCCAGGTGTCGCGGCCGTTGAGCAGGGTTTGCAGGTCGGCGGCGGTGTGGTGTTTGGCCTGGTCGAGCTGGTGGCGGACGGCGTCGTCGTAGGTGGTGCGGGTGGTGTCGCGGAAGATGCCCACCACGGTGTGGTTGAGGTCCTGGTCGGACAGCCGCGACAGGGCGAAGGCGAGGTTGTGGTCGGTCTGGTCGTGGACCACGATCTGGGCGGGGTCGATCTCGTCGGTTGCGGCGACGGTGAGCCCGAACCCGTCGCGGACCACGGCGTAGCGGGGCTGGCCGTCGGGGCCGGGGGGGCCGAAGCGGATCGGCTCCCCGTGGGTCAGCGGGATCAGCCGCTGGTCGGCGGTGTCGGGTTTGCGCAGCACGTCGAAGCTGCCGTCGTTGAAGATCGGGCAGTCCTGGTAGATCTCGACCAGGGCGGCGCCGCGGTGCGCGGCTGCGGCGGCCAGGACCGCGGTGAGGTGTTTGCGGTCGGAGTCCAGGGCGCGGCCGACGAAGCCGGCCTCGGCGCCCAGCGCGAGCGAGACCGGGTTGAACGGTTGGTCGATCGAGCCCACCGGGGTGGACTTGGTGACCTTGCCGACCTCGCTGGTGGGGGAGTACTGGCCCTTGGTCAGCCCGTAGATCCGGTTGTTGAACAGCAGGATGGTGAGGTTGACATTCCGGCGTAGCGCGTGGATGAGGTGGTTGCCGCCGATCGAGAGCGCGTCGCCGTCCCCGGTGACCACCCACACGCTCAGGTCCGGGCGGGTGACCGCGAGCCCGGTGGCGATGGTCGGGGCGCGGCCGTGGATGGAGTGCATCCCGTAGGTGTTGAGGTAGTAGGGGAACCGCGAGCTGCAGCCGATCCCGGAGACGAACACGGTGTTCTCCCGGCGGATGCCCAGGGTGGGCAGGAACGCCCGGACCGCGGCGAGCACGGCGTAGTCGCCGCAGCCCGGGCACCAGCGCACCTCCTGGTCGCTGGTGTAGTCGCGGGCGGTCTGCTTGTCTTCGGTGGTGGGGACGCCGTGCAGCCCGCCGATGCCCGGCAGCCCCAGGTTCAGGGCGTTCACGCTGCCTCCTCCGCGCGCACAGATGCCTCGGTCACGATGCCGTCTCCGCGGGTCATGCCGGTACTTCCTGTCTGCCGTGGCCCTGGCCGTTGCCGTTGCCGTGGCCGGGGTGGGCCGGGGTGGGGCCGTCGAGGTGGCCCAGGATCACCTCTTGCAGCTCCTGGGCCCGGAACGGCAGCCCGGCCACCTTGGTGTAGGACCGGGCGTCGATCAGGTAGCGGGCGCGTAGCAGCAGCGCCAGCTGCCCGAGGTTCATCTCCGGCACCAGCACCCGGCGGTAGCGCCCGAGCAGCGCGCCGAGGTTGGCCGGCAGCGGGTTGAGGTGGCGCAGGTGCGCGGTGGCCACCGGGTGGCCGAGGTTGCGCACCCGGCGGGCGGCGGCGCCGATCGGCCCGTAGGTCGAGCCCCAGCCCAGCACCAGCAGCGGCGCGTCCCCGGTCGGGTCGTCGACCTCGAGATCGGGCACCGGGATGTGGTCGATCTTGGCCTGGCGGAGCCGGACCATCCGGTCGTGGTTGTCCGGGTCGTAGGAGATCACCCCGCGCCCGTCGGCCTTCTCCAGCCCGCCGAGCCGGTGCTCGCACCCCGGGGTGCCCGGGGTCGCCCACGGCCGGGCATGGGTGTGCGGGTCGCGCAGATACGGCCAGAACTCCTCCGAGCCGTCGGGGGCGTTGGGTGCGGTGGCGAACCCCGGGTCCACCGGGGGCAGGGCGGCGGCATCGGGCACCCGCCACGGCTCCGACCCGTTGGCCAGCGAGCCGTCCGAGAGCAGGATCACCGGGGTCCGGTAGGTGATCGCGATCGCGGCGGCCTCCAGCGCGGCGTCGAAACAGTCCCCCGGACTCTGCGGGGCGATCACCGGTACCGGCGCCTCCCCGTTGCGTCCGTACATCGCCTGCAGCAGATCGGCCTGCTCGGTCTTGGTCGGCAACCCGGTGGACGGGCCGCCGCGCTGCACGTCGATGATCAGCAGCGGCAGTTCCAGGGCCACCGCCAGCCCGATCGTCTCGGACTTCAGGCTGATCCCGGGCCCAGAGGTGGTGGTCACCCCCAGCGCCCCGCCGAAGCTCGCGCCCAGCGCCGCCCCGACCCCGGCGATCTCGTCCTCGGCCTGGAACGTGGTCACCCCGAAGGCCTTGTGCCGGGCCAGCTCGTGCAGGATGTCGGAGGCCGGGGTGATCGGGTACGAGCCCAGGAACACCGGCAGCCCGCTGGTCTGCCCGGCCGCGACGATCCCGTACGCGAGGGCGGTGTTCCCGGTGATCTGCCGGTAGGTGCCCACCGCCAGCTTGGCCGGGGGCACCTCGTAGGTGACCGCGAAGCTCTCGGTGGTCTCCCCGTAGGCGTGCCCGGCGCGGAAGGCCAGGATGTTGGCCTCGGCCAGCTCCGGGCGGCGGGCGAACTTCTCCCGCAGGAACCGCTCGGTGCCCTCGTGCGGCCGGTGATACATCCACGACAGCAGCCCCAGGGCGAACATGTTCTTCGCCCGCTCGGCGTCCTTCTTGGGCAACCCGGTCTCGGCCAGCGCGCCCCGGGCCAGCGTGGCCATCGCCACCGGATGCACCTGATACTGGGCCAGCGAGCCGTCCTCCAGCGGATCGGCCTCATACCCGACCTTGGCCAGGTTCCGCCGGGTGAACTCGTCGGTGTTGACGATCAACACCCCACCCGGGGGCAGATCGGCCAGGTTCGCCTTCAACGCCGCCGGGTTCATCGCCACCAGCACATCCGGGCGATCCCCGGGGGTGAGGATGTCGTAGTCGGCGAAGTGCAGCTGGAAGCTCGACACCCCCGGCAACGTGCCGGCCGGCGCCCGGATCTCCGCGGGGAAACTCGGCAACGTGGACAGATCATTGCCGAACGCCGCCGTCTCCGCGGTGAACCGGTCACCGGTGAGCTGCATCCCGTCCCCGGAGTCCCCGGCGAACCGGATCACCACCCTGTCACGCTTCTGGACCGTCCGCCCGTTGGCGGGGGAACCCGCCGCTGGACGATCAACGGCGGTATCGCTAGACGTCATGTCGAGGTCAGTCCCTCGGTTCAAAAGTAGGAAGGAGCCAACATGGCGAGGTTAACTCCCCGTGTCTTGTAGTGTCTTCGTACCCTGCCTGAGGTCACAGCGAACCGTTCGGCCCAGCGGAACATCACCGTTTGCTGATCTTCTTCTGCAGCGCCTCGACCCGTTCCTGGAAGGCCGCCGAACGGACGGACGCAGCCTGAGCGCGCACCTCGAGCTCGGTGGCGTCGGCGTGTGCGGTCATCGCGGCGGTGATCCGCATGCTCGCCTTCGTCGTCGTGATCAGGTCGCGCGGCGCCGCGGCGGCGCGGGCCGCGAGGTCCAGGGCGCCGGCGCGCAGCCCTTCGTCGCCGGCGTAGCGGCGCCAGACCAGCCCCACCCGTTCGGCCTCCGCCGCGTCGAGGACGTCGCAGAACAGCGTCATCGCGGCGGCGCCCTGCGGGCCGAGGATCCGATCGATCATCCACGTGTAGCCGCCGCCGGGGTGCAGGCCGAGCTGCATGAAGCGGGTGTCGAATCGGGCGGACGGCCCGGCGAGCCGGACGTCGCAGGCCAGCGCGAGGTTGAGTCCGGCGCCGACGGCGGGTCCGTTCACCGCGGCGATCGTCGGCAGCGGGAAGTTCGCGACCTCGAGAAAGCCCGAGTACACGGTCTTGAGCGTGTCGGGGTCGGCGTTCTGTAGCTCGGAGAGGTCACCACCCGCGCAGAACGCCGGCGGCTCGCCGGTGAGGACGACGGCGCCGATTTCCTCGTCGGCGGCCGCGGCCTGCAGCGCGGCGACGAGCTTCGCCGACAGCTCCAGGTCGAGCGCGTTTCGTCGCTGCGGATTGGACAGCGTCAGGAGTGCGACCCGGTCGCTGATCTCGGTGCGGACCTCGGCGCTCATGACGCGATCCCGGCGAGCACATCGTGATTGGCCATGTCGGTCATCCTGCCCGCTCGATTACCGTCGGCCGGGTGTCAGGTTCGATCTCACAGACCGCTGCCTCTGCTGTCCCTGCCGATGCGGCCGACCGGCCCGTACCGCATCCCGACGCGCCCTCGCCCGGTACTCCCCTTGACCAGCACTATGCCCACTGCTTCGGCTGCGGCGATCTCGAACACGGTCTTCGGATGCGGTTCGTCGCGGGCGAGGACCTGAGCCTGACCGGCACCTTCACGGTCGCCCCGGAGCATCAGGGCGCCCCGGGACTGGCCCACGGCGGCCTGCTCACCACAGCGTTCGACGAGGCGCTCGGTGCGTTGCAGGTCTTCTTCCGGGAGCCCGCGGTGACCGCTGAGCTGAGCACGCGGTTCCGGCGTCCGGTGCCCGTCGGGTCGACCCTGTACCTCGCCGCGCGGGTGGATCGCAAGGAGGGCCGCAAGCTCTGGGTGAGCGCGACCGGCCGACTCGACGCCCCCGACGGGCCGCTCGCGGCGGAGTCCAGCGCGCTGTTCCTCGTCGTGCCCATCGAGCACTTCGTCCGGCACGGCCGGGCGCAGGAGGTGGCGGCCGCGGGACTTCCGGCCGGCCAGTACCGCGAGGTCAACCCCTGACCGGAACGCTGGCCGTCCGAGGGTCGTTCACCCGATGGGACCGATGGTGGGTCCCGGAAGGACGGAACCTCCGGTGCACAGGCACGTGAACGGGCTGAAGACCGCCCTGTTGCTCGGCGGGATGAGCGCGCTCGTGGTGGGGATCGGGTCGCTGTTCGGCCGAACCGGGTTGGTCATCGCGGTGATCGTCGCGTTGGGTGTGAACGGCTTCGCCTACTTCAACTCGGCGAAGCTCGCGTTGCGGGCGATGCACGCGCGGCCGATCACCGAGGCCGAGCACCCGGGGATGTACCGGGTCGTCCGCGAGCTGAGCCAGGCCGCTCGCCAGCCGATGCCGCAGCTCTACCTCAGCCCCACCGATGCACCCAACGCGTTCGCCACCGGGCGCAACCCACGTAACGCCGCCGTCTGCGCCACGACCGGCCTGCTGGAGATCCTCAACGAGCGTGAGCTGCGAGCCGTGCTCGGGCACGAGCTCAGCCACGTCTACAACCGCGACATCCTGATCTCCTCCGTGGCCGGTGCCATGGCCACCATGGTGAGTTTCCTGGCCAATATGGCGATGTTCGCCGGACTGTTCGGGGGCGACGACGAGGATCGGCCGAACCCCATCGCGATGATCCTGATCGTATTGCTCGGGCCGATCGCGGCCGGCGTGGTGCAGATGGCGGTCAGCCGCTCCCGGGAGTACCAGGCCGACGCCTCCGGCGCTCGGCTCACCGGCGACCCGCTCGCGCTCGCCTCGGCGCTGCGCAAGCTGCAGCGCGGGACGCAGCTCGCGCCGCTCCCGCCGGAGCCGCAGCTGGTGTCGCAGTCGCATCTGATGATCGCCAACCCGTTCCGGCCCGGCGAGCAGATGGCGCGGTTGTTCTCCACGCACCCGCCGATCGAGGAGCGCATCCGCCGCCTGGAACGAATGGTCTGAACCCTGATTGTCGGTGCGCTGCGTCATCCTGGTGACGTGCAGGAGATGTCGACGGCCAGCGAGTACGGCCTCCTCCGCGGGCCCGGAACCGGCTTCCGGCTCGACCGTTTCCCTCCTGGCGCCAACCTGGCGCCGTTGGTCGAGCGACATTGGCTGGTCAGCTGGGAGCTGCCCGAGGGACGGACGGGCTCGGCCACGCTGCTGCCCCACCCCTGTGTGAACCTGGTGCTCGACCGGGGCCGGCTGGGAATCGCCGGCGTCGGGCTCGAGCGATTCACCTACTCCTTTCGGAGCCAGGGTCGGGTGTTCGGCACGAAGTTCCGGCCCGGCGGCTTCCGGGGGTGCCTGTCCGCGCCGGTCTCGAGTCTGACGGGGAGGTTGCTGCCCGCCGAGCAGCTGTGGGGGCCGTCCGCCGTCGCGCTGGCGGCATCGCTGACCGGTCCGGTCGAAAACCTGATCGCGCAGGTCGAGGAGTTCCTCCGGGCCCGAATGCCGGCGCCGGACCCGAACGTGGAGCTGGTCGGACAGATCGTCGCGGCGCTGCTGTTCGACCGCACGATCACCCGTGTCGACGACGTGACGGCGCGGTTCGGAGTGGCCCCGCGGACCCTGCAGCGACTGTTCGCGCGCTACGTCGGGGTCAGCCCGAAATGGGTGCTTCGTCGTTACCGGTTACACGAGGCAGCGGCCCGGCTGGCGGAGGGGCACGACCGGCCCTGGGCCGAGGTCGCCGCCGAGCTGGGCTATTTCGACCAGCCACATTTCATCCGTGACTTCACCGCGGCAGTCGGGCTGACGCCGGTCGCCTACGCGCAGCTGTGCCGACGCGAGCAGGCGCCGGTGCGGGCCTGATCGCAGCTGACCGCCCGTCCGGCCGGAGCCGGAGGTTCCCCAACCGGGATCGGCGACCGTCCTGGCTGTGGCCGCCCCTGCTGGGCCGGGGCGGCCGGTCTCGTCAGCGGTAGTTGACGAACTGCAGCGCGATCCCGAAATCCTTGCTCTTGAGCAGCGTGATGACGGCCTGCAGGTCGTCCTTCTTCTTTCCCGAGACGCGCAGCTGATCGCCCTGAATCTGGGCCTGCACGCCCTTGAGCTTCTCGTCGCGGATGGTCTTGCTGATCTCCTTGGCCTTGTCCGCGGCGATGCCCTGCAGGATCTTGCCGTTGACCTTGTAGGTCTTGCCCGACACCGCGGGGTCGCCCGCCTCGAAGGCCTTCAGCGAGATGCCCCGCTTGATCAGTTTCTCCTTGAAGACGTCGACGGCTGCCTTCGCCCGCTCCTCGGTGCCGGACTCGATCGTGATCGCCTCGTCGCCGGACCAGGAGATGGAGGTGTCGGTGCCGCGGAAGTCGAAGCGTTGCGAAAGCTCCTTGGCCGCCTGGTTGAGGGCATTGTCGACCTCCTGCCGATCGACCTTGCTCACCACGTCGAACGACGGGTCGGCCATGTTGTCCTCCTCTAGACCGGGCCCGGAGTGAACCCGGATCATCGGCTGTCGTATCCTTGCTTCCGCGCCAAGCGCACCCCGGCAGGTTGCCCGAGTGGCCAAAGGGAGCGGACTGTAAATCCGTCGGCTTAGCCTACGAAGGTTCGAATCCTTCACCTGCCACACCCTGCGAGAACGGCCCCTGACCAGCGGAAACGCAGGACAGGGGCTGTTTCGTCCCGTCCGGCTCTGTCTGGCTGGCGTCCCCTCTCCACGGGTGTTCACGGACGCGATCATGAAGCACCCTCACGGAGAGCTTGCTCCACCCGCCGGCGCGATGCGTCGTCCTGGCCGGCGATGCACTTCGCGTAGACGCGCAGGAGGACGTTCACGCTGTGGCCGGCCCACTCTGCGACCTGGGGCGCCGGGACGCCGCCGTTCAGCCACGTGGAGACTGCGGCGTGTCGGAGGTCGTATGGGCGACGAGCGAGCGGCGAGACGAACTCCTCGGGCGAGAGGGCAGCAGCGCGAGCAGCCGACCAGATGCGGCCGTACAGGCTCTCGGACAGCGGTCCGCCTCGAACGCCACGGAAGAGCCGGCCGCCGTCGGTCGTGCCGTGCTCGGTGAGGTGCTCCCGCAGGAGTGCAGTCAGCTCAGGCGGCGCCGGGACGATCCGGACCTCATCAACGCCACGATGCTTGAGCTGGCGAGGCTCCCGACGCGTGCCTGACTCGCTCCACGACCGACCGGCAGATGGCGCCGAGGTGCTCAGGTAGAGCTCGCCCCATCCGGACTCCGGCAACGACAGGGCCTCCTTGTGGAGGTCCACCGCCTCCGCCGGGCGTAACCCGGAGTAGTACATGACGGCGAAGAACGCAACGAGCGCGCCGCCTGACTGCTGTTGCCGAACAGCTTTGAGCAACGCCTTGGCCTGGGCGTGGTTCAGCACTACCCGGGGGTTCACCGCCTCGGCGATCTTCGGGCCTTCCAGCGGAGTGACGCGATCGGGTTGCCCTGGAGGTGCCCCAGTTCGACTGCGTACTCCACCGCGTTGTAGAAGATCGCTCGCTTCCGGCTGACCGTCGAAGCGGCGGCCGGTCGCCCGTCCATGCGTAGAGCGAGCGCGTCCAGCGCCGGCCGGAGAACCGCAGGATCGGCGAGATCAGCCACCGGACGTGTGCTCGCAGCGACCCACCGCTCTGCCCGGACCAGGTGGTCGTCCGGGGCGCCGGCAGCACGTCGACGGGCGTTGAAGGACCAGCCGTAGAGCACGGCCCGGAGCGCCGTTGCGCTCGGTCGGCTCTTCGTCGAAGTGAGGAGAGCGGGCGTGACGGTCGCGAGTGCGTCGGCGATCCCCTGCTGGCTCTTGCCCGCCGCATGCGGCCACTTCATGTCCACGTAGGCGCAAGCGTGGTCGTACCAACTGATCCGGACCGGTTCCGTGCGTCGCCGATATACGGGCTGCCCGGTCGCTATGTCGAAGGGCTCACCCTGTCTGGTCAGGCTCAGCAGATCCGCGCGGAAGCTCTCGGCGAGTGCGCGGGTGGTGAAGCTCTCGTGCCACTCCTTACCGGCGACCAGCCAGCGCACGCGGTAGGTTGTCCCGCTCTTCCACGCCCGCTTGCTGATGCCCCAGATCCGCACCTCGTACGTGGCCTCGCCACCGCTGGTCATGCGGCGTCCATCAACCCAGCGAGCCAAGTTTCGAAGTCGTCGCGTCGGATTCGAATCGCCCCGTTCGGGAGCCGAATGCAGCGCGGAGCCTTCCCGACCTGCCGCCACTGGTAGAAGGTCGAGCGGGCCACCTGCAGCTCCGCGCAGAGCTGATCCACCGTTAGCTGCTCGACCACCGTCCGAGCCTTCCGCACGGTCTTGCTCATGCTGCCTCGCTTTCGGTTGCCGAACGGTTCTGGTGGGGTGGCTCGCCCGCGGTGAGGAGGGCGGCGTCGTAGTCGGCGCGCCATCGTTGCCGCTGGTGGATCGCGTGCAGCAGGAGCACGGGGCGGGGTGGGACGTCGGTGTCGCCGGGGCGGGTGCGCTCCCATTCGAACGGGCCGTCGTCGACGGCGTGGGCGGGCTGGATGCCGGCGCGGGCGAGCAGTTGCCGAACGAACTCGGCGCGTTCGGCGCGGTGATCGGTCAGGGACTTGTTCGACCACTTGCGGGAGACGAGGACCCGGCGGCCGGCGATGCCGAGGTGTTCGGGCCGGTGGGCCTTGCCCTTGCAGCGCCCCGAGGTCATGGACAGTCGGGCGCCCTTGGGTTGGATGCCGTAGAGCAGCCAGATCGCACACCGCGGCGAGCACGGAGTGACGGCGAGTTCAGCGGTCAGGCGCCGCACGTGCTCGCGCTTGCGCGCAGAGGTGGTGTCGTCGAGGCCGGCGGCCTGGCCGATGCTCTTGGTCAGGTAGCCGATGCGCCGGCCGGCCTCCTCGGTGCCGCCGAGGATGCCCTTGACGTGCACCTGGGCGCCGAAGGTGACGGTGTGCGCCGGTTCGGGGAGCACGTCCGGGTCGGTGGCCTGCTCCCAGGTGGGCAGGGGTTCGCGGGTGTCGGGGTCGACGAACCCCTTGACCTGGTCGTCCCAGCGGGGCAGCCGGTCGCCGGTGTAGCGGAGCTCGTCGTGGGGCGGCCACCAGACCTGGTGGTAGGTGGCCGCGACGAGGGCGCGGAGTTCGGTGCGGGGGATGGTGCCGCGGATCGCGGCGTGGAGGTGCGGAGCGCCCCGCTTCTGGGGTTCGACGGTGCCGAAGTATTGGACGTCCCAGCCGACGCAGCGGCGGGTGTTCTGCCAGAACCGGTCCACCAGCCGCGGGAAGGGGATCGCGTCGCGGGCGGCGCGGCGGTAGTCGTAGGCGTCGGGGTCGAGGGCGGCGCTGTCGGCGTCCACCCGCCCGTAGGAGTCCAGGGTCAACATGAGGAAGGTGGAGGGCCGGTAGCGGCCGCCGTAGACCTGCCGGAGGGTGCGGTTCTCCACCCGGCGTCGCGGGAGGTTGGGTGCGTCCTGGCGCCGGCGGGTCGACCGCGTCAGCGCGGGGGCGGGGATCGAGCGGGGCCAGCGGGCCGCGGATACCGGCGGCGCGGATCTCGGCGTCCAGTTCCGCGACGACCTCCCGGATCTCTTCGAACGCCTCCTCGTCGCCGTCCTGTCGGGCGGCGGTGTAGGGCGGCGTGCAGGTCCACGCGAGCGGCCAGCAGGTCCTTCTGTGCCTCACTCGGGGCGGCCGGGGTCGGCACGGGCTCGTGCTCGAGGTGCCAGCCCTCGCGGCATTGGACCATCCGCAGCCGCCGCGCCTTGTCCGCGCAGGGCCGGCACTGGTCCTCGCGGGTGGACCCGCAGGGGACCGGGACGACGTCGACTTTCCCGGTGGTGAGGTCGATGCGGCGCAGCGCCAGCGGGCGCACACAGACGCCGTGGTCCTCAGCGAGCTGCCGGGCGACGTCGGTGGACAGGGCCAGGAGGGCCTTCCGCGCGTGGGTGAGCTGGTCCTGATCGATCGATTCGGACGGCCCGTCCGTGGCCGGTTCGAGGGGAGCGGGGTGGGTCACGCGGCCTCCTTCGCGGGGGTCGACGCGACAGGTTGAGAGACGGTCGGGAGGGTTCGCGGCGCGGGAGCGGCGGCGAGGTAGCCGGCCAGGTCGTCGAGGTCGGCATCGGTGATTCGGTAGGCGCGGACCCGCTCGACCGCGCGGCGGCCGTCGGTGCAGATCCAGGCCACGCCGGGGGTCTCCTGGCTGATCAGGTGCGCGGCCGCGACGCGTTCGCGGGCGCCGTCACCGAGGGCAAGGTCGACCTGATCCGGTTCGTCAAGGCGCCGCCTCCGGCGGCGCGGGCCCCGCTCGGCTCGCGCGCTCCTGCCTCCGGCACGCGCGCGGCCGGCGGAACCGGCTACCCGGCACCCCACCAGCCGCCGACAAGCGCTAATCACCCAGGGAAGCCGGGGCGGCCGCGAACCCTCTGCCTACGATGCGCCATGACCAGCAACCGCTCGTACGAGAACCTGCGGGCAGGCCAGCAGCGCTACGCCGTGATCGAGTTCTGCTCTAACGCGGAGGCCGCATGGGCGAAGATCGCGTCACGCAAGTACGACTGGCTCGGCGTGAAGGACTCGATCTTCGTCTTTGGACGTCCCCCGGCCGGTGGGATGACCGGCGGCGGGGCGATGACGATCGGGACACCAGGGGCCGACGGAACGCCAGCAAGCGCAGACCACGTTGTCGAGGTCCGAGTACCGGGTGGCCCTGGACCGAGCCGGCTTCTCCATGCCACGGCCGATTCGGCACGTGCAGAGTACCGAGCGATGCTCGAACAGCTGGGGGAGCCTGACGGCGCCTCGGGGCTGTTTCGCGTCAGCCTGATCACCAACGGGCGTGGAGGATGAGCAGCTCGTCGTACGGCTGCTCCCGAACATCCTGTAGTAGCCATAGCCGTGCCTTCGGCGACTGGGCTCCGCCCAGAGCCGGCACCGCTTCAGAGATCAGCCAGGTGCAGGCTGATCTCCTCACGGCGCGCCGAGACGGCTGCCGGGCCGCGAGGAGATCAGCACGAGGGGCACCGGTGACGTCGGGGACGACGTCCGAAGATGATCATCGAACAGTCTCAGTTCTAGTCTCATTCGCCCCCGTTCGGGCGGTCCCACTGCGGAGGGCCCCGCCGATGCGGGCGCAGGTCAGGACGTGGACGGAGCCGCCCGGCCGCCCGCCTCCAGAGTTGGAAAGCGTGCTGGCACGCTACGAAGTCATCAGGACGAGGCCGTCGTGTTCGGCGAAGTCCGCGTAGTCCTTGGTGTTCAGGGTCGCGAGCGGGAGATCGTTGGCGAGACAGCAGGCCGCGATCCATGAGTCGTTCACGGGCCGTGTGCTGCCGCGGAGTCTCGCGGTGGCGCAGATCCGGCCCCAGGTCCGGGAGGAGGCATCGTCGGAGTCCAGGATCACGACGTGGCCGAGCCAGTCGTCGAGCTGCTCCCGGGTGCGGTGGCCCCAGTGGCGGATCTCGGCCCACTGCCACAACTCGGCCACGGTCACGAACGTGACACACCACGTGGTGCCGATCAGCTTCGTGGCGAGAGGTCCGGCGAGCCGATTCTTGAGGATCTGGGACGAGACGTCGGTGTCCAGGACGACGGGCCGCATCGACTACGCGAGCCCGGCCTGCCGCTCGGCACGGACGAAGGTGAGGAACTCGTCGAGTTCCTCGTCGGAGGCGAACACGTCCCGAGCCATGTCGTCGAGCGACTCGACTGGACGCACACCCTTGCGGCGGGCCAGCTCCTCAACCGACACGCGTGGACGCGGGGTCAGTCTGCTGTCGTCAGCGCTGTTGCTCGTCATGAACGCCTCCTCCCGTGCTCGACACCGAGTATCGCACCTTCTCCGCCGGCGAGGTGATCTGACCTGGCGCGGACTATGCACGGAAGCGGAGGCCGGGGACTTGGAAGAACCGCAGGTCAGGCCCACGTTGTCAGTCCACTGTAAATCCGTCGGTTTAGAGCGCCCGGCAAATGAGGGTCAGCGCAAGCGGCGGGTGGTGGGCCGGGTGGGCCAGCGGTAGAGGCTGCGAGCGCGGTTGATCAAGCGGCGGATCACGGTGAGCGCGGCGGCGAGGCAGAGGTAGAACTCGACGACGACCTTGCGCTGGTCGGTGCAGCGGCGCAGCTTGCCGTAGCCGTTCAGCCAGGCGTGGCAGCGTTCGCTGGGCCAGCGGCGGCCGGCCTGGATCGGAGCGGGTTGGCCCTTGGCGGCGATGTGGGGTTCGAAGCCCAGCACGTGGAGCAGGTCGTGGGTCTTGGCGGACTCGTAGCCGCGGTCCAGGTGCAGGTTCGGGAGGTCGTCGCGGCCCTGGGGCAACGGGCCGATCATGTCGCAGACCCCGGCCAGGGTGGGCTCCAGCAGCGGCGAGTCGTGCTCGTTCGCCCGGGCGGCGACCAGGTGCCGCGGGATCCCGCCGCCGTCGGCCGCGACCGACCGCTTGGTGCCCTGTTTGCCCCGGTCCACCGGGCTGCGTCCGGACACCTCCCCGCCACACGGGGATTTGGTGATCGCCCCGTCCACCGACAGGTCCTCCAGATCCAGGCCGATCATCCGGTCGAACGCGGCCAGCACGATCTTCAGTAGGCCTTGGCGTGGCCGGTTGGGACCCACTCGGCCGGCCGGCGGCGGATGGTGCGGTCCGAGCAGCCCGGGGAGGCGAGCCGTTCGGCGCCGCTGCCGTGCACCAGCGCGGCGAGCACGTGGTCGAACACGACCCGGTCGGGGACCCGGCAGCGGTGACAGCCCCAGGGGTGGGTCGGGGAGAACTCGGGCCGGTGGTCGGCCCCGATCAGGGCGGCGAACTCGCCCCACAACGGCTCGATCAGCGATGCTGGCAACAGAGGCACGGACCCTCCACACGATCATCGGGCGTCAGCACCTCGATAATCTGGTGGGTCCGTGTCTCGCCCTGCAACGACACTCCGGCAACCTCATTTGCCGGGCTAAGCGGGCTTTCGCGCCAGCAGAGCGCTGCGGTCACCGGCATCGGTGAACATGTCCCCGGTGATGACCTCGATCCGGTCGGCCAGCCCGCGCGCTCGCAGGAGAGTGCGCGCGGCGACGTCGACCGGAGCCCGCTCGAACACTCCGGCCCGCGCGTCCGGACGGTCCCGGAGCGCCGCCGCCACGTAGACGCCCGACTCCCGCCCACATCGAGCAGATCCGTCACGGGGATGTCCGCGATGGCGTCGGCGAGGGCCGGACCCAGGAAGGCCCCCGCGCATCCATCGCGGCCGTGAACCGCTGCGCGAAAGCAGCGTCGCCCAGCCGACCCGACCAATCCGTCTCCCGATCGTCGGCTGTGGCACCGGCGCTGGCCCATGCGGCCTGCCGGTCCGTCCGCAGGACGTCGGCGAGTTCGCGCGCGGTCGGTCGCTCGGCGAGCGAGCCGAAGTAGGAGCGCAGGTCGCACTCCGCGACGGCGGCGATGAGGAGGTCGGCCGCGTAGGAGCCGTCGCGGATGCGGTAGAGAGCGGTGGGATCCGGGACTTGAGCGGCAGCCTTGATCACAACCTGGACGACAGGCGTGACGGCGACGGGAGGCGGCGAATCGTGTGGGCAACGATCCCGCAGGCAGCCGGGTTGTTCGCCGTCACGAACATCGACGACATCGTGCTTCTGTCGTTGTTCTTCGGCCGGGCGGGCCGAGCCCGCGGCGGCGCGCTGCGCATCGCGATCGGGCAGTACCTCGGGTTCGGCGGCATCCTCGCGGTCGCGGTCGCCGTGGCACTCGGTGTCCGGCTGCTACCCGAGGCCGTTGTTCCGTACTTCGGGGTGCTGCCGCTCCTGCTCGGGCTGCGTGCCGCGTGGACGGTCTGGCGCGAGCGCGGCGACCGAGGCGACGAGGGCGTCGGTGCGGGCACGGCAGGCGAACCCGGCGCGCTGGCCGTGGCCGCGGTGACCGTCGCCAACGGAGGCGACAACATCGCCGTCTATGTGCCGGTCTTCGCTACCGTCGGCCCCGCGGACCTGACGGTCTACCTGGTCGTCTTCCTGATCCTCGTCGCCGTCTGGTGCCTGGCCGGGCGGTACCTCGCCACCCGCCCGCTGGTCGCGCGGGCCCTCGCCCGGTGGGGGCACGTGCTGCTCCCGATCGTGCTCATCGGCTTAGGCCTGATCATCCTGGTTGACGGTGGCGTCAACCCGTGGGCCTTGAGCCGATGACGACGGTGGCGTCCAGCTCCGCGCAGCGGATGATCCGCGGGATCAACCCGTTGCGCGCCATGGCATCCGCGGTCCGCAGCGCCTGACCCTCGCCGGTCTCGATCAGGAGTGAGCCGCCCGGCGACAGCTGCCGCGGCGCCACGGCGATCACCCTGCGCTGGACGTCGAGCCCGTCCGCGCCGCCGTCGAGCGCCACCGGCGGTTCGTGCACGCGCGCCTCCGGGGGCAACAGCCCGACCGCCTCGGTGGGCACGTAGGGAGCGTTGGCGACCAGGACGTCGACGCGACCGTGCAGGGCGGCCGGCAGCGGCTCGTCGAGATCGCCCTCGTATACCCGAGCGCCGGCGGCGGCGAGGTTGCGGCGGGCGCACCGCACGGCGGCGGGGTCGATATCGACGGCGTACAGCTCGACCCGGTCGCCGGCCGCGGCCAGCGCCGCACCCACCGCACCCGAGCCGCAGCACAGGTCGAGCACGACCGCGCCGGGGCGCAGGAGGACGAGGGCCTCGCGGACGAGGAACTCGGTGCGGCGGCGGGGGACGAAGACCCCCGGTTCCACGGCGATCCGCAGCCCGCAGAACTCCGCCCAGCCGAGAACCTGCTCGAGGGGTAACCCGGCGGCCCGCCGGTCCACCATGGCCTCGAGGTCCGACGGCGTGCGCGCCGCCGCGATGAGCAGGCGCGCCTCGTCCTCGGCGAAGACGCAGCCGGCGGCCCGAAGCCGGGCGACGACGGATCGGGAGTGATCTGACGGGGCAGTAGACACGCGGGCCTCACTCATCGGGACGGCCACACTACCCGCTGGCGGGGCGCGGAGATCGTCGTGGCGGCCGTGTCGATCCGGCTGAGGAGGGTCCGGCGCGCGACGACCGGCTGCGACTGATCTTCACCTGCTGTCATCCCGCGCTGGCCCCGAGCCCCGTCGTGGCGCTCAACCGCGCGGTCGCTGTCGCCGAGATCGAGGGGCCCGCTGCGGCGCAGCCGCAAGGGCGGCGACGGCGGCCTCGTAGCCGAACCGGACCGCCCGCTCCACCCGCGGGACGTCGATGGTCAGCCCCCGGACCCCGGCGGTACGGGCCGGTGTGATCGCGAGCAGGTGCGCCCCGTCGCGGTCGGGGTGGGCGGCGTCGGACAGGAGCGCGAGGCTGTCGGCGTGCCTGCGGACGTCCTGGGCCATCGCACCCAGCCCCGGGACGATCACGTCGAGCGAGCGGGCCCACAGTGGGGTCCGCTCGCCGGGATCGGAGCGGCGCAACTCCGGGACCGTGCGGGTGAGCAGCGCGAGGACGTGGGTGGCCCCGTCACGCAACGCCCGCAGCACCGGAAGCGGATCGCCGACCGAGCCGTCGATCCAGCGCCGCCCATCCAGCTCGACGGGCGGGCCCGCGAGCCATGGGATCGTCGCGGTGGCTCGCATCACCCGTTTCCAGGCGAGCACGGTCGGCAGCCGCTCGAGCACGTGCGGGCGCATGTTCTCGGCGTCGGTGACGACGACGCGCACCGGAACCGGACTGTCGAGCAGGGCGTCCCAGTCTGCGGGCCTGGTGTGCACGAGAACCTCGTCGATCAGGTAGTCGA
The DNA here is from genome assembly GCF_000423625.1 of Pseudonocardia asaccharolytica DSM 44247 = NBRC 16224. GTDB lineage: Bacteria > Actinomycetota > Actinomycetes > Mycobacteriales > Pseudonocardiaceae > Pseudonocardia > Pseudonocardia asaccharolytica. The sequence goes on from NZ_AUII01000003.1 coordinate 219,395, forward strand.
GCGAGACCATCGGCGCCCGTGCGCCCAGCCGGCGCGGGTCGATGAACTCCTTGCACGCCATGTCGTCGGGGAAGATCCGAGCGGCGTCGTGGCCGCGTCCGAGGACGAGCGCCGAACCGACGAACGCGCCGGCGGAGGCCCCGTAGACGACATCGAAGGCATCGGCCAGCCCGGCCTGTTGCAGCGCGTGCACCATGCCGCCCGCGTAGGCGCCCCGCATCCCGCCACCCCCGACGACCAGCGCGATCCGGTGGTTGTCGGTGCGCGAGCCGGGGCGACTACCGGCCGCGCGGCGGCGCAGCAGGGCATGCAGCACCTCGTCGTCGCCCGACAGCGCGGCATCCGCCTGCCGGGCGGGTTCCGGATTCGGTGCTGCGGCACTCATGACCCGATTCTGACGTCCGCCCGGTGCGGGGCATGACCGGGGACGCCGGCCTGCATGGCGCCGGCGGCATGGACCGCAGCCTGGCGGTGGAGATCGCCACACTGGGATCGACCGCCGGTAGGGTCGCAGCCGTGGCCGTGCTCAAAGTGGAAGCCGAACCGGGGGAGGTCGGGTTCGACCCCGATCGGCTGACCCGGATCGACGCGCATTTCCAGCGCTATGTGGACGACGGCAGGCTGGCCGGCTGGTCGATCGCGGTCGCCCGGCGCGGCCGCGTCGCGCACCTGAGCCATTACGGCCGGCGCGATCTGGAGGCCGGCCTGCCCGTCGAGAGCGACACGCTGTGGCGCATCTACTCGATGACCAAGCCGATCACATCGGTCGCCGCGCTGATGCTCTACGAGCAGGGCGCGCTGGAGCTGACGGATCCGGTGTCGCGCTATATCCCGTCGTTCGCCGACCTGCGGGTCTACGAGGCGGGCTCGGCGCTCAAGCCGGCGACCGTGCCTGCCATCGAGCCGGTGCGCGTCTGGCACCTGCTCACCCATACCGCCGGGCTGACCTACGGGTTCCACCACGCCCACCCCGTGGACGAGATGTACCGGGCAAGGGGTTTCGAGTTCGGTGCGCCGCGGGGCATGGACCTCGCGACGGCCTGCGACGCCTGGGCCGCGCTGCCGCTGCTGTTCCAGCCGGGCACGGAGTGGAACTACTCGGTCGCCACCGATGTGCTGGGCCGGGTCGTCGAGGTCGCCTCGAGACAGTCGCTCGACGTGTTCCTCGCCGAACGCATCCTCGGCCCGCTCGGCATGACCGAGACGGCGTTCTCGGTGCCGCCGGAGGACCTTGACCGGCTGGCCGCGCTCTACTCGCCCAATCCGACGGGCGGGCTGATCCGCAACAAGGCGCTCGCCGAGGCCATCACCCGGCCGCCCTCGATACTCTCCGGCGGGGGCGGGCTCGTCTCCACCCTGGCCGACTACCACCGCTTCACCCAGATGCTGGCCGGCGGCGGCGAGCTCGACGGCGAGCGGCTGCTCGGCCCCCGGACGCTGCGCTACGCCACGCAGAACCACCTGCCCGGCAACGCCGACCTCGACGTATTCGGCAGGCCGATCTTCGCCGAGTCGGCGTTCGCCGGGGTCGGCTTCGGCCTCGGCTTCTCCGTGGTCGTCGACCCGCTCGCGGGTAAGGTCCTCACCAGCCCCGGTGAGTTCGCCTGGGGCGGGCTGGCCAGCACGTCGTTCTATGTCGACCCGGTCGAGGACGTCACCGCGGTGTTCATGACCCAGCTCATGCCCTCGAGTACCTATCGGATCCGCCCGCAGCTGCGGGCACTGGTCGCCCAGGCTTTGGTGGACTGATGCCGAACGCACTCGCCCTCGCCATCCGCGTCGCTGTCGTCGCGGTCGCGCTCTGGGTCTCGACGCTTCTGGTCGACGGAATCGAGCTGGGCGCCGGCACCAACAGTGTCCGGCTCGGCACCCTCGTCGTGGTCGCGATCATCTTCGGCCTGGTGAACGCGGTGCTCAAACCGCTGATCAAGATCGTCGGCTGCCCACTCTACATCCTGACCCTCGGCCTGATCAGCCTGGTGGTGAACGCCCTGCTGTTCATGCTGGTCGGGGTGATCGCCGAGGGGGTCGGGCTGCCGTTCACCGTCACCGGGTTCTGGGCGGCCTTCTGGGGTGCGATCGTGGTCGGGGTCGTCGGGTTCCTCCTGCATCTGGTCATCCCCGACCGCCTCGACCGGCGCTGACGCGCCCGTGCGTGGGACGCAGCGCCGGACCGGTACGTCCCACGCACGAGGCCTACACGGGCCAGGACTCGCGGCGGTACCCCGCGTCCCAGAACATCCACTCGTACCGTGAGGTCGTGCGGAAGTGCTCGCGGACCTGCTCCAGCTCGCGTGCGGTCAGCTCGGCCCCGATCCGCTCGGTCACCGCCAGCACCTCGTCGACGACGACCTGGAAGTCGCTGCCGCCGTACATCGCGATCCAGCGCGCGTAGAGGGGATCAGGCGAGCTGCGGGCCAGCAGCTCCTCACCGACCTTGGCATAGATCCAGTAGCAGGGCAGGACCGCCGCGACGCCCTCGGCATACGAGCCGCCGTAGGTCGTGGCGAGCAGATAGCTCAGGTAGGCCCGCGTCGTCGGGGCGACCGACTCGGCGGCGGCGGCGTCCGCGGAGCTGCCCAGCGCCGCCATCAGCTCGGCGTGCAGATCCTGCTCGGCCGCGATCGCGCCCGCCGCATGCTGGACGAACATGGCCGTATCGCCCTCGACCGGCGCCTTCGCCGCGCACACGGCGAGCGCACGAGCGTAACCGCGCAGGTAGTGCGCGTCCTGGATGATGTAGTGCCGGAACGACTCGCGCGGCAGCGTGCCGTCGGTCAGCCCGGCGATGAACGGGTGCGCCAGCACCTTTGCATAGATTTCGGCGATATCGGACCACAGCAGTTTGGTGATGCTCAGCGTGTCGGTCATCGGGCGAGGCTAACCCGGTTCGAGGAGTGTGAGTGCCGCGCCGCGGGGGTGCTAGGCCGGCAGTGCCCGGAGCCGAGGCGCGGCGAGACGCCTTCGGCAGGGCGCGGCGAGTGAGAGCCTCGTCACTCTTCGGGTATGCGGCGGCGGAGTCATCGGCGCGGTAGTTCACGATGGTGTACTGAGATGCGTCTCAGCGCCGAGCCGCGTCGGCCCGCATTCCCTGACGCGGAGGTCAATCGACAGTGAGTCCCGTTCCCATGGATCATCACGAGAAGATGCGCCTGAGAGCCGCCGCCTTCAGAGTGACCCGCCTGTATCCTGGCCCGGTCGGCGAGGTGCTCTCTCGCGAGCTGCTGAGCTGGGAGGAGTTCGGTTACCGGCTCGGCGGCAGCCAGCTGGTGATGCGGCTGGTCGACCACGTGCTCGCCACGCCGCTCGCCCCGAACGACGCGGCGGCCTGACGCCGGTCCCCGGCGGCAGGGCCGCTCAGGCCCCGGTCAACCGCTCCCGCAGCTCGCGCTTGAGCACCTTCCCCGCCGCTGACACCGGAATATCGTCGACCAGCACCATCTGACGCAGCCGCTTGTAGGGCGTCACCCTCGCGTTGACGGTCTTCATCAGGGCTTGCACGCCCGCATCGTCGAGTCCCGGGGCCACGACGAACGCGACCGGCAGCTCCCCGACGTCCGGATCCCGGCGGCTCACCACCGCAGCGCCGACCACACCGTCCTGGGCGAACAGCAGTTCCTCCAGCTCGCGCGGGTAGACGTTGTACCCCTTGTAGATCAGCATGTCCTTCTTGCGGTCGACGATGCTGAGGTAGCCGTCCTCGTCGAGTGCCCCGATGTCACCGGTGTGCAGCCAGTCGCCGGCCAGCGCGACCGCGGTCTCCTCCGGCCGGTTGTGGTAGCCGATCATCACCTGCGGGCCGCGGACGCACACCTCGCCCGGCTCGCCCGCGGGCAACTCGCGCCCGTCGTCGTCGAGGATGCACACCTGGGTGTCGTAGACCGGGAGCCCGACGGTGCCGGCCTTGCGCACCGCGGAGCGCGCCGCCGGACCGATCGTCACACCCATCGTCACCTCCGTCAGACCGTAGCCTTCGGTGATCACGACGTCGTCGCCGAACCGCCGCTGCAGGGCCTGGATCAGCTCCACGGGCAGAGGTGCGGCGCCCGAGCTGATGCCCCGCACCGACGACAGGTCACGCGACGCGAACTCGGGATGCCGGACCAGCGCCGCGAACAGCGGCGGCGCCCCGGACAGGCTCGTCACCCGGAACCGCTCCGCGTCGGCGAGGTACGCGCCCGGGTTGAAGCGGTCGTGCAGCACGGTCGTCGATCCGGTCAGCATCGGGAGGTTCAACGCGCCGATCGTGCCCATCGCGTGGAACCAGGGCGTCAGGTTGATCGCGATCCCGGTGCCCAGCCGCACCGGATACTCTGCGGCGGATCCGACCTGGTCGAGCCGCAACCCGCCCGCATCATCGAGCGCAGGCACCGAACCGCTGCCCCAGCAGGCGTACTGCAGGGTGTTCACCACGACGTTGCGATGCGGCAGCCGCACGCCCTTGGACCGGCCGGTGGTACCGCCGGTATAGGCCAGATGGGCGAGATCGCGACCGGCGTCGATCTCGGTATCGATCTCGAGGGCCGCGTCGAGCGCGGTTGCCCCGGCGTGGAACGCTTCGAAGTCCCGCGCATCCGGGAGGGCGCCGGTGTCCACCGCGTGCGTCGGGTCGAGCGCCTGCTGCCGGTCCGTGACCAGCAGCAGCCACACCGGCGTGCGGTCCCGCACGGCGACCAGCGCATCCGCGGGGCCAGGGCTCGCGGGCAGCACCCAGCTCACCGCCGCGACGGCGTTGGCGTCGCTCAGCTGCGCGGCAAGCTCGGCGGGCGGCAGCAGGGGACTGGCCGGGGTGAACGCGGCGCCGGCCAGCAGGGTCCCGAAATAGGCGACGGCATACTGCGGACAGTTGGGCAGGTGGATCGCGACGACGTCGCCGCGGCCGATCCCGGCCCCGCGAAGCGCCGCGGCGAACGCGCTCGCCCGCTCGTACAGTTCGGCGAAGCTCAGCTCGCGACCGTAGTAGTGCAGCGCCGTCCGCCCGCCGAACCGGCGCGCGGCGCCCGCGAGGGTCGCCCCCGCGGGGACGGCCGGATAGTCCAGCGTCAGCGCGGCACCGGTGTCCGCGGGCCGGGCCGTCATCGGGTCCCTCCCGGGGTGAACGCGACCGGCAGATGCTTGATGCCGTTGATGAACATCGAACGCAGCCGGTGCGGCTGCCCCGTCGCGTGGATGTCGGGTATCCGGGTGAGCAGCTCGCGGAACATCACCGACATCTCGCGGCGAGCCAGATGCGCACCCAGGCAGAAATGCGGCCCGGGCGCGCCGAAACCCACGTGCGGGTTGGGTGTGCGGCGGACATCGAACGCGTCGGGGTCGGTGAAGTGTGCGGGGTCGCGGTTGGCCGCCCAGTAGAACAGCGCGACCTTGTCGCCGGCCCGCAGCTGCTTGCCGCCCAGCACCGTGTAGGTCTCGCAGGTGCGCCGCATGAAGATCACCGGCGACGCCCAGCGGACGATCTCCTCGACCGCGGTCGGGGTGACGTCGTCGAGATCGGCCAGCCACACCGCGCGCTGGTCCGGATGTTCGGACAGCAGGTGCAGACCCCAGCTGATGGCGTTGCGGGTGGTCTCGTTGCCCGCGACCACGAGCAGGATGAAGAAGCTCGCGAGCTCGTCGGGGGTCAGCCGCTCGCCGTCGACCTCGGCGTTGACCAGGGCGGAGGTGACGTCGTCGGTCGGGTTCGCCATGCGGAACTCGCCGAGCTCGCGCATCAGCCCGGCCAGTTCGGCGCCGGCCTGCAGCAGGGCGGCCGCGATGTTCTCGGCGTCGGGCACGAATTCGGGGTCACCGGCGCCGAGGACGACGTTGGTGCGGTCGAAGACGAACCGGTACTGGCTCTCCGGAATCCCCATCATGTCGCAGACGATCTTGAGTGGCAGCCGGGCCGCGATCTCCGTGACCGCGTCGCACTTGCCGTCGTCGATCACATCGTCGACGATCTGGCGGGCGGTCAGCTCGACATCCTCGGTGAGCTGGCCCAGCCGGCGCGGGGTGAACCCGCGGGAGACGATGCGCCGGAGCCGGGCGTGCCGGGGATCGTCCATGCCGATCATCGATCCGAAGAACTCGCGGAACTCGCCGGGCATGTCGGCGATCGATGTCGAGCCTCGGCCCGAGCGGAAGACCTGCGCGTTCCGGCTGGCCTCGAGGACGTCGTCGAGCCGGGTCAGCGCGTGGAAGCCGGGCCCCGGCGCGACATAGGAGAACTGCGGCTCCGGGTAGAAGGGGATCGGGTCGCGCTCGCGCAGCGCCGCGAAGGCGGCGGCGCGTTCCGCGATCGGAGCGCTCCAGAAGCCGTCGATATCGGACAGGTCGGCCCGATCCGGGCCCACAGTTGTTACCTCAGCCGGCGCCATTGCCGTACCTCCGCCGTCGATCTGACCGGTCAGGGCGAGCATAGTTACCGTTCGGTAGGTTGTGATCAACCTAACGACTGGTGTCCGTCGGATCGTTCGGATGCACTCGGATGGAGCAGGCAGACGCTCAGCCGGCGCCGAGAAGCAGCCCACGTGCGTAGGCGATCGAGACCGCCTCGGTGCGGCTGCCCGCGCCGAGCTTGGCCATCACCCGTGACAGGTGGACGCTCACGGTCTTCTCGCTGATGAACAGCTCCGCGCCGACCTGCTTGTTCGTGCGCCCTCCGGCGACCAGCGCGAGCACCGACCGTTCCCGCGGCGTGAGCGGATCGGGGCCCTTCGCGGCCGGGCGGCGGATCGGCTCCTCGCGGGCGAGGCCGAGCCCGGCGCGCCCGGCCAGCGCCCGCACAGTGGCGGCCAGCGGTGCCGCACCGAGGGACTCCGCGGTCGCCAGAGCCTGGTTCAGCTCCGCTGCGGCCTCGGCGCGGGCGGCGGGGGTCGTCGTCTCGGTACACCCGGCGAGCAGGGCCTCGGCGCGACGCCACCGCGCCATCGCCTGCCGATAGCCGTCCTCGTACCCGTAGCCCTCGACGACCTGCGCCCATGCCTGCGGATCCGAGCAGCCCCGCGCCCGGGAGAGCTCGGCATCGATGCGGCGCAGCCAGGCCCGGCTCTCGACACCCAGGGTGACGCCACGCGGCCGGCCCTTCGCAGCGGTGTCGTGCCCGTCCGCGGCCAGCGCCTCCGCGGCGGCGACCGCCTTTGCGGAGCCACCAGCCGCGAGCTCGGCCTGCGCCGCCACGCCGAGCGCGCAGAGCATGATCCCGGCCAGGTGGTGCCGATCCCACGCGCGCACCCCGCGGAGCGCCTCGTCGACGCGCTCCGCCGCCAGCTCCGGCTGCCCCTGCCACAGCGCCGACTCCGCCCCGGCCTGCCCGATGAGCAGGATCATCTGATCGTCGGTCGGCCCGGTGGCGACGAGCTGGGCGCGGCGGTGTTCGGCGGCCGCGAGGCGACCCCGGCCCACTGTGGTGAGCAGCTCGGCGGCGGCGACCCGCCCCGCGACCGTCGCCGATACCGCCGCCCGGCCGAGCTCCGCGGCGGCCTCGGCGTCGTCCCAGGCGCCGCGCATGAACGCCGTGAGCACGTGCGCGACGCGTAGCTCAAGGCCGTACCCGCTCCACGTCGTCCCGGTGGCGACGGCTCGCGTCTCGCCCGCGACGAACTCGGCCGCGGCCTCGGCCAGCCGTCCGGCGTCGAGCAGCGAGATACCCGTGTTGAAGAACGACCGCAGCTCGACACCGAGATTGCCCGACGCGTGCGCGAGCTGCTTCGCCTCGGCGAGCCGGGCTCTGGCCTGCTCGCCGCGGCCGAGGTTCTCCGCACACAGCGCGAGCGTGACCAGTGCGTCGGCCTCGGCGCCGAGCGCATCGTGGTGGTGGTCGGCACCCGGGGCGGACCCGCGGGCCGATCCGAGCGAGCGGGCCGTGCGGAGGGCGAGCTGGGCACCGCGGCCTGCCTCGGCGACGTCGTCGAGGCAGAGCATCACCCGGGCCGCGACCGCTCGGGCCCACGCCAGCTCGGAGGACTCCGGGGCGTCCTCGAGCACGGTCATGGCCTGCTGGACCACCGGCAGGGCCGCCTCGGCGCGGCCGAGCTCGAGCAGCTGGATCGCATAGCGGATTCGCAGATCGGCAGCGAGGCACGGATCATCGCGCTGGTCGGCCAGCTCCAGCGCGCGGCGGGCGAGCGCCATCCCACGATCGGGATCACCCGTGGCGCTGGCCGCCCAGGCCGCCCACCGGGTGACGATGGCCTCGGGGACACCGGTGAGCCGCTCCGCGTCGGGCACCGCGGGCCACAGGTCGAGTGCTCGTTCGGCATGCAGCAGCACCTCGCCCGGCCCGCCGCGCTGGTCGGCCTCGTCGACGGCGCGGATCGACGCAGACAGCGCCAGCGGCAGGTCGTGCGCGGCGAGCGCGTGGTGAGCGAGCTCGGCGACGCTGCCCGGCGCGTTGCCGGCCTCGGCCAGCAGCGCGGCGTAGGCCCCGTGCAGCCTGCTGCGCTCGCCCGGCAGCAGATCCTGGTAGACGGCCTCGTGCAGCAGCGCATGTCGGAAGAGGTAGGCGTCGTCGGCGCCGGGCGAGTCGGGAACGAGCACGTGGTGGGCCACCGCGTCGCGCAGCGCCTGTTCGAGCTCGTCGGTGCCGAGCCCGGACACCGCGGCCAGCCGATCGTGCCGCACCCGGCGCCCGGCGACCGCGGCGAGCCGCAGTACCCGCTGCGCCGTCGCGGGTAGCCGTTCGAGTCTGGCCAGCAGTACTTCGGCGAGACCGTCGGGCACGGCCTCGCCGGACGCCGAGACCAACTCCTCGGCGAAGAACGCGTTGCCCTCGCTGCGCCGTGCGATGCGGTGCAGGGCTCGCTCGTCGAGACTGCCGTCGGCCAGGCTCCGCACGAGGGCGAGCGCGTCGCCGCGCCCCAGCGGCGTCAGGTCGAGCCGTTCGACGGCCGGCAGCCGCACCAGCTCGGCGAGCAGCGGCCGCAGCGGGTGCCTGCTGTGCAGATCGTCGTCCCGGTAGCTGGCGAGCACGACCAGCCGCTGCCCACCGAGCCGCGACACCAGGAAGACCAGCAGGTCGCGACTGGATCGGTCGGCCCAGTGCAGGTCCTCCAGCACCAGCAGGACGGGGGCCTTGGCCGACAGCTCGGCGAGCCCGGACAGCGCCGCGTCGAACATTCGGAGCTGGCCGAGATCGCGATCGTCCGCCGACAGCTCCGCCCGGGGCCGCCCACCGGGCAGCAGCCTGCGCAGCTCGGGATGCGCGGCGACCACCTCGGGCCGGTCCGCGGCGAGCCGTCCGAGCGCTTCGGTGAACGGGAGGTACGGCAGCGCGGACTCGCCGGTATCGAGGCAGCGACCGGTGAGCACGACGAATCCTGCGGCGCCGGCCCGCTCGGCAGCCTCGGTGATCAGCCGGGTCTTGCCGACGCCCGCCTCGCCCGACAGCAGCACGGCGCAGGCCGAACCAGCCGCCGCCCGGTCGAGCGCGGCGGACAGCACGCGGACCTCGCTGCGGCGGCCGACCAACGGTATTCCGAAACCCAGCCGCGCCACGTCGGTCATGCTCGCACGGCACTCCGACAATCCGCGTCGTTTCGCGCCGCTGCTTGCGGACTCGCTGCTTCCGGGCCCGCTGTCTTCGCGCTCGCGGCGGGAGGTCGCGGGTCCGCTCGTCGATCGGTGCGCCGCCGGTCGGCCCGGGCGATCCGGACCAGCCGGAAGTGCTCGGCCTCGGCCAGCAACCGGTCGCGGCGGGCCATGGCCTCCACGTCGAGGGGGTACTGGGCGATCACGGCCACGACGCTCGTGCTGAGGCATCGGTATCGGCATCGGGCGATCGCGTCGTCCTCGCGGTCGCCGGGGGCTTGCACCCCCTTACCAGCCCCGACGCGGCGTAAGGGCTGCCGGCCGTGCGCATATCGGGCCGGAGCCATCCATGGTCAACCGCGCGGGGCGGCCGGAACTGCGCGAGGATATCCGAGGTACCGCCGAGTTCGGAGAGGAGCACGGGAGCGATGCCCAGTCCCGCCCGGAAGCCGATGCGCCCCCCGCGGCGCAAGGTCAACCCGCTGCACGCCAAACGGATCGAGACGGTCGACTGGAAGGACGTCGCGCTGTTGCGCACGTTCATCTCCGACCGCGGCAAGATCCGGTCCCGGCGCGTCACCGGGCTGACGCCCCAGCAACAGCGCGAGGTTGCCATCGCCATCAAGAACGCCCGGGAGATGGCGCTGATCCCGTACCCGAGGTCCGGACGGACCTGAGCGGTCCCGGGAAGCGTGGCTCGGCTCCGGCCGACCCCCGGGTTCCGCCTGCCAGGGAGGGGTTGTGTAACATCATGCAGGCCCGCCGGGAAGCCGCTTCTGCCACGAAGTCGCAGCGCGACTGCCCGAAGGGTGGTGCCGCCCCTTTAGCTCAGTCGGCAGAGCGTCTCCATGGTAAGGAGAAGGTCTACGGTTCGATTCCGTAAAGGGGCTCGGGCGAGGTGTGTGACCGGCCTCGCGAGGCGGTGTAGCTCAGTCGGTAGAGCAAGCGGCTCATAATCGCTGTGTCGCCGGTTCAAGTCCGGCCACCGCTACCAGACTGACGAGAATCCGAAGGTAAAGCAGGAGGCACCCGCGATGGCCAAGGCCACCGACGTACGGCCGAAGATCACGCTGGCGTGCGAGCAGTGCAAGCACCGGAACTACATCACCAAGAAGAACCGGCGCAACGACCCCGACCGCCTCACCATCAAGAAGTTCTGCCCGAACTGCGGCACCCACCGGGAACACCGCGAAACGCGCTGAGGTGCCCGACCCGTCCTACGTCGGCCGCAGCCTGTCTCCGGCCGAGCCGTACCAGGTGAGCAGGGAGAAGATCCGCGAGTTCGCCTCGGCCATCGGGGAGGATTCGCGGATCTGCCATGAGCTCGACGCCGCACGCGCCGCCGGTCATCCCGACCTCGTCGCGCCCCCCACGTTCGCGGTGACATTCACGATGCCGCTCATCGAGACGTTCCTCCGCGACCCGGATTTCGGCTGGGACTACAGCCGGATGGTGCACGGTGACCAGTCGATCACGCTGCACCGCCCGATCCGCGGCGGCGATGAGCTGGTCACGACGATCCACGTCGAGAACCTCACGACCCGCGCGGGCAGCCACATGCTGACGTTGCGGTGCGAGGTCGCCGATGTCGTGGGCGAACCGGTCGCCACCACCAAGGCCCTGCTCGTCACCCAGGCGACATCGTGAACGCGTCCATGCCCGCCTGGTCCGCGATCGCCAAGGGCGACGAGCTCCCACCGCTGGAGCTACGCCTCACCCGTGCCGATCTGGTCCGGTATGCCGGCGCCTCCGGCGACTTCAACCCGATCCACTGGAGTGACCGCACCGCGGCCGCCGTCGGGCTGCCCGGGGTGATCGCGCACGGAATGCTGACGATGGCGCTCGCCGGGCGCCTGGTGACGCGCTGGGTCGGGGACCCGGCGGCGGTGCGCAGCTACGCGGTGCGCTTCACCCGCCCCGTGGTCGTTCCCGACGACGATGCGGGCGCCCTGCTCGAGCTCAGCGGCAAGGTCGGCGACGTCCGCGAGGCGGAACCGGACAGCTGCCGGGTCGCCACGATCGACATCACCGCCCGGTTCGCCGGCAAGACCGTGCTCGGGCGCGCCGCGGCGGAGGTCGTCCTCCCGGAGTGAGCCTCGAGTTGCCCTGATCGCCCGCCGGGCCGATGCTGCCGAGGTCAACCCCATCCCGGCGGAGGGAGCACGACGTGAAGTTCGGCAAGCTCGTGGACAAGGCCTGGGAGGACAAGACGGCGGCGGAGATCCTCAAGGCGCCCCCGTCGGCCATGGAAGGCCTCAGCGAAAAGCACGACGAGCAACTGAAGGCCCTCGGCATCAAGACGATCGGTGACCTGGCGAACTGGACGTACGCCAAGCGGGCGGCCGCGCTGGCGATGCTCGCCGACACCGACAAGTGAACGCCGGGCGGGGCGCGCTGCGTCCGCGCCCCGCCCGGGTGTCTCGTGACTACCGCGCCTCGGCCAGCAGTTCCGCCATCCGGCCGACGCCGGTGCGCAGGTCGTCGTCGCCGAGGGCATAGGACAGCCGGAAGAAACCAGGAGTCCCGAAGGCCTCGCCCGGGACGACGGCGACCTCGGCATGTTCGAGAACGGCGGCGGCCAGTTCGACCGTGGTCTCCGCGCGGGTGCCCCGGATCTGCTTGCCCAGCAGCTCCCGGACCGCGGGATAGACGTAGAACGCCCCCCGCGGGGTCGGGCATTGAACGCCCGGGATCGCCGAGAGCAGCTCGACGATGGTGCGCCTGCGCCGGTCGAACGCCGCGCGCATCTCGGCCACCGCGTCGAGCGGACCCGCGACCGCCTCCAGTGCGGCGCGCTGCGCGACGTTGCATACGTTCGAGGTCAGGTGGGACTGGAGATTGGTGGCGGCCTTGATGACGTCGGCGGGCGCGGCCATCCAGCCCACCCGCCAGCCGGTCATCGCGTACGTCTTGGCGACGCCGTTGAGCACGATGCAGCGGTCGGCGATCTCCGGGACCGCGACGGGCATCGAGACGGCTTCCGCGCCGTCGTAGACGAGGTGCTCGTAGATCTCGTCGGTGATCACCCAGATGCCGTTGTCCGCGGCCCAGCGACCGACGGCCTCGGTGAGCGCGCGGTCGGCCACCGAGCCGGTCGGGTTGGAGGGCGAGCACCACAGCAGCACCTTGGTCCGCTCGGTGCGGACGGCCTCGAGCTGCTCGACCGACGGCAGGTAGTCGGCTTCGGGCTCGGTCCGCACGACGACGGCGACGCCGCCGGCCAGTGCGACCGCCTCCGGATAGGTGGTCCAGTACGGCGCGGGCAGGATGACCTCGTCGCCCGGGTCGAGGAGGGTGGCGAAGGCCTGGTACACGGCCTGCTTGCCGCCGTTGGTGATGAGCACCTGGTTGGCGGTGATCTCGTAGCCGGAGTCGCGCTTGGTCTTGGCGGCGACGGCCTCGCGCAGCTCGGGCAGCCCGGCGGCGGGGGAGTAGCGGTGGTTGCGCGGGTCCGCGCAGGCGGCCTCGGCGGCGGCGACGATCGGCTCCGGGGTCGGGAAGTCGGGCTCGCCCGCGCCGAAGCCGATGACCGGTCTGCCCGCCGCCTTGAGGGCCTTGGCCTTCGCGTCGACGGCCAGTGTGGCTGACTCGGCGATCCCGCTGATCCGGGCGGAGATCCGGTTTTGGGTCGACGTGGTCGAAGCGGTGGCCATGCGCCCATCCTCCCGCACCGCGCAGACGCCGGCGGCAACGGGTTTCCCCGCCTGTTCCCGGTCTGCAGGTGTGCGATTTCGGCTGCCGGATGCGGGTGCCGTACACTCGATGAAGCCGGGCGCATCGGAATGGTCCAGGTGCGCCCGCCCTGTGTCGGCCGAACAGGGCTCAGGGCTGGCTTAGGGGTGTAGCTCAACTGGCAGAGCAGCGGTCTCCAAAACCGCAGGTTGCAGGTTCAAGTCCTGTCACCCCTGCCACCGTGACATGCAAGGAGACCAGTACGGACGGTCGGACGAGCGTCAGCGAGGAGATCCGGTGAGCGATGAGCGCGAGTCGGGCCGGTCCGGGCAGGAGCGTCCGAGCACCGCGGCTGACCGTCGCGGACGGCACGTCGCCCCGGTGCCCGCCGCGGGCGGTGGGGCGTCCAAGGGCCGGCCCACCCCGGTCCGCGACGGCCGCCCGGCAAAGGGTTCGTTGCCGAACCGGATCATGCGCTTCCTCCGCGAGGTCGTCGCCGAGCTCCGCAAGGTGATCTGGCCGACGCGCAGGGAGATGGTGACCTACACCATCGTCGTGCTGATCTTCGTGTCGTTCATGGTCGCTCTGGTGGCACTGATGGACTTCGTGTTCGGGCAGGGTGTGCTGTTCCTGTTCGGGACGTGACCCCGCCGCCGATCGAGCGAAGCACGCAGACGAAGGAAGCGAGACGCAGGTGACCTCCTCAGAAGGCGGCCAGCGGTTGACCGATGGCGAACTCGAGGCCGAGCAGGTCTCGGAGACCGCGATCGACACCGCGGCCGACCACAGCGACGCAGAGACCGAGGCCGCGTCCGCGCCGGACGCCGCCGAGGCCGCGGACGGCGAGGACGGCGGTACCACCGAGGCCGAGGCGCCCGAGGCGGATGAGGTCGATCCGGCCGAGGAGCTGCGGGCCGCGCTGCGCCGCGCGCCCGGCGAGTGGTATGTCGTCCATTCGTACGCGGGCTACGAGAACAAGGTGAAGACCAACCTCGAGACCCGGGTCCAGACCCTGGGTGTGGAGGACTACGTCTACCAGGTCGAGGTGCCCACCGAAGAGGTCACCGAGATCAAGAACGGCCAGCGCAAGCAGGTGCAGCGCAAGGTGCTGCCCGGCTACATCCTCGTCCGGATGGAGCTGAACGACCAGTCCTGGGGCGCGGTGCGCAACACGCCGGGCGTCACCGGCTTCGTCGGTGCGACCTCGCGACCGTCCCCGCTGAGCATCGACGACGTGGTCAAGTTCCTGCTTCCGAAGACCGAGCAGCCCCGCAAGGACGTGGCAGGCAAGTCCGGCGCCGCGGCCGCCGCCGGCAAGGCGCCGGTCGAGGTCGACTTCGAGGTCGGCGAGTCCGTGACGGTGATGGACGGTCCGTTCGCCACGCTGCCGGCGACGATCAGCGAGGTCAACGTCGACGGGCAGAAACTCAAGGTGCTCGTCTCCATCTTCGGCCGGGAGACCCCGGTCGAGTTGGCCTTCAGTCAGGTCTCGAAGATCTGACCCCACAACCCGCGCCCGGCAGGCAGGTCCGCGGCGTACCCCGAGCAGGGATCGAAGAGGAATCACGACATGCCACCCAAGAAGCGGAAGCTCTCCGCGATCATCAAGCTCCAGATCCAGGCGGGCGCGGCCACTCCCGCCCCGCCGGTCGGCCCCGCGCTCGGTCAGCACGGCGTCAACATCATGGAGTTCTGCAAGGCCTACAACGCCGCCACCGAGTCGCAGCGCGGCAACGTGGTGCCGGTCGAGATCTCGGTGTACGAGGACCGTTCGTTCACCTTCGAGCTCAAGACCCCGCCCGCGGCCAAGCTGCTGCTCAAGGCGGCCGGCGTGGAGAAGGGCTCCGGCGAGCCGCACCGCAACAAGGTCGCCACGGTGACCATGGACCAGGTGCGGGAGATCGCGCAGACCAAGATGCAGGACCTCAACGCAAACGATCTCGACCACGCCGCGAAGATCATCGCCGGCACCGCGCGGTCGATGGGCATCAACGTCTCGGGCTGAGGCATCCGAAGGTATCCGTACGCATGGGAGAGCCGGGCGCGGCTCGAACCACGACCTGACCAGCGGTCCCGCCCGGGATCGTGGAACCGAGGACAGACATGAAGCGCAGCAAGAACTACCGCAAGGCCGCCGACTTGGTCGATCGCGACCGGCTCTACAGCCCGCTCGAGGCCGCCGGGCTGGCGAAGGAGACCGCCGCCACCTCGAAGATGGACCCGACCGTCGAGGTGGCGATGCGCCTCGGCGTCGACCCGCGCAAGGCCGACCAGATGGTGCGTGGGACCGTGAACCTGCCGCACGGTACCGGTAAGACCGCCCGGGTGATCGTGTTCGCCACCGGTGACAAGGCGGCCGAGGCGGAGGCCGCCGGAGCCGACGTCGTGGGCGCCGAGGACCTCATCGAACGCATCCAGGGCGGGTGGCTCGAGTTCGACGCCGCGATCGCGACGCCGGACCAGATGGCCAAGGTCGGCCGGATCGCCCGGATCCTGGGTCCGCGCGGCCTGATGCCGAACCCGAAGACCGGCACGGTGACCCCGGACGTCACCAAGGCCGTCGGGGACATCAAGGGCGGTAAGATCAACTTTCGGGTCGACAAGCAGGCGAACCTGCACCTGATCATCGGCAAGGCGTCGTTCGACACGGCCAAGCTGGTGGAGAACTACGGCGCCGCGCTCGACGAGATCCTGCGGGCCAAGCCGTCGGCCGCCAAGGGGCGGTACATCAAGAAGATCACGATCTCCACGACCACGGGGCCCGGTATCCCGGTCGACCCGAACCGCACGCGCAACCTCCTCGTCGACGAGGCGCACAGCGCCTGAGTCGCAGCCCTGCTCGACCGCACCCCCCGTTGCTCCGGCGACGGGGGGTGCGCGCGTCTGCGGTGCTCTCACGACACTGTCGGAGAATCTGTTAGCGACTATCATGTGTTAGTCGCTAACAGCTTGGAGGTCCGCCATGAGCACCTCGGCCATGGCCATTGTGGACGCCGGGCCGACCCCGTTGGTGCGCAGGCCGGGTCTGATCCACCGGCGGCTCGCCGAGACCTACCGCCGCGGCCGGGTCCTGCTCGCGGGCGACGCCGCGCATATCCGCAGCCCGTTCGGCGGGCAGGAATGAACACCGGACTCGGGGACGCCGAGAACCTGGCCTGGAAGCTGGCGCTGGTCGTCCGAGGCCGGGCCGGGGAGGCGCTGCTGGACAGCTACCCGGCCGAGCGCCGCCCCGCCCGGTGGCGGCGGAGGTGCTGACCGGAACGAGCCGCCTGACCGGCTGGTCCTCGGCGGCAGCGGCCCGGCCCGGTTGGTGCGCGACCACGTGCTCGTCCGGCTACTGGACCGGGCGCTGGTGCAGCGGTTGATCTGGGAACAGGCCTCGCAACTGAAGGTCGGTTACCGTGGCGGTCCGCTCGTGCCGGGCCGGTGGTCGCCGGGGCGTCGGGGCCGCTGCCCCGGCGATCGGGTGGCGGATCTGGACTGTGCCCGGCCGGACGGTGCGCGGACCCGGCTGTACGCCGAGCTCGGGCCGCGGTGGGCGGTGCTCGCCCCGGCGGGTGCGGCGGGGGAGGAGATCGCGGCCGCGGCGCGCCGGTTCCTGGGGCCCGATCTGGTCACCAGGCTGGTCACCACGGACGGAGCACGCGCGCCGCGGCTCGTCCGGCCCGACGGGCATCTCGCGTGGACAGGCCGCGACCCGGCCGCGCTCGTCCGGCTGCTCGGGAAGGTCCTGAACCACCCCACCGCGCCCGTCCGGCCCGCCGCCGGGTCCCGGGAGACCGGAACCGATATCGCATGAGCGGGCTGTGCGAGCAGCGCAAGCAGCAGACCCGGCGGCGGATCCAGGAGCACGCTCTGCGGCTGTTTCTGGCCGACGGCTACGAGGCGACGACGGTCGAGCGGATTGCGGCGGCGGCCGGCGTCTCGCACATGACGTTCTTCCGGCATTTCCCGACCAAGGAGTCGGTGATCGACACCGACGACTACGACCCGCTCATCGCCGAGCTGATCCGCGAGCGGCCGGCCGGTGAGCCCCCGCTCACCGCGATCCACCAGGGGCTGGTGACCGCGCTGCGAGCCATGCCGGCCACCGAGATCGATGCGCTGCGGGTGCGCACCCGGCTGGTCCTCGGCACGCCTGCGCTGCGCGCGCGGATGTGGGAGAACCAGCGAGCCACGCAGGAGCTCTTCGCCGCCGCGCTGGCCGAGCGGGAAGGCGCGGCGGAGGTTTCGCTGCAGCTGCGGGTGCTGGCCGGTGCGGCGCTCGCCGCGCTCACCGCCGCGTTGGTCCTGTGGTCCGGATCCGGCGGTGACCTGCCGGATCTCATCGACGCAGCCTTCGCCCCCCGTGAGGGCGTAACAGTGGTAGAACACTGTTACGCCCTCACAGGGCGGGTCCATGTGCGGAGAACCTCGTCGACGGATTCGGCGGCACCCGGCTGCGGCGGGACCTGCGCCGGGGTGCGGGAGAAGCGCGGGGCGGGCGCGGCCTGCGGCACCCCGTCCGGTGCGACGATCGTCGAGCGCGCGGCCAGCTGCGGGTGGTCGGCGGCCTCTCCGAAGGCGAGCACCGGCGTCACGCACGCGTCCGTGCCGGTGAACACGGCGGTCCACTCGTCGCGGGTCCGGGTGGCGAACACCTCGGTGAACCGGGCGCGAACGGTCGGCCAGCCCTGCCGGTCCATCTGCTCGGGCAGCTCGTCCGCGGCGATCCCGAGACCCTCGAGAAGCTGGGCGTAGAACTGCGGCTCGATCGCACCGACGGCCACATGCCTGCCGTCCGCGCAGGTATAGGTGTCGTAGAACGGGGCCGCGCCGTCGAGCAGATTGCTGTCCGGCCGGTCGGTCCAGACCTTCTTGGCCAGCAGCGACCAGATCATCTGGACCAGGAGGCTCGCGCCGTCGATCATCGCGGCGTCGACGACCTGGCCCTGCCCGGAGCGCTCGGCTTCCCAGAGCGCGGCGAGCACCCCGATGACCAGCAGCATCGACCCGCCGCCGAAGTCACCGACGAGGTTGAGCGGGGGCACCGGGCGCTCACCGGCGCGTCCGATGGCATACAACGCGCCGGTGAGCGAGATGTAGTTGATGTCATGGCCAGCCCGCGGAGCCATCGGACCGTCCTGGCCCCAGCCGGTCATCCGGGCATAGACCAGCCGCGGGTTGCGGGCGTGGCAGTCGTGCGGGCCGACGCCCAGCCGTTCGGTGACCCCGGGCCGGTAGCCCTCGAGCAGCACGTCGGCGTGCTCGACCAGGCGCAACACGGTTTCTCTTCCCGCCGAGTCCTTGAGGTCGGCGGCCACCCGGCGGCGACCGCGCAGCAGGGGGTCGGCGGGGTCGGGCGAGCCGAGCGTCAGACCGCCCGGCCGATCGATGCGCACGACGTCGGCGCCGAGGTCGGCCAGGATCATCGCCGCATGCGGCCCGGGGCCGATCCCGGCCAGTTCGACCACCCGAAGCCCCCGGAGGGGTCCGTCCCGCAGCCCCATGCCTACCTCCTACCGATCGTCCGTTCATCGGACTCTAGGGCAGCGCGTCCCGCGTTCCGCATGACTCAGACCACGGCGACCGGCTCGGTGTCACCGGGGCTCGCACCGCCCAGGTCGTTCCACGCCGTGGCCAGCCGCACCAGCGCGACGACCACACGGTCGCGGCACAGCGTGTAGGGCAGCCGGAGAAACCGTTCGAACGCCCCGTCGATGCCGAATCGGGGGCTGGCGGCGAGCAGTACCCCGCGCCGGCGGGCGGCAGAGGTGAGCAGGCTCGACACGGGCGCGCCGAGATCGACCCACAGGCTCAGTCCGCCGGTCGAGCGGGACGGCCGCCAGTCCGGGAACTGCTCGTCGAGTCGGCCCATGAGGGTGATCGCGGGCCGTCGTGAGCTCGGCGCGGTGCGCGTTCCGGATCGAGTCGATGGTGCGGCAGCTCGACGAGCGTCTCGTCCAGGACGAGCGGAGTGCCCGTCCGGCGGGCCAGCGCGACCAGCCCTGCGCGGGTCTCGGGGTCCATGAGTGCGCCGGTGGGGTTGTGGAAGTCCGGGACGAGGTAGGTCGGCCGGGGCGCGGCGTCCCGGACCGCCGCGGTCAGCAGGTCGAGATCCCAGCCTCCGTCGGGGGTGAGCGCGACCGGAACGGCCCACCCGCCGCGGGCGCGAATCGCGTCGAGGGCGTGGGGATAAGGAACCCGCCGCACGGAGCGAGTCGTAGGCGGTCGCGACCGTCGTGCGACTGACGTCCAGTGCCACGGCCAGGTCGCGCTCGGCGGGCACCCGGGTCTGCAGCGGCAGCCTTCCGTCCAGGACGAGCAGCCTGATCCGGTCGGCCAACGCTGCCGCGAGCCGCCGGCCGCCGAACGGCCGCCAGTTGCCGAGCAGCCGCGCGAAGCTGTGCGCACCGATACGCCGCTCGATGTCGACGCCCGATGTCGACGCCCGATGTCGACGCCCGCGGCGACACCGGTCCGGCGGATCTCCCCGGCAGGGTGCATCGATCCACTTTCCCAGAATTGACCTTCAGTGAGTGGGCCGATTCTGGGCACGGTCGGGTGGTGACGATGCCGCTTTGGCTCCTCTTGGCGGTCCTCGTCGGGATCGCGCTGATCACACCGCGGTACGGTGCCGACACCCGCGACTGCGCCGACTGGACCGTCCGCCCTGGCTCGTCGGTCTCCCCTCCACTGCCATATCCGGTGCGGCGGCACACCGTGACCGGTGACCTCAGGCGACTGGTCCGCGCCGGTCGCCGGATATCCCGTCGTCCTCGTGGATCGCTTCCTCATGATCGGCATTTGGGTGCCCGCAACCGCGATTTTCGCGGCTGACACTGCCCAGACGCCGATCACGCCCGGACGCCGATCATGCGGAGCGTCGTCGGGGTCCGGCGAGGGTGCTACCGGGGGCGATGTCCTGGTCCCGGGGGTGCTCGCGTACGCTCGACGTCGGTTCCACCGAAGACCGCAGGTCTGCGCCGCCCGCCGGGTGGCGTACGAAGGTCCCGCCGTGGCGGGCGGCCCGCGCAGGAGGACGAGGTCATCCGGGCCGTCCCGGCCCGTTCCGCCCCGTGCGCTCCTGCGCCGGGGCGTTCGTCGTCTCGGGGTCGGAAGCGGTGGTACCCGTACCGACACCGAGAGGAGGCAAGGGATGGCCCGACCCGACAAGGTCGAAGCGGTCGACGAGATCGCCGACCGCTTCCGGGGAGCGACCGCCTCGGTGGTCACCGAGTACCGCGGCCTCACAACGGCCCAGCTCACCACGCTGCGGCGCGCGCTCGGCCCCGACGCCACGTACCGCATTGCCAAGAACACCCTGGTCAAGCGGGCGGCCCAGGATGCGGGCGTCGAGGGGCTCGACGAGCTGCTCACCGGCCCGACGGCCATCGCCTTCGTACAGGGCGAGCCGGTCGACGCGGCCAAGGCACTGCGCGACTTCGCCAAGGACAACAAGGGCCTGACGATCAAGGGCGGCTTCATGGACGGTCGCCCGCTGACCGTCGCCGAGGTCAACCGGCTCGCCGATCTGGAGTCCCGCGAGGTCCTGCTGGCCAAGCTGGCCGGCGCGATGAAGGCCAACCTGAGCAAGGCTGCGGCCCTGTTCCAGGCGCCCGCTTCGCAGGTTGCCCGGCTCGCCCAGGCCCTGACCGACAAGCGCGCGAAGGAGGGTGACGGCCCAGCCGTCCCCGCCGACGCCGCCGCGGACAGCACGAGCTGACCACCCACCACCCGCACCACCCGAGTCGCAGAGAAGAGAGGCCGACAATGGCGAAGCTGTCCACCGACGAGCTGCTCGAGGCGTTCAAGGACCTGACGCTGATCGAGCTGTCGGAGTTCGTGAAGAAGTTCGAGGAGACCTTCGAGGTCACCGCGGCCGCCCCGGTCGCCGTCGCCGCCGCGCCCGGTGCGGCCGCCGGTGCCGCCCCCGCCGAGGCCGCCGAGGAGAAGGACGAGTTCAACGTCGTCCTCGAGGCAGCAGGCGACAAGAAGATCCAGGTCATCAAGGTGGTCCGCGAGCTCGTCTCGGGCCTGGGTCTCAAGGAGGCCAAGGACCTCGTCGAGGCGGCCCCGAAGCCGATCCTGGAGGCCGTGGCCAAGGACGCCGCCGAGGCCGCCAAGACGAAGCTCGAGGAGGCCGGCGCCAAGGTCACCGTCAGCTGACCGGCGCACCGTAGCAACACGCGAGGGGCGACACCCGATCGGGTGTCGCCCCTCGCGTGTTGCGGGCCGCGGCTCCGGTCAGGTCCGCTCGCGGGCCCGCAGCTCGCGGCGCAGCAGCTTGCCGGTCACGGTCTTGGGGATCTCGTCGAGGAACTCGATCTGGCGCGGATACTTGTAGGCGGCCATCCGCTCCTTGACGAACCCGATGAGCTCGTCGGCGGTGACCGCCCGGCCGGGCCGCAGGCTGACGAAGGCCTTCACGGTCTCGCCGCGGTAGGCGTCGGGCACCCCGACCACGGCCGCCTCGCGGACGGCCTCGTGCTCGTAGAGCACGTCCTCGACCTCGCGCGGCCACACCTTGTATCCGCCGGCGTTGATCTGGTCCTTCTTCCGGTCGACGATGTAGAACCAGCCCGCCGCGTCCATGTACCCCACGTCGCCGGTGTGCAGGGCCCCGCCCGGGATCGCGGCGGCGGTCTCCTCCGGCTTCCCCCAGTACCCGGGCACGACCATCGGCCCGATCGTGACGATCTCGCCGATCTCCCCGGCCGGCAGGTCCCGCCCGTCGTCGCCGACGACCCGCACCACCGCGTTGTAGATCGGCACCCCGACCGAGAGCGCCCCGGAGGCCTCGTCCACCGGCGCCTCGGCGTGGAACGGCACGCCGTGGCTGGGCGAGGTGGTCTCGGTCAGCCCGTAGATGTTGTGGATGTACTGGCCGAACGCCCCGGAGAACGCCTTCACCGTCGACGGGGGGATCGGCGCCCCGCCCGACCAGATCTTGGTCAGCGACGCCAAGGCGTCCGGGTCGGCGTTCGGGGCGTTCATCAGCGCGATGAACACGGTGATCGAGCCGACGGTGAACGTCGGCCGCTCCGACCGGATGGTGTCGATCGCGACCGCCGGCTCGAAGCGGTGAAACAGCACCAGCGGGACACCGAGCAGCAGCGAGACCGTGATGTGCGCGATCAGGCCGGTGATGTGGAACAGCGGGGCCACGCCGAGGATGACGTCGTCGTCGCCCAGCCCGCACCACTGCCGGTAGGCCTGGGAGTTGAACACCACATTGCCGTGGGTGTTCATCGCGCCCTTCGGCGGCCCTGTCGTCCCTGAGGTGTAGGTGAGGAACGCCGTGTCACCGGGGGTGAACGACACCGGTGGCGGCCGCCGGCCGCGGAACCGGTCGATCAGCTCCGCCATGTCGACGGTGTTCTCGCCGCGGACGCGTTCGACCCCGGCGAAGACCCGTTCGTCGCCCGTGGTCTGGTACTCCAGCTCCGAGGTGGTGATGACGGTCTGCACCGCGGTCCGGCCGACGATCTTCGCCGCGACGTCGCGATGCAGACTCTCCAGCGCGATCAGCACCCGCGCGCCGGAATCCTTGAGCAGCAGCTCCAACTCCCGCTCCCGGTTCATCGGGTTGATCGAGACGGCGATCCCGCCGGCCTTCCAGGTCCCGACCAGCCCGATGACGAACTGCGGGACGTTCTGCAGGTACAGCGCCACCCGGTCGCCGGGCGTGACCCCGGTGTCGAGCAGCCCCGCCGCGAACGCGTCGGTCAGCTCGTCGAGCTCGCGCAGGGTGATGCGCCCGTCGAAGTAGCGGATGGCGTCCCCGTCGGGGTTGCGGGCCACGGACGCGGCGAACATCGCCAGCGCGTCGGTGAACTCGGGCGTGATCTCGGCAGGCTGCTCCTTGTCGTAGATGCCCAGCCAAGGCTTCTCGTCGTAGCTGCTCATGACTCGAGTCCTCGGGGTCGCTAGCGGATGGCGATCGGGTTGACCGGCGCGCCGGTGCCCTTGACCACCTTGAGCGGCGCCGCGGCGTAGAGGAAACTCCACCGGCCGTCGGCGGCGCACGCCTCGGCCAGCTCGTCGAACCAGGCGATCTCGGTGAGCGCCACCCCCAGGTTGCGCATCAGCGCGCAGTGCAGCGGCAGCGCCACCCCGGTCGCGGGCTCGTAGGTGACCTCGTTGGCGATGGTGTCGGTGACGAGGTTCGGGATCTCCCGGGTCTGGAACCATTCGACGAGCTCGCGGGAGTAGGTCAGGCCGGGTTCGTTGAACCCGTCGTAGAACGACTCCTTGTCATCCAGCTGGTACCAGTAGCGCAGCCAGCCGGTGCGTACGCACAGGATGTCGTGCGGCTCGATGCTCACGCCCTGGGCCTTGGCGGCGTCCTCGAGGTCGTTGTGGTCGAACGTCTCGCCCTTGTCCAGCCACGGCTTGCCGCGGTGGCGGGCCATGTCGATGAGCACCCCGCGCCCGACCACGCCCTTCTCCGCGATCGGCAGCACCGAGGCCTTCTCCATCGCCTCGACGGTGGTGCGGGCGTCGTAGCCGTTCCACAGCTGGCCGTCGTACCAGACATGGCCCAGCGCGTCGTACTGGGTGGAACCCTGCAGGAAGATCAGCGCGGTGTCGTCGGCGTAGTGCAGCCCGCCGGGAAACTGCGGCGCGCCCTCGCCGTCCCACGTCGACTCGTCCATCACGTTCTGCCGCTGGATGCCCTCGCGGCCGGGCCACAGCGGGTCGCCGGGCCCCTCGGTGCGGCCCATCTGGATCTGCAGGGTGAACACCTCACCCGACTTGATGTGTTGCACCCCGCGCAGCACCTCGCCGGCATCGAGGTAGTTCAGGCAGCCCAACTCGTCGTCCGGGCCCCACTTGCCCCAGTTGCTCGGCGTATCGGCGCCCAGGAGATCCCGCATGGCAGGAGCGTCGGACATCGTCGGCCTCCCTCGTCTCGGTGATTCAGGCGACTGCTTGATCGTGTTGCGCTGCTCGTGGTGGTGTCAAGGACGCCTGGCGAGTCCCTCCGAATGCCACCGGCGCCGAGCGGATCGGTATGATGAGCCCGCCTCGTCCGACGGCGGACGGTGTCCTTCCGCTCTCTCGCGGCCATACCCGGCGAACGGTCGGATGTCCGCTGCCAGAGGGGCTGGCCGTCGCCGACCGGTGCGCTGTGATGATCCACCGGATTGGGTGCGCCGGTCGTCCTTCAAAAGGGACCACTTACCGACGCGTAGAGTCTTGACTCGGTGCGCCTGTCAGGTCACTCTTAGGTCTCAGATGGTTTCCTCGGTGACCCGTCTCGACAGCGGCTGCCTTTGCGGCTAGACTGGCTCTTTGCGCTGCCTTCGTCCAGGCTCTGTGTGCGCGCCGCCGGAAGTCTCGATCGGGAAAGATCTGGCCGCGAATGTGGGTCCTGGCCGATGGCCGCGCCACGACAACAGACGGCGTGCACCAAATCCGGACAACCCGACAGTCACCCGGCCCGGGCTCCCACCCCGGGCGAGACGACCAGACGGTAGCGCGAAGGACGGGGTGCCCGCCAGACGAGAGCGTAGTTCTCGGAAGGACGCATCTTGGCTGTCTCCCGCGCCACCGTGACCACTGCGACCCCCGCTACCGCTGTTTCGGCCAACCCGAGCTTCCCGGGCGCACCGACCCGCGTCTCGTTCGCGAAGATCCGCGAGCCGCTCGAGGTGCCCGACCTCCTCGATCTGCAGATCCAGTCCTTCGAGTGGCTGGTCGGCGACGAGGCGTGGTTCCAGCGGCGGATCGACGCCGGTGACGACGACCCCGTCGGTGGCCTCGGGGAGATCCTGGCGGAGATCTCCCCGATCGAAGACTTCTCCGGATCCATGTCCCTATCGTTCTCCGACCCACGCTTCGACGAGGTCAAGGCCTCCGTCGAGGAGTGCCGGGACAAGGACATGACCTACGCCGCCCCGCTGTTCGTGACGGCGGAGTTCACCAACAACACCACCGGCGAGATCAAGAGCCAGACGGTGTTCATGGGCGACTTCCCGATGATGACCGACAAGGGCACGTTCATCATCAACGGCACCGAGCGGGTCGTCGTGTCGCAGCTCGTCCGTTCCCCGGGAGTGTATTTCGACCACACGATCGACAAGACGACCGAGAAGGACGTCTACTCGGTCAAGATCATCCCGAGCCGCGGGGCGTGGCTGGAGTTCGACGTCGACAAGCGCGACACCGTCGGCGTCCGGATCGACCGCAAGCGCCGCCAGCCGGTGACCGTGCTGCTCAAGGCGCTCGGCTGGACCGCCGAGCAGATCCAGGCGCGCTTCGGCTTCTCCGAGACGGTCCTGGCGACGCTGGAGAAGGACCACACCGCGGGTCAGGACGAGGCGCTGCTCGACATCTACCGCAAGCTGCGTCCCGGCGAGCCGCCGACGCGGGAGAGCGCGCAGACCCTGCTGGAGAACCTGTTCTTCAAGGACAAGCGCTACGACCTCGCCAAGGTCGGCCGGTACAAGGCCAACAAGAAGCTGGGTCTCGCCATCGACACCTCGGTGGGCACGCTCACCGAGGAGGACATCGCCACCACGATCGAGTACCTCGTGCGGCTGCACGCCGGCGAGACCTCGATGACGGTCGGTGAGGGCGAGAACGCGGTCACGATCCCGGTCGAGACCGACGACATCGACCACTTCGGCAACCGCCGCCTGCGCACCGTCGGCGAGCTGATCCAGAACCAGGTCCGGGTCGGGCTCTCGCGCATGGAGCGCGTCGTCCGCGAGCGGATGACCACCCAGGACGTCGAGGCCATCACGCCGCAGACTCTGATCAACATCCGGCCGGTCGTGGCCGCGATCAAGGAGTTCTTCGGGACCTCGCAGCTGTCGCAGTTCATGGACCAGCACAACCCGCTGGCCGGGCTGACCCACAAGCGCAGGCTGTCCGCCCTCGGCCCGGGCGGTCTGTCCCGCGAGCGCGCCGGTTTCGAGGTCCGCGACGTGCACACCAGCCACTACGGCCGGATGTGCCCGATCGAGACCCCGGAGGGTCCCAACATCGGCCTGATCGGGTCGCTGTCGACGTTTGCGCAGGTCAACCCGTTCGGCTTCATCCAGACGCCGTACCGCAAGGTCGAGGACGGCCGGGTCACCGAGCAGATCGACTACCTGACCGCGGACGAGGAGGACCGCTTCGTCATCGCGCAGGCCAACGCGCCACTGACCGACGACGGTCACTTCCAGGAGAACCGGGTCCTGGTCCGCCGCAAGGGCGGCGAGGTCGACTTCATCTCCCCGGCAGGCGTCGACTACATCGACGTCTCCCCGCGGCAGATGGTGTCGGTCGCGACCGCGCTGATCCCGTTCCTCGAGCACGACGACGCCAACCGCGCACTGATGGGCGCCAACATGCAGCGTCAGGCGGTGCCGCTGCTGCGCAGCGAGGCGCCGCTGGTTGGTACCGGGATGGAGTTGCGGGCCGCGGTCGACGCCGGTGACGTGCTGGTGGCCGACAAGGCCGGCGTGGTCGAGGAGCTGTGCGCCGACTACATCACGGTGATGTCCGACGAGGGCGTCCGCCAGACCTACCGGCTCAACAAGTTCCGCCGCTCCAACCAGGGCACCTGCAACAACCAGAAGCCCATCGTCGACGAGGGCCAGCGGGTCGAGGCGGGCCAGGTGCTGGCCGACGGGCCGTGCACCGAGAACGGTGAGATGGCGCTGGGCAAGAACCTGCTCGTGGCGATCATGCCGTGGGAGGGCCACAACTACGAGGACGCGATCATCCTCTCGCAGCGTCTCGTGCAGGACGACGTGCTGACGTCGATCCACATCGAGGAGCACGAGATCGACGCCCGCGACACCAAGCTGGGTGCCGAGGAGATCACCCGGGACATCCCGAACGTCTCCGAGGATGTGCTGGCGGATCTCGACGAGCGCGGCATCGTCCGGATCGGTGCCGAGGTCCAGCCCGGCGACATCCTGGTCGGCAAGGTCACGCCCAAGGGCGAGACGGAGCTGACCCCGGAGGAGCGGCTGCTACGCGCGATCTTCGGGGAGAAGGCGCGCGAGGTGCGCGACACGTCGCTGAAGGTGCCGCACGGCGAGAACGGCAAGGTCATCGGCATCCGGGTGTTCTCCCGCGACGACGAGGACGAGCTCGCGCCGGGGGTCAACGAGCTGGTGCGGGTCTACGTGGCTCAGAAGCGCAAGATCTCCGACGGCGACAAGCTCGCGGGCCGGCACGGCAACAAGGGCGTGATCGGCAAGATCCTGCCCGTCGAGGACATGCCGTTCCTGCCGGACGGCACGCCGGTCGACATCATCCTCAACACCCACGGTGTGCCGCGCCGGATGAACATCGGCCAGATCCTGGAAACCCACCTCGGCTGGATCGCCAAGTCGGGCTGGGAGATCCAGGGCAGCCCGGACTGGGCGTCGAAGCTGCCCGAGGAGCTCCACTCCGCGGCCCCCGGCACGAACACCGCCGTGCCGGTCTTCGACGGCGCCCGGGAGAACGAGATCACCGGGCTGCTCGGCGCGACGCTGCCCAACCGGGACGGCGAGCGTCTGGTCGGCCCGGACGGCAAGGCCCAGCTGTTCGACGGGCGCTCCGGCGAGCCGTACCCGTACCCGGTGGCGGTCGGCTACATGTACATCCTGAAGCTGGCCCACCTGGTCGACGACAAGATCCACGCGCGGTCGACGGGCCCGTACTCGATGATCACCCAGCAGCCGCTCGGTGGTAAGGCCCAGTTCGGCGGCCAGCGCTTCGGCGAGATGGAGTGCTGGGCGATGCAGGCCTACGGCGCGGCCTACACCCTGCAGGAGCTGCTCACCATCAAGTCGGACGACGTGGTGGGCCGGGTGAAGGTCTACGAGGCCATCGTGAAGGGGGAGAACATTCCGGAGCCGGGCATTCCGGAGTCGTTCAAGGTGCTGCTCAAGGAGCTGCAGTCGCTGTGCCTCAACGTCGAGGTGCTGTCCAGCGACGGAGCGGCCATCGAGATGCGCGACACCGATGACGAGGATCTCGAGCGGGCCGCGGCGAACCTGGGCATCAACCTGTCCAGCCGCCCGGGCTCGGATTCGATCGGCGTCGACGATGTCGTCAACTGACCGTCGGGGGCCCCACCGATCTCCACAGGCCCCCCCGATCGCTCCCCGGAATGCAGCCCCCAGCGCCACAAACGAGGATTGAAGGACACACGTGCTCGACGTCAACTTCTTCGACGAGCTGCGCATCGGCCTGGCCACCGCCGACGACATCCGCCAGTGGTCCCACGGCGAGGTGAAGAAGCCCGAGACCATCAACTACCGGACGCTGAAGCCGGAGAAGGACGGGCTGTTCTGCGAGAAGATCTTCGGTCCCACCCGGGACTGGGAGTGCTACTGCGGTAAGTACAAGCGCGTCCGGTTCAAGGGCATCATCTGCGAGCGCTGCGGCGTGGAGGTCACCCGCGCCAAGGTGCGGCGCGAGCGGATGGGGCATATCGAGCTGGCCGCCCCGGTCACGCACATCTGGTACTTCAAGGGTGTGCCGAGCCGGCTGGGCTACCTGCTCGACCTGGCGCCGAAGGATCTCGAAAAGATCATTTACTTCGCGGCCTACGTGATCACCTCGGTGAACACGGAGCTGCGGCACAACGACCTCACCACGCTCGAGAACGAGATGAGCGTGGAGCGCAAGCGGGTCGAGCAGCGCCGCGACACCGACGTCGAGGCCCGGGCGCAGAAGCTGGAGGCCGATCTGGCCGAGCTCGAGGCGGAGGGCGCCAAGAGCGACGTCCGCCGCAAGGTCAAGGAGGGCGGCGAGCGTGAGATGCGCCAGCTCCGTGACCGTGCCCAGCGCGAGCTCGACCGGCTCGACGAGATCTGGACGACCTTCACCAAGTTGGAGGTCCAGCAGCTGATCGCCGACGAGGGGCTCTACCGCGAGCTCTACGACCGCTACGGCGACTACTTCACGGGTTCCATGGGCGCCGAGGCGATCCAGAACCTGCTGCAGAACTTCGACATCGACGCCGAGGCCGAGAACCTGCGGGAGACCATCCGCAGCGGCAAGGGCCAGAAGAAGCTGCGCGCGCTCAAGCGGCTCAAGGTCGTCGCGGCGTTCCAGGCCACCGGCAACTCGCCGATGGGCATGGTGCTCGACTGCGTGCCGGTCATCCCGCCGGACCTGCGTCCGATGGTGCAGCTCGACGGTGGCCGCTTCGCGACGAGCGACCTCAACGACCTGTACCGCCGGGTCATCAACCGCAACAACCGCCTCAAGCGGCTGATCGACCTCGGCGCGCCCGAGATCATCGTCAATAACGAGAAGCGGATGCTGCAGGAGGCCGTCGACGCGCTGTTCGACAACGGCCGCCGCGGCCGTCCGGTGACCGGCCCGGGCAACCGGCCGCTCAAGTCGCTGTCCGACCTGCTCAAGGGCAAGCAGGGCCGATTCCGGCAGAACCTGCTCGGCAAGCGCGTCGACTACTCCGGCCGTTCGGTCATCGTGGTCGGCCCGCAGCTCAAGCTGCACCAGTGCGGGCTGCCCAAGCAGATGGCGCTGGAGCTGTTCAAGCCGTTCGTCATGAAGCGGCTGGTCGACCTCAACCATGCGCAGAACATCAAGTCCGCCAAGCGGATGGTCGAGCGCGGCCGCTCGCAGGTGTGGGACGTGCTCGAGGAGGTCATCACCGAGCATCCGGTGCTGCTCAACCGCGCGCCGACGCTGCACCGGCTGGGCATCCAGGCCTTCGAGCCGCAGCTGGTGGAGGGCAAGGCCATCCAGCTGCACCCGCTGGTCTGCGAGGCGTTCAACGCCGACTTCGACGGCGACCAGATGGCCGTGCACCTGCCGCTGTCGGCCGAGGCGCAGTCCGAGGCCAGGGTGCTGATGCTCTCGAGCAACAACATCCTCTCGCCTGCCTCGGGCCGCCCGCTGGCGATGCCGCGGCTGGACATGGTCACAGGACTGTTCCACCTCACCCGCGAGCGCCCGGGGGCCGAGGGCGAGGGGTACTCCTTCGGCTCGCCGGCCGAGGCGATCATGGCCTTCGACCGCAAGGTGCTCGACCTGCAGGCGAAGATCAAGGTTCGGCTCATCGATGTCGTGCCCGGCGCGGGCGTGACGCTCGCCGACGGCGAGGTCTGGCGGGCGGAGACGACGCTGGGTCGGGTGCTGTTCAACGAGCTGCTGCCGCCGGACTATCCGTTCGTCAACGAGCCGCTGCCGAAGAAGCGCCAGGCGGCGATCATCAACGACCTGGCCGAGCGGTACACGATGACCGAGGTCGCCCAGGTCCTCGACCGGCTCAAGGACGCCGGCTTCTACTGGGCCACCCGGTCCGGCGTGACGCTGGCGATCGACGACGTCGTGGTCCCGCCGAACAAGCAGGAGATCCTCGACCAGTACGAGGCCAAGGCCGACCAGGTCAACAAGCGCTACCAGCGGGGCGCGCTGTCCCACCAGGAGCGCAACGACGAGATGGTCAAGATCTGGTCCCAGGCGTCCGAGGAGGTCGCCAGGGCCATGGAGGAGAACTTCCCGGAGGACAACCCGATCCCGACGATCGTGAAGTCGGGCGCGGCGGGCAACATGACCCAGGTCCGGCAGCTGGCCGGGATGCGCGGTCTGGTGGCCAACCCGAAGGGCGAGTACATCCCCCGCCCGATCAAGGCCAACTTCCGCGAGGGCCTCTCGGTGCTGGAGTACTTCATCTCCACCCACGGCACTCGCAAGGGTCTTGCGGACACCGCCCTGCGGACCGCGGACTCGGGCTACCTCACCCGGCGGCTCGTCGACGTCTCCCAGGACGTCATCGTCCGGGAGGTCGACTGCGGGACCGAGCGCTCGATCATGATGCCGGTCACGGAGGACGCAGGCGACGGCCGGCTCATCCCGCACCGCTATCTGCGGACGTCGGTGTATGCCCGGTCGGCCGCGGAGGACGTGGTCGGGCCCGACGGGGAGTTCGTCGTCCGGCGCGGCGAGGACCTCGGCGACCCGGCGCTGGACGCACTGGTGGCGGCCGGCGTTCGGCAGATCAAGGTGCGCAGCGCGCTGACCTGCGCGTCGGCCACGGGTATCTGCGCGATGTGCTACGGCCGCTCGATGGCCACCGGCAAGCTGGTGGATGTCGGCGAGGCCGTCGGCATCGTGGCCGCACAGTCGATCGGTGAGCCCGGCACGCAGTTGACGATGCGTACCTTCCACACCGGTGGTGTGGCCGGTGACGACATCACCACGGGTCTGCCGCGTGTCCAGGAGCTGTTCGAGGCGCGGATTCCGCGCGGCAAGGCGCCCATCGCCGATGTCGACGGCCGGATCCGGATCGAGGACGGCGACCGCTTCTGGAAGATCACCCTCATTCCGGACGACGGCGGCGACGAGATCGTCTACGACAAGCTGTCCAAGCGGCAGTGGCTGGCGATGACCACCGTCGACGGTCAGGAGCGTCCGCTGACCGACGGTGACCACGTGCAGGTGGGTCAGCTCCTGCTCGAGGGCACCGCCGACCCCCACGAGGTGCTGCGGGTCATGGGTCCGCGCGAGGTGCAGCTGCATCTGGTGCGTGAGGTGCAGAAGGTGTACCGCACGCAGAGCGTGGACATCCACGACAAGCACATCGAGGTCATCGTCCGGCAGATGCTGCGCCGGGTGACGATCATCGACTCGGGGGCCACCGAGTTCCTGCCCGGTGCGCTGGCCGAACGGGCCGAGTTCGAGGCGGAGAACCGGCGCGTGGTGGCCGAGGGCGGCGAGCCCGCCTCGGGACGGCCGGTGCTGATGGGGATCACGAAGGCATCGCTGGCAACGGAGTCGTGGTTGTCCGCGGCCTCGTTCCAGGAGACCACCCGGATCCTCACCGATGCCGCGATCAACGGGAAGCGCGACAAGCTCGTCGGGCTGAAGGAGAACGTGATCATCGGCAAGCTGATTCCGGCCGGTACCGGGATCAGCCGGTACCGCAACATCCAGGTGCAGCCCACCGAGGAGGCCCGCGCGGCCGCCTACGCGCTGCCGAGCTACGACGACGGCTACTACGGCCCGGACGTGTTCGGCACGGGTACCGGTGCCGCGGTGCCGTTGGACGACTACGACTTCGGGCGCGACTATCGATAGCCGATAGCGCCTGAGGCCGGCCTGCGACGACGGGGCCGGGGACCGCTCTCCCGCGGCGGTTCCCGGCCCCGTTTTCCGGCTCCTGCCGGATCTGCGCCGGAAGCGATCCCCGTGATCAGCCTCTGGCCCGGAGCGGTGATCGACGGTTCGGCTGCGGGAGCCGCGGTTTCCGCGGTCGCGCGCTCCAATCATTGACCTTGAAGGCGTGGGCGGGGTCACGGAGCGTACGCCGGGAACGGGAAAGCTGCGGCGAGCGGGCGTCGCTACGCGGCGAACGGGCGAGTGAGCTTGCGGTGCGATCGCCGGTGCGGCACCCTGCGCTTGGGCGGCCGGAGCCGACCCCGGACCCGTTTTGACCCCCTCCCAGCGGGGCGAGTACTCTGTGGTCTTGCGCTCGACCATGGTCGAGCCGATCCGTGTGCCTGTTGGTCACCGGCTCCGCGCACCAGCGTCGAGCAGGTTCTCGCGGGCAGCGGGCCCCGGACTCTCTGCAGGGTTTCCTCGATCCTGGCACGAGGCGCCCGGGAGCGACACGCCCGACCTCGGGTACGGGTGGCCGGTTTCCGCCGGTTGCCCGCCGAGCCTCCAGAGCACGATCCAGCCGAGTACGCCGACGGGAAGAAGTAAACGGTCCATGCCCACGATCCAGCAGCTGGTCCGCAAGGGCCGTCAGGACAAGGTCACCAAGACCAAGAGTGCCGCGCTCAAGGGGAGTCCCCAGCGCCGCGGGGTCTGCACGCGCGTATACACCACGACGCCCAAGAAGCCGAACTCCGCGCTGCGCAAGGTGGCCCGTGTCCGGTTGACCAGCCTGATCGAGGTCACGGCCTATATCCCGGGTGAGGGCCACAACCTCCAGGAGCACTCGATCGTGCTCGTGCGCGGCGGCCGCGTGAAGGACCTCCCGGGTGTCCGCTACAAGATCGTCCGTGGGTCGCTGGACACCCAGGGCGTCAAGAACCGCAAGCAGGCGCGAAGCCGCTACGGCGCGAAGAAGGAGAAGAGCTGATGCCCCGCAAGGGTCCCGCCCCGAAGCGGCCGCTGGTCTCCGACCCGGTCTACGGCTCGCCGCTGGTCACCCAGTTGGTGAACAAGGTGCTCAAGGACGGCAAGCGCTCGCTCGCCGAGCGCATCGTCTACGCCGCCCTCGAGGGCACCCGCGAGAAGACCGGCACGGATCCGGTCGTCACGCTCAAGCGGGCGATGGACAACGTGAAGCCGGCCCTCGAGGTCCGCAGCCGCCGCGTCGGTGGCGCGACCTACCAGGTGCCGGTCGAGGTGCGCGCGCCACGGCAGACCACCCTCGCGCTGCGTTGGCTGGTGACGTTCGCCGGGCATCGCCGGGAGAAGACAATGGTCGAGCGGCTGATGAACGAGCTGCTCGACGCCAGCAACGGGCTGGGTGCCAGCGTCAAGCGGCGCGAGGACATGCACAAGATGGCGGAGTCCAACAAGGCCTTCGCCCACTACCGCTGGTGACGGGCCGACCGTCCGCGCCAACTGACTGGGAGAGTTGAGACGTGGCACGCGACGTGCTGACGGACCTGGGCAAGGTTCGCAACATCGGCATCATGGCGCATATCGACGCCGGCAAGACCACCACCACCGAGCGGATCCTGTTCTACACCGGGATCAACTACAAGATCGGTGAGACGCACGACGGCTCCGCCACGATGGACTGGATGGAGGAGGAGCAGAAGCGCGGCATCACGATCACGTCCGCCGCGACGACATGCTTCTGGAAAGACCACCAGATCAACATCATCGACACCCCGGGCCACGTGGACTTCACCGTGGAGGTGGAGCGGTCGCTGCGGGTGCTCGACGGCGCCGTCGCGGTGTTCGACGGCAAGGAGGGCGTCGAGCCCCAGTCCGAGCAGGTCTGGCGGCAGGCGACCAAGTACGACGTACCGCGCATCTGCTTCGTCAACAAGATGGACAAGCTGGGTGCGGACTTCTACTTCACCCTGCGCACCATCGAGGAGCGCCTGGCCGCCCGGCCGCTGCCGCTGCAGCTGCCGATCGGTTCCGAGAGCGACTTCATCGGCGTCGTCGACCTCGTCGGGATGCGCGCCCTGACCTGGCGCGGCGAGGTTCAGAAGGGCGAGGACTACGCGGTCGAGGAGGTCCCGGCCGAGCTCGCCGACCGGGCCGCCGAGTACCGGGAGAAGCTCATCGAGGCCGTCGCCGAGACCGACGACGCCCTGATGGAGGCCTACCTCGGCGGTGAGGAGCTGACCCTCGACCAGATCAAGCACGGCATCCGGAAGATCGTGAACAACCGGACCGCCTACCCGGTGCTGTGCGGCTCGGCGTTCAAGAACAAGGGCATCCAGCCGATGCTCGACGCGGTCATCGACTACCTGCCCTCGCCGCTCGACCTGCCGCCGGTCGATGGCACGCTGCTCGACGGGGAGACTCCGGCCAGCCGCAGGCCCTCGGTCGACGAGCCGTTCTCCGGCCTGGCCTACAAGATCGCCGCGCACCCGTTCTTCGGCAAGCTCACCTACGTCCGGGTGTACTCCGGCCGGGTCACCCCGGGCACCCAGGTCCTCAACTCGACCAAGGACCGCAAGGAGCGCATCGGGAAGCTCTTCCAGATGCACGCCAACAAGGAGAACCCGGTCGACGAGGCGCTGGCCGGCCACATCTACGCGGTCATCGGCCTGAAGGACACGACAACCGGCGACACGCTCTGCGACGCGCAGGCCCCGATCATTCTGGAGTCGATGACCTTCCCCGACCCGGTGATCGAGGTGGCGGTCGAGCCGAAGACGAAGGCCGACCAGGAGAAGCTCTCCACTGCGATCCAGAAGCTCGCCGAGGAGGACCCGACGTTCCAGGTCGCCCTCGACGAGGAGACCGGTCAGACGATCATCAAGGGGATGGGTGAGCTCCACCTCGAGGTGCTCGTCCACCGGATGAAGAGCGACTTCAAGGTCGAGGCCAACATCGGTAAGCCGCAGGTCGCCTACCGGGAGACGATCCGGCGCACGGTGGAGAAGCTCGAGTACACGCACAAGAAGCAGACCGGTGGCTCGGGCCAGTTCGCCCGGGTGATCATCAAGCTGGAGCCGCTCGGTACCGCCGACGGTGCGCTGTACGAGTTCGACAATCAGGTCACCGGTGGCCGCATCCCGCGGGAGTACATCCCGTCGGTGGACGCCGGTGCCCAGGACGCCATGCAGTACGGCGTGCTGGCGGGCTACCCGCTGGTCGGTCTCAAGGTGACGCTGCTGGATGGCCAGTACCACGAGGTCGACTCGTCGGAGATGGCCTTCAAGGTCGCCGGTTCGATGGCCCTGAAGGAAGCTGCGCGCAAGGCCGATCCGGCGCTGCTCGAGCCAATGATGGCCGTCGAGGTCACGACGCCCGAGGACTACATGGGCGAGGTGATCGGCGACCTGAACTCCCGCCGTGGCCAGATCCAGGCCATGGAGGAGCGGGCCGGTGCCCGCGTCGTCAAGGCGCTGGTGCCGCTGTCGGAGATGTTCGGTTATGTCGGTGACCTCCGGTCGCGGACCCAGGGCCGGGCGAACTACACGATGGTCTTCGACTCGTACGCGGAGGTTCCGACCAACGTGGCCAAGGAGATCATCGCCAAGGCGACGGGCGAGTGAGTGGCACCGGGTGCGGACCGGTAGGGTCCGCGCCCGTTCCCGCGACGGAACCCGCACGATCCACCAGACCTGCCGTCAGCACGGCGGACAAGAAGAACTGAAGTCCAGGAGGACCCTGCAGTGGCGAAGGCGAAGTTCGAGCGGACCAAGCCGCACGTCAACATCGGCACGATTGGTCACATCGACCACGGCAAGACCACGCTGACGGCGGCCATCACCAAGGTTCTGCACGACAAGTACCCGAACCTCAACGAGGCGTCGGCGTTCGACATGATCGACAAGGCGCCGGAGGAGCGCCAGCGCGGTATCACGATCTCGATCTCGCACGTTGAGTACCAGACCGAGAAGCGGCACTACGCGCACGTCGACTGCCCCGGCCACGCCGACTACATCAAGAACATGATCACCGGTGCGGCGCAGATGGACGGCGCCATCCTGGTGGTTGCCGCGACCGACGGCCCGATGCCGCAGACCCGCGAGCACGTGCTGCTCGCCCGTCAGGTCGGCGTGCCCTACATCGTGGTCGCGCTGAACAAGTCCGACATGGTCGACGACGAGGAGATCCTCGAGCTCGTCGAGCTCGAGGTTCGCGAGCTGCTGTCGTCCCAGGAGTACCCGGGTGACGATCTGCCGATCGTGCGCGTCTCGGCCCTGAAGGCGCTCGAGGGCGACTCCGAGTGGGCCGAGAAGCTGCTCGAGCTGATGAACGCGGTCGACGAGTCGATTCCGGAGCCGGTCCGCGACACCGACAAGCCCTTCCTCATGCCCGTCGAGGACGTCTTCACGATCACCGGCCGCGGCACCGTGGTCACCGGCCGCATCGAGCGCGGCATCGTGAAGGTGAACGAAGAGGTCGAGATCGTCGGCATCCGCGAGAAGTCGACCAAGACCATCGTCACCGGTGTCGAGATGTTCCGCAAGATCCTCGACGAGGGTCGCGCGGGCGAGAACGTGGGCCTGCTGCTGCGCGGTATCAAGCGCGAGGACGTCGAGCGCGGTCAGGTCGTCGTGAAGCCGGGCTCGATCACCCCGCACACCGAGTTCGAGGGTCAGGTCTACATCCTGTCCAAGGACGAGGGCGGCCGGCACACGCCGTTCTTCAACAACTACCGTCCGCAGTTCTACTTCCGGACCACGGACGTGACGGGCGTGGTGACCCTGCCCAGCGGCACCGAGATGGTCATGCCGGGTGACAACACCTCGATGAGCGTTCAGCTGATCCAGCCGATCGCCATGGAGGAGGGTCTGCAGTTCGCCATCCGCGAGGGTGGGCGGACCGTGGGCGCCGGCCAGGTCACCAAGATCGTCAAGTAGTACCCCCGGTCGAGGACGTCGCACGCCGGTGTGGCATCCTTGACGGGTTGCGCGTAGGGCTGCGGCGCGCGGAACCCCCGTTCCGCGCGCCGCGTCCGGCGCCAGCCCAGACCACCGCACCCCCCGGGTGTGTATGCGACCTGGGGACCGGTGTGAGGTTCGAGCGCGACACGCCCGACCTCGTGGACCGGAGCCCGACGAGTGCAGACCCGAACGCAACGGCGCGCGCCGGCCCCGGCGACCCGACCGAACCACGGGCTTGGCTCGGGAGCACGCGTACCGGGGACGGAAGCCGGCGGAGCCGGCCGGGCGGGTAAGACACAGCGGCAGAAGAAGAGGACGACCGACGACCATGGCGGGACAGAAGATCCGCATCAGGCTGAAGGCCTACGACCACGAGGCAATCGACGCGTCTGCTCGCAAGATCGTCGAGACGGTGACGCGTACCGGTGCCAGGGTCGTCGGGCCGGTGCCGCTGCCGACGGAGAAGAACGTCTACTGCGTCATCCGCTCGCCGCACAAGTACAAGGACTCGCGCGAGCACTTCGAGATGCGCACCCACAAGCGGCTGATCGACATTCTCGACCCGACGCCCAAGACGGTCGACGCGCTCATGCGCATCGACCTGCCGGCCAGCGTCGACGTGAACATCCAGTAGGGCTGACCACGCGATGACTGCATCGATTTCCAAGCAGACCAGGCAGATCACCGGGATCCTGGGCACCAAGCTCGGGATGACCCAGGTGTTCGACGAGAACAACCGGGTGGTGCCGGTCACCGTGGTCCAGGCCGGGCCCAACGTCGTGACCCAGATCCGCTCCCCGGAGACCGACGGCTACAGCGCCGTCCAGCTCGCCTTCGGCGCGGTGGACCCGCGCAGGGTGAACAAGCCGGAGACCGGCCACTTCGCCAAGGCCGGCGTCACGCCGCGGCGCTACACGGTCGAGCTGCGCACCTCGGATGCCGGCGAGTACACCGTCGGCCAGGAGATCACCGCCGAGGTGTTCGCGCCGGGCGCGACGGTCGACGTGGTCGGCACCAGCAAGGGCAAGGGCACCGCGGGCGTGATGAAGCGCCACGGCTTCGGCGGCCTCGGCGGCAGCCACGGCACCCAGCGCAAGCACCGCTCGCCGGGCTCGATCGGCGGCTGCGCGACGCCGGGCCGGGTGTTCAAGGGCCTCCGGATGGCCGGGCGCATGGGTGTTGCGCGGGTGACCACCCAGAACCTGACCGTGCACCGGGTCGACGCCGAGCGCGGCCTGCTGCTGATCAAGGGCGCTGTTCCCGGACCGCGCGGCGGCCTCGTCGTCGTGAAGACGGCTGCGAAGGGTGGTTCGAAGAAGTGACTGGCAGCAACGTCATCGAGATCAAGACCCCCGAGGGTACGTCGAGCGGGACCGTCGAACTGCCCGCGCACATCTTCGACGTGGCGGCGAACATCCCGCTGATGCACCAGGTCGTGGTGGCCCAGCAGGCGGCTGCCCGGCAGGGCACCCACGACACCAAGACCCGTGGTGAGGTCCGCGGCGGTGGCCGCAAGCCCTACCGGCAGAAGGGGACCGGCCGCGCCCGTCAGGGCTCGATCCGGGCCCCGCAGTTCACCGGTGGCGGGGTCGTGCACGGGCCGACACCGCGCGACTACTCGCAGCGGACGCCGAAGAAGATGAAGGCCGCCGCCCTGCGCGGGGCGCTGTCCGACCGCGCTCGCGCGGGCCAGGTGCGGGTCATCTCGGGGATCGTCACCGGCGACACCCCGTCGACGAAGGCCGCTCGCAAGGTGATCGAGAGCGTGGTCAGCGCGGAGCGCACCCGGGTGCTCGCCGTCGTCGGCCGCGCCGACGCGGTCAACCTGCTGAGCCTGCGCAACCTGCCGAACGTGCACCTGATCGCGCCCGACCAGCTGAACACCTACGACGTGCTCGTCAACGACGTCGTGCTGTTCACCACGGAGGCCCTGGACGCGTTCCTGGCCAGCCCGGTGGCGCAGCTGAAGCCGAGCAAGCGCACCGCTGGCGCTGCGCCCGGTGCTGAGGAGGCCAAGTGATCCCCGACCCGCGCGACGTGCTGCTCGCACCGGTCGTCTCGGAGAAGAGCTACGGGCTGCTCGAGGAGCGGCAGTACACCTTCCTCGTCCGGCCGGACGCGAACAAGACAGAGATCAAGATCGCCGTGGAGAAGGTGTTCGGGGTCAAGGTGCTCAGCGTCAACACGCTGAACCGCCCGGGCAAGCGCAAGCGCTCCCGCACCGGCTACGGCAAGCGCAAGGACACCAAGCGCGCGATCGTCACCCTCTCCCAGGAGAGCAAGCCGATCGACGTGTTCGGCGGCCCGGCGAGCTGAGGGAGCGAGTAGAGCATGGGCATTCGCAAGTACAAGCCGACCACCCCGGGCCGGCGCGGCGCCAGCGTCTCCGACTTCGCCGAGATCACCCGCTCGACCCCGGAGAAGTCGCTGGTCCGGCCGCTGCACGGCAAGGGCGGCCGGAACGTGCACGGCAGGATCACCACCCGTCACAAGGGTGGTGGGCACAAGCGGGCCTACCGCGTCATCGACTTCCGTCGCCATGACAAGGACGGGGTCCCGGCCAAGGTCGCGCACATCGAGTACGACCCGAACCGCAGCTCGCGGATCGCGTTGCTGCACTACGCCGACGGGGAGAAGCGCTACATCGTGGCGCCTGCCCGGCTCAAGCAGGGCGACCGGGTGGAGAGCGGCCCGAAGGCCGATATCAAGGTCGGGAACAACCTACCTCTGCGCAACATCCCGACCGGCACCGTGGTGCACGCGATCGAGCTCCGCCCCGGCGGCGGCGCCAAGATCGCGCGCGCGGCGGGCTCCGGCGTGCAGCTGGTCGCCAAGGAGGGCCCGTACGCGCAGCTGCGCATGCCGTCCGGCGAGATCCGTAACGTCGACGTGCGCTGCCGCGCGACCGTCGGCGAGGTGGGCAACAGCGACCACGCGAACATCAACTGGGGCAAGGCGGGCCGGATGCGCTGGAAGGGCAGGCGCCCGGTGGTTCGCGGTGTCGCCATGAACCCGGTGGACCACCCGCACGGTGGTGGCGAGGGCAAGACCTCGGGTGGCCGGCACCCGGTGAACCCGGCCGGTAAGCCGGAGGGGCGCACCCGCCGCCGCAAGGCATCCGACACGTTGATCGTCCGCCGGCGTCGTACCGGCAAGAAGCGCTGAGCAGGGAGGTAAAAGATGCCGCGCAGCCTGAAGAAGGGCCCGTTCGTGGACGACCACCTGCTCAAGAAGGTGGACGCCCTCAACGAGTCGGGCAAGAAGACCGTCGTCCGGACCTGGTCCCGCCGGTCCACCATCATCCCCGACATGATCGGACACACGATCGCGGTGCACGACGGCCGCAAGCATGTGCCGGTGTTCATCTCGGACGCGATGGTGGGCCACAAGCTGGGGGAGTTCGCCCCCACGCGGACCTTCCGGGGTCATGTGAAGGACGATCGCAAGGCGCGCAGGCGCTGACGTGGCCCGAGTAGCGACCAGGAGAAGGTGGAAGTAGATGGCTGAGAGCCAGAACCCCGCCGGCGCTGCGTTCGAGCTGCCTCGCGCGTACGCCAGGGCACGGTTCGTCCACATGTCCCCGACCAAGGTGCGGCGGGTGGTCGAACTGATCAAGGGCAGGCCGGTCGAGGAGGCGCTGAGCGTGCTGCGGTTCGCCGCGCAGGCGGCCGCCGAGCCCGTGGCCAAGGTCGTGGCCAGTGCCGCGGCCAACGCCCAGAACAATTTCGACATGGACCCCGACACCCTCGTGGTGGCCACGGCCTATGTCGACGAGGGCCCGACGCTCAAGCGCATCCGGCCGCGCGCGCAGGGCCGCGCGTACCGGATCCGCAAGCGGACGAGCCACATCACCATCGAGGTCGAGTCGCGGCCTGCGGCGTCGTCCGGTCGGCGCGGCGCCGGCGCTCGGGGTGCGAAGGGAAGGGCCCGCTGATGGGACAGAAGATCAACCCGCACGGGTTCCGGCTCGGTATCACCACGGACTGGAAGTCCCGCTGGTATGCCGACAAGCAGTACGCCGAGTACGTCAAGGAGGACGTCGCGATCCGCCGCATGCTCTCCAAGGGCATGGAGCGGGCCGGCATCTCCAAGGTCGAGATCGAGCGGACCCGGGACCGCGTGCGGGTGGACATCCACACCGCGCGTCCGGGCATCGTCATCGGCCGCCGTGGCGCCGAGGCCGACCGTATCCGCGGCCAGCTCGAGAAGCTGACCCAGAAGCAGGTCCAGCTCAACATCCTCGAGGTGAAGAACGCCGAGTCGGACGCGCAGCTCGTCGCGCAGGGTGTCGCCGAGCAGCTGTCCAACCGGGTGGCCTTCCGCCGCGCGATGCGCAAGGCGATCCAGTCGGCGATGCGCTCGCCGCAGGTCAAGGGCATCCGGGTGCAGTGCTCGGGCCGCCTCGGCGGCGCCGAGATGTCGCGCTCGGAGTTCTACCGCGAGGGTCGGGTGCCGCTGCACACGCTGCGGGCCGACATCGACTACGGCCTGTTCGAGGCCCGCACCACCTTCGGGCGGATCGGCGTGAAGGTGTGGATCTACAAGGGCGACGTGGTCGGCGGCCGCCGCGAGGGCGTGCCCGCGGCCGAACCCAGCCGTGGTGGGCGTCGTGAGCGTCCGCCGCGCCGTCGTTCCGGCGCCTCGGGCACGACGGCCACGAGCACCGATGCCGGCCGGGCGGCAGCTGGTCGGGGCGGCGGGGTCGCCACCGAGACCGCACCGGCCGACAACCCGCAAGGGGAGGCCTGAGCCATGCTGATCCCGCGCAAGGTCAAGCACCGCAAGCAGCACCGTCCGCACCGGACGGGCATGGCGTCCGGGGGTACCCGGGTCACCTTCGGTGACTTCGGGATCCAGGCGCTCGAGCCTGCGTACGTGACCAACCGGCAGATCGAGTCGGCGCGTATCGCGATCAACCGGCACATCCGCCGTGGTGGCAAGGTGTGGATCAACGTCTTCCCGGACCGGCCGCTGACCAAGAAGCCTGCGGAGACCCGGATGGGTTCCGGCAAGGGTTCTCCGGAGAAGTGGGTGACCAACGTGAAGCCCGGCCGGGTGCTCTTCGAGATGAGCTACCCGAACGAGCAGACCGCTCGCGAGGCGCTGCGTCGCGCCATCCACAAGCTGCCGATGAAGTGCCGGATCGTGACCCGTGAGGGTGGTGACATCTGATGGCACGCACGGGGTCGGGTACCACCGCCGCCGAGCTGCGTGAGCTCTCCGACGAGGAGCTCGCGCTGCGTGTGCGGGAGGCCAAGGAGGAGCTGTTCAACCTCCGCTTCCAGATGGCGACCGGGCAGCTGGACAACAACCGGCGGCTGCGGACCGTCCGGCACGACATCGCGCGGATCTACACCGTGATGCGCGAGCGCGAGCTGGGTCTGTCCTCGGCGCCGATCGATGACGAGGGCGCGGCATGAGCGAACAGACTCAGCAGAGTGGAACGGCGACGCGCGGGGAACGGAAGGTCCGCGAGGGGCTGGTCGTGTCCGACAAGATGGACAAGACGATCGTGGTCTCCCTCGAAGACCGGGTGAAGCACCCGCTGTACGGCAAGGTCATCCGGCGGACCAGCAAGGTCAAGGCGCACGACGAGACCAACTCGGCCGGCGTCGGTGACCGCGTCCGGCTGATGGAGACCCGACCGCTGTCGGCGACCAAGCGCTGGCGGCTGGTGGAGATCCTGGAGAAGGCGAAGTGATCCAGCAGGAGTCGCGGCTGCGCGTCGCCGACAACACCGGGGCCAAGGAGATCCTGTGCATCCGGGTGCTGGGTGGTTCGGCGCGGCGCTACGCGGGGATCGGGGACACCATCGTCGCGACGGTGAAGGACGCCATCCCCGGTGCCGGGGTGAAGCGGGGTGACGTGGTCAAGGCCGTCATCGTGCGCACCGTCAAGGAGAAGCGTCGTCCGGACGGCAGCTACATCCGGTTCGACGAGAACGCCGCCGTGCTGATCAAGCCGGACGGCGAGCCGCGGGGGACCCGCATCTTCGGACCCGTCGGTCGCGAGCTGCGCGACAAGCGGTTCATGAAGATCATCTCCCTCGCTCCGGAGGTGCTGTAGTCATGAAGGTGAAGAAGGGCGACACGGTGCTCGTGATCGCCGGCAAGGACAAGGGCGCCAAGGGCAAGGTCATCCAGGCCTACCCGGCCCGCGACCGGGTCCTCGTCGAGGGCGTGAACCGCATCAAGAAGCACACGCGGATCAGCCAGAATCAGCGCGGTGCGCAATCCGGCGGCATCGTCACCCAGGAGGCGCCTATCCACGTCTCGAACGTGATGGTGATCGACTCCGACGGGAAGCCGACGCGGGTGGGCAAGAAGGTCACCGAGGACGGTACGCGGGTGCGGATCTCCAAGCGCAACGGAAAGGAGATCTGATGACCACCGTCGAAACGCCGGCGAAGGTGCCTCCGCGCCTGCGCCAGCGCTACCGGGACGAGATCCGCGGCCAGCTGCAGGAGCAGTTCGGCTACGGCAACGTCATGCAGATCCCGGGTGTGGTCAAGGTCGTCGTCAACATGGGCGTCGGCGACGCCGCCCGGGACGCGAAGCTGATCGACGGCGCGGTCCGCGACCTCGCGACCATCACCGGCCAGCGTCCGCAGATCCGCCGGGCGACCCGATCGATCGCGCAGTTCAAGCTGCGCGAGGGCATGCCGATCGGCGCCAAGGTCACCCTGCGCGGTGATCGGATGTGGGAGTTCCTCGACCGGATGCTGACGATCGCGCTGCCGCGTATCCGCGACTTCCGGGGGCTCTCGCCGAACCAGTTCGACGGCCGGGGCAACTACACGTTCGGTCTCACCGAGCAGTCGATGTTCCACGAGATCAACCCGGACACGATCGATCGGCCGCGGGGCATGGACATCACCGTCGTGACCACCGCGACCACGGACGAGGAGGGCCGGTCGCTGCTGCGCAGGCTGGGCTTCCCCTTCAAGGAGAGCTGACCAGCCGATGGCCAAGAAGGCGTTGATCATCAAGGCGGCCAAGAAGCCGAAGTTCGCCGTCCGCGGCTACACCCGCTGCCAGAAGTGCGGGCGGCCGCGCGCGGTACTGCGCAAGTTCGGGCTGTGCCGGGTCTGCCTGCGCCAGATGGCGCATGCAGGCGAGCTGCCCGGCGTGAGCAAGAGCAGTTGGTAATGCACTTCGTGCCCGTGAGTGGCGAGTAGCGCCATGGCGTCACTCGGCACTCACGGGGGTGGAGCCCAATCGCCACAGGCCCCGCGGGGAACCAGGGCGGGAAAGTGACGTCACCATGACGATGACCGATCCGATCGCAGACATGCTGACCCGTCTGCGGAATGCGAACTCGGCATACCACGACCGTGTCGTGATGCCCCACTCCAAGCTGAAGGTGGCGATCGCGGAGATCCTTCAGCGGGAGGGTTACATCGCCTCGCACCGCACCGAGGACGCCGAGGTCGGCAAGTCCCTGGTGATCGAGCTCAAGTACGGGCGCAACCGGGAGCGCAGCATCGCCGGGGTACGCCGGGTGTCCAAGCCCGGCCTGCGGGTCTACGCGAAGTCCAACAACCTGCCGCGCGTGCTCGGCGGCCTCGGCGTCGCGATCATCTCGACGTCGAAGGGGCTGCTGACGGACAAGCAGGCCAATCGGGACGGCGTGGGCGGGGAAGTCCTCGCCTACGTCTGGTGAGAGGGGAGGAGTAGCGATGTCCCGCATCGGGAAACTGCCGATCACCGTTCCGTCCGGTGTCGATGTGACCATCGAGGGCCGCACGGTCACCGTCAAGGGCCCCAAGGGCACCCTGTCGCACACC
Source organism: Pseudonocardia asaccharolytica DSM 44247 = NBRC 16224 (assembly GCF_000423625.1). GTDB lineage: Bacteria > Actinomycetota > Actinomycetes > Mycobacteriales > Pseudonocardiaceae > Pseudonocardia > Pseudonocardia asaccharolytica. Next base: position 264,344 of record NZ_AUII01000003.1, read on the forward strand.
CTGATCGATCCGATCACGGTCGAGCGCGGCGAGGACGGCGTAGTACTGGTGAAGCGCCCTGACGACGAGCGCAAGACGAAGGCCTACCACGGCCTGTCCCGCACGCTCGTGAACAACCTCGTCATCGGCGTGACGGCCGGTTACGAGAAGAAGATGGAGATTCACGGCGTCGGCTACCGCGTCGCGCTGAAGGGCTCCAGTCTCGAGTTCGCGCTGGGCTACAGCCACCCGGTCGTCGTCGAGGCTCCGGAGGGCATCATCTTCGCGGTGGAGTCACCCACCCGGTTCTCCGTCTCCGGTATCGACAAGCAGGTGGTCGGCGAGACCGCCGCGAACATCCGGAAGCTGCGCAGGCCGGACCCGTACAAGGGCAAGGGTGTGCGGTACGCCGGCGAGGTGGTCCGCCGCAAGGTCGGGAAGACGGGTAAGTGATGGCCGACACGATTTCCGCAGCCGCGACCTCGTCGGCTGCCAAGAAGCGGGCTGGGTCGACGGTGTCGAGCAAGCGCCGGATCGCCAGGGCGCGCCGGCACACCCGGCTCCGCAAGAAGATCCAGGGCAGCCCGCAGCGTCCGCGTCTCGCTGTCCACCGCAGCTCGCGGCACATGTTCGTGCAGATCATCGACGATCTTGCGGGCCGCACGCTCGCCTCGGCATCGTCGATGGAGGCCGACGTCCGTGCGCTGGAGGGCGACAAGAAGGCCAAGGCGGCCAAGGTCGGCGAGCTGCTCGCCGCGCGGGCTCGCGAGGCCGGCGTGACCGCCGTCGTGTTCGACCGAGGTGGTTACAACTACCACGGTCGGATCGCGGCGCTCGCGGACGCGGCGCGCGAGAACGGGCTGGAGTTCTAGTGCAGGCGACGATTCGTGCGGCCTGCTCGAAGGGCCGAACCATCAAGACAACGGAAGGGAACGCCTGATGCCGGGACGTGCACGGCGTGACGGCGGAGGGCCCGGCGGCAGCGGCGACAGCCGTGACCGCCGGGACCGCCGGGACGGAGGCCGTGGCGGGGCGGCCCAGGACAAGACCCCGTACATCGAGCGGCTGGTCACGATCAACCGCGTGGCGAAGGTCGTCAAGGGTGGTCGGCGCTTCAGCTTCACCGCCCTGATGATCGTGGGCGACGGCGACGGCCTCGTCGGCGTCGGCTACGGCAAGGCCAAGGAGGTGCCCGCGGCGATCGCCAAGGGTGTCGAGGAGGCGAAGAAGAACTTCTTCCGCGTCCCGCGCATCGGCGGCACGATCGTGCACCGGGTCCAGGGCGAGGCGGCCGCCGGTGTGGTGCTGCTGCGCCCGGCCAGCCCGGGTACCGGTGTCATCGCCGGCGGCCCGGTCCGCGCGGTGCTGGAATGCGCCGGCATCCACGACGTGCTCTCGAAGTCGTTGGGCAGTGACAACGCGATCAACATCGTGCACGCCACGGTGGCCGCGCTCAAGCAGCTGCAGCGCCCGGAGGAGGTCGCGGCCCGCCGCAACCTGCCGCTGGAGGACGTCATGCCCGCCTACATGATGCGTGCCCGTGCCGCCGCGGCTCAGGGCTCGAGGGCGTGAGCACCATGGCTGAGACGGCTCAGAGGCTGAAGATCACCCAGGTGCGCAGCGTCATCGGCAGCAAGCAGAACCAGCGGGCGACCCTGCAGTCCCTCGGGCTTCGCAAGATTCGCCAGAGCGTGGAGCGCGAGGACACCCCGCAGATCCGCGGGATGATCAACACTGTGCGACACCTCGTGACGGTGGAGGAGGTCGAAGCCCGATGAGCGAGGCCATCAAGATCCACCACCTGCGTCCGGCGCCTGGCGCGAAGACTGCGAAGACGCGGGTCGGCCGGGGTGACGGGAGCAAGGGCAAGACCGCGGGACGCGGTACGAAGGGCACGAAGGCCCGCAAGACCGTCCCCGCCGCCTTCGAGGGTGGGCAGATGCCGCTGCACATGCGGCTGCCCAAGCTCAAGGGCTTCAAGAACCGGTTTCGGGTGGAGTACCAGGTCGTGAACGTGGGTGACCTGGCGGAGCTCTTCCCGCAGGGCGGCTCGGTGGGCCCGGACGAGCTGGCCGCGGCCGGCGCCGTCCGCGCCAACCGGCCGGTCAAGGTGCTCGGCAACGGGGACATCGACGGGATCGCGCTGACGGTGCGTGCGCACGCATTCTCCGGCAGCGCCCGCGACAAGATCACCGCCGCCGGCGGATCCGTCACCGAGCTGTAGTCCGCAGCCCGCCGCCCGTAGCCCGGACTCGTGGACATCGCCCACGAGCGGGGGTACGGGCGGCGGCGTCGTTCCGCAGCGCCGCTGTTAAAGTCGTTGCGCGCCCGGGCCGGCAGGTTGGATGCGGGCGCAGGGCGGGTGCAGGTGGGAGCGCGAGCGAGCCGCCCCCCGCCCCCGTGGGTCGGAGCGATTCGGCCGGCGGCGGCAGCGTGCCGCTGACGTACAGGAGGGGCCCGAGTGCTCAGCGCTTTCCGGTCGGCACTTGCGACGCCCGACCTCCGGAAGAAGATCCTCTTTACCCTGGGCGTCGTCGCGGTGTACCGCCTCGGCGCCAACATCCCGTCGCCGGGGGTTTCCTACCCCAACGTGCAGGAGTGCATCAAGCAGGTTGAGGGCGGGGAGAACGCCAACGTCTACTCCCTGATCAACCTGTTCTCCGGCGGGGCGCTGCTGCAATTGTCGATCCTCGCATTGGGGATCATGCCCTACATCACGGCGAGCATCATCGTCCAGTTGCTCACCGTCGTCATTCCGCGGTTCGAGCAGTTGAAGAAGGAAGGGCAGTCGGGTCAGAACAAGCTGACCCAGTACACCCGATATCTGACGATCGCGCTGGCCATCCTGCAATCCACCGGCATCGTCGCGTTGGCCGACCGTGGCCAGCTGTTCGCCAACTGCTCGCTACCCGTCATCCCCGACTCGAGCGTGTACTCGCTCTCGGTGATCGTCATCGTGATGACGGCGGGCACCGCCGTCGTGATGTGGCTCGGCGAGCAGATCACCGAGCGCGGCGTCGGCAACGGCATGTCGCTGCTGATCTTCACCTCGATCGCGCACCGCGTCCCGGCCGAGGGCAAGAACATCCTCGACAACTCCGGCGGCCTCGTGTTCGTGGGTGTCTGCGTCTTCGCTCTCGCGATCTTCGCCAGCGTGGTGTTCGTCGAGCAGGGCCAGCGGCGGATCCCGGTGCAGTACGCCAAGCGCATGGTCGGCAGGCGGATGTACGGCGGCACGTCGACCTACCTGCCGTTGAAGGTCAACCAGGCAGGGGTCATCCCGGTCATCTTCGGCAGCTCGCTGCTCTACATGCCCCAACTCCTCTCCCAGCTGGCCGGCAGCGAAAGCGGCGGGTTCCAGCAGTTCGTGCAGACCTACCTGGTCGACCAGTCCAACTGGCTGCACATCATGCTGTACGTCGGGCTGATCATCTTCTTCACGTACTTCTATGTCGGCATCACGTTCAACCCCGACGAGCGGGCCGACGAGATGAAGAAGTTCGGCGGTTTCATCCCGGGTATCCGGCCCGGCCGCCCGACCGCCGAGTACCTGCATTTCGTGCTCTCCCGCATCACCCTGCCCGGATCGCTGTATCTCGGCATCGTCGCCGTGCTGCCGAACTTCTTCCTCGGGATCACCGGAACTGGGCAGAACCAGAACTTCCCGTTCGGCGGCACCGCGGTGCTGATCATGGTGGGTGTGGGGCTGGACACAGTGAAACAGATCGAGAGTCAGCTCATGCAGCGAAACTACGAGGGATTCCTGCGTTAAGGTGCGGTGACGGATCCCCGGCTGTACGGCGCCGCGGTGGTGCTGTGCGCAGATGAGGGACTCGGACCCGCCGCCCCACCGATCGGTAACGGCGACCGGCAGCACACCAGAGACACCAGGGAGGTTGGGTTCGCGTGCGACTCGTTCTGGTTGGCCCGCCTGGCGCGGGCAAGGGCACCCAGGCGGAGCGTCTGGCCGAGCGCTTGGACATTCCGCACATTTCGACGGGGGATCTGTTCCGCGCGAACCTCCGCGACGAGACTCCGCTGGGCGTCGAGGCGAAGCGCTACATGGACGCCGGTGAGCTCGTTCCCGACACGGTGACCGTGGGCATGGTCCGCGATCGGCTGGCGCAGCCGGACGCTGCGAAGGGCTTCCTCCTCGACGGGTTTCCGCGCACCGTCACCCAGGCCGAGGCCCTCTCCGGGCTGCTGGCCGAGATCGGCGACGAGCTCGACGCGGTCGTCGAGTTCGTCGTGCCGGAGGACGAGCTGGTGCAGCGGCTGCTCGGCCGCGGTCGATCCGACGACACCGAGGATGTCATCCGGCGCCGCCAGCAGGTCTACCGCGAGGAGACCTCGCCGCTGCTGGACTTCTACCGCGACCGGCTGCTGACCGTCGACGCGGTGGGCACGGTCGACGAGATCACCAACCGGGTCTTCGAGGTCCTGCCGGACCGGCGTTGAGGACGCCGGCGGCCCGGATATGACAGGAGTACAGCCGTGAGCGGTGGCCGAGTGGGTGTCCGCCGGGCACTCGCCCGGCTCCGCGGGCGCGATATCGAGATCAAGAGCCAGGGCGAGCTCGAGGCCATGCGGGCCGCGGGTGCGCTGGTGGCGAGGACGCTCGCGGCGGTGACCGAGCGGGCTCGGCCCGGGGTCACCACCGCGGAGCTGGATGCACTGGCCGAGCAGACGATTCGCGACGCCGGCGCCGTCCCGTCCTTCCTCGGCTACCACGGCTATCCCGCATCGATCTGCGCGTCGGTGAACGAGCAGATCGTGCACGGGATCCCGTCGGCGTCGACGGTGCTCGCCGACGGCGACCTCGTCTCCGTCGACTGCGGAGCCGTGCTCGACGGCTGGCACGGCGACGCGGCGGTCACCATCCCGGTCGGGGTGGTCTCGGAGGCCGACCTTGCGCTGTCCGCGGCCTGCCGGGAGTCACTGCGCGCCGGGATCGCCGCCGTGCGGGCCGGCGGGCGGCTCTCGGACATCTCGCACGCCGTGCAGGTGGCCGTCGAGCAAGCCGCGCAGCGCAGCGGCGGCGACTACGGCATCGTCGCGGAGTACGGCGGCCACGGCATCGGCTCGTCGATGCACATGGACCCGTTCTTGCCCAACCTCGGCAGCCCGGGCCAGGGGCCCCGGCTGCGCCCGGGCATGGCGCTGGCCATCGAACCGATGCTGACCGCGGGCGACCCGGAAACGCGGGAGCTCGCGGACGGTTGGACGGTCGTGACCGTCGACGGGAGCCGTGCCGTGCACTGGGAGCACACGGTCGCCGTGACCGAGGACGGTCCGTGGCTGCTCACGGTTCCGGCCGACTAACCGGATCGATTCGGACATCTGGTCAGGAACCTCCCCACCTGGACGGCTCGGACGGTGTGATGTTGGTCGGCGCACGGCCGGAAACCGGCTGGTCTAAATTCTCGGCATGAGTGCAGAAGCCGCAGCGCGTGACCGCACCACCGTGGGTGTGCCTCGGGAGGCCGGTGCGGGCGAGCGCCGGGTGGCGCTGGTGCCCAAGGTGGTGGAGAGGCTCCGTGGGCGGGGCGTCGAGGTCGTGGTGGAGTCGGGTGCCGGGTTGGGTGCGTTGATCCCGGATGAGTTGTTCATCGCTGCGGGGGCCTCGATCGGCGATCCGTGGTCGGCGGATGTGGTGGTGAAGGTGGCGCCGCCGGCACCGGAGGAGATCGGCCGGTTGCGGACGGGTTCGACGGTGATCGGGTTCCTGGCGCCGCTGACGTCGCCGGAGACGGTGGTCGCGCTGCGGTCGGCCGGGGTGACCGGATTCGCGATGGAGTCGATCCCGCGGATCTCACGGGCGCAGTCCATGGACGCGTTGTCGTCGCAGGCGAACGTGGCGGGCTACAAGGCGGTGTTGCTGGCCGCGGAGCGGTCCACCCGGTTCTTCCCGATGCTCACGACGGCGGCGGGCACCGTGAAACCGGCGACGGCGCTGGTGCTGGGGGTCGGGGTCGCCGGCTTGCAGGCGCTGGCCACGGCGAAGCGGCTGGGGTCGCGCACCACCGGATACGACGTGCGCCCCGAGGTGGCCGATCAGGTGCGCTCGCTGGGTGCGCAGTGGCTGGATCTGGGCATCGAGGCGGTCGGTGAGGGCGGGTACGCCCGCGAGCTGACCGAGGCCGAGCGGGCCGAGCAGCAGCAGCGGTTGGAGGAGGCGATCACCGGCTTCGACGTGGTGATCACCACCGCGAACGTCCCGGGACGGCGGGCCCCGACGCTGGTGACGGCGAAGGCGGTGCAGGGGATGCGTCCCGGCAGCGTCGTGGTCGATCTGGCCGGAGAGAGCGGTGGCAACTGCGAGCTGACCGAGCCGGGCGAGACCGTCGTCAAGCATGACGTGACGATCGCGTCGCCGCTGAACCTGCCGGCATCGATGCCGGAGCACGCCTCGGAGCTGTACGCGCGCAACGTATCGGCGTTGCTGGAGTTGATGCTCGACGAGCACGGCGCGTTGGCGCCGGACTGGTCGGACGAGGTATTGGCCAGGTCGTGCATCACGCGCACGGAGGAGACGAGCTGATGGAGTCCGGGCTGTTGGCGGACATCGCGATCCTGGTACTGGCCGGGTTCGTGGGGTTCGCGGTGATCTCGAAGGTGCCGAACACCCTGCACACCCCGCTGATGTCGGGCACGAACGCGATCCACGGCATCGTGCTGCTGGGCGGGTTGATCGTGCTCGGGCGGCTGGAGGACCCCACGGTGCTCGATTCGATCATCCTGGTGGTGGCGATCGCCTTCGGCATGATCAACGTGATCGGTGGGTTCCTGGTGACCGACCGGATGCTGGGCATGTTCAAGTCCAAGCCGGTGCCGCCGAAGGCCGGCGCGGCCGCGTCCAACGGAAAGGTCGAGCGCTGAGATGGACACCTTGGTCGCGGCCCTGTACATCATCGCGTTCTCGCTGTTCATCTATGGCCTGATGGGCCTGACCGGCCCGAAGACCGCGGTGCGCGGCAACCTGATCGCGGCGGTCGGCATGACCATCGCGGTGGTCGCGACACTGCTGCGGGTGCAGCACAACTGGGTGCTGATCATCGTCGGTCTGGTCGTCGGCGCCGCGCTGGGCATCCCGGCGGCACGGCAGGTGAAGATGACCGCGATGCCGCAGATGGTGGCACTGTTCAACGGGGTCGGCGGCGGTGCGGTCGCCCTGATCGCCTGGTCGGAGTTCCGCACCTCAGACGGGTTTGCCGCGGAACCGCTGTATGTCATCGTCGCGTCGCTGCTCGCGGCGATCATCGGATCGGTGTCGTTCTGGGGCTCGCTCATCGCGTTCGGCAAGCTGCAGGAGCTGGTGCCCGGCAGGCCGATCGGCCTGGGCCGCGGGCAGCAGCTGGTGAACCTGCTGTTGCTCGCCGGGGCGATCGTGTGCGCGGTGATCGCCGGGCTGGGCGGCGCCTCGCAGTGGTGGGTCATCGCCGTGCTGCTGCTCGCGGCCGCGCTCGGGGTGATGGTGGTGCTGCCGATCGGCGGCGCGGACATGCCGGTGGTCATCTCCCTGCTCAACGCCTTGACCGGGCTGTCGGCCGCGGCGGCCGGGCTGGCGCTGGGCAACACCGCGATGATCGTCGCCGGGATGATCGTCGGGGCGTCCGGTTCGATCCTGACCAACCTGATGGCCAAGGCGATGAACCGGTCGATCCCGGCGATCGTGGCCGGTGGGTTCGGCGGCGGCGGGGCCCTCCCGGGAGGCGGCGACGGGGTCGAGCGCACCGCGCGCGCCACCAGCGCGGCCGATGCGGCGATCCAGATGGCCTACGCCGCCCAGGTCGTCGTGGTGCCCGGCTACGGGATGGCGGTGGCCCAGGCCCAGCACGCGGTCCGGGACATGGCCAAGCTGCTGGAGGCCAAGGGCGTCGAGGTCAAGTACGCGATCCATCCGGTCGCCGGCCGGATGCCCGGACACATGAACGTCCTGCTCGCCGAGGCCGACGTCCCCTACGAGCAGCTCAAGGAGATGGATGAGATCAACGACGAGTTCTCCCGCACCGACGTCACGCTGGTGATCGGGGCGAACGACGTCACCAATCCGGCGGCGCGCAACGACCCCAGCTCGCCGATCCACGGGATGCCGATCCTCAACGTGGACGAGTCCAGGTCCGTCATCGTGCTCAAGCGGTCGATGAACTCCGGCTTCGCGGGCATCGACAACCCGCTTTTCTACGCCGAACGCACCTCCATGCTGTTCGGCGATGCCAAGAAGTCGGTGGTCGAGGTGACCGAGGAACTCAAGGCGCTGTAGCGCCCGTGCGCGTGAAGCCTCGCTGGAGCGAGGTTCACGCGCACGACCCCGGTGAGCCGCCGGCCGAGCGGGCGTTGTGGCAGTCAGAGGGGGTCGTCTCGGTGCTCACGGGGGGAGACTCGACCACCTGCACCCCGGTTCAGGTCAACCGGACTCGGAGCGACCAACCGGTCCCGCCGCGCACGCGCGCGTACCCCATGTGCGTCGGTCTGTGCAACACCCGTACACTGGAGCATCGGCGCGCCTCGTGTCGCCGGTTCCGGTCGTGCCCTCCCGCACTCCTTCGGTTCCGTCGCCCCATCGCGCGTCGCGCACCGGGACCGGCCGTCCGGCGTCCGGTGCGGAACGAGACAACCGACAACTGTCACGGAACGCGGAGGACATGGCCAAGAAGGATGGGGCGATCGAGGTCGAGGGCCGGGTCGTCGAACCCCTGCCGAACGCGATGTTCCGCGTGGAGTTGGAGAACGGGCACCGGGTCCTCGCGCACATCAGCGGGAAGATGCGGCAGCACTACATTCGGATCCTCCCCGAGGACCGGGTGGTCGTGGAACTCTCTCCCTACGACCTCACCCGCGGCCGCATCGTCTACCGCTACAAGTGACCACGCAAGAGCAGGGATCAACGACGTGAAGGTCCAGCCGAGCGTCAAGAAGATCTGCGACAAATGCAAGGTGATCCGCCGGCACGGCCGGGTCATGGTGATCTGCGAGAACCTGCGCCACAAGCAGCGCCAGGGCTGAGCGGGCACCGCCGAGCACGTCGCGGTCCTCTCGACCGCACCAGCACAGCAGCAACACGAGTAACACAGCGGAACTCCGCGCACCTGCCGGGCCACGCGGGCCCGGTCCACCCCCGGAACCAGGCCGGGGCCCGGGTCCAGTCGAGCGAGTCGGACCGCGGGACGGGCGCGGAGCAGACCTGGGAGTACGACTAAGGAGAACCCGCCGCATGGCACGACTCGCCGGCGTCGACCTCCCCCGCGAGAAGCGGATGGAGATCGCGCTCACCTACATCTACGGGATCGGCCGGTCCCGCTCGAAGGAGATCCTCGAGGCCATCGGGATCAGCGCCGATCTGCGCACCCGCGACCTGAGCGACGAGGACCTCGCGAAGCTGCGCGAGTACATCGAGAACAACTACCGCGTCGAGGGCGACCTGCGCCGTGAGGTCCAGGCCGATATCCGGCGCAAGATCGAGATCGGCTGCTACCAGGGGATCCGGCACCGCCGGGGGCTTCCGGTGCGCGGCCAGCGCACGAAGACCAACGCCCGCGGCCGGAAGGGACCGAAGAAGACGGTCGCCGGCAAGAAGAAGGCAGGTAAGAAGTAATGCCGCCCCGCACGCGTGCCGCGTCCGGACCCAAGAAGGTCCGGCGCAAGGAGAAGAAGAACGTCGCGCACGGCCATGCGCACATCAAGAGCACCTTCAACAACACCATCGTGTCCATCACCGACCCGAACGGCGCCGTGATCGCCTGGGCCTCGGCCGGCCACGTCGGTTTCAAGGGCTCGCGCAAGTCGACGCCGTTCGCCGCACAGATGGCCGCCGAGAACGCTGCCCGCAAGGCCGCCGAGCACGGGATGAAGAAGGTCGACGTGTTCGTGAAGGGCCCGGGCTCGGGACGGGAGACCGCGATCCGTTCGCTGCAGGCCGCGGGCCTCGAGGTCGGCACCATCTCCGACGTCACCCCCCAGCCGCACAACGGCTGCCGTCCGCCCAAGCGGCGCCGGGTCTAAGGGGAGGGAGAACCAGACATGGCTCGTTACACCGGACCCATGACCCGCAAGTCCCGCCGGCTGAAGGTCGACCTCGTCGGCGGCGACCAGGCATTCGAACGCCGTCCCTACCCGCCCGGCCAGCACGGCCGGATCCGGATCAAGGAGACCGAGTACCTCCTGCAGCTGCAGGAGAAGCAGAAGGCGCGCTTCGGCTACGGCGTGCTGGAGAAGCAGTTCCGCCGGTACTACGAGGAGGCCAACCGGCGTCCCGGCAAGACCGGTGACAACCTGCTGCAGATCCTCGAGTCGCGGCTGGACAACGTCGTGTACCGGGCGGGCCTCGCGCGCACCCGACGGATGGCGCGCCAGCTGGTGAACCACGGCCACTTCCTCGTCAACGGCGAGAAGGTGAACATCCCCAGCTACCGCGTCTCGCGCTACGACATCATCGACGTCCGACCGAAGTCGCTGAACACGGATCCGTTCATCATCGCCAAAGAGCTGCTGGGCGACCGGCCGATTCCCGCGTGGCTGCAGGTTGTGCCGTCCAACCTGCGCGTCCTGGTCCACCAGCTGCCGGAGCGGGCCCAGATTGACACCCAGGTCACCGAGCAGCTGATCGTCGAGCTCTACTCGAAGTAGGTCCTCGTGGGCGCTGCCCCCGAGGACCCGGAAGGGCAAGGCCCGGCCAGGCCGGGCGGTCCTTTCAACCCCCGGCACGGAGAAGGCCGTGCCGGGGGCGCGGCATCAAATAGCGGTTGCCGCGCCGATGAGAGGAAAACCACCAATGCTGATCTCTCAGCGTCCCGCCCTGACCGAGGACTCGGTCACCGATACCCGGTCTCGGTTCGTCATCGAGCCGTTGGAGCCGGGGTTCGGATACACGCTGGGCAACTCGCTCCGGCGCACTCTGCTCTCCTCCATCCCGGGGGCGGCGGTGACCAGCATCCGCATCGACGGCGTGCTGCACGAGTTCACCACCGTGCCCGGCGTCAAGGAGGACGTCACCGACATCATCCTCAACCTCAAGGAGCTCGTCGTCAGCTCCGAGGAGGACGAGCCGGTCACGATGTACCTGCGCAAGCAGGGCCCCGGCCCGGTCACCGCCGGTGACATCGTGCCCCCGGCCGGTGTCACGGTGCACAACCCGGACCTGCACATCGCGATGCTGAACGACAAGGGCAGGCTCGAGGTCGAGCTCGTCGTCGAGCGGGGCCGCGGCTACGTGCCCGCCATGCAGAACAAGGCCACCGGCGCCGAGATCGGCCGCATTCCGATCGACTCGATCTACTCGCCGGTGCTCAAGGTGACCTACAAGGTCGAGGCCACCCGTGTCGAACAGCGCACCGACTTCGACAAGCTGGTGCTCGACGTCGAGACCAAGCCCTCGATCACCCCGCGCGACGCGCTGGCCTCGGCCGGTAAGACCCTGGTTGAACTCTTCGGGCTGGCCCGGGAGCTGAACGTCGACGCCGAGGGCATCGAGATCGGGCCGTCGCCGCAGGAGGCGGACACCATCGCGGCGTTCGCGATGCCGATCGAGGAGCTGGACCTCACCGTCCGCTCCTACAACTGCCTCAAGCGCGAGGGCATTCACACTGTGGGCGAGCTGGTGGGTCGCAGCGAGGCCGACCTGCTCGACATCCGCAACTTCGGTGCCAAGTCGATAGACGAGGTCAAGATGAAGCTCGTCGGCCTCGGCCTGGCGCTCAAGGACAGCCCGCCCGGATTCGATCCGTCGGCCGCCGCCACGGACTATGGCTCCGACGGGTTCGACCCCGACACCTTCGGGGACGACGGCCAGGACTACGCAGAAACGGAGCAGCTGTAGCCATGCCACAGCCCACCAAGGGGCGCCGTCTCGGCGGATCGCCCGCCCACCAGCGGCTGATGCTGGCGAACCTGGCGACCTCGCTGTTCGAGCACGGCCGGATCACGACGACCGAGGCCAAGGCGCGGCGGCTGCGCCCCTACGCCGAGCGCCTGATCACCAAGGCCAAGCGCGGCGACCTGCACAACCGCCGGGAGATCCAGAAGGTGATCCGGGACAAGGACGTCGTGCACCGGCTGATGGCCGAGATCGGTCCGTTCTTCGCCGACCGGCAGGGCGGCTACACGCGGATCACCAAGACGCTGCCGCGTCAGGGCGACAACGCGCCGATGGCCGTGATCGAGCTCGTCTCGCAGAAGACGGTCACCGACGAGGCCGAGCGGGCCCGCAGGGTCGCCGCCTCCCAGGCGGCCGCGCAGGCCCCGACCGAGGCGGCGACACCGCAGCCGGCCGCCGCGGAGGCCCCGGCGAGCGATTCGGCGAGCGAGGCGGAGGAGTCCGCCTCCACCGATGAGGCGCCCTACGGCGAGGGCAGCCACGCTCCGCTGGCCGACGCCGCGGAGGCCCCGGAGGGCTTCCCGATCAAGGGCAACGAGGATTCGAAGCTGTACCACGTCCCCGGTTCGGGGCACTACGACCGCACCGTGGCCGAGGTCTGGTTCGCCACCGCCGAGGCCGCCGAGGCCGCCGGGTTCTCGCTGCCGGCCGCGCAGCAGGAGTCCTCCGCTCCGGAGGACGGGTCCTGACCCACCCGCACGACACCGCCGAGCCCGCCGCCCACCCGGACGGCGGGCTCGGTGCTGTTGCCAGGCCCCACAGGCGGTTTCGGCTGGACGTCGCCTACGACGGCACCGACTTCTCCGGGTGGGCGGTGCAGCCGGGGCGCCGCACCGTCTGCGGGGCGCTCACCGGCGCGCTGGTGACCGTGCTGCGGGTGCCGGTGGCGCTCACCGTCGCCGGTCGCACGGACGCGGGCGTGCACGCCCGCGGGCAGGTGGCGCACGCCGATCTGCCCTCCGATCTGAACCCGGAGTGGATGGTCCGCAGGCTCGCGCGGCTGCTGCCGCCGGACGTCCGGGTGCGTGCGGTGACGCCGGTGCCCACGGAGTTCGACGCGCGCTTCTCCGCGTTGCGCAGGCACTACCGCTACCGCGTGGCCACAACCCCGTACGGCGCCGAGCCGCTGCGGGCCCGCGACACGCTCTCCTGGCCGCATCCGCTCGACCTCGACGCCGTCAACGCCGCGTCGGCCGGGCTGTTGGGTGAGCACGACTTCGCCGCCTTCTGCAAGCGTCGCGAGGGAGCCACCACCGTCCGGCACCTGCAGCGGCTGAGCTGGACCCGCGGTGCCGATGGGGTGGTCGTTGCCGCGGTGTCGGCCGACGCGTTCTGCCATTCGATGGTGCGCAGCCTGGTCGGCGCCTTGCTCGACGTCGGGCGGGACCGCCGGGAGGCCGAGTGGGCCGTGGCGTTGCTGACCCGCGGCGAGCGGGTGAGCGACGTCGCGGTCGCCCCGCCGCACGGGCTCACGCTGGTCGGGGTGGATTACCCGCCCGACGACGAGCTCGCCGCCCGCGCCGCCGTGACCCGCAATATGCGTCGGAGCCCCCTGTGAGTGCGTAACAGTGTTCTAACACTGTTACGCACTCACAGGGGGCTGTACTCACGGCGGCTGCATTTTGATGAACCGGCCGCGGGCGGGTGCCCGCCCGGCTAGCGTCCGGGCTCGTGCCCCGCGCCGCCGTGACCCGGGCCCCGGTGACCCGCGACCATGCCGATGCCTACCGCTACGGGCTGCGCCGGCTCGAGTCCGCGCTCGTCAGCGGGGATCCCGTCCCGCTGCACGAGCAGATCCGCTCCCAGCGCCGGGCCGCGTTCGCCGGGGTTCTGGTCGCGCTGCTCGCGCTCGGTGGCGTCGCGATCTACGCGCTGATCGCCCCGCGTCCGGACTGGACACGCCAGCTGCTCGTCGTCGGCGACCGTTCGGGATCGATGTACGTCGTCGCGCACGACCCGGACCGGCTCGTCCCGGTCGCGAACCTGGCCGCGGGACGGCTCGTGCTCGCCGCTCTCGGGAACGGGGGCGGCGCGACGGCGGTCCCGGTCGTCGTCCGCGACGAGGATCTCGCCCCGGTGCCGCGCACGCCCACCGCGGCGATCGCCGGCGCGGTCGCGGTGCATCCGGACGGGCCGGGAATCCCCCCGCGCTGGTCGGTCTGCGACCGCACCACCACGGCCGGCCGACCCCGGCCGGCCGGAACGACGGTCGTCGCGGGGGCGGCGGCCACCGAGCCGACCCCCGGCGTGGGCGTGCTGCTCGCCGTGCCAGACGGGGGCACCTACGCGGTGATCGAGGGGCACCGGCACCGCATCGGCCTGTCCGACCGTCCGGTTCTCGCCGCGCTCGGACTGGCCGGCCGCAGCGCCCGGCCGGCCAGCTCCGGGATGGTGTCCGGCATCCCGGAGGGATTGCCGCTGGTCACGCCCGAGCTACCGGCCGGACGCGGACCCGCGGGAGTGCCCGGCCGGGTCGGCGACGTCCTCACGGTCACCCCGATCGGTGCCCCCGGGCGCTACTACGTGGTGCTGCCCGATGGGCTGCAGGAGGTCCCGGCGCTGGCCGCGCAGGTGCTCGCGGCGACCACCGGCCGCGAGCCCGTCGAAGTCGGGACGGGGCTCGTGGCGTCCGTCCCGCTCGTCGACACCCTCGATGTAGCCGGATGGCCTGCCCCGCCCACCCGCTGGGCCGAGCCCGCCGATGCGCCGGTGGTGTGCTGGACATGGACCCCAGAGGCCACGTCGGTGCAGCTCGGGGATCGGATTCCGGCGCCGGACCAGGCCGTGGTGATCGATCTCGCGCAGGCCGACGGCCCCGGCGATCGGGTGGACGCGGTCGTCCTCGGACCCGGTGGCGGTGGACCGGTCCGCTCGACCGCACCCGGGCAGCCGTCCGGGACGGGGAGCCTGTGGCTCATCTCCGCGACCGGCGTCGGCTACGGGGTGGCGGATCACCCCTCGGCCGCCGCGCTCGGCATCAACGGCGCTGAACCGGCCCCCGAGGCGGCGCTGCGGCTGCTCCCGACGGGGCCGGCGCTGGACCTGGCGGCCGCGGCGCGGGTGGTCGACGTGGGGACATCCGCCATCCCCCGAGCCGCGCCGTGATGATCGCCGCGCCGCCGAGCAGGATGGCCGCGACCAGGACCGCCGGCGATGCCGGATCGGTGTCGGTGGGTGGGTTCCCTCCGGCCCCGGGCAGCGCGGCCGTGGGACGGGCCGGGGGCTCGGCTGGGCGATCCGCGCCGGTCGGGACGAGTGGCTCCGCGGTGAGCGCAGCCAGCGGGTCGACCACACCGTGTCCGACGGCCTCGTTCAGCCCGGCGGCGGATCTGCGTGCGGTCGCGATGATCCGGTCGGCCACCTGTCGGGCGGACAACCGCGGGAACCGCTGCCGCACCAGCGCGGCGGTGCCGGCCACCCACGGGACGGCGAAACTCGTTCCGCGCAGGTCCGCGCCGGTGAACCCGCCACCGGCCGCCAGCGAACGCAGCCTCGTGCCCGGCGCCGCGACATCGACCCACGGACCGTGCAGGCTGATCTCCGACGGCGACCCACCCGGCTCCACGGCGGCCACCGTGAGCAGGTCGTCGCCCAACCATCCGGGCAGCGACACCAGACCGGCCGCACCGCAGCCGCCGGTGCCGATATTGCCCGCCGCGGCGACCACCACGACATCGGAGTCGGCGGCGTAGCGCAGCGCGGCCCGCAACCTGGCCCCGGCGCTCGCCGCCCGAGCCGGGGGCAGGCAGACCGCCCCGGAGATGTTGACGACCGTCGCATCCCGCCGCACGGCGAGCACGACCGCGTCGGCCAGGGTGTCGGTGTCGCCGCCTGGTTGTGCCGCGCCGTCGGGACCGCGGACGGTGAGCACGGTGCTGGACTGGCGGATCGACAGGACCCGTGCGGCGGGGGCGATGCCGGTGAAGCCGTCGGCGTCGTCCGGTGCGGCGGCGAGCAGGCCCGCGACGGCGGTGCCGTGGCCGTCGCAGTCGTCGAGGCCGTCGCCACCCTGCAGATAGTCCCCGATCCCGGTCAGCCGCCCCGCCAGTCGCGGGTGCGGGCTGACCCCGGTGTCGATCACGGCGATGCGCTGGCCCGCCCCGGTGGCCAGCCGGTGCACGGTATCGAGCCGCAGGCCCGCCGCGGCGACGTCGACGACCGGCCCGGGGCTTCCGGCCCCCTCCGGCGGAGCGCAGCTGTCCGGTGCCTGGAGCCCGGCGGTCGGCCCGGGCACGCCACTCCCCGGGGGCGGTGGGGGAGCCGGGACGACCACCATGGCGAGCGCCACCAGCAGCGCCGCGCTCACCATCCGCGCACCAGCCCGTAGAGCCCGGCCGCCCCGGCCGCCAGCGGGATCGCGACGACGAGGAGTCCCACCTCCAGCAGGTCCGCGGCGCGGCGGGTGACCGGCGACCAGGCCCGGCCCCGGGCGGAGACCATCGCGGCCGCGGCGGCCAGCAGCGCCAGCCCGAGCCCGACCCGGACCCCGGGGCCGGTCGTGAACGCGAGCGGCACCAGCCCGAGACCCGCGGCGGCGCCGCCGATCAGCAGGGCGCGGGCCGTCGCCGGGTCGGCGAACCCGCGGGAGCGCAACAGCAGCACCGTGGCCGTCACCGCCGCGAAGGCCGGGCCGACCCACCCGGGCATCCGGCCGGCCAGCCACGCGCCCACCGCCGCGGCCGCGGCGCCGCCGCCGACAAGGCCTGCGAGGTAGCCGCGGGCCAGGTCGGCGCGTTCGGCGAGCTCGGCAGGAAGCAGGTCTGGCCCGCGGTCGGCGGCCACGAGCTCGCTCGCGTCGGTGGGCACCTGCGGCCGCGGTATCCCGGCCAGCCGCAGCGCGCACCTGGGCAGCAGCGGCCCGGCCGCCAGCGCCGCCGCCGTCACTCCGCTGCCCACCGCCCCCGGGGAACCGCCGGTCCGGAGCAGGGCCAGCGCCCCGATCCCGGCTGCCACCGCCGCGACCACCAGCCCGACCAGCAGCGGCGCCACCACCCGCACGGCCAGCTGACCCGCGGCCGCGACGGTGCCAGCCGCGACGGTGGCCAGGAGCGCCTGGGTGGGTCCCGGTGGCCCGGGTAGCGTCGCCCACCCCGCCGCCGCGGCGAGCGGGACCGCGGCCAGCACCGCGGTGAGCGCGGCGACCCGGTCGTGCCCCTCACTGAGCCGGGCGGCGTGCAGCACCGCCGCGACCGCGGCGAACGCGCCGCCGACGACGGCGAGCGCGACCAGCCACGGTCGCGCCCCCGAGGCGCGGATTCCGGCCAGCAGGACCGCCGCGACACCGGCCAGCAGCACCACCGCGGCCGGGCCGAGCCCGCGCGCCTGGCTCGCCCGCGGGTGGTCGTGCACGGCCGTGTGGTCGTGCACGGCAGTGTGGTCGTGCACGGCAGTGTGGTCGTGCACGGCGGCGGCCAGCGCCTCGGCGGGATCGTCGAAGACTGGCGCGGGCGGCGGCGGGGTGTCCGGGCCGATCCGCAGCAGCTCGCCGTCGAGGATCCCGAGGTCGGCCAGGGTCGCGTCGGGCGGCAGAGGTCCGCCCGCCGGTCCGCTGAGCCGCCACGGCACCGGCCGCCGTCCGGGCCCGGTGCGCGCGGGCTCGCCGAGCAGTTCGAGCACCATCGGCACGAGCTCGGCGAGGGGGACGTCGGCGGGCAGCGCGAGATCCACGCGGGAGCGTGGAGCCAGCACACTGACCCGGCAGAACGTCGACGAGTTCGGCTGCACGGGTGCCTCTCGGTTGCGCCAAACGGCCCCGTGGGCCGCACCGGATGCCTAGTATCGCCACGCCCTGTCCCCGGGAAGGGCCGTTCCGGACAACTCGTCGCCGACAGCGGGAGGGTCGCGATGCGCACTGTGGGGGTGACGCGGCCGCGCCGCCGACCGCTGCCGATGCCGGGCGGCGAGCTGGCGCTGGAGCCGCCGCCGGAGCCCGAGCGCGTCATCCCGGCCGGGGTGCTGAGCCGGTTGCTCCCGGTGGTGATGATCGCGGCGTCGATCGGCTTCGTCGCCGTCCTCGGGCCCGGCAACCCGACGTCGTGGCTGTTCGGCGGGATGTTCGTGATCTCGACGCTCGGCATGATGCTCACCGGCGGCGGGCGCGGCGGCGGACAGCGGGCCGCCGGGATCGACGAGGACCGCCGCGACTACCTGCGCTACCTCGGTTCGATGCGCCGCCGGATGCGCGAGATCGCCGCGGCGCAGCGCGGCGCGCTGGAGAACGGGCACCCCGAGCCCGCGGCGTGGCCCTCGGTGCTCGCCGCGGGCAGGCTGTGGGAACGACGCACCGCCGACGTCGACTTTGGCCGGCTGCGCATCGGATGCGGCACCCAGCGGCTCGCGACCCGGCTGATCGCGCCGCAGACGGGGCCGGTCGAGGGGGTCGAGCCGGTCACCGCCCTGGCCCTGCGCCGGTTCCTGACCGGCCATTCCGTGGTGGCCGAGCTGCCCGTCGCGGTGTCGGTGCGGCACAGCTCGACGGTGTGGCTGGAGCCCGCGGACCACGAGCTGGCGCCGGCTCGCGGGCTGGCCAGGGCAATGGTCGCGCAGTACGCGCTGTGGCACAGCCCGACCGACGCGCTGCTGGCGGTCGTCGCCCCGCCGTCGCTGGCGGCGGCGTGGGAGTGGGCGAAATGGCTTCCACACGTCGCGCATCCCCGGCTGCGCGACGCCATCGGACCGCTGCGGATGTTCACCGCCGACGCCGACGAGCTGCGCCGCTGGTGGATCACCGAGCTCGCCGGGCGTCCGCCGGGGCCCGGCGAGGGCGAACCGCACCTGCTCGTCGTCGTCGACGGGATGGCGGCGACCCCGGGGCCATGGGCCGGCGTGGCCGGGGTGACCGTGCTGCGCGTCGGCGCCCCACCCGGGCGACGGCCCGCGCCGTCGGTCGTGCGGCTGGCGGTGGGCCCGGCCCGGCTCGCCCGGTTGAACCGCAACGACCCCGTGGGCGCCGAGATCGGACGCCCCGACGCGCTGTCGGTCGCCGAGGCGCGCGCCCTCGCCCGCAGGCTCGCCCGGTACCGCCCGGCGGGCGCCGCGTCCGGCGACGAGGACACCGCGGCCGGGCCCACCGGGTTGCCCGCCCTGCTCGGGATCGCCGAGCGGCCCGGTCCCGCGGCGGTCGAGGAGCTGCGGGAGCGCTGGGGGAAGGCCGAGGCCGACCGGCTGCGGGTGCCGATCGGCGTCGACGAGCGGGGACAGCCGGTGGCGCTGGATCTCAAGGAGTCGGCGCACGGCGGCAGCGGTCCGCACGGGCTGTGCGTCGGCGCGACGGGCTCGGGCAAGAGCGAACTGTTGCGGACTCTCGTGCTCGGGCTCGCCGCCACGCATTCCCCGGCCGATCTCAACCTGGTGCTCGTCGACTTCAAGGGCGGCGCCACGTTCCTCGGTTTCGCCGAGCTGCCCCATGTCTCCGCGGTGATCACCAACCTGGTCGACGAGCTCACCCTCGTCGACCGGATGGCCGACGCGCTGGCCGGCGAGATCACCCGGCGCCAGGAGCTGCTGCGGGCGGCGGGGAACCTGACCGACGTCACCGGGTACGCGGCCGCCCGGCGGGCCGGCGCGGATCTGCCGCCGCTGCCCGCGCTGCTCGTCGTCGTCGACGAGTTCTCCGAGCTGCTCGCCCAGCGCCCCGAGCTGATCGATCTGCTCGTCACGATCGGTCGGCTGGGCCGCTCGCTCGGGCTGCACCTGCTGCTGGCCTCGCAGCGCCTCGACGAGGGCAGGCTGCGCGGTCTGGAATCCCATCTGTCCTACCGGATCGCGTTGCGCACCTTCTCCGCCGCGGAGTCGCGTGCGGTGCTCGGCGTGCCCGACGCCCACCAGCTCCCACCGGCCCCCGGCTCGGCGTTCCTGGCGACCGGCACCGGGGAGCTGGTGCGCTTCCGCGGCGCCTACGTCTCCGGCCCGCCCGCGGGATCCACGGGGCCGGGACCGTCGGGGCAGCCGCGAGCGTTGCCGTTCCGGGCCGGGCGGGTGCGCGCGCCGTCCACGGGCAGCGCACTGGCCGCGCCGGGCGATACCGCGCCGACCGTCCTGGACGGGATGCTGGATGCGCTGCGGGGACGCGGCCCGGCCGCGCACCGGGTGTGGATGCCGCCACTGGACGTCCCGCCGCCCCTGGACGAGCTACTCGGCCCGATCACCCCGACGGCCGGTCGGGGGCTGAGCGTGGGCGGACCGGTCGGGACGCTCCAGGTGCCGATCGGCCTGATCGACCGGCCCTACCAGCAGCGCCGGGATCCGCTCGTCGCCGACCTCTCCGGGGCGGCCGGGCATCTCGTGGTCGTCGGGGGCCCGCGATCGGGCAAGTCGACGGCCCTGCGCGCCCTGGTGCTCGGCCTCGCGCTCACCCACACCCCCGCGGAGCTGGGCGTGCACGTCCTGGACTTCGGCGGTGGCGGGCTCGCGGCGCTCGCCGGGCTGCCGCATGTCGGCACCGTCGCGGATCGCCAGCAGCCCGACCTCGTCCGGCGCACCCTCGCCGAGGTCAACGCCGTGCTGACCCGCCGGGAACGGCTGTTCCGCGACGCCGGTCTCGGCGCCGTCGAGGAGTTTCGGACGCGTCGGGCGCGCGGGGAGTTCGCCGGGGAGCCGGCCACCGATCTGCTGCTCGTGCTCGACGGCTATCTGACGCTGCGCGCGGAGTTCGAGGACCTGGAGGCCCGGCTCCTGCCGCTGGCCACCCAGGGGCTGGGTTACGGCGTGCACCTGGCGCTGTCGGCGAGTCGCTGGACCGAGCTGCGTCCGGCGCTCAAGGACCTGCTCGGAACGCGACTGGAGCTGCGGCTGGGGGAGCCGTCGGAGTCGGAGGCGGAGCGGCGCAAGGCGGCCGGGGTGCCGGCCCGGCCCGGGCACGGACTGGCCGCCGACGGGGCCCCGATGGTCCTTGCCGCGCCGCGCTGCGGCGAGCACGCCGACACCCCATCGTTGGTCGAGGCCATCGCCCGCTCCTGGTCGGGCCCCCCGGTCGCGCCGGTGCGGCTGCTGCCGACCCGGCTGGAGCATGTGGCGCTTGCACCGGGGGACCCCACGCGGGTCCCGCTCGGCGTCGACGAGGACCGGCTGGCGCTCGTCGAGCTCGACTTCGCCGCCGAACCGCACCTGTTCTGCTTCGCCGACGCCGAGAGCGGGAAGACCAACCTGCTGCGGCTGCTCGCCCGGGGGATCACCGACCGGTTCACCCCCGAACAGGCGCGGGTCGTGCTCGTCGACTACCGGCGCGGGTTGTTCGGGGCCGTCGCGCCGTCCCATCTGATCGGCCACGCCAGCACCGCCGAGGCCGCGGCGACGGCGCTGCGCGAGGTGGCCGAGTCGCTGCGCCGCAGGTTGCCGGGGCCCGATGTGACAGCGCGGCAGCTGCGGGAGCGCAGCTGGTGGTCCGGGCCGGAGGTGTTCGTACTCGTCGACGACTACGACCTGGTCGCCCCGATCGGCGCCACTGTGGCGAACCCGCTGCTGCCGCTGGTCGAGTTCCTCCCGCAGGCCAAGGACGTCGGGCTGCATCTGGTGGTGACCCGGCGCTGCGGCGGCGCCGGGCGCGCGCTGTACGACCCGCTGCTCAGCCGGTTGCGCGAGCTCGCCGCTCCGGGCCTGGTGATGAACGGCAGCCCGGACGAGGGCGCACTGGTCGAGTCGGTGAAGCCGGCTCCGATGCCGCCGGGACGGGCCGTCCTCGTCGACCGCAGGCGCGGCCCGCGCCGGGTGCAGCTCGCCTGGCTGCCCGACCCCGGCGACGCGCCGTGATCGGCTCTCCGCAGTGCCCGTCCCGGGTCGCGGTGCATCCCGGGACGGGTGCGACGCGGGTGGCCGTGGTCGATCCCGGTGGCGAGCCCCGGCTGCTCGCCCGGCTGCCGGGCCGGTGCGACGTCGACGACGTGCTCGGGGTGCTGTTCGCCGACCGCCGGCCCGAGCCGGTGGTCGTGGGCGCGGCGGGGGTGCCGGTCGCGGTCGCGGTCGGCGGTGGGTTGCCGCGGATCGTGATCGACGGCGGGGTCTCCGGCACCGAGGTGACGCTTGTCGGGCCGGACGGCGTGGGCCCGACCCGGACCGTCGACGTGGGTGGGGCCCGCTGCGACACGGTCGCGCGTGAGCTGTTGAGCGGTGCCTCGCTCGAGGAGGCGCGCCGCGTCCGCGAGGGCCTCTCGCTGCTGCCCGCGGTGACGGCCGACGGCGGGGTCCGGCTCGACGCCGGCACGCTGCGCCGGGCGCTGGCCGAGCCGATGTCCCTGATCGTCGATGCCGCCGCCGAGGTCGCCGAGCTCGCCGGCGGCGGGGTCGCGGAGGTGGTGCTGGTCGGCGGGCTGGCCCGCACCCCGCTGCTGGCCGAGCTGTTCGACGCGGCGGGCGTGGGGCCGGTGCGGGTGCCGCCGGTGCCCGACGTCGCCGCGGTCCTCGGCGCCCTGACCCCTCTCCCCTCCAGCCCCCGTCCTTCTGCGAGTCGCGGTGTTTCCGCGACCGAGTCGGGGTATTCCTGCGACCGAGTCGGAGTTTCCCCGGGCCCCCCGCTCCTGCCGCCGATCCCCCCGCGCCGGCACCGCGTCCGGCGGGCCGCGCTGGGCGTCGCGGTGGGCCTCATCGCGCTCCTCGGCGCCGGCGCAGCGCTGGTCCCCGGCCGGCACCTCGCGAACACCGCGGGCGAGCTGGTCCAGTACGGCTACCGGCTGGCGCTGCCCGCCGGGTGGGCGCATACCGGCGGGCTTCCCGAACGTCGTCGCACACTGATCACCCCGACCATGGCGCCCGCCGGGAGCGATCTGGTCTCGATCGAGCTGAGCGAGCTGGGCTACGACGCCGATGCCGAGCCCGCTCGCGCCCGCGCGGAACTGCGGTCCGCCTTCCACGCGGCGGTCGCCGGTGGGGAGCGGCTCACGGGATTCGACCCGGACGGCCGCTTCGCCGGCCGCGCCGTGGCCGTCTATCGGCAGGATCTGCGGGGCACGGTCGTCGACTGGTACGTCGTGTTCGACGGCGGCGCACAGTTCAGCATCGGGTGCCGGCACACGCCGTCCGGAGTGGTCGCGGTCGATGCGGCGTGTGCAACGGTCGTCGCCTCGGTGCGGCCGGCGTGAGGCGGCGCGCCACGGGGGCAATGGCGCCCCGTGGCGGCCCACGTTGTCGAGATCCGGCGGCATGACTACCTCGATCCGGTTGTCCAGCAACTGATCGGCGAGGTGCAGGACGAGTACGTCGTCCGCTACGGCGATGCGGACCGCTCGCCCGTCGATCCCGCCGAGTTCACCCCGCCGCGCGGGGCCGTTCTCCTCGCCTGGTGCGACGACGACGCGGTGGCCTCGGTCGCGCTGCGCGCGGTCCCGGACACGCCCGCAACGGCCGAGGTCAAACGGCTGTACGTGCGCAGGCACCACCGTCGCCGGGGCCTGGGACGCACCCTGCTGCGGGCGGCCGAGGACCGCGCTCGGGCCATGGGATACCGCCGGGTCATCCTGGAGACCGGCACCCGACAGCCCGAGTCGCTGCGGCTCTACGCGAGCGAGGGCTACCACCGGATCCCCGGGTACGGCTACTACGCCCACCAGCCGCAGACGGTCTGCTTCGGCAAGGACCTCCGGTAGCGGCTTCCCGATCGCGAACCCGATCGTCGGAACCGCCACGCCCGCGGGTCTCCTCCTGCAACGGTGTCCCCGCTCGCGAGACGGACACGCTGACACGAGGGGCTGATCGGCATGGCAGGTGGCTTCGGGACGACCACCGAGGAGATGGCCCGCGCGGGCCGGCACGTACTGGAGGTGAACGACGCCGTGCAGTCCGAGCTGTCGGTTCTGCGCGGCAGGCTCGCACCCCTCGCGGGGGCATGGCGCGGCGACGCGGCGACGGCGTTCGCCTCGCTGATGGCTCGTTGGGACGCCGACGCGCGATCGCTCAGCGAGGCGCTTCGCGGGATCGGTGAGGCGATCCAGGGATCGGCACAGGCGTACCAGCGCCAGGAGGACGAGCAGGCCGGTGGCCTCTCGTCGATCCGGACGGCGCTGGGCTGAGGAGAGCGGAGAACATGTCCGAGATCAAGGTCACCTTTGCCGAGCTGGCTGCGGCGCAGAGCAACGTCGCGACGTCTGTCCAGCGCATCTTCGGCAGGCTCGACGAGCTCAAGCGCTTCCTCGCGCCGCTCGCCGCGACCTGGGAGGGCCAGGCTGCGACCGACTATCAGGCCCGGCAGCGACAGTGGGATACCGCGGCGGCCGACCTGGCATCCGTGCTGACCCGGATCAGTGTTGCGCTCGGTGCCGCGAACGACAACTACCAGCAGGTCGAGCGGGTGAACGCACGCCGCTGGCAGTGATCGACGGCGGCCGACGGCCGGTCCGGGGGGTCGTTTTGACCCGCATTCGGGGCGGCAGGTACTCTCGGCTCTCGATATGCGGCGGGTGAGCTGCGGCTGTCACGGGTTTCTCGGGTGGCGTGCTCATCTTCCGGTCGCTCCGATGCGGCCTGCTGCACCGCGCGACGACAGGCATCCCGAGCCGAGAACGACGAGGTAGGTCCGTGCCCACGTACAGCCCCAAACCCGGCGATATCACCCGCGCCTGGCACGTGATCGACGCCACCGATGTGGTGCTCGGCCGGCTGGCCAGCCATGCCGCGACGCTGCTGCGCGGCAAGCACAAGCCGACCTACGCCCCGCACGTGGACACGGGCGACTTCGTCGTGATCGTGAACGCCGAGAAGATCGCCGTGTCCGGTAACAAGCGCGACAACAAGTTCGTCTATCGCCACTCGGGTTACCCCGGTGGCCTTCGGCGCCGCTCGGTCGGCGAGATGATCGAGAAGCACCCGGACCGGCTTGTCGAGAAGGCGGTCAAGGGCATGCTGCCCAAGAACCGGCTCGGTCGTGCGATGGCCAAGAAGCTGAAGGTCTACGCCGGGCCCTCGCACCCGCACACCGCGCAGAAGCCGCAGACCTTCGAGATCACCCAGGTGGCGCAGTGACGACCGCCGACCCGAGCAACGAAGAGGGACAGCACGTGACCACCCCTGAGCCCGAGGCCGGCGACGCCGTCGCCGCTGAGGCCGTCGCCGCTGAGGCCGTCGACACCGAGGCCGTCGACACCGAGGCCGTCGACACCGAGGCCGTCGACACCGAGGCCGTTGCCGGCGAGGCCGTGGAGTCCTACGAGTACCCGGCCGATGAGGCGTTCGTCGCCGAGGCCCCGAGCGTCCTTCCGGACCGGCCCATCCAGACCGTTGGCCGGCGCAAGGAGGCCGTGGTCCGGGTTCGGCTGGTCCCCGGCTCCGGCGCCTTCACGCTCAACGGCAAGTCGCTGGAGACCTACTTCCCGAACAAGCTGCACCAGCAGCTCGTCCGGGAGCCCCTGGTCACCGTGGAGAAGACCGAACGCTACGACATCTTCGCCAACCTCACCGGCGGCGGTACGTCCGGTCAGGCCGGGGCCCTACGCCTGGCGATCGCGCGGGCGCTGGTCGAGGCCGACTCCGAGGACCGGCCGTCACTCAAGCGCGCCGGCTTCCTGACCAGGGACGCCCGCGTCACCGAGCGAAAGAAGTACGGCCTGAAGAAGGCCCGCAAGGCGCCCCAGTACAGCAAGCGCTGACCCTCGCCGGATGCGTCGCCTCTTCGGAACCGACGGTGTCCGGGGCCTGGCCAATGGCGAGCTCCTCACACCGGAGCTCGCCATGGCCGTTGCGGCCTCGGCCGCGCGGGTCCTCGTCGAGCACGATCCTTCGCGCCGTCCGGTGGCCGTGGTGGGACGGGACCCGCGGGCGAGCGGTGAGATGCTGGAGTCCGCGGTGGTCGCCGGCCTCGCGTCCGCCGGCGCGGATGCCGTTCGGGTCGGGGTGTTGCCCACCCCGGCGGTCGCCTTCCTCGTCGCCGAGCTGGGTGCCGACCTCGGCGTGATGATCTCGGCATCACACAATTCGATGCCGGACAACGGGATCAAGTTGTTCGCCGTCGGCGGGCACAAGCTGCCCGACGATGTCGAACTGGCCATCGAGAACGGGCTGGAGCCGCCTGCCGTGCGGCCGACCGGGTCCGGGGTCGGCCGAGTGCGGGACCTCGCCGATGCCGTCGACCGGTACACCGCCCATCTCCTGACGAGCACGACCCAGTCGCTGGCGGGGCTACGGGTGGTCGTCGACTGTGCGTACGGCGCCGCGTCGACTGCGGCGCCGGACTGCTACGCCAAGGCCGGTGCCGATGTCGTCGCGCTGCACGCGACGCCCAACGGGATCAATATCAACGATGGGGTCGGCTCGACGCATCTCGGGCCGTTACGCAACGCCGTCGTCGCGCACGGGGCGGACCTGGGCATCGCGCACGACGGCGACGCCGACCGATGCCTGGCCATCGACGCCGCCGGTAACGAGATCGACGGCGACCGGATCATGGCGATCCTGGCGTTGGCCCTGCGCGAGGCGGGCGAGCTCGCGGGCGACACCCTCGTCGCGACGGTCATGAGCAACCTCGGCCTGCACCTGGCCATGCGCGCCGCCGGGATCGCGGTACGCACCACCGCGGTCGGAGACCGGTACGTGCTCGAGGAGCTGCGGGCGGGCGGATACAGCCTGGGCGGTGAGCAGTCGGGGCACGTCGTGCTGCCCGCGCACGCCACCACCGGGGACGGGCTGCTCACCGCGCTGCGGCTGATGGCGCGGCTGGCGCAGACCGGCTCGTCGCTGGCCGAGCTCGCCGCGGTGGTCACGCCGCTGCCGCAGATCCTGCGCAACGTACGGGTGGTCGACCGGGCCGCCGCCGTGTCGTCGGATGCCGTCCGGGAGGCCGTGGCGGCCGCGGAGGCGGAGCTGGGCGACACCGGCCGGGTGCTGTTGCGTCCGTCGGGGACCGAGCAGCTGGTGCGGGTGATGGTCGAGGCCGCGACCGCCGAGCAGGCCGAGCACATCGCCACCCGCCTGGCCGAGATCGTCGCCGCGACCCGCTGACCCGACCCCCGCGAGTCGCGGTTTCCGAGCGCGAGTCGGGGAGCTCCGCGTCCGAGTTGTGGGGTCCGGGCCGGCGACTTGACCGGAACGGCCCCATGAGCCGCCTGCTCTGCGCCAGGCTTGGCCCATGCCGCCAGACATTCATCTCGACGGCGACCGCCTGCGGGAGCACGCGGCCCGCGTGGCCGCGCTCGCTGAGCGGTTGCTGACCCATCCCACGCCGGAGGCCGCGGATGTGCTGGTCGGTTGCCGGAGCGGGACGGCGACCGCTCTCGTATCGGACATGGAACGGCTGACGGCGACGGTGGAGCGAGCCGCAGGGCGCCTCGTCGATCTCGGTTGCGCCCTCCAGATCGCTGCGGCCGACGCCCAGGAGGTCGATCGGCGCATCCGTGACCGGGTCCTCCGCGCGGGATGGGAGATGGGTCCATGAGCACTCCGGAGCATGAGCCGGATGTGGTGGCCGCCGCGTTCGAGCAGGTCGCAGCGTGGTTGGACGATTTCGTCGATGTCCTCGACGACGGAATGCAGGAGATCCGCAGATTGGTGACCGCCGTCGTCGAGGACTGGCCCGACGCGCGTGGCCGCGAGTGGTGCTCCCAGGCCGAGTTCATCCAGCGGGAGTTCGGACGACAGATGGACCTCGGCCTGGAACTGTCGCGGGCAGCCGGACGGACGGCGGCCGAGATCAGCGCGTCGGCGGCAGCGGAGCCGACCGAGACGCAGCCGGGACAGGCGCCGGACGGGATCCGGCTCGGCGGGACCGAAGGAAGCCGGGTGGGCGGCTGGTCCGGGATGCGGATCGCGACGCTGCCCGATCCGGACGTGCCGGTGCGGTGAGCGTGCCGGCGCGACTCGGTCGCGCGAATACCCCGGCTCGCGCTCGGAATACCGCGACTCGCGGAGGTGGGGTTGGGGGTCAGCGGGTGGTGAGCTCGGTGCCGGGAACCTTGCCGTCCACCAGCTCGGCGACCCGGTCCTCGCCGCAGAGGTGGTGGAGCAGGAACGCGGTGACGAGTGCCCGGGTGATCCGGCGGGTGCGCTCGTCCTTCTTGGTCGCCAGCAGCAGATCGCTCCAGTGCCTGCCCTCGAGGAACGCGGTGTGGCCTGCCTTGGGCAGCGTCCGCACCCACACCCTCCCGCCCACGGCCATCGAGATCGCCTCGGCGTGCCCGGCCGGCGGGGCGACCGTGTCCTTGCCCGCCACGATGTGCAGCGTCGGCACCGTGACGGCCCGGGCGGCCTCGACCGCGGAGGGCCGGGTCTGCGCCGGGGCGATCGTGACGACGGCCGCGACCCGTGGGTGCGTCGCCGCGGCCAGTAGCGCCGCGCCGGCGCCGATACCGTGCCCGGCCAGCGCCATCCGGCGCGAGTCGACGCTGATCTTCCCCTCGCCGAGCCGGACCCCCGCGCAGGTGTCCAGGGCGGTTCGCAGATCGGCGGAGAACCGGGCGATGCTCGGCAGCGCACCGCGGTGACTGGCCGGGGCGGCCACCACGATTCCCCAGGACGCG
The DNA here is from genome assembly GCF_000423625.1 of Pseudonocardia asaccharolytica DSM 44247 = NBRC 16224. GTDB lineage: Bacteria > Actinomycetota > Actinomycetes > Mycobacteriales > Pseudonocardiaceae > Pseudonocardia > Pseudonocardia asaccharolytica. The sequence continues at coordinate 292,628 of NZ_AUII01000003.1, forward strand.
AGATGGCGCAGCAACTCGGTGTACCGGGCGGGCGGCTGCAGCCAGTCGTGGCCGAACGCCACCGCCGGCAGCCCGAGGCCCTCGGCGGGCGCGAACACGACGCCGGGCACCCCGACGAGCCCGAGGTCTCCGCGTAGCACCGTGTTCGGGCCGGGGCGCGAGAGCTGAGCGAGGGCGTCCTTGGTCTTGCGCACCGGCTCCGGCCGGGTGAACGTGCTGGTCCGGGTCACAGCGCAGCACCGTACCGCCGACGATCACCTCCCGCCTACTCTGGGCGCCATGTGCGGCATCGTCGGATACGTCGGTCATCGCCCTGCGCTGGAGGTCGTACTGGCCGGCCTGCGGCGGCTGGAGTACCGCGGGTACGACTCGGCAGGCGTCGCCGTGCTGAACGGCCGGGGCGAGCTGGCGGTCGAGCGCAAGGCCGGGCCGCTGGGCAACCTCGAGGCCCGGCTGGACGAGGTGGGCCGCGAGCGGCTGGCCGGTACCACCGGCATGGGCCATACCCGATGGGCCACGCACGGCGCCCCGACCGACCGCAACGCACATCCGCATCGCAGCGCGGCCGGGGACGTGGCCGTGGTGCACAACGGGATCGTCGAGAACTACCTGCCGCTGCGCAGCGAGATCGAGGCGGCCGGGATCGAGCTGACCAGCGCCACGGACAGCGAGACCGTCGCACACCTGGTGGCGCTGGCGTACGCGGGCGGGCCCACGAGAGGCGATCTGAAGGCCGCCGTGCGCGCCGTCGCGCGCCGGTTGGAGGGTGCGTTCACCCTGCTGATCACGCATGCCCACCATCCCGGCACGATCGTCGCCGCGCGCCGCTCCTCACCGCTGGTGCTGGGCCTCGGGACGGGGGAGACGTTCCTGGCCTCCGACGTCGCCGCGTTCATCGAGTTCACCCGCGACGCGGTCGAGCTGGGTCAGGACCAGATCGTCACGATCACCCGGGACGGCTACTCGGTGACCGACTTCGCCGGCAACGCGGTCGAGGCCACGCCGTTCGAGGTGACCTGGGATCTCGCGGCCGCCGAGAAAGGCGGCCACGAGTACTTCATGCTCAAGGAGATCGAGGAGCAGCCTGCCGCGGTCGCGAACACCCTGCGCGGGCACTTCGTCGACCACCGGATCGTCCTGGACGAGCAGCGCCTGTCCGACCAGGACCTGCGTGACGTCGACAAGGTCTTCGTCGTCGCGTGCGGAACGGCCTACCACTCCGGGTTGCTGGCCAAGTACGCCATCGAGCACTGGACCCGCCTGCCCGTCGAGGTCGAGCTCGCCAGCGAGTTCCGCTACCGCGATCCCGTGCTGGACCGCTGCACCCTCGTCGTCGCGATCTCCCAGTCCGGGGAGACGGCCGACACCCTGGAGGCGATCCGGCACGCCAAGGACCAGAAGGCCCGGGTGCTCGCGATCTGCAACACCAACGGCGCGCAGATCCCGCGCGAGTCCGACGCCGTCATCTACACCCACGCGGGCCCCGAGATCGGCGTCGCGGCCACGAAGACCTTCACCGCCCAGATCGCCGCGAACTACCTCGTCGGCCTCGCCCTCGCCCAGGCCCGCGGCACCAAGTACCCCGACGAGGTGGCCCGCGAGTTCCGCGAGCTCGCGGCCATGCCCGAGGCGGTGGCGCGCACCCTGGAGAGCTTGGAGACGGCCCGCTCACTGGGCGGCGAACTCGCGGGCTCCAAGGCGGTGCTGTTCCTCGGTCGTCACGTCGGTTACCCGGTGGCGCTGGAGGGCGCGCTCAAGCTCAAGGAGCTCGCCTATATGCACGCCGAGGCGTTCGCGGCCGGTGAGCTCAAGCACGGCCCGATCGCGCTGATCGAGGAGGGGCTGCCGGTCATCGTCGTCATGCCCTCGCCCAAGGGGCGCGCCGTGCTGCACGCCAAGCTGCTGAGCAACATCCAGGAGATCCGGGCCCGCGGCGCGCGCACGGTCGTCATCGCCGAGGAGGGCGACGAGACGGTGTGGCCGTTCGCGCAGCACCTGTTCGAGGTGCCCGCGGTGCCGACGCTGCTGCAGCCCCTGGTGTCGACGATCCCGCTGCAGGTGATCGCCGCCGAGATCGCCCGAGCCCGCGGGTACGACGTGGACCGGCCCCGCAACCTGGCGAAGTCCGTCACGGTGGAGTAGGCCGGTCCCGCTAGCGTCGGGGCCGTGAAGGGCGTATGGACCTCCCTGCAGATCCGCGAGGCCGAGCAGGTGCTGCTCGACCGCAGCCCCGAGGGCGCGTTGATGCGGCGCGCGGCATTCGGGCTGGAGGTGGTCGTTCGCCGGATGCTGGCCGAACGGGCCGGCGGGGTCTCCGGGCGGCGGGTGGCGCTGCTGGTCGGCGCCGGCAACAACGGCGGTGACGCGCTGTGGGCCGGGGCGGGGCTGCGCCGGCGGGGGGCGGGGGTCACCGCGGTGCTGCTCGCCCCGGACAAGGCCCATCCGGCCGGCCTCGCGGCACTGTGCCGCGCCGGGGGCCGGGTGCTGGCGGCGGGCGATGACGGTGCGCGCAGCGCGGTGACCGAGGCGGACGTCCTGGTCGACGGGATCGTCGGTATCGCGGGGCGGGGGCCGCTGCGCCCGGCCGCCGCGAGCCTCGTCGCGGCGGCCGACGAGGCCGGGGTGCCGGTCGTCGCGGTCGACCTGCCCAGCGGCGTCGATCCCGACACCGGCGCCGTCGACGGGCCCGCGGTCGCGGCGGCGCGGACCGTCACGTTCGGCGCGCTGAAGCCGGTGCACGTGCTCGCGGCGCCGCGGTGCGGCCCGGTGCAGTTGGTCGACATCGGGCTCGGCCCGTTGCTGCCCGCCCCGCACGCCCAGGTGCTCGACGCCGCGGACGTGGCCGCGGGCTGGCCGGTTCCGGGTCCGGCCGACGACAAGTACACCCAGGGCGTGGCCGGCGTCGCCGCCGGGTCGGCGACCTACCCGGGCGCGGCGGTGCTCACCACCGGCGCCGCGGTGCTCGCCACCAGCGGGATGGTCCGCTACGCCGGGCCTGCGGCCGACGAGGTGCGCGCCCGCTGGCCCGAGGTCGTGGCGTCGGACACCCTGGATGCGGCCGGGCAGACCCGGTCCTGGGCGGTCGGGCCGGGGATCGGCCTCGACGAGGCCGCCCGCGGCACGCTGGCTGCGGTGATCGACCGCGGCGTCCCGCTCTGCATCGACGCGGACGCGATCACGCTGCTGTCCCGGCACGAGGACCTTCGCCACGCCGTACGGGGCAGGTCGGTGGTGCTCACCCCGCACGACCGGGAGTTCGCGCGGCTGTGCGGCGACGTCGGGACCGACCGGATCGGGGCCGCTCGCCGCGCGGCCGCCGACCTGGACGTCACGGTGCTGCTCAAGGGCAACGCGACGGTCGTCGCGGCGCCGGACGGACGGGTGCTGGTGCACCCCTCGCCGGAATCGTGGGCGGCGACGGCCGGTTCCGGTGACGTGCTGTCCGGGATCGTGGGCGCGCTGCTCGCCGCGGGGCGGGAGCCGTGCTGGGCGGGCGGCGCTGCGACCTTCCTGCACGGCAGGGCGGCCGTGCTGGCCGCCCGGGGTGCCCCGGCGCCGGCGTCGATGCTCCAGGTGGCGATCCCGGCGGCGATCCGGGCGCTGCGTGCCCCCGCGCGCCGCCGGGCCGGGTGATCTGCCTCGCGTCGGCCGCGCGCGCCGACCGGCCGTCGGGGCCGGATGCGATGATGCGGACGTGGCCGATGCAGGAATGTCCGCCCCGGGACCGCGCGCGGAGGCGGTGATCGACCTTGCCGCGATCCGGTACAACGTCGGTCTGCTCGCCGGCATGGCGGCCGCGTCGGGCGCGCAGGCGATGGTCGTGGTCAAGGCCGACGGCTACAGCCACGGCGCGGTGCCCGTCGCCCGCGCCGCGCTGGAGGCGGGCGCGGCCTGGCTGGGGGTGTGCACCCTCGATGAGGCCATGGCGCTGCGTTCGGCGGGTATCACCGCACCGGTGCTGTCCTGGCTGCATCTGCCCGACGAGGACTTCGCGCCTGCGGTGGGCGCCGGCATCGACCTCTCGGTCTCCTCGCGCGCGCACCTGGCCGCGGTGCTCGACGGCGCGCGAAGGGCAGGCCGCCCGGCCAGGCTGCACCTCAAGATCGACACAGGGCTGAGCCGCAACGGGGCGCAACCCGCGGATTGGCCCGATCTCGTCGACGACGCGGCGAAAGGGGCCGCCGAGGGTGCCTGCGAGGTGGTCGCCGTGTGGTCGCACCTCGCGCATGCCGACGCCCCGCACCACCTCGTGATCGACCGGCAGGCCGAGCGGCTGAACGCGGCCTGGCAGGCCGTCCGCGAGCGCGGTCTGCACCCGATCCGGCATCTGGCCAACTCCGCGGCCACGATGACCCGGCCCGACCTGCACTTCGACCTGGTGCGCCCGGGCATCGCCGTCTACGGCCTCGACCCGCTCGACCGGCCCGTCGCCGATGGTCCGTTGCGCCCGGCGATGACGCTGCGGGCACGGGTCGTGCTGGTCAAGCGAGTGCCGGCCGGCGAAGGAGTGTCATATGGGCACGAATGGACCACCCCGCACGAGACCACGCTGGCGCTGCTGCCCATCGGCTACGCCGACGGGGTGCCGCGCAGGCTCAACCGGGCGGGCCGGATGCGGGTGTGGTTGGCGGGGCGGTCGCGGCCGGTGGTCGGCCGGGTGTGCATGGACCAGATCGTCGTGGACTGCGGGGACGACCCGGTGACCGAGGGGCAGACCGCGGTGCTCTTCGGGCCCGGCGACGGCGGTACCCCGACCGCCCAGGAGTGGGCCGCTGAGCTCGGCACGATCCACTACGAGATCGTCACGGGCGTGCGCGGGCGGGTGCGCCGGACGGTGGTCGACGGGGCGGGCCCGCCGTGAAGCGCGCGGCATGGCAGGCGCTCGGCGTCGCGAGCGGGGCCGCCGGCGCGGTCCTCGGGATCAGCATGGCGGCGCACCGGCGCTCCCAGCACGTGGCCGAGCGGCGCCGGCTCGCCACCGAGCTGGCGGGCGGTGCCGTCCTCGGTGCCCTGCCGCCGGGGGAGGACTGCTCGGTCACCGCCGACGACGGCGTCCGACTGGCCTGCGAGCAGATCATGCCGGCGAACGGACGCCGACCCGCGCTGACCGTCGTGCTCATCCACGGTTTCGCACTCGACCGGCGCACCTGGTTGCTCCAGCGTCGGGCGCTCGCGGAGCTCGCCGACCCGGCCGTCCGGCTGGTCCTCTACGACCAGCGCAGCCACGGCCGCTCCGAGCGCGCGGGCCGGGACAGCTGCACGCTCGAACAGCTGGGCCGCGATATCGACACCGTCATCCGCACGCTGGTCCCCGATGGTCCGCTGGTGCTCGTCGGACATTCGATGGGCGGGATGGCGCTGATGGCGTTCGCGGAGCAGCATCCGGACCTGGTCACCGAGCGCGTGGCCGGGATGGCGTTCATCTCGACCTCGGCCGGGGAGATCGCGAGCAAGGGTCTTCCCGGGACCCTGCTGTCCCGGCACAACCCGTTGACCCGCGGCGTCGGGTTGCTGGCCAGGGCGCAGCCCCAGCTCGTCGAGGGCGTTCGCCGGGCCGCGGCCGAGCTGATCTGGACGATCACCCGCAGCCTCGCCTACGCCGACCACCAGGTCGACCCGGCGCTCGTCGACCTGGTCGACGAGATGATCCGCAGCAACGCGGTCGACGCGCTGACCGACTTCGTCGACACCCTGGGCAGCCACGACCGCAGCGCGGCCCTGCCCGCGCTGGCCAGCTGCGAGGTTCTGGTCGCGGCCGGCACCGCCGACCGGGTCATCCCGTTCACCCACAGCCTGCGGATCGCCGCCGAGCTGCCCGACGCAACGCTGCTGCAGCTGCTCGAGACCGGGCACATGCCTATGCTCGAGCGCGCCACCCTGATCGACGAGGCGCTGACCGAACTGATCATCCGCAGCGCGCGCCGGACGCGGACCGGTCCCCGCCTGCGGCGCCTGCGGAGGCGGGCGTGAGCGATACCACCCTGGTCTGGAACACCGAGATCGAGCTCCCCGAACCGTCCGACACCGAGGAGCTCGGGGCCGCGTTGGCCGCGCAGCTGCGGGCGGGGGATCTCGTCGTGCTGTCGGGGCCGCTGGGTGCGGGCAAGACGGTGCTGGTCCGGGGCCTGGCGCGGGGACTGGGGGTCACCGGGCCGGTCACCTCCCCCACGTTCGTCATTGCCCGGGAACATCGGCCGTCGCCGGGTGGCGCGGGGGTGCCGCTGGTGCACGTCGACGCCTACCGCCTCGGGGGACCGGACGAGCTGGACGACCTCGACCTCGATACCGAGCTGTCCGAGGCCGTCGTCGCCGTCGAGTGGGGGGAAGGGGTCGCCGAGCGGCTCGCCGAACGGCATGTGCTGGTGCGGCTGTGGCGCCGCCCCGACGATGTCCGTGTCGCGTCGGTGGAGCGTGTGGAGGCGGCGTGACCGGGGCGGGGTGCGGCCGACCGGTTCCCGGTCGGTCCTCGTAGGCTCTGTGCTGTGCTCGTGCTGGCAGTGGACACCGCGACACCTGCCGTGACCGCGGGGGTCGTGGAGCTGCCCCCCGATCCCGCGGGTCCGGCGCGCACCCGGGCGGAGCGGGTCGCCCACGACGCCCGGCGGCATGGCGAGCTGCTCATGCCCAGTGTGCTGGACGCATGCGCGGAGGCGGATGTGCGGCTGCGCAACCTCGACGCGATCGTCGTCGGCACGGGGCCGGGCCCGTTCACCGGGCTGCGCGTCGGCATGGTCACCGCGCTCGCGCTCGCCGACGCCCTCGACGTCCCGGTGCACGGCGTCTGCTCGCTCGACGCGATCGCGGCCGACGCCGCCGCGACGGCCTGCGGTCGTTTCCTGGTGGTCACCGACGCCCGGCGCCGCGAGGTCTACTGGGCCGCCTACGACGAGCAGGCCCGCAGGCAGGACGGTCCGCACGTCGAGGCGCCCGCCGCGCTGGTCGAACGGTTGAGCGCGCCGGCCGCGGTGGCCGCGGCGGGCGGGTCGGCGGCGCTGACCGGGCTGGCGGTGCTGGAGCCCGCCTCGCCGAGCCCGCGCGGCCTGGTGACCGTCGCCGCCGCTGCGGTGCGTGCGGGGGCTTCCGGTGCGCCGCCGCAGCCGCTCTACCTGCGCAGGCCGGACGCGGTGGAGTCCAGGTCACGGAAGCGGGTGAGCACACCGTGAGCTTCGACGCCGAACTGCGCGAGTTCACCATCGGCCCGCTCTACCGCGCCGACGCCGAGCGTTGTGCCGAACTGGAGCGGGTGCTGTTCCCCGGCGACGACCCCTGGAGCGCGCAGGCGTTCCGCGCGGAGGTCGCCGCGGGCCATCACTACGTCGCCGCCCGCGACGGCGACCGGCGGCTCATCGGATACGCCGGGCTCGCGTTCGTCGCCGCGCTGCCGCACGCCGAGGCGGAGATCCATACGATCGGGGTGGACCCGGCCCACCGGCGGCGCGGGGTCGGCCGGGCGTTGCTGCGTGCGCTGCTCGGGCCCGCCGACGCCGTCGGCGCAACGGTGTTCCTCGAGGTGCGGACGGACAATGAGGCGGCCCGCGCGCTGTACGAGGCCGAGGGTTTCACCGTCGTCGGGCTGCGCAAGCGGTACTACCGGCCCAGCGGGGCGGACGCCCACACGATGCGAAGGGATCCCCGGTGAGCGGCCTCGTGCTCGGTATCGAGACCTCGTGCGACGAGACCGGCGTCGGTCTGGTGCGCATCGACGGCAACGGTCGCGTGACCCTGCTCGCCAACGAGATCGCTTCCAGCGTCGACGAGCACGCACGGTTCGGCGGGGTCGTTCCGGAGGTGGCGTCGCGGGCACACCTGCAGGCGATGGTCCCGACGGTGCGTCGAGCGATGGCGACGGCGGGGGTGCGGCCGCGCGATATCGATGCGGTGGCCGTCACCGCCGGGCCGGGGCTGGCCGGGGCGCTGCTGGTCGGCGTCGCGGCGGCCAAGGCGTACGCGGCGGCGTGGGATGTGCCGCTCTACGGGGTCAACCACCTGACCGCGCACGTCGCCGTCGACACGGTGCAGCACGGGCCGTTGCCCCCCGCGCTCGCCCTATTGGTCTCCGGCGGGCATTCCAACCTGCTCGACGTGCCCGACCTGGCCGGTCGGATCACCTCGATCGGTGCCACGATCGACGACGCCGCGGGCGAGGCGTTCGACAAGGTCGCCCGGCTGCTCGGGCTGCCCTTCCCCGGCGGCCCGCATATCGATCGGATGGCCCGCGACGGGGACAACGCCGCGATCGCCTTCCCCCGCGGGCTCACCGGACCTCGGGACGCCCCGTTCGACTTCTCGTTCTCGGGGTTGAAGACCGCCGTCGCCCGGTATGTCGAGGCCCTCGAACGCGTCGGTAGGCCGATCCCGGTGGCCGATGTCGCGGCCAGCTTCCAGGAGGCCGTCGTCGATGTGCTCACCGCGAAGGCCGTGCGAGCGGCGCGGGAGCGGGGGATGGACACGCTGCTTCTCGGCGGGGGAGTGGCGGCCAACTCCCGGTTGCGCGCGCTGGCCCAGGAGCGCTGCGCTGCGGCCGGGCTGGCGCTGCGGGTGCCTCGGCCCGCGTTGTGCACCGACAACGGCGCGATGGTCGCGGCGCTGGGCGCCCACCTGCTCGCCGCCGGCGCCAAACCCTCCGACCTCGACCTCCCCTGTGAGTGCGTAACAGCGTTCTAACACTGTTACGCACTCACAGGAGGGGCTGACGTGGGAGGGTAGCTCCCCGCATTGAGCGATTGGCACTCTCATGGGTAGAGTGCCAATCGCACAGTCCCGGTCGGGTCCTCGACACCCGCGACGGCGGGGGCCTGGTCGGCTGTCGGTTGCCAGAGTGACGAGCAGGTAAGCACCCCAGGAAGGGGAGGTCATCCAGTGGCGAACATCAAGCCGCTCGAGGACAAGATCGTCGTCCAGGCCAGCGAGGCGGAGACCACCACCGCCTCCGGCATCGTCATCCCGGACACGGCGAAGGAGAAGCCCCAGGAGGGGAAGGTACTCGCCGTCGGACCGGGCCGGATCGACGACAACGGGAACCGTATCCCGCTGGACGTGAACGTCGGCGACGTCGTCATCTACTCGAAGTACGGCGGCACCGAGGTCAAGTACAACGGCGAGGAGTACCTCATCCTCTCCGCGCGCGACGTTCTCGCCGTCGTCAACTGACACATCCGGCTGATCGCAGCCAACCCCGCGCCGCCCCGGCCGTCCGTCGACCCACGGGCAGCCGGGGCGGTGTCGTGTGGTCGGTACCCCGATACCGGGGGCTGTCGATCTGGCTCATTGCTCTGACCTCGTAGATCTGACCTCACAGATCTGACGCTGTAGATCCTGGAGAGAGGCGAACATGCCGAAGCAGATCAGCTTCGACGAGACGGCGCGTCGGGCGCTGGAGCGCGGGGTGAACCAGCTCGCCGACGCGGTGAAGGTCACCCTGGGTCCACGCGGCCGGAACGTCGTGCTGGACAAGAAGTTCGGCGGCCCGTCGGTGACCAACGACGGCGTCACCATCGCCCGTGACATCGACCTGGACGATCCGTTCGAGAACCTGGGCGCCCAGCTGGTCAAGACCGTCGCCACCAAGACCAACGATGTCGCGGGTGACGGCACCACCACCGCCACCGTGCTGGCTCAGGCGCTGGTCCGGGAGGGCCTGCGCAACGTGGCCGCAGGCGCCAACCCGGCCGCGCTGGGCCGGGGGATCGCCGCGGCGGCGGAGAAGGTCTCCGAGGCGCTCGCGGAGAAGGCGATTCCGGTCGACGGCTCCTCGCGGATCGCGCAGGTCGGCGCGATCGCCTCCCGCGAGGAGACGATCGGGCAGCTCATCAGCGAGGCGCTCGAGCAGGTCGGCGCCGACGGCGTCATCACCGTCGAGGAAGGCTCCACGCTCGCGACCGAGCTGGAGCTGACCGAGGGCCTGCAGTTCGACAAGGGCTACCTTTCGCCCTATTTCGTGACGGACCCGGAGTCGATGGAAGCTGTGCTGGAGGACGCCTACGTCCTGCTGCACCGCGAGAAGATCAGCGCCATCGCCGACCTGCTCCCGCTGCTGGAGAAGGTGCTTGCCGACGGTAAGCCGCTGCTGATCCTCGCCGAGGACGTCGAGGGCGAGGCGCTGTCCACCCTGGTCGTCAACTCGATCCGCAAGACCGTCAAGGTCGTCGCGGTGAAGTCGCCGTTCTTCGGCGACCGACGCAAGGCGTTCATGGACGACCTGGCCATCGCGACCGGCGGCCAGGTCATCAACCCGGAGGTCGGCCTGAAGCTGGCCGAGGCGGGTCTGGACCTGCTGGGCACGGTGCGCCGCGTGGTCGTCACGAAGGACACCACGACACTGGTCGAGGGCGCGGGCGGCAAGGACGCGATCGACGGCCGGATCGCCCAGCTCAGGCGGGAGATCGAGGAGACCGACTCCGACTGGGACCGGGAGAAGCTGCAGGAGCGGCTGGCCAAGCTGTCCGGGGGCGTCGCGGTGATCAAGGTCGGCGCGGCCACCGAGATCGAGCTCAAAGAGCGCAAGCACCGGATCGAGGACGCGGTGTCGGCCACCCGGGCCGCGGTCGAGGAGGGCATCGTGCCGGGCGGCGGCGCCTCGCTCGTGCACGCCGCCGCCGTGCTCGCCGACGGGCTCGGCGTGACCGGCGACGAGGCGACGGGCGTCGACATCGTGCGGCGCGCGCTGGCGGCCCCGCTGTTCTGGATCGCCGCGAACGGGGGCCTGGAGGGCGCCGTCGTGACGGCCAAGGTCGCCGACCAGGAGTGGGGCCACGGCTTCAACGCCGAGACCCTGGAGTACTCCGACCTGCTCGCCGACGGGGTCATCGACCCGGTCAAGGTCACCCGTTCCGCGGTGGTCAACGCGGCGTCGATCGCCCGGATGGTGCTCACCACCGAGAGCGCGGTCGTCGACAAGCCCCAGCCGCCGGCACCCGCGCCGGCCGGGGGCCACGGGCACGGCCACGGGCACTGAGCGGGCCTGTAGTAGCGAAGGGCGGGCCGTCCACCGACGAGGTGGACGGCCCGCCCTTTTTCCGTCGGGAACGAACTTGTGGTGGCCGGGCCTCGATGATCACCACAAGTCCGTTGGCGACGGGTGGGACGATCTCGGTTGACCCGAACGGCAGGCGGCCTGATGGGGGAGTCGCCACTGCTTCCCGGGGGGGCGCGCGGTACTGTAATTACTCCGTTCGGAGCTTCGTCACCCACTTGATGAGTGCAACTCGGCGAAAAACTCTCGAATGGAGGGCACAAAGCCGCCCTGATCGTGTCAAGGTGAGCCTGTCGCCCGCCGTTTCGGCGGGTGATGACCACCCGGCTGCAGGAAGCTGCAGGAAGGAATCGTCGTGACGACGGTACTCATCTGCGACGATCGTCGCAGCGTCCGCGAAGGTCTGACCCGCGTCATGTCCGCGGTACCCGGGGTGCACCGGATCGACTGCGTCGCGCACGGAGACGAGTTGTTGGCCCGGTTCTCCCGGCAGCCGGTCGACGTCGTTCTGGTGGGCACCCAGCGTGCGGTGCCCACCGGGGTGGAGGCAACGCGGCGGCTCGTCGCGGCGCACCCCCAGGCGAACGTCATCGTCTTCGGGGCTCCCGACGACGCGGGGAGCATCGCCGCGGCCATCGCGGGCGGCGCCCGCGGCTATCTGCGATGGGACGCCTCCCGTCCCGAGCTCGTCGCGGCGCTCGCCCACACGCTGGCCAGCACCGCGGTTCCCACCCCGCGCACGCCCGCCGACCCCGGTGTCCAGCTCACCGAGCGTGAGCTGCAGGTGCTGCGCGGGATGAGCCAGGGTAAGAGCAACGGCCAGATCGGGCGCGAACTCTACTTGTCCGAGGACACGGTGAAGACGCACGCCCGCAGGCTGTTCCGCAAGCTCGGGGTCCGCGACCGCGCACAGGCGGTCGCGCACGGGTTCCGCCGCGGCCTGGTCTCCTGACGCCTCCGATGCACCCGACTCGCTCACGCACGCCCTGACCGCAGGGCAACCCTTCCTCATACCTGCGCGTCTTCCCTCGTGAGGACTCGTCCGCGGACGGCCGAACAGCTTCGCTACGGTGGTCCGGGCCGAGGATTCGAACCGACACACTCCGTGTTCGGCCTCACGAACGGACGATGACGAACATGCTGCGTAACGCTCGGACGACACTGTGCGATGAGTGAGTCGACAGACGTTCTTGACGAGCTGGTGGCGCCTGCGATGACAGGCGACCGCAGAGCGGTCGAACGTGTACTGGCCATCATCCGGCCGCTCGTCGTCCGCTACTGCCGGGCGCGGCTCGGTCGGCTGGACCGATCGTCCGTCTCGGCGGACGACGTCGCGCAGGAGGTGTGTCTGGCGGTGCTGACGGCCTTGCCTGGTTATCGCGTCCAGGGTCGACCTTTTCTGGCGTTCGTCTACGGCATTGCCTCCCACAAGGTCATCGATGCGCACCGTGCCGCGACCCGCAACCGGTCCGAACCGGTTGCCGACATCCCCGACTCCGCGGAGTCGTCCGATGGGCCCGAGCAGCGAGCACTCCGCGTCGAGTTGTCCGGCCAGATGGCTCGGCTGCTCGGCCAGCTCCCCGACAAGCAACGCGAGATCCTGGTCCTGCGGGTCGTGGTCGGGCTGTCGGCCGAGGAGACGGCCACCGCCGTCGGATCGACGCCGGGAGCGGTCCGGGTCGCCCAGCACCGGGCGCTGGCCCGGCTCCGCAAGTCCATGCCCGAGGAGGAGGTGGTCTGAATGCGCGAACCGGACAGGCGTGACGGGGGCCGGGACCACCTCGAGGGCTCCGAGGCCGCCTCTCGCGACGTCGCCACCGGCGCCGAAGGCCCGTCGCCCGCCGGTAACAACGGTGTTCCCGTCGAGGACATGCCGGTCCAGCCCGTTCCGCTGGAGGACGTCGCGGAGGAACCGATCGATCTCGTGGCGGTTCAGGCCGACAACGAGCTGATCGACGCGCTGGCCGCGGGGCTGCCTCTCTCCGAGCCCGGCCTCGACGGCTACGACGACGACGATCGTTTCGTCGCCATGCTGGCCGCGTGGAAGGCCGAGGTCGACGCGGAACCGATTCCCGAGCTCGTCGACACCGAGACCGCGGTCGCCACCATCGCCGCTGCCAGCCGGCCGCCCCGCCGCCGCGCCCGGCACCTGGTGCCGCTGGCCGCCGCCGCGGCGCTGATCGTCTTCGCCGTCACCGGGGTCTCCCTCGGCGCGCACAACGCCCATCCCGGCGATCCGCTGTTCGGCGTGACCCAGGTCCTCTACCGGGAGATCGCCCAGTCCCGGCAGGCCGCGGTCGAGGCGGAGGCCGGCATCTCCGCGGTGAACCTCTCGCTGGCCCGCGGCGAGACCGGCAAGGCCGCTCAGCAGCTCACCACGATCGAGCAGCTGGTGGACAAGGTGAAGCCGGAGGACGGGGCCGCGGCGCTCGCGGCGACGCAGCGGTTCCTCAGCGCGAAGCTGCAGGAGACCCCGGCCGGGATGCCGACCGATCCCCAGGCGCCGCTCAAGGACGGCACACCGCGGCCCGCGCTGCCCGACATCGACGGCGACGCCGGGCCGACCACCTCCGTCCGGCCCGGCACGACGACGCCGGGGACCTCGACGACCGCGCCGACCACCGGTCCGAGCACCTCGCCGACGGTGGATCCGCGGATCCTCGGGGTCCCACCGACGACATCGTCGCCAGCACCGCCCACCGGGACGCCGAGCCCGTCGCCGAAACCGACCACGGAAGGCAGGCCCGACCCCACGACCCCGACCGGCCAGGGGGAGGTTCCGACCTCAGGGTCCGGTTCGACCACGACGGCCGGCTCCGCGACGGCGGCGGGATCGAGCACGACCTCGCCGAGCAATACGACGACGACCGATCAGGGCGTGTCGTCCCCGGTGTGAACACGATGGACCGCGGCGAGCCTGGCCGCCGCGGTCGAGTGATCGCTCAGCTGTCGCTGAGCAGGGCGTCCGCGTAGCCCCGGCAGTACTCCCAGGTGACGTAGTCCGCCGGGTCGGGGTCGAAGGCGGGCTCGTGCGGCCGCATCTGGCCCTCGTCGAGCAACTGCTGAAGGCTCGCCCGCAGCAGGCTCCACTCGTGGAAATGCTGTTCGCCGCAGTCGCCGCAGTCGACGACGATGCCGCGCACGCCCCGTGTCTCCAGCAGGGCCTGGTACACGGCGAGGTCGGCCAGATCGGCGACGATCTCGTCGCGCTCCTGCTCGCTCAGCACCTCCGGCTCGGTGGCGTCGGGCCCGTCGAGGGACAGCGCCGGATCGTGGGGGTCCCCGGCGAACGGGTCGGGCGGCAGCGCGTCAGGTGACACGGCTACACGGTACCCCGATGAACCGACATCTCTCCGCGCGGCCGGACAAGACCGGCCGGACGAGACCGGGCCGGACGGGACTGGGCAAACGCGACATCGGGGCGCGCACTCCGGTGATCTGCCACGAGCTGTGTGCGGTGCCTCGCCCGCTCGGGCGCGCCACCCCGAGCCGCCCGGATACGATGTCGGTCGGCGGCACGCTCGCGCCGCCGAGTCGCGAGTGGTGAGGGGCTGAAGGCCAGCGATGACGAGCGAATCCGCCGGACTGCCGCCCAAGTTCGCCATGTTGGGCCTGACATTCGACGATGTGCTGCTGCTGCCTGCCGAATCGGACGTCGTTCCGAGCGCCGCGGACACCGGCACCCAGCTGAGCAGGCGGGTGCGGCTTCAGGTGCCACTGGTGTCCTCCCCGATGGACACCGTCACCGAGGCGCGGATGGCCATCGCCATGGCCAGGGCCGGCGGGCTGGGGGTGCTGCACCGCAACCTCTCGCCAGAGGAGCAGGCCTCGCAGGTCGAGGTCGTCAAGCGCTCCGAGGCCGGGATGGTGACCGACCCGGTGACCTGCGGGCCCGATGCCACACTGGCCGACGTCGATGCCCTGTGCGCGAAGTACCGGATCTCCGGGGTCCCGGTGACCGACGCCGGCGGATACCTCGTCGGCATCATCACCAATCGCGATATGCGCTTCGAGGTGGATTACAGCCGGTCGGTCCACGAGGTCATGACGAAGGCCCCGCTGGTCACCGCGCAGGTCGGGGTCACCGCCGAAGCCGCGCTGGGGCTGCTGCGCCGGCACAAGCTGGAGAAGCTGCCGATCGTCGACGGCGACGGCATCCTGCGCGGACTCATCACGATCAAGGACTTCAGCAAGACCGAGAAGTATCCGCTCGCCACCAAGGACCCGGACGGCAGGCTGGTCGTGGCCGCCGCGGTCGGGGTCGGCGAGGACGCGCACGCCAGGGCGATGGGCCTGGTCGAGGCGGGCGTCGACGTGCTGATGGTCGATACCGCGCACGGGCATTCCCGACGGGTCCTGGAGACCGTCGCGAAGCTGCGCGCCGTGGTCGGCGAGACCGTCGACGTCGTCGGCGGCAACGTGGCCACCTACGCCGGTGCGCGGGCGCTGGTCGAGGCCGGGGCGGACGCGGTCAAGGTCGGGGTCGGGCCCGGCTCGATCTGCACCACCCGGGTCGTCGCCGGGGTCGGTGCCCCGCAGATCACCGCGATCTACGAGGCCGCCAGGGCGTGCGCCCCGGCCGGGGTGCCGGTGATCGGCGACGGCGGTATCCAGTACTCCGGCGATATCGCCAAGGCCATCGCCGCGGGCGCGTCGTCGGTGATGCTGGGCAGCCTGCTGGCCGGCACCGCCGAGTCCCCGGGTGAGCTGGTGCTCGTCGGCGGAAAGCAGTTCAAGACCTACCGAGGGATGGGTTCGCTCGGCGCGATGCAGTCGCGCGGGAACGACAGGTCGTACTCCAAGGACCGCTACGCCCAGGACGACGTGCTCAGCGAGGACAAGCTGGTGCCGGAGGGCATCGAGGGGCGGATCCCGTTCCGCGGGCCGCTGCAGCAGGTCGTGCACCAGCTCGTCGGCGGGCTGCGCTCGGGGATGGGGTACGCGGGCGCGCAGACGATCCCGCAGCTGCAGCAGGCGCAGCTCGTGCGCATCACCGCCGCCGGGCTCAAGGAGAGCCACCCGCACGACATCACGATGACCGTCGAGGCACCGAACTACGTGTCCCGGTAGGCGTCTACGCTGGTCACCGTGCGTGACCTCGTGGAGATCGGGATGGGCCGGACGGCCCGTCGCAGCTTCGACCTGCATCAGATCGAGATCGTTCCCTCGCGGCGGACGCGGAGCTCGAAGGAGGTCTCGACGGCCTGGCGGCTCGATGCCTACCGGTTCGAGATCCCGCTGATGACCCATCCGACCGACGCGGTGGTCTCGCCGGCCACCGCGGTCCGGGTCGGTGAGCTCGGCGGCCTCGGCGTGCTGAACGCCGAGGGGCTGTGGGCGCGGCATGCCGACGCCGAGGGCGCGCTGGCGCGGGTCGTCGCGGCCGCCGAGGACGAGGACCCGACCGCCGCGATCCGGATGCTCCAGGAGCTGCATTCGGCACCCATCCAGCCCGATCTGCTGGCCGAGGCGCTCAAGACCATCCGCGAGGCGGGCGTGACGGTGGCGGCGCGGGTCAGCCCGCAGCGGGCCCGGGAACTCACCCCGGCCCTGCTGGCCGCTGGCGTCGAGGTCCTCGTCGTGCAGGGGACGATCATCTCGGCCGAGCACGTATCGGCGGGTGAGCCGCTCAACCTCAAGGAGTTCATCGCCGAGCTCGACATCCCGGTCGTCGCGGGCGGGGTGGGGGACTACCGCACCGCGATGCATCTGATGCGCACCGGCGCCGCGGGGGTCATCGTCGGCTATGGCCAGTCCTCGGCCACCACCACCGACTCGGTCCTCGGGATCGGCATCCCGATGGCCACCGCGATCGTCGATGCCGCCGCGGCCCGCCGCGACTACCTCGACGAGACCGGCGGCCGGTACGTGCACGTCATCGCGGACGGTGGCATGGACGGCTCCGGCGATATGGCCAAGGCCATCGCCTGCGGGGCCGACGCGGTGATGCTCGGCGAGCAGCTCGCGGACGCCGCCGAGTCGCCCGGCACGGGGCTGTACTGGACCTCCGCCGCCGCGCACCCCTCGCTGCCGCGCTCGGAGATCTCCGGGTTCGTGCCGAGCGACCGCTCGCTGGAGACCGTGCTGTTCGGCCCCTCGACCAGCCCCTACGGCAACGTCGACCTGTTCGGTGCGTTGCGCAGGGCGATGGCCAAGACCGGCTACTCGGATCTCAAGGAGTTCCAGCGGGCGGGACTCACGGTCCGCGGTTGATCGCCGGTTCCGCGACGGCCGGGCGGCCGAGGGCGCGCACCGTCCAGCCCGCGCCGCGCCACCGCTCGGCGGGCAGCGCGTTGCGGGCGTCGACGTGTTGGTGGCGTGCACGATCGCGGCGACCGCGCGCGGGTCGAGTTCGCGATACTGCGGCCACTCGGTCAGATGCAGCACGACATCGGCGTGTTCGCAGGCCTTCTCGATATCGGGTGCGTAGTCCAGGGTCGGGAACTGGGTGCGGGCGTTGTCGATCGCGACCGGATCGTGGACCCGGACCCGCGCGCCCTGCAGCTGGATCGACGCCGCGACGTTGAGCGCGGGTGAGTCGCGCACGTCGTCGCTGTCCGGTTTGAACGCGGCGCCGAGCACGGCGACGTTGCGGCCGAGGAAGGAGCCGCCGAGCAGTTCCCTGGCGACGTCCACGGTGCGCAGCCGGCGGCGCATGTTGATCTCGTCGACCTCGCGCAGGAACGTCACCACGCCGGCCACGCCGAGCTCGCCCGCCCGCGCCATCAGCGCGCGGATGTCCTTGGGCAGGCAGCCACCGCCGAACCCGAGGCCCGCGGAGAGGAACCGGTGACCGATGCGCTTGTCGTGGCCGATGGCGGCGGCGAGGGTGGTGATGTCCGCGCCGGCCGCCTCGCACACGTCCGCGATCGCGTTGATGAAGGAGATCTTGGTGGCGAGGAACGCGTTCGCCGAGACCTTGACCAGCTCGGCCGTCGCCAGATCGGTCGAGACCCAGGGAGCCGGGCTGGTCCGCAGGATCGGGCCGTAGACCGTGCGCAGGACGGCGTCCGCCTCGGTCGAGGTGGCCCCGACCACCACCCGATCCGGCTGCAGCGTGTCGCGGACCGCGAAGCCCTCGCGGAGGAACTCGGGGTTCCAGGCCAGCTCGGCTCCCGCGCCGACCGGGGCCAGCTCGGCGATTCGTGCCGCCAGCCCGGCCGCCGTGCCCACCGGCACGGTCGACTTGCCGACGACGAGGGCCGCGCGGCGCAGGTGCGGTGCGAGAGCGTCCACCGCGGCCTCGAGGTGGCTCAGATCGGCGGCGTTGGAACCGGCCCGTTGGGGGGTTCCGACACAGAGGAAATGGACGTCGCCGAAGTCCGCGGCCTCGGCAGGCGAGGTGGAGAACCGCAGCCGGCCCGACTCGACGGTGCGGACCAGGATCTCGCCGAGGTCGGGCTCGTGGAACGGCGGTCTGCCCGCGGCCAGCGACTCGATCTTGGCCGGGTCGACGTCCACACCGAGCACCTCGTGCCCGATGTCGGCCATGCAGGCGGCGTGCACCGCGCCGAGATAGCCGGTGCCGATGACGGACAAGCGCATGGGGGCTCCTGCTGGGAGATGGGCTCGTGGTGGGTGGGTGGCGCGGGATGGCGTATGGCCTCACCAGCCGAAGGCCCAGATGGCATAGGCCGGGTAGTTCGCCGCGGCGATCCCGGCCGCGATGGCCACGGTGAGCGCGGTGGCGAGCGCGGGCCGCACCGTGCCGACGGCGGTGCCGAACCGCACCCGCGCGGCCCGGGCGGACTCGCGGGCGTGCAGCAGCGGCAGCGCCAGGGCGACGACGGCGTAGCTCACCGCGGCGAGCAGGCACAGGAAGACGTAGCCGGCCGCCCTGGTGTGGGTTTCGCCCCACAGCGCGGCCCCGGACATCACCAGGCTGACCAGCGCGTACGGCGCGACCAGTCGCAGCGGGAACGGCTCGAGCCCGCCCGGCCCCTTCGGCGTCACCCGGAAGGTGATCTGCCGGGGCCGGATCGCCTGCAGTAGGGCGGCACATACTCCCCAGCCGATCAACGGCCACCGGCTCAGGCAGTACAGGTAGTTCTCCCAGCTGAGGATGGGCGCGTCGGGTGGGCGCAGGAGCCCGCGTCGGCGCAGCAGCACGGTGATGGCGACGATCCAGATCGAGATCGCCCACCAGTGCAGGAGGAACTCGACGTAGTTGACCTGGATCCAGGGGGCGCCGGTCACGGCGGCGATCGGGGCGAGAGCGAGCCCGCCGACGGTCGTGAGCGCGATCAGCGGGTAGTAGAGCAGCGCGTAGAGAAACCGGATCCGCAGCCGCCACGGCAGCCGGGGCAGGTGGCGCGGGACCAGCCCGAGCAGCACGGTGGTGAGGCTGCGCGACCACTGGAACTCCTGGACGAGCATCGCCGAGAAGGTCGGCGGCCCGTCGCCGCGCGCCTCGGCGTCGATCGCGAAGGCGCCCTCCCACCCCCCGGAGTTGAGCAGGAACGTGGTGGAGAAGTCCTCGGCCAGCTCCGGTCCGATCCCGCCGATCTGGGCCAGTGCGGCGGTCCGGACCGCGTAGTGCGACCCGATGCAGACCGGGGCGAGGCCCGCGCTGTGCCCGAGCTGGGCCGGGCCGTGGAAGGTCGCCTCTCGGTGCAGCCGTCCGCGGGCCGACCACGACTGCTCGGTGTTGGTGTCGCAGACGCTGGGTGCGGCGACGTAGCCGACGGCCCGGTCGATGAACGGCCGGACCATCGCCGCGAGGTAGCCCGGTGCGGGGACGTGGTCGCAGTCCAGCTGCGCGACGACGTCGTAGTCCCGGTAGCCGACGCGGTCGTAGAAGTAGGCGAGGTTGCCCTCCTTGCAGCGGGTCCGCCGCGGCCAGGTCGAGCGGTGGTAGGCGGTCACCCCGGCGCGGGTGGAGATCCGCACGCCGTGCCGGGCGCACCAGTCCCGGACCTCGTCGGTGGGGGACTCGTCGCAGAGCCAGACGTCGTAGCGGCGCGGATAGTCCTGCGCCAGCATCGCGCACAGGGTCCGGCCGGCGACCGCCCAGGGTTCGGATGGCGCCTTGGTCACCACGAACGCCACGCGCAGGTTGGGCAGGGGCAGGTCCGGACGGACCCGCCGGAGCCGGTTGACCCCGATCATGAAGTAGATCGGCATCCCGGACAGGTAGAGCAGGACGAGGCCGTTGAGCGCGAGTCCGAGCCAGCCGGCCCGGTGGGCGGGCTGCAGCAGCCAGACCCAGAACCAGACGAGGCAGCCGAACCAGCCGACGGTCAGCGCGGCGACGAGGAGGCGCTCGCGGCGCTCGAGCACCGGTTCGAACGTCGTCGGCTGCAGCGGGTGTCGCCACCGCCGAGCCAGGACCGGGCCCGACGGGGGGATGGCGACGACATTGCCGCCGGAGCGGCGATGGATCTCCTCGGCCGGGTTCGGTGGGTCGACGGCGCGGAACGCGACGGTCTCGGCGTCGGCGACCGAGGGCAGCACGGTCGTCGGGACGTCCTCCGCGACGACCCGCCCGCGGCCCGCGGCCCGTGCGGCCGGGGGTGGCGCTCCTCGGCGCGGCGGTGGCGGCCCGCCCGTGCGGCGGCTGCGTGCGGGGTGCGGGGTCCGGGGCCGCCGAGGTCAGGTCGAGGCGAGCTCACCGGGCACGTCCACGGGGGTCGCCCCGTCGAGCTGGCCGCCGGCGATCTCGGCCCGTGCGGCGGTGACCTCGTCGAGGCGGCGACGGAAGTACGCGACCGTCCGGGCCAGCCCGTCCTCGGCCGAGGTCTCGGGCTCCCAGCCGAGGAGCTCCCCCGCGCGGGTGATGACGGGTCTGCGGCGGGTCGGATCGTCGAGCGGGAGGTCGTGGTACTCCAGCGAGGATCGCGACCCGGTGAGGCGCAGCACCAGTTCGGCCAGCTCGGCGACGCTGCGTTCCACCGGGTTGCCGAGGTTGATCGGCCCCGGCTCGGTCGAGTCGATCATGGCGACGAGGCCGCGCACCAGATCGTCGATGTAACAGAAGCTGCGGGTCTGGCTGCCGTCGCCGTAGATCGTCAGCGGGTCGTCGTTCAGCGCCTGGGCGATGAAGTTGGTGACGACACGGCCGTCGTGCGGGCGCATCCGCGGCCCGTAGGTGTTGAAGATGCGCACGATCGCGGTGTCGACGCCGAGCTGGTTCCGGTAGGCCGTGGTGAGCGCCTCGGCGAAGCGCTTGGCCTCGTCGTAGACGCTGCGCGGTCCGATCGGGTTGACGTTGCCCCAGTAGTCCTCGGGCTGGGGGTGGACGAGCGGGTCGCCGTAGACCTCGCTCGTGGAGGCGAGCAGGAAGCGCGCTCCGGTGCGCTGGGCCAGCCGAAGCCCGTTCTCGGTTCCCCTGCTGCCGACGGCGAGCGTCTGCAGTGGACGGCGGTGGTAGTCCGGCGGCGAGGCGGGGCTCGCCAGATGCGCCACGACGTCGACGTCGCCCTCGATGTCCAGCGACGCCGACACGTCTGCCTCGACGAACGTGAAGGCGGGGTCGTCGAGCAGGTGTCCGATGTTGGCCGGCCGGCCGGTGGAGAGATCGTCGATGCAGACGACGACGTCTCCGCGGGCGAGCAGCGACTCACAGAGGTGCGAGCCGACGAAGCCGGCGCCGCCGGTCACGACTGTACGCATCACGTCTCCGAGGGATCAGGACATCCGGAACTCACTCCGCCATCGATGGCTACCGAATGTCCGTTACAGAAAGATCATTCATCACAACGTATCTTCACCTGTATGGCCTAGCATACTGCGCCGCACGGCGGTGAAAATTAATCCGCTTTGTGACGATAGTGGGATGTTCGGGCGATCTGCGCGAGGTCCGAGGGCTCGCCGATACTGTCACCGGGCGGACGGCCATCGGGACGCTGTCTCCGAAGCCCGGACCCCGATCGCCCCGCCCGCGACGAGCGGCCATTCGTCCCGACCGGAGACCCAGGTGCTCTCACGACGACAGTTGATCTCGACGATGGCCGGCATGGCCGGGGTCGCCGCCACCGCGGCCTGTATCGGACCGTTCCCCACCGACAGCGCCGCACCGCCGTCCCGCGCGCCCGAGGTCCCGGTCGGCCCGCCGCGGGTGCTGCCGCCGATCGACCACGTCCGCGGCGCCGACCTCTCGTTCACCCTGCAGCTCGAGGCCGTAGGGCGGACTTTCAGCGACCGGGGCCGGACGGCGCCCGTCGAGCAGTTGCTTGCGGCGCGCGGGGCGAACCTGGTCCGGCTGCGGCTGTGGGTGAACCCACCGCCCGCCACCAATGACCTCGCCACCGCACTGGTGCTCGGCAGGCGCGCGAACTCGGCGGGCTGTCATCTCCTGCTCGACCTGCACTATTCCGACTTCTGGGCGGACCCGGGGATTCAGGCGCCGCCGGCCGCCTGGACGGGCCAGGACCTCGCGCGGCTCGGCCGGACCGTCCACGGGTACACCCGCGACGTCGTCGCCGCCTTCGTCGCCCAGGGCACGCCGCCCGCGATGATCCAGATCGGCAACGAGGTCTCCCGCGGGATGCTCTGGCCGCTCGGCGCGATCTACCGGGACGGCGGCGAGCGCTGGGACGCGTTCGCCGAGCTGCTGAAGGCCGGGGTGGCCGGCGCCCGCGAGGGCGCCCCGAACGGGGTCCAGACGATCGTCCACGTCGAGACGGGCGGGGACAACCTCGCCTGCCGGCACTTCTACGACAACATCGGCCGCCGCGGCGTCGAGTTCGATCTCATCGGGCTGTCGTACTTTCCGTGGTGGCACGGGTCGCTGCCGATGCTGCGTGCCAACATGGCCGACCTGGCCCCGCGCTACGGCAAGGACGTGCTGATCGTCGAGACCGGGTACCCGTGGATCCTCCCCGACACCGACGGGGTGTCCTACTACGTCTCCAAGCCCGCACAGCTGCCCGAACGCGACCGGTTCCCCGCGACCCCCGACGGGCAGGCCGCGTTCTTCGAGCAGCTGCGCGCGATCCGGTCCGAGGTCCCGGACGGGCGCGGGTTCGGCTTCGTCGCCTGGGAGCCCGCCTGGATGCCGGAGATCCGGGCGAGCCGGGGCGAGGAGAACCGCTACGCCAACATCACGATGTTCGACTGGTACGGCGCGGGGCTGCCGTCGCTGGGCGCGTTCCGTGCCTGAGCGCCCGCCTGAGTACCCGCCTGAGTACCGTGGCAGCGTGCAACCGCCGACCGTCCTCGTCGTCGACTACGGGGCGCAGTACGCCCAGCTGATCGCCCGCCGGGTGCGGGAGGCGCAGGTCTACTCCGAGATCATCCCGGCCGATACGTCGGTCGCCGACATCGTCGCCCGCAACCCGGTCGCGGTCATCCTCTCCGGCGGCCCGGCCAGCGTCTACGCCGAGGACGCTCCGCGCGTCGACCCGGAGCTGTTCGAGACCGGCATCCCGATCCTCGGGCTCTGCTACGGCTTCCAGGCCATGGCCCAGGCGCTCGGCGGCGAGGTCGCCCCGGACGGCACCCGCGAGTACGGCCGCACCGAGCTGCGGCTGACCGGGACCGCCGGCGTGCTGCACGCGGGGCTGCCGTCGCGGCATCCGGTGTGGATGAGCCACGGCGACTCGGTGGTGCGCGCGCCCGCGGGATTCACGGTGACGGCGTCGTCGGACCGGGTGGCCGTCGCGGCGTTCGAGGACACCGAGCGACGGCTGGCGGGGGTGCAGTACCACCCCGAGGTCGGGCACTCCCCGCACGGCCAGGAGGTGCTGCGGCGGTATCTGCGCGAGGTCGCCGGGATCACTCCGAGCTGGACCACCGCGTCGATCATCGACGAGACCGTGGCGGCGGTGCGCGCCCAGATCGGTACCGGCCGGGCGATCTGCGGGCTGTCCGGCGGCGTCGATTCCGCGGTCGCCGCAGCGCTCGTCCATCGGGCCATCGGAGACCGGCTGACCTGCGTGTTCGTCGACCACGGGCTGCTGCGCGCGGGGGAGCGGGCGCAGGTCGAGCACGACTTCGTCGCCGCCACCGGGGCCACGCTGCACACGGTCGACGCCGAGAAGCGGTTCCTCGACGCGCTCGCCGGGGTTACCGATCCGGAGCAGAAAAGGAAGATCATCGGCCGCGAGTTCATCCGGGTGTTCGAGGCCGCGACCGCCGAGGTGGCCGCGGAGGAGACGGTCGGCTTCCTCGTGCAGGGTACGCTCTACCCGGACGTCGTCGAGTCGGGCGGGGGCTCCGGTCCGGGATCGACCACGGCGACGATCAAGAGCCACCACAACGTCGGCGGGCTGCCGGACGATATCGAGTTCGAGCTGGTCGAGCCGCTGCGCGCGCTGTTCAAGGACGAGGTGCGCCGGGTCGGCATCGAGCTCGGGCTGCCGGAGACGATCGTGGCCCGCCAGCCGTTCCCCGGTCCCGGCCTCGGCATCAGGATCATCGGCGAGGTCACCGCGGACCGGCTGGAAATCCTGCGCGCCGCCGACGCGATCGCCCGCGAGGAGCTCACCGCCGCGGGGCTCGACGGGACGATCTGGCAGTGCCCGGTGGTACTGCTCGCCGACGTGCGCAGCGTGGGGGTGCAGGGTGACGCGCGCACCTACGGGCATCCGGTGGTCCTACGCCCGGTGAGCTCCGAGGACGCGATGACCGCCGACTGGACCCGGCTGCCCTATGACGTGCTGGAGCGGATCTCCACCCGGATCACCAACGAGGTGGCCGAGGTCAACCGCGTGGTGCTGGACGTGACCAGCAAACCACCGGGCACCATCGAGTGGGAGTGAGTGTGGTCGCGGCGATCGCGCCGGAGGTCCCCGGCCGGCTGGCCGATGCCCTGCGCACCGGGCGCTTCGCGGTCACCGCGGAGATCGGGCCGCCGCGCGGCGCGGACCTCGGGCCGGTCCGGCGGGCGGCCGAGGTGCTGTACGGCTGGGTCGACGCGGTGAACGTCACCGACAACCAGGGCGCCACGGTCCGCGTCTCCAGCCTGGCCGGGAGCCTCGCGCTGCTGGATGCCGGGGTCGAGCCGGTCATGCAGATGACCTGCCGGGACCGCAACCGGATCGCGTTGCAGTCCGACCTGCTCGCCGCGGGCGCGCTCGGTATCCCGAACCTGGTGCTGATGGGCGGCGATCGTCCCGAGCATGGCGACCACGCCGCCGCCAAAGCGGTCTTCGACCTCGACTCCGCCGCGCTGATGTCCGCCGCCCGCGGGCTGCGCGACGACGGGACGCTGCTGTCGGGACGCGCGGTCGACCCGCCGCCGCGCTTCCTGCTCGGTGCCGTGGACAACCCCGGTCCCGACGTCGAGCGGCTCGCCAAGAAGATCGACGCGGGCGCCGAGTTCGCGCAGACCCAGTTCGTCTTCGACCTCGACGCGTTCCGCGGCTGGCTGGACCGGGTCCGGGACCGGGGGCTCGACGCCCGCTGCGGGATCCTCGCCGGCGTCGGACCGGTGCGGTCGCTGCGCGCGCTGGAGTTCCTCGCCGGACTCCCCGGGGTGGTCGTCCCGCCTGCGCTGGAGCGGCGGCTGCGTGGCGTGCCGTCCGGCCGGGTGGGTGCGGAGGGCGTGCGGGTCTGCGTGGAGACGGTGCAGGTGCTGCGCGAGATGCCCGGCGTCGCCGGGGTACACGTCATGGTGGTCGGCGACGAGGGCGGGATCCCGGAGATCCTCGACGCCGCCGGGTTCCGCCGGGGATAGCCCGGACATGCGGAAGGGCACGGGCTCCGTCGAGAAGTCCGTGCCCTCCGCGGGTGGTCGCCCGGCCCCGGTGCGGCCCTACCCCTGTCGGTCGCCCGGACGACCTGGCCGGCGGTTCTCCCCAGTACCGCCGGTGGCTCGCTATCGGTCCCGGTTGCGCAGGCTGCCCACCAGCAGCAGCACCCCCAGCCCGACCGCGGCGCCGGCGAGCAGCCAGCGCGGGTCGAACCCGCTCACCCCGGGCACCAGCCCGGCGAACGCGGTGCCGGCGACCCCGAGGCTGAACAGGCCGACGAGCAGCGTCAGCAGATCGGGCATCCGGCGCCGGGTCGGGGTCTGGTCGGTCATCTCGTACCTCCGATACTCGGCCGCATGGTCAGCCACGCTGCACCAGCACCTCTCCCAGACCCGCCCGCAGCTCGAGCTCGAGCGGGCGCCCGGAACGAACGCCGTCCGCCCCCAGGTCGTCGGTGATGGTCAGTGCCGCGCGCGGACCATCGCTGCGCTGCGTTCCGAACTCGACGTTGCCGGCGCCCGCGGAGCCGTGGATGGTCAGGTCGGCATTCGCCGGCACCTGCACCAGAACGTGGCCCACGCCGACCGATGCGGAGGTCCGCACCGGCGGGAGGTCCGCGGGGTCGGTGCCGGGAGGAACCGAGAGGTCGAGGTGGCGCAGGTCGAGCTCGATCGACCCGATGGCCCGCTGGTACTCGGGAGCGAGCACCGTGATCGCGGTCGGCGCGGCCCGGGTGTCGCCGATGCCGCCGTCCATCGTGCTGAGCGGCGCCACCATCGACCCCCAGGTCAGCACGGCCGTCAGCAGCGCGAACGGGATCAGCCCGCGCCCGCCGCGGACGAACGAGCCGATCACCAGCCCGGCGCCGAGGATCACGAGCACGATCCCGAACAGCACCGGCAGCGTGGTCACGCCGTGACCGAGCAGCAGCAGGCTGCCCAGCACGCCGCCGGTGAGCAGCGCCAGCGCGAGCGTCACCGCGGTCACCTTGGACCGGCGGCGCGCCGGTGGCGCGGGCGGAGCCGGCGCGGGCGACGGCTCGGGCAGATCCCAGGCGAACGGCGCGGCACCCAGCGGGTCCCAGGAGGGCGGGGTCCGGCGCGGCTGGCCGGTCACCGGGTCGCGCTCGGTGGTCGGCCCGTCCGATCCGCCTGCCGGGGCCGCCGCCCCCGTGGCCCGCGTCGGAGCGTCCGCTCCACCTGCGGGAGCCTGCGCACCGTCGGTCGGTGCCGTCGGTGCCGTCGATGCGGTGGCCGCGGTCGTCTTCGGGTCGCCCGCGGGTGGTCCGGCTGCCGTTCCCGGGTGCGCAGGCGCGGTCGGTCCGCGATCGCCTCGGGCCCGGTGCAGCAGGAACAGCAGCCCGAACACGGCGAGCGCGGGAAGCAGCACGCCGCCGTCTCGGCCGAAGAACATCCCGCTCCCGACGATCAGCACGATGACGAGGCCGAGCATCAGCAGCGGATGCGGGGCGGCGGGCTTGTTCGTCCCGGCGGTACCGGGAACGCCCGCGCCGTCGGTCGGGTCGTCCTCGCGAGCGGGCGGTAGCAACACCCAGCCCGCGAGGTACAGCGCGACGCCGATCCCGTACAGGGCCGCCACCACGAAACCGACGCGGACCAGCACCGGGTCGATGTCGTAGCGCCGCGCGATCGCCGCCGCGACCCCCGCGATCTTGCGGTCGTGCCGGGGCCGGCTGGGGCGCGTCTCCCACATCTCGCGCAGTGTCGTCTGCACGTCCGTTCCGGTCATGGCTCCAGCGTGGCTCGCCCGCGGGGGCGCGTGTATCGGGGAAGGCCCTGAGCCGCCCCGGAGGTCGTCCCCGATGCCAGGGTGCCCCGCGCGTGTGACGATGGTGGCGTGAGTCAGCCAGTCACCACACAGGCCCCGGTCGCCGGCCGGGAGCCGGTGGTGCGCCGCCGTTCCGGGCGGCTGGTGGCCGGCGTCGCCGGCGGGGTGGCCGACCATCTCGGTGTCGACGTCCTGTGGGTGCGTGCGGCATTCGTCCTGCTCGCCGCCGTCAATGGGGCGGGTGTGCTGGCCTACGGGTTGCTGTGGATCTTCGTGCGGCAGGAGAGCGCGGAGGTCACCCGCACGATCGGGCGCATCGAACGGCAGCAGGCGGTCGGTCTGGTCGCGCTCGGCATCGGTGTGGGGCTGGCCGCGGCGGCGCTGGGCAACTCGTTCGTCGGCTGGATCGTCGGGCCGCTCGGGGTGGCCGCGGTCGGTGCCGCCGTGGTCTGGCGCGAGGCCGACGAGTCGCAGCGGCGCAGGTGGGCCGAGGGTGCGCGGTCCGGGGTCAACGGTCTCACCGGAACCGGACGCGCCGCGCTGCTGCGCGTGCTGGCGGGGGTGCTGTTCGTCGCGCTCGGGATCGGTGTGTTCCTGGTCGGCAACCTCGATCTCGGCCAGCTGCAGTTCGGCCTGCTCGCCGTGCTGGCCACCCTCGTCGGGGTCGCGGTGCTCACCGTGCCGTGGTGGGTGCGGCTCGCCCGCGACCTCGGTGAGGAGCGCCGGAACCGGATCGTCGAGGCGGAACGCGCGGAGATCGCGGCGCATCTGCACGATTCGGTGCTGCAGACCCTGGCGCTCATCCAGCGGCAGTCCGATCAGCCGCGCGAGGTGCTTCGGCTGGCCCGCGGCCAGGAGCGGGAGCTGCGGCATTGGCTCTACGGCCCCACCGGATACGGCCGTGGCAGCACGAAGAACCCCGCGCTGGACGAGGGCCTCGCCGAGGCGTTGACCAACGCGGCGGCGGAGGTGGAGGACGCCTACGCGCTCACCGTGAGCCCGGTGCTCGTCGGTTCCGACCGCCCGCTCGACGACGACCTGCGCGCGCTCGTGCTGGCCACCCGCGAGGCGATGGTCAACGCCGCCAAGCACGCCGGGGTCGGCGAGATCAGCGTGTACGTGGAGATCGAGCCCGACGAGGTGAACGTGTTCGTCCGGGACCGCGGCGTCGGGTTCGACCCGGACGCGGTGCCCGCCGACCGGCATGGGCTCAGCGACTCCATCCGGGGCAGGATGGAGCGTCACGGTGGCACGGTCAGGTTGCGCAGCGCGGCAGGGGAGGGCACCGAGGTGCAGCTGTCGATGCGGATCGCGGTCGAGACCGAACGGGAAGGGGCGGCGTCATGACCGGCGGCGAGACGGCAGGGCCGGGGGGCGGGGACGCCCCGGTCCGGGTGTTCCTTGTCGACGACCACGGGCTGTTCCGCGCCGGGGTGCGCGCGGAGCTCGACCGGGTCGACGGGGTGGCGGTGATCGGGGAGGCCGGTTCCGTCGACGAGGCGGTGGCCGCGATCCGGCACCTTCGCCCGGACGTAGTGCTGCTCGATGTGCATATGCCCGACGGCGGCGGGGCCGAGGTGCTGCGGCAGATCCGTCCCGATCTGCCGGGCGTGGTGTTCCTGGCGCTGAGCGTGTCCGACGCGGCGGAGGATGTCATCGCGGTGATCAGGGCCGGGGCGCGCGGATACGTCACCAAGACGATCTCCGGGCGGGATCTGGCGGATGCGGTGCGCCGGGTCCACGGTGGCGACGCGGTGTTCTCCCCGCGGCTGGCCGGGTTCGTGCTCGACGTGTTCTCCGATCGGCCCGGCGCCGCTCCGCCCGGTGACCCGGAGCTGGACATGCTGACCCCGCGCGAGCGAGACGTGCTGCGGCTGCTGGCGCGTGGATATGCCTACAAGGAGATCGCGGGCGAGCTGTTCATCTCGGTGAAGACGGTGGAGACGCACGTGTCGAGCGTGCTGCGCAAGACGCAGCTGTCGAACCGGTACGAGCTGTCGCGCTGGGCTTCCGACCGGAGGCTCGTGTAGGCCGCCTGCGGCCGGAGCTGGCCGCAGGGAGCATAGGCACCGACCGGAGGCTCGTGTAGGCCGCCTGCGGGCCGCTCAGCCCAGGAGGCCGCCCGCCAGGCTGTCCACGGTCTGGCCCGCGCCCTCGACGACCCCGCCGAGACCCTTGCCGACCGTCGTGCTGACGGGCTTCGGGGTGTCCTTGCCGTTCGATGCCTCGCCGTGCCCGTTGTTGTCGCGCGGGGGCGCCAGCAGATCGGTCACGGGCTTCGCGGCGGGCACCACACCGGTCACGACTTCGGAGACGGGCTCCGTGACCGGCTCGGCGACCTTCTGCACGGTGCCGACGGCGGCGTCCGCGGTGTTGCCGAGCCCCTTGCCGGTTTCGCTGACCGTGGAGCCGAGCTTCTTGACCGGGCCGCCCACCGGGTCTGGCGCGGCATCGCCGACGCCCTCGGCGGCGCCACCCACCGCTCCGGTCACGCCGGAGACGGCGCTGCCGACCGGCCCGGTCGGGGAATCGGCGCCGTGGCCGCCTCCACCGGGGTTGCCGTGGTTGCCGGAGTTGCCCTCGTTCCCGGAGCTTCCGTGGCCGCCCCCGCCGGGGTTGCCGTGGTTGCCGGGTGCCGGGGCCGGGGTGGCGGCGCCCTGGACGACCGGCGAGCCCACCCACGGCCCGGCCGCTCGAACGGCGGGAGTACCACTGCCGCCACTGCCGCCGGGCAGGTCGGAACCCGCGGTGGCGCCGGGGTTCAGCCGTGTGGGGAAGGCGACCGTCATCCACGATGTCGGAGCGGGGATCCCGGCGTCGAGACCGCCGGCTCCGGCGTCGCCACCGTCGGTCGCCATCGCGTTCGGTGCGCCGCCGTCGCGGAGACCGTGGCCGGGGTAGCTTCCGCCCAGACCGTCCTGGGCCGCCGAGCTGTTGGATGCCGCCTCGGTGAATACGGCGGCGCCGAGCACGGAACCGACGGCGACCAGGGTGCCCGCGGCGATGGTGGCCCGACGGGCGGCCGTCGAGCGGCCGGTGGTCTGCGTATCGTCGCCCTCGCCGGAGTACCGGTTGGCTCGCGGGAGCAGCGGCCGGTCGGCCGCGTGCGGGGCACGGCCCTCGCGGCGCAGCAGGCTTCCGACGGAGACGAACTCCGCGGGGGTGTCGCCGTCGGTGTCGGTGGTGGCGCGCTGGACCGGGATGTTGCGGCTCAACAGCTCAGCGACGGTGACCACTCCGGGGAGTCCGGCGGGGGTGCCGTCACGGCGCACGATCTCGGCCACAGCTCCGACATCCTCTCTCGGGCGAACGAACATCCGGATGTCTACCGGGTCGGCCCGAGATTCACCAAGTGTCATTCATCCGCTCACCGACGTCACTCGTTCGGGGGAACTCCGTTCGTCGATCGTTACCGACCGCTAGTCGATGGACACGGTGCGAAGCGGTGTGGCTCACGGATCATCACCGCCTGGTCAGCTGCCTGGTCGCCGCCGATGCCACCGGTGATGGACGTGGTCAGGGAAGCTGGCGGCGGAACTCGCGCCGGGTCGAGTCGAGCGCCTGCTTGGCGGCCAGCCCGGCGCCGCCGCCAAGGACGAGGCCCAGCACGTCGGGCGCGAAGCCACCGCTGGTGAGCAGCAGCCCGAGCAGCGCCACCGCGGCCGTGATGCCCGCGACCTTCCAGCGGCTGTTGACGTAGTCGATCGTGGCGCCGCCGGCGAGCCCCCGCTTCTTCGCACTTCCGTTCAGCATGGCCAGGTAGCCCAGGTGGCCGAGAGCGGCCAGCAGGCCGATCAGCGCCACCAGCGTCGCAACGATCCCGAAGACGGTCCCCATGACTTCCACATTGCCACGGTTCGGCCTCGCGGCGGCGGGGAAATCTCAGCGCGCGCCCAGCCGGCCGCGGCCGAGCCGCAGCAACAGCATTCCGAGCTCGCGGCCCTCGGCGCCGAGCTCGCGGAAGCGAGCGAGCACGGCCATCTCCCGGCTGTAGACGATGCGTGGACCACCCGCGGCCATCCGCGCGGCGCCGATACGCCGCGACACCTCGGTGCGACGGTTGATCAAGCGCAGGATCTCCGCGTCCAGGCGGTCGATCTGGAGCCGCAGCTCGTCGATCTCCGCCGCGGTGGGAAGCTCCTCGGCACGGCCCTGATCGGTGGTCACGGACATGGTCTCCTCCTCGTTCGGGGTCCACCGGCCCGTGACAGGCAACCGCCCCGGGTCCTCGTGGACTCCGGGGCGTCGGGTCTGTGGGTCAGGCGGCGACGGGAACCGGGGTCCGGCACCCGTAAAAAAATCGTCCGCGCTGAATGGCCACGTTCGGCAGTGTGTCACACCGGCGTCGTCGCGTGCACTGTCGGGTCTCGCCGGTACCGTGTCCTCTTACGATGAGTGCGCTGTTCGAACTCCCCTCCCATGACATGGCCACCCCCACCTCGGCCCGAGGCGCCGAGCTGCTCGAGGGCCTCAACCCGCGCCAGCGGGAGGCCGTGACGCACTCCGGGTCCCCGTTGCTGATCGTCGCGGGTGCGGGGTCGGGGAAGACGCGTGTGCTCACCCACCGGATCGCCTACCTGCTCGCCGAACGGGGAGTGCATCCGGGCGAGATCATGTCGATCACGTTCACCAACAAGGCCGCGGCCGAGATGGCCGAGCGTGTCGACGCGCTCGTCGGCAGGCGGGCGAACGCGATGTGGGTATCGACGTTCCACTCGATGTGCGTGCGGATCCTGCGCCGGGAGGCCAAGCACCTCGGCGTGCGCAGCGCGTTCTCGATCTACGACGCCGACGACACCCGCCGCCTCGTCGGCCTCGTCGCACGCGACCTCGAGCTCGACCCGAAGAAGTTCTCCGCGCGCGGGCTCGCCGCCCAGATCTCGAACCACAAGAACGAGCTGTTGTCCGCCGAGGACGTCGCGGCCAAGGCCGGCAACGACTTCGAGCGCAGAATCGCCGAGGTCTACACCACCTACCAGGCCCGGCTGCGGCAGGCCAACGCGTTCGACTTCGATGACCTGATCATGGAGACTGTGGCGCTGCTGCAGCGGCTGCCCGCTGTCGCCGAGTACTACCGGCGCCGGTTCCGGCACGTGCTCGTCGACGAATACCAGGACACCAACCACGCGCAGTATGTGCTGGTCCGCGAGCTGGTGACGCCTGCGGCGCAGGACGTGCCCGGCGCGGAGCTCTGCGTCGTCGGCGACTCCGACCAGTCGATCTACGCGTTCCGTGGGGCCAGTATCCGCAACATCATCGAGTTCGAGCAGGACTTCCCCGATGCCCGCACGATCCTGCTGGAGCAGAACTACCGCTCGACGCAGACGATCCTGTCCGCGGCCAACGCGGTGATCGCGCGCAATCCCGAGCGCCGGGACAAGCGGCTGTGGTCGGAGCAGGGCGACGGCGAGAAGGTCGTCGGCTATGTGGCCGACAACGAGCACGACGAGGCCGCGTTCGTCGCCGCCGAGATCGACCGGCTCGTCGACACCGGCGCGGTGCGCAACTACGACGTCGCGGTGTTCTACCGGACCAACGCCCAGTCCCGGGTCTTCGAGGACGTGTTCCTGCGCGTCGGGTTGCCCTACAAGGTCGTCGGCGGGGTCCGGTTCTACGAGCGCCGCGAGATCCGGGACGCGCTGGCCTACCTGCGGGTGCTGTCCAACCCGGAGGACACGGTCAGCCTCCGTCGGATCCTCAACGTGCCCAAGCGCGGCATCGGCGAACGGGCCGAGGCCCTGGTCGCCGAGCACGCCGAGCGGGAACGCATCTCATTCGCGGCGGCGCTGCGGATCGCGGCCGAGCAGCCGGCGCGGATACCCGCGCTGGCCACCCGTTCCCAGCGCTGCATCGCCGGGTTCGTCCGGGTCCTCGACGAGCTCGGGGAGCTCGTGGAGCGCGGCGAGGAGACCGCCGCCATCCTGGAGGTGGTCTACGCGCGCACCGGCTACACCGCGGAGCTGGAGGCCAGCGAGGACCCGCAGGACGGTTCGCGGCTGGAGAACCTGGCCGAGCTCGTCACCGTCGCCAGGGAGTTCGCCGGCGATGCGGCCGTCGCCGATCCGGACGACTCCGACGTCGCGGCGGGTGTCCCGGAACCGGGTTCGCTGGCGGCGTTCCTGGAGCGGGTCGCGCTCGTCGCCGACGCCGACTCCATCCCCGATGACGACTCGGGCGTCGTCACGCTGATGACCCTGCACACGGCCAAGGGCCTCGAGTTCCCGGTCGTGTTCCTCACCGGCTGGGAGGACGGCGTCTTCCCGCATCTGCGCACGCTGGGTGACCCGGGCGAGCTGGCCGAGGAACGCCGGTTGGCCTATGTGGGGATCACCAGGGCGATGCGTCGGGTGTATCTGTCGCGGGCCATCGTCCGGTCGGCGTTCGGGCAGCCGAACACCAATCCGGCCTCGCGGTTCCTCGACGAGGTTCCCGCCGAGCTCGTCGAATGGCGGCGTAGCCGGCCCGAGCGGCCCTCGGCGCCCGTCGGCCGGTTCGGTTTCGGCCGTCCCGCCGCGCGCGGCGGCAGGGGCGATTGGCGGGTTCCCGAACGCAGCCTGACGCCCACGATCAGCCTCGATGTGGGCGATCGGGTCAACCACGACAAGTACGGCCTGGGCACCGTCGTCGCGACTGATGGGTCCGGGCCGCACTCCACCGTGACGATCGACTTCGGCAGCGCGGGTACCGTGCGGCTGATGCTCATCGGCGGGGTGCCACTGCAGAAGCTGTAGCGCTCGAGCCCGGGAGCCCCGAGGCCGCCGTCGACCGAGTTGGTGGCGTCCTCCACCACCGCCCTTTCGTCCGCCGCCAGATCGATCGGCACGATCGAGGTAGGCGACGTTCGTGTTATGGCTCCATAACGCGGTTGGGACGGTCCGTTCCAGCGCGTTATGGCTCCATAATGCATGGTGGAACCGCTCAGCCGCCAGCGCCGGAGATGCGCAGGCCGTGGGCGGCCAGCCAGGCCAGCGGGTTGATCTTGGTTCCGTCGGCCCGCCAGACCTCGAAATGCAGGTGCGGGCCGGTGGATTGGCCCCGGTTGCCCATCTCCGCGATCTGCTCGCCCGCCGAGACCTGTTGTCCCACCGTGACCAGCGAGCGGTTGATGTGCCCGTACACACTGTGCGAGCCGTCGCGGTGCCGCAGCACCACCCACAACCCGAAGCCGCTGGCCGCGCCGGACTCTTCGACGACCCCGTCCGTGACGGCGTAGATCGGGGTACCGATGCGGTTGGCGACGTCGATGCCGTAGTGCATGACGCCCCAGCGCCCGCCGAAACCGGACGTCAGGCGGCCGAGGGCCGGCAGCGCATAGGCGGTGCCACCGGACAGCGCGGCCTGCGGGGCTCCCTCCGCGAGCGCGGACCGCAGCAGGGCGGCCTCCTTCGCGAGCTGGGCGCCGATGTCCGCGGCCTTGGTCAGGTTCTGGACGTCGACCTGGGAGCGCGGGTCGAGCTCGGGTAGGGCAAGGGAGTCCGGGACGAGCTGGTCACCGCCGATCGCCGGGATCGCGGCCGGACCGCGCTCGGCAGCGGGCTCATCGACGCCCGTCACCGGGATCAAGGCGTTGGCGGCGAGCTTCTTGTAGGCGTCCTCGACGGGATCGGCCGGGCGCAGGGAGACCATCGACTGCCCGGCCGCGACGACGGCACCTGCCGCGATGGCGGCGATCGTCGCGCGGCCGCGCAACGATGCGGACGGTGGCGCCGGAACCCGGTGACCCCCCTGAACGTCGAACGCGCATGTCGGCGCTCGATGGTCGGGGTCCGGTTGGGCGCCGCTTGGGGAGCGGTGGCGCGCCAAGACCTGCCCTTCTCGACAGCGATGTGGCGGCCCGCGGCACCGGATCGCGGCGGTGCCGGGTGGGGAATCCCGCAGGGCCGATCGGGGTCGGACCTGCTCACCGCCGTGATCAGTCTGTGACACGGACCGGGGGACCCTAGCGAGGCCGGCGCTCGATCGGCAACTCCCCCGGAGGTGTGTTGCCGAGATCACTCCATTCGGGTGTCAGGCCGGCGTGGGTGCGGTGCGCGCGGTCTCCGGGATCCGGTGCAGGCACTGGGATCTGCGCCGAAACTGGTGACTCTCCGTATGCGACTGGGCCAGCCGGGTCGCGATCCAATGCACCGCCCGCGGGTCGATCGGCAGCGAGAGGTGACCCGCATCACGCAGCTCCAGCTCCTCGACGTGCAGATCGGGATGGAGCAGGCGGGCGTTGCGCTGGGGCAGGACCATCTGGTCCATCCGGCTCCACACGACGAGGAAGCGGGTCGTGCAGCCGGGGGCCGGCTGGGCGAGCTCGGTGAGCACCTCGGAACCGGGGCGCAGCTGCCGGGCCAGCGGCGTGGGCAGCGCGTAGGCGGCCAGCGTGCCGCTGTGCGGGCTGCCCAGCGTGACCAGCGTGTCGACGTTCGCCGAACCGCCCATCAGCTGGACGTAGTAGCGGGCGATCATCCCGCCGAGCGAGTGCCCGACGATATGGACCTTCTCGGCTCCGGTCTGCTCGCACAGTCGCTCGACATGGCCGTGCAGCTCCTGTGCGGCGGTTCGCAGGTCGCCGGTCAGGACGCTGTAGTTCACCGCGTGCACCGCGCCGAACCCGCGCCTGCGCAGCGCGATGCGGAACACGCTGAACACCGATCGGTTGTCCAATATCCCGTGCACCAGCAGGATCGGGGTGCCGGCCGCCGCCATATCGGCGACGACCAGGCTGCGCCGGCTCGGCTGGAGCGCATCGGTGCGGTAGACGCCGTTCTCCGTGGAGGACTCCCGCAGCAGCCCCAGCGGGTAGGACGCGAGATGTGCGGCGAGCCACGTGCATTCCACGGCGAGCCCGCGCAGGCCCCCCGGTGAGCCGAACGTGCGCAGGGCGTAGCCGGTCGCCCGGGCGAGATCGGCGGCGACGGACCGCAATCCACCAGCCGTTTCGGCCAGGTGGTCCAACCCACACTGGACCGGTTCCATGATGCGACGGTAAGTCATATCCGGCCGCGGTGCCCACTCACGAGCCTCAATTCGTTACCTTCCCTCGGGATCGGCGACAACCGTGATCGGTGTCACCGGGGCAGGTCAGGGCAGGTGCCGGCGGCGTCGCTAGGGTCCTTCAGCATCAGCACGGTCGGGCCCCTGCGGGGTGGTGCCGGGGCACGCCCACCCTCGCCCGTGGCCACCCGGGAACGACGGATCGAGCAGGAGAGCCGAGTGGACCTGTACGAGTACCAGGCGAAGGAGCTCTTCGCCGCGCACGGAGTCCCGGTGCTGCCGGGCAGGACGGTGGAGACGGCCGACGACGCGGCCGCCGCCGCGGCCGAGATCGGCGGGACCGTCGTGGTCAAGGCGCAGGTGAAGACGGGGGGGCGTGGGAAGGCGGGCGGTGTCAAGCTCGCCGAGACGCCCGACGAGGCGCGCGAGAAGGCCGGGGCCATCCTCGGGATGGACATCAAGGGCCACACCGTGCACCGCGTCCTGGTCACCGAGGCCAGCGACATCGCCGAGGAGTACTACTTCTCCTTCCTGCTCGACCGGTCGAACCGGACATTCCTCGCGATGGCCTCGGCCGAGGGCGGCATGGAGATCGAACAGCTGGCCGTCGAGCGTCCCGAGGCGCTGGCGAAGGTGCCGGTCGATCCGATCGCCGGGGTCGACAGAGCCAAGGCCGACGAGATCGTCGCGCAGGCCAAGCTCCCGGCCGAGGTCGCGGACGAGGCCGCACGGGTCATCGTCGAGCTGTGGGAGGCCTTCGTCGCCGAGGACGCGACGCTGGTCGAGGTCAACCCGCTGGTGCGCGACCCGCAGGACAGGATCATCGCCCTGGACGGCAAGGTCACGCTGGACGACAATGCCGTCTTCCGGCAGCCGGCGCACGCCGACCTCGTCGACCAGCGTACCGAGGACCCGCTGGAGGCCAAGGCCAAGGCCAAGGACCTCAACTACGTCAAACTCGACGGCGAGGTCGGCGTCATCGGTAACGGCGCGGGCCTGGTCATGAGCACCCTCGACGTGGTCGCCTACGCGGGCGAGCGGCACGGCGGCGTCAAGCCGGCGAACTTCCTCGACATCGGCGGCGGCGCCTCGGCCGAGGTGATGGCGGCCGGCCTGGACATCATCCTCGGTGACCCGGCCGTCAAATCCGTCTTCGTCAACGTGTTCGGCGGCATCACCGCATGTGACGCGGTGGCCAACGGCATCGTCGAGGCGCTGAAGATGCTCGGCGACAACGCGACCAAACCGCTGGTCGTCCGGCTCGACGGGAACAACGTCGAGGAGGGCAGGCGGATCCTTCAGGAGGCGAACCACCCGCTGGTGACACAGGTGGGCACGATGGACGACGCGGCCGACAAGGCCGCGGAGCTGGCAGCGGCGGGAGCCTGAGAGATGTCGATCTTCCTCAACGAGAACAGCAAGGTCATCGTCCAGGGCATCACCGGCTCCGAGGGCACCAAGCACAGCACCAAGATGCTGGCGGCCGGCACGAACATCGTCGGCGGCGTGAACGCCCGCAAGGCCGGTCAGACGGTGACGATCGGCGGTAAGGACCTCACGGTCTTCGGCACCGTGGAGGAGGCGATGAAGGAGACCGGCGCCGACGTCAGCGTCGTGTTCGTCCCGCCGAAGTTCGCCAAGGACGCGGTGGTCGAGGCGATCGACGCCGAGATCCCGCTCGCCGTCGTCATCACCGAGGGCATCCCGGTGCACGACTCGGCCTACTTCTGGGCGCACGCCGTCGCCAAGGGCGGCAAGACCCGCATCATCGGCCCGAACTGCCCCGGCATCATCAGCCCCGGCAGATCCAATGCCGGCATCATCCCGGCCGATATCTCCGGCGCGGGCCCGATCGGGCTGGTGTCGAAGTCGGGCACGCTGACCTACCAGATGATGTTCGAGCTGCGCGATATCGGTTTCTCCACCGCGATCGGCATCGGCGGCGACCCGGTCATCGGCACCACGCACATCGACGCGCTCGAGGCGTTCGAGGCCGACCCCGGGACCAAGGCGATCGTCATGATCGGTGAGATCGGCGGCGACGCTGAGGAGCGCGCGGCCGACTTCGTCAAGGCCAACATGACCAAGCCCGTCGTCGGCTACGTCGCCGGGTTCACCGCGCCCGAGGGCAAGACGATGGGCCACGCGGGCGCGATCGTGTCCGGCTCGGCCGGTACCGCGCAGGCGAAGAAGGAGGCTCTGGAGGCGGCCGGGGTGAAGGTCGGCAAGACCCCGAGCGAGACCGCGGCGTTGATGAAGGAGGTCGTCGCCGCACTCTGACAGCGCTCACCGACAGCCCGCGGGGGCGGCCGCCGGGAACCGGTGGCCGCCTCCGCGCGTTCCTATGGTCGGGAGCGGCCACCGCACGCGGACAGGGCCGATGGGCTAGCGTCCCCCCGAGCCGGTCAACAAGCCGAGACCGCGGCCAGCCGCGGTACCGAGGAGCACTCGATGACCCAGCCCGCCGAGACACCGGTTGCGAAGGACTCGTCCCGAAGCGGCGAAACCGGAGACGACGAAGCGCGGCAGCTCGCACCCGGTCCCGCCCGGCTGCTGGTGCTTGCCGCCGGCCTGCTCGGGGTGATCATCTACTTCTGCGCGTTCTCCAGTGCCGCGCTCCTCTACCTGGTACAGGCGCCTCAGCTGCTGCTGGGCGGGGGATTGCTGGCCGCGTCCGCGGTGCTGCCGCGGGCGCGCACCATGCTGATTCCCGGAGCGATCATCGGCGTGGTGGGGGCACTGGCCGCGTTGCAGGGAGCGGTCGTCGTCAGCTCCGGTCTGGACGATCTCGCGGGCGGTTTCGGCGGCCCGGCCTCGGGTTCCCTGCCGTTCATCTTGATCGTCGTGCTGGTGCTGGCCTTCCTCGAGGCCGCGGCCCTCGTCGGCGCGGTGCTGATGGAGTTCGGCCTGCTGAAGGTGCCGACCCCCCGTCGGGCGAGCGGGTCCGCCGGCCTCGGCGCCGGGTACGGCCAGCAGCCCGGCTATGGCGGTCAGCAGCCCGGCTATGGCGGTCAGCAGCCGTACGGCCAGGGCCCGCCGAGCGGATACGGCCCGTACGGCGGCTACCCCCAGCATCCCGGGTACGGCGGCTACGGCGCGTCGCAGCCCCCGGGCTACCCGCCGCAGCAGGGCGCGTATTCGCAGCAGCCGACCACCGCATTCGGCCCGCAGGGTTCGCCGGGCTATGGCGGGTACCCGCCGGCGCAGCCACCCGCTGCGGCCGAGCAGTCCGCGCCCGCATGGCCGGGCAGCCCCGCCCAGCCGGTCGATGTCACCCGCGGGATGAGCGGACCCGACCTGCCCCGGCCGCCCGAGTGGGCGGGCCCGCCCACCGGTCCGGGCCCGGTCGGCGCCGAACCGGGTCCCGGCGCGGAGCAGCAGCCCGGTCGGCACGGCGGCGCCGAGGAGATGCCCCCGGCCGAGCAGACCCGGACGATCCCGGCTTCCGACCGCGACGATCGCACGGGCGGCTGAGCCAGCCGCCCGTGCGCGCGCCCGGCGCGCCTGCCCGAAACCGGCGACGTCCGCTGCGAGGGTGATCGGGTGCGCGGAACCCGCTCCACGACAGATCGATCGGCCGATCTCACGGCCGGGGACCATGAGCCCGCGTCCGGAATCGAGGGCCTGGACCGGTTGCGCATCTTGCTGGCCGCGGCCATGGGCACGGTGCTCGTCAGCTACGCACTGACTGTCGTCGCGGCCGGGCTGGTCGGGCTCGCGGCGGGCGCCGGAATCTCCGTCGACGGTGCCTTCGCCGTGGCGATCCCGCTGTGGCTGGCCGCGCATCAGGTTCCGCTCCAGCTGGACGGCCAGCCGCTGAGCGTGCTGCCGCTGCTGCCGACGCTGGTCCTGGTCGCGGTCGTCCTCGTCGGCTCGAGCTGGTCGCTGCGCAGGCTGGGCGGACGGATCCGTACCGACTCGGGGCCCGTGCTCGCGGCCCAGGCCGGGGCACACGCGGCGGTCGCGGTGCTGGCCGGGGCGCTGCTGCCCCGCGACGCCGCCGTGGTCGCCACGCCGTGGGCCGCGATGGTCGGGGCGGGTGTCGTCGCCGGGATGGCGGCCGGTCTCGGCCTGCTGCGGGTGGGCGGGCTGCCCACCGAATGGCGCGAGCGGGTCCCGGGCTGGGGGGCTGCCGCGGTGCGCGGGGCCGCCGTGGGGACGGTCGCGCTGCTGGGCGTCGGGGGGCTGGCGCTGACCGCCGGGCTGCTGCTGCGCGCGAGCGCCGTGGAGCAGGCGTTCGCCGAGATCGCCCCCGGCTTCGGCGCCGCGCTCGGCGTCACCCTGCTCGCGCTGGCCTACCTGCCCAACGCGGTCGTCGCCGGACTGTGCTGGGCGCTGGGTCCGGGATTGTCGGTCGGGACGTCGGCGGCGTCGCCGTTCGCCGCGGAACCCGGTCCCGCGCCGCCGTTCCCGCTGCTCGCGGCGATGCCGGTGAGTAGACCGGCGGTCTGGGCGATCGGGGTTGTCCTGCTGCCGCTGGCCGCGGGCGTCCTCGTCGGGCTGAGCTGCCGGCGCCGGCTCGGGCCGCACGCCGACGGCGCGGCCCGGCTGCGCGCGGCCGGTGCGGCGACCGTGCTGGTCGCGTTCGCGGTCGGGTTGCTGGCCCTGCTTTCCGGGGGCCGGCTCGCAACCGGCCCCTTCGACCCGGTGCGGCTGCCCGCCGAGCTGGTCGTGCCCGCGGTGCTGGTCTGGATCGGCGGGCCCGCGATGCTCGTCGCCGCGTTCCAGCGCTCGGGCCCGGACCGGAAGGCCACGGCCACGCTCGATCCCGGCCCGGACGACCCCGACCACGACGAGGACGACGAGTCCGGCCACGACGAGTCCGGCCACGACGAGGCCACCGGCGCGCCGGATCCCGTCGACCCCGGCGAGGGAGGCGACGGTGACGAGCCCGCGCTCACCGAGCCGGACAGTGCCGATCCGGCGAGCGATCCCGAACCCGCTCCCCGCACGGTGGCCGAACTGGTGGCGCTGCGTGCCCGGCAGGACGCGGCGGCCGAACGCCCGGCGGACCGGGAGAACGGCTCCGAATCGGACGCGACGACGGTGTGACGCGTGCTGCGGCTTACGCTTGACCTGGCATGAGCTGTCGTCGAAGCGGATCGGGGAGCCCTGGTTGCCTGCGTTGTCGAGCGGTGCCCACCGGGTAGCGCTCCCTGTTCCTTGCCGTGTCGTCGTGCTGGCCTCGGGTTCGGGCACGCTGTTGCAGGCGCTGCTCGACGTGGCCGCCGATCCGGACTATCCGGCCGACGTCGTCGCCGTCGCCTCCGACCGTACCGGGGCCGAGGCCCTGGCCAGGGCCGAACGTGCGGGGGTACCGGCGTTCGCCGTGTGCACCGCGGACCATCCCGACCGGGCGGCCTGGGACGTCGCGCTCACCGTCGCGGTGGCCGCGCACAGGCCGGACCTGGTGGTCAGCGCGGGCTTCATGAAGATCCTCGGGCCGGCGTTCCTGTCCGGCATCGGATGTCCGATGATCAACACCCATCCGGCGCTGCTGCCGTCGTTCCCGGGGGCCAGGGCGGTGCGCGACGCGCTGGCCCACGGCGTCAAGATCACCGGGGCAACGGTGCATCTCGTGGACGACGGTGTCGATACCGGGCCGATCCTGGCTCAGCACGCGGTGCCGGTGCTGCCCGGGGACACTGAAGCCGAGCTGCACGAACGCATCAAGATCGAGGAGCGGCGGTTGCTCGTGGGCACCGTCGCCGCGCTGGCCCGGTTCGGGGCGAGCGTGAGCGGACGAAAGGTGACGATCGGGTGAACGAACGCAGGCCGGTGCGGCGCGCGTTGATCAGCGTGTACGACAAGACGGGGCTGCTGGATCTGGCCACCGGGCTGCACGCACTGGGCGTCGAGATCGTCTCCACCGGGTCGACGGCGCAGCGCATCGCCGACGCCGGGGTGCCCGTCACTCCCGTCGAGAAGCTCACCGGCTTCCCCGAATGCCTCGATGGCCGGGTCAAGACGCTGCACCCGCGGGTGCACGCCGGGCTGCTCGCCGACACCCGCAAGTCCGAGCACCTGACCCAGCTCGACCAGTTGGGCATCGCGCCGTTCGACATGCTGGTGTCCAACCTCTACCCGTTCACCGAGACGGTGGCGTCGGGGGCGGACTCGCAGGAGTGTGTCGAGCAGATCGACATCGGCGGGCCGGCGATGGTGCGAGCCTCGGCGAAGAACCACGACAGCGTGGCCGTCGTCGTCGACCCCGCGCGTTACGAGTGGGTGCTCGAGCAGGTCAAGTGCGGTGGTTTCGAGCTCGCCGACCGGCGCAGGCTCGCCGCCGAGGCGTTCCGGCACACCGCGACCTACGACGTCGCCGTCGCGTCCTGGATGGGATCGGTGCTCGCCCCCGAGCCGGAGGGTGGGCTGTTTCCCGTCTGGGCCGGTGCGGTCTGGGAGCGCCGGGCCACGTTGCGCTACGGCGAGAACCCGCATCAGTCCGCCGCGCTCTACGTCGGCGGGCCGGGTGGGCTGGCCGGCGCCGAACAGTTGCACGGCAAGGAGATGTCCTACAACAACTACGTCGACGCCGACGCGGCGTGGCGGGCCGCGCACGACCACGGTGACGTCCCGACCGTCGCGGTGATCAAGCATGCGAACCCGTGCGGGATCGCCGTCGGCTCCGATATCGCCGAGGCCCACCGCAAGGCCCACGCCACCGATCCGGTCAGCGCCTACGGCGGGGTCATCGCGGCGAACACCGAGGTCAGCGAGGCGATGGCCGAGCAGGTGGGCGGAGTGTTCGCCGAGGTGGTGCTGGCGCCGTCGTACGCGCCGGCGGCGTTGGAGATCCTCGCCCGCAAGAAGAACCTCCGGCTGCTGCGGTTGCCGGGGCCGGTGCAGCGCGATGGCGCGGAGCTACGGGCGATCAGCGGCGGGCTGCTGCTGCAGCAGCGGGACGCGATCGACGCGCCGGGCGACGACCCGGCATCGTGGACGCTCGCGACCGGCGACCCGGTCCCCGAGGAGGTGCTCGCCGATCTCGTGTTCGCCTGGCGGGCCTGCCGTTCGGTGAAGTCCAACGCGATCCTGCTGGCGTCCGGCGGCGCGGCCGTCGGGATCGGGATGGGGCAGGTCAACCGGGTCGATTCCGCGCGGCTCGCGGTGACGAGGGCCGGCGACCGGGCCCGCGGTTCGGTAGCCGCCTCGGACGCGTTCTTCCCGTTCCCGGACGGCCTGGAGGTGCTGTTGGCGGCGGGGGTGCGTGCGGTCGTGCAGCCGGGCGGGTCGGTGCGCGACGCCGAGGTGATCGCGGCCGCGGCTGCGGCGGGCGTCCCGCTGTACCTGACCGGCACCCGGCACTTCGCGCACTGATGTCGTTCGGCCCCGCTTGAGGGTTCCGCCGGCCGGGCCTTATAGTGAGTATCGAACGTTGGTTCGAGTATGCCGACTTCCCCTCGGCGCGGTCGCGACCTTGCTGGGAGGAGCGCGATGGTCGAGGCGGCGCTTGGCGATGTAACGAGCCGGCTGGCGGCGGCCCGCAGGCTGCTGTGGCGGATGGAGGACCGGTCGGAGAGTGCGCCGCCGGGTCCGTCCTCCGGGTCCGAAGGGCGAATGCTCCCGGTGACGGCCCCGTTGGCCCGGGTACTGCCG
The DNA here is from genome assembly GCF_000423625.1 of Pseudonocardia asaccharolytica DSM 44247 = NBRC 16224. GTDB lineage: Bacteria > Actinomycetota > Actinomycetes > Mycobacteriales > Pseudonocardiaceae > Pseudonocardia > Pseudonocardia asaccharolytica. The sequence continues at coordinate 336,602 of NZ_AUII01000003.1, forward strand.
GCGGGTGGGCTGCGCCGGGGGTCGACGGTGGCGCTTGCCGCGGGTCCGGGAACCACCTCGCTGCTGTTTGCGCTGCTCGCGGCGGCCTCGGTCGGGGGGCCTGGGCCGCTGTGGTCGGTCGGCCGGGGCTCGGGCTGGTGGCCGCGGCCGAGGCCGGCGTGCGGTTGGAGCGGCTGGCGCTGGTCCCGCACCCGAAGCGGGAGCTGGTGGCGGTCGCCGCGGCGCTGCTCGACGGGATCGACCTGGTGACGGTCGCCGGGGCCGAGCGGGCCGGAATGCGCGCGGCGGACCGGCAGCGGCTGATGGCCAGGGCGCGGCAGCGCGGTGCGGTGCTGCTGGTGCTGGGTTCCTGGCCGGGCGCCGATCTGGAGCTGAGCTGCTCGTGTCCGCGATGGCAGGGTCTCGGCGGCGAGGGGACTGGGCGGTTGTGCGCGCCGGGTCCGGGTACGGCTGCGGGGCCGGGCGGTGGGGCCTGCCGGGCGCAGCACCGGGATGCTGCTGCCCGCGCCCGGCGGGGCGGCGGGGCCCGCCGGGGCCGGGCGGATCGGATCGCGGGCGGCCGGGTGAACGCGGGTGCGAGCGGCAGCCCGGCCCGAGTGCTCGCGCTGTGGTCCCCGGACTGGCCGGTGACGGCCGCCGCGCAGGCCGAGCGGGTTCCGGCGCACCGGCCCGCGGCCGTGGTCGTGGCCAACCGGGTACTGGCCTACTCGGCCACAGCCAGGGCACAGGGGGTACGCCGCGGGTTGCGCCGCCGCGAGGCGCAGGCCCGCTGCCCCGAGCTGGCCGTGCTCACCCCCGATGCCGGGCGGGACGCGCGGTTGTTCGAGCCGGTGGTGGCCGCGGTCGAGGAGCTGGCGACCGGCGTCGAGGTGATCCGGCCCGGGCTGGTCGCGCTGCTCGCCCGCGGACCGGTGGGTTACTTCGGCGGTGAGCAGCGGGCCGCCGAGCGGCTGGTCGACCAGGTGGCCGCGCGCACCGCGGTGGAGTGCCAGGTCGGGGTGGCCGACGGCCTGTTCGCCGCGGTGCTCGCGGCCCGGCGGGGGGTGAGCGTCGAGCCCGGTGGCACACCGGCGTTTCTCGCGCCGCTCGGCGTCGAGGAGCTCGACCGGGAGCCGGAGGTCGACCGGTCCGAGCTGGTCGGCCTGCTGCGCAGGCTCGGGCTGCGCAGCCTGGGCGCGTTCGGGTCGCTGCCGGCGTCCGATGTCGCGTCCCGGTTCGGGGCCGACGCCGTGCTCGCCCACCGGCTGGCCCGTGGGCTCGACCCACGTCCGCCGGTGCGCAGGCGTCCCCCCGAGGAGCTCGCGGTGGAGGTCGAGCTCGATCCTCCGGTCGAGCGGGTCGACGCCGCCGCGTTCGCCGCGCGCGGGCTGGCCGAGCAGCTGCATCGGGCGCTCGCCGGGCGCGGACTGTCCTGCACCCGGCTGGGGGTGGTCGCTGCAGGTGCTCCTCGACGACGGGATGGCGCTGTTGCTGTCCGGTCGGACGGAGGGGTGGTGGGTGACCGGGATCTACGATTGAACGCCCGGTACCGAACGACGCGCCGTTCGAGCGGGGCGGTGCCGCAACGCCGTCTACCCGAGTGCATCCACCGGCCTTGACTAGTGCTCCGGCCGGTATGGCCATAGCGTGTGGCCGGCCGAACGTCCTGGGTGGATCGGGGAAACAGCTGATGAAGCAGGCCGAAGAAGAGCTGGGACCGGAACTGTCTGGCCGCGCCGGAGTGAGCCGCCGTGCCGTTTTGGTCGGCGCGGCGGCCTGGGGCGTGGGCGCACTGGTCTCGGCTTGCTCCGGTTCCCCGTCGACGCCACCGGGTGCCGCCCCGGTCGATCCTGCGCCACTGCCCGAGTCGCCCGCGCTGCGCGCGCAGTTCGAGCAGACCGCGAAAGAACTGATGACGCCGGGCGCGGTCATGATCGTGCGCACCCCGGACGGCGAGCTGTCCGCGACGTACGGCTCGCGCACCGATACCGGGTCGGAACCGGTCTCGGTGGCCGACCACGTCCGGATCGGCTCCATCACCAAGACGTTCACCGGCACGGTGATCCTGCAACTCGCGCAGGAGGGCAAGCTGGACATCGACGCCCCCGTGGCGGAGTACCGCCCGGACGTGCCGAACGGGAAGAACATCACCCTCACCCAGCTGCTGAACATGCGCAGCGGCCTGTACAACTACAGCGAGTCGCTGGAGTTCAACCAGTCTCTCGACGACGACCCGGCCAAGGTCTGGACGCCGGAGGAGCTGGTCGCGCTGGGCTTCAAGTACCCGGCCTACTTTTCGCCCGGGACCGACTATCACTACTCGAACACCAACATCGTGTTGCTCGGCCTGATCATCGAGCAGGTGGACAAGCAGCCGCTCGGGTCGGCGTATCGGACCCGGTTGTTCACCCCGCTGGCCCTGCACGAGACCTCGTTCCCGGACGCCGCGGTGACGGCGATCCCGACGCCACACCCGCGCGGCTACATGTACGGCACCAACGTCTCCACGATGAGCAGCGAGGCGCTGCCGCCGGACCAGTTGGCCGCCGCCCAGGCCGGCACGATCAGACCTCACGACGTCACCGACGCGAGCCCGTCCTGGACCTGGGCCGCCGGCGGCGCCATCTCCACCGCCGCGGACCTCGCGACCTGGGGCAGGGCGCTCAGCGACGGGACGCTGCTGAACCCGATGTGGCAGCGCAAGCGGCTCGAGAGCGTCCAGCCGACCAACCCCGGCTCCCCTGCGGCCCCCGGCTACGGTCTGGCCATCGCCAAGTTCGGCCCGGTGTACGGCCACACCGGCGAGCTGCCCGGATTCCAGTCGTTCACCGCCTACGACCCGGACCGCAAGGTCACCGTGGTGGTGTGGGCAAACCTGAACGCCGCCCCGGACGGGCGCCCGCCCGCCAGCACGATCGCCCAGAAACTGATCGGCACGCTCTACGGCTGACCGGGTGGCCGCTTTGCGTCGACTTTCGCAGGGTCTCCCGAGGAATCCTCGCCGGCCACGGCGCCGCACCTGTCACCGATCTGCGCGAGCTCGGATCCACTGTTGGACCGTTGCGAGTGACGTCGCGTCCGAAGGCCGGCCCCGGGCTCGCCGCCGCCTTCCGATCCGGTGATCGCCGGTTCGGAGCCGGAAGCCGCGCGGGTCTTGTCAATCGGCTACCGGCCAGTTGAGCTCGGTGCGCAGGTCACATGGATCCATCTCGGGCGAGGGCTCGGTGACGTAGAACTCCCATCGAGCCGTTCCTGGAGCCAGACCCCGTTCCTGGATCCAGGTGCGCAGTCGCTCCCAGGAGGAGCCGAGCCCGTCGAACCCGCCGACGTGGACCGCGCGCGCGACGTGCCCGCCGGGAAGCGAACCGGCGATGACCTCGTCCTCCGGCCGGATGGCGGGATCGGTGACGAACCCGACCTCGAGGTCGACCGTGTCGCCTGGATGGCCGCGGTAGAGGCCGAATGCGGGGCTCACGATGTCAACCCCCTGAGTGGAGATCGTCTCGGCCAGCATGCGGAAGGACCTGTCGAAGAAGTTGCGGAGATCGGCCATCGCGACGACGCCACGGATGACCGCCGTGGTCGCGGGGTGAACGCTCACCAGTTCCGGCTCGGACGCGCCGGTCTCGATATCGGGTCGGCTCCCGGTCATAGGTTTCCTCCTGGGCTCGCGTGCGTGCTCATGACCATGGACCAGATGGCGACGCGGAACTCATCGCTTGCTGCCATTGAGACGTGCGGCCTGTGGACAACGAGCATACTCGAACTGATGTTCGAGTATGCTCGTTGTCATGGGCTTCAACAATCCCGACGTCAGCTGGGCGGAGCTGGAAGCGATGCTCTCGGGTCGTCCGCGCGACGGCGCGTGTCTCGCCGGGGGCCCGGCAGGGATGTCGCGGGGCGACGGTGGTGACAGCCCGGCGTGGTCGCGCAAACGCGAGCCGTACCGGGCGCCGCGGGATCCGGGGGCGCGCCGGCCTGTGGCGTGTACGCCGTATGCCGAGCTGCACTGCCACTCGAACTTCAGCTTCCTCGACGGCGCGAGCCATCCCGAGGAACTGGTCGAGCAGGCGGCCCGGCTGGGGCTCGATGCGATCGCGCTCACCGACCACGACGGCATGGACGGGGTGGTCCGCTTCGCCGAGGCGGCGGCCGAGCTGGGGATGAAGACGATCTTCGGAGCGGAGCGGAGCGGAGCTGAGCCTGGGGCTGAGCGCACCGCAGAACGGGGTTCTCGACCTCGAGGGCAGTCACCTGCTGCTGGCCCGCGATCCGGAGGGCTACCGGGCGTTGTGTCGCACGATCAGCGCCGCCCAGCTGCGCGGCGGGGAGAAGGGACGCCCGGTCTATGACCTCGACGAAATCGTCGCCGATACCGCGGGGCACGTGCTGGCGCTCACCGGCTGCCGCAAGGGCGCGGTCCAGCAGGCCCTGCGCCGCGGCGGGCAGGGCGCGGCGGCGCGCGCCCTGGACGATCTGGTCGATCGGTTCGGCCGCGAGCACGTGGCCGTCGAGCTCACCCACCACGCGCGGCCGGGCGACACCGAGCGCAACGACGCGCTGGCCGAGGTCGCGAGGCTGGTGGGAGTCCCGACGGTGGCCACCACCGCCGCGCACTACGCCGCTCCCGGCCGGTTCCCGCTGGCCTGCGCGCTGGGCTGCGGTCCGGGCCCGGCGCAGTCTCGACGAGGCCGACGGCTGGCTCCCGCCGGCCGGCACCGCGCATCTGCGCGGCGGCGCGGAGATGACGGCCCGGTTCGAGGCTCGCTATCCGGGTGCGGTGGCGCGGGCGGCGGCGTTCGGTGCCGACCTCGCCTTCGAGCTTCAGCTCATCGCCCCGGATCTGCCGCCGTTCCCGGTGCCTCCCGGACACACCGAGGCGAGCTGGCTGCGCGAGCTCACCTACCGGGGGGTGGCCCGGCGCTACGGCAGCCACGCCGAGTACCCCGAGGCGGTCGAGACCGTCGAGCGGGAGCTGCGGATCATCGAGGCCAAGAACTTCCCCGGCTACTTCCTGATCGTGCACGACATCGTGGAGTTCTGCCGCCGGGCCGACATCCTCTGCCAGGGGCGGGGCTCGGCGGCGAACTCCGCGGTCTGCTACGCGCTCGGCATCACCCAGGTCGACGCGGTGGCGGGCGGTCTGCTGTTCGAACGCTTCCTGTCCCCGGCCCGCGACGGCTACCCCGATATCGATCTGGACATCGAGTCGGGGCGTCGCGAGGAGGCCATCCAGTACGTCTACGGCCGCTACGGGCGGGGCTGCGCCGCGCAGGTGGCCAACATGATCACCTACCGGCCGCGCTCCGCGGTCCGCGACATGGCCAAGGCGCTGGGTTTCTCCCCTGGTCAACAGGACGCCTGGAGCAAGCAGATCGAGCGCCGGCACGGGTTCGCCGTCGGTAGCACGCCCGGGGCCTGCCGTCACAGATGCTCGCGCTGGCCGGCGAACTGCTGGGCTTCCCGCGCCATCTGGGCATCCACTCCGGCGGCATGGTGATCTGCGACCGGCCGGTCTCCGAGGTCGTTCCGGTGGAGTGGGCGCGAATGGCCGGCCGCACCGTCGTGCAGTGGGACAAGGACGACTGCGCGGCCGCGGGGCTGGTGAAGTTCGACCTGCTCGGGCTGGGCATGCTGACCGCCCTGCACAAGATGATCGACCTCGTCGCCGCGCATCACGACCGGCGGGTCGAGCTGCACGAGCTGCAGCCGAACGACCCCGAGGTGTACGAGATGCTGCGGCGGGCCGATTCGGTCGGGGTGTTTCAGGTGGAGTCCCGGGCCCAGATGGCGACCCTGCCCCGGCTGCGGCCCCGCAGGTTCTACGACCTGGTGGTGGAGGTCGCGCTGATCCGGCCGGGTCCGATTCAGGGTGGTTCGGTGCATCCCTACATCCGGCGCCGCAACAAGCTGGAGGCCTGGGACTACGACCATCCGCTGCTGAAGGGTGCCCTGGAGAAGACCCTGGGGGTGCCGCTGTTCCAGGAGCAGCTCATGCAGATCGCGGTCGATGTCGCCGGGTTCTCCGCCGCCGATGCCGACGAGCTGCGCCGTGCCATGGGCACCAAACGCTCGACGGAGAAGGTGGAGCGGCTGCGCGGCCGGTTCTTCGCCGAGATGGCCGCCAACGGGATCACCGGCGAGGTGGCGGACAGGCTCTTCGGCAAGATGCTGGCCTTCGCGAACTTCGGCTTCCCGGAGAGCCATTCGATCAGCTTCGCCTCGCTGGTCTACTACAGCGCCTGGTTCAAGCGCTACTACCCGGCGGCGTTCTGCGCCGCGCTGCTCAACTCCCAGCCGATGGGCTTCTACTCGCCGCAGTCGCTGGTCGCGGACGCCCGGCGGCACGGGGTGGTGGTGCGGCCCGGATGTCAACCTCGGTGGCGCCGACGCCGTGCTGCAGGCCGACCCGGGCAGCGCGGGCGGCCAGGCGATCCGGCTGGGGCTCGGTGAGGTGCATACCGTCGGTTCCGAGCTCGCCGAACAGGTCGAGGCGGAGCGAACGCGCGGCGGACGCTATCGCGACCTGGCTGATCTGGCTCGCCGGGTGCGGCTCGCCGCGCCGCAGGCCGAAGCGCTGGCCATGGCGGGGGCGTTCGGCTGCTTCGGGATCGACCGGCGCTCGGCGCTGTGGGCGGCCGGGGTGGTCGCGGCCGTGCGACCGGAGCACCTCCCGGGTGCGGCGGTCGGGATCTGTGCACCCCCGTTGCCGGGGATGACCGATGTGGAGACGACCGTGGCCGATGTGTGGGCGACCGGGATATCCCCGGACAGCCATCCGATCCAGCATCTGCGCGATCGGCTCGACGCGCTGGGCGCGGTGCGGATCGACCGGCTCGACGAGGTGGGTAGGCGGGCGATGGCCGGGACCGCGAGGCGGGCGGGGCATCGGTCCGATCGGCGGGTCGACAGTCTCGACCCCTACGACCCCGATGTCCGCCCGCCCCGGGTATTGGTCGGCGGGCTGGTCACCCACCGGCAGCGGCCGGCCACCGCGGGCGGGGTCACATTCCTCAACCTCGAGGACGAGAGCGGAATGCTCAACATCACCTGTTCGGAGGGGCTCTGGGCGCGCTACCGGCCGGTGGCGATCGGAAGCTCGGCGCTGCTGGTCCGCGGCCGGCTGGAGCGCAGTCCAGAAGGCGTGCTCAACCTCGTCGCCGACCGGCTGCAACGGCTCACGCTCGCGGTGCCGGTCGTCCGCTCCCGGGACGTCCGGTGAGGGAGCCCTGGGACCGGGCACCCGCGGTCAGGCCTCGCGGCCGCGGGTCGGCTGCCCGGTCGTGGATGCGACCCAGGACACCACCTGTGTGCGAGGAGAAGTCGAGCTTGCGCAGGATTCGCTCGACGTGCCCGTCCACGGTGCGCCGCGAGCGCGACCTGCCGCTCGCGAGCGGTCAGGGGGGAGGCCACCTCCGGCAGCGGGGAGGACGGCTGTGCGGTGGTCGCCGAGGTCCGGCGGGCCGGCCCGCGCCGCCATGTCCAGGCCGAGCCGCACGGCCTCCGGCCCCCCGACCCCCGCGTAGCGGGCGCGGATCTCGGCGGCGCGCTCCGCGCCCAGCTCGGCGTCGATCCGGGCGGCGCAGGCCTGCCCGTCCGCGAGGGCGTGCGGCCCGAAGGCCGCGAGCGTCGTACCGAGGTGCTGCCACACCGAGCGCGCGATGCCGGCGAGCGCAGCAGCGTTCTCGAAGTGCCCGTAGGCCGTCGCCACCCAGGAGATCACCTCGGTGGACAGGGCGGTGCACACGCCGTCCCGGAAGTCGCATTCGATCTCCATCACCCCGGTGATGGCCGACTTGGCCTCGCCGAGGTTGTCCTGGTGCAGGTGACAGATCGCCGACACCCAGAGGGCGTAGGCGTGGCTCCACAGCTCGCCGTGCCGGGAGCTCAGCTCGAGTACCTCCTGGCAGGTCTGCAGGGCATCCCGGCGGTTGCCGGCGTACTCCTGCGCCATCGCCAGCTGGAAGGCCGCGGTGAGCTCGGCGGCGAGATCACCCACCGACCGGTGGATCCCGATCGACCGACCGTAGAGCTCGATCGCCTCGGGCAGGTCGCCTTCGAACAGGGCGAGCAGCGCGCCCCAGTGCGTCGCATGCCCCGTCATCGCCCGGTCGCCCAGGTCCTCGGCAAGCCGCGCGCATTCCTGCTGGTACCGGCGGGCGACGGTGCGATCCCCCTGGATCAGGGCCACCCAGGCGGCGACCCACAGCGCGTCGCCGCGCTCCGGGACGCCTGCCTCGAGCCGGTCCAGCAACCGCTCGAGCCAGCGCCGCCTGTAGGTCAGGAAGCCGCCCGCGATCCAGTGGTAGCGCAGCTCGGACGCCAGCCGGGCCCCAGCCGCCGCCTCTCCCGGAGTCTCGGTCGACCAGGCCAGCGCGGCCAGCAGGTTCGGGTGGTCCGCACGCAGCATGGCGAGATCGTCGGCCTGGTTCGGGCCGCGCCACCGGTCGACCGTCATCGCCGCCCGGCGACCGTAGTGGTCGTCCACTCCCGGGACGTCCGGTGAGGGAGCCCCGGGACCGGACGGCGTGAGGGTCGAGGTGGCTACCTGACGACCGGGTTGCCCAGCGGCAGGGCCTTGCCGCCCAGGTCCTGCCGGATCGAGGTGTTGCCGGTGGTCATCCCGAGGAAGGCCAGCACGAACGTGATGTCGATGACCGTGAAGCCCAGGCTGAACGCCGGTGGCAGCCGCAGGGTCGCCAGGGTCAGCAGCACGAAGGACAGCAGATAGGTCGCCTGCACCTAAGCGACCTGGCCAACCGCGACGGCCGGGATCATGCCACCCGGCAGCGATGCGGTGTCGAGGTATCCGATGAACCACAGACCCAAGGTGAGGGCGCCGGGTAGGAAGGTCATCAACCCCGAGCAGAATGGAGTTGCCCGCCGGTGGGGCAGAGGTCACGATCGGCCTCGTCGCCGATCGTCGAGATCGTGCGGGAGCTCATAGCGGCGGGCACCTGCCCGATCGGTCGGATCGGCCCTCCTACTTGGGGGATGCCACCTGGCCCTTGCGGCGACCCGCGGCCCGCGGAGCGGTCGAGGATTCGCGCCCTCTGCGAGAATGGGCCGCGTGACGGCGACGGTGATGGACGGCCGGGCCACGCTGGACGCGATCCTCACCGAGCTCGTGGGCCGGGTGGAGAAGCTGGCAGCGGCCGGGGTGATCCCCGGACTGGGCACGGTTCTCGTCGGCGAGGACCCGGGATCGCGGTCCTACGTCCGGGCCAAGCACCGCGACTGCGCGAAGGTCGGCATCGCCTCGATCCAGCGCCAGTTGCCCGCCGAGGCGAGCCAGGCCGACGTCGAGCGCGCGATCGACGAGCTCAACGCCGACCCCGCCTGCACCGGCTACCTCATCCAGCTCCCGTTACCGAAACCGCTCGACTCCGGTGCGGCGCTGGAACGCATCGATCCCGCCAAGGACGCCGACGGGCTGCATCCGGTGAACCTGGGCAGGCTGGTGCTGGGCAAGCCGGGCCCGCTGCCGTGCACGCCGCGCGGGATCGTCGAGCTGTGCCGGCGCTACGGCGTCGAGCTGAACGGGGCGCGGGTCACCGTGGTCGGCCGTGGCGTGACGGTCGGCCGCCCGCTGGGCCTGCTGCTCACCCGGCGCAGCGAGAACGCGACCGTGACGCTGTGCCACACCGGCACCCGCGACCTGGCGGCGGAGGTCCGGCGAGCCGACGTCGTGGTCGCCGCGGCGGGTTCCCCGGGACTGATCACCGCCGACATGGTGCGGCCTGGCGCGGCGGTCCTCGATGTCGGGGTCACCCGCACCGACCTCGGGCTCGTGGGGGATGTCAGCCCGGAGGTCGCCGAGGTGGCGGGGCTGCTGGCCCCGGTGCCGGGAGGCGTGGGTCCCATGACGCGGGCGATGCTGGTGACGAACGTGGTGGAGGCAGCCGAACGGAGCTTGTCGGAGTGAGCATCGGCACCGAACGGAGCTTGTCGGCGTGAGCCTCTTCCGTCGCCGTGACCTGCGCGCCCAGCTCTCGATGCACGGACCGCTGCTGCTGGTGATGCTGATCATGGTGTTGGGCTTCGTGCGGGTGCTCACGGCCCACTGGCGGGAAGGATCGGTCCTGCTCGGCGGCGCGCTGCTGGTCGCGGCGACGCTGCGGATCCTCCTCCCGGACGACCGGATCGGTCTGCTGGCCATCCGCAGCCGGGTGATCGACGTGTGGTGTTACACCGGGTTCGGTCTGGTCATGATCGCGCTCGCGGTGACCATCACCCGGGCCACGCTGACCGCCCCCTGACGGGCAGCGACGGCTGGGCGCCGCAGCTGAGGCGACGGCACCATCGGAGGATGACCGAGGAGCGCACGGCGCGGATCGTCGACACCCTGGTGGACGCCTTCTCCGACCTCATGGCGGTCGCTCCAGCCGCCTTCCGCACCAAGTTCCGGAAGATGGCGGCGGACCCGTTCGCGTTCTACCGGGGCAGCGCCTGCCTGTTCTACGCCGACGTGGCCGGGCGCGCGGACCCGTGGGCCGACGAACGCAGCGGTCGCATCTGGATCCAGGGCGACCTGCATGCCGAGAACTTCGGCACCTACATGGACGGCGACGGGGTCCTGATCTTCGATGTCAACGACTTCGACGAGGCCTACCTCGGCCACTTCACCTGGGACGTCACCCGGTTCGCCGCGAGCCTCGCGCTGCTCGGCTGGCGCAAGGCGATCTCCGATGGGGACATCACCGCCCTCGTGCGCTGCTATACCGAGGCCTACCTCGACCAGGTCCGCCTCTTCCTCGACGAGGCCGACGAGCGGGGCTTCGCGCTGCGCCTGGACAACACCGACGGCCCGCTGCAGCAGGTGCTGCAGCTGGCCAAGCTGCGCACCCGGGTGGCGTTGCTGGACAGGATCACCGAGACGGAGGGTGTCGACCGGATCCTGCGGCCTGGTCCCGGCCTGCGCCGCCTCGACGACGACGAGCGCGGTCGCGTCACCGAGGCCTTCGAGCGCTACCTGGGCACGATCCCGGAGTCGAAACGCTTCCGCGGCGTGACCTACGCGATCAAGGACGTGGCCGGCCGCAGCGGCCTGGGCATCGGCAGCGCCGGGCTGCCCGCGTACACCGTGCTCATCGAGGGGTTCAACCAGGCCCTGGACAATGACGTCGTGCTGTCGATGAAGCAGGGCAACGTGGCGGCGCCGTCGCGGGTGGTGACCGACCCCGCCCTCGCCCGGCATTTCCGGCATCACGGGCATCGCACCGCCGTCTCCCAGCGTGCGCTGCAGGCGCACGCCGACCCGCTGCTCGGCTACACCGACCTCGACGGCGTCGGTTTCGTCGTCAACGAGATCTCGCCTTACGCGACCGACCTGGACTGGTCGGAGCTCACCGAGCCGTCCGAGATCGCACCGGTGGTCGAGTACCTGGGCCGGGCCACGGCGAAGGTGCACTGCGTCGCGGACTCCGACGCCGACCACTCGCTGGTCGACTTCCAGACCGAGGAGGCGATCACGAACGTGGTCGCGGGCCGGGAGGAGGAGTTCATCGACTGGGTGACGGCGTTCGCGCAGGACTACGCCGGCCAGGTGCGGACCGATCACGCGTTGTTCGTCGATGCCTTCCGCAGCGGGGCGATCCCCGGGGTGGCGTCCACCGGCTAGCAGTACGCTCGTACCGGATACCACGAGTTTCCCGAGAGGAGAGCCCGGCCGACATGGCGAAGATCAAGGTCGAGGGCACTGTCGTCGAGCTCGACGGCGACGAGATGACCCGGATCATCTGGCAGTTCATCAAGGACAAGCTGATCCACCCGTACCTCGACGTCAACCTCGAGTACTACGACCTGAGCATCGAGTCCCGAGACAAGACCGACGACCAGATCACGATCGACGCCGCGAACGCCATCAAGCGTCACGGCGTGGGCGTGAAGTGCGCGACGATCACGCCGGACGAGGCCCGCGTCGAGGAGTTCGGTCTCAAGAAGATGTGGCGGTCCCCGAACGGGACGATCCGCAACATCCTCGGCGGCGTGATCTTCCGCGAGCCGATCATCATCTCGAACATCCCGCGGCTCGTCCCCGGCTGGACCAAGCCGATCATCATCGGCCGCCACGCGTTCGGTGACCAGTACCGCGCCACCGACTTCCGGTTCCCCGGCGAGGGCACGCTGACGGTCACCTTCACCCCTGCCGACGGCTCCGAGCCGATGCAGCACGAGGTGTTCCAGGCCCCCGGTTCCGGTGTGGCCATGGCGATGTACAACCTCGACGAGTCGATCCGCGACTTCGCGCGGGCGTCGATGAACTACGGGCTCACCCGGAACTACCCGGTGTACCTCTCGACCAAGAACACGATCCTCAAGGCCTACGACGGCCGGTTCAAGGACCTGTTCGCCGAGGTCTACGAGACCGAGTTCAAGGACAAGTTCGAGGCGGCCGGGCTCACCTACGAGCACCGGCTCATCGACGACATGGTCGCGGCCGCGTTGAAGTGGGAGGGCGGGTACGTCTGGGCCGCCAAGAACTACGACGGCGACGTCCAGTCCGACACCGTTGCGCAGGGCTTCGGTTCGCTGGGTCTCATGACCAGCGTGCTGATGACCCCGGACGGCAAGACCGTCGAGGCCGAGGCCGCGCACGGCACCGTCACCCGGCACTTCCGCCAGCACCAGGCCGGGAAGCCGACCTCGACCAACCCGATCGCCTCGATCTACGCCTGGACCCGTGGCCTGGCCCACCGCGGCAAGCTGGACGGCAACACCGAGCTGATCGGCTTCGCCGCCGCGCTCGAGGACGTCGTCGTCAAGACCGTCGAGAGCGGCAAGATGACCAAGGACCTCGCGCTGCTGGTCGACAAGGACGCGCCGTTCCTCACCACCGAGGAGTTCCTGGCCGCGCTGGACGCGAACCTGCAGGCCGCCAGGGCCTGAACCGGCCGCTCGCGCGACGAGGGCGGGTGGTGGGGTGACCGGCCCCACCGCCCGCCCTTGATCATTCCCCCGATCGACGCCGTCACCGACCCGTTGCACTCCGCTACGGTGATCCCAACTGCGCGCCGGGAGAGGTCATGGCCAAGATCAAGATGCCCAAGCTGGAGGCGTCGACGTTCCGGGGGTGGACGTTCGTGCTGGTCGCCGGGGTGGTGCTCACGGTGCTCGCGATGATCGATCGCGGCGGGCTCACCGGCCTTGCCACCGGCAGGACGGGGTGCGTCATGACCGTGACGGCGACCGAGGTCAACATCCGCTCGGCGCCCGGTACCGAGCTGGCGCCGGTCGGCGTCCTGCGGGAGGGCGACCAGGTCGACGCCGAGCGCGTCGTCACCAACGGGTTTCGCCAGCTGGCGGGCGAGGATCGCTGGGTGTATGACGCGAGCCTGACCCCGACCACGGGTAGCCGCTGTTGATCCCTGAACTGTCGGCCACCGAGCCGGGCCGCGGACCGCTCACGGTCAGCTCCGTCAACGTCAACGGGATCCGGGCGGCCGGACCGAAGGGTCTGACCGCGTGGCTGGCGTCGAGTACCGCGGACATCGTGTGTCTGCAGGAGGTCCGGGCCCGCCCGGAGGATCTGCCCGCCGGCCTGCTCGCCACCCTCGACGGTCTCGGCTGGCAGCTCACTCTCGCGCCGTGCGAGACCGCGCCCGGCCGCAGCGGCGTCGCCGTGCTGACCCGCATCGAGCCGGAGGCGGTGCGCATCGGCATGGGGCTGGCGGAGTTCGCGGGCTCGGGGCGCTACCTCGAGGTGGATCTTCCCGGGTTGACCGTCGCCTCGCTGTACCTGCCCAAGGGCGCCGCGGGCACGCCCAAACAGGACGAGAAGGACCGGTTCCTGGCGGGGCTCGCCCCGTATCTGGCCGAGCGCAGGGGGAAGGCCGCCGCGGAGGACCGCGAGGTGCTCGTGTGCGGCGACTGGAACATCGCCCATACCCGCGCCGACCTGCGCAACTGGCGTGGAAACGGCAAGAACTCCGGGTTCCTCCCGCACGAGCGGGAGTGGATCGGGTCGCTGTTCGCGTCCGGCTACGTCGATGTGGTGCGGATGCTGCACCCGGACGTCGACGGACCGTACACGTGGTGGTCGTATCGCGGGCGGGCCTTCGACAACGACACCGGCTGGCGCATCGACTATCAGGTCGCGACCCCCGGCCTCGCGGCCCGCGCCCGCAGCGCGGCGGTGGAGCGCGCGCCCAGCTACGACCGGCGCTGGTCCGATCATGCGCCGGTCACCGTGCGGTATCGGCGCTGAGCCGCGACGGCGCGGATATCCCCGAGTCGCCGGCGGGGCGACATGGTCGAATGCCCGGGTGAGCAGTTCGCCGAATCCTGAGCCGAGTGGGGCGATCAGCCACCCCAACGTGGACCGCGTCCGTGCCCACCTGACCGCGGCCGGGGCCGACCCGGCCAGCGTCGCGGGGCTGCGGATCCTGCCCGATGCGGCCGCGACGGCGGCCGCGGCGGCCGCGGCCCTCGACGTCGAGGTGGGGCAGATCGCGAACTCGTTGGTCTTCGATGCCGACGGGACTCCGTTGCTCGTCCTCACCTCCGGCGCCCACCGGGTGAACACGGCCACGATCGCGGCGCTGATCGGCGCGCAGCGGGTGCGGCGGGCGAGCCCGGAGTTCGTCTACGCCGCCACCGGGCAGCGGATCGGTGGGGTCGCGCCGGTCGGGCATCCCGAGCCGTTGCGCACACTGGTCGATCGCGCGCTGGAGCGCCACCTGCAGATCTGGGCCGCGGGCGGGATCCCGCACGCGGTGTTCCCGACGACCTTCGCCGAGCTGTTGAAGGTGACCGGCGGAACGCCCGCCGACGTCGCTTGACCGCGCCGAGCGTGCATAGGTCGACGGTCATCGAACCACGACCTACTGTGGCCCCATGAACGACGAGCGCCCCCGCCCGGCCTCCTCCGAGCCGTCTCCATCCGCGTCGATCCCATCGGCTTCGGCCCCATCGGCTTCGGCGCTGCGAAGGGCCCTGCGACGGGCGCGGGACGGTGCGGTCCTGGATGTCACGGAGGCCGCGGTGCTGCTCGCCGCCCGCGACGGCGAACTCGACGCGCTGCTCGACGCCGCGGCCCGGGTGCGTGACGCGGGCCTGGGCCACGCCGGCCGCCCGGGCGTGGTGACGTACTCGCGCAAGGTGTTCATCCCGCTGACCCGGCTGTGCCGGGATCGCTGCCACTACTGCACGTTCGCGACGGTGCCGCACCGGGTGCCCGCGGCGTTCCTCGAACGCGACGAGGTGCTCGAGATCGCCCGGGCCGGGGCCGCGGCGGGGTGCAAGGAGGCGCTGTTCACCCTCGGGGACCGCCCGGAGGACCGCTGGCCTGCCGCGAAGGAGTGGCTGCACGCCCGCGGGTACGACTCGACCCTGGACTACCTGCGGTCGTGCGCGATCGCGGTGCTGGAGGAGACCGGGCTGCTGCCGCACCTCAACCCGGGCGTGCTGTCGTGGGCGGAGCTGACCCGGCTCAAGCCCGTCGCGCCGAGCATGGGGATGATGCTGGAGACCACCGCGACCCGGCTGTGGTCGCATCCCGGTGGGCCGCATTACGGCAGCCCGGACAAGGAGCCCGCGGTCCGGCTGCGCTGCCTCACCGACGCCGGCCGCGTCGGCGTCCCGTTCACCACCGGGATCCTCATCGGCATCGGGGAGACCCGGACCGAGCGCGCCGAGTCGATCTTCGCGATCCGGTCCGCGGCCCGGGCGCACGGACACGTCCAGGAAGTCATCGTGCAGAACTTCCGGGCCAAGCCCGACACCGCGATGGCGAACGACCCGGACGCCGATCTCGCCGATCTCGCCGCGACGATCGCCGTCGCCCGCCTGGTGCTGGGGCCGAAGATGCGGATCCAGGCGCCGCCGAACCTGGTTGGCGACGAGTTCACGCTGATGCTGCGGGCGGGCATCGACGACTGGGGCGGGGTCTCGCCGGTCACCGCCGACCACGTCAACCCGGAGCGGCCGTGGCCGGCGATCGACGAGCTCGCGGCGCGGTCGGCCGAGTACGGATTCGTGCTGCGGGAGCGGCTGACCGCGTACCCGGGGTATGTGCTGGCGGGCTCGCCGTGGATCGACACCCGGTTGCACGCACACGTCGCGGCACTGGCCGACCCGGCGACCGGTCTGGCGAACGAGGACGCGCGGGTGGAGGGCAGACTGTGGCAGGAGCCGGACGGCGGGTTCGCGGCCACCGGGCGGATCGACCTGAACACCTCGATCGACACGACCGGGCGGGCCGCCGACCGGCGCGGCGACTTCGACTCGGTGTACGGCGACTGGGACGCCCTGCGCGACGAGCTCGCCGCCCGGCCGGCCGCCGCGCCACCCCAGCGCGGAGCGCAGGCGAAGCGCGCCTCGGCACAGCGGCTCGACGCGGATGTGCGCGCCGGGCTGGCGCTGGCCGCGTCCGATCCCGCGGCGCTGCTCGACCCGGCCAACGCCGCGGCCGCGATGGCCGTGCTGACCTGCGATGGAACGGCGCTGGAGGAGCTGGCCCGGCTCGCGGACCGGCTGCGCGCCGAGGTGGTCGGCGAACCGGTCACCTACGTGATCAACCGAAACATCAACTTCTCGAACGTGTGCTACGTCGGCTGCCGGTTCTGCGCGTTCGCCCAGCGGGAGCGCGACGCGGATGCGTTCCGGCTCTCGCTCGACGAGGTCGCCGCCCGGACGGTCGAGGCGGTGTCCCACGGCGCCACCGAGGTCTGCATGCAGGGCGGCATCGATCCGCAGCTGCCGGTGGGCTTCTACGCCGATCTGGTGCGGGCGGTGAAGGCGGCGGTGCCCGGCATGCACGTGCACGCGTTCTCCCCGATGGAGATCGTGTCCGCGGCGGCGAAGGCCGGGGTGTCGACCGCCGAGTGGCTCACCGAGCTGCGGGACGCCGGGCTGGACTCGATCCCCGGCACCGCGGCGGAGATCCTCGACGACGAGGTTCGATGGGTGCTCACGAAGGGCAAGCTGCCGGCGTCGCAGTGGATCGAGGTCGTCACGACGGCACATGAGCTGGGCATCCCGTCGTCGTCGACGATGATGTACGGGCACGTCGACTCCCCGCGACACTGGCTCGGCCACCTACGCACCCTGGCGCGGATCCAGGACGCGGCCCGGGAGCACGGCAAGGCCGGGTTCACCGAGTTCGTCCCGCTGCCGTTCGTGCACCACAACGCCCCGATCTATCTGGCCGGGATCGCCCGTCCGGGCCCGACCGAACGCGACAACCGGGCGGTGCACGCGTTCGCGCGGCTGGCCCTGCACGGCCGGATCGACCATGTGCAGTGCTCGTGGGTGAAGCTCGGCGACGCGTTGGCCGCCCGGATCCTGGCCGGCGGGGCCGACGACATGGGCGGCACGCTGATGGAGGAGACGATCAGCCGGATGGCGGGCTCGGAGAACGGTTCGGCACGCACCGTGGCCGAGCTGACCGCGATCGCGACGGCGGCGGGCAGGCCGATCCGCCAGCGCACCACCACCTACACCGCCCCGGTGAGTGCGTAACAGTGTTCTAACACTGTTACGCACTCACCGGGGGTGTGAGCTGGGCGTACTGTGGTCGGTATGGGTGTCCTCGGTGAACTGTTCCCCGGGCCGAAGATCAGGGACGAGGCCGGTGAGTCCGGCGACGGCGAGAAGTGGCGGCTCGGTCCGATCGATCTGGAGCGCGGGACGGTCGTCGTGCACCGCGCGCCGGCCGAGGAGGAGCCGGGGCCCGACGGCCCCGTGAGCGAATAACACTGTTCTGACGGTCGTTCGTACTCACGAGGCCCGCAGGGCCTCGGACCCTCGGTGGCTGCGAGAATCGCGGCCATGACCGGGATCGACCCCACCACCGACGGACGCCCGCGGGTGCTCTCCGGCATCCAGCCGACCTCCGAATCTTTCCACCTCGGCAACTACCTGGGCGCGATTCGGCAGTGGGTGGCCCTGCAGGACGATCACGACGCGTTCTACTTCGTCCCCGACCTGCATGCGATCACCGTCGAGCACGACCCGAAGACGCTCGCCGCGCGTACCCGTAACGCGGTCGCCCAGCTCCTCGCCCTGGGGCTCGACCCCGACCGTTGCACCGTGTTCGTCCAGTCCCATGTGCCCCAGCACGCCCAGTTGGCCTGGGTGCTGGGCTGCCTCACTGGCTTCGGCGAGGCCAGCCGGATGACCCAGTTCAAGGACAAGGCGACCAGACAGGGCGCCGAGCGAGCCACCGTCGGCCTGTTCACCTACCCCGTCCTGATGGCCGCCGACGTGCTGCTCTACCAGGCAGACCGGGTACCGGTCGGGGAGGACCAGCGTCAGCATCTCGAGCTCACCCGCGATCTCGCACAGCGGTTCAACTCCCGGTTCGGCACCGCGTTCGTGGTGCCCGAGCCCTACATCCTCGCGGGCGCGGCGAAGATTCAGGACCTGCAGGACCCGGCGACGAAGATGAGCAAGTCGGCGTCCACCCCGGCGGGGATCGTGGAACTGCTCGACGACCCGAAGGTCTCGGCGAAGAAGATCCGCTCGGCGGTGACCGACGCCGAGCGCGAGATCCGGTATGACCCCGAGGCGAAGCCCGGCATCGCCAACCTGCTGACGATCTACTCCGCGCTCACCGACAAGAAGATCAGCGAGTTGGAAGCCGACTACGCGGGTAAGGGCTACGGAGATCTGAAGAAGGACTTGGCCGAGGTCGTCGCGGACTTCGTTGCCCCGTTGCGGGAACGGGTACAGGGATATCTCGACGACCCGGCCGAGCTCGATCGGGTGCTCGCGCGCGGATCCACCCGGGCGGGTGAGGTGGCCAGCGCGACGTTGGCGTCCGTCCACGAGAAGATCGGCTTCCTATCGCCGACGACATGAGGTGAGGCCCGGTGGCTGCTGATGCGAAGACTGCGGGGACGGAGGTCGGCGACAAGCAGCCCACGAAGCTCGAACGGCTGCGTGCGCGCTACCCCTGGCTCGACCACCTCGTGCGGTCGGCGGAGCGCTACAAACAGAGCCACGGCGACCACTACGCCGCCGCCATCACCTATTTCAGCGTGCTCGCCCTCGTGCCGCTGCTGATGATCGCCTTCGCGGCTGCCGCGTTCGTGCTACGCGCCCAGCCCGACCTGCTCCGGCAGCTGCAGGACGGCATCACCAGCGCGGTGCCCGGTCCTCTCGGCGGCACCCTCAACAGTGTCGTCGAGACCGCGATCGGGCAGGCCGGCGCGGTCGGCGTGCTCGGCCTGCTCGGCGCGCTCTATTCGGGTGTCGGCTGGATGAGCAACCTGCGCGAGGCGTTGTCCGAGCAGTGGGCGCAGGCGGAGCAGCCGTCGAACGCGGTGAAGAAGCTGGTGTTCGACCTGATCGCGCTGGTCGGGCTCGGGCTCTCGCTGGTGGTCGCGTTCGCGGTGACGGCCGTGGGCACCGGGTTGGGCCGCACCCTGCTCGAGCTCGTCGGGCTGGGCGATCAGGGCTGGGCCCAGTTCCTGCTCGGGCTGGCGGGTGTCGTACTGGGGCTGGTCGCGAACTGGCTGGTCTTCCTGTGGGTCATCGCCCGGCTGCCCCGCGCGCCCGTGTCGGCGCGCAGTGCTCTCAAGGCGGCGCTGCTGGGCGCGATCGGGTTCGAGATCCTCAAGCAGATCATGACGATCTACCTGCGGACGGTGACGGCCTCGCCCGCGGGCGCGGCGTTCGGCTCGATCATCGGTCTGCTGATCTTCGTCTTCTTCGTCTCGCGGTTCCTGCTGTTCGTAACGGCCTGGGCAGCCACGGCCAGGGAGAACGAGCTGCCGCAGCGCGCCGAGGTGCCCGGGCCCGCGGTGATCCGCCCCGAGGTCGTCACGCACTCGGGGCCGGACGGGCGAACCGCGGCGGGCCTGGTCGGGGCCGGGGTGGTGATGGGGTTGCTGGGGATGCGGTTCTTCAGCGACGCCGCCCACCGCCGCTGACCCCGCCCCCGCGAGTCGCGGTATTTCCGCGACCGGGTCGGGGCCGATCACCGCGGGATGCGTCGGCGCCCGACCACGACGACCAACGCGACGACCGCGGTGAGCGCACCGAGCCCGGCGAACAGCCGCGCGGAGGTCAGTCCGCTCCCCGCGCCGTCCTCGCCGCCGGCCGCCTGCAGGCCGGGACCATGCCCGGGGGGCTGCGGGGAGGCCGGACCGTCGGAGGCGGCGTCCACGAGCATCCCGACCGAGGTCGACGCCGGCAGCGCGAACCCGTGGTCGAGCAGCGCCGCGGCCTGGCGCCACATCGGCTCCGGATGTTGCTCGCCGCGCACCAGCGCGACCACCAACCGTCGCCCGTCGCGCTGTGCCGCCCCGACGAACGTGTGCCGGGCGACGTCGGTGAACCCGGTCTTTCCACCGATGGCCCCGGGGTAGCGCAGCAGCAACTGGTTGTCGGTGTAGAGCTGGAAGCCGGGCTTGTCGCCGTAGCCGGGGAACTCGACCGAGCGGGTGGCGATCAGCCGGGCGAACTCCGGCTTGCCCAGAGCCGCCCGGAACAACAATGCGAGGTCGTAGGCCGAGGTGGACATCCCGGGACCGTCCAGGCCGGACGGTGTCGCGGGCCGGGTGTCCAGCGCGCCCAGCCGAGCCGCCTCGGCGCTCATCGCGGTCAGCGTGGCCGGCACGCCGCCGAGCGCGCGCGCCAGCGTGTTGGCGGTGTCGTTGCCGGAGTTGAGCAGCAGTCCGGCGAGCAGCTGCCGGACGGTGTAGCGGCCGCCCGGTCCGATGCCGGCGCGGCTGCCGTCGACATGTGCGTCGCCCGCGGTGGCGACGACGACGGTATCGAGGTCGAGGCGTTCCAGCGCCACCAGCGCGGTCAGGACCTTCAGCGTCGACGCCGGGCGCTGCCGGCCGTGCGGATCGTGCGCCTCGAGCACAGCGCCGGTGTCGAGGTCGGCGACGATCCATCCCGCCGCGCTGACCGCCGGGGGCGGGGTGGCGCCGGGGGCGAGCACGTGACCGCACGAGCCGAGCCGGGGCCCGCCCACCGGTTCGTCGGGGACGGGTAGTGGCGCGGGTGGGGCCGCACCGGGGACGAGCTCCTCGGGTGCCGCCGGGGACGGTGGCGCCTCCTGACCGGGGCAGACCCCGGGGTTCCCGGGGGACAGGTGCCGCTCGGCCACCGGCACGACCGGTGTGGCCGTCAGCGCGAGCTGACCTCCCGCCGCGACGATCAGTGCGACGACCGCGGCCGACGCGGTCACCGCTGCGTGCAGCACCGCACAACGGACCCCGGTCACAGGGGGAACCTAGTCCAGCTCGTGAGCGCGCAGCATCGCGGGAACAGTGTTACGCACGCACGGGGCGAAGCCACGCCGGTGGTGAGGGTCGGGCACGATGGTGGCCGATGCGCGACTACCGGAGCCCCCGCACCCGCGGTGACCGACCCGCCGGGCCGGTCGGTCGCCCGCGTCCGGTGCCGGGCGGCCCGCCGCCCCGGCCGAACGCGGCGCGCCCGCCCACCGATCCGCCGACCACGCGTCTGCCGCCCGTACCGTCGGCCCCGTCGGAGTCCGGAGGCCGGTCGTCGCTGATTCGCTCGAGCAGCGTCATAGCGGTCGCCAGCCTGGTCAGCCGAGTCACCGGCTTCCTGCGGACGCTGGCGCTGGTTGCCGTGCTGGGACTCGGCATCGTCAACGACTCCTACACGATCGCCAACACGCTGCCGAACATCGTCTACGAGCTGCTCCTCGGCGGGGTCTTGACGAGCGTGATGATTCCGCTGCTGGTCAGGGCCCAAACCGACGACGCCGATGGCGGGGTCGGATACACCCGGCGGCTGCTCACCATCACCGGGGTCGCCCTGTTGCTCGCGACCGTCGCCGCGATGCTCGCCGCGCCGTTGCTGACCCGGCTGTATCTCGGCACGCAGACCAGCAACTCGGCCAACCCCGAACTGGCCACGATGTTCGCCTACCTGCTGCTGCCGCAGATCTTCTTCTACGGCATCGGCGCCCTGCTCGGCGCGATCCTCAACAGCAAGGGGGTGTTCGGGCCGTTCGCCTGGGCGCCGGTGCTCAACAACGTCGTGGTGCTCGCCGTGCTGGCGGCCTACGCGGCGGTCCCCGGCCAGATCAGCCTCGACCCGGTCCGGATGGGTGACACGAAACTGCTGGTCCTGGGCCTGGGCACCACGCTCGGCATCGTGGTGCAGGCGGTCGTGCTGCTGCCGTCGATGCGCCGGATCGGGTTCCGCTACCGCCCGGTGTGGGGCTGGGATCCGCGGCTCACCGCGGCGGGCGGGCTCGCGGGTTGGGTCGTGCTCTACGTGCTGATCGGCCAGGCGGGCTACATCGTGACCACCCGGGTCGCGGCCGCGGCCGACGCCGGCAGCGTCGCCACCTACAGCTACGCGTGGCTGCTGCTGCAGGTGCCCTACGGGGTTCTCGGTGTCTCGCTGCTGACCGCGCTGATGCCCCGGATGAGCCGCGCCGCGGCGGAGGGACGGCTGCACGACGTCGTGGCCGACCTTTCGCTCGGCACGCGGCTGTCCGCGGTGGCGCTCATCCCGATCACGGTGGTGCTGACCCTCTTCGGCACCGAGGTCGGCGTCGCCCTGTTCTCCCTCGGCGCCGGGAGCGCGGGGGGCGGCTCGGCCCGGCTCGGTGCGACGCTCGCGGCCTCGGCGTTCGGCCTGCTGCCGTACGCGGTCACCCTGCTGCAGCTGCGGGTGTTCTACGCGCTCACCGACAGCCGGACCCCGACGCTGATCCAGCTGTTCATCGTCGGCCTCAAGATCCCGCTGTTGCTGCTGTGCCCGGTGCTGCTACCGCCCGAGCGGGTCGTGCTGGGGCTGGCCGCAGCCAACGCCCTGTCGTTCGCGTTCGGGGCCGTGCTCGGGCAGGTGCTGGTGGCCCGGCGGCTCGGCCGGGCCCGCACCGGCGAGATGCTCGGCACCGTCGGCCGGACGACCGCCGCGTCGATCGCCGGCGGGCTGCTGGCCTACGGCGCGGTCGTCCTGCTCGATACCGGCCCATTGACCGGTTGGGCCCCGGTCGGCCGCGCCTGGACCGTGCTCGCGCTCGCGCTGGTGGTCGCCACTCCCGTCACCCTGCTCGGGATGCGGGTCCTGCGGGTCCGCGAGCTCGACCCGTTGTGGCGCAGGCTGCCGGGCAGCCCGGCCCGCGGCGGGGGCTGAGACGGGCCGGAGCCGTCCCGGTCAGGAGTCCGGGTCGTCGGCGACGGTGTCGGCCGGTACCCCGTTCGGGCTCTTCGCCGTGGCCTTGGCCCGACTCGCCCTGCGCTGGGTGGGGCGCGGCGGCGGTGGGGGCGCCTGCACACCGGTGCCGCGGCCGAGGATCAGCTCCGCGAACGTCGCCATCGCCTCGTCGAGCTGGCCGGCGCTGCGCCGCTCGGACTCCTCGTTCGCCCGGTGCACCAGCGCGGTGACCGCGGCGGTGTCGGGGCGCTGGTCCAGCGCGGTCCCCAGCACGCCGAGTTGCACCTCGACGCCGGTGCTGAACTCGCCGAGCCGCCCGCCGAGACCCTCCTCGACCGCATCGAGCCGGGTGGTGATGGCGTCGAGCCGTCCGGTCAACGCCTCCAGCCGCTCGGCCAGCGCGTTCAGCATCTCGGTTGGGTCGACGGCCGGGCGCGCCGCCAGCTCCTCGAGCCTGCGGTGCAGACCGACGCTGGTGTCGCCGAGCAGGTTGCGCAGGCCCTCACCGGTCTCCTCGACCGAACGCAGCGCGCCGTCGAGTTGTTCGCGCACCGTCCGTTCGACGCCGTCGACGCGCTCCTTGATGGGGGTCCCGACGGCGTTGGGCATGGCGTCGAGGCGCATCTCGTGGCGGTCGAGCCGGTTGTCCAGGTCGTCGAGGCGCTTGTGCAGGCCGCCGAGACGGTCGTCCAGGCCGTCCATCCGGCCGGAGACCCCCTCGAGCCGCCCGGCCATGCCGTCGAGTCTGCCGTCGAGCTGGGCGAAGGGCTTGGCGAGCTTGTCCGGCAGCGACTCCAGGGCGCGCGCGACGGACCCGAGCGCGGCGTCCTGCGCGTCGAGCTTCGCGACGGTCTCGTCGAGCCGCTCGGCGAGGACGCTGACCTCGGTCCGATCGGGCAGTTCGGTCAGTCGCTTGCGGACCGTGCCGAGGGCGTCGAGTGCGGTGAGTCGGGCATGGATCTCGTCGAGGGAGTCGAAGATCTGCTGCTGTTCGCTGTCGCGGATCTCGGCAGCGCGCATGAGCATGCCGCGCATCCGGTCGAACGACAGGGTTGAGTTATCGCTCATGGCTGACCGTGCTTCCTCTGAGCCGGATGGGGAGCTGAACAGAGCGTAGCGAGTCACGTTTCCCACTCGACGTGGCGTCGATGTTGCGCCGCATGGGGGACGATCTTCGTCCGTTCCGGGGTGTTCCGCTGCGGTATAGCGTGGTGGGCGTGCCTGCGCCGCTGACCATCGAGAACATCCGCGACGCGCCGAAGGTCCTGCTCCACGATCATCTCGACGGCGGGCTGCGCCCCGCCACGGTCGTCGAGCTGGCCGACGCGATCGACTACCGGTCGCTACCCACCCGAGATCCCGACGAGCTGGCCGGCTGGTTCCTGGGCGCCGCGCACTCCGGTTCGCTGGAGCGATACCTGGAGACGTTCGGACACACCGTCGCGGTCATGCAGACCGCCGAGGCGCTGCGCCGGGTCGCTACCGAATGCGCGGAGGATCTCGCTGCCGACGGCGTCGTCTACGCCGAGGTCCGGTTCGCCCCGGAGCTGCACGTCGAGCGCGATCTGGATCTCGACCAGGTCGTGGAGACCGTGTTGGAGGGCTTTCGTACCGGAGCCGAACGCGCCGCTGCGGCCGGGCGACCGATCAGGATCGGCTGCCTGCTGACGGCGATGCGGCATGCGGCCCGCTCGCGGGAGATCGCCGAGCTCGCCGTCCGCTACCGCGACGTGGGGGTGGTCGGGTTCGATATCGCCGGCGCGGAGAAGGGCTATCCACCCACCCGGCATCTCGACGCGTTCGAGTATGTCCGCCAGCAGAACGCGCACGTGACGATCCACGCGGGCGAGGCATTCGGGCTGCCGTCGATCTGGGAGGCCATCCAGTGGTGCGGGGCCGACCGGCTCGGGCACGGCGTGCGGATCGTCGACGACATCGCGGTCGGCTCCGACAAGACGGCGAAGCTCGGGCGGCTCGCCGCCTATGTCCGGGACACGCGCATCCCGCTGGAGATGTGCCCGACCTCCAACGTTCACACCGGCGCGGCGCCGTCGCTGGCCGACCACCCCATCGGGCTGCTGGCGAAGCTGCGGTTCCGGGTCACCGTGAACACCGACAACCGGCTGATGTCGGGCTGCTCGATGACCTCGGAGATGGCCGCGCTCGCGGAGACGTTCGGCTACGGGTGGGTCGACCTGGGCTGGTTCACCGTCAACGCGATGAAATCGGCCTTCATCGGCTTCGACGAGCGGCTCGCGCTGATCAACGAAGTGATCAAGCCCGCGTACGCGGCACTGCAGGCCTGATCCCGGGACCGAGTCGACGCGGCCTCAACCGCAGGTCAGCGGCCCCTGTGAGTGCGTAACAGTGTTCTAACGCTGTTACGCACTCACAGGCGGCGAAGGCGCGACTCGAGGTCGTCGACGAGCCCGCGCCACCGGGCGGCCTCGGCGTCGAACGGCGGGCTGGGGGCCAGCCGGGTGGGGTCGGGGCGGATCACGAACGACACCAGCCAGCCCAGGCTCTCCGACTCGGCCAGCGCCTCCCGCGGCCCGTCGTCGCCTGCCCACTCGCCGACGTCGAGCAGCAGTTCGGTGGCCAGGTCCAGCTGCGTGGGATCGACGGCGAGGATGCCCTCCGCGAGGTCATGATCGATTCCGGTGAGCACGTAGTTGTTGAGTTCGTCGACGCTCACCTCCAGCTCGCCGACGGCGGCCCTCTCGACGACCTCGTCCCAGGTCGACGCGGCGACGAGGTCGTGCCCGTCCTTGCCGGCGCCTGCGAGGTGGCGGGCCAGCGCGCGTTCGCTGCCGAACACGTCGATCCTCCCGGCGCTGCCGAGGAAGACCGGTCTGTCGTCGAGGTAGCAGCGCAGGGTGAGGAACTCGCCGTAGCGGGTCGTGATCCGGATCGGGTCGATGCCGACCTCCTCCCAGAACGTCGGCGGCCGCTCGTCGGACGGCCCGCCCTCGACTGCCTCGGCCTCGATCCGCGCATCGTCGGCATCGGGGCTGCCCACGCCCTCCCGTTCGGCGAGCTCGGCGGCCTCGCGCTCGGCGGCGGCGAGCGCCCTCGGGTCGACGTCCGGGGTGACGACCAGCGAGTCGAGCGCGTCGATGACGTCGTCCCAGCGCTCGGCGACGGTCTTGACGAGCTGGGCCCACAGCCGCCCGCCCTCGCGTCCGGCGAACGGCAGCGTGCCCTGGTGCAGCAGCCCGAACCCGGGCGCGGAGTCGAGGATCTGGGTGATCTCCTCGAGATCGCACACATCGGCTAGCGAGCCGACCATGTCGACGACCGTGGCGAGGTCGGCGATCGTCCAGGTGTCGGCCTCGCCCGCGACGAGCTCGGGCACGCCGATGACGTCGTAGCGCTGCGTCTCCTCCGGGGTCAGCTCCGCGACCGACAGCCGGGGGACGAACGACCACGCGGGGTGGTCGGTGAGGTCGTGCTCGGGCCGGGTGCGCACGAACGCCGCGAGCTGGGCGACCTCGGGGAAGGCGAACAGCGCGTCGTCGTCGCCGAGGAAGGCCTCCCACTCCTCGCCGTCCTCCCGCCAGCGGGGCGCCCAGAGCGTGACGAGGTCGCCTTCGGTGAGCGAGAGCTGGATCGGGACGATGTCGCTTGCCACGGCCGGGAGCCTAGCGGCGGCCGCTCGGCGTGTTCGGCCAACGCCCCGTTGCCCCGGCCTGTGCTGGGCGGGGCCGGGGCAACGGAACCGGATGGGGAGTCTGTCGGTGCCGGGAATCAGGTCGAGGTGTGTAGCCGGACGACGCCGACGGTGACGTCCTCGAGACCGCCGCGGTCGAAGTCTCGACGCAGCTGGTCGGCTTTGATCGTCGCGGCCAGCCCGTCGAACGGTCCGTGCGCGTCGACCTCTCCGGTCTGCGGGTCGACGGCCAGCACGACGTATCCGTCGCACTGCGTGAGCTTTTCCGCCGCTGCGATCAGCGCCGCATGGTTGGAAGTCGAGTTCTCCGGCACCGGATCACCTCCTCGTCACCTAGTACAGCGTCGGCGGCGGCTCAGGTGTGACAGCGTTTGTGGCTTACCACCCGTTCGGGTCAGGATGTCGGGGACAGGTCGTCACTGATCGCGCTCGTTCGACGACTCACCGCATCGGCGGCGAAACGAGCTGCGGTCCGAACGTCCCCGACGTGGACACTCCTCGTGATCATGGCAGTCGGCGCCGCGGGTCCGCCGCGGCCGCTCCGGAGGCACGGTCTGATGGGTGAGGTGGCTCCACTCCGAGGTCACCGACCGTCCACATCGGTCACTCACTGTGATCATCGGTGGCTGATCCGCATCAAACGACGGTGGTGATGCCAGGATCAACGGCATGCGTGTTCCCCGCACCTCGGATCATCGCTTCGCCAAGCTCCCGGACATCGATCTCGCGCCACGGCACGCCGAGGCGCTCGCCGCCGGGGTCGTCCGGTTCGTCGAGGCCATCCGGTGAGCCCGGCAGGTCCGTCCCGCAGCTCCGCGGCGAACGCCGGCTGGGGCTGTCGGCAGCTCGGCGACTTCCGGAAGCTCCGGCCGCTGCCAGGGCGGTTCAGCTGGCTGCGCCCGGGGCCGCTGCTGGCCGCGCGCAACGACTGGCTGGCCCGCTGGCTGGGCGACCCCACCGACGAGATGCGCCGCGAGTGGTTGCGCAGGCTGCCCGGGCTGCTGACGGCGGTGCAGCCGGCACCGCGGGTCGATCTGGCCGAGCGGATGATCGAGCGGTTCGCCGGGCGCGACCGGGTCTCGATGGCCCTGCTCGGCGATGCGGGCGAGGGCGACGCGTCGCAGTACGCTGTGGTCCCGGTGCTGCTCGAGGCCGCCGGAGACACCGACCTCGCGGTCCTCTGCGGTGACGTGATCTACCCGGCGGGCGGGATCCGGGCGTACGAGGACCGGTTCTACCGGCCCTACGCCGACTATTCGGGGCCGATCTACGGCGTGCCGGGCAACCACGACTGGTACGACGGGCTCACCGGCTTCATGACGACGTTCTGCGACGTCCCGCCTGACGCCGGGCCGCCGCCGCCCGGCGGGCGCGGGGGGCGCGCCGCGCTGCGCAGGCTGCTGTGGCGCCGCCCGGCGACGGTCACGGTCGCCGACGTCGCCGGCATGCGCTGGTACCGCGACGCGGACAGCCAGCTCGCCGTCCAGCCCGGACCGTACTGCGTGATCGACACCGGCCCGGTCCGGCTGGTGCTCATCGACACCGGCATCACCGGGCGGATCGACGCCGACCAGGGCCGGTGGCTGCGCCGGGTCTCGACGACCAGTCCCAAGCCCAAGATCCTGCTCACCGGCAAGCCGATCTACAGCTACGCGGCGTTGCAGCCCTGCCCGATCGTCGACGAGGCCGGCGGCACCGTCGGCGACGTCAACGAGATCGTCACCGACCCCGCGTGCAACTACGTGGCCGTGATCGGCGGCGACGACCACAACTACCAGCGCTACCCGCTCCGGCTGCACGACGGGCGCACCATCCTCTACCTGGTGAACGGCGGCGGGGGGGCGTACCTGTCGGCCACCCACCAGATCCCGAACGTCGACGCGCTGGCCCCGGCGTGTCACGAGGAGAACTTCCGCTGCTACCCGCTGCGCGGCGACTCGCTCGCGCATTTCAGCCGCCGCTACGACGCGCTGCTGCGCTTCGGCAGCGGCCGGCTGACGATCTCCCCGCACGACGCGACGACCCTGATGGCCGAGCGGATCGGCATCACCCCGCCGCGCACGGGCACCCCGCCGGAGCAGATCAGCAGGCGGGCGCGGCGGGCCGCGAGGCGGGTCTACCCGTTGCCGGCCCGCGGCGCGCCCGCCGCGCACAACTTGATGTCGGTGTTCTTCGACTCCGACCGCCCGCCGATGTTCAAGAGCTTCCTTCGGGTCGACGCGTCGGCAGCGGAGATCGTGATCGACTGTTGGGCGGCCACGGGATGTCGGGAGCACGAGCGCGAACCGGTGCTCGAGGACCGGATGCGCGCCAGGCCCGACGCGTCCGGCCGGTGGTGCTGGACGAGCGAGACCCCCGGCCGCTCCGTCCCCTGACGGCTAGCCTGCTGCCCATGGACGTCCAGGTTGTCGAGCATCCGCTCGTCAAGGCGCGGCTGAGCACGCTGCGGGACGCGCGGACCGACAACGCGACGTTCCGGGTCGCGCTGCGCGAGCTCACCCTGATGCTGATCTACGAGGCCACCCGGGACGCACCGGTGTGCAGCTCGCCGTTGCACACCCCGATCGCCCGCACCACCGGCTACCGGCTGGCGAACCCGCCGGTTCTCGTGCCCGTGCTGCGGGCCGGCCTCGGGATGGCGGATGCGGCGCACACGATGATGCCGGAGTCGCGGATGGGGTTCGTCGGCGTCGCCCGCGACGAGACGACGTATCGGCCCATGCCCTATATGGCGTCGCTGCCCGAGTCACTGGTGGGCTGCCCGGTGTACGTCCTTGACCCGATGCTGGCCACCGGTGGCTCGATGGTGCACACCATCGGCGTTCTCGTCGAACGCGGCGCCACCGACGTCACCGCGGTATGCGTCCTCGCCGCGCCCGAGGGCATCGACCAGCTGGCCGCCAGCGGGCTGCCGGCTCGGGTGGTCACCGCCAGCATCGACGAGCGGCTCAACGATTCCGCGTTCATCGTCCCCGGGCTCGGTGACGCGGGGGACCGGCAGTTCGGGGAGGTCTGAGCGGAGCGTGCGGAGCGAACATCGGCGCTGAGCGCGTCCCTCGACGGCGCCCTACCGCGCCTGCCAGCCCTGTATCGCCGTGCGGAGCACCGTCTCGAACGCGTCGCTCGGGTCGGCCGCCGCCGGCAGCCGGAAGTCGCGCAGCTGCAGCGATACCAGGCCGTGCAGGACCGCCCACAGACCCAGCGAGACCGTGCCGGGGTCGGCGTCGGAGCGCAGCGCACCACGGTCGATCGCCCGTTCCACGAATCGGATCAGCCGCCCGAACGGTTCGGCGGCCGCCGCGGCCGTCTCCCCCTCGAACGGCAGCTCGCCCACCACGCCGCCGAACATGACGTCATAGAGGTGCGGATCGGCCAGCGCGCTGTCGCGGTAGGCGAAACCGAGTGCGACGAGGTCGTCGATCGGGTCGTCGCCGGGCTGCACCCTGGCCAGATGCGTCCCCATGCGGTGGAACGCCTCGTCGACCAGCGCCTTGAGCAGCGCGGGTTTGCCGCCGAACAGGGAATAGACTGCGGTGGTCGAGGTTCCGACTTCGGCGGCCAGCTTGCGCAGGCTCAATGCCGCGAGGCCCTGCGCGGACAGCGTCTGCCCGGCCTGCTCGAGCAGTCGGTCACGCAGCGACTCGTCGTGCACCTTGGGGCGGGGCATGGCAGGAGGCTAGCGCAACACCGTTTCGGAACGGGGTGACGCGCCGTTGTAACGATCCGATCACGGCACCGAGATTCCGAGGGGTGCAGTCGAGGATCGGGGGCATTACGGTGCGAAGCCGGGTCGGCCGAACCGTCGTCGGGGTGTTCGCCCTGATCCTTGTCGTGACGTCGCTGTCGGTGGGGGGCACGCCCGCCTCCGATCCGGAACCGCAGCCCGGTGCGCGAATCGTCGCCGCCCGCCCGGTGATCCCGCTGCGGGTGCTGCCGCTGGGCGCGTCGAGCACGGAGGGGATCGGCAGCCCCGGAACGGCCGGGTACCGGGCTCCGCTGTTCACGCTGCTGCGGCGCGACGGCGTGGCAGTCGAGTTCGTCGGATCGTTGTCCCGCGGACCATCCGGTCTGCCCGACCGCGACCACGAGGGCCATTCCGGCTGGACGATATCCATGCTCGCCCCGCGGGTCGGGCATTGGCTTCGCGCGAGCAGACCGGACGTGATCCTGTTGCATGCGGGGACGAATGATCTCGGTCGCGGGGCGAGCGGCGCGGTCGTCGCCCAGCGGCTGGACGACCTGCTGAGCCGGATCTATGCGCAGGTGCCCGCGGCGCACGTCGTCGTGGCCGGGGTATGGGCACCGATGCCGCGGGCCAGGGCCGCGCGGGCCGATCTCGCCGCCCACATCCCGCGGGTGGTGGCCCGCCACCAGGTTCTCGGGCGCTCGATCAGCTTCGTCGACACCTCGGATCTGCTGCGTCCCGGCGACCTCGCCGACGGACTGCATCCCAACGCCACCGGGTATCGGAAGATCGCGCGGATGTTCCGCGGCGAGATCGAGCGCTGGCTGGCGACGCGGACGGGACCCGCGGCCCCGCCCCCGTCGCGGTAGCCGCGGCTATTCCGACAGCGTCGCGGCGACGGTGGCGCCCAGCTCCCAGCACGCCTCCAGCGCGGCCTTGTCGGGGGCGCCGAGGATCTGCACGGGGGCGACGACGCGTTTCCAGCCAAGGCCATCGGCGATGGACTCGACGGCTCGCACCGCGCCCTCGACGCCGAGGTTTCCGTGCACGTACAGCCCGTAGGGCAGCCCGCGGCGGTCGTCGAGGGTGGGGTAGTAGATCTGGTCGAAGAAATGCTTCAACGCCCCCGACATGTAGCCGATATTGGCCGGGGTGCCGAGGACGGCGCCGTCGGCGGCCAGCAGGTCGTTGACCGTCGCCGCCAGCGCGGCGCGGCGAACGACCTCGACGCCGGTGATCTCCGGGTCGGTCGCCCCGCGCAGCACGGCGTCGAACATCTCGGCCATCGCCGGCGAGGGCGTGTGGTGGACGATCAAGAGCTGTTTCATCGGCGTACCCTCCGGCCCTGTGAGTGCGTAACAGTGTTAGAACACTGTTACGCACTCACAAGTCGTGTGTAGCAGGTGCGGAGCGCGGCGAGCCGGTCGGCCGCGCGGGCGCGCGCGTCGGCCAGTGCGGCACGCCCCGCCACCGGCTCGACGACCTGGAGGTAGACCTTGAGCTTGGGTTCCGTCCCGGACGGCCGGACCACGACGCGCTCGCCGCCGCGCCGCAACACCAGCACGTCGGGCGCGGGGCGCTCGAGCGTCCACCCGGCGGGCGGCGCGCCGTGCAGCCGGTCGACCACCGCATCACGCGCTGCGGGCTTCAGCCGGAACGCCAGCCCCTCGGTGTGGTGCACCCCGTGCGCGACCGCGAGCTCGTCGAGCCGGTCGAGCAGGCACTGCCCCCGGGCGCGCAGTGTCGCCGCCAGATCGGCGGCCAGCACGGAGGCGGCGATGCCGTCCTTGTCGCGCACGGCGTCGGGATCCACGCAATAACCCAGGGCCTCCTCATAGCCGTACACCAGTCCCGGTCCGCCGCGCGCGATCCACTTGAAGCCGGTGAGGGTCTCGGCATAGCGGGCCCCGTGCGCCGCCGCGACCGCGCGCAGCATCGACGACGACACCACGGTCGTCACGACCAGCGGATCGGAATTCCCGCCGGCGCGCAGGATGTGGTCGCCGAGCAGCACCCCGGTCTCGTCCCCGGTGAGCATCCGCCACGTCCCGTCCGGCGCCGCGACGCCGAGCGCGCATCGATCGGCATCCGGGTCGAGCGCAATAGCCAGGTCCGCGCCGACCGCTGCGGCCAGCTCCAGCAGTGCGTCGGTGGCGCCCGGTTCCTCCGGGTTCGGGAACGCGACGGTGGGGAAGTCGGGATCCGGCGCGGCCTGACCCGCGACGACGTGGACGCCGGTGAAGCCCGCCCGGGCCAGCGCGTGCACCGCGGTCGAACCGCCGACGCCGTGCAGCGGGGTCAGCGCGATCCGCAGCGCGCGCGCCGGGCCGCGCGGCAGCCGGGCCACTCGGTCCAGATAGGACTCCGTGACGTCCACGACGGTTTCGCCTGTGGCGGTCGGGATCGACACCGCCGCGGGCGCCGCCGCGATCCGCGTCTCGATCTCGGCATCGGCGGGCGGGGCGAGCTGCGCGCCGTCGGCGAGATAGACCTTGTAGCCGTTGTCGGGGGCTGGATTGTGGGACGCGGTGATCGCCACACCGGCGACCGCACCCAGCTCGCGCACCGCGAAGGCCACCAGCGGGGTGGGCGCGGGATCGGGCAGCGTCCGCACCGCGAACCCGGCACCGGCCAGCACCCCGGCCGCCGCGGTCGCGAACGCTGCCGAACCGTGCCGGGCGTCGCGGCCGACGACCACAACCCCACCGCCGTCGCCGCGATCGCGCAGCCACGCCGCCAGACCTGCGCTTGCCCGGCGGACCACCGCGACGTTCATCCCGGCCGACCCCGCCCGCACGGGCCCGCGCAGCCCGGCGGTGCCGAAGACCAGCGGCCCGGACATCCGCTCGGCGAGATCGGCGGCGGCATCCCCCTCACCGGCCAGCGCCGCGGCGAGCACCCGCTGCAACTCGGCGCGGGTCGCCGGATCCGGATCGTCGGCGGCCCAGCGCAACGCCGCATCGCGCAACCGCGGCGTCAGCGTGCGCATGCCCGGCTGATCAGCTCGCGCAGCAGCCCACCCATCCGTGTCGCCGCGGCCCGTCCGGCCGCGAGCACCTCCTCGTGGTCCAGCGGTGCCCCGGTCATTCCGGCGGCGAGATTGGTGACCAGCGACAGTCCGAACACCTCGACGCCTTCGGCCCGTGCCGCGATCGCCTCCAGCACCGTCGACATGCCGACGAGGTCGGCGCCCATCCCCCGCAGCATCCGGATCTCGGCGGGGGTCTCGAACTGCGGGCCGCGCAGCCCCGCGTAGACGCCCTCGGACAGCGACGGGTCGATCTGGCGGGCCAGCGCCCGCAGCCGTGGGGAGTAGAGGTCGGTCAGATCGGTGAACCGCGGCCCCACCAGCGACGAGACCCCGGTCAGGTTGAGGTGGTCGGAGATCAGCACCGGGTCGCCGACCGCCATCCCCTCGCGAATCCCGCCCGCGGCGTTGGTCAGCACGACGGTGCGGCATCCGGCCGCGGCCGCGGTGCGGATGCCGTGCGCGACGCCGCCGACGCCGTGGCCCTCGTAGAGATGGGTGCGGCCGAGCAGGATCAGCACCTGCTGCTCGTCGACGGGCACCGAACGGATCGTTCCGCCGTGCCCCGCGACGGCCGGTGGCACGAAGCCGGGTAGCTCCACCATCGGGACCTCGACGGCCGGTTCGCCCAGCAGGTCGGCGGCGGGGCGCCAGCCCGACCCGAGCACCACGGCGACGTCGTGCGCGACCGTGCCCGTTGCCCTGGCCAGCGCCTCCGCGGCCTGGTGGGCGACGTCGACGGACGGCGGGGCCTCGGGGACGCTCATGCGCCGCAGCCTAGCCAGTGTCGCGCGGCGCTCCGGCCGTGATCAGGCGCCGGGTGGTGTGAACCCGGCGACGAGCGTGCTGAACAACTCGGCGGAGATGTCCTCGCCGGGCCCGGCAGGCACCGTGAGCCGGATGGTCCACACGCCGTCGCCCGCCGGGACCATCCGCAGCCAGCTTCGTTGTTCCAACGAGTCCACGGAGGTCCGATAGGTCAGCTCCTGGGCGCCCTCGGCGGCCCCGGCGACCGGCACAGCGGGCTCGACGGTGACGTCGTCGGCGCCGAGCTGCTCCGGGGTCAGCGCGTCGAGCACCGCGGTGGCCGACGCGGCCCGCTGCACGACCAGCTCCTCGGTGCTGCCCGGGCTGACGAAGCTCACCACCGGTGTGCCGTCGGGGGGCTGGTCACGGGACCGGGTCCAGGTGGCGGGAATGCCGAGCCCGAACCCGTCCGGGTCGTGGTAGTCGCTGAGCGCCGCGCGCGCGGTGGTGACCGTGACGGTCGTCAGCGGCGACTGCCCGGCCAGCGCCCGGGTCACGGCCCAGCCGCCCGCAGCGCCGAGCAACACGATCACCGCGCCGGCCATCATCAGGGCTGCGGCCCATGACGCCGGCAGACCTGGCTCACGGCGCCGGGCCGGCCGGGCCCCGGTCGCCGTCACCGGTCGGGCCGGCGCCACCGCGGGCCGGGGCGGGCCGCTCGGCGAGCCCGTCGGGGAGCGCGGTGGCGAACCGTTCGGTGCAAGGGGAATGCCGGGCAGCGCTCCGGGGGAGGTCGGCAGCGGTGCCGGCCCCGGCGCGACCTGCCGGGGCGGCGATCCGAGCCCGATCGGCAGCGGGCCCGGCGCGTCGGCCAACGGCGCGGACCATCCGGAGCTGGACGTGGTGGGCCGGTGCCCATCCGATCGCTCGGCGGGACGCGGGTGGGGGATGGCGCCGCCGACCGTCGGCGAGTCGGGCGAGCCCGGATACAGCGGATCCTCCGGATCGGCGAGCAGCGGGCGTAGCCGTTGCCGCACCTCGTCCAGCGGCATCCGCTGGTCCGGCTCCTTGACCATCAGCGCGGCGATGACCTCGGACACCGGACCCGCGTCGCGGGGGCGCGGGACCTCGCCGTCGACGACCTCGGTGATCGTCGAGACGGGATCGCCGCGCACATCGTAGGGCGGACGGCCTTCGAGCGCGGCGAACAGCGTGGCACCGAGCCCCCACAGGTCCGCGGCCGGGGCCACGGCCTGGCCCGCGGCGACCTCCGGCGCGATGTAGGCGGGCGAACCGAGCACGAGCCCGGCCGTCGTCATCGGGGCGTCGGCGGCATTGCGGGCGATCCCGAAGTCGGTCAGCTTGACCCGCCCGTCGTCGGCGACCAACACGTTGCCGGGCTTGACGTCCCGATGCGTGATACCGGCTCGGTGCGCCGCGCGCAGCGCTCCCGCGGTGGCGTAGCCGACGACCGCGGCCTGCCGGCTCGTCAGCCGTCCCTGTTCGGCGATCATCGTCGCGAGGTTCCGCGACGGCAGCAGCTCCAGCACGACGAGCGGCTCACCGCCGATGTCGACGACGTCGTAGACCGTGATGACGTTCGGGTTGGACAGCCCGCCGAGCGCCCTGGCCTCGCGCAGCATGCGCTCCCGCATGGCCAGCGCCTCGTGCTCGGGTATCCCCGGCGGGACCTTCAGCTCCTTGACCGCCACCCGCCGTTGCAGGACCTCGTCGTAGCCCGACCAGACCGTGCCCATGGCGCCGCTGCCCAACTGCGCCGACAGCGTGTACCGGCCGCCGATCCGGCGCGGCTCGTCGTCACCCGGCATGGACACGCCCCTCATTGTCTCCGTCGCGGACACCGGATGCCGACCGGCCCCGCCGGTGGGCATCCGGCCCGGCGGACACGCCGTCCGGCGACGCGCGACAGGTGCCGGGTCGTCGAGCGGCCGATTTCGCCGCTCGACGACCCGGCACCGGCCGTGGTGACCGTTCGTCTCCGTCCATGGGGCCGTCCGCAGCAGACGGCCCTCCCCTCGGCGAGGGCCGCCCCGAACAGCCGGCTTGAGGTTGGTGCGCCTCCGCCTGGCTGAGCACCATGGACGGGTGGATGATGAATGGGCGGATGCCCATGCAGGAGGGCGGTGAGGAAGGGTGACGCTGCTCGAGATGCACCGGGATCGCCCGCAGACCGCCGATCCGGTGGTGGCCGATATCGGGGCCGGGAGCGGGCCGTCGTGGCTCGACTCGTGGCTTGACCGGAACCGCGCAGAGCTCGCCGGCTGGCGACGCACCCTGCATTCGGCACCCGAGCTCGCGCGTTCCGAGCACCGGTCCACCGCGCTGGTCGCCCGCTGCCTGATGGCTGCCGGGCTCGAACCGTGCACCCTGCCGGGCGGCACCGGCCTGGTCTGCGATGTCGGATACGGGGACCGGTGTGTCGCGCTGCGCGCCGACCTGGACGCGCTGCCGCTGGTGGAGGCCACCGGCCTGCCGTTCGCCTCCTCCATCACCGGGGTGATGCACGCCTGCGGGCATGATGCGCACACGGCGATCGTGCTCGGCGCCGGGCTCGCGCTGGCCTCGGCGCCGTCGCTGCCCGGGCGGGTCCGGCTGATCTTCCAACCGGCCGAGGAGGTGCAGCCCGGCGGCGCGCTCGACGCCGTGGCCGGCGGCGCCATGGCGGGTGTGGAGCGGATCTTCGCGCTGCACTGCGACCCGCGGCTCGAGGTGGGCAAGCTCGGTACCAGGATCGGCCCGATCACCTCGGCGTGCGACATGCTGGAGATCCGGCTCACCTCGCCGGGCGGGCACACCGCGCGCCCGCACCTCACCGCCGACCTGATTCAGGCCATCGGACTGCTGATCACACAGCTGCCGCTGTTGCTCACCCGTCAGGTCGATCCGCGGTCGGGCACGGTGCTGGTCTGGGGCGCGGTCGAGGCGGGCGACGCCGCGAACGCGATCCCGCAGCACGGGGTGCTGCGAGGCACGCTGCGCACGGC
The DNA here is from genome assembly GCF_000423625.1 of Pseudonocardia asaccharolytica DSM 44247 = NBRC 16224. GTDB lineage: Bacteria > Actinomycetota > Actinomycetes > Mycobacteriales > Pseudonocardiaceae > Pseudonocardia > Pseudonocardia asaccharolytica. Next base: position 373,813 of record NZ_AUII01000003.1, read on the forward strand.
CGACCACGCGACCTGGGGCGAGCTCGAGGACAGGATCCGCGCACTGGTCGCGGCGCTGCTGGCACCCACCGGGGTCGGCTACGTGCTCGATCACGTCCGCGGCGTGCCTCCGGTCGTCAACGAGGAGGTCAGCTCGGGCCTGCTGCGCGACGCCGCGGTGGCTGCGGTCGGCCCCGACGCGGCGGCGACCACCGAGCAGTCCAGCGGCGGCGAGGACTTCGCCTGGTATCTGGAGCACGCCCCGGGCGCGATGGGCCGGCTCGGGGTGTGGCCGGGGACCGGCCCGATGCGCGATATCCACCAGCCGACCTTCGACCTCGACGAGCGTGCCCTGCCCCTCGGCGTCCGCATCCTGACCCGAGCCGCGCTGGCCGCCCTCACCTCCGCGACCGAGTCGGGGTGAGCTGTCCACGGGACGGTCGAACCATCCACAGGCGAGCGAGACCTCCTGCCCATCCGGGCGCGGCTGCGCGACGGTCGGGCCATGAAGCTACCAACGACAGGCCTGTACGGCGCCTGCCTGTGCAGCGACGCGGCCGCGGTACTGGGTGAGTACGAGCTCCGGGCCGCGCTGGAGAACGGGGAGCTCGTCTCCACCTGGGCCGGCGTCGTCGCCGAACCGCCCGCGCGGCCGATCCCCGCACCATCGTCGCGTCGGCTGTGCTCGCGGGTGGGGACGGATCTGCTGTGCCGCGGCCGGCAGCAGGACGCGCTCGCGGATCAGAGGGACTTGCGGCTGGGGCGGTTGCGCAGCGCGGCCACGTAGTCGTCGGGAGCTCCGGCCTGCTCCGCGGCATCGGCGATCACGCCGAGATACCGCGCGGAGGGCATCCCGCCCTCATAGGCATCGAGCACGTAGATCCAGGCCAGGACGTCGCCCTCCAGGGTGTGCACCCGCAGCCGCAGCTTCTTGTGCAGTCCGAGCTCGCCGCCTTCCCAGCGGTCGAGCTGCGCGGCGTCGTGCTCGGAGACGTCGTAGAGGACGACGAAGACCTGCGAGCCGGGATGTTCGACGACCGTCGCGAGCGCACCCTCCCACGCGAAGTCCTCGCCGCCGAACGTCAGCCGCCAGCCCTGCAGCCACCCCGTCCCGGCCATCGGCGAGTGCGGAGCACGCTCCTTCATCTGCGCCGGATCCATGTTCGACCCGTAGGCGGCATACAGCGGCACCGCCACAGACTAGTAGACCGTCGCTGCTATCTCTTGGGGTATAGGTGGCGGAGTTTGATGCGGGCGTCGGCGGTGGTGAACTGCCAGTCGACCTGGCGCTGATCGGCGTTGGTGGTGTGTTGCCAGGCGGCGAGTTCGATGTTGAGGGTGTCGAGGTCGGTGATGCGCCGGTGCAGGCACTGGCCGGTCAGCGCCGAGAGTTCGATCTCGGCGATGTTGAGCCAGGAGCCGTGTCGGGGGGTGTGATGGATCTCCAGTCGTTGTGCCAGGTCGAAGGCGGTGGCGGGGTCGAAGGTCTCGTAGAGCGAGCCGATGGTGTGGGTGTTGAGGTTGTCCATGACCAGCACGACGGTCTCGGCGTCGGGGTAGTCGTGGATGAGCAGGTGGTGCACCTGGCGGGCCCAGTCGGTCTTGGTTCGCTGCGGTCGGGCGTCGACGCGGCGCCGGCCGCGCAGGGGTTCGACCCAGACGAAGATCGAGCAGGTGCCGTGGCGGACGTACTCGGAATCTTCTCGACGGTCGTGCCCGGGGGCGGCGGGGATCGGGTCGCGGGCGGCGGCCAGGAGTCGGTAGGGCTTCTCGTCCATGCACAC